>CALNZX010000012.1:155000-513646 GCA_942491105.1 uncultured Alphaproteobacteria bacterium | reverse complement strand
CAGTGGTCTGGGCAAGAATACGCCCATACTGACCGGTTCCAACTCAGATTCGCTGATTGCGCTGGATCCGGACACCAGCGACTGGACCTACCTGCGTGTGCCTTATCCGCTGGGCTTCTACCAGCGTGGTCTGGATGGTCGTATAGATGATCCTGATCTGGGCTGGAAAGGTCGTGGTCTGTATGCCAACTACGGTACCCATCTGGTCTGGCATATCGAAGGTGGCAAGGGTACTCGCCGGCAAGATTGTGAAGTTCCAGATCGACGCCTGATCCGCTCGATCATTGATCAGGTGATCCGGGCTGCTACAGAAAATGGAGGGGGCTGAAGAAAGCCCTTTTTTAATGCTTCGTGAACAAGGGTATACGAAGAAGAATTTCAGTATTTAATTCACTCGATGCTTAACCACAATTTCAAAAGATGTAACACCAAACACACGATCCAGAGGTAGAGCAGGGAAGTCCCCTGTATACATCCACGGCGGTTTCGAAAGAAGGTTGCATCATATATTTCTCAGCCAAAGCAACGGCAGTAGGATTGACTTCCGGTGTATCCAGAAAAATCTTTTCTGAAGTTGCAATTCTGGACTTAAGGGTCAGGAAGAGCACCTCGGCCAGCGCCGGGCTGTCGGCATAAGTGGGCTTAATCCCTTGAAACCGCTGGCACATTTCGGATTGCGCCATAGCCTGCCAGTTTGCCATGCTGCATGACTCCAGAGGCATGGCTATCCGCCTGCGCTATCCATATTCGGGTAAATTGTGTTCGATTAGCAGGGAAGAATTCTTTTTCGTATAAATCAATTACGTCAAAGGGAAGGCTGGACAGCTCGACAATGTCAGAGCCGTCAGGAGCCTTTCCGCCTCCACTACCTTCATAGCGTATATTACGATAAGCCAGCTTAAAACCGGATTTTTTATAGTTATCCTGCTGAGCAACAACGCCATCCAGACCGATATTCAGTCCTTCAAGATAGTTCATCCCCGCAGTCCAGACTTGCATGCCGAAACCCTTGCCGCGAAATTCCGGCTTCACGATATAAAAACCCAGAAAGCCGAAATGGTTTGCATACTTAACGGCCGAGATTGCAGCAATCGGCTCATCGTCTAAAAGTCCAATGAGAAAGCCCTCAGGGTCTGCCGCATGATAGCAGTGGGCATCATGCAAGCCCGATCTCCAGCCTTCCTGTTCTGCCCAGACAATCAAAATGTCCAGCTCATTTCTGCTCATTGGCCTTATTTTATAGTTAAGGTTTTTCATGGAATTTAAGGAGCTCAGCCTCTTTGCAGTTCAAACTTGTCACGGATGCTTGAGTACCAGTTGCCTGCAAGGCGTCCAACGGGGTCGAGTTTTTCAAAATCGATTTTGCCGTCCTGATACAAATCGTCGCGAATATCCACATAGCGAATCTGCCCGAGAATCAGGTTGCCGGAACCCGGTTGGTCGCCGAAGGTGATGATGTCGTGCAACGTGCATTCATAGACCAGCAGGGCCTCAGCAACTCTTGGGGCATTGATTTTTTGTGCATCTGCCGGGGAGAGTCCTGCGTAGTCAAATTCGTTTTCTTCCGGTTCCAGAGTGGCGGAAGACTTGGCTCATGGCTTTAGCCAGCGAATAACTCACAGTGTTGAGAGTGAAGCAGGGATTTTCCCACATGTTTTGTAGTGTGCTCCTTCGGTGCCGCCCTTGCCGATATGGTGCATGCCCGCGGTTCTGGAAGGTTTCGTCAAGTTCAAGGCAGAGGTCTCGGTCATCGCCGCGCGCGACCTGCATGGCGAGGTCGCCTGCTTCGACCCCGGCGAGAATGTCCACCGCGACGGCATCCTGCGCACCACAACCGTGCCCGCCCGTCTGACATCGACGCAACGCACGGATGCGATCCTGCTTTCCGCCACCATCCTCAACGCGCTGGACTATGTCGGGGTGCTGGGGGTCGAGCTTTTCGTGACGTCCGACGGTTTGATCGTGAACGAAATCGCGCCACGCGTGCACAATTCCGGCCACTGGACCCCAGAACGGCTGCACCGTGGATCAGTTCGAACAGCACATCCGCGCCGTGGCGGGATGGCCCTTGGGGGGCGGTCAGCGCCATGCGGACGTGGTGATGGAAAACCTGATCGGCGACGACATGGCCCGGGTCCCCGGCCTCGCCGCCCACACCGACACCGCGCTGCATCTTTACGGCAAGGCGGAGGTCAAGCCCGGCCGCAAGATGGGCCACGCCAACAGGATCGTGCGCAAGGGATGATGCCGGGCCGCAGCCGACCCGCAGGGCGGCAGCGCGCAGCGCCGAAGGCTCGCCGAGCCGAAGCTGCGCCCGCCTATCTCCGCTCAGGGCCGCCCCGCGATGGCGCCGTTCATGTAGCTGACACGCCCCTGCCCCATGGTCGCCGCGACCCGGTGCGTGCTCTGTTCCAAAATGACCATATCGGCGCGCCGGCCCGGCACCAGCGACCCGCGATCGGTCAGCCCGAGCACCCGCGCCGGCCCGGTCGAGACAAGGCGCCAGGCCCCTGCCAGATCCCGAAGCCCGCTGCGGGACAGCATCAGGGCCGCGCGCCGCGCGCTGGGGTAGTGATAATCCGACGCCAGCGCGTCACACAACCCCATGGCAATCAGGTCCAGGGCGCTGGCGTTGCCCTTGTGCGATCCACCCCGCACCACGTTCGGCGCACCAAGGATGATTGCATCGCCCCCGGCCCGCGCCGCCTCCGCCGCCTCCAGCGTTTCGGGAAACTCAGCCATCGTCACACCGCGCGCTGCCCATATCGCGCGGCCCTGAGCAGTCGTGTCATCGTGGCTGCCCATGGCAACACCCTGCGCCGCCAGACGCGCACAGAGCGCATCAAGTGCGGCAGGCACCTCGTCGGCGCGCGCCTCCATCGCCTGCATCATCGCCAGATGTTTTTCGGGGCTGCGCCGCGCCTTTAGCGCCTGCGACACCAGCCGCCTGGGCTGGACCCCTGCCTGCAACCGGTCGTGCGGCAAATGATCATTGAACACGATATAGCGCAGACCCCATTCCGCCATTTTCTGAGGCAGCGTGTCGAACAGATCGAGCTGGTACGTCTCGAACCGCAACTGTCCACGCAGGTCGGTCACCATCTGTGGTGCCACATCGCGCAGGTGCGAAAACACTTGCTCGGCGAATTCGGGGCTGCGCACACCGCCTTCCCAGCTGACAAACTGGGCCAGCGTCGCCGTCGTGATGCCGTTTGCGGCCAGCTCCGCCTCCACGGCGACCAAGCCTTCTGCCATCTGCTTCATCGCACCACGGCGCGGAGCCAGATGCCGTTCGAACCCGTCACCGTGGACATCCACAATGCCGGGCAGCACCAGATAGCCCGCGAGGTCCACCGCCCGACCCACAGGGGCATCTACAATCACACCTTCCGCAAATGACAGACCGTCACGGTGCAGCCCTTGCGCGCCCAGCACCTCCGCGCCCGTAAAATCAAGGCTTAGCATCGGATGCCTCCATCCCCGGCAGGCATTCACCCTCTGCACAGCCAAGCTGCTCCAACACTGCGCCCAACAGTGTCAGTTCCGGATCAAAGCGGCCATTGCGCAGGAAGTTTATCGTCTGGGTGATCACGCGGGGGTTGTTCATCATGAACGTATGGGTGACAGGCAGGGTCAGATGGCTTTTCATGCCCGCAAGTCGCGTAGACGCGACCGACACCTTGCCGTCATCCTGCCCCGGCAGAAGCGAGGAAAAATAAGGGTTGAGCGATTGCGTGCCTGCAATCACACCCAGCTCGAAATTCGCAGGCGGCAGGCCCAGTGGCAAAGATCCAGGCCCCGTTCCCATTTGCAGACCCGCAGGACCATTGATCCAGTCGAACACGACCACGTCGCGCAGCTCGTCTACAATCTCGCTGCCGCCATTCGGGGGCCCGAGCATCACAACGCGACCGACACGCTCCGGCCCGACATCGGCCACCCATTGGCGCAGCAGGATACCGCCCATGGAATGGGTCACGAAGTCCACCTTTTCAGTGCCACAGGCCGCAACCGCATCGGGCAAGGTGCGCCGCGTGAGCTCTTCTATAGGCGCTTCGGTAGAGGGATAACCGGGCCGCACCACGCGCCAGCCTTCGGCCTCCAGCGCCGCTTCCATCAGGGCAAAGGATGTCTCGGTTCGTGCCAGCCCGTGCAGCAGAACGACACAGCGCGCCTGCGCGGCGCTTGCGGTCAGCCAGAGGGCGCATATGATCAGGGTCAGTCTCATGAGCCGCTATGTAATGCCAATCCGCGCCGATGTAATCCCCTCCTCTGAAAGGAGTGTCAAATGACGCCGACACTGCCGCCACGTCTTGCCGTGCGGGCCGTTATCTTGCACGAAAACCGCCTGTTGCTGGTCAATGCCTGGCCGAGGGCAAAAGCGATCTGATGTGCGCACCGGGCGGCGGGGTGGAGCGCGGTAGCGCGCTGCCCGACAACCTGGTGCGCGAGGTGTTCGAGGAAACCGGCCTGCACATCACCGTAGGCGCGCCTTGCCTCGTGAACGAATTTCACGATCCGGCGGGTAGTTTCCATCAGGTGGATGTTTATTTCCGCGGCGTCTTGTCAGGCTCCGCGACGCTGGACCCCGCGTGGACCGATGTGGAGGCGATTGTGACCAACAGGCGCTGGGTGACGCGGGCAGAGATGGCAGAGCTGCTTGTCAAGCCGGACAGTCTGGCCGCTGTGGCGTGGGGCGACCCCGATGCGCCGATGTACGACCCGCTGGAGCCGATTATCGCCTAGCGGTCACGGCCCAGCCGATGCCGCCGACGACCAGTGCTGCGGCAAGAATCAGGATCGGCGGCGCGCTTTCGCCCAGCACGACCGCCCCTGCAACGATCGCGAGCACAGGCACCGCCAGCTGCACCACTGCCGCCGTGCTGCCGGTCATGCGGGCCAGAACCGAATACCACAGTGCATAGCCCAGCCCCGAAGTCAGCGCGCCGCTGCTAACCGCGAGTGCCACACCCCAGGCATCCCCCTCCAGTTGCAAGCCGGGGAGCAACAGGACCACTCCAAGCACGGGCAGGCAGAGGGATAAAATTTGCCGCTGTCGCCGCAGAAGGGTCCGCCGCCCCACGCCCTGCGATGCTGTAAACCGCCCAACCAAAGCCTGCGACCACCATCAACGCGGCACCCGCAGGATCGGTCACGCCGCCCTCTGCGGGCCAGAGCACAAGTACCAACCCGCCGAATGCCACAGCAGACCCGAGCAACTGGCGGGCAGTCGGCGGCTGGCCCGTAAGCGCACCATGTCCAAACATGGTGATCTGCGTGACCCCGAACAGGATCAGCGCGCCCAATCCGGCGTCCAGTGTCAGGTAGGCCAGCGAAAACCCCGCCATATATGCCGTCAGGCTGATCGCGCCGACAAAGCGCGCAGGGCGAAACAGCGGCAGCGGTTGCCGCCGCCACATCACCAGCGCCACCAGCATCAAGGCACCGGCAGCCACGCGGACGAGGGCAAAAGCCGATGGCGCCAGGTGCCCGCCTTCCACCGCCGCGCGGGTCAGGACAGAGTTTGCGGCAAAGGCACACATAGTGAGGGCGGTCAGGATAATCAGTCGCATACCGCCGACTACCCTGCCCCGCGCGACCGGCCAAGCGCAATCGCGCAAAACACTGTTTCTATCAAGTCAGGGGTCTGCCCTCCAAATGCAACAAAGGGCCCCCGAAGGAGCCCTTTGCCGTGTCCGTATGGACGGGAGCATGTGCTACCCTTTCGGATAACGCGCATCAGCCGGAGCTGGTGCTTACATCATGCCGCCCATGCCGCCCATGCCGCCCATGTCTGGCATACCGCCACCGGCGCCGCCATCTTTGGACGGACGATCGGCAACCATGGCTTCGGTTGTGATCAGCAGGCCCGCGATGGAGGCTGCATCCTGCAGAGCAGTACGCACAACTTTGGCTGGGTCAATCACGCCGAACTTGAACATGTCGCCATATTCTTCGGTCTGCGCGTTGAAGCCGAACTTCAGATCGTCGCTTTCGCGGATCTTGCCCGCAACCACAGCACCGTCAACACCGGCGTTCTCAGCGATCTGACGCAGAGGTGCCTCAAGCGCCTTGCGCACGATGTTGATACCAACGGTCTGGTCGCTGTTCGCACCTTCGAGACCGTCGAGAGCAGCCTTGCCCGCCTGGATCAGAGCAACACCACCACCAACAACGATACCTTCTTGAACAGCGGCACGTGTCGCGTTCAGTGCATCGTCAACGCGGTCTTTACGCTCTTTCACTTCAACTTCGGTCATGCCGCCAACGCGGATAACAGCAACGCCGCCTGCCAGTTTGGCAACACGCTCTTGCAGCTTTTCACGGTCGTAGTCGGATGTGGTTTCTTCGATCTGGTTACGGATCTGGGCAACGCGTGCTTCGATCTCGGCCTTTTCGCCGTGACCGTCGACCACGGTGGTCTCGTCCTTCGTGATCGACACTTTCTTGGCGGAACCCAGCATGTCCATTGTCACGGACTCAAGCTTCATGCCCAGATCTTCGGAGATCACCTGACCGCCTGTCAGAACTGCAAGGTCTTGCAGCATCGCTTTGCGGCGATCGCCGAAACCAGGTGCTTTGACCGCTGCGATTTTCAGGCCGCCGCGCAGTTTGTTCACAACCAGTGTTGCCAGCGCTTCGCCTTCAACATCTTCGGAGATGATCAGCAAAGGCTTCTGCGACTGGATAACCTGCTCAAGCAGAGGAACCATTGGCTGGAGCGAGGACAGTTTCTTTTCGTGCAGCAGGATGATCGCATCCTCCAGCTCGACTGTCATCTTGTCAGCGTTTGTCACGAAGTACGGGGACAGGTAGCCACGGTCGAACTGCATACCTTCAACAACATCGGTCTCTGTTTCCAGGCCTTTGTTCTCTTCGACGGTGATCACACCCTCGTTGCCGACTTTCTGCATCGCATCCGCGATCTGACGGCCGATTTCAGCTTCGCCGTTGGCAGAGATCGTGCCGACCTGTGCAACTTCGTCGCTGTCGGTCACGTCGCGCGCCGCTGCCTTGATGGCTTCGACAACTTTGGCTGTCGCCATGTCGATGCCGCGCTTGAGGTCCATCGGGTTCATGCCCGCTGCAACAGATTTCATGCCTTCTTTTACGATGGCCTGAGCCAGAACTGTGGCGGTTGTTGTACCGTCGCCAGCTTCGTCATTGGTGCGCGAGGCCACTTCTTTGACCATCTGTGCGCCCATGTTCTCGAACTTGTCTTCCAGCTCGATCTCTTTGGCGACAGATACACCGTCTTTGGTGATGCGTGGTGCGCCGAACGATTTGTCCAGAACCACGTTACGGCCTTTGGGGCCCAGTGTTACTTTGACGGCATCTGCCAGGATGTTCACACCCTTGAGCATTTTGTTGCGCGCGTCTGTACCGAATTTGACGTCTTTTGCAGACATATTCGAAGTCTCCTAAAATTGGTTGATGGTTAGCGTCTCAAAGGGGGCTTGTGCAGCCCGCCCGTCCTGAAATCAGGACAAAATCCTCAGCGTCCTGAAATCAGGACAGGATCCCCATGATGTCGCTCTCTTTCATCATCAGCATTTCTTCGCCGTCGACGGTGACTTCCGTGCCGGACCATTTGCCGAACAGGATTTTGTCGCCTGGCTTAACCGCGGGTGCGATCAACTCGCCGCTGTCTTTGCGCGCGCCTTCGCCCACTGCGACGACTTCACCCTCGGAGGGTTTTTCCTTCGCGCTATCGGGGATAATCAACCCGCCAGCAGTTTTCTCTTCGCCCTCTGTGCGCTTTACCAGCACGCGGTCGTGAAGCGGTGTCAATGCCATCTTTGTAGCTCCTTGATGCTCAAAGTTATTTGTCGGACAGGCCCTTCACCTGAAGCGACCCGCCGTTATCACTCACCATAGTCGAGTGCTAACGAGGGATAGGTATGGATGCGCGGTGCACGTGTCAACAACAAGCTGATAAAAATTTGCGCGGTCGAAGCGGGATCAATCAGCCCCCAGTACCCGCGCCGAGACTGCCACTGCATCCGCACCGGAAGGGGTGATGCCATAAACGCCCTTCTCGACCTTTTCAAACCAGCCATAATGGTTGTCGCGCATCATGGCTGTCGCGCGCGGAACCCCTGTCTCACGCGCCACATCGGCGCCTTTGCTTGCACCCACCTCGAACAGGTAAACCGCGATCTTCACCGCATCCTGCCGGTAGGCGGTGACCAGCCCCGCCCGCGTCTGACCGCCATCATTGGGGTCGCCCTGACGGCGCGCAAATTCGCGCAGCAGCGTGGCTTTGCGTTTGGCATTCTTGCGCGGCGCGTAAGGGCCGGGATCACAATGCACCGAGACCAGACCATCCTCCACCCGCACCGTCATCAGCCCCAGCCCCAGCCGCCGCGCCAGTACCATATTTGCCTTGAGCGCTTTGTAGAAAGGCTTGCCTGCCTTATGCGCCACAGCCAGATATACGTCATCGCTGACCTTCAGCCGCTCGACACACTGGTGGAACAGCGCCAGCGAAAACCCCAGCTTCAGCTCGACCACCACCGGCGGCTCTGCTCCGCGGACGGCGACAACATCGGCGGCCCCCACCTCGCCCTTCACCACGTATCCCTGATCCTCCAGAAAGGCTTTGACGGGGGGATAGAGATCGGTTTCGCGCACGCTCATGCGCGTGGTGATACCATCATTCGCAAAGACTGCGCGACCCCTTAAGCTGCAACCAAGACCTGCGACGGGATCGCCGCCTTTTTTTTGCGCCGCCCCGCCTCATGCCACACTGTGGGTTTCAATGGGGCAATACGAATGTGTAACAGAATGTCGACGCTGGTGAGCGGCTGATCCGTTTGATTTGCGACGGCTGCGAATTTGGTGAGGGACGGATCGAGTTTAGCGGCAAAATGAAGAAGGGTCGCCGCGCGTCATGGACACGTGACACGGGACGCGATCCTGCTATAAGGCGCGCAAATTGAGCGTATTTCCTGCAGGAGAGCATAATGACGACCCTCGTTTTTGGCCATAAATCCCCCGACACCGACAGCACCGGCAGCCCGATCATCTGGGCGTGGTATCTGAACACCATACAAGGTGTCGAAGCAAAGCCCGTCCTGTTGGGCGAGCCGAACACCGAGGCGCTCTTTATGCTGGAGCGCTGGAACCTTGATAAACCTGAAATAATCGCGGATGTGGCCGACGACCAGCCAGTTGTGATTGTGGACACTAACAACCCCGCGGAATTGCCGGCCAACATCAACAATGCCGACATCCGCGCGATCATCGACCACCACAAGCTGGTCGGCGGGCTGGAGACGAAGGGGCCGATCCATATTGTGATGGAGCCTCTGGCCTGTACCGCCACGATCATGTGGAAAATCATCGGCAAGGACATCGCCCAGATGCCTGAAAGCATCAAAGGCGCGATGCTGACTTGCATCCTGTCGGATACGCTGGAATTCCGCTCCCCCACAACCACGCAGGAAGACAAAGCCATCGCATGGTCCCTGGCCGAAGATCTGGGTGTGAACATCGAAGAATATGCGGCGCAGATGTTTGCGGCGAAATCCGATGTTTCCTCCTTCTCGGAAGCCGAACTGCTGCGCATGGACAGCAAGGAATACGAAGTCGGCGGCAAGCAGTTCCGCGTTTCCGTGCTGGAGACGACATCGCCTGCCACCGTTCTGGACCGCAAGGATGCACTGATGGCCGCGATGCCGGGCGTTGCAACCGAAGATGGCGCAGATCAGGTTCTGTTGTTCGTCGTGGATATCCTCAACGAAGAAGCGACCATGCTGATCCCCAACGAGCTGAGCAAAACCGTGGCCGAGAAATCCTTTGGTGCGACGGTCAGCGGTGACACAGTTGTGCTGCCCGGCATCATGAGCCGCAAAAAGCAGATCATACCGAACCTTAAGGTCTGAATTTTCAGGCGCGATTGCCCCTCAGCCCCCCTTGAACACACAGGGGGGCTTTTTTATTGTCGGTCTTTGCATCCTGTCTTTGCTCGGATATCCCAGCGCGTAACCCGCATTTCTGGAGCAGCACATGACCCGCATCATCACCACCCTTGCTGAAGTTTCGACAAACTACGACGCTTTGTTCGTCGATCTCTGGGGCTGCGTGCACAACGGCGTTACCGCGATCCCGAGTGCGGTTGCCGCGCTGCAAGCCTACCGCAAGACCGGCGGCAAAGTCGTTCTTGTCACCAACTCCCCGCGTCCGCGCAAAGGTGTGCTCAAGCAGCTGGTCCATTTTGGCGTGCCGGATGATGCGTATGACGCGGTGGCAACCTCCGGCGACTCCGCGCGCGCGGCAATGTACAGCGGCGTGGTGGGCACACAGGTCTGGCACTACGGTCCCGTCACGGACAGCCGCTTTTTCGACCCGCTGGAAATACTGGACAACCCCGTGGAAATCACCCGCGTTCCGCTTGACGAGGCTACTGGTATTGTCTGCACTGGTCCGTTCGATCCAATCGCCGAGCCTGAAACCTGGCGGGCTGATCTGGAGATTGCACTTGCGCGGGGTCTGAAGCTGCTCTGTGCCAATCCCGATATCGTCGTGGACCGTGGCGAGGAGCGCGAATGGTGCGCGGGTGCTGTGGCGCGGATGTACACAGAAATCGGCGGCGAGAGCCTCTATTTCGGCAAGCCCCATGCGCCAATCTATGATCTGGCGCGGCGCAGGCTGCACAAGCTGGGCAATACCATCCCGGATGGCAAGATCCTGGCCATCGGAGACGGGATCATGACGGATGTAAAAGGCGCTGTGGATGAAGGGATTGATTCCCTCTTCATCACCGGTGGGCTGGCCGCAGCCGAGACAAAAACCATCGACCAGCCAGACGCGCAGGCGCTAAGCGCTTTTCTGGATAGGGAAAATATGGACCCGACCTACACCATCGGACACCTACGCTGAGCGAGTTTCTGCTTGCATTTTCTGCATCTGCAAAGTAATTAAATTGCAATTAGGGCGCACTGCCCGCACTATTATTACTATGAGGGCAGGAATGTTGGACAATCTCCCACGCGGCACCATCGTCATCGAAGACATCGAAATCGGCATGTTCCGCTATCTGCGCAAGCAGGTTACAGACGAGGACATCGAGATGTTCGCCACCGTGTCAACCGACCGGAACCCGGTGCACCTCGACGATGATTACGCACAGGACACCATTTTTCAGGGCCGTATCGCGCACGGCATGCTGACGGCGGGTCTGATCTCAGCTGTGATCGGGGAGCAGCTGCCGGGTCATGGCACGGTGTATCTGGGCCAGACCATGAAATTCCTGCGCCCTGTGCGCCCCGGTGATACGGTCTATGCCGAAGTGAAAGTGACCGATATCGACCCTGCCAAACGCATCGTGAAGATGGATTGCCACTGCTCTGTCGATGGCAAAAAGGTACTGATCGGCGAAGCCACCGTTCTCGCGCCTTCGCGCAAGTTCGACTGACCTTGCACTGATCCGCGTGCGCCGCTACTCACAGGGCCATGCGGATTATTTCGGACTATCAGTTTGTAGAAACGTCGGATCGCGGTGCCACCGCCGCGATCGGCAATTTTGACGGGGTGCACCTCGGCCACCGCTCGGTGATCGAGATGGCGCGCGCCGCTGTTCCCGATGCGCCCTTGGGCATTGTTACGTTCGAGCCGCACCCCCGCGCCTATTTTGCGCCAGACGCCCCGCCGTTTCGATTGATGAGCAGTGCGGCACGCGCCTCGCGGTTGGCCAAGGTAGGTGTGGAAAAACTGTATCAACTGCCGTTCAACGCAGCGCTTGCCTCGCTTACCCCGTTCGATTTTGCAGAGAAGATCCTGCACCGAGGCCTTGGTCTGCGGCATGTGGTGGTAGGTGCGGATTTCTGTTTCGGCAAGGCGCGCGCGGGCACGGTCGAGGATCTGGCGGCTTTTGGTGCCGATCTGGGCTTTGGCGTGACCATCGCGCCCCTGATGGCGCAATCGGAGCAGACCGTTTCCTCAACCGCCATCCGCCGCGCACTGAGCGAGGCGCGCACCCGCGATGCCGCCGCCATGCTGGGCCATTGGCACCGGATCGAGGGCCCCGTGATCGGCGGCGAGCAGCGTGGCCGCGAGCTGGGGTATCCCACAGCGAACATGAGCATCGACGGCCTGCACCCGCCCGCCTTCGGCGTCTATGCGGTGCTGGTGGATGTGCTGGAAGGCGCGCACAAGGGCAGCTATCACGGTGTTGCCTCAATGGGTGTGCGCCCGATGTTCGGGGAGAACAAACCCAATCTAGAAACGTTCATTTTCGACTTCAAGGGCGATCTCTATGGCACGCCTCTGTCCGTCGCCCTCGTCGAGCATTTGCGCGGTGAAGAGAAATTCGACGGACTTGAGGCGCTGATTACCCAGATGGATGCCGACAGCGCCCGCGCCCGTGCCATACTGGCCGCCTATGAGTAGTATACCAAAGCACGCCTCCGGCGATGATCCGATTGACCGCTCCGGCCTCGCGCCGAAGTTCTGGGAGCGCAAGCCGCTCAAGTCCCTGAATACGCAGGAGTGGGAAGCACTCTGCGACGGCTGCGGCAAATGCTGCCTCAACAAGCTTGAGGACGAGGATACGGGAGAGGTCGCGCTGACCAACGTAGCCTGCCGCCTGCTGGATGATGCCACTTGCCGCTGTGCCCAATACGAAATCCGTCACCAGTTTGTGCCCGATTGCATCGTGATGACACCGGACAACATCGACGATCACGCCTATTGGATGCCGCAAACCTGCGCCTACCGTCTGCTGTGGAAGGGCCTGCCCCTGCCCGACTGGCACCCCCTGCTGACCGGCACCCACGAGAGCGTGCACAAGGCAGGCGTCTCCATGCGCGGCCGCACGGTCAGCGAATGGGAAACTGTATTTGAAGACTGGGAAGACCACATCATCGAGGAGCCACTCTAAATGTTTTTTGCCTCTGACAACTCCGGCCCCGTCCACCCGAAGATCATGCAACGCGTGATGGAGGCGAACACTGGCTACGCCATGCCCTACGGCAAGGACGACATCATGGAAGAGGTTCGCGCCGGAATCCGTGCTGCCTTTGAGGCGCCCGACGCCGCTGTCTACCTTGTCTCCACCGGCACCGCCGCAAATGTGCTGGCGCTGGCCTGCTATACGCAGCCTTGGCAGACGACATTCTGCGCGCAGTTCAGCCACATCGAGGAAGACGAGTGCAACGCGCCGGAGTTCTACTCGGGTGGTGCCAAGCTGACCCTGATCCCCACACGCGACAAGATGGCGCCCGAAGACCTCGCAGACGCCATCGCCCGCCGTCCTGGCGGCAACGTGCATATGGCGCAGGCTGGTGCAGTGTCGATCACCCAAGTGACCGAGATGGGTTCGGTACACACGCTGGAGGAATTACGCGCGCTGACGGCTGTGGCCAAGGCCGCAAACCTGCCCGTCCATCTGGACGGCGCGCGGTTTGCAAACGCGCTTGTGGCACTGGGGTGCACCCCGGCCGAGATGACGTGGAAATCAGGCGTTGACGTGGTCAGCTTTGGCGGTACGAAAAACGGCTGCATGGCGGTCGAGGCTGTAATTTTCTTTGATCCCGCCAAGGCGTGGGAGTTCGAGTTGCGCCGTAAACGTGGCGCGCATCTGTTCTCCAAGCACCGCTACCTGTCCGCACAAATGGCCGGCTATCTGGAGAACGGTCTTTGGCAGGACATGGCGCGCAGTGCGAACGCGTCCTGCGCGCGCCTCGCGCGTGGGCTGCGGGGGAAGGGCGCCGAGATGATACACGAGCCGCAGGCCAACATGATCTTTACCCGCTTCCCCCGCGCCGTACACCAGCGCCTGCACGCCGCCGGTGCGAAATACTATGTGCTGGATGGCGATGTGGCGACCAGCCCCGCAGACGAAATGCTATCCGCGCGGCTGGTATGTGACTGGTCCATGACCGATACAGTAATCGACCAGTTCCTGAGCCACTTCTAACGCTTAGCTGCGCGCAAGCAGTGCGCGCACATGGGGTGCCACAGCCTCAGGGTGGGTGACAGGCAGCATATGCCCCGCCCCCTTGACCACCACCCGCGCCACATCCGGCAGACGCTTGGCGAGCGATGCAGCCACTTTGCCACTCATCGGCGGAGACTGGTCCCCCTCGATCAGCACCGCAGGCATCGCCGCGTCCTGTAGTCTGCTTAACAGCCCCGCGCTGTCGGAATGCAGAAACGCAGCGCTTGCCGGAACGTAATGCACAAGACGGGTCATGTGGTCCTGCATCCGCTCGGGCAGTGTGTCCCAAGGTGTTCCATCGCCCCAGTCGCGGTTGAACACACGCGCGGCCTCCCTTTCGTCGCCGGCGGCAAAGGCCGCATCCAGCGGCGCGCTGTCACGCTTGTACTGGGTCATCAGCTCGGGCTCGTCCGCGATGGCGGCGGCGAAATACACCGGCTCTATCATCGTGAGGCTGCGCACCAATTCCGGCGTCTCCACAGCGACGCGCAGGGCAACGGTTGCTCCGAACGAATGGCCGATCAGGTCCATCGGTTGGTCTATCAGTCCACGTGCCATGTCGGTCGCGACATCATGCACGTTTCCAGTGCGGTCCCAGATACCGGATTTGCCGTGACTTGGTAAATCAAAGGCCAGCACGCTGACAATATCCTTCAGCTCCGCCGCAAGCCCGCGCCAGGCGCTGGATTGTCCCAGGGTGCAGTGGATTGCCAAGGCGCGGCGCGGCGCGCCCTCGAATAAATGCGTATGGGTATGGGGTCTCATAGTTTACCCTGTAGATAGAGATCCAGATCCTCGATACGGTCCTGCCCCCAAAACCGCTGGCCGTCGACAACGTAGAACGGTGCGCCAAAAACACCGGCCTCAACCGCATCTTCCAGATTGCGAGAATACGTATCGGCCGATTGCAGCAAATCCTTGTCGGCCAGCGCCGGATCAAATCCCGCCTCCGTCAGACAGGCCCGAATTACATCTTCCTCCGCCACGTCCTTTTCCTCGGCCCATACAGCTCGGGTAATCGCATGCGCGAGCACGCCCAGATCACCGCTGCCCGCATTCTGCGCTGCGATAAACGCGTAGGCCGACGGCGCGCCGTTTGTGGGCCAATGCGCCGGCTTGAGATTGAACGGCATTCCCAACTTCCTGGCCTGACGCGGCAACTCCTGCGCACGATACTCAATACGGCTGGGATGGCGGTCTTTCGGCATCACACCTCCTGTGCGCGCAAATCCCTGCACGATGTCAAAGGGCTTGTACGCAATCTGTGCGCCATGTTTGCTTGCCACTTCCTCCAGCCGGGTGCCAGCAAGGTAGCAATAGGGTGACAGCGTGGCAAAATAATAGTCGATACGGGCCATTTGGTTCTCCATCAGGGTGTGCGCGCTTTGCCTGACCCTAGGCGCATGCTAATCGCTGTTCCAGTGACGATTCTTTCAAAAGCTGCCACGGAGCCCCCCCTCATGCGAAGTACCCCCGAGCCCAAGCTGATTTCCGGCAATGCCAACATGCCGCTCGCAAAAGCCATTGCACGGCGGATGTCGCTGCACCGGGGCGTGAATGTCGGACTGGTGGATGCCCGCGTGGAACGTTTCAACGACGGCGAGATCTTTGTCGAAGTGTTCGAGAACGTGCGGGGCGAGGACATGTTCATCATCCAGCCCACCTCCAACCCCGCAAATGACAATTTGATGGAGCTGCTGATCATGGCGGACGCCCTGCGCCGCTCCTCCGCGCGGCGGGTCACGGCAGTGCTTCCCTACTTCGGCTACGCTCGTCAGGATCGCCGCACCAAGGCACGCACCCCCATCACCGCCAAACTGGTCGCCAACATGATGGTCGGCACCGGGATCGAGCGGATCCTGACAATGGACCTGCACGCAGCCCAGATCCAGGGCTTCTTCGATATACCGGTAGACAACCTATACGCCTCGCCGGTGTTCGCGCTGGACATCAAGGATGCATTCAAGGACCAGATGGAAGACCTGCTGATCATCTCCCCCGATGTGGGAGGCGTTGCCCGCGCCCGCGAGCTTGCCAAGCGCCTCAACGCCCCGCTCGCCATCGTCGACAAGCGCCGCGAGAAAGCAGGCGAAGTGTCCGAAATGACCGTGATCGGTGATGTGCGCGGTAAAACCTGCCTCATCGTCGACGACATCTGCGACACGGCAGGCACCTTGTGCAAGGCCGCTGAGGTCCTGCTGGAAAACGGTGCGAAAGAGGTCCACGCCTATATCAGCCACGGTGTCATGTCCGGCCCCGCCGTGGAGCGCGTGACAAATTCGGTCATGAAATCGCTTGTAATCACAGACACGATCCAACCGACAGAGGCAGTCAAGAAAGCGCCGAACATCCGGATCGTCCCGACCGCCCCTATGTTCGCACAGGCAATCCTGAACATCTGGAACGGTTCATCCGTGTCCTCTCTATTCGAACAAGACTCGTTGGGCCCAATTTACGACGGCATGTACACTGTCGACTGAGGGCCGCCAACCGAAGCAGTCACCGCCTTCACTTCATCTTTAAACTCACTGGTCTCTCGCTTGAGAGAGACCAGTACCCGCAGAGCACAGCGTCTCAGCTGACATCCCAAAGATCATCGTCAACAAGCTCGCCAATCGCCAACCATGCGATGCGGACCCGTGCCACCTTGGTATCGCCCCAAGTGCGAAACACCATATCAAAGCCGTTTTTGGTCACTGCCTCGGCGGTCACATCCGCACGCAGCACCGTTCCCGCGTCCATGTCCCAGAGCGAGATCGACAACTGAACTGTAGGTGGCTCGAAAAACTTCTGCGAGAATTTGATCCGCCGCCGCCTCTCCCGCTGGCCGCGACCGGTCCACATTTCACCACCGTCCTCGAAATCCTGAAACAGGATCTCATCGCCGTTATCCACACCGACAATCGAGCTGCGTAACATTTTCACTTTATTCTGCTCCCTGTGACCGTGCGTCTGTACCCTGTGCTTATGGCAAAAAAACGTCACCTAAGGAAACGCAAAAGGCCCCACAAACATGCGGGGCCTTCTGAAAAAATCTTGGGTGGCTCAGGGTTTGGCGGAAAGACCCATATGATCGCCCATGGCGACCATATCGGCCAGAAGCTTGGCCGCGTCGTCGACCGGACCAGGCTCGTTATCCGTCTCTTCCTTAACCTTGGAGTAGGTATTCTTGGCCTCCTCCATCAGCTCGTCCATCTTCTCCTGCGTCATTTCCTCACGGGACAACGCACGTTCTGCAAGAACCGAAACACCCGCCGCCGTGATCTCGGCGAACCCACCGGTGACCACATATTTGGACTGGCCCTCGGGGGCATCCACAACCAGGATACCTGGACGCAGGGACGTAATGGTGGCGGTGTGACCCGCCATCGCGGTCAGGTCGCCATCCAGTCCCGGGATCTGCACCGACGTGACCTGAGCCGAAGCCAGGCGCCGCTCAGGCGACACCAGATCGAATTGCATCGTGTCTGCCATAACAGAGCCTCCTTACGCAGCAGCGTCAGCCGCCATTTTTTCAGCTTTCGCAATCACTTCTTCGATGCCGCCTACCATGTAGAACGCACCTTCGGGAAGGTGATCATACTCGCCTGCGACAACCGCTTTGAACGACTGCACGGTTTCCGCCAAGGGCACCTGCTTGCCGTCCGCGCCGGTGAAGACCTTGGCCACGTCAAACGGCTGGGACAGGAAGCGCTCGATTTTACGCGCGCGGGCCACAGCCAGTTTGTCGTCCTCGGACAGTTCGTCCATGCCGAGAATGGCAATGATGTCCTGCAAGGATTTGTAGCGCTGAAGCACCTGCTGCACGTCTGTCGCGACTTTGTAGTGCTCTTCGCCGATAACCAGCGGGTCAAGCAGACGAGACGTCGAACCCAGCGGATCAACCGCAGGATAGATGCCTTTTTCCGAGATCGAGCGGTCCAGAACCGTTGTCGCATCGAGGTGCGCAAAGGAGGTCGCTGGCGCAGGGTCGGTCAAGTCATCCGCAGGAACGTAGACGGCCTGCACGGACGTGATCGAACCGGACTTCGTGGAAGTAATGCGTTCCTGCATCTGGCCCATGTCTGTGGCCAATGTCGGCTGGTAGCCCACAGCGGAAGGAATACGACCCAGCAGAGCCGACACTTCGGAACCGGCCTGCGTGAAGCGGAAGATGTTGTCCACGAAGAAAAGAACGTCTGTACCGGACTGGTCGCGGAACTGCTCGGCCAGTGTCAGACCGGTCAGGGCCACACGCATACGCGCACCTGGAGGCTCGTTCATCTGACCGTAGACAAGCGCCACTTTGGACTCTGTCAGGTTGTCGGGGACGATAACGTTGGATTCGATCATCTCGTGGTAAAGGTCGTTCCCTTCACGGGTACGCTCGCCCACACCCGCGAACACGGAAAAGCCCGAGTGCACTTTGGCGATGTTGTTGATCAGTTCCATGATCAGAACGGTTTTGCCAACACCGGCACCGCCGAACAGACCGATTTTACCACCCTTGGCGTAGGGGGCCAGAAGGTCGATCACCTTGATGCCTGTTTCCAAAACCTCGGACGTGGTCGCCTGCTCCGCAAACGCTGGCGCGTCCGCATGGATCGAGCGACGCTCGGTTGCTTCAACGGGACCTTTTTCGTCGATAGGCTCGCCCACGACGTTCATGATGCGGCCCAGTGTCGCGTTGCCGACGGGAACCGAGATCGGCTCGCCGTTGTCGGTCACTTTCTGACCACGAACCAGACCCTCGGTCGCGTCCATCGCAATGGTACGCACGGTGTTTTCGCCAAGGTGCTGTGCCACTTCGAGGATCAGGTTCTTGCCCTGATTCTCTGTTGTCAAAGCGTTCAGAATCTCCGGCAGGTGATCCTCGAACTGTACGTCAACGACCGCGCCGATGACTTGGGTGATTTTGCCGACTGCTTGTGCCATGTCGTGTTACTCCAATATCTTACAGCGCTTCCGCGCCGGAAATGATTTCGATCAGCTCGTTGGTGATGACAGCCTGACGGGACCGGTTGTATTCGATTGTCAGGTCCTCGATCATCTCGCCCGCGTTGCGCGTCGCGTTGTCCATTGCGGACATGCGCGCACCCTGTTCGGACGCACCGTTTTCCAACAGCGCCGAGAAGATGGCCGTTGCCACACCACGCGGCAGAAGGTCCGCGAGGATCGCTTCTTCCGATGGCTCATAGTCGAACAGCGCGTCAGAGGTAGCCCCTGCATCGCCATCCAGCTTGGCCGGAATGATCTGCAAAGCCGTCGGGATCTGGCTGACCACGTTGACGAACTCCGAAAAGAAGATCGTCGCCACGTCAAACTCGCCTTCATCGAAGCGGACAAGAACGTCCTTCGCGATGCCCTGCGCATCGGTGAACCCGACGCGCTTGACTTCGGTCAGATCGACGTGGCCGACGAAGTGCTTGCCCAGATCACGCTTGAGCTGATCACGGCCTTTTTTGCCGACGGTCAGGATTTTCACCTGTTTGCCGTCCGCAATCAGCTTCTGCGCATGGGCGCGGGCCTTCTTGGCGATGTTCGAGTTGAACCCGCCGCACAGTCCTTTTTCAGCCGTCATGACGACCAGCAGATGAACGTCTTCTTTACCCGTACCGCTCAGCAGTTTGGGCGCAGTGTCCGAGCCACCGACAGAGGCCGCAAGCGACGACATTACGGCGTTGAAACGCTCCGTATAGGGACGGGACGCTTCGGCAGCTTCCTGCGCGCGGCGAAGCTTCGCCGCGGCAACCATTTGCATGGCCTTCGTGATCTTGCGCGTGTTTTTCACGCTCGCGATCCGGTTTTTAAGGTCCTTGAGATTGGGCATTGCCTATCTCTCCTTAAGCGAAGTCAGCAGCGAACGCGTCGAGAGCCGCTTTGATTTTCTCTGCCAGCTCGTCTTTCACCTTACGGTCGTTGTTGGTGATGTCCGCCAGAAGATCGGCGTGGTTGCCGCGCAGATGCTTGAGCAGACCGGCCTCGTAGCGACCGACCTCTTTCACATCCACTTTGTCCAGATAGCCGTTGGTGCCTGCGTAAATCACGCAAACGATTTCGGCGTTGGTCAACGGGTTGTACTGCGGCTGCTTCATCAGCTCGGTCAGGCGCGCACCACGGGCCAGCAGCTGCTGCGTGGAGGCGTCCAGATCGGAGCCGAACTGGGCAAAGGCCGCCATTTCGCGGTACTGGGCCAGCGACAGTTTCACCGGACCGGCGACCGAGGACATCGCCTTGGTCTGGGCCGAGGAACCAACGCGCGAAACCGACAGACCGGTGTTCACAGCGGGACGGATACCCTGGTAGAACAGTTCGGTTTCCAGGAAGATCTGGCCGTCGGTGATCGAAATCACGTTGGTCGGAATAAACGCGGATACGTCACCACCTTGGGTTTCGATGATCGGCAGAGCCGTCAGCGAGCCGTTGCCAGCCGCATCACCCAGCTTCGCGGAACGCTCCAGCAGGCGAGAGTGCAGATAGAAAACGTCGCCAGGATAGGCTTCACGCCCGGGTGGGCGGCGCAGCAGCAGCGACATCTGGCGATAGGACACGGCCTGCTTGGACAGATCATCATAGACGATCAGCGCATGACGGCCATTATCGCGGAAATGCTCTGCCATCGCTGTGGCGGAGTACGGTGCGAGGAACTGCATCGGTGCAGGCTCGGACGCAGTGGCGGCAACCACGATGGAGTAATCAATCGCGCCTGTCTCTTCGAGCTTTTTCACCAGCTGCGCCACAGTCGAGCGCTTCTGGCCAATCGCGACATACACGCAATACATTTTCTTGCTCTCGTCGTCACCGGCTGCGGCGTTAACCTGCGCCTGGTTCAGCATCGCGTCGAGGGCAACAGCAGTCTTACCTGTCTGGCGGTCACCAATGATCAATTCGCGCTGGCCACGGCCAACAGGGATCATCGCGTCAACGGACTTGAGGCCAGTCGCCATCGGTTCGTGCACGGATTTACGCGGGATGATGCCCGGCGCTTTGACTTCGGCCAGACCGCGCTTGGTAGCACCGATCGGACCTTTGCCATCAATGGGGTTACCCAGACCGTCAACAACGCGACCCAGCAATTCGTCACCGATTGGCACGTCCACGATGGAGTTGGTGCGCTTGACAACGTCACCCTCTTTGATGTCCCGGTCGGACCCGAAGATAACGACACCGACGTTGTCGGATTCAAGGTTCAGGGCCATACCCTGAATGCCGCCGGGGAATTCGACCATTTCACCCGCCTGGACGTTGTCCAGACCGTAGACGCGCGCAATACCGTCACCGACGGACAGAACGCGGCCCACTTCGGCCACTTCAGCTTCTTGACCAAAGTTCTTGATCTGGTCCTTCAGGATTGCAGAAATTTCTGCCGCTTGGATACCCATTTATCCGACCTCTTTCATTACATTCTGGAGGGAATTCAGCTTGGAGCGGATCGACGTGTCGATCATCTTCGAGCCAACTTTAACAATCAAACCGCCGATGAGGCTTTCATCCACGGTCTGGTGCAGTGTCACGGTCTTGCCGGTTGTCTTATTGAGCGATGCCGCCAGTTTATCGGCCTGGGTCTTGGTCAGCGCCTTGGCGGTGGTCACGTCCGCAGTCACTTCGCCCTTATCCTCTGCGATGATGTCACGCAGGGTTTGAACCAGCTGCGGCAGCACGAACAGACGACGCTTTTGCGCCATCAGAGACAGCGTGCTCGTCATGATCGGCGACAGTTTCATCTTTTTGGCAAGTGCGGCAATCGCATCCGCCTGCTGATCCCGGCTGTAGAGCGGCGAATTGATCAGAGCGCGAAAATCGTCGCTTGTTTGCATTGCGTCATGCAAATCTGTCAAATCCGTCTCAACGGCTTTGATCTTTTTGGCCTCGCTGGCCAATTCGAATACAGCAGTCGCATAGCGTTTCGCGATGCCTGTGGAAATCGAAGCTGGTTCGGACACGTCCATCCTCTCATACGTCAATGCCGGTGGGGCGCAATTGCCCGGCACCGGTCTGGTGGCGCTGACGGGGACAGGCCCCAAGCGGTTAAATCATGGGCGATGTAGCAGACCGTTCTGATTGCCGCAACACGCTATCGTGAGGCCCGTTATTGTGCACCTTCCAAGTTTTCAAGGACTTGGCCATCCTGCGACCTTTTTGCAGCTGCACAAATTACGGGCAAACATCGGATTGCAGACGATTTATCCGATTCTTGGCCACATCTCACCACGCTTGCCTCGCAGAGTGAAGCCACATTACGCGGGAAGCAGTCTCGCGATTTCACCACTTTTGCATCCATGTTCCTTGTTAAGTTAAGCGATTGCGCCCTTGTCGAGAGAGATCAATTGGCTCTCTCGCAAGCGCACAAAGGCTTCAACGTAGACTGAGGGTGATATTGTGCCTGCTATTGCGTTGGTTTCGCTGCCCGGTTTTTGCACTGCAGCTGCCGATTTTGCTGGATGAGGATAGCCCGGACACGTCAGGAGAGCCGGTGGAACCGACAGAACCAGTTGATCCTGCTGCGCCCACAGAGCCGAGAACCGGAGGCGAAGGCCCTGTACCACCTGTCGGGCTTGCCGAGGATGCAGGCGAACTGCCCGGCGACGACACACTTGACGCAACCGGGACGGGCACTGTCCTGAGGGGTGGTGCGGGCGACGATACTCTGAGTGTCGCCATCCTGATTGGCGACATCGACGGCAACCAGCCCAGCCATATCCTCTCAAGTGGCAGTGGTAACGACATCCTCGAGGTTGATCTTGCGCTGGCGTCCTTCTCCAGCCCGCTGACGCTCGACAGTGTGACGCAGGAAATCGATGACGAGGCGGGTTTCACCGATATTCGCATCCTCTATACCGACCCCGAAGGCATCGCGGCCGATATCCCTGTGATCATTCGCGTTCAGGGCGTGGCAGGCCTTTCGAGTGAGGATTTCACCATCAATTACGGCACACTGGACGGCATCGGAACCGACGGAAACGATACCCTGATTGCAAATGAAATGGAGTTCGGCAATCAGACCACGCTGGACGGCGGCGCGGAGGACGACGTGTTGCGCGAAGTTCCCGGCGGCGCCTTTACCGACTTGGAGTTTACCTTCACCGAGACGGGTACAGGCAGCGGCGCCCAGATGACAGGTACTATCCGCCTCGAAGGCCTCACCGGAATTACCGCAGACGATATCGCCTTCGCGCAGCTGGAAACACAAGCCCCGCTCTTCGTGCGCGCCGGCAGTGCGACAGGGCTCTAGACCGGCTTCGCCTGAGGCTCCAGCACACCGAGTGGAGACAAGACGCGACGGCGCTCGACATTTCCTTTGGGCGGGTAGACCAGTTTGGTCGCCTCGACCATGAACGCGCCGCCTGCAACGATGCTGGGCATCTGACGGCCGACCCGCTCGAACAGACCGCCGGATTTCATCCACATCCGCTGGCCACTCGGAAATTGATAGAGCGCACCGGCCTGCCGCTCGGGTAGGAACTGGTGCTTGCGCAACTGCGCATCCAGCTGCCCCAGTGAATAGGGCCGCCCATAACCGAACGGAGTACGGTCGCGCCGCGCCCACAGCCCTGCGCGGTTCGGAACGATGAACAACGCTCTCCCCCCCGGCCCGAGCACGCGCCAGCATTCCTCCAGCAGATCCGAGGGCCGCTCGCAGGTCTCCAGCCCGTGCATGAGCACCAGCCTGTCCACATGGCCCGTCTCCAGCGGCCAAAGTGTCTCTTCCGTCAGTACCGATGTGTTGGGCATGCCCGCAGGCCAGGGCATGACGCCTTGCGGCCCCGGCATCAGCGTGATGACCCGCCGCGCATCCGCCAGATAAGGCCGCAGCAAGGGCGCTGCAAAGCCGAAACCCACCACAGTCTGGCCCTTGGCCTCGGGCCACAGCTCCAGCATGCGGTCGCGCAGGGATTTCTGCGCCGCGCGCCCCAACGCACTGCGATAATAGAAGTTACGCAAATCCTGCACATCAAGATGCATTGACAGGGCCTCCTATTGCGCCATTCTGTGACACCCTAGCGCAGCACAGGAGCCTTGCCCATGCCTTCCGAAACGATTGAGACCGACAGCCATACCCTTGTCACCATTGCCTGCCTCTCGGACAATTACGCATTTCTGCTGCACAACAAAGCCTCCGGTGCCACAGCCCTGATCGACGTACCCGAAGCTGCGCCGATCAAGGCAGAGTTGGCTGCGCGGGGCTGGACCCTCGACCAGATCTGGCTGACGCACCACCACCCCGACCATATCGACGGTCTGCCCGCGCTGCTGTCCGACTATCCCGCACGTGTCTTCGGCGCCAGCGCCGACGCGCACCGCCTGCCCGATCTGGACGTGGCTCTCGCCGAAAGCGACGCATTTGACCTTGGCGGTCTCGAGGTGCAGGTGATTGACGTCTCCGGTCACACGGTCGGACATATTGCCTTTTATGTTCCAGCCCTGCCCGCGGCCTTTACCGGCGACAGCCTCATGGCGCTTGGCTGTGGCCGCCTGTTTGAGGGAACGCCCGCGCAAATGCACGCCAGCCTGTCCAAGATGGCCGCTTGGCCTGACGATGCACTGATCTTTTCGGGCCATGAATACACAACCTCCAACGGTAAATTCGCGGCCTCCGTAGACCCCACCAACAAGGCGCTGCAAGATCGCAACGCGCAGACCGCCACCGCGCGGGCTGACGGCAAGTTTACGGTCCCTTCGCGCATGAAGCTGGAGCGCACGACGAATCCATTTCTGCGCGCCAGTGATCCGGACTTGCGCAAATCGCTAAACATGCAGGGCGCTGCTGACGTCGAGGTCTTTGCCGAGCTGCGCAGCCGCAAGGACCGGTTCTGATCGATGAGAAAAATCAGCCTGCGGGTGGAAAGCACTCCGCAGGCACCCTATCTGCAAGGTAGTAAAACGCGCAGACCTACAAAATACTTGGGCTTGTTGCTGCGGCGACTCACAGTTTGCCCGATTCCCCACCTCCGCAGACACCAACAAATAAATGTGACAACTTTATTTCAAAAAAGACTTGAAGG
The DNA here is from genome assembly GCA_942491105.1 of uncultured Alphaproteobacteria bacterium. Taxonomy (GTDB): domain Bacteria; phylum Pseudomonadota; class Alphaproteobacteria; order Kiloniellales; family DSM-21159; genus JBBEAM01. The sequence goes on along the minus strand of CALNZX010000012.1, from coordinate 488,722 downwards.
TTGGGCGCTATAAACCAAACTCTAATAGTATCAGGCCATGGTCGGTCACAAAGGCGCTGGCATACCTCACGCCCCTCCCGACCCCATCGAAAAGGAGCACACCGTGCCTTCATTCTCGACCACACTAGAGCAGTCCATTCACGCAGCGCTCGCGCTTGCGAATGCACGGCGCCACGAATTCGCTACGCTGGAGCATTTGCTTCTGTCGCTGGTAGACGAGCCTGATGCCGTTCAGGTCATGAAAGCCTGCTCTGTCGATGTTGACGAGCTGCGCGATACGCTTGTCGAATTCATCGACGAGGACCTGAGCAACCTGGTGACCGACATCGAGGGTTCCGAGGCCGTGCCAACCGCTGCCTTCCAGCGCGTCATTCAGCGTGCGGCCATCCACGTTCAATCCTCCGGCCGGACCGAGGTCACAGGTGCCAATGTTCTTGTGGCAATCTTCGCCGAGCGGGAAAGCAACGCCGCTTACTTCCTTCAAGAACAAGACATGACCCGCTATGATGCTGTTAATTTCATCGCACACGGGGTGGCCAAAGACCCCGCCTACGGAGAGGCGCGCCCTGTGGCCGGCGCCCCTGAGCATGATGAACAAGCCCAAGGCGTGACTGACGGTGACAAGAAGGAATCCGCGCTGGAAAAATACTGCGTGGATCTTAACAAGAAATCACGCGACGGCGATGTCGACCCCCTGATCGGTCGCGATGCCGAAGTGGAGCGGTGCATTCAGGTGCTCTGCCGCCGTCGCAAGAACAATCCGCTGCTGGTCGGTGACCCCGGTGTGGGTAAAACCGCCATTGCGGAAGGGCTTGCGCGCAAGATCGTGGCAGGCGAGACGCCGGAAATCCTGTCAAAGACTACGATTTATTCCCTCGACATGGGCGCGCTTCTGGCAGGTACCCGCTACCGCGGCGATTTTGAGGAGCGGCTGAAAGCGGTCGTGACCGAACTGGAAGAGCATAAAGATGCGGTCCTGTTTATCGACGAGATCCACACCGTAATCGGTGCGGGTGCAACATCGGGTGGCGCAATGGATGCGTCCAACCTGCTGAAACCCGCACTTGCGGGCGGAAAACTGCGGACGATGGGCTCAACAACTTACAAAGAGTTCCGTCAGCACTTTGAAAAAGACCGCGCCCTTGCGCGCCGGTTCCAGAAGATCGACGTGAACGAGCCTTCCGTAGAAGACGCGCAAAAGATCCTCAAAGGCATCAAACCGTACTTCGAGGATCACCACAGCGTTAAATACACCGCAGACGCGATCAAAACCTCGGTCGAGCTGGCCCACCGGTATATCAACGACCGTAAGCTGCCCGACTCGGCCATCGATGTGATCGACGAAGCGGGCGCTGCGCAGCACCTGCTGGCAGCTTCCAAGCGCCGCAAGACAATCGGCACCAAGGAGATTGAAGCGGTAGTTGCCAAAATTGCACGAATCCCGCCTAAAAATGTGTCCAAAGACGATGTGGTCGTGCTCAAGGATCTCGAAGCATCGCTCAAGCGCGTTGTGTTTGGTCAGGATGCTGCAATCGAGGCGCTCTCCTCCGCGATCAAGCTGGCCCGCGCCGGTCTGCGCGAGCCTGAAAAACCCATCGGCAATTACCTGTTCGCAGGCCCCACAGGTGTGGGTAAGACCGAAGTCGCTAAACAGCTGGCAGATACTTTGGGTGTGAAACTGCTGCGTTTCGACATGTCCGAGTACATGGAGAAACACGCCGTGAGCCGTCTCATCGGTGCGCCTCCGGGATATGTCGGCTTTGATCAGGGCGGTATGCTGACCGACGGTGTCGATCAGGACCCCCACTGCGTGCTGCTTCTCGACGAGATGGAAAAGGCCCACCCGGATGTCTACAATATCCTGTTGCAAGTTATGGATCACGGCAAACTGACCGACCACAATGGCCGAACGGTGGATTTCCGCAATGTAGTTCTCATCATGACGTCGAACGCGGGCGCTTCCGAGCAAGCGAAAGAGGCGATCGGGTTTGGCCGCGACAAACGCACAGGCGAGGATACCGCCGCAATCGAACGGACATTCACACCCGAATTCCGCAACCGTCTGGATGCGGTGATCTCCTTCGGCCCGCTGCCGAAAGAAGTCATCATGCAGGTGGTCGAGAAGTTCGTTTTGCAGCTTGAAGCACAGCTGATGGACCGCAACGTCACGATCGAGCTTAGCAACAAAGCCGCTGAGTGGTTGGCCGACAAGGGCTATGATGCCAAGATGGGTGCGCGTCCTCTGGGCCGCGTCATTCAGGAATACATCAAAAAACCGCTCTCGGAAGAGCTGCTTTTTGGCAAGCTTGCCAAAGGTGGCGTTGTCAAAATCGGCGTCAAGAAGGGCGAGCTTGATATCGTGACCGAAGGTCCCGACAGCCCGCGCTTGACCAGCAAAAAGCCACCGCTGCTCACTGCTGATTAATGCGTTTAGGTCTGTTGACCCTCCTCTCCCTTGCTGTGCCTGCCACAGCGGGGGAGTTTTCACTGATATCCCCGATCAACTGCGACCTGAACGGTCCTTGCTACATCCAGCAATACGTAGACCATGACGCCTCTGAAAACGCGTCCGATTTCACCTGTTCGGGCCTAAGCTATGATGGCCACAAAGGCACGGATTTTGCCTTGGCCACATATGACATGATCGCGCAGGGCGTGAATGTGCTGGCATCAGCAGCTGGAACTGTTGCGGGTTTGCGCGACGGTATGGAAGATGTTCAATTCACAAACGAAAATGCTCTTGGCATCGACGGGCGCGAGTGCGGCAACGGCGTTGTTTTGCGCCATGATGACGGGTGGGAAACGCAATACTGTCATCTACGCAAAGGATCCATCGCCGTCACGGAAGGCCAAGAAGTCACCGCAGGCGAAGTGCTGGGGCAGGTCGGCATGTCCGGCCGCGCTGCGTTCCCGCATGTACACTTGTCCGTGCGCCGCGATGGGGAGGTGGTAGATCCCTTTGATCCGGACGGAACGATTGTTTGCGGCACGCCTGAGACCGACACGCTCTGGGCATCGCCCCTAGTCTACCGCCCGGGCGGTATCATCAGCGTAGGCGCCGCCGCTGGCATACCCGAGTTCTCCGAAATTCGCGCAAATACAGTGCAGCTACCCGACCCGCACAGTGACGCTCTGGTGATATACGCCTTTCTTTTCGGAACGCAAAAAGACGATGTGATCAGTTTGAAGCTTTCAGGCCCTGAAGGTGTCGTGGCGCAAAGCAATGTTGTGCTGACGCGAACACAGGCCCAGTCCTTCCGCGCGGTCGGAAAGAAGCTACGGATGCTGCAACAATTAGCCATGTAATGGCTGCTGCTTACATCAAAAAGAAAACTGAATCTTTAGTCAATTTTTTGTTTTCTTACGATGAAAGTATCAGTCAGGGAAACAATCTCTCCATCCATGTTAAGTCCATTGATCACCACTTCGAAACTATCTGCCTCGTCTGATGTGTAAAATCCCAGGGTGCCTGTTTTAGCAAGTTGGTCAGCTGTCTCAGGATTCCAATAGAGGTTGCTACGGAAATCCGGTGTGGGATTTTGCCGCTCAAACGCACTGGCATAGCTTGGATAAAAATAGGATTTTACCGGCTGCAGGCCATCATAGTCAAATACTTTAGCCCCCTTATGAAATTTATATCCTGCCAGGTCACCGGCGTAGCTGGTGTAGGTAACAATGCCCTGACAATCCAGCACACCCCGACCAAATCCGGATTTCACTGTTTCAATCTTTTCAATCTTCAGCGGATCAATGGCAATGATTTCATCGGCATCAAAAACGGGAACACCATCTAACAACATCAGTGGATTTTCATCATACACAATATTTTTTTCGATATCAATGACCATAAAATGAAATCCATCTTTGTTTTTCCTCACATTCACTCCGGAAATATATTCCCGCATTACCTCCTCCATGACCACAAACCTTGTATAATCATCGAGCAAATATTTTGAATCCGGCTCGATATAAAAGCTTGCAGAGTCTTGCTCAGAAATGACCTTGAATTTGGACTGAGTCTGGTATTGGCGTTCTGTACCTGCATTTGCTGACTTTTTCTCGGATGAGTCTGCTAGTTGTTCATCTAGGTCAAAAACCGGTAAGGGAATAATGGCATATTCTTCTGAATAGGGATTGTCGATCTCTATGGTAAAGGTGGTGTCTTTTGTGTAATCATTTTGAACGACCACCTGGTTACTCCCATAAAAATTTCCCGACTCAAAAACCAGCTCACCGTCAATATCAGACTTGGTAGCATAAATCTGGGTAATCTTTCCTGGAACCGAAAGATAGGTCATGATGCCAAACCCGGCCTCATTCGTCTGATTGTCAGTCAGGCGGCCGGTCACCAGCCCCCTGCGATGCTCTGGAACCAACTCAATTTTTTGCCTCGTGCGGCAAATAATTCTGCATTCGGCGAACTTGGATAAGCAATCAAAAGATCATTGATCAACGCCTCAACCTGCTCTGGTGAACCATCCATATAGGTCTCAATTCCATAAAGATATCTCAAGGAGTTGTCCAGAAGAAGATAAGCATCCATCCCCAGCCTGTGACCACTAAAAGCAGCATGTGTCGCTGAGACAGAAACGGATATTTCCGCTGCATCCGCAAGCGCACTAAGATCCAGCTCGATCTTGGATCTACTCATAAAATCCTCTTGAGCGAGCACTTCATTCTTTCTTTCTTCATGCTGCTGATTGTTAAACAGTATCCTTTCTGCAAGCAATTCGCCAGCTGAATTTACAAGCGATAATCGCGCTACACCTTCAACCAACGACTCATCAAACTGTAATTGCGCCTGCCCATTTGTCAATGAAATTTCCCTGTTCAACAATATCTCCCCTTGTTGATGTAAAATCACAGATACAAATTCAGCGGGTTTAATAATTGAAGTTTCGTTGCAAAAAACTGCCAGCTCATAGGCGCTGGCTGTGTGTATGATTTGCAGACTCAGTCCGCGGCTCTGCACGGGAATAAAGTCGTATGCCAGGTATTCATCACCGTGTTTCAATGCTACATGATACTTTTTAACCAGGTCGGGTGTAAAACTGAAATGCCCCAACCCATTTTTTAGCGAGCTAAATTCCGCAACAACAATGGTATCATTGGCCATCAATCTTCCCTCGATCTGCTGAGGAATACCAAGCTGATTTTTTCCATGAAAAACAATATTCGTTTCAAGCCCATGAATCAATTGACCACCTTCGGGATAAAACTCGATGGCCAAAGTATCAGATGTTGGTTTTAGCCCCAGCTTGCGAAATGGATTGATGATCTGGACCATTGCATGATAATATGTTTCCGGACCGTAGTTGCGCATCCAACGCGTATAGGACCTGATGATGAAATTTCCAGAATTTACATTCATTGGAATATACAATTCGCCATATCCGGCCCCTTCTTTGAGTTCGATGCGCGTCTGAAGTATCGGCGCATTTTCTGAGTCGAGGATTTCGACATAGGCCACCCTGCTCAGCCTGCCTGGTTTTTCGGTGAGCCTTTCGAGGCAATAGACTTTAAATTTTACAAATTCCCCAGTCAGATAGTAGTCCTTGTCTGCATGAACAAAGATGGTTTCCTGATAATTGTTCTTATAGAAAGTGTCAAAATTTTCGTTGGGCGAATATCCACCATTTTGCGCAAAGCCTGGCCTGGCAATTAGCGCAAAAAACAAGAATAGGAGCAGGTAATTATATTTCATCTTTGAAAATTCAAGGTTTTAATACCAGTAATCAGGCTTCACGTTGCTACCAGCAAACCTGCAGTCAACGCATATCGGAAAAGAGAAAAGATAAGCTGGAAAGCCTGCTTCGTTCGTGGTCTCGCTAACGATCATCCAGTTTGCATCCACCATCTCCTGTATCTGACCCGGAGACACAATGGAATCGTAACAAGTTGAGTAGTAATTGGGGACAGTTATCCGCTCAAAATCGTTAGGATTTACAAAAATACGCTCCACCTGGATGGATGCAGCATCAAAATATCCCAGTACCACTTCCGATTCGTCGTTGACATTGCTGATGTTTCCCCGGATTATGGATGGCTGAGGGTCAAAAAGTGTCCCAAGACTCTCGGTCGCCTTTTGCAGCTCTACCCAATAATTGTACGATTCCTCACTTAGTGAGTACTGCTTCACATTGAGGCTGTACCTGGTCTTCAGCCTGTCGGTTTCATTTGACACAAACAAAAGCGGAAAGTTTTTGATGATATCGGCTGTCAGGTTTTTGGAAGTTGTGATACGGATGTTGGTAGATTCATTAAATTTCCAGCAGGTATTGATCCTCTCTTCTCGCTGAAAAAGCTGGCCGTCCTCCCAGATCAGGTAGGAGTCATAGGGTGTTCTAAACATCCAGGTTTCATCGTATTCATACCTGTAGTACCAGGTGTTGTTATTTGGATCAGAGGTTGAAACCAGAAATTGCAAGCCCTTCACGCCTTGCACAGGCCTATCCTCATACTCAAAGGTCAATTCGTCAATTGGTGGTGTTTCACGCATGGTTACAAACGCCGATTCATATTGTTTGCTGTCCCTGGTTTGTACCATCAATCTATATTCCTGGCCGGCCTGGGGATTGAGGATCGTATTACTTTGATATACCCCGCTGTTAATTTCAAAAAGTGCGTAGATCTCCCCTGACGCACTCTCAAGACTTATAGAAGCACCTGATTCGGGAATAAAAGCTGTGGTGTCAATAGGGGTTGAGCGGGAGAGCTTGACTTCAAACGGGGCATCATCGTTGGAAAGAAAGGCCTCCACAACCAGCAAGTTCTCATAGCCTCGCGATGGTGGATCAAACTCTGATATGCAATTGGTATAAAGCAATATCAGCAGAAAAAAACCTTTGATGTATATGGTATATTTCATCAGAATCTAAAATTATAAGTAATCGTCGGTATGGCGTTGGCAAAAATCGAAAGCTGGTAGCCCTTTACCTTGCCATCTTCAGAGACGAAATAAATGGAATATGCATTATCCCTTTCCGGTAATATTATATACTGCAAAAGTCCAAGAACTATGATTCAGCTTTTTCACCTTATGATTCCCCTCCACATTGAGGGAAAGATCGAGCCGGAAATAATCCGGTATGCGGTATTGATTGCGCTCCGAATAATGTAAGCGCTCCGTGCCGATATAGTAATACTTAGCAATCGGATAGGTGATTGGCCTGCCTGTGCTGTAAGATAAGTTGCCCGATAAACTGAGTCTTCTGGAGAATTTCCAGTTTGACAGGACATTCAATGAATGTGGCTTATCGTAGCTTGCCGGATAAAACTCCCCCTGATTGATTGTCTCACTGAGATATTCACTATCTACCTTGATCATTGCTCTGGCGTAGGTGTAACTTATCCATCCATTCAGCTTGCCTGTTTTCTTTTTCAACAGCACTTCCACGCCATATGATTTTCCAAGTCCACTCACGATATCTGTTTCGATCTGCTCGTTCAGGATGAGCTGGGCTCCACTCTTAAAATCCAGCAGATTGTTGATGTTTTTATAGTATCCTTCCACCGATCCTTCGATGGTGTTATTTTTAAAATTTCGATAGTAGCCCAGCGAAATCTGATCTCCCAGCTGCGGCAGTACCTGGGTGTCACTCAGCTTCCAGATATCTGTGGGAGAAATGGAGGTGGTATTTGACAGCATATGAATATACTGGCGCATCCTGTTAAAACTCAGTTTCAAGGCGTTTTCTTCATTGAGTGCATATCTGGCAGAGAATCTAGGTTCCGGGCCATGGTAGGACTGGATTACCTCATTTTCACCGTAAGTTGTTTCACCAGTTTTCGTACCGTCCTCTACCGGCCCATCTTCTGCATATTCACTAACTGTTTTGGGGCGCTCTCCGCGCCCCAGGCGCTGCAGCCGCCGAAAGCGCGCAGGGTGCTGCTGCCGGTGAAGGCGCTCCCCCAAGCCTTGAAGATGACCCCGGCGCGGCGCCGGGTGTGGGCGGCCGCCGACGACGGCTTTGCCCGCCCGGCGGCGGAGCTGGCGCGCGAAGCCGGCGTTTCGGCTGGCGTGATCAAGGGGCTGGTCGAGGCCGGCGCGCTGCGCGAGGCCGAGCTGCCCCCGGAGCGGTACTACGGCCTGCCCGACTCGGGCGAGGGCGCCAGCTATGTTCTGTCCAAGGCGCAGCAGGACGCGGCCGCGGCCCTGCGCGCCAAGCTTCGGGAAAAGGCCTTCTCCGTGACCCTGCTCGACGGCGTCACCGGCTCGGGCAAGACCGAGGTCTACTTCGAGGCCGTGGCGGCCGCCTTGGCCGCGGGACGCCAGGCGCTGGTCCTGCTTCCGGAAATCGCGCTCTCGGCGGCCTGGCTGGAACGCTTCGAGGCGCGCTTCGGGGTTCGCCCCGCGGTCTGGCATTCGGAAATTGGACAGGCCGAGCGCAAGCGCGCCTGGCGCGCCGTGGCCGAGGGCGAGGCGCGGGTCGTGGTCGGCGCCCGCTCCGCCCTGTTCCTGCCCTTCGCCGAGCTGGGGCTGATCGTCGTCGACGAGGAGCACGAGGCGGCTTTCAAGCAAGAGGACGGGGTGATCTATCAAGCGCGCGACATGGCCGTGGTTCGCGCCAAGTTCGGAGACTGCGCCATCGTCCTGGCCAGCGCCACGCCCTCCCTGGAAACCCTGGTCAATGTCGAGGCCGGACGCTACGGCCATCTGCTGTTGCCCGAGCGCCACGGCGGCGCCCTGCAGCCCGATATCGAGCTTGTCGATCTGCGCAAGCTGCAGCCCGAGAAGATCGAGCTGTCCAGCGGCGAAAAGCTGCAATCCTGGCTGTCGCCGCCGCTGCGGACAGCGCTGGAGGAAACCCTGGCGGCCGGGGAGCAGGGCCTGCTGTTCCTGAACCGCCGGGGCTATGCGCCGCTTACCCTGTGCCGCGCCTGCGGCCATCGCCTGCAATGTCCGAGCTGCACGGCTTGGCTGGTCGAACACCGCCTGGCCGGGCGCTTGCAGTGTCATCACTGCGGCTACGGCGCGCCGCTGCCGAAAAACTGCCCCTCCTGCGCCGCCGTGGAGAGCTTCGCCGCCTGCGGGCCGGGCGTCGAGCGGCTGGAGGAGGAGCTGCACGCGCTCTATCCCAAGGCGCGAATCGGCGTGATGTCGAGCGATTCCGTCATCGGCCCGGCGGCGGCGGAGCGCTTCCTCGCCGCCGTGCAGAACCACGAGCTCGATCTGGTGATCGGCACCCAGATCATCGCCAAGGGGCATCATTTTCCGATGCTGACCCTGGTCGGCGTTGTCGACGGCGATCTTGGCCTGGCCGGCGGCGATCTGCGGGCCAGCGAGCGTACCTATCAGCTGCTGCATCAGGTCGCCGGGCGGGCCGGACGGGCCGAGCGTCCGGGGCGGGTGCTGCTGCAGACCACGGATCCGGCCAACCCGGTGATGCAGGCCCTGGCGGCTGGCGATCGCGACGCTTTCGTTCAGCGCGAGATCGAGGCGCGCCGGGACAATCGCAATCCGCCCTTCGCGCGGCTTGCGGGGGTGATCGCCTCCGGGCCCGACGCCGCCGCCCTGGATGCGTTCTGCGCCCTGGTTTCCAAGGCGGTTCCCAGGGAGGGCGGTTTCGAAGTGCATGGGCCCGCGCCGGCGCCGCTGGCGATTCTGCGCGGCAGGCACCGCCGGCGCTTCCTGCTGCGCTGCCGCCGGGACATCAACATCCAGGCTCTTCTGCGGCGCTGGCTAGCGAAGCTGCGTCCGCCGGGGGCGATACGCCTGCAAATCGATATCGATCCATATAGTTTTATGTGATCAGGGTGTAATCCCGCGCAGCGATAAAATATAGTTAACGAAAGGTTAACGCGCAGGGGAAATTCGGCCATGCCCAAAGCTTCACTCGATCGCTATCGCAGCGTAACCCCGCACCTGGTGGTGCGCGGCGTGGCGGACGCGGTCGGTTTCTATGAAAAGGCGCTGAGCGCCGAAAAGCTGTTCCTCATGCCGGGGCCGGACGGCAAGACGGCGTTGCATGCGGAGCTGAAAATCGGCGACTCCGTGTTCTTTCTCGGCGAGGAAAGTATCGAGGGGGAATATCTCTCTCCGCTCAGCCTCGGCGGCGTCTCGGTATCCCTGATGATCTCCTGCCACGACACCGATGCCGCCTTCGCCCAGGCGATGGCGGCTGGCTGCAGCGCGCTGAAGGAACCCAGCGATATGTTCTGGGGCGACCGTTTCGCCCAGGTGAAGGATCCCTACGGCCATATTTGGGGCTTTGCGACCCATGTTCGCGACGTTTCCGAGACGGAAATGCGCGAGGCGCTGGCGAAGATGTCCGAAGAGGACGAATAGGGCGCGCCGAAGATTCCCGCCAAAGCTTGAAAATCCGCGCATTCCCGGCCATTTCGCCTTGCCGGTCCCGAACTGCCGGGACTCGTCTTGCAACAGGCGAGAGGCTATGATACCACCCTGCGCGCGGCCAAGGACGGCAGTAATCCGAGGCCGCAGCTATTCATTCCGTGTAAGTGGGCCGCAGCAACGGAGTTCGGTCCCGGTAGACGGGTCGAGGACAATCTCTCAGGGGAGCTCTAGGGCTTGGCAAGCGAGGACACGAGCACGGGCGGTCTTGCGGGACGCTACGCTTCCGCGCTTTTCGAATTGGCCGACGAGCAGAAGACGCTCGATAAGGTCGCCGAGGATCTGATCGCGATTAAAGCGGCGCTGGACGAATCCGCGCAGCTGCGCGAGATGATCCGCAGTCCGCTCTATGGCCGCGACGAGCAGGCCAAGACCATGGCGGCGCTGCTCGACAAGATGCAGATCGACGGTCTGGCGCGAAATTTCGTCCAGGTAATCGTGCGGAACCAGCGCCTCTTCGCGCTGCGGCAGATCGCCGATGCCTATCTATTGGAGCTGGCGCGCCGCCGCGGTGAAGTGACCGCGGAAGTGACCGCAGCCAGCGAGCTGAGCGAGGCGCAGAAAACCGCGCTGACCGAGGCACTCAACAAATCTGTAAGCGGCAAGGTACAACTCGACGTCAAGATCGATCCGGCAATACTCGGCGGTCTGGTCGTACGCGTCGGCAGCCGCATGATCGACAGCTCCATCCGGAGCAAGTTGCAAAGACTTAAGTTCGCGATGAAAGGGGTCGGGTAATGGACATCCGCGCCGCCGAGATTTCGGCGATCCTCAAGGAGCAGATCGAGAATTTCGGAGCCGAGGCGGATGTCGCCGAGGTCGGCCAGGTTCTCTCGGTGGGTGACGGTGTCGCCCGCGTCTACGGACTGGATAACGTTCAGGCCGGTGAGCTGGTGGAATTCCCCGGCGGCATCAAGGGCATGGCCCTCAACCTGGAAACCGACAATGTCGGTGTCGTGCTGTTCGGCGACGACCGCGACATCAAGGAAGGCGATACCGTCAAGCGCACGGGCTCGATCGTCGACGTGCCGGTCGGCAAGGGCTTGCTTGGCCGCGTGGTCGACGCCCTGGGCAATCCGATCGACGGCAAGGGCGATATCGAGAGCGATGAGCGCCGCCGCGTCGAGGTCAAGGCGCCGGGCATCATCCCGCGTAAGTCGGTGCACGAGCCGGTGCAGACCGGTCTCAAGGCCATCGACAGCCTGATCCCCGTCGGCCGTGGCCAGCGCGAGCTGATCATTGGCGACCGTCAGACCGGCAAGTCGGCCATCGCCGTTGACACCTTCATCAATCAGAAGAACGTCAACAGCGGCGGCGAGGAAAAAGACAAGCTGTACTGCATCTACGTCGCGATCGGGCAGAAGCGCTCGACCGTCGCGCAGCTGGTCAAGACCCTGGAAGAGCACGACGCGATGAAGTACTCCATCGTCGTCGCGGCCACCGCGTCCGACCCGGCGCCGATGCAGTTCCTGGCGCCCTATGCCGGCTGCGCCATGGGTGAGTATTTCCGCGACAACGGCATGCACGCCGTCATCGTTTACGACGATCTTTCCAAGCAGGCCGTGGCCTACCGCCAGATGTCCCTGCTGCTGCGCCGCCCGCCGGGCCGCGAAGCCTTCCCGGGCGACGTCTTCTATCTGCATTCCCGCCTGCTTGAGCGCGCGGCGAAGATGAACGACGAACTGGGCGCTGGCTCGCTGACCGCCCTGCCGGTCATCGAAACCCAGGCCGGCGACGTTTCTGCGTACATCCCGACCAACGTGATCTCGATCACCGACGGTCAGATCTTCCTGGAAACCGATCTGTTCTTTAAGGGCATCCGCCCGGCCGTGAACGTCGGCCTCTCGGTGTCGCGCGTCGGTTCCGCCGCGCAAACCAAGGCGATGAAGAAGGTGGCCGGCTCGATCAAGCTGGAACTCGCCCAGTACCGCGAGATGGAAGCCTTCGCGCAGTTTTCTTCCGATCTCGACGCCTCGACCCAGCGGTTGCTGAATCGCGGCGCCCGCCTGACCCAGATCCTCAAGCAGCCGCAGTATCAGCCGCTGCCGATGGAAGAGCAGGTGGTCTCGATCTACGCCGGTGTGCGCGGCTATCTCGATCAGGTCGCCGTCGAGGATGTGACGGTGTTCGAGCGCAAGCTGCTGGCCGAGGTTCGGGACAGCGAAAAAGGTCAGGAAATCCTCAAGGAGCTGCGCGAGAAGAAGGACCTGACGGACGACGTCGATGAGAAGCTGAAGGCTCTCCTCGACGGTTTCGTCAAGACCTTCGTCTCTTAAGCTTTAAGGTAACGCGAGGAAGCCGCACGCATGGCCAGTCTCAAGGACCTTCGGACTCGGATCGCCAGCGTCAAGTCGACGCAGAAGATCACCTCCGCCATGAAAATGGTGGCCGCGGCCAAACTGCGCCGCGCGCAGGAGCAGGCCGAGGCGTCGCGCCCCTATGCCGAGCGCATGGAGCGTATGCTCGGCGCCCTGGCGAGCGCCATGAAGGGGCGCGCCGGCGCGCCGGCTTTGCTGGCCGGCAGCGGCCGGGACGAGGTCCAGCTGGTGGTCGTGGCCACCGCCGATCGCGGTCTCTGCGGCGGTTTCAACAGCAGCATCGTGCGCGACTCCCGCCGCCTGATCGACGAGCTGCGCGGCAGCGGTAAAACCGTGAAGATTCTCTGCGTTGGCCGCAAGTCGCGCGATCAGCTGCGCCGGACCCACGGCGATCTGATCATCGACACCATCGAGGATCTGGCCAAGCCACGGCTGAGCTTCGACAAGGCCGACGAGATCGCCAAGCGCATCGCGCAGATGTTCGAGGCCGGTGAGTTCGATGTCTGCACGCTGATCTATGCGCGCTTCCGCTCGGCGATCACCCAGATCGTCACGCGCCAGCAGCTGATTCCCTTCGTCGCCACGGCGCAGGAAGAGGCCGCGAATCAGCAGGGCGACGACAGCCAGGACGCCGGCGCCTTGGCTGATTTCAAGGGCGTATACGAATACGAGCCGAGCGAGGAAGAAATTCTAGCCGAGCTGCTGCCCCGCAACCTGGCCGTCCAGGTGTTCAAGGCGCTGCTTGAGAACAATGCCAGCGAGCAGGGCGCGCGGATGACCGCGATGGATAACGCGACCCGCAACGCCGGCGACATGATCGACAAACTGACAATGACCTACAACCGTACGCGTCAGGCCGTGATCACCAAGGAGTTGATCGAAATCGTTTCCGCCAAGGAAGCGATGTAGGCCGCAGTAAGAGCACGCTAAGGAGCGACGAATATGGCGAAGAACCTAGTCGGCAAGATTACCCAGGTGCTGGGGCCTGTGGTGGACGTTCAGTTCGAGGACGATCTGCCGCAGATTCTCAATGCGCTAGAGACCAAGAACAACGATCAGCGCCTGGTGCTCGAGGTGGCGCAGCATCTCGGCGACGGCATGGTTCGCACCATCGCCATGGACGCGACGGAGGGCTTGGTGCGCGGTCAGGAAGTCGCCGATACCGGCGACACCATCCGGGTGCCCGTCGGGCCGGAGACCCTGGGCCGTATCATCAACGTGATCGGCGAACCGGTCGACGAGCGCGGCCCGGTCAACGCCAAGCAGACCTCGGCGATTCATAAGCCGGCGCCGGCCTACGTCGACCAGTCGACGGAGACCGAGATTCTGATCACCGGCATCAAGGTCGTGGACCTGTTGGCGCCTTACGCCAAGGGCGGCAAGATCGGCCTATTCGGCGGCGCCGGCGTGGGCAAGACCGTTCTGATCATGGAGCTGATCAACAACATCGCGAAGACCCACGGCGGCTACTCCGTGTTCGCCGGCGTTGGCGAGCGGACCCGAGAGGGCAACGATCTCTATCACGAGATGATGGAATCCGGCGTCATCAAGACCGATGGCGATTCCAAGGCCGCCCTGGTTTACGGCCAGATGAACGAGCCGCCGGGCGCGCGCGCGCGTGTCGGCCTGACCGGTCTGACGCTGGCTGAGTACTTCCGCGACGAGGAAGGCCAGGACGTGCTGTTCTTCGTCGATAACATCTTCCGCTTCACCCAGGCCGGTTCAGAGGTTTCGGCGCTGCTGGGCCGCATTCCCTCGGCGGTGGGCTACCAGCCGACGCTGGCCACCGACATGGGCAACCTGCAGGAGCGGATTACCTCGACCAAGAAGGGCTCGATCACCTCGGTGCAGGCGATTTACGTGCCGGCCGATGACTTGACCGATCCGGCGCCCGCGACCTCCTTCGCCCATTTGGACGCGACCACCGTGCTGTCGCGTCAGATCGCCGAGCTCGGCATCTACCCGGCCGTGGATCCCTTGGATTCCAGCAGCCGCGTGTTGCAGCCCGATGTGGTCGGCGAAGAGCATTACAACATCGCCCGCCGGGTGCAGGAAGTGCTGCAGCAGTACAAGTCGCTGCAGGACATCATTGCCATTCTCGGCATGGACGAGCTGTCGGAGGAAGACAAGCTGGTGGTGGCGCGGGCGCGTAAGATTCAGCGCTTCCTGTCCCAGCCCTTCGACGTGGCCCAGGTCTTCACCGGCTTCCCTGGCGTGCAGGTGCCGCTGGAGGAGACGATTCGCGGCTTCAAGGGCATCGTCGACGGCGAGTACGATCACCTGCCGGAAGCGGCCTTCTACATGGTTGGCACCATCGACGAGGCCGTCGACAAGGCGAAGAAGATGGCGGAGGAGGCGGCGTAAGCCGTCCTCCCGAGCGCAAGCAAGCTAGAGGCACAGAGGCATGGCCGAGGAAAAGGTCGAGTTCGAGCTGGTATCCCCAGAGGAGCTCCTGGTTGCGGAGACGGTCGAAATGGTCGTCATTCCCGGCGAGGAAGGCGACTTTGGCGTGCTCCCGCGCCATGCCCCCATGCTCTCCACGGTGCGGCCGGGCGTCATCTCGATCTACGAGAATAACGCCGTTCGCAGCCGGATTTTTATTGCCGGCGGTTTCGCCGAGGTGACGCCCGAGCGTTGCACGGTACTGGCCGAACTGGCCTTGCCGGTCGAGGACATCGACCGCGGCGCCGCCGAAGGCAAACTCAAGGACGCCCGCGAAGACCTGAGCGACGCCAAGGACGAGATCGCGCGTCGAGCCGCGGAGCGGCAAATTGCCACCTATGAGGCGATGCTCGCCGTAGAACGCTAGGTTTTCAGCGTTTTTCCGGGCTATTCCCCCGTAATCTCCGGGTATTCAATCTTGCGGCGCGCGCTGCTGGATCATACATAGGCTGTCGAGTATTCTTTATGAATCGAAAGCCGGGATAGATACGCAGATGGCACAAAGACACTGGACGTTAGACGACATCCCCTGGGATCGTTTTGACGCCTCCAAGGTCGACGTCGAGATGATCAAGGTTATCAAGGCCGCGAGCCTCGTCGAATACAACGGCGACGACTACGCGACCTATCTCTGCAACGTCTTCGATGACGACGCGGATTTCCAGGCCGTCGCCCGGCAGTGGGCGAGCGAGGAAGTCCAGCATGGCGAGGCCCTGGGCCGCTGGGCCTGCATGGCCGACCCGGATTTCGACTTCCCTGGCGCGGTCAAGCGCTTCCGCGATGGCTACCGGATCCCCATGGAAGCCACGGAATCGCCCCGTGGTTCGCGTTCCGGTGAGCTTGTCTCGCGCTGCATCGTCGAGGTTGGAACCTCCTCCTACTACGGTTCCCTCGCCAAGGCGGCGGAGGAGCCGGTGCTCAAGGAAATCTGCCAGCGCATCGCCGGCGACGAGCTGCGCCACTACAAGATGTTCTACGATCATCTGCGCCGCTACCTCGGGCAGGAGCGCATTTCGAAAGTGCGCCGGCTGATCATTTCCGCCGGCCGGGTCAACGAGACCGAGGACGACGAACTGGCCTATGCCTACTACGCCGCCAACGCGCCTCTCGACCAGCCTTACGACCGCAAGCGCTGGGGCAAGGCCTACATGGCGCGGGCCTGCGGTTTTTACGATCGCAAGCATGTCGATCGCGGCGCCGCGATGATCGCCAAGGCGGCCGGGCTGAATCCGCAGAATCGGATCGTTCCGCTGATGTCGCGCTTGGCGTATGGCCTGATGCGCCGCCGCCACGCCCGCTATAAGGGCGATGAGGCGGCCGCCGCTTAAGGGGTGGTCGGGCCTCCGGCGCTTTCCAGCAAGGGGCGAAATTCCTCGACGACTTGGCGATAGAGCGCGCGCTTGAAGGGCACGATCAGCGACGGCAGATCTTCGAAGTCGGCCCATTTCCAGGCGCTGAACTCCGGCACCTCGGTTTCGATATCGATGTCGCTATCGCTGCCGAGAAAACGCATCGCGAACCACTTCTGCCGCTGGCCGCGGTAGCGGCCTTTCCAGAGCCTGCCCAGCAGTTCAAGCGGCAGGTCGTAGTCCAGCCAGCCCTTACTCTCCGCCAGAATCTCGGCCTCTGTCGTACCCGTTTCCTCGGATAGCTCGCGGAAGGCGGCGGCGCGCGGCGTCTCACCCTTGTCGATGCCGCCTTGTGGCATCTGCCAGGCCTCGCTGCGCATGTCGAGACGCTGCGCGACGAAAACCTTGTTTTCCCGGTTCAGAAGCATGATCCCGACACAGGGCCGATAGGGCAGGCGGGCCGCCTGTTCAGCCGTCAGCGGCCGCTGTAATGCCGCGTCTTCGCTCATCCCGAGACCTCCCAAAGTTCCAGATTGCGGCGTGCCAGCTCTGAGATCGGCGCAACCTCTACGCCGCGTTCTGCGAGGCCGAGAAGCCAGGTCGATATGCGTTCGATGGAAACGGGCAGCGGTTCCGCCATCACCACGGCGTAGCCGCGCCGTAGCGCCAGATCCTCGGCCTGCACCAGCCGGGCATCGACCGCGCGGCGGCTGGCCAGGCCATCGTCGACCTTGCCGTCGCTGGCCGCGAAGGGCAGCCGCAGGTCGGCGGCCAGCGCAGAGCTGCTGGCTTGGCCGCGCGGAGCGTTGTCGAGAAAGATCAGCCCATGGTTTTCCAGGCGCTGGAGTACCGGGCGCAAGGCCGCCGGGCTGTCGAGAAAGTCCCCGCCATAAGCCGCGGCCACACCGACCAGGGCCTTGCCCCGGCTCAGAATCCACTCGAGGCGGGCGATATTCTCGGCCGGCGCCGCGGCTCTGGTGAGGCCAAAGGGGCCGATCTCTTCCTCGGCGCCGGGAGCCTCCATCGGCAGGTCCAGCATCACCTCGTGACCGAAGATACGCGCCATGGCGATCCAGTCGTTCAGGCGCTTGCTATAGGGCGTGAAGGACAGTGTCACCTGCGGCGGCAGCAGGGTAATCGCCGCCTCGGTCGCACTTGCAGAAAGGCCCAGGCCGCTGATCACCACGCCGATAACGGGTTGATCTGCGGGCGCTGAAAACGCCACGGCGTTGCTAATCCAGGGCGGGGTGACCTCCGGAAGAACGATTCGCGGCGGAGCCAAGGCCAGCTGCGCGGCATCCGCTGGAGCTAGGCTCGGCGGCGGCGGAAGCTCGAAATCAAGCTCGGAAAAAGCCTCGGCTTCGCCGTGAAAGCCGGCGGGCAGGCTGGCAAAGCGCGGCTCGGAGCCTTCGCGGCGGTCAGGTTGCTGCTGCGCGGGGGCGGTCACGGCGGCGCTTTGATCCGGCTTTGCCGGGCCAGCGCTAGGCTCGGCTGTAACCGAAACCGCCGCGCGGTTGACCGGCGTCGGCGCCAGGTGCCGTTGCCAGAGGACATAGCCCGTGAGCGCCACGAGGAGCGCGAGCAGCAGCAGCCAGGCCAGGGAGAGCGC
Organism: uncultured Alphaproteobacteria bacterium; assembly: GCA_942491105.1. Taxonomy (GTDB): domain Bacteria; phylum Pseudomonadota; class Alphaproteobacteria; order Kiloniellales; family DSM-21159; genus JBBEAM01. The sequence goes on along the minus strand of CALNZX010000012.1, from coordinate 470,650 downwards.
CGACGGCCCGTCGCCGGCGGAGCTGACGACGGGCCGATAGCCAGCCATGGCCGGGCGAGGACTGCTGACTCTGGTCATGGGCCGCTACGTATATGCTCCCGTCCCCTGCCCCCGGATCAGTTTAGCGTGCGCTGGTTGTACAGCGCGATGCCGCGCAGCAGGTCGATGGCCCGGGCCAGCTGATAGTCATCGAGCGCGGGCGACGGGGCTTCGGCGGCCTCTTCATCCGCGTCTTCGCCCTCCTCGGAGGCTTCGTCATCGGAAGCCTCGTCCTCGGGGGTTTCTTCGACGGCTTCGCCATCGTCGGGGTTGGCCAGCGCGCCACGCAGATCGGCTTCGCTGCGGCCGGCGCGCTGTTCGACGGCCTCGACCTTGGCTTGCGGCACGAAGATATCGGGCTCGATGCCCTTGGCCTGGATCGACCGGCCCGACGGCGTGTAGTAACGCGCCGTGGTCAGGCGCATGGCGCCCTGGCCGCCCAGCGGTACGATGGTCTGCACCGAGCCCTTGCCGAAGGACTTGGTGCCGAGAATGATCGCCCGGCGATGATCCTGCAGGGCGCCGGCCACGATTTCCGAGGCCGAGGCCGAACCGCCATTGATCAGCACGACGAGCGGAAGATCCTCTGCCAAATCGCCGGAGGAGGCGTTCCAGCGCTGGGCGCTATCGTCATGGCGGCCGCGGGTCGAAACGATCTCGCCGCGCTCCAGGAAGGCGTCGGAGACGCTGATCGCCTCGTTCAGAAGTCCGCCGGGATTGTTGCGCAGGTCGATCACGAAGCCATGCAGGGTATCGCCGAGCTCCTCGCGAATTTCCTCGATCGCTTTCTCCAGGCCGGGCGTGGTCTGCTCGTTGAAGGAGGTGACCCGCAGATAGCCGATATCGCCTTCGATGCGCGAACGCACCGACTGCACGGTGATGGTGTCGCGCACGATCGTGACATCGAAAGGCTCGGAGTCGCCGCGCCGGATGGTCAGCACGATCTCGGAATCGACCGGGCCGCGCATCTTGTCGACGGCTTCCGAAAGGGACAGGCCGAGAACCGCCTCGCCGTCGAGATGGGTCACCAGGTCGCCGGCTTCGATGCCGGCATGAAAGGCGGGGGTGTCGTCGATCGGCGAGACCACCTTGACCAGGCCGTTATCCATGGTGACCTCGATACCCAGGCCGCCGAATTCGCCCCGGGTCTGGGTCTGCATGTCCTGGAAGCCCTCGGAATCCAGATAGCTGGAGTGGGGGTCGAGGTGCGTCAGCATGCCGGAGATCGCGGCTTCGATCAGTTCCTTGTCGCTGACCTCCTCGACATAGTCGGCGCGTACGCGTTCGAAGACGTCGCCGAACAGCTTCAGCTGCTTGTAGGTGTCCTCTTCGGTGTCCTGCGCGGAGACCAGAGAGTCGTGCCAGATAACCGGCACCAGAACGAGTGCCGCGGTCATCGCGAGGATTGTCAGCTTACGCATCAGCCTTCCGCCTTGCTGTTCAAGTTTTCGATCCAGGGCAGGGGATTAACGGGCTTCCCCGCCCGACGAAGTTCCAAATAAAGCTCCGGATTGCGGCCATCTCGTGATGACATCACGCCGACGGGCTCGCCGGCCAGGACCCACTGGCCGACGACGGCGTCGATGCGCTCCAACCCGGCCATGAGACTATGATATCGACCGTCGTGCTCAATGATCAAGATCAGCCCATAGCGCCGGAAGAGTCCAGCATAAGCGACCTTCCCGTCATAGGGCGCGACAACCTGCGCCCCGGGCCGCGCGGCGAGCAGAATGCCTTGCGAGACTTCCCCGCTCTCGCGGCGGCCGCCGAACCCGAGCGCGAGATTGCCGCGGACCGGCGCCAATAGCCCGCCCGGATCGTCCGGGAAGCGGCGAATGTCGCTGGGGCGCGCCAGCGCGATACTGGGGCGTGGCGCCGGCATCAGCTCCGGCGGCCTGTCGTCCTGTGCGCCGGCAGAAGGCGTCTGCGGCCCCTGCGGGGGCAGGGCGGCCTGCTGCAGGTCGCTGGGGCGCGGTGTCGGCCGCGCCGTGAAGGTTTCGGTCGCGTGTTTGTCCAGCTCGACGAGCAAGCCGTCGACGTTCTCCGCCCGTTCGGCAAGCTCCTCCAGCCGCTGTGCGATCGCGGCGCTCTGCGTGCGCAGGCCGCTCTCCAGGGCCTGTTTCTCGGTCACGATGGCGTCGAGGCGCTTGCGCTCGGCGCTCAGGTCCTCGGCGCGCCGGCCGAGCGCCGCGCGCTGTCCCTCGATATCCTCGCGCAGGGCGGCCAGGGCATCCAATTCGCCGCGCAGGGCGGCGGCCCTGCTTTCGATCTCCGGGACGGCGATGCCCAGCAGCATGGCGCTGCGGACATGGTCGAGCGGCGCGCCGGGCGTCATCAGCAGGGATTCCGGCGGCTGCAGGGCGAGGCGCTGCAACGCGGCCAAAAGCTGCGCCAGACGGTCGCGCTGTTCCGACAGTTGCGCCTGCTTAGCGGCTTCCTCGCGTTCGAGTTCGCCAAGGCGGCCTTCGATCTCGGTTAGCTCGCTTTCCAGGTTCTGGGCGTTGCGGGCGGCGCCGATGGCGGCCTCGCGCAGGGCCTCGATTTCGGCTTCCAGCGCCGCGGCTTCCTGGCCCAGCTCGTCGCGCTGGCTTTGCAACGCGCGCTGATCGGCCTGCTCCTCGGCCTGCGCCGTGGCGCAGAGCAGCGTCGCCGCCAAGGCCGCGCCGCAAACCGCAGGAATCCGCCGGATCAACATGGCCGCAGCTTAACCGAAGCGGAACACGGCGGCGAGAGCGCAGGGATCACCTCTGCGTCAGGCCGAGGCTTCGGGATGATGCATGAAGTGATGGCCGACGACCTTGCCGTTCTCGTATTCGAAAACCAGCGGAACCCCGGTGGGAATCTCGACCCCGGGGATCTGCTCCGGCGTGTAGCCGCCGAGCACGATCAGCAGCGCGCGCACGGTGTTGCCGTGGGCGCCGAGCAGCACGGTCTTGCCGGCGGCGACCTCCGGGGCGATCTCCGCCTCGTAGTAGGGGGTGACCCGCTTGACGACGTCGGAGAGGCTTTCGCCGCCCGGCGGCGGCGTGTCGTAGCTGCGGCGCCAGATATGAACCTGCTCGTCGCCGTACTTTTCCGCGGTTTCCGCCTTGTTGAGTCCGGCGAGGTCGCCGTAGTCGCGCTCGCGCAGGTCATCGTGCAGCGTCATGCTCCAGCCGCCGTCGCGGCGCAGGTGATCGTTGCTGCCGCTCGCTTCCAGCGCGATCTCGACGGTTTCGATGGCGCGCTTCAAGGTCGAGCAGAAAACCCTGTCGAAGTGCATCTCGGACAACAGCTTGCCCGCGATCCGCGCCTCCTCGCGCCCAGCTTCGGTGAGATCGACGTCGGTGAAGCCGGTAAAGCGGTTCTCCAGGTTCCAGGTGCTCTGGCCGTGGCGCAGCAGGACAAGACGGTTCATTTTGGGATCCTCGGGTGTTCGATGAAGCGCCGCACTTGTAGCCTCTGGCGGCGCCCAGGCCAAGGCCCGGCGCGGCCTATCCGCGGCTCATTCGCGGTGATAGGGGTGTCCGGAGAGTATCGTCTCGGCGCGGAAGATCTGCTCGGCCAGCAGCGGGCGGACCAGGCGATGCGGCCAGGTCAGGCGGCCGAAGGAAAGCACCAGGTCCGCGGCCCCCCGCACGGCCTCGCTCAGGCCGTCCGCGCCGCCGATCACGAAGGCCGTTTCGCGCACGCCTTGATCGCGCCAGGCGCCGAGCTGGGCGGCGAAGCCGGCGCTATCGAGGTCTCGGCCGCGCTCGTCCAGGGCGACGATCCGCGCGTCCTGGGGCAGGGCCGCCAGCAGCAGCTCGCCTTCGCGGACTTTCAATTCGGCGGCGGTGTGCTTGCCACGGGCCTCGACCTCCTTCAATGCCAAGGGGCCGAGCAGGGCGCCGCGGGACAGCCGCCGCGCGTAGTCTTCGAAAAGCGCGCGTTCCGGTCCGGATTTCACCCGCCCGACGGCAGCGACGATGACGCGCAGAAGCTTGCCCTCCTCGGTTGGCGCAGGCGCCGCTTACCGGCGGCGCGTTCAGACGGCGCCGCTCACGCTTGCGCGGCGCTGGAGTCCTCTTGCTCCTGCGATGTCGGGATGTCCCACATCTTTTCCAGGTTATAGAACTCCCGCACCTCGGGCCGGAAGACATGCACGATGACATCGCCGGCGTCGAGCAGGACCCAGTCGCCTTGCTGCAAGCCTTCCACGGCCAGGTTTTTGTAACCTTCGCTTTTCAGCTTCTCCTGCAGATGCACCGCCATGGCGGCCACCTGGCGGCTCGAACGGCCGCTGGCGATCACCATGTAGTCTGCGAAGGAGGTTTTGCCGGCGAGGTCGATGACGACGGTTTCGATGGCCTTGTCGTCATCCAGGGAGGTCTTGACCAGCTCGAGAAGCCGATCGCTGTGCGCACGACCCGAGTCCAGGTCCCGGGCGTTCTGCGCGGAGGTCTTTTTCGCTATGGCACTTACCTCTTGGTCTCCAAAGTTTGCTTGCCGCGGCCCGATTGGCTCCGCAACGCGGTGGCGGAAAGCGGGTTGAGGCGGATATGCAGAAACGCCCAAGCCGGCGGCTTCCTTGCCGCCAAGCCGAAGGTTTCCAGCCCGCTCAAACGCTGGCGGGAAAACCGCCGGGCCGCTTTCGCAGCCAATGCCCTTAGAGAATAGGTTGGACGGTCGAAAACCGCAACGGGAGCGAGATGAAAGATTTCCTGCCAATCCGCCCAGCGGTCGATCTGCGCCAGATTATCGGCGCCCATGATCCAAACGAAGCGCACCCGCGGGAAAAGCGCGGTCAGGTGGCGCAGGGTCTGTGCCGTGTAGACCGTGCCCAACAGCCGCTCGATGTCGGTGGCGCGGATGTGCCGGTGGTTCGCCGCCGTCTCGGCCGCGCGCAGCCGCTCATCGAGGGGCGCCATGCCCGCCTGGGGTTTGAGCGGATTCTGTGGGGAGACCAGCCACCAGACCTCGTCGAGGCCGAGGTGTTTCAAGGCTTCCAGGGAGATATGCCTGTGCCCGTCATGGGCCGGATTGAAGGACCCGCCGAGCAGCCCGATGCTGCGGCCCGGCGCGGGCAGCCGTCCGCCCAGCGCACGGGCCAGTCGCGCCGGAGTCGCTATGGCTGGGGCCTGCGGTTCAGGGCCGCGTCTGGCCATTCCCGCGGACTACATACTTCATGGAGGTGAGCTGTTCCGCGCCGACCGGCCCGCGCGCGTGCAGCTTGCCGGTGGAGATGCCGATCTCGGCGCCCATGCCGAACTCGCCGCCGTCGGCGAACTGGGTCGAGGCGTTGTGCATGACGATGGCCGCGTCGACTTCGTTGAGGAAGCGCTCGGCGGCGGCCGGGTCCTCGGTGACGATGGCCTCGGTGTGGTGGGAGCCATGGGCGGCGATATGCGCCAGCGCGCCTTCGATGCCGTCCACGGCCTTCACCGAGAGGATCGGCTCGAGGTACTCGGTATCCCAATCCTGGGGCGCGGCGGGCCGCACGCGCGTGTCGAGGGCCTGCACGGCTTCGTCGCCACGTACTTCGCAGCCGGCGGCGATCAGATCGTCGAGGATTGGGGGCAGCAGCTGCGTAAGCGCGGCTTGGTCGATCAGCAGGGTTTCCGTGGCGCCGCAGACCGAGACCCGGCGCATCTTGGCGTTGAGCGCGATGGCGCGCGCCTTCTCCGGGTCGGCGGCGGCGTGAATGTAGCTGTGGCAGAGGCCGTCGAGATGGGCCATCACGGGAATCTTGGACTCCGCGAAGACCCGCTCGATCAGGCCGCGGCCGCCGCGCGGGATGATGACATCCACGAACTCGTTCATGCGCAGCAGCAGGCCGACCGCCGCGCGATCGGTGGTCGGCAGGCACTGCACCGCCGCCTCGGGCAGCCCGGCTTCCTTCAGCCCCGCCTTCAGGCAGTCGAGGATCGCCCCGGAGGAGCGCGCGGACTCCGAGCCGCCGCGCAGAATCGCTGCGTTGCCCGCCTTCAGACAGAGCCCGCCGGCGTCGGCGGTGACGTTGGGCCGCGACTCGTAGATGATGCCGATCACCCCCAGGGGCACGGACACACGGGCGATCCTGAGGCCATTGGGGCGCTCCCACTCGGCCAGGGTACGGCCGACGGGATCGGGGAAGTCGGCGATGGCTTCCAGACCGGCGGCCATGGACTCGATGCGTGCGTCGTTCAGCTCCAGGCGGTCGAGCAGCGCCGCCGTCAGGCCCTTTTCGCGCCCGGCCGCCATATCCTCGGCGTTGGCCGCCTTGATGGTTTCGGCGTTGTTGCGGAGCGCGGCGGCGGCGGCGCGCAGGGCCTTGGACTTGGCTTCGGCCGGGGCCAGGGCGAGCTTCTCGGAAGCCGCGCGCGCGGTCCGGCCCAGCGCCTGCATCTGCGCTTCCAGGTCGTTCCGTTTCATCTCTTCGACTGCCGCCATCTTCCTTCTCCTTCCAGCGTCCGCACGATAGCGCCGCTGTGTCTTCGCGCCTAGACCCCCGACTGGGTCAGCTCAGCACCAGATCGTCGCGGTGGATCAGCTCTTCGCGGCCGCGATAGCCGAGCCGCGCTTCGATGTCCTTGGACTTGTGGCCGATAATTTGCCCGGCCGCGGCGCTGTCGTAGGCGATCAGTCCGCGCGCGATCTCGGCGCCTTGCGGGTCGTGAACCGTCACCGCGTCGCCGCGCTGGAACGCGCCGGCAACGGCGGTCACGCCGGCGGGCAGCAGCGATTTGCCGCTTTTCAGCGCCTTCACCGCGCCGGCGTCGAGGGTGACGCTGCCAGCCGGTTTCAGCGCTCCGGCGATCCAGCGCTTGCGCGCCGTGCGGGGCTCGACCTCGGGCAGGAACCAGGTGCAGCGGCCCCCCTCGGCGATCAGTTTCAAGGGATGCTTCACCCGGCCGTCGGCGATCGCCATGCGGCAGCCGCCGGCGAGCGCGACCTTGGCCGCGGCGATCTTGGTGACCATGCCGCCGGAGGAGTAGCCGGGCCGGGCCTCGCCGGCCATGGCCTCGATCTCCGCGGTGATCTCCCGGACCTCCGGGATCAGCCTGGCGTCGGGCTTGGTGTTGGGATCGGCGTCGTAGAGGCCGTCGATGTCGGACAGCAGGACCAGCGCGTCGGCGTTGATCATCGCCGCCACCCGGGCGGCCAGGCGGTCGTTGTCGCCGTAGCGGATCTCGCTGGTCGCCACGGTGTCGTTCTCGTTGATCACCGGCACGGCGCCGAGCTTGAGCAGGGTGGACAGGGTGGAGCGGGCGTTGAGATGGCGCCGCCGCTCCTCGGTGTCGCCGAGGGTCAGCAGGATCTGCGCGACGGTGATGCCGTGGGCCGCCAGCGCCTCCTGATAGGCATGGGCAAGGCGGATCTGCCCGGTGGCGGCGGCGGCCTGGCTTTCCTCCAGCCGCAGCTTGCGCCGGGGCAGCTTCAAATGGGTGCGCCCGACCGCGATGGCGCCGGATGACACGACCAGAACCTCAAGCCCGTCCGCGCGCAGCGCGGCGATGTCGGCGGCCAGGGTTTGCAGCCAGGAACTGCGGATCGCGCCGTTCGTCTGGTCGACCAGCAGGGCCGAGCCGATCTTGACGACGATCCGGCGCGCGCCGCCGAACAGCCGCGAGGTCATGGCTGCCAGACCTCGGGTTCGCGCGCGGCGTCCTCCTCCTCCTGCTTCGCGGCCTCGATGTGCCCGAGCAAGGTGGCGAGCATTTCGGTCAGGTTTTCACCGCTGATGCCGGAGACCAGCAGCGGCTGGATTCCGGTTTCCGCGGCGAACTCCGTGGCCTGGGCCTCGCGCAGCTCCTCATCCAGGGCGTCGATCTTCGACAGGGCGACGACCTCGGGTTTCTTGGCCAAGCCGCCGCCGTAGGCCTCCAGCTCGGCGCGCACGGTGCGATAGGCGCCCGCCGGGTCGTCGGCGGTGCTGTCGACCAGATGCAGCAGAACGCGGCAGCGCTCGACATGTCCCAGGAAGCGGTCGCCGAGCCCGGCGCCTTGGGAGGCACCCTCGATCAAACCGGGGATGTCGGCGATCACGAACTCCTTGCCGTGGGCCTCGACCACCCCGAGGTTGGGATGCAGCGTGGTGAAGGGGTAGTCGGCGATCTTCGGCTTGGCGCGGGAAACCGCGGCCAGGAAGGTCGATTTCCCCGCGTTGGGCAGTCCGACCAGCCCGGCATCGGCGATCAGCTTGAGCCGCAGCCAGACCCAGGCCTCCTCGCCCGGCCAGCCGGGGTCGGTGCGGCGCGGCGCGCGGTTGGTGGAGGTTTTGAAATGCGCGTTGCCGTAGCCGCCGTCGCCGCCTTTCAGCATGACCACGCGCTGACCGACCTCGGTCAGGTCGGCGAGCACCTGCTGCTTGTCCTCTGACAGGATCTGGGTGCCGGCGGGTACCTTGATCACCAGGTCCTTGCCGGCGCGCCCGTTGCGATCGCTGCCCATGCCGGAATGGCCGCGTTCCGACTTGAAGTGCTGCTTGTAGCGGAAATCGATCAGGGTGTTGAGGCCGTCCACGGCCTCGAACACCACGTCGCCGCCCTTGCCGCCGTCGCCGCCATTGGGGCCGCCGAACTCGACGTACTTCTCACGCCGGAAGGACAGGCAGCCATTACCGCCGTCGGCGCTCTTGAGATAGATCTTGGCCTCGTCGAGAAACTTCATGCTTTGCGTCCCGCCAAAAAGAAAACGGGGGAACAGCTTCTGCTGTTCCCCCGCAACTCAATCCAGGCGTTGGGGCCCGCCTTAGGCGGACGGGTCAACCGACACGAAAGTCTTGCCACCGCTCTTCTTGCAGTAGCTGACCTTGCCCTCGATCAGCGCGAAGATCGTATGATCCTTGCCCAGGCCGACGTTCTCGCCGGGGTGCCACTTGGTGCCGCGCTGGCGAATGATGATGTTGCCGGGGATCACGCTCTCGCCGCCGAACTTCTTGACGCCGAGCCGCCGGCCCGCGGTATCGCGGCCGTTACGTGAGCTACCGCCTGCTTTCTTATGTGCCATCGCGTGCTACTCCTTCTTGCCGTCGTCAGCCTTCTTGGCTGCCGTTTTCTTGGCCGGCGCCTTCTTGGCGCCATCGGATTTGGCTTCCGCCTTCTTCGCCGGGGCCTTCTTGGCCTCGGTCTTCTTCGGCGCGGCCTTGGTTTCGGTCTTCGCCTCGGTCTTCGCCTCGGTCTTCGCCTCTGCGGGCTTGTCCTCGGTCTTGGCCTTCTTGGCCGCCTTCTTGCCCGTCGGCTTCTTGCCGCCAGTCAGAATCTCGGTGATCCGCACCACGGAGAGGTCCTGACGATGGCCGCGGGTGCGGCGGTAATTCTTGCGGCGCTTTTTCTTGAAGATCAGGATCTTGTCGCCGCGCGCCTGCTCCAGGATCTCGCCGGCCACGGTGGCGCCGGAAACCAAGGGCGATCCAGTCTCGAGCTTGTCGCCGTCGCCAACCATCAGAACGTCTTCGAAGGCGACACTGTCGCCCGCTTCGCCGCCCAGGCGCTCCACGACGATAACGTCGTTCTCGGCGACCCTATATTGCTTGCCGCCAGTCTTCACGATCGCGAACATGTCACGTCTCTCTTTCTTCTTTGCCGCGCCCTACGGTGCCGGAAAACCGGGCTTTCGGGGATCCCTCAAGGGGATCGGAACCTCGGACAGCGCGTTCAAACAGGCCCCGCAAAGACGCTGCTTCACGGGGAGGCGGAAATATACGCAGGCAAAGCGCCAAGTCAATGACTTTCCCCAGTGGCTTTGGCGCGCTTTCTCCCGCTTTTCCGGCGGCTTACGGCGCTTGCGCAATGGCAAAGTCCGGGCGAGGCGCTATCCTGACCGCGGTTCGTCGAATGGCGCGGAGGTAAGAGGCAATGCGGGTCGCGATTCTGGGCGGTGGCGTGGTCGGGGTAACCACGGCCTATCAGTTGATGAAGGACGGCCATGAGGTCGTGGTGATCGAAAAGGGCGCGGGGGCCGCGCTGGAAACCTCCTGGGGCAACGCCGGGATGGTCGCGCCGGGCCACGCCTTCGCCTGGTCCTCGCCCAAGGCGCCGATGATCCTGCTGAAATCCCTGGTGATGCGCGATCAGGCGCTGCGTTTCCGGCCCTCCGCCGATCCCCGGCTGTGGTCCTGGTCCTGGAAATTCCTGCGGCAATGCACGGCGGAGCGGGCCAGGCGCAACACCCTGCGCAAGCATGCCCTCTGCGTCTATTCGCAAGCGGTGCTGCACGAGACCCTGGAGGAGGTGACCCTCGATTACGACCGGATCGCCAAGGGCCTGCTGTATTTCTACCGCAGCGAAGAAACCCTGGCCGCCGGGGTCGCCCATATGCAGATTCTCGCCGACGACGGGCAGGAACTGGAAGTTCTGGACCGCGACGCGCTCTTGACTCGCGAGCCCGCGCTGGCCGGGGCCGGAGGCAAGATCGCCGGCGGCATCTACTGCCCCAGCGACGAGACCGGCGATTGCCATAAGTTCACCACGGCGCTGGCGCAGCACTGCGCCGCCCAGGGCGTGGAGTTCCGCTTCAACACCCAGGTCGAAAAGCTGCGTGCCGAGAACGGCCGGCTGTCCGGGGTTAAGACCGATCGAGGCGAGGTTCAGGCCGATGCCTATGTCCTCAGTCTGGGCAACCACAGCCCCATCCTGGCCCGGCCGCTCGGTATCCAACTGCCGATCTACCCGGTTAAGGGCTATTCCATGACGATTCCCATCGGCAACCACCGGGGCGCGCCGAGCCTGGGCGCCGTCGACGAGGAAAACCTGGTCGCCATCGCGCCGCTGGGCGATCGCATCCGGGTGACCGCGACGGCGGAGTTCGCCGGTTACGACACCAGCCACAAGCCCGCCGACTTCGATCACATGCTCGCCGTTACCAAGGAGCTCTATGCCGATGGCGCCGACTACGAACGGGCCGAGCACTGGGCGGGGCTGCGGCCGATGACGCCCGAGGGCACACCGATCTTCGGTCAGACCCGCTATGGCAATCTCTACGTCAACAGCGGCCAGGGCCACATGGGCTGGACCATGTCCCACGGCTCGGCGCGGATCACCGCGGATTTGATCGCCGGCAAGCAAGCCGCGATTCCGCTGGAGGGGATGACCGTCACCCGTTCCATGCAGTAGGGCAGCGGCAGCCTCGGGACGCAGAGAACAGCGCTGGTCGGTTTGAGGAAAACGTTGGCCGGCCAATCGGCAAGACTCGGCGCAGGTTTAACGCTGCAAGACCGAGGAGAGACGGATGGCCAGGCGCCGCGGCCGCGAAATGCGAACCCAGAGGAACGATGCCCCCACGGCCCGGGACGTCGCGCCGGGAGGTTTGGAAGGCGGCCAGTACCGTCCTTTGGGCCAGGCTCAAGTCGAGCGCATCCTCGATGCCGCCTACGAGGTGCTGGAGCGCACCGGCATCGAGGTGCACGAGAGTCCCTGCCGCGAGGTCTTCGCCAAGGCCGGCTGCCGGATCGAGCCGGAGCGCAACCGGGTCTATATCCCGGCCAAGCTGATCGACGAAGCGCGCCAGACGGCGGCCAGGGAAGTGTTGCTCGCCGGGCGCGGCAGTGAGACGCACGACCTGCGGCTTGGCGGCAAGCGGGTCTATCTCGGCACCGGCGGCCAAGCGGTCAAGATCCTCGATCTCGACGGCAAGGTGCGGCCGACCCGCCTCTCCGACAACTTCCATATCGGCCGCTTGGTCGACACCCTGGACCACGTTCACTTCTATATGCGTCCCGTGGTCGCCCGCGATCTCGCCAACGAGGAGATCGACGTCAATCAGTTCTATGCCTGCCTCGCGGCGACGCCCAAGCACGTCATGGCCAATGCCTACCTGCCGGAAAGCCTGCCCGAGCTGCGCCGTATGGGCGATATCCTGGCCGGCGGCAAGGAGGCCTTCGACGCCCGGCCGGTGATGTCCTTCACCGCCTGCTGGACGGTCAGTCCGCTGCGCTACGCCACGGAGACCGTTGAGATTCTCGACGCCATCATCGACCACGACATGCCGGTGGTGATCTCCTCGGCGCCCCAGGCCGGGGCGACCTCGCCGGCCTCGCTGGCTGGCACCCTGGTGCAGATCATGGCCGAGCAGCTTTCCGGCATCGTCTACGTCAACTTGAGGAAGCCCGGCTATCCGGTGATCCTCGGCTGCGTGCCGGCCCAGGCCGATCTGCGCAGCGGCGCCTTCACCGGCGGTTCGGCGGAGTTCGCGCTGCTCAACGCCGCCTGCGCCCAGATCGCCCAGCACCTGGATATTCCGATCTACAACTCCAGCGGCATCTCCGATTCCAAGGTCCCCGACGCCCAGGCCGGTTTCGAGAAAGGCCTCACTACCACGGCCGCCGCGTTGTCGGGGGCCAACTACATCCATCACTCGGCGGGTTTTCTGGAATCCCTGCTGACCGTCGCCTACGAGCAGTTCGTGATCGACAACGATCTCAACGGCGCGGTGATGCGCATGGTCAAGGGGATCGAGGTCAGCGAGGAATCCCTGGCCATCGAGGTGATCGACGATGTCTGCCGCGGGGTCGGCCACTACCTGGGCCACGCCCACACCCTGGGGATAATGAACAGCGAGTATCTCTACCCGGAAATCCTCGACCGGCGCTCGCGCGACGACTGGCAGGAGGCCGGCGGCCTCGATCTGCGCGCCGTGGCGGTGGAGAAGGCGAAGCAGGTGCTGGCCGGGCACTGGCCGCAGGTCATCCCGGCCGAGCAGGAGCGCGAGCTGCGCAAGCACTTCAACATCCTGCTGCCCGAGGAGGAGATGCGCGCGCCCTTCGCCGGGCAGTCGGCGGCCTAGGCCGCGGCGTCACGAGCCGAGGGTGCCGCCCGCCTCGATTGTCGGGGCGAAGCGCTGGACATGCGCGCCTTCGCGGAAATTGGCCAGGCCGTGGTCCAGGCTGCCGTCGGGCCAGAGGTAGCGTGCCCGGCCTTCGGCAGGACTGTAGACCGAGGTGTAGAGCGTGCCGAAGCCGTTCTCGTAGGCCGTGGTATAGAGCGGCCGGCGGAAGAAGCAGCCGATCAGCTTGTCCGCCGTCATCCCTTCCTCGCGCAGACGGAAAAACAAAAAGCGCTCGCGCTGCACCGTCGCCGTGGCGCGGGCGTAGTTGTACCAGTCGATGCGCCCCTGGTGATTGGCGGCGATGGGAATCTGCGTGACCTGGGGTTCCCGGTCGGGCGCCAGATAGGCGGTGATGAAGCGCCCGGTCTTGTCCACCGCGGTGACGTTGTAGGCCATGTGACAGGGGATGCGCTTCAGGGCCGCCTCGGCCTGCTTGGTGGTCTCGCAGAATTCCAGGATGTAGCGCAGGATGATGGGCACGCCGAAGCCGTCGCCGACCACCCGCCGCCCGCCGAAGGTCAGGCTGATCGCCAGCCCGGCGTCGTTGATGCCGTCGAGCGCGCCCCAGAGGCAATCGAGCATGGCGATCACCACGCGCCCGTTCCAGCAGGAGCGCAGGATCACGCCCTCGCACAGCCCCGGCGCGTAGTCGTAGTTGCGGATCAGCAGGGGTTCGCTGCCCGGCCAGACCACCTGGCTGCAGCCGGTCAGATAGGCCGGAGGCCGGTAGAGAGCCATCATCCGCGCCGTCAGATCCTCGCCGCCGGCCAGCGCGCAGAGCCGGTCGTAGGTCGGCAGAATCTCGGGCATGTGCGCCTTGAGCTGTCGGCGCGCCACGGAGTAGGTCGGCCGCGCGCCGATTCCTTCGGAGAGGAACCAGCGCCGGTAGGCCGGCCAGTGGCGCGCATAGAGGCCGCGCCATTTTTCGCCGGGCGCCGTTTCGTCGACCGAAGCGAAGGTCAGTTCCATCGGCGCGCCGGGGTCATCGGCCGGATCGGGTCATAGCAGCTTGAAGGATCCGGGCTGCGGCGCGGGCAGCGGGGCGGCGGACATCCCGCCGAGCTGGCGGCCCTGGAACTGGTTGCGGATGCCGGAGATCCAGGCCTTGGCCCGGGCGTTGAGTTTGAAGCTGTCGGTCATCAGCCGCCCCCGCGTGATCAGGATTCCCAGGTCCGCGCCTTCGTAGCGGAAATCGCCCGGTCCGCCGATGCGCAGGAAGAAAGCCTCGTTTTCGCTTTCCACGGCGCGGCGATGATAGTCGAAGCGGGCATACTCGACGCTGCCGTCGGCCTTCAGGTGCCAGATGCCCGACTGCGGCGCCTGGGTGATCACATCGACGCTGTCCTCGGTGTGCTTGATGATCAGCTGGCTCCAGCTGTCGATGTTTTTCGCGTCCGACCAGCGGGCGTTGAGGTCATGGACGTCGAACTCGAAGTCGACGCCGCTGAACTCCAGCAGGTGGAACAGGAACAGCGGCGCGTCGGCGTGGGCGAAGGCGGCGTGGTTGGTCATCGAGCTGGCGCCGGTGACCCGCGGGTTGAGCTCGCCAAGCCAGATATCGTTGGTTTTCTTGTCGATCAGGAAGTCGAGTTCGAAGTAGCCGCGATAGCCCTCCTTGCGCAGCTGCTCGCCGAACTTGAAGGTCAGGTCGCGCGCCTTCTGCCGGATCTTCGGGGTGAAGGAGGAGGCGAAGATCTCGTTGCCGGCCCAGCCGCCCTTGTAGGGCGTCAGCTCCTTGAAGCCGACGATCTCGGTCATCAGCGGTCCGACGATGGTTCCGGCCTTGGTGGTGCAGGCCTCGACCGCCGCCTGGCGGCAGTTGATCCGCTTCATCACCTTGATCTCGCCCTGGCCGACGATCTCCCCGGCGTGGCGGTTCCACTCGCGCTCGTTGGAAATGAAGAAGGTGGTGTGGCCGGAATCGCCGTAGGCCGACTGCAGCACCAGATCGTTGCCCAGGCCGCCCTTCTTGCACTTTTCCTGCAGCTCCTCGTAGCTTTCCAGCTTGGTCAGCAGATTGGGTACCGAGGGCACCCCGGCCTTGTTGCCGATGCGCACGGTTTCGATCTTGTTGTCGAGCTTGCTGCGCAACCGCGCCTTGGGGAACCAGACATCCATGCCCAGTTCCTTGGCGAGCTTTTCCGTCTCCTGGTCGAACATCAGGAACACCGCCTTGGGCTTGCCGCCGCGGCCCTTGATGTAGTCCTGCACTTCCTTGTTCTGCAGCAGGTAGTTGTTGATGTCCTCGATGGACTCGAACTCGGGATGCGGTGCCGGGCTGGGGATGAAGGTGTTGGGATGGCGTCCGTCGTAGCAGTCCAGATAATTGATGAACTTGAAGTTCTTCGCCCACTCGTCCATCCCGAGCAGATTGAAGTTGGTCGCCGAGATGAAATAGATCGGCGTCTCGTTGCGGTGGAAGTAGCGGCGGATGTCGGATATGCCGCGCAGTTTGCGCCTTCTCGACTTTGCCATGGTGTCCCTGCTCCCTTGCTTTCGGTTTTCGGGCGAAGCGTTACTCCGCCGCCCTTGTCGGTTTTCGGGCGCCGCTGCGCGCGGCGAGCGCGTCCTGGGTAAAGACCCGCAGGCCCAGCTCCGGGCGGTAGCCGTGGATCTCCTTGACGTCGAGGGCGCGCATGAAGGCGAGAATCTCGGCGCTCACCACCTGCCCCGGCACCAGGATCGGAAAGCCCGGCGGATAGGGGATGATGAACATCGAGGACACGACCTCGCGGCCGCTCGCCATGGCGGTATCGATATCGCCGTCCTCCAGGCTGAGGTACTCGCAGGCATCCTCGTCATAGGCCAGGAAGAAGGCGTCGCGGATCGCGCCTTCGGGGGTGTCGCTGCCGCCCTCGGGGTGGAAGGCTTCGTGGAAGCGGCTGAAGTCGGGCAGCGGCGGCAGGTCCTCGGTCAGCGAGCGCACCTTGCGCTCCTGCACCTTCAGTTCCGCGCGCGACATGTCCTCGAGCCGGCCATCCAGTTCGTTGGCGATGGAGATCAGCACCTCGATCAGGTAGGCGACGGAGCTGCGCGTGGTGCCGATGTTGGTCATGAACAGCACGGTGTTGCGCGAGGTCTTGTTGATCTGGATGCCGTACTTGTCCATCAGATACTGGTTCTTGAAGGTATCGCCGTCGATCCCCGTGAGGCCGATATAGAGCGTCAGCCGGGTCGGATCGAGCACGAACTCGTCGTTCGCCCAAGCCTCCCAGAATTCGGTCCAGCCCTTGTCCGGCTCGTAATAGGCCTCGATGCCGGAACGGCGGTACTCCTCGGGGATCAGGTCCTTGACCGTGAGGAAGCGGAAGTACTTCTGCAGCAGCGGATGGGTCGAAATGTGCTCGCGCAGCGCCATCGCCATCTCGACTTGCTTTTGGATCAGCTCGAAGCCCTCCAGCTCGACCTGCCGTCGTCCGACGTCGAGCGAGGCGACGATCTGATAGTTCGGCGAGGTCGAGGTGTGGGTCATATAAGCTTCGTGGAAGGCGTCCTCGACCTTGTGTTTGAAGTCCTGGTCGTGGACGTGAATCATCGAGCCCTGGCGTAGCGCGGTCAGGGTCTTGTGCGTGGATTGGGTGGTATAGACGCGCACACGCACCTTGTCGGGATCGGGCATCAGCCGGGTTTCGAGCAGTTCCGCGTCCCCGGCCGCGCCGTGCTGTTGCTTCCAGTCGGCATAGGCCGCGCGGTACTCGGGCGACTTGTAGCGCTTGCGCAGCCGGCCCGCCGTCCACATGCCGGTGCGCTGGCGGTAGACCGGGCCCAGGCAGGCGAAGGCGAACCAGGCCTCGTCCCAGAGGAAGACCAGATCGGGCTTGATCGCCAGGCATTCCTCCATCACCCGCTCGACGTTGTAGACCATGCCGTCGAAGGTGCAGTTGGTCAGCAGCAGCATCTTGACCCGGTCGATCTTGCCCGCGGCCTTCAGCTTGAGCAGCTGATGCTTGATCTCCTTCAGCGGCACCGCGCCGTACATCGAGTAGTCGTTGAGCGGATAGGAATCGAGATAGACCACCTCGGCGCCGGACAGCACCATGCCGTAGTGGTGCGATTTGTGGCAGTCGCGGTCGACCAGCACGATGTCGCCGGGGCGCACCAGGGCCTGCACCACGATCTTGTTGCAGGTCGAGGTGCCGTTGGTCGAGAAGTAGGTGTGCTGGGCGTGGAAGGCGCGCGCCGCCAGTTCCTGGGCCTCCTTGATCGGCCCGTGGGGATCGAGCAGGGAGTCGAGCCCGCCGGAGGTCGCCGAGGTTTCGGCGAGGAAGATGTTCCAGCCATAGAAATCGCCCATGTCCTGAATCCAGTTGGACTTGGCGATCGACTTGCCGCGGCTGATCGGCATGGCGTGGAACACGCCGGTCGGCTGCTTGGAATATTCGCGCAGGGCGGAGAAGAAGGGCGTGCGGTAGCGCTTCTCCAGGCCGCGCAGAATATTGAGATGCAGTTCTAGGAAATCCTCCTGCTGATAGAAGATGCGGCGCACGTTGCCGGGCGCCTTCTCCGCCATCTCCTCCACCGATTCGTCGGTGACCAGATAGACGTCGAGCTCGGGCCGCAGTTCGCCGAGCAGGCGGGCCAGCAGAATGGCGCGCTCCGAGGGCACGGCCGCTTCGAGCACTTCGGGGTCGAAGCGGTTGAGCTCGCGCTGTACCGGCTCCAGGTCGTTGTCGGACTTCAGCGGAAAATCGTAGCGGATCACCACGGCCTGAATCTGCGGGTTAAGCAGGCAGGCGATCAGGCTGTCCTCCAGGGAGGGGACGATCACCGTCTCGTAGGCGAAGCTGTCCTCGCTGCGGCGCATGGAGGACAGGCCGTGGCGCAGCGACTTGGCTTGATTGGCCGAAAGGCTGTCGACCACCAGCACCTCGAAATAGGGCCGCGCGCGTTTCTTGCCGGCAAGCGACTGGGAGACGATATCAACCTCGTCCTCTTCCTCCTCGCTCTCGGCATGCAGGTCCAGGGCGATGTGACGGCGGCGGTAGGAGCGGCTGACCAGCGCCCGCACGATGCGCGTCACCATGGTCTCCAGCCCGGCGTAGTCCCCGGTCTCGAACAAGCGGCCGACGGCGTGGAAGGCCTCGGGGCCGGGAAAGGCCCAGTAGGTTTCGATCGGCTGCAGAAGGGAGAGCGAAGCCTCGACGTCGCGCTTCAGCTTGTCGGCCTCGCGCTTGCTCTGATGCATCTCGGCAAGGCGCTGAGCGTCGTGTTTCAGGCGGTTCCAGGTGTCCGCCCGCAGCTGCGAGGCGTTGTAATACTTGCTAAGCGAGCGCTTGGCCGCGAGGCCCTTGGCTTTCTCGCTCATGGCGCCTCGAAGGTGAGGGGCGGCGCCAGCGTGGCGCTTGAAATCTTGGTCATGTGGCTTCCCTGTGTAGCGCGTGTCCTTCGCGAGCGACCCATTGCGGGTTCTTTCTCGCGTTCAGCCTAGCGCAGAAAACGCCGACTGCAAAACAAGCCGGGAAGCGGCGGCGCGTTCAGAAGTCCGTGGGCACGCCGCCTTCGGCCTTGCGGCGGGCGACGAAGGCCTCCAGTTCCTCGCGGATCGCCGGGTCCATCTCCGGCGCCTGATAGGCGGCGAGCTTTTCTTTGTAGACTCTGTGGGCGTGGTCGTAGGTGGTTGGCGCGCCGGCCTCGGTCCAGGCCTCGTAGTTGCGCCAGTCCGACAGCATCGGCGAGAAGAAGGCCGTCTTGTAGCGGGCCTGGGTATGGGCGCAGCCGAAGAAGTGGCCGCCGGGCCCGACCTCGCGGATGGCATCGAGCGCCAGCTCGTCGTCATCGACCCGCAGCGGCTTGAGGAACTCCTCGACCATGTCGAGTAGGTCGGCGTCGAGCACCATCTTCTCGAAGCTGGCCTGCAGGCCGCCCTCCATCCAGCCGGCGCCATGCATCAGCATGTTGACCCCGCCCATGACCGCGCCCCACAGCGAGAACACGCTTTCATAGGCGGACTGGGCGTCGACGGTGTTGGCGGCGTTGACGTTGGAGGAGCGGTAGGGCAGGCGATAGCGCCGCGCCAGCTGCCCGCCGAGCAGCGCCGTCTTCATGTATTCCGGGGTGCCGAAGGCCGGGGCGCCGGACTTCATATCGACGTTGGAGGTGAAGCCGCCGTAGATGAAGGGCGCGCCTTCCCGGGCCAGCTGGGTGATCGTCAAGCCGGCCAGGGCCTCGGCATTCTGCTGCGCCACCGCGCCGGCCAGGGTCACCGGAGCCATGGCGCCGGCCAGGGTGAAGGGGGTCAGCGCCACCACCTGATTGCGCCGGGCCATCTGGAGGATGCCCTCGAGCATCGGCTCGTCGAGGCGCAGCGGCGAGGAGGAGTTGATGATGGTGAACAGCGAGGGCTCGCGGCAGAGCTGCGCCTCGTCGATGCCGCGCGCGATGCGGACCATCTCGATGGCATCGAGGTTGCGCCCCTGGCCCAGGCTGTAGGCATGGATCGGCTTGTCCGACAGGGTCAGCATGTCGAAGAGCGCGTCGAGATGGCGCACCGAGGCATGAATATCGGCCGGCTCGACCGGATAGCCGGCGATGAAATGCACGGCGTCGAGCGTTTGGATCAGCCGGATGAAATCCTTGAAGTCCTTGTGGTTGCCGACCCGGCGGCCGAATTCCTGATCGGCGCAGTTGGGCGCGCTGCCGACGGATCCGAAGGCGATGTAGTCGCCGCCGAAGACCAGATTGCGCTCCGGATTGCGCGAATGCAGCGTGAAGCTTTCCGGCGCCTTGCCGATCTGCGCCTCGATCAGGCCGCGGTCGAAGCGCACCCGGTTGCCGTCCGGCGCCACGTCGGCGCCTGCGGCCTTCAGGATGTCGCGCGCCTCGGCATGCAGGAAGTCCATGCCGATCTCTTCCAAAATGGTCAGCGAGGCCTGGTGAATCGCCTCGAGCTGATCGGCGCTGGCGATCTCGATCGTCGGATAGGGCAGGCGGGGCTGGGGCCGGTAGCTGCGTGCCGCCGTCGCCGCGGCATCCGCCGCCGCGCGCTGATGACCCCTGCGGCCGCCGCCGCCTTGCCGCCGCCGCGGCCGTCCCTCGGTCTCGCTCATGTCCCCTCCCTGTCGTTATGGCGCCACAGGCCTCGGCGCGGCACTCTCAGCGCCGCCCGGCTGGGCGTCAAGAACTCCGCGTGCGGCGCCGCGGAAGGATCGTGGCGGGGTTGTTCCCCGCTCACTCCGCCGCTTGTGTCTGCCGCGCCCGCCGCCGCGGGCGCCGGTCGGCGGCGCTGGTCCGTCCGATGGCGCGCCGCCGCTCCCGCAGACGGCCGATGATTTGCAGTTTCTCGCTGTCCCCCGCGCTGGGCCAGGCGGCGATTTCCGCCGCGCTGCGCATGCAGCCTTCGCACAGCCCGCTGACGGCGTCGAGCCGGCAGATGCCCACGCAGGGCGAGACGAGTGGGAAGGCGTCGGACATGGATTCTCGATCAGACAACGGGTTTCTCGAATGTTGCGCAGTCTAGCGGCGAGACGCTGGCTAAATCCTTGCGTTAGAGACAAAATCTGGTGCCAGAACGACATTCCTCCGCGGCGATGGCGTGGCCCGGCTACAGCCGGTCGCAAATTCGCAAGATGGCGACCGCCGCGAGGCAAATGATCCGGCAACAGAGCTTCGGAGGACGGTATGGGCGATAGCGAATCAGAGGCCACGGCAAGCCGCGGCCGGCGCGGGCGTAGCGGTGGCGGCCGAGAGGCGCGCCAGAGTCTGCGCCGCAGCAGCGGTGTCCAGCATCTCAAGGAGATCGACCGCAAGATCGGCGTCTTCGACGTGCTGAACGAAGAGGGCCTGTCGCTGATCGAGGAGAACGCCGAAATCCTGCTCGAGGAGATCGGCATCGAGTTCCGCGAGGATCCCGAGGCCCTGCAGCTGTGGAAGGACGCCGGCGCCGATGTCGACGGGGAGCGGGTACGCATCCCCCGCGGCCTGGCGCGCAAGCTGCTGGAAACCGCGCCGCGCGAATTCGTGCAGCACGCCCGCAATCCCGAGCGCAGCGTCACCATCGGCGGCGGGCGCACCGTCTTCGCGCCGGTCTATGGCCCGCCCTTCGTGCGCGACCTGGACAAGGGGCGGCGCTACGGCACGATCGAGGATTTCCGCAACTTCGTGAAGCTGGCCTACCGGGCCCCGGCGATCCATCACTCCGGCGGCACGGTCTGCGAGCCGGTCGATATCGCGGTCAACAAGCGGCATCTCGACATGGTCGCCGCTCATATCACCTACTCCGACAAGCCCTTCATGGGCTCGGTCACCGCGCCGGAGCGCGCGGAAGACAGCGTCGCCATGGCCAAGCTGGTGTTCGGCGAGGACTTCGTGGATCAGAACTGCTGCATCATCAATCTGATCAACGCCAACTCGCCGATGACCTTCGACGCCACCATGCTCGGCGCGCTCAAGGTCTACGCGCGGGCCGGGCAGGCCTGCATCGTCACGCCCTTCATCCTGGCCGGGGCCATGGCGCCGACCACGGTCGCCGGCACCGCCACGCAGACCCTGGCCGAGGCAATGGCCGGCATGGCCCTGACCCAGCTGGTGCGCCCTGGCGCGCCGGTGGTCTTCGGCTCCTTCGCCAGTTCGATGTCGATGCAGTCCGGCGCCCCGACCTTCGGCACGCCGGAGCCGGCGCTGGTGCTGTTTACCTGCGCCGCCCTGGCGCGCAGGCTCGGTGTCCCCTTCCGCTCCGGCGGCTCGCTCTGCGGCTCCAAGGTTCCCGACGCCCAGGCCGCTTACGAGAGCATGTCGACGCTCTGGCCGACGATGCTCGGCGGCGTCAACTTCGTACTCCACGGCGCCGGCTGGCTGGAGGGCGGACTTGCCAGCTCCTACGAGAAGTTCATCATGGATGCCGATCAGCTTGGGATGATGCAGACCCTGAGCCAGGGCGTGGACCTTTCCGAAAACGGCCAGGCGATGGACGCCATTCGCGAGGTCGGCCCCGGCAGCCATTTCCTCGGATGCAGCCATACCCAGGCCAACTTCGAGACCGCCTTCTATCGCTCCATGGTCGCCGACAACAATTCCTACGAGCAGTGGGAAGCGGAGGGCGCCAGCGATACGGTGCAGCGCGCCAACGCGGTTTGGAAAAAGTGGCTGCGCGAATACGAGGCGCCGCCGCTCGACCCGGCGATACTTGATTCGCTCGACGCCTTCGTCGCCGAGAAGAAGGCTTCGATGCCGGACAAGTGGAGCTCCTAGGGCAGAGCCCAGGGTGTCGTGGCGGCGGAACAGAGTGTCGCTTAGGGGTGAGTCCGTCAGCGGTGGCGGATTAGGATCGCAGGTGCGGCCCTTACCGGGGACCGCTATAAAACTTAGGGTTTTGCAGCATGGCCGATGAAGAAGATCTTGATCTTAGTTCCTTAAGCGACGACGAACTCGTCGAGCAGATGTGGGATGATCTCTACGATGGCCTCGCCGACGAGGTGGTCGAGGGGACCAACATCCTGCTGGGGCGCGGCTGGGCGCCCTACGATGTCCTGACCAAAGCGCTGGTCGAGGGTATGCGTATCGTCGGTGTCGATTTCCGCGATGGTATTCTCTTCGTGCCCGAGGTGCTGCTGGCCGCCAATTCCATGAAGTCCGGGATGAAGATCCTGCGGCCGCTGCTGGCGGAAACCGGCGCGCCGAAGCAGGGCAAGATGGTGATCGGCACGGTCAAGGGCGACATCCACGACATCGGCAAGAACCTGGTATCGATGATGATGGAAGGCGCCGGTTTCGAGGTGATCGATATCGGTATCAACAACCCGGTCGAGAAGTACCTGGAAGCGATCGAGGAACATCAGCCCGATATTCTCGGCATGTCGGCCTTGCTGACCACGACCATGCCCTACATGAAAGTCGTGGTCGACACCCTGGTCGAAAAAGGCATGCGCGACGATTACATCGTGATGGTGGGCGGCGCCCCGCTGAACGAGGAATTCGCCCGCGAAGTCGGCGCCGATGCCTATTGCCGGGACGCCGCCGTGGCCGTCGAGACGGCCAAGGAACTGATGATGCGCAAGCACAATCAGTAGGCTGCGGCCGTCGCAAGCAACGGAACCGCCTGGGCGGTTCGGCGACACCATCGATGGAGCGGCGATGAACGACAGCATCTCCCCGCGTAAAGCCGCCAAGCCG
Source organism: uncultured Alphaproteobacteria bacterium (assembly GCA_942491105.1). Lineage (GTDB taxonomy): Bacteria > Pseudomonadota > Alphaproteobacteria > Kiloniellales > DSM-21159 > JBBEAM01. The sequence goes on along the minus strand of CALNZX010000012.1, from coordinate 447,739 downwards.
CTGCCGCATACCCAGATTCTGGCCTGCGGCGCCCTGGCGCGGGAGATTCTCGCGCTGGTCGAGGGAGGACGGCTCACCGGTGTCGAACTGGCCTGCCTGCCGGCCAAGCTGCACAACCGGCCCCAGTTGATCCCCGAGCGGGTCCGTGAAGCGATCCGCGCCGCCAAGGCACGCGGGATCGAGCGTGTCCTGGTCGCCTATGCCGATTGCGGCACCGGCGGCCTGCTCGACCGGGTGTTGGAGGAGGAAGGGGCGCTGCGGATTCAGGGTCCGCACTGCTATGCCTTCTTTTCCGGACAGAGCGACTTCGCCGAGATGATGGAGCAGGAGCCGGCCAGCTTCTTTCTGACCGACTACCTGGCGCGGCATTTCAATACCCTGATCATCAAGGGCATGGGCATCGATAAGCACCCAGAGCTGGAAGAGATGATGTTCGGGAACTATCAGCGCCTGGTGTACCTGGCGCAGGAAGACTCCCCGGAACTGCGCGCCAAGGCCGAGGCCGCGGCGGCGCGGCTCGGGTTGGACTACGAATACCGCATGACCGGCTACGGCGAGCTCGCAAGCTTCGTCGCGCAAGCCGCCAAGCAGTAGGAGGGGGCATGGCCGGGCTGATCGTTGTCTACTGGCGGGACATCCCCTCCCAGGTGATCGCGCAGAAAAGCCGCCGCGAGCAGGTCAAGGTGATGCTGCCCGAGCGCTTCCAGGTCGCCATCGACGCCGCGGCGATGCGCGATGGCGCCGGCGATACCGACAGCTATCTGCAGGACTGGCGCAAATCCGACCCCGAGGCTTGTTCCGAGGATCTCGAGGCCGAAGCCCAGGCGCGCGCGCAGGCTCTCGATCGGGAATTCGATAAGGACAGGCTGCGCGCCTTGGTGAGCAACGGCGGAAAAACCCCCGGCTAGGCCGAAACGGCGCCGGAAATAGCCGGTCTGGGGAATTCTGACGCCTTCTCTCTAAAGCATGCCGCGCTCGGGCCATTCGCGCGGCGCGCACCCGCGTAACAATTGCTTCAAACGATGGCGAACAACAGCGGCCGGCGCCTAGAAGCGCTGCGGTCAAACCCGTAGGAACAGGAACTTAACGCATGAGCGACACAGTCGTATCCTCCGCGAAGAAGGAAGTGGTGATCGGGTTCGACCGGCCCTTCTGCGTGATCGGCGAGCGCATCAATCCCACCGGGCGCAAGCGCCTGGCAGCGGAAATGGCCGCCGGCGATTTTTCCACCGTCGAGGCGGATGCCCTGGCCCAGGTTGCGGCCGGCGCGCATATGCTCGACGTCAACGCCGGTATCCCGCTCGCCGACGAACCGGGCATCCTGGCCGAGACCATTCGCCGGGTGCAGGCGCTGGTCGACGTGCCTTTGTCGATCGACAGTTCCATCGTCGCCGCGCTCGAGGCCGGGCTCGAAGCCTATCAGGGCCGTCCGCTGCTCAATTCCGTGACGGGAGAGGACGAGCGGCTCGAGGTTGTCTTGCCGCTGGTCAAGAAATACGATTGCGCCGTGGTCGCCATTTCCAACGACGAAACCGGTATTTCAGAGGATCCCGATGTCCGCTTCGAGGTTGCCAAGAAAATCGTCCAGCGGGCGCAGGACTTCGGCATCAAGCCGGCCGATATCGTGGTCGATCCGCTGGTGATGCCGGTCGGGGCGATCAATACCGCGGGCCGTCAGGTCTTTCAGCTGGTCCGCCGCCTGCGCGAGGAACTGCATGTCAACACCACCTGCGGGGCGTCGAACATTTCCTTCGGCTTGCCGAACCGCCGCGGCATGAACATGGCCTACCTGGCGATGGCCTCTGGCGCCGGCATGACCTCGGCGATCATGAACCCGCTGCATGACGAGGATATGGTGGCGATTCGCGCCTCCGACGTGCTGCTCGGGCAGGATCCCGATTGCCGCCGCTGGATTCGCCGCTACCGCGAGCCCGCCCCCGTATCGCAGACCGGCGATATGGCGGTTGCGGAAGGCGCGCGCGGCGCGCGCGGCGACCGCCGCCGCCGCCGGGCCGTCGGCTAAGCAGAGCAATGGCCGAAGCCGCGCGTCAGCAGAGCGAAGAGTCCGGCGGCGATGTCCTTCCCGGACAAAGCGCGCTCGTCGTCTTTACGCCTTCGGGCAAGCGCGGCCATTTCCCCCACGGAACCTCCGTACTCGACGCCGCGCGGGAGCTTGGCGTCGATATCGACAGTGTTTGCGGCGGGCGCGGCATCTGCGGACGCTGCCAGTGCGATATCGGCAACGGCCGCTTCGCCAAGCACGGCATCGTCTCCGGCGCCGACCATCTGACCGAGGTCGGACAGGCCGAGCAGCGCTACATCGATAAGCGCGGTCTGGTCGAGGGCCGGCGGCTGACCTGCCAAGCGCGGGTGCAGGGCGATCTGCTGATCGACGTGCCGGCGGAAAGCCAGGTTCATAAGCAGGTCGTGCGCAAGCGCCCCGAGCTGCGCCAGATCGTTATCGATCCCGAGGTAAAGCTGCACTATGTCGAGGTGCGCGAACCCGACATGCACGACCCCTCCGGCGATCTGCGCCGTCTCGAGCAGAGCATGGAGGAACAGTGGGGCCTGACCGGCCTGAGCTGCGACCTGCGTCTGCTGCAGCAGATCCAGTCCGCGCTGCGCGAGGGCGATTGGAAGGTGACCGTCGCGGTGCGCGAGGAAGAGCGCATGCTGACCGTCTGGCCGGGCTTTCGCGACAAGCTCTACGGCCTGGCCTTCGATATCGGCTCGACCACCGTGGCGGGGCATCTCTGCGACCTGGAAACCGGCGAGGTGCTGGCTTCGAGCGGCGTGATGAACCCGCAGATCCGCTTCGGCGAGGACCTGATGAGCCGGGTCAGCTACATCATGATGAACCCCGGCGGCGAGGTCGAGCTCACCGCCGTGGTGCGGCGCGCGCTCAATGGGCTGGCCGCCGACGTGGCGGGCGAGGCCGGCATAGAGCTGGATGAAATCCTCGAGGTGACCATCGTCGGCAATCCGATCATGCATCACCTGGTGCTGGGGATTAACCCCATCGAACTGGGCGGCGCGCCTTTCGCGCTGGCGACCGACCAGGCGCTCAACATCTGGGCGACCGAGATCGAGCTCGACATCAATCCCGACGCCAGGGTTTACGTGCTGCCCTGTATCGCCGGCCATGTCGGGGCCGATGCCGCGGCCGTGGTGCTCTCCGAGGAGCCGCACCTGGCCGAGGATATGCGCCTGACCGTCGATGTCGGCACCAACGCGGAGATCGTACTCGGCAACCGCGACCGCCTGATGGCCTGCTCCAGCCCAACCGGCCCAGCCTTCGAGGGCGCGCAGATTTCCTGTGGCCAGCGCGCCGCGCCCGGCGCCATCGAGCGCGTGCGCATCGATCCGGAAACCCTGGAGCCGCGCTTCAAGGTGATCGACTGCGATCTCTGGTCCGATGAAGAGGGCTTCGAGGCGGCGGTGGCGAAGACCGGCGTGACCGGGGTCTGCGGCTCCGGCATCATCGAGGTCCTGGCCGAGATGTTCCTGGCCGGAATCATCACCACCGACGGCGTGATCGATGGCGGCCTGGCCGCGCGCAGCCCGCGCGTGGTGGCCGATGGGCGCACCTTCTCCTACGTCCTCGACGCCAGCCATGGCCGCGATCTGCGGATCATCCAGAACGACGTGCGCGCGATCCAGCTCGCCAAGGCGGCGCTCTATGCCGGGGTGCGGCTGTTGATGGACCGCATGGGCGTGGAGGAGATCGACCGTATCACCCTGGCCGGCGCCTTCGGCAGCCACATCGACACCAAGTACGCGATGATCCTCGGCATGATCCCCGACTGCGCCCTGGAAAAGGTTTACTCCGCGGGCAACGCCGCGGGCACCGGCGCGCGCATCGCGCTGGTCAACCGCTCGCGCCGCGCGGAGATCGAGCAGGTGGTGCGCCGGGTCGAGAAGGTCGAGACCGCCGTCGAGCCGCGCTTCCAGCAGCACTTCGTGGAGGCCATGGCCTTCCCGCACAAGACCGCGCCCTATCCCAAGCTGCGCGCGGCCGTGAAGCTGCCGGAGCCGCGCATCGCCGAGCCGAGCGGCGAGGTCGACAGCCGCCGCCGCAGACGCCGCCGGACCAGCGCGGCCTAAGTCCGGCTCCGGGCGGTCTCTCGAAGTCTCTACTGGAGCTGAAAGACGACCGGGACGGTGATCCTGATCCGATCCTCGCCGATGTCCGGCGGGATCGGGGGCAGCGGCGCCGCCCGCCTCAGCATCTCGGCGCTGGCCTCGTCGAGCAGGGCATGGCCCGAGGAGCGGGCGAGCTCGTAGGACAGCAGGCTGCCATCGCGGGCGAGCACGAAGGCGATCTCGCTGGTGCCTTCCTGACGCCGCCGCTCGGCCATCGCCGGGTAAGACTTGTGCTTGGCCAGCCAGGCCATCAGCTCCGCGAGATAGGCATCGTAGGCGCCCGCCGCGCCGCCAGAGGCAGGCGCGTTCGCCGTGCCGCCGCTGCCAGGGCTAGTGGCGGTGGCGGCGCCAGTCTCTGCCGTGGCAGGCGGTAGGGTGGGCGGCACGGCGGCTTCCTGGGTTTCGGCCGGTCTTGGCGCGGGGGGCAGCGCGGGCAGGGAGGCGGGACGAGCCGTGGGAAGTTCCGTGGGACGTTCGGCCACGCTCGGCATCTCTAGGGTGGCGCTCCGCCCGGCCTCCGAGGGGCTGGCTTTTGGCTCGGCAGCGGCTGTGCCGTCTTCGCTGTCGTCTTCCGCGGCAGTCTCCGGGATTTCTGGCGCGGTTTTCGCAGGCGGCGCCACCGCTTCGGGCTGACGGGTTTCCTCCTTGTCCGCCGTGGTCTCTTGCGCGGGGGGCGCCGCGCTGGGTTCGCCGCCGGCGGCGCCCAGGGAAATCAGCAGGCCCCCTTCGCCGGGCCCCAGGGCCCCGGCCTGCGGCTGCGGCAGCCACCAGACGCCGGCCACGGCATGCAGCGCCAGGGACGCGAAGAACGCCAGCAGCAGGTGGCGGAGGGTGATCTGCATGGCCTTAGCGGGGCGCGTCGGCGCGCAGCAGAACGTCCCCGATACCGGCGGCGCGCAAGGCGGCCAGCAGTTCGAGCACGGCGCCCGAAGGAGCTGTGGCATCGGCCAGGAGAATCACCCGCTCCTGGCCCGCCAGACGGGCGAGCGCGGCCTCCCGGCCAAGGGGCTCGCCGTCCAGCGCCAGACGCCCGTCAAGCGCGAGGGCAAGGCGCGACGCCTCCTCCGGCGCGGCCTGGGAGGCAGCGCTGCGGGGCGGCTCGAGTTCGAAGGGCTGCTGCAGCAGGAAGCTGCTGGTCAGCATGAAGAAGATCAGCAGCAGGAAAACCACGTTGATCAGCGGCACGACATTCTCGCCCAGGGGCCTGGAGGCGCGCGCCGGCAGCTTCATTGCGCCGCCTCCGCCTGTTCCAGGCGCAGGTCCCGCGCCCCGGCCGCCTCCAGGGCGGCCGCGATGTCGAGCAGCTGCTGCAGCGGCAAGGCGGGGTCGCTGCGCAGACGCACCGCCCGGCCCTCGGAGAAATAGGATGCCAGTTCCGCCGCCGCGATGTCGCGGCCTTCCAGGGTCAGCTGGCCGTTCCGATCCGCGTGCAAGATCATCGCTTCGGCGCCTTCCCCCGCCGCGCCGCCCAGGCTGGTGGCGAGACTGAGCGCGCCGGGCTGCAGGAAACTCGCCGTCAGCATGAAGAAGACCAGCAGCAGGAAGACCACATCGATCAGCGGCGTCAGGGAGACCGGGCGGCGCGGTCGGCCGTGGGCGGGCAGGCGCATCAGCCGGCGGCTCCCGTGTCGTCGCGGCGCCCGGTGAAGACGCGGGTGGCGGCGTCCTCCATGGCGTGACGGCTGCGCTCGACCAGCCGCTCGAACCAGAGGAAGGCGGCCGAGGCCGGGATCGCCAGGCTGAGCCCGGCGGCCGTGGTCAGCAGGGCCTCCCAGATGCCGCCTGCGAGCAGGGCAGGATCGGCCTGGCGGCCCCCGCCCTGCAGCTCCTGAAAGGCATCGATCATGCCGAGCACCGTGCCGAGCAGGCCAAGCAGCGGGGCCAGGGTGGCGATCAGCTCCAGCCCGCGCAGATAGGCGCGCAGATCCTCGAGGCCGGCCAGGGCGACCCGTTCCGTCTCCTCGCGGCGCGCGGCCTCCTCGGTCTGGCCGTTGCCGCCCATGGCGGCGTGCAGCACCGGCGCAAGCGCCGAGCGGCTGCCCGACAGCGCGCTCAGCGCCTCCTCGCGGCGGCCGGAGAGATACAGCGCGATGGCCGGGGTGGGATCGGACGGCAGCAGCACGCGCAGCCGCAGGAACTGATACAGCTTGGCCAGGATCAGCGAGACCGCGATCAGCGAGAGCAGGGCGAGCACCGCCATCACCGGACCGCCGAGATCGATCAGGGCCGAAAAGGCCGCGCCCCCGCTTGTCAGCTGCTCCATCGCCCGTCCTTGTTTCAGCGCCGGAGGAGACTCCCCTGGCGATGCCGGACGTTAACGCCGCCGGGGCGGCGCAACAAGGCGGGGGGCGACGGCCTTTTCGGCACGAGCGACCAGGCCCGCGCGCGCCCTGGCAGCGCCGCCGCAACTCGCGCTTGAACTGATTGGAGGCATGACATAGGTTCCGCCTGCTCCACGGCCCAGCGCGCAGCGGGCCAGAGCGGAGAGGTGCCGGAGCGGTCGAACGGGACGGTCTCGAAAACCGTTGTGCGCTATGCGTACCGAGGGTTCGAATCCCTCCCTCTCCGCCACCTGATCGATTCGCTTTATCTATCAGTAAGTTGCTGATTGTAACGGTTCAGACTTCCCGCCGTTCCACTAAATCGTTTCAGTGGTACATGGAGAAGATGCGGAACCCCCCGCCTTTTCCGGCGCGGCTCTACCAGGTCGCGCCAATCTCGACCAACCTATTCTCTCTAACCTCTCCGAGCATGTCCTCGGTATGCCGCGGTCCTACTGGCGCCCTATCAGGCGAGCCCTAGTTTGGCAGCCATGCGCGAGGTTTCTTCTCCTACAGCTATGGAGAAAGGCGTCGGCCTCGGTCCTTAGCTGCGTCCTGTATTGCGCGATACTTATTGAGCGCCGGGCGCTCCGACATGACGGGCTTCCTCCAAGCTTTCGATCGCGCGCAGCAGGGCGTCTCCTTCAGGGTCGGCGAGGGCGACGCCATTCATCTCGGCGACCAGCGTGGCGGCGGAGCGCTGTTCGGAGATCGCGGGCCGTACGATACGATCCAAAATCGCCGAGAAGTTCGCGGCGCCGCGCCTGTGGGTCGCGCCATAGCCTTTGCGCAGCCGCGCGCATTCGACAACCTGCGCGCCGAAATCCGGGTCGATACGGGTTGCCGCGACGACCAGATCCAGCCAATCGTCGATGACCTTCATCTCTTCGTGGAAGCGGTAGCTGCGCGGGCGCCAGGCCTTCAAGCGCGCCAGCAGCCGCATGGTCATGAAACCGAGCACCGAGGTCGTGTTGATGCTCAGGCCGATGTTGTAGGCATCGAGCCTGTCGCGTTTTCGGACGCCTTCGACGACCCGCCGTCCTAGGGCCGGAGGCAGCAAGGAGGCAAATTCCTCGATGCCGGGTTTCAAAAACTCGGAAACCTTGAGCAGATCCTTGCCGCCCTGGGGATTTTCAGTGCGGATCCGTTCCCAGCGCTCGCGCTTCGTCTTCAGCGCGGCGACCCGGATGATATCCTCGTAGGACATCATCAAGGCGAGATAGCGCGCGGCTTCCCTGGTCACGCGCCACGAGCAATCGCCGCCGTGCTCCGCGCCTTCCGCCTCGTACACCCTGGCGACCGCCTTGACGTAGCGCTCGGCGTAGGCGGCATCCTGGAACTCGGTTACGCGCTTCACGCCATGCTGCAGGAACGCCTCGACTTCGGCTGGAAAGCGGCCCGCGGCGATCCCGGAGTCTGCCCGTGCGCTTTCGGGTTCGAGCGGCGCCTCGCCGGACACCGCGAGAAACGCGGCGTTGAAGCCACGCAGGTTCGCCTCCACCGCGATTTCAGAGGAGGTGAGCACCGCCTCGTAGCGCTCTTTTGAAAGAGGCAGCACGCGGGCTGCGGCCAATGCGCCGAAGACGACGCTGCTGACGATTGCCTGCGCTTCCTGCGCCAGCTCCGCCATGTTGATGACGATCGCGCGCGCGGAAACGTCGTCGATCGCCTTGAGAATACGCTCGCCGGAGATGCGTTCGTCCGCCATGCCGCTTTTTTCCTCGATCGTGTAGGCGCGATGCGGCGAGGCGATAAGGGTGGTGCGGTTCGGGGACACCAAACCCTGTTCGATGGCGCGCCCGGCCTCCAGCAGCTCGGTCGCCACCACGACATCGACATAGCCCGGCGTCGGGGTCAGCGCGAAGATCGGAGTGCTCGGGCCGTCCCAGCGCTCGGGCAGAATCTCGATGTAGTAGGTCGTCGCGCCGGTCCGCTGGGCCACGCCGGGGATCGAGGTGCTTTGCACCGGCCAGCCCTCGGCCGTGGCCAGCGAAACGATCCAGGAACTGAGAACGCTGCCCCCTTCGCCGCCCAGGGCGGCGATGCAGAGGCGGATCGGCTCGACCCGGCTTGGATTGGTGGCGGCTGGGTTCGCGGAGGCAGACGGTCTCGACATGCTCATGCCCAGCCCTGGGAGCGCGCGATAATCCACTGGCGCAGGCGTGCCGTGGCGCGCTCCAGCCAGCCCGCGTTGCGCACGAGTTCGGTTTTGTAGAAGGAGGGGCAGAGAATGGCCTCATGGGCGACCTCGCCGCAATGCCCGCAGCCGACGCAGCTTTCGACCACGGTGGCGACCGGATCCTTCTTCAGCGGATCCGTGGAATCCTTGATGGTCAGAGAGGGGCAGCCGGAGAGGCGGATGCAGGAGTGATCCCCCGTGCAAACCTCTTCGTCGACATTGAAGCGCGCGCTGGTAACGCGCTTGCCCGCGGCGAGCTGCTTTTTCTCCAGCGGTTTCATGCGGCGCGCGCGGGCGAGCTGGCACTCGCCATCGGCAATGATCACTTTCAACCCCGGCGTCTTGCTCGCGATGGCCTTTTTCAGGCTGCCGACCATGCTGTGGAGATCATAGGAGCGGAGGGTCTTGACCCATGGGACATTCAGGGCCTTGAGCGTGTCGGCGATGTCCATGGTGCGCGCGCCGCTGCTGCCGAGCTGCTCGGCCGTGGTCGAGGGAATCGCCTGATGGCCGGTGGCCGCGCTGTAGCCATTCTTGAGGATCACCATGACGCCGGTGTTGCCGTTCGCGACCTGATGGACGATGCCGTTGGACAGGCCGCTGTGCCAAAACCCGCCGTCGCCCATCAGCGTGACCACGGGTTTCTCCATGATCGGCGAAACCGCCGAGGAGGCCGCCAGGCCCAGTCCATATCCCAGGACGGTGCTGCCCATGTTGAAGGGCTTGAGCGTGGACATGGTGAGGCAGCCGATGTCGGCGGAGACGTGGACCTGGCCGATATCGCGCTGAACCAGTTTCAAGGCGGTCATCACGGGGCGCTCCGGGCAGCCCGTGCAGAACGCCGGCAGCCGCCGTGTCACCGGCGCCCCGAGGATCTCCGCGGCACGGCTCTTGAGCCCCTGGATATAGGTGACGGACTGGGACAGCTCGGCGATCCCGGGAAGGCTGGGCAGAGCGCCCTCGATGAACTTGGTCAGGGCCTCCAGCAGGACATCGCCCTTGTACTCGCCGGTGGAAGGAAACACCTGTTTCCCGACCAGGCTGGTCTGCAAGTCCGCGCGCCGCAGGATGCCGCCGATGGCGTCTTCCAGGAACGCGGGCTGCCCCTCCTCGACGACCAGAACCGCCGATTTTCCGGCGCAAAAGTCGGTCACTTCCTCGTCCGCGAGCGGATAGGCCACATTCAGACAGTAGATGGGTATACGGCTGTTGCCGGCCATGTCGGCGAGGCCCTGAATCTGCAGCGCGCGGACGACGCCGTTGTAATGGCCGCCGAGGGTAATGATACCGATCTGGTCGAGGTCGCCGGGGAAGACCTCGTTCAGCTTGTTGTCCTTAATGAAGGCCTTGGCGGCGGGCAGGCGCCGTTCGAGCTTATCGACCTCCTGCGAATAGGTGGAGGGCGGCAGGGTAACCTTGGAAAAATCGAAGGCCGGCGCGATGGGCATCTTTCCCTGCTTCCCGACCGCCGCCCGGTTATCCTTGGCGATGAACTTGCCCGTCACATGACAGGCGCGGATGCGCAGCTGCAGCATGACCGGCGTGTTGCTGGCTTCCGACAGTTCGTAACCCTGTTCGATCAGTTGCACGATGCTTTCCAGGTTGGGGCGCGGATCGAGCAGCCACACCTGGGATTTCAGCGCGAAGGCGTAGGAGCGCTCCTGCATGATGGCGGAGCCTTCGCCGTAATCCTCGCCCAGGATGAACATCGCGCCGCCGGTCACGCCGGCCGAGGAGAGATTGGAAATCGCGTCGGAAGCGACATTCGTCCCGACCGTGGACTTGAACATCACCGCCCCGCGAATGGGATAGTTGATCGACGCCCCCATCATCGCCGCGGCGATGGCTTCATTGCCGCTGAACTCCACCTGCACGCCCAATCCGGACAGAATGTCGTCGGCGTCCTTGAGCACATCGATGGCGTGGGAAATCGGCGCGCCTTGATAGCCGCCGATATAGCTTACGCCGGATTGCAGCAAGCCCTTGACCACCGCCAGCACGCCTTCGCCGGCGAACTCCTCGCCGGCGGATTTCTTCAGGGATTTGACTTCTTTCGCGAAGGATCTCTCGGCCATCAGATCGTTTTCCTTGCCAGCCTGTGATGCGGGGTCATCGGAAGAGCAGCTTCGGCAGCCATGTTGTCAGCGAGGGATAGAACCAGACAATCGCCAGCCCCAGCATCTGTAGGGTCACGAAGGGAATAATACCCCTGTAGATATCCGTCGTGCGTACGCTCTCCGGCGCCACGGAGCGCAGATAGAACAGCGAAAATCCGAACGGCGGTGTCAGAAAGCTGGTCTGCAGATTGACCGCGATCATGACCCCGAACCAGATCGGCGAGATATCGCTTTGCAGGATGATCGGCCCGACGATGGGTACAACCAGAAACATGATCTCGATGAAATCCAGCACGAATCCGAGCAGAAAGATTACCACCATGATGAACAGCATCGCGCCGATCGGGCCGCCGGGAAGATTCTGCAGGAAGTGCTCGACGGCGATGTCCCCGTCGAAGCCACGGAAGACCAGGGAGAAAATCGAAGCGCCGATCAGGATGAGGAAAATCATCGAGGTGATCTGCAGCGTCGACTTCATGGCCGATTTCAGAGTCTCCAGGGAGAGCTGCCGGTTGACCAGCGCCAGCAGCATCGCGCCGACCGCGCCGATCGCCGCGGATTCCGTGGGCGTGGCGATGCCAGTCAGAATCGAGCCGAGAACCGTGACGATCAGGAGTATCGGCGGTACCAGGGCCTTCAGGACGCGCAGGCCGATGGCCTCGGTCTCATCCTCTTCCATGACGAGAGCCGGGCAGGACTTGGGATCGAACACCGCCTTGGCAACGACCCAGCTCGCATAGAGGCCGACCAGGATCAGGCCCGGGAACATCGCCCCGGCGAAGAGATCGACGACGGATACGGAATCCGGCGCGAAGTTCCCGATCGACATCTGCGCCTGGGCATAGGCGCCTTGCAGGATGTCGGCGAGGAGTATCAGCACGATCGAGGGCGGAATGATCTGCCCCAGGGTGCCCGCCGAACAGATGATGCCGGTCGCGAGCTTGGGGTCGTAGCCGGCGCGCAGCATCGCCGGCAGGCTGAGCAGACCCATCGTGACGACCGTCGCGCCGACGACGCCGGTCGAAGCGGCCAGCAAGGCGCCGATGAAAATGACGGAAAGCCCCAGCCCGCCGCGCAAGCGGCCGAAGAGCAGGCCCATGGTCATCAGCAGGTTCTCGGCGATCCGGGATCGTTCCAGAACGACGCCCATGAACACGAAAAGCGGCACGGCGACGAAGACCTGGTTGACCATGATGCCATAGAGTCGCGAGGGCGTGCCGCCCAGGATGGCGCTGTCGAAGATCCCCAGGAGATGCCCGCCCGCCGCGAAAGCCAGCGCGACCCCGGATAGGGTAAAGGCAACCGGAAAGCCGAGCATGAGGCAGGCGATCACGGCCGGAAACATCAAGACTCCGATGATCGAGGCTTCAATCATGGGGCGAGGGCCTGTCGAGGCTTGCCCCGGCGCTCGCGCCCGTGGCCTTGTCCATCAGAACCAGCAGGCTGCGGGCGATCATGGAGAGCGCCTGCGTCGCAAGAGGCAGGCAGAACAGGATCAGGACGCTCTTCAATAGGAATATCCCCGGCAGGCCGCCGGCTTCGAGGGAGCCTTCCAAGCGTTCCCAGGAGCGGTAGACGAAGGGAAAGCTGATAAATCCGATGAAACAGACCGTGGGCAGCAGCAGGAACAGCGCGCCGAAGAGATTCACGAGCGCGCGGAATTTCTCGCTTTTTCTGACGTAGAGAAAATCGACGCGCACGTGCTTGTCGTGCAGCAGGGTATATCCTGCGGCGAGCAGGATCATGCTGCCGCTGATCCAGAGATAGGCGTCCTGCATCCAGACCCAGCCCGCCGCGAAGACGTAGCGCAGCACCGCGACGCTGGCGGTGACGGCGACAAGCAGTAGGACGAGCCAGGATAAGGCCCGTCCTATGCTATCGTTCACGCGGTCGATTGAATCCGCTGTCTTTTCAAGCCAATGCATCGTTCAAACCGCGGCTGTTCCGGTGCGGAAGAATATGCCGCTACGCTCCAAGAACGTAGCGGCATGGATCAGCTTGGTTGCGCGAATTTGTAGTCGAGGGCACGGGCCATCAGAACCGCTTGCTCGCCGACGCTGGAGAAGCCCAAGGCATCCGCCCGGAACTTCAGCAGGCTGTCCATCAGCTCGCGGCTGAGCGGGTCCTGGGATGCGATGTCGTTGATGACCTGCCCCGATGTCTCCGCCAGCTTGATCAAGGTGTCGTCGCTGAACCGCTTCATCTCGACCTTGTGCTCGTCGATCAGCGTTCTCAAGGCCGCTGGATTCTTCGCGGTCAGCTCGTTGAGCACGTAGCCATTGGCGACATGGGTGGCGGCCTCGATGATGCCCTGGAACTCCGGCTCGAGCTTGTTCCACTCATCCATGTTGACGAAGCAATCGAAGATGCCGGACGGCTCCTGCCAGCCCGGGTAATAGTAATACTGCGCGACCTTGTGAAAGCCGAAAGCCAAGTCGCTTGACGGGCCGATCCACTCAACGGCGTCGATAGATCCCGTCTGCATCGCCTGCAGCAGTTCGCCGCCGGGCAGGTTCACGATGGTCGCGCCGATGGCGCTGAGCACCTCGCCGCCAAGACCCGGCAGCCGCATCTTCAGTCCATCGAAGCTGTCGGGGCTGGAAATCTCCTTATTGAACCAGCCGCCCATCTGGGCGCCGCTGTTGCCCGCGACGAAGAATTTCACATTCAGCCGGTCGTAGACCTTTTGCGCGAGTTCATTGCCGCCGGCGACGAACCAGCCGTTCTGCTCCTGCGCGGTCAGCCCGAAGGGCATGCCCGTGATGAACTGGGCCGCGGGCTCCTTGCCCTTCCAGAAGTAGGACGTGCCGAAGCCGATCTGGCAGGTGTTGTTGCCCACCGCCTCGATCGCTTCGAAGGCGGGTACGATCTCCCCGGCGCCATAGACTTCCACTTCCATGCGGCCGCCCGAGCAGCGCTTGATGTAGTCCGCGATGACGTTGGGGGCCGTGCCGAAGATGGGATAGTTCTTGGGATAGGCGTGCGTGAGCCGCCACTTCTTGACGCCCTGTGAGATGGCGGGGGTGGCGAAGGCGCCGACGCTTCCGGCCGCGATGCCGGCCGCGGCCGTGGATTTTAGAAATTTTCTGCGGTTCATTTTTGGAAAGCTCCCTGAACAAGGTTTGTTCGGCGAGGTGCCGAATTTCCAGAACGTTTGTCGCTTTTGGTCTGGCCTCGGTTTGGAAGTGTTTTCCCCCGGGGCTCGGATTGCTTGCTGCGTCTACAGCGTCTCCTCGAACGGCCTTCTGGCAGGCAGGCTTGCTCCAGCCGGTGAACGTCTACTGCCCGCTTATCGGTCAGTTTTTACGGGTAAGACAAGTATGTCAATACAAATCAAGGAGGCCTGACAGAGGCTTCCCGGGCGCCGTACCGGCGCGCCGATCTGGCTCGAATCCGGCCCCTGCGCGCCGCTCATCCGGAATGCGGCTCTGCCCCCTTTGGGCCAGTCCACCGCTCCACCCTCTGCGCAATGGCACGGTTTCGGGGGAGTGATTTAAAAGATGCGGGCTCCGTCCTTGCGATGGCGGCAGCAGAAGCCCTCATCCTCGAGCCATGGCTTCACGCCAAGGCTCTTGCACAGCAGACAGAACAGACAGCGGACGGGCGAAGGCGGCTTTTTACCGCGGAATGGCCCCTGTTTTCCGCGTCCGCTTTTGGAAGTGATCAATGAATTCTATCGACGAAAAGTTACAACCCATCCTCAGCACGGTGCTGCAGCGCAACGCGGGCGAAAAGGAATTCCACCAGGCCGTTCACGAGGTCCTGGAAAGCCTCGGGCGCGTCATTTCCAAACATCCGGAATACGCCGACGAAGCCTTGATCGAGAGAATCTGCGAGCCGGAACGCCAGATCATTTTCCGTGTGCCCTGGATCGACGACACGGGGCAGGTGCAGATCAACCGCGGGTTCCGGGTGCAGTTCAATTCGGCGCTCGGCCCCTACAAGGGCGGCCTGCGGTTCCACCCCTCGGTCAACATCGGGATCATCAAGTTTCTCGGCTTCGAGCAGATCTTCAAGAATGCCTTGACCGGTCTGCCGATCGGCGGGGGAAAGGGCGGCTCGGACTTCAATCCACGGGGCCGCTCCGATCGCGAGGTGATGCGCTTCTGCCAGTCGTTCATGATCGAGCTGCATCGCCACATCGGCGAGTACATCGACGTCCCGGCCGGCGATATCGGGGTCGGCGGCCGCGAGGTCGGATACATGTTTGGGATGTACAAGCGTTTGACCAACCGCTACGAGGCCGGCGTCTTGACTGGCAAGGGTCTCACCTTCGGCGGATCGCGCGCCAGAACCGAGGCGACCGGCTTCGGCAGCGTCTACTTCGTGCAGCGTATGCTCGCGACCCGCGGCGGCGGCTTCGAGGGCAAGCGCTGCGTGGTTTCGGGCTCGGGCAATGTGGCGATCTATGCCATGGAAAAGATCCTCTCCTTCGGCGGCAAGGTCATGGCCTGTTCGGATTCCGACGGCTATGTCGTCGATGAGGGGGGGATTGACCTCGAGCTGATCAAGGAGATCAAGGAAGTGCGGCGCGGCAGGGTTTCCGAGTACGCGCGGATCAAGGGCGCCGGGAGCTACTACGTCAAGGATGGCTCGATCTGGGATGTGCCCTGCGAGGTGGCCTTACCCGCGGCCACCCAGAACGAATTGACCGGCGGCGACGCCCGCACCCTGATCGGCAACGGCGTGATCGCGGTCGGCGAGGGCGCCAACATGCCCTGCACGCCAGAGGCGGTGCGCCTGTTCCAGAAAGCCGGCGTGCTCTTTGCGCCGGGCAAGGCCGCGAATGCCGGCGGCGTGGCGACCTCGGCCCTGGAAATGCAGCAGAACGCCAGCCGCGACAGCTGGTCGTTCGAGAAGACCGAGAAGCGCCTGGCCGAGATCATGCACAACATCCACGACGCCTGCGCGGACACTGCCGAGGAATACGGCGCGCCCGGCGACTACGTGCTGGGTGCCAACATCGCCGGTTTCGTGCGCGTGGCGGAGGCCATGCGCGCCATGGGCGTGATCTGAGGCGGCCCGCCGCCTAGGGCAGCAGCACCGATGCGCCGACCGTCTTGCGCTGCTCAAGGTCGGTCTGCGCGCGGCCGGCCTCTTCCAGAGGGTAGCTGCGCTCGACCTTGACCTTGACGGTCCCGTCGCCGACCACCTGAAACAGGTTTCCGGCGACCTCGGCGAGCTCCTCCGGCGTGGCGATGTAGTCGAAGAGCACCGGCCGGGAGAGGGTCAGGGATTTCGGGCTCAACTGGGCCACGGTGAAGCTTTCCACCGGCCCCGAGGATTGTCCGAAATTCACCAGGTGACCACGGACCGCGAGGCAGTCCAGCGAGCCGAAGAAGGTATCGCGCCCAACGGAATCGTAGACCACGCTGACACCGGCGCCGTCTGTAATCTCCTTCACCCGCTCGACGAAGTTCTCCGACGCGTAGTCGATGACATGGGCGCAGCCAGCTTCGCGCGCGATGGCCGTTTTCACGGGTCCGCCAGCCGTGCCGATCACCGTGGCGCCGAGGTGCCGCGCCCAGCCGCTGAGAATCTGTCCGACACCGCCTGCCGCCGCATGCACCAGGATCGTGTCGCCGGCGCGCACGCGATGCGTTCTGTGCAGGAGGTATTCCGCGGTCATCCCCTTGACCATGATCGATGCGGCGATCTGGGTGTCGATGGAGTCCGGGAGCTTCACCAGGTTATCCGCGTCGATCAACCTTTCGTCGGAGAACGAACCATAGGGCCTGCAGGCGTAGGCGACGCGGTCTCCCACCTTCACGTGCTGCACTTCCGCGCCGGTTTCGACAACGACGCCGGCGGCCTCGGTGCCAAGCACGAGGGGCAGGAGATGCTCGACCGGATAAAGCCCGGAGCGGACGTAGACATCGTGGAAATTGACCGCGATGGCCTCATGGCGAACCTTTGCCTCGCGCGGACCGGGCTGGCCCAGGGAAACTTCTTCGATTTCGATGACTTCTGGACCGCCGGTGCGGCGAATGATGGCAACTCTTCCCATGTCTGGATCCTTTCGAGGCCTTGAATCTGCACTGTGGCGCGCGCCGGGAGAATAGAGGTTGCATCGTTAAAATGAAACGTTCCATATTGAATATGCTCACAAGTTCCTAGAATTCTGGTCTTAGGAACTTCTGATTTCAGGCGAGAATATGAATGGTTTCATTCTGGTTGGAGCAAGGAACGCAAAATGACGGGACTCGATTTTACAGGTTTCAACACCTCCGTGCTGCACGACGCGATCGAGCGTCTCAAGGGTCATCATGTCAGCGACTCCCTGTGCTGCCGAAATCTACGCCCGATCGTGCAGCAAGGCGCTTTCGTGGCGCCGGCCCATACCCTGCGGCTCAGCCGAACCATCGAGCTCGATGGCGATGAGCGCGCCCGGGTCATGGCCGCTTACGACAATGCGCCCGGCGATACGATCCTGGCCATCGAGGTGGTTGGAAATCTTGGCGGTGGGGTGGTCGGCGACGTCGTGGCCAACCGCTTGAAATACCTCGGCGTCAAAGGCGCCGTGGTCGATGGCTGCATCCGCGACGTCCTCGGCATCGCGCAGTACGACTTCCCGGTCTGGGCGCGAGAGATCAGCATGGCCGGTATGGTGCCGAGCGAAGTGAAGGTGGAAATCGGCGTGCCCATCAACCTCGGCGGTGTCGAGGTGCGGCCGGGGGATCTGGTCGCGGCCGATATGGACGGCGTGTTCATCTGCCCACAGGACTATGCCGAGCAGGCCACGGCCCTGGCGCGGGAGTTCCTGGCATCCGAAGCCAAGACCCAGGCCGGCGTTTCCGAGGGCAAGACCATCGTCGAGGCCTATCCCTCGAAGGCGAAGGCGAGCCTGCCGCAAGACTAGGAGGCATAGATGAGCACGCAGAAAAGCTTCTCCGGCCGCTACTTCGAGGATTTCTCGGCCAAGCAAGTCATTCGCCATGCCGGTGCCTTGACGGTAACCGAGGGGATGGCGGCGCTATATAGAGTGCTCACGGGCACGCGCTTTCCGCTGCAGTGCTCGGAACCCTTCGCGCAGGCGCTTGGCTACCGGACCTGCCCCTTGGACGACGTTCTGGTATTCAAGATCGCTTTCGGCCAGACCGTTGCCGACATCTCCATGCGTGCCGTGGCGACGCTGGGCTATGGGGGCTGCGTCTTCGGCGTTCCCGTTTATCCTGGGGATACGCTGGAATCGGAAACCGAGATCGTCTCGCTCGAGCCAGGGCCGACGGAGGACACTGGCTTGGTGCGGGTCCGCACCACGGCCCATAACCAGTCCGGCGCCATGGCGGTCTCCTTTTACCGCTGGGTGACCGTGCGTAGACGCGAGCCCAGCAACCTGACGGCGGCGCTGGCGCCGGATTCCCTGCCACCCGCGGTTGCCGCTGAAGATTTACAGAGCGTTTCGGGATCTTCGATGGCCCAGTACGACTTCCGGGTCAGCGGTTCGCAGTACCTCTGGGAGGACTACGAGCTCGGCGAGCGGATCGATCATAGCGTCGGCTGCACCATCGAGGAGGGCGAGGCGATGATGAGCGCCCGGCTGTATCAGAACGTGGCGCCGCCGCATTACGATGCCCACTTCATGGCCTCGACGGATTTTGGCCAGCGCATCGTCTTCGTCGGCCATATCGTCGGGCTCGCCCGTGCATTGTCCTACAACGGCCTCGGCAATGTTTTCCGTATCGCGGCGATAGACCGCGCCCGTCACCTGCGGGCCACCTTCGCCGGGACCACGCTCTACGCGTGGTCCGAGGTGACCGGTAAGTTCGACATTCCAGGCAGCGAGGATGTCGGCGCGCTCAGGCTGCGGACCGTCGCGACCAAGAACCGGCCCTGCGTGGACTTCCCGACTTCCACTAGTGCGGCCGACGACGTTTTGCTCGAATTGGATTACGTCGGCCTGATCCCGAAGCGCTCGGCGCTGGCCTCATAGGAGTTTTGGAGATGAGTTTGGAAGATATTGCCGGGCTGAACGCCTCGCTGGTGGCTGACGCCATGCAGCGGGTCGGCGGCGTCCCTTTCGTCCGCGGACAGCAGCTCGCTGGCTATCAGCCGCAGTCGAACAAGCCTGCTGTCGGCTTGGCGTATACGGTCCGTGTCAGCTACGCGCACAACAAGACCGGCGAGGAGCGCGCGCAGTGGTTCTCGGCGATCGACAATGCGCCGCCAGGCGCGATGTTCGTCATCCAGGCGGACGAGGATGTGGGCGCCGCGGTATTCGGCGAGATGGTGGCGCTGCGGCTGAACAAGCTCGGGCTAGCTGGCGTGGTCGTCGATGGCAGCACCCGCGATATCCTGCAGCTGCGCGAACTGGGCTTGCCCTTCTGGACCCGCGACACTACGCCCACGGGAATGATTCCCAACGACGCCGACACCTCGATCGGGGTGACCCTTGAACTCGACGGTATCAACATCGCGCCGGGCGACCTGGTCGCGGCCGACGCCGACGGGGTGATGGTCTGTCCGGCGGAGAAGGCCGAGGAAGTCTTGGCTGTCGCGCGCGCCTTCCGGGATTCCGAGCTGGTTACGATCGAAAAGGTCAATGCCGGCGAGGCGCTGATCGATGTCTATCCCAGCAAGACCTCGATCGCGATCGGGGACAAAGAATAGGATCTGTTCGGCCTGGCTGTTACCGGCGGGGCCGATAGCGGACATGAAAAAGCGCCGGCGGGCATGATAGCTCGCCGGCGCTTTCTTTTATCAGCCTAGGCGGCGGTTACTTCTCGCAACCGATTTCCTCGGCGGACGGCATGACCTCCGCGCTGGAATAGTTGCGCTCGGCTACCCAAGAGTAGCCGACACCGAACAGGGGCTCGTCGAGCTTCTGAATCGAGCCTTCATAGAGCGTGTTGACCGCTTGCTGGTCGGGCTGGCGGAACTTAACGGTGCCGTTGAAGTTCTCGAACTCCAGGGTCGCCAGCGCTTCGCGGATCGCCTCGCGGGTCGGGTCTTCCGTCGATTCGATCGCATCGAGAATGATGTTGGTGACCGCGATCTGCTGCAGGGTCTGCTGCGACGGAGGCTCGCCGTTGGCTTCGTAATAGGCCTGCGCGATGTCGTGCGCCTCCGGGAAGGTGAAGTCGGTCTGGAAGGACGTGCTGATCAGGCCGATGCCGTCATCGCCCAAGGTCTGAATCGCGTCGAGGAAAGGCAGGCCGACGGGCAGGAAAATCTTGGCCTGCTTGAACAGGCCGAGCTGATTGGCCTGGTTTAGGAACTGCGAAAGCGGCGTGCCAAAATTGACGGGCAGCCAGATCGCATCGGCCCCAGAGCTGAGCGCCTTGTTGATGACCGGCAGCCAGTCCGTGGTATCGAGCGATGCAAGATTGGTGCCGACGACATCCACGCCGACCTTGGCGAAGGTCTTCTCCATGCCATGACCGTAGGCTGAATCGGAGCCGATCACGTACCAGCCGCCTTGGCCGGTATTGGGATTGCGCTGGAGGTAGAGCTTCATGGCGTTGATCATGGTCGAGATGTTGGGCGCCACGCGGAAGGTCCAGTCGTTGCAGAACTCTCCGGTGATGCTGTCCCCGACATTGTTGCCGTCGATATAGGGAATCTCGAGGCGGCCGGTCTTCAGGGCACCACTGATGGCTGCGGCTTCTTGGCTATAGCCGATGCAGGTGATGATACGCACGGCATCGTCGCCGGCCAGGGCCTGCGCTTTCTGCAGGGCATTCGCCGGATCGCCGACGGTATCCTGCAGGTTGAGCTTGATTTCCCAACCGTTGATCATCGGCCGCTGGCTGACAGCGAACTTCGCCCCGGCGCTCAGCCGGTCGCCAATCGGCGCCGCGGCGCCGGACAATGGAGTGATACAGCCTATTTCAATGACGCCCTTGCTATCCGCAGCAAGCGTTTGCTGCGCTAAGCAGGCGGTGCCAAGAAAGCCGAGTATAGCAACCGCTATTTTCTTCATGACATTCTCCCTATGTGCCTGGAATGGGGTCAGGGGCCGGCGCCGAGCGGCCACTAAGACTGAGTATCGATTCTGCAAAATCCGGATTGGCGCGAAGCTCCGCCGATGAATGGATCCCGGTGATCCTGCCCTTTTCGAGCACCATCGCGTGGTTGCTGACGTTGAGCGCGAAATTTAGATGCTGCTCGACCGTGATCATCGTGACGCCGGAGGAGGCGATGTCGATCAGCGACTGTTCGAGCTCGCCGATGATCGCCGGGGCCAAGCCCAGCGAGGGCTCGTCCAGCACCAGAATATTGGGTTCGTTCGCCAGGGCGCGGCCCAGGGCCAGCATCTGCTGCTGGCCGCCGCTCAGCGTGCCTGCGACCTGGGAAGCGCGCTCCTTCAGCATGGGAAACATTTCGTGGATGCGCTCCAGCGGCCATGCCGATTTCTCGACGCGGCGCCGCGCGACGCGCAGGTTCTCCGCCACCGTCAGGCTGCGGAACAGGCCGCGCCCCTCGGGGACATAGGCGTAACCGCGCGCGACGACGGCATGCGGCTTACCCAGGCGCACCGTGTGGTCCTTGATCCGTATGCTGCCGGTCCACCGCGGGCTTTCCGAGCCGACCAGGCAGCGCAGCAGGGAGGTCTTGCCCATGCCGTTGCGGCCGAGGATCGCCATCGACATCCCCGCCGCGATATCGAAGGAGACGTCGTGCAAGACGGGAACCTGGCCGTACCAGGCGCTTAGGTTTCGTACTTCGATCATCGATGGCCCCGGCGCATATAGGCGGAGGCGACGGCTTCGTCGCGTTGAACTTCTTCCGGCAGACCGCTCGCAATCACGGCGCCTTGGTCGAGCACAATGATGCGGTCCGAAATATCGAGCACGAAATCGATGTCGTGCTCGATGATCATGACCTGCATGACGCCGCGCAGCTCCCGCACCACGGCGGCGATTTGCGCGGTTTCTGCCAGGTCCATCCCGGCGGTCGGTTCGTCCAGCATCAGGACCGCCGGCGCCGCCGAGACGATCATGCAGATTTCCAACAGCCTCTGGCTGACGTGGTTGAGATTCTCGGCCTGGGTATCGGCAAAGGGCGCCAGGTTAAAGGTTTCGAGCAGATGCTCGATGGAGTGCCACTTGTTGTCGGGGCCCAGGTTCTGGGACATCAGTTTGAGATGATCGCGCGGCGTGAGCCGGCCGAAGATCCCGGTATGCTGGAAGGTGCGGGCGATGCCCATGCGCATCCTTTGGCGCATCCCGACCGTGCTGATATCGGTGTCTGCGAAGCGCACGCTTCCTTCATCCAAGGCAATTGCGCCGCAGAGCAGATTGAGCAGCGTGGTCTTGCCGGCGCCGTTCGGGCCGATGATGGTTGTAACGGGCGCTTCGGGACTGAGCTCGAGGGATACGTCGCGAACGGCGTGCACACCGCCGAAGCTTTTGCAGAGGCCGGTACCGGAGAGAACTACCTGGCTCACGCGCGCCTCCTGCTGCGATACCAGCCGATAAACTCAATGATTCCAGGCACCACCCCGCGCGGCGTGAAGTACACGAAGAGCACCACGAGAATGCCGAGGAACAGCTCCCAATGGGTGACCACGCCGGACAGCCAATGCTGCAGGAAGGTCATCGAGATCGCGGCGATGAAGGGACCGATCAGGGTGCCGGGTCCGCCCATCAGGAGCTGGATCATGAAGTGCCCCGAGAGCACCCAATGGATCTGGCTGGGGTCGATGGCGCCTTGCAGGTAGGCAAAGAGCGCGCCGGCCGAACCGGCGACGGCGCCGCTGATGGTCATCGCGATGACGCGGTGGGCGTAGACATTAATGCCTGCCGCCTCGGCGCGCAGGGGATTATCGCGCACGCTCTGCAACGCCAGGCCGTAGCGGGTGCGCACGACCTGCTTGAGAATCAGGAAAATCGAGAAGGCGAAGAGGACGCTGACGTAATACAGGGCGCCGGTGCGCAGGGAGAATCCGAAGAAGTCGGCCAGCGGCAAGGCCACCAGGCCATCGGTTCCGCCGGTCAGATCGCGGAGCTGGATGAACAGGAAGCGGACGCTAGATGCCAGCGCCAGCGTGCCCATAGCGAAGGCGACACCTTCTAGCCGTCCGAGCAGGATGCCCCAGAACGCGGCGAGCAAGGCCGTGGCCAGCGCCGCGAGTGGCAGACCGATCAGGATTTCCGTATCGAGATAGAGCAGAACGAAGCCGGCCATATAGGCGCCGAAGCCGAACAAGGCGGCGTGGCCGAAGCTCATCATGCCGCCATAGCCAAAGATGTAATCCAGGCTCATCACGGCGATGCCATAGATGACCACGAGGCAGAGCAGGGACAGGGTACCGTGCCCAAGGCCGAGTAGCGGTGCGGTCATTAATGCCAGGGTCACCGCGATCGCCACGAGGTAGGGAACGGGCAGGCCCAGAAGGTTGCGGCGCGGCCGGGCGTGCTGCGGAGCGGAGATGTCCGTCAAATCAGCACCCTCCCTTCACGGAAGATACCGCGCGGCTCAAGGACGAGAACCACCAGCATGAGTAAGAACACCAGCATGTTTGACCAGGCCGCG
Organism: uncultured Alphaproteobacteria bacterium; assembly: GCA_942491105.1. Lineage (GTDB taxonomy): Bacteria > Pseudomonadota > Alphaproteobacteria > Kiloniellales > DSM-21159 > JBBEAM01. Next base: position 424,502 of record CALNZX010000012.1, on the reverse strand, counting down.
ACATAAGCCGAGCCGACCGAGGTAATGACGCCGACGAGCAGAGCGGCGAGCACCGTTCCGCGCAGGCTGCCAAGGCCGCCGACAATGACGATGACGAAGGCATAGATGACGATCTCTTCCATGCCGACGACGGCGGAATAGAGGGGGACGCTGACGACGCCGGCGAAGGCCGCGAGGCCGCTTCCGGTCGCAAAAACGATGCGAAACATGCGTTCGACATCGATACCGACGACGGCGGCGACATCGGGATCCTCAGAAGAGGCCCGGAATTTCAAGCCGATGTCCGTTCGATAGAGGATCGTCAGCAGACCCAGGGCCACGGCCATCGCGATCCCGCCGGCCGCCAGCTGATAGCGCCCAATGCGGACCCCGAAGATTTCCCAGAATCCCTGCAGAAAAGTCGGAATTTCAATGTACTGGCTGCTGGTTCCCCATATGTCGCGGGTCAGGTTGGTCAGGATCAGCAACAGCCCGTATGTCAGGATAAAGGTCATCAACTCGGAGTGGTGGCGCACCTTGTGCAAGACCAGGAAGTCGAGAAAGACCGCCAGCGCGGCGACGATCATCGGGGCGACGATCATGGCGCCCAGCAAACCGAGATGCGGCGCGAGCGAAACGCCGACGAAAGCACCCAGCGCATAGAAGGCGCCATGCGCGAAATTCACGACGCGGCCAATTCCGAATACCACTGTCAGGCCGAGGGAAATCAGCAGCAGGATCAGGCCGTAGGTGACGCCGGCCACGAGCTGTCCGAACAACTCGGCCATTACGCTATTCCCGATAGGGCTGCGATACCGCGGCAGTCAGCGCGATGGGCTTGCGGCCGGCAAGCTAGCCGGGGGCGAATGCCTCGCCTCATCGTTGCCTTTGCGACAACTGAAGCGTTCGTTAGAACTGCCACGCCACTCATAGCACCTACCGCATCACTTTCCGATTGATGACCCATTTATGATAACGTTTCACATCACCTTTTCAAACACTATATTCAGACAACCTGCGGTCGATTCGAACTACAAGCTTGCGGGATTCCTAAATGGACCGCAGAATTATGATAACGTTTCATTTGCCTCTAGGCAGTTCCGGCAATAGCGGCTTACAGCTGCCCTTTGCCCGTAGATCCAGTTTATGGAGACCGCAGTTGGAACCTGATCGCGCCACCCGGTGGACACGCTGATGCTGCGTGGGGTCCATAGCATTGCCGACCTGCGCGTACGCGCGCGCCGGCGATTGCCGCGCGTCGTTTTCGACTTCATAGATGGCGCCGCCGATTGCGAACTCACGGCCAGCCGCAACGTTTCGGCTTTCGAGGATATCGCCTTGTTGCCGCGAATGCTGCGGGCGACACCCGATTGCGACACGACGACGGAACTGTTCGGGGATCGCCTGGCCTTGCCGGTGCTGATTACGCCAACGGGCTTCACCGGTATCGTCTGGTCGCGCGGCGAGGCGGTGGTCGCCCGCGCGGCATCGGCCGCTGGCACCCTGATGGTGGTTAGCGCCGCTTCGAGCCTCAGCCTCGAGGATATCGCCGCCGCCGCGCCTGGAAAAAAGTGGTTTCAGCAATTCATCTACAAGGACCGCGGGGTAACGCTGGATCTTACCCGCCGGGCAGCGGCAGCGGGATACAGCGCGCTTGTCGTGACGGTCGACGTACAGGCTCCGGGCAACCGCTATCGCGATCTGCGCAACGGCTTCACCGTTCCGCCGCGCATGACGCTTTCCGGCGGTCTCGACATGGCGCGGCGGCTGGGCTGGCTGCGCCAGATGGCGAAGCAGCCACGGGTGTCCTTCCCGAATTTCGAAGGTTACGGGCGCAGCGGCATGCTCAGCATCGCCGAATGGCTGAACGGCCTGATCGACCCAAGCGTCACATGGGAAGACCTGACATGGCTGCGGAAGCACTGGGCGGGGCCGATGATCGTCAAGGGTATCATGCATCCCGAAGATGCCCGGCGCGCCTTGGATGCTGGGGCCGATGCCGTCATGGTTTCCAATCACGGGGGGCGGCAGCTCGATACGGAGCCCGCCACAATCGAGGTCTTGCCGAGAATCGCCGAGGCTGTCGACGCGCGTGCGCCGATTCTCATCGATGGCGGAATACGCCGCGGTAGCGATGTCCTGAAGTGCCTGGCCCTGGGCGCCCGCGCTTGCCTGGTCGGCCGCCCCTATCTTTGGGGCCTGGGGGCCGGCGGCGAGGAAGGCGTGAGCCGCGTCCTCGACATCCTGAAGGAAGAGCTGCGCCGGGCCCTGGCCCACGGCGGCTGGAATAGCCTTGCCGAGGTCTCCCGCTCCGATGTTGCGCTCCGCAAGCCCTTTCCCTGGCCGGAGACGGCTGGGAGAAAAGCGGGCGAGGGCGGCGCCGCCCCGCCGCCGCAGGAGGCGGGATGATGCAGGTCTCGTGTCTTGCTTGCCGTCGCCGTCTGCTATCGATCATCTTGAAATCATTGATAACTCTGAAAGGCGAGACGGAATGAGTGTCTTCCACGCTGCGGACTTCGACGACCACGAAGAAGTCCATTTCTTCAATGACGCGGAATCCGGTTTGAAGGCCATCATCGCCTTCCACCGTAGCCTTCCCGGCGCCCCGTCCGGGGGCGGAATCCGCATGTGGAACTATCCCGACGAGGACGCGGCGCTCGCCGATGCCCTGCGCCTGAGCCGGGCCATGACGTACAAGCTGGCGGTTTCGGGAATCCGGATAGGCAGCGCCAAGTCGATTATAATCGGCGATCCTCTGAAGGATAAGAGTGAGGCTTTGCTGCGCGCCTTCGGCCGCGTGGTCGAATCTTTCGGCGGGCGCTATTTCTGCGCCGAGGACGTGGGGATTTTTGCCGAGGACCTTGCTGTCATCGCCCAGGAAACCGACCATGTCGTCGGCTTGCCCGGCAGCGATCCCTCGCCGGGCACGGCGCATGGCATCTTCGTTTGTCTGCGCGCGGCCGTCGCCCAAAAGCTGAAGCACGACAGTCTCGAGGGGCTGTCGGTCGCCGTCCAGGGTCTGGGCGATGTCGGCTACAACCTTTGCCAGCTCTTGCACGCCGCCGGCGCGCGCTTGGTGGTGTCCGATATCGTTCCCGAGCGTGTCGCGCGTGCCGTGGGGGAATTTGGCGCGACGCCAGTCGCGGCCGAGAAGCTTCTCTCCGCCGACGTCGATATCCTGGCGCCCTGCGCGCTGGGCGAGGTCATCAACGACCAGACCATTGATGGCATCCGCGCGAAGATCGTTTGTGGCGGTGCGAACAACCTGCTGGCTACGCCAGCCCATGGAGAGGTGTTGGCCGCGCGCTCGATCCTCTTCATACCCGATTACCTATCGAACTCCGGCGGAGTCATCACCGTGGCCGCGATGCGCGGCAAGCAACCTAAAGCCGAAGCGGAGCGGAAGATCGAAGCGCTCTACGACGTCTGCAGCAATTTTTTCGAAGAGATTGAGCGCAGCGGTATCTCCGCGAACCGGGCGATCGAAAGCTTCACGGATCGCTTGATTCTCGAGACCTATGCAAACCGCTCGGCGGCATAAGTACCTCTACGTAACGACAGAACAGGGAGAAAGAAATGGCCCGCGTAAAACTTCTTGAACGCGATGAAGTGTCCCCCGACGCCCTTGAGATCTATGACCAGGGGCTCAACTATGGCTCCTTCGCCAATCAGATTGCCGTGCTGGCCCATCGTCCGCCGATTCTCAACAATGTCTTCAAAATGATGCTTGAGATCCGCGAGCAGGAAGTGGTTCCGCGCAAGTATCTCGAAGTGGCGCTGGTCGCAGTGTCGAAGTTGAATCAGTGCACCTACTGCGTATCCCACCACACCCCGATGCTGATGTCGGAGGCGGGCCTCACCGCCGAGGGCGTGGAAAATCTGCTGGAATACAAGGACCACCCAGAGCTGGACGACGCACAGAAAATGATCGTCGAGTACACGATTGCGCTGTACCGGGATCATCACCGCATTCGCGACGAGATGTTCGACCGGCTCCGGAAGCATTTCGACGATGCGCAGATCGTCGAGCTGACTTTCCGCATCACCTTCGGAATCGGTCTCAATCGTCTCAACGACGTGCTGCAGATTCCGATCGAGGAAGATGTCACGATTCTGGATCAGAACGCCCTGGTCTAAGCCCTAGCGCAGGCAGGGCGGTGCGCAGGAGTCACGTAGAATAACCTCAGCGCCGAGGATGATCTGCTGCGCCGCCCGGTCGCGGTCTTCCCGTAGCCGCGTGACGAGAAGCTCCGCCGCGTAGCGACCGATCTGGGCGGTGTCCCAACGGAAGCAGGTCACCGCGGGACTGATCATCGCCGCCAGGTCGGAATCGCCGCAGCTGGCGATGGAAACGTCGTGCGGCACGGAAAGATCGCACATCTGGGCCGCCCGCATGACGCCGGGCAGCTCGTTGACGGAAATGATGATCGCGGTTGGCCGAGCCGCCGTTGTCAGCATCTCGTAGCTGTCGCGAAAACCTGTATCTACGCGGTTTTCACGATCCTTGATCAAGCCGGTATCCGCGGTCAGGCCAAAGTCGGCATGGGCGCGGTGGAAGGCGCGGATACGATCCCGCCCCGGCCTGGATTGCTGCGGTGGCGTCAGGATGCCGATACTCCGGTGACCGAGATCGAGCAGGTGTTTGGTGAGTAAGTAACAGCCGCGCTCCTGATCGCTGACGACGGAATCGAACCAATCCCCGAACTGGCGTTCCATCAGCACGATGGGGATCTGCGCATTCTTCAGGAAATCGGGCACGCTTTGCTTGTCGTCGTAGATGACCGTGCCGATCAATCCGTCGACGCGGCGCTGGCGCAGGAAATCGAACAGCCGCCTTTCGTGTCTCAACTGATCGCGATGGCTGGTCAGGACCATGCCGTAGCCGGCATCGCTGAGGACCATCTCCGCGGAGCTGACCATCGAGGCGATCACTGGATGCGAGATGTCGGAAATCGTACAGCCTATGATTCCGGTTCCCGTGCGCCGCATGCCCTGGGCCAGCGCATTGGGCTGGAAACCGAGCTCCTCGATCGCCGTCATGACGCGCTTGCGCAGAGCCTCGCGCACGGTGGTGTCGTTGTTGATCACCTTCGATGCCGTGCCGACGGAAACCTCGGCGACCCGGGCAACGTCCTTGATTGTAGGAATCTTGGCTTGCGCTGAATGTTCGTTGGTCATGGCTGCTTCACTGTCGGGAAGAGGCGGTAGGATTATGGTGTGCCAACACGGGAATAGTCCATGGAGCTGTATCGTGCGATGCGCGGAACCCGACTCGACGGTCTCGATCTGGAAATTTTTTAGCGGCCTCCCGCCGTCCCGCCGGTAGCAATGCCGGGCGGCGTAGAGCCCGCGAGAGGACGATGTTCATATGAAAAATTCTTCTCTGACATAAACGAACTTCAGCTCCCTGTCTGATTCTTGAACCGCGCGCTTCCATGAGATTTCTCACGAGCCTCGCCCATTAGGAAGGCTTGGGAGGTGTCAGACACAATGAGAATAAGCTCAAATAAAGCAATTATTATAGAGTACTTACATAAGCTTCTTGGCTGCGGAGCTCTGTGATTGGCCAATCTGCTCCGCGCGCGGACGCAGGTTTCTTCGCGCTGTCATCCGGGCGCCATGAGATTTTCATATAGACAAGCTATCCTGCTCACATGAAACTGTGAGCGTTGATTTCTTGGGGGAGCGGGGCCGGTGAATCTCACCGCGAGACAGGCCAGAATTGTCGACATCGTGCAGGGCGAGGGCTTTGCCACCGTCGAGGCGCTGTCCCTGTCCTTCGGCGTGACGACACAGACGATCCGCCGCGACCTGCGCGAGCTTTGCGATCATGGCGTGCTGCGCCGCCGCCATGGCGGAGTCGATCTGCCCGTCGGCGCCGAGAACCTTCCCTATCTCACGCGCCAGGTTCTCAATCTGCGCGAGAAGCGCACCATCGCCGCTCTGGTCGCCGGCTTCGTGCCCGATGGCGCCTCCCTGGCTTTCAGCATCGGCACGACGCCGGAGATCGTCGCCCAGGCGCTGGTTGGCCATCGCAACCTGCGGATCTTCACCAACAACATCAACGTCGCCACGGTCGCCAGTCAGAACGCCAGCTTCGAGGTGACCGTGGCGGGCGGCCGCCTGCGCAACTCCGACATGGACGTCATCGGCCTGTCGGCCGAGGAATTCTTCGCCGCTTACAAGGTCGACTTCGGCGTGTTCGGCGTCGGCGGCGTCGACGGCGACGGCTCGCTGCTCGACTTTACCGAGGACGAGGTCAGGGTGCGCCAGTCGATCCGCCGGAACAGCCGGCAGTCGCTGCTGGTGCTGGATAGCACCAAATTCGGCCGCAGCGCCCATGTGCGCGGCGGTTCGATAGAGGAGACCTCGGTCGTCTTCTGCGACAAGCCGCCGCCGGCGGCGATTCGCTCCCTGCTCGCGCGCTCGCGCACGAAACTGATCCTGGCAGAGGAGGCCGTGGCGTGAGCGGCATCGAAGTACGCGCGCTGGTCAAGGCCTGGGGCGCGACCCGCGCGGTCGACGAGCTTTCCTTCACGGTCGAGGAGGGAAGCTTCACGGTGCTGCTCGGTCCCTCCGGCTGCGGCAAATCGACGACCCTGCGGATGATTGCCGGGCTTGAGGACGTGAGCTCGGGGGAGGTGCGTATCGCTGGCCGGGATGTCACGCGCCTCGACCCCTCCAAGCGGGCGCTGTCGATGGTCTTTCAGTCCTACGCGCTGTTTCCGCATTTGACCGTGGCCGAGAACATCGTCTTCGGCCTCAAGGTGCGCAAGGTCGCTCGCGAGGAGCGCGCCGCCCGCCTCGATAAGGTGGCGCGACTGGTTGGCTTGGAAGACTTTCTCGCGCGCAAGCCGGCGCAGCTCTCCGGCGGGCAGCGCCAGCGCGTCGCGCTGGCCCGGGCGATCATCGCCGAGTACTCCGTCTGCCTGATGGACGAGCCGCTGTCGAACCTCGACGCCAAGCTGCGCGCCGAGATGCGCGCAGAGATTCGCCGCATCCAGCAGGAACTCGGCATCACCATGCTGTATGTCACCCACGACCAGACCGAGGCCATGTCGATGGCCGACCAGGTCGTCCTGCTGCGCGATGGCCGCTGCGAGCAAGTCGGCACGCCCGACGATCTCTACAACCGGCCGCGGACCGAGTTCACGGCACGTTTTCTCGGCCAGCCGCCGATGAATATCATTCGTGTGACCCATGGCGCCGAGGGCGCCGGCGCAGCCGGCCTGGAACAGCTGGACGGGTTCGGACTTGAGCTTGCCGAAGGCGACATGATCGGCCTGCGCCCGGAAGTCATCCGGATTGAGGCCGGCCAAGGCCTGCCGGCCAAGGTCGAGACCGTCGACTATCTTGGCGCCGATTCCGTCCTGACCCTGCAGCTGGGCGCACAGAAGGTCATGGTCCGGACGCCAGGCCACAGCGAACTTAGGCGCGGCGAGGCCGTGCATTTGAGCTGGAATCGCGCCGATGTGCATCTCTTCGATGCACGGGGAATACGAAAGTGATCGGCGCGGCTTCCGGCCAGGGGGTTTCCGTCGGGCGCAGGCGGGGAGGCGCAGCGCGTGTCCCTCATATCGCCGGCGCCGGAATGGAAATCCGCAACCAGAAGCCACGCCAAGTGGCGAAGATCCCTGAAAACTTAGGAGAACATAGAGATGTTTAGAGGAATCCGACCTTTGCTTCTGGCTGGCGCGTTCCTGGCCGCTGGAAGCCTGACCTTCGCGGCGCAAGCCGAAACCAAGCTGACGATGTATTACCCGGTCGCCGTTGGCGGCCCCCTGACCGAAGTCGTCGACGGCATGGTTGCCGACTTCGAGGCAGAGAACCCCGATATCGATGTCGAGGCGATCTATGCCGGCAACTACAACGATGCCCGGATCAAGGCCTTGGCGGCCTTGCAGAGCGGGGAGCCGGCGCAGCTCGCGGTGATGTTCTCGATCGATATCTACGAGCTGATCGAACAGGACGCCATCGTCGCCTTCGACGACATCGTCTCGAGCGACGAGGAGCGGGCCTGGCTCGATAGTTTCTATCCGGCCCTGATGGAGAACGGCCGGACCGTGGGCAAGACCTGGGGCATTCCCTTCCAGCGTTCGACCATCGTCATGTACTACAACAAGGATGCCTTCCGCGACGCCGGGCTCGACCCGGAGAACCCGCCGCAGACCTGGGACGATCTGGTCACCATGGGCCAGGCCCTGGTCAAGAAGGGCGACGACGGCCAGGTTCAGCGCTGGGGCGCGATGATCCCTTCGACCGGCTATCCCTATTGGATGTTCGGCGCGCTGACCAAGCAGAACGGCCAGGTGCTGATGAACGGCGACGGCAACGAGGTCTACTTCGACGCGCCGGCGACGGTCGAGGCCCTCGACTATTGGAAAAGCCTGGGCAGCGAGTACGGCATCATGCCGGAAGGCACGATCGAGTGGGGCACCCTGCGCCAGAACTTCCTGGAAGGGCAGACCGCGATCATGTGGCACTCCACCGGGAACCTGACGGCGGTCAAGGATAACGCCAGCTTCGACTTCGGCGTTGCCATGCTGCCGGCGAAGGTGGAGCGCGGCACGCCGACCGGCGGCGGCAACTTCTACATCTTCAAGGACACCACCGAGGAAGAGCAGAAGGCGGCCCTGAAGCTGATCCGCTTCCTGACCCAGCCGGAACGCACCGCCGAGTGGAGCATCCGCACGGGCTACATCGGAACCCGCGCCGACGCCTATGAAACCGATGCTCTGGAATCCTACGTTCAAGAGTTTCCGCCGGCCGCGGTTGCCCGCGATCAGCTGGAGTTCGCGACGGCGGAGCTCTCGACTTTCGAGACCGGGCGGGTGCGCAAGCTGCTGGACGATGCGATCCAGGCCGCATTAACCGGCAGCCAGACGCCGGAGGAGGCCTTGTCCCAGGCGCAGGCGCAGGCTGAACGCCTCCTGCGTCCTTACCAGTAAGGCAGGACAGATTTACGCGGGAGGCCCGTGACAGCGCGGCCTCCCGCAGTCTTGCGGAGAGAGTATGGGACCTCGCTATCTGAAAGCTCAGATCTATGGCTGGCTGCTGTTGTTGCCGGCAGGCACGCTATTGATCGGCTTCACCCACTACCCGGCGATCGCCACCCTGGCCCAGAGCTTCTTTTCCTCGGGCAGCGCCCGCCGTCCGGCGAAGTTCATCGGGCTGGACAACTACGCCTACATGATCGGCGACCCAGTGTTCTGGAAAGCCCTGACCAACAATCTCTGGTACGCCGCGGGAACCATCCCGACCAGCATCGCCCTCGCCGTGGTCATGGCGCTTTGGGTCAATCAGCGCCTGCCGGCGCGCGGGCTGGTCCGCATGGCCTTTTTCACGCCGACGATCCTGCCGATGATCGCGGTCGCCAATATCTGGCTGTTCTTCTATACCCCGGATATCGGTCTGATCGACCAGGTCTCAAGGCTGTTCGGCTTTGCGTCGCAGAACTGGCTCGGCGATCCCGACACGGTGCTCGGCTGCATCATCGTGATTACGATTTGGAAGGAAGCCGGCTTCTTCATGATTTTCTACCTGGCGGCCTTGCAATCCCTGCCGCCGGAGCTGGAGGAGGCCGGGCGCCTGGAAGGGGCCAGCCGCTGGTACTTCTTCTGGCGGGTGACCTTTCCGCTGCTGATGCCCACGACCCTGTTCGTGCTGATCAATGCCGTGATCAATTCCTTCAAGCTGGTCGACCAGCTTTTCATTCTGACCAAGGGCGGGCCGAATAACGCTTCTTCACTGCTGCTCTACTACATCTACGAAGTGGCCTTCAGCTTCTTCGACCAGGCCTATGCCTCGACCCTCACGGTGGTCCTGTTGCTGCTGCTCGCGGTGATCGCGGTCGGCAAGTTCACCGTGCTCGATAAACGGATCCACTACCGATGATGCGCCGGGAATTCTCCCTATGGCGCGGGCTGGAGGTGTTCGGCGCCTGGTTCCTGGCGGTGCTGTGGTTCCTGCCGCTGCTTTATGCCTTTTGGGCGGCATTTCATCCGCCCGAGTACGCCATCAACTTCGATCTCCTGGCGCCGCTGACCCTACAGAACTTCGCCGATGCCTGGTCGCGGGCGCCCTTCGCCCGCTACTTTCTCAACACCTTCCTGCTGGTCAGCTTGATCCTCGCGGCGCAGCTCGTGCTCTGCACCCTCGCGGCCTATGCCTTCGCGCGCTACGACTTCCGCGGCAAGAACGTCGCCTTCGTGCTGGTTCTGCTGCAGCTGATGATCATGCCCGAGGTGCTGATCGTCGAAAACTATTCGACCATGGCGTCCCTCGGCCTGGTCGACAGCATCCTGGCCATCGGCCTGCCCTATATGGCCAGCGCCTTCGGCATCTTTCTGCTGCGCCAGACCTTCAAGACGATTCCCAAGGAGTTGGAGGACGCCGCGCGGGTCGAGGGCTGCGGCGAGCTTCAGATTCTGTGGAAGGTTTTCGTGCCGCTGGCGCGCCCGACCTATATCGCCTACGGCTTGGTGTCGATCAGTCACCATTGGAACAACTTCCTTTGGCCGCTGGTCATCACCAATTCCGTCTCGACCCGGCCGCTGACCGTCGGTCTTGCGATCTTCGGCGCGCCGGAATCCGGCGTCGATTGGTCGATCATCTCGGCCGGGACGCTGCTTGCCGTCTCGCCGCTGCTGATCGCCTTCCTGTTGTTCCAGAGGCAATTCGTGCAGTCCTTCATGCAAGCGGGGATCAAGTGATGGAGCTGGTCACCTGGAATATTCAATTCGGCAAGGGCTGCGATGGCCGGATCGATCTGGCGCGCATCGCCGAGCGGATTAAGGCCTTGAGCGACCCCGACGTGATCTGCCTGCAGGAGGTCGCCCGCTTCGTGCCCGAACTGGCGCCCGAGGCCGATTGCGACCAGGTCGGCGTGCTCAGCGATCACTTTCGCCAATACGAGCCGGTTTACGGCCCGGCCCTGGACTACTCGGCCGGGCGCGGCTTGGGCATCCGGCAGCAGTTCGGCAACCTGGTGCTATCGCGTCTACCGGTGCTTCAGGTTTTTCAGCACGCGCTGCCGCAGCCGCCCGATCCTGCGGTCAAGCACATGCCGCGCCAGGCGACGGAGGTCGTGGTCGAAGCGAAGGGCCGCGAGCTGCGCGTGATGACCACCCATCTCGAGTTTCACTCGCAGGTTCAGCGGCGGGCGCAGGCGATGCGCTTGAGCGCCTTGCAGGCCGAGGTTGCCGCGAACAACGCCGCAGGGCGCGTGGCGGCGGCGGGTATCTACGGCTACGCGGCGCGCCCCGATGCCTGCTTGCTGTGCGGCGACTTCAACGCCGAGGTCGACGATGCCGTCTACGGAGCCCTGCTCGCGCCGGAGCGGGAGGGCGGCGTGGCAATCTACCGCGATGCCTGGCGCCTGCTGCGCCAGGATCTGCCGCACGATCCGACCTGTGGGATCTTCGATCATGAGCAATGGCCCGCGGGCGCCCACTGCCGCGACTACTTTCTGGCCTCTCCGGCGGCGGTACCGGCCTTGCGCGAGATCGAGGTCGACACCGAGACCGATGCCTCCGACCATCAACCGATCCGCTTGCGTTTGGATCCCGCGGCCTTGCCCGGCCCGGGCGTCTGATTAGGGGGCGCCCGCTCTAGCCTTTGCTGCCATCCAGCGGCAGGCCGCGGCGGAAGCGTTCCAACCGCAGCCGGGCGTGTTTGTAGGCATCCAGGACCGAGATCGAATAGATCATCAGCCCGCCGGCATAGCGGCCCGCCCAGGAATGCTCCGGCGTGGTCAGGTGGAAGGTGATCCAGCCAAAGAGCAGCGTAAAGAACAGGAAGGTCAGTCCCCGGCTCTGCATCCGTATCAGCATATGTCCGACGCCGGGCAGCAGGGCGGCGACCACGAGCACGAGATAGGGATTGATGGGGGGCTTTTGCGGCATGGCGGTAGTGTGACTCACTCTGTTCTCTCCGTCAGGCGCTAAGTCTTTGCGGGGGCGCGGCGGCGATCTCGGCGCGCAGCGTCAGCATACTATCCAGCAGCTCCGCGACCTTGCCGGGCTCGGCTTGATTGGTGCGGAACTGGGCCTGGCGCAGCACCAGATAGGTGGAGCGTTCCGCCTCGGCGAGCCGATAAACGATGCGCAGGCCGCGCGGTGTCACCAGCATTTCCTTGATCTGCGTATCGTCGAACAGCGCGACATGACGATCCAGGATCTCGCGTGGAAACGGCAGTTCCTCCTGGTCGCTTCTCAGCACCGCGTGTTCGGGCCAGCCCGGCGGCCGCGGCAGGGCGTGCGGCAGCTCGTTCGCCGGGGAGTAGAACTCGACGTTCAACGGCCGCTGCATGATATCGAGCACGCCGCGTGTCGCGACCGGCGCCGCCAGGGTCACCTTGAGCAGGAGCTGCGGCAGCTTGCGCACCGAGACGGCCTCGACCAGCAATTCCAGGCAGACCTCGTGTCCGCGGTAGTGGCCGCGCAGCACCGGGAAACCGGCTTGATCGACAGTCCAGATGGTGTCTGAGAAAAGCCCTCGGCAGGGTTCGAGGGCGTTGAGGCGTACCGCCTTGCCACGCGCTTGATCGCGCCGGTAGAGCCAAATCAGGCAAAGGAAAAAGAGCGTTGCGAGAGCGAGGACGTCGAAGCGCATGGAGTCCTTTCCAGAACGGTGTCGAGACCGGCGGAGAGACCCCTTTCCGCCGGTCCCGGTCCCGTGCTAGCGGGCGATGGTGACCGGGCAGTGAGCCCGGGCGACGACATCGGCCGCCACCGACCCGAGCATCAAGCGCTCGACGCCGCTGCGTCCGCTCGACCCGGTGACGATATGGCTGAAGCCTTCCTTTTCCGCGTAGGCGACGATGGCTTCGCCGACGCTGCGTCCGTAGGTCTTGACGCAGTCGACGTCCGATAGACCCGCGGATTTCGCGGCCTGCCGGGCGTCTTCGAGTTCACGCTCGGACTGCAGCTCCGCCGCGCCAAGCAGGCGGCTGTCCCAATAGAGCTCCTTCGCCGCGTGCTTGGCATCCATCGTCTGTACGGTCAGGAAGGTAAGCTTGGCTCCCAGTTTCCCCGCGAGGGCGGCGGCTAGCGCCGCCGCCTTTTGCGAGGAGCGGGAGCCGTCAACCGCGCACAGTAGTTTTTCAAACATGTTGCGCCCTCTCTCCTAGTAGCCCAGAGGTTTCGGCCAGGGCATGGTGAACTGATCGCCTCTGCGCACGTAGCGGTAGCGGTGAAAGGCGAACCACAGCGAAGCCACGATGTAGAAAGCCATCATCGCAAGCAGCTGCGACCCATAGCCGAGGAAGGTGGCGAAGAAGGTCGCCGTGCAGAGTATCAGCAGCACAATGGCCGGCAGCGGGTGGAAGGGATGGACATAGCCCCGCTTGATGCTGCCGAGCGGCCATTTCTTGCGGAACATGTACATGTTCATCGGCATGAAGGTGTAGCCGAGCAGCCCCGAGAGGATCGAGAAGGTGATCACCTGGTCGAGCAGCCCGGTGAAGGCGAAGGACACCGCGATCGGGATCAGGAAGAGGATCGTGCGATAGGGCGTGCGGTATCGCGGATGCACCGCGCCGAACCAGGTCGGCATGTAGCGGTCGCGGCCCATGGAGAACCAGGACCGCGAGGCATCGTTGATGCAGCCGTTCGCCGAGGCGATCGCGGAGAAGGTGGTGCCGATGAACAGGAAGATCTGCAGCGCGGTGCTGCCCGTCATCCGCGCGGTATCGTAAAGCGGCACCGCCGCCTGGCCGAGATATTCCCAAGGCAGCAGCCCCGAGGCCATGTACCAGGTCAAGGAGGCGGCGATCAGCAGCGTGATGATGCCGCTCATGGTTCCGAGCGGCAGCGAGCGTGCCGGGGACCGCACTTCCTCCGCGGCCTGGCAGGTGCCCTCGATGCCCAGGTAGTACCAGATACCGAACTGGAACGCGGCGATCACGCCGATCCAGCCGTAAGGCAGATCGGTCAGCAGATCATGGTGCTGCAGGATGGCACCGGGGTTCCAGGGCTGTACGCCGACGAACAGGATGACGATGGACAGAAACGCGGCGGCCGTGATGACGAAGTTGATCGTCAGGGTCATGAAGACGCCGCGATAGTTCAGGAAAGCCAGCAGGGCGATGGTCAAGACCACGAAGGGCTTCGGATCCAAGGCCTCGTGGCCCATCTCGGCGGCGACCACGGCGAGCAGATCGCCGACCACCAGGGCGTCGGCGGCTTCCAGCATGGTATAGGCCATGACCAGATAGAGGCCGACGTTGAAGGCCATCAGCGGGCCGATAATGTGTTTGGCTTGGGCGTACTGGCCACCGGCCGCGGCCACGGTCGAGGTGACCTCGGAATCGATCATCGCGACGCAGGTATAGAGCAGGCCGATCACCCAGCAGGCGATCAGCGAGCCCATGGCGCCGCCCTTGCCGACCGAGAAATTCCAGCCCATGAACTCGCCGACGAGGACGATGCCTACGCCGAGTGCCCAGACATGCACCGGCCCCAGAACGCGCAGCAGATTGAACTGCTGGGCGCCTGCGGTGCTGGTTTTGCTATCCGCCATGACTTACTGCCCTCCCTTTTCGCTGATTGCGCTGGCGTCGCCATCTTCCAGCAACTCGTCGACGCCTTCGCGGGAGGACAGCAGCATGTCCTCGTCGTACTCACGGTTGACGCGCAGGGTGTCGGTGATCATCCAGAAGAAGATCAGAGCCGAGACCGCCCATGCGGCGTATTCGAAGATATCCCAGAAATCCATTGAGACTTTACCTCCCCTGTCCGGCGCGCTTCGCCGGCGCGTTTTGTCGCTTTACTGAAGTTGAATCAGGCTCAGGAGCGCCAATCCGGTTACTCGGAATCGAATTTCTCCGCGATCACCTCGCGGTATTCCTTCTCCGACATCTTCAGCAGGAAAATGAAGTAGCCGATGATCACCAACGCGGTAATCGCAAGCATCAAAGGGTCGATGCTGTAGTCGAAGCGTTCGGTGATGATGTCGGCCGCGCTTTCCGGCGTGTGGCCCAGTTTTTCCCACTGTGCCTGCATCGTCTCGTTCTGCCCGAGCGTTTCCCAGGAAATCTCGTCCGGGCGGTCGATGGTGGTGCCGCCGCCCGTGAGGCCGAGGATCAGCGGCGCAAAGAGCGTTATGTAGACCAGGGCCAGCAAAAAGACGGAATCGAAGATCTGGCCGCCCTTGGATTGTTCCGGCGGCCTGTATTTCTGTACTGCCATGATGTTTCCCCCTGAAACGGATTCGCTAATCGGCCAGCTGCTGGTCGAGATGGCCCTCGGTACCGGCGCGATAGGCATCGAGATGCCGGATATCGCGTTCGTAGATGGCGTGCTTGTCGTGGCTGTAATGGCGCACCATGGCGCCGATCGACGCGGTGTTGAAAATCAGAAGCAAGGCTGCGGCGACGATCAAAACGGCGTCGATGGCGCTGTCATCGATGGTGGTGTGTATCGAATAGAAAACGAACCCAACCACGCACCAGAGAACGACAACGAATCCCCAGGCCCAGATGCAATCGAGCCGGAACATCTTGTCGATGCGGCTTTCGAGGTCTTGAGTCATGTACTCCCCCCCTGCGGCCGGCTCTGTGTCAGACGTTTTAGGCCTTATCGGTCCACCCTGGCGCCGGCCGTGAATGTGTAAGGCGACCGTTTTTCCTCTGAAGAGGAAATTCTTCTTTAGAGGAAATTATTTTTGGGCCGCGTCCGACTGTCCATTGAACAAAAGGGGGAACGTCCTTCTAAGGGGGGAGGTTTTTCCGGATATGGGGGGAGGAGGTCGCCATTTTTCTTTTGCGCGACCCTCTGGAATAGCAACAAGTCCCCGCTCTGAAGGCGGAGGCTTGTCATTTCTGGCGCGGCGGATGCGAAATCCGAGCGGGCAGAAAGCGGAGCTATTCGCCCGCCACTTCCCCGACCGCGGCCTCGGGATGCTCCTCGATGAACTCCTGGCGCGTCAGCGTAAACTCGGCGTCGGTCTCGCCCCAGGGCGCTCCCGTGGCGCTGTCCTTGAAACGGGACTGGGCCGCGCCGCTGGGCCGCTGGCGGAAAGCTTGAGAATGGCTCTGGCAGAGCCTAACAAGGGGTCCCCTCATAGCGATCCGCAGGAGTTTTCATGGGCACGATACTAGAGCGGCAATTCGAAACCCTGGCACTGGATTTCGCGAGCGGGGTCGCAACCCTGGCCCTGAACCGGCCCGATCAGCTGAACGCCATGAATCGTCAGCTGCGGCAGGAACTCGGCGACTTTTTTCTCGGCTGCGCCCAGGAGCCGTCGATCCGTGCGGTGATCGTCACCGGCAGCGGCCGTGCCTTTTCCGCCGGCGGGGACATCAACGACTTCAGCGCCAATCCAGAGGAGATGCACGAGCTGATGGGCAGCTTGACCCATCGCTGGTTCAAGGCGCTGTGGGCCCTGCCGCAGCCGGTCATCGCCGCGGTCAACGGCATCGCTTCTGGGGCGGGGTGCAATCTGGCCCTGGGCTGCGATCTGGTCGTCGCCTCCAGCGAGGCCTCCTTCGTCCAGAGCTTCCTTAAGATCGGCCTGGCTCCAGACGCCGGCGGCATGTTCAGCCTGCCCCGGCTGGTCGGGCTGCACCGTGCCAAGGAATTGGCGCTGCTCGGCGACAGGATCGGCGCCACGGAGGCGGAGCGCCTGGGGCTGGTCAACCGCGTCGTCGCCCCGGAGCAGCTGCTGCCCGAGGCCCAGGCGATCGCGCAGCGGCTGACGGACGCCTCCGCCAAGGCGATCACCCTGACCAAGCGTATCCTGAACCGCTCCTTCGAATCCTCGATGGAAGCGATCCTCGACGACGAGTGGATGGCACAGTCCTTTCTGTTCGGCACCGAAGCCAGCCAGTCGGGGGTTCAGGCCTTTCTCGATAAGCGCAAGAAGACTTGAGCGAAACGTCATCGGGCACCTACAAGAAGGCTGGCAATAAGTAGGTGTGGCCATGAATCTCGCGATGCTCGTTCACAGGATGGCTTTGGCGAGCCCCGACAGCCCGGCGGTCAGCGACGCCGAGCGCTTGGTGCACAGCTTCGCCAGTCTCTCGACCGCTGTTTCCGGCTTGGCCGGCAGCCTGCGCGGGCCGCTTGGCCTCCAGCCGGGGGACCGGGTGGCGCTGGCGATGTCCAATTCGCCGGCGTTTTTCGAGACCGCCTTCGCGGCCTGGCACGCCGGGCTTTGCGTGGTGCCGATCAACCCGCGCCTGCATCGCAAGGAGTTCGCCTACATCTTCGAGAATTCCGGCGCGAAGCTGTGCGTTTATACCCCGGACCTCGGCGAGACCCTGTCCGGTCTCGATAACGAGGTCGCCAGCCTGGAGGCGCTCATCGAGGCGGGCGGCGGGGACTACCGGGAGCTGCTCGCCGGCGCGGCGATCCCCGTCGCCGAGGTGGCGCCGGACGCGCCCTGCTGGCTGTTCTATACCAGCGGCACCACCGGCCGGCCGAAAGGCGCGACCCTCAGCCAGCGCAATCTCGGCTTCATGAGTCAGGCCTACTACGCCGACATCGACCGGGTCGAACTCGGCGACACCATGCTGCACGCCGCCTCGCTGTCCCATGGCTCCGGGCTTTATGCCCTACCGCATATCGCCCAGGGCGGGCATCAGGTGGTCTGCCGCGGTTCCTTCGACAGCGCCGAGATCTGCCGTCTGATCGCCGCCTACCCGCAGGTCAGCTTCTTCGCCGCGCCGACCATGCTGACCCGCTTGGTGAATCACGTCGCCGAAAGCGGCGCCGACACGGCCAACCTGCGCACTATCGTCTATGGCGGCGGGCCGATGTACGTCAGCGATCTGGAGCGGGCGCTGGACGTTCTGGGGCCCAAACTGGCGCAGCTCTATGGCCAGGGCGAGTCGCCGATGACCATCACGTTGCTGCCCAAGTCCTGGCACCTGCGGGCGCGCGAGCGGGGTCTGCTCGGCTCCTGCGGGATCGCGCGCAGTCTGGTCGAGGTCCGCGTCGTCGATGAGGCGGACCAGGAGGTCCCGACCGGCGAGATCGGCGAGATCGTCACCCGCAGCGACTGCGTGATGCTGGGGTACTGGAACGCGCCGGAGGCAACCGCCGCGACGCTGAGGAACGGCTGGCTGCATACCGGCGATCTGGGCAGCCTCGACGAAGGCGGCTTCTTGACTCTGAAGGACCGCTCCAAGGACCTGATCATCTCGGGCGGGTCGAACATCTACCCGCGGGAGATCGAGGAGGTGCTGCTGCAGCATCCCGGCGTCGCGGAGGCCGCCGTGGTCGGCCGGCCCCACGCCGACCTGATCGAGGAGGTCGTGGCCTTTGTCGTGCCGCGCGGCGCGGAGGACCTGTCCGCCGAAATGCTAGATGGCTTCTGTCTCGAAAACATGGCGCGTTACAAGCGGCCGCGCGATTACCGCATCGTCGAGGAGTTGCCGAAGAACAACTACGGCAAGGTGCTCAAGACCGCGTTGCGCGATGCCTTGGCGTCGGAGCGGGCGGACCGCTCCTAGCTCAGGAGCCGCTTGAGCCCCCTGTCTTTTTCGGACCCCCGGAATTTAATCAAAAACGCGCAGCCTGGCTACTTGCGTTGACAGTTGAATAACTGGCCAATAAAAACGCCTGATAATGCAACTCTAGCTAAGGCGCAATCATGAAAATCTACCTATCGGGTGTGCTGCTTTCTCTCGCTCTGCTGGCCGGCTGCGCGGCTCCGGGGCCGAAGAATCCGCTGCAGCAGGAAACAGTGGAAAGCTTCAAGATCGCGCAGATTTCGGTCGAGGTTCCGGAACATACCTCGATTCGCTGGGGTACGGCGGAAGAGGCCTATGCCCTTAGCCAGGGCTGCGAGCGTCCCTCGGGTATTTCAAGCAAGGGCGAGGATCAGCAGAATCAGGCGGCAGACGAGGAAGAGCCAAGCTGCGACTACGAAGCCGTGGTCAACTCGGCGGAAGCTAAGCAGCATCTGCGCGAGCGCCTGCAGCGCGAAGTCCAAACCGCCATGGAGCGCAAGTTCGCGGCAGGCTTCGACGGCACGCGTCCGGTCGAGATCCAAGTGATCCTCAATTCCGTCAACGTGGTCTCCAGCGGCCAGGCCGTACTGGTTGGCGGCGCTCACAGCCTGCGGGCCACCTTCAAGGTCGTCGATGCCGCGACCGATGAGGTTCTGGCCAGCAACAGCCAGCTTGCCACCTCGGCCGGCTACGCGCCGGGCGGCCTGCTTGCAGTGCTCTCCGAAGCGGCTTCGCGCGATCCTGTGACCCGTATGTCGGAAGGCTATGCGGAGAATGCCCATAGCTGGCTGACCAAGGTCGATCCCTGATCGTTTAGCCCCGCAACCCGTGGCGATGCCTGGGACATCTCGGGCCTCGCCACGGCCCGGTTGTTTCCGGAGGGCGGCCTGCGCTATGTCTGCGTCCCCACATCAAGGAGACGCGCCGTGCCCACTTCCATCCAGCTGACCGCCACCGACGGACATGTCCTCGACGCCTACCGGGCGGACCCGGAAGGCACGCCCCTGGGCGCCGTGGTCGTGATCCAGGAGATCTTCGGCGTCAACATGCATATCCGCGACCTGGTCGAGCGCTGGGCCGCGGTCGGGTACACGGCGATCGCTCCGGCCCTCTACGACCGCTTCGAAAAAGGCTTCGAGACCGGCTACGAGCCCGCCGATATCGAACAGGGCCGCGCGCTCAAGGCGAAAGCCAACGCGGAGCTGGACGACGTGATGGCCGACATCGAGGCGGCGCGGGCCGCGGTGGCGCCGGCCGGGCGTGTCGGCATCGTCGGTTTCTGCTGGGGCGGCTACGTGACCTACGCGGCGGCTTGCCGCCTGGATCTGCAAGCGGCCAGCGGCTACTATGGCGGCGGCATCCACGAGCTCGCCGGGGAGACGCCCCAGTGCCCGACCATCCTGCACTTCGGCAAGCAGGACCAGGGCATTCCGCTGAGCGATGTCGAGACGCTACGCAAGGCCCAGCCCAGCGTCGGCATTCACCTCTATGACGCCGGCCACGGTTTCCACTGCAACCAGCGCGGCAGCTATGACCCGCGCGCCGCGGACATCGCGGGGATGCGCACCCTGCAGCTTTTCGAAAGCGCGCTGCGCCGGGGGGAGAGCCTCTAGTCCTCCGCCCCGCGCCCTTCCTGCGGCTGGCATAGCCGGCCACGCTCGGCGATCAGCAGAAGCAGCAGAGTGGTCGCGCTGGAGATTACGAACCCCATGGCCAAGGGGCCCGGCGTTCCATCGAAGGCCTGGCCGATGAAGTAGCCGCTTCCGGCGCCGAGCAGCACGGTGACGGCGCCGATGACCGAGGAGGCGATGCCCGCGACCTGCTGCTGCGGCTCCATGGCCAGGGCGTTGAAATTGGCGAAGACCAGGCCGACCAGCAGCATCGCCGTCGTCAGCAGCGGCAGGAAAACGATCACGTTCAACAGCCCAAGCTGCGCCAGGGCGAGCATGACCAGGGATAGGGCCATGAAAACCAGGGTCGCGCCATGGCTCAGCACCCGCATGCCGAGTCGCTCGACCAGCCGGGAATTGACGAAGGCGGAGAAGGCGATGCCGGCGGCGGTCACCATGAAGACCAGGGGAAACCAGCGCCCGAGCCCGTAGACATCGCCGAGGATCTGCTGCGCGGAGTTGATGAAGCCGAACAGGGCACCGAAGAACGCGCCGGCCGAAAGCATGTAGCCAACGGTCTGCCGCGATCCGAGGATCGACGCGAGCGCTTCGCCGATAACCGCAAGCTGGATCGGCCGGCGCCATTCCGGGTGCAGGGTTTCCGGCAGGTAGCGCAGGCAGAAGCCGAAGGCGACGAAGGCGTAGAGCGCCAGGAAGCCGAAAACCGCGTGCCAGGAGGCGGCGACCAGGATCAGCTGGCCGATCGAGGGCGCCAGAATCGGCACGGCCATGAAGACCATCATCACCAGGGACATGACTCGCGCCATGCGGCGGCCGCCGTAGCAGTCGCGCACCGCGGCCACTGCGACGACGCGCGGCGCCGCGGAGCCGAGACCCTGAATGAAGCGGGCGATCAGCAGGGTGGTCATGCTGGGCGCCAGGATGCAGATCACGGCGGCGACGCCGTACAGCAGGATCCCCACGAGCAGCACCGGCCGCCGCCCGTAGCGGTCGGAAAGAATGCCGATCGCCAGCTGCCCGAGACCGAAGCCGAGCAGATAGGCGGTGATCACGGTCTGCGCCTGATTCGGATCGCTCAGCGCGAAAGAGCGCTCGATCTCGGGGAAGCCGGGCAGGATGATGTCGATGGCCAGCGCGTTGAGCGCCATCAGGGCGGCGATCAGGCTGACGAACTGGGTGAATCCGAGAGGGGCATGTTGCGGCGAGGGCGCGTTGTCCGCCACGGTAGCCGTGTGCTGTTTGGGCATGAGCCACCGAATAGGGCAGGTCCGCCAAGGAGTCTAGCGTGGATCGCCCGCGGCGTGGAAAAGCTGTTTGGCCCTTTCCAGGTCTGTTCAGCGGCGCGCGATGATCCAGATGGCGTGCACGATACCTGGGATGTAGCCCAGAATCGTCAGCAGGATATTGAGCCAGAAATGCAGCCCGATGCCGACCTGCAGGAACACGCCCAGCGGCGGCAGAAGTATAGCCAGAATAATACGGATGATATCCACGTTGCGGCCTTTCTCGGGTGGTGCGGAATACGCGCGTTGCTGGCGTAACGCGGGGCGGCGGGAATCGTTCCCTCGATCATCGCCGCCGCGCACCTCCGAGGGCGGCGCTATGGAACTTGCGCCGGTGAAATCCGTTGTTCCTCCTGAAACCGCAATTTTTTGGAGCCCTGCAATGTTCAGACTGTCCTCATTGATGATCGCCGCGGCGATTGCGCTGCCGCTGCCCGCGAGCGCCGCCTCGGACTGCGCCGCGCGGATCGCCGCGATGGAGAGCCATCCGGGCCTGGTTCAGGATCCCGCAGACAAAGACCCCAGCGAAGGTTCCTCCTCGGAGCATGCCGAGGAGGGCGTGACCGTCGAGGAAAACGGCGGCACCACGGTGTACCAGGAGGGCGGCCCCGCCATGCCGCGCGAGAGCTGGTTCGTCAGCGAACCGGACAAGGCGGCGGTGATTCAGCACCTGGAAGCAGCCAAGCAGGCCGACGCCAAAGGCGACGCCGCGGTCTGCGCCGAAGAAATGGACCAGGCGGAGGAAATCCTCGTCGAAGAATCCATCGAGGAGCAGCAGCAGGATCAGCAGGCGCAGTAGCCGGGGCTGCGGGCTTGACGTGTCTCAGCCTGCCACCCAGGTGGGAGGTCTGCGCCGAAGGCGAGAAAGAAAGGTTTGGAAAGCGATGACCGATTTGACAGGTAAGGCGATTGCCATCCTCGCGACCTCAGGCTTCGAGCAGTCGGAACTCGAGGTGCCGCGCAAGCGATTGAAGGAAGCGAGTCTGGATGTCGATGTAATCTCCCTGGAAGCGGGGAAAATCCGCGGCTGGCGCGGCGACAACTGGGGCGACGAGGTCGCGGTGGATAAAACGCTGGCCGAGGCCGACGCCGCGCACTACAGCGCGCTGGTCCTGCCGGGCGGCGTCATCAATCCGGACATACTGCGCAGCAAGCCGGACGCGGTCGCATTCATCAAGCAGGTCCACGAGGCCGGCAAGCCGGTGGCGGCGATCTGCCACGGCCCCTGGCTGCTTGCCGAGGCCGATCTGCTGCGCGGCTGCCGGGCGACTTCCTATCCCTCGCTCCGCACCGACGTCGAGAATGCCGGGGCCGAGTGGTCCGATGAACGGGTGGTGCGCGACGGCCAGCTGATCACCAGCCGCAAACCGGAGGATCTCGACGCCTTCTGCGATGCGATCCTGGATAGCCTGGAACAGGCGGCACAGGCGGCCTAGAGACAGCCCGGCGGAGGGCGGAGGGCGGAAGCGTTCAGTCCTCCACCTGCTCCTCCGTGATCTCCCGGCGCACCTGCGCGTAGACGATCACGCTGAACAGCCCGGCGCCGCCGATCACGTTGCCGAGAAAGACCGGCAGACCGAAGTCGAGGAAGAAACCGATGATCGAGGTTTCGCCGGCGAGGACCAGCAGCAGGACGCCGACACCTCCCGAGACGATATGGGTTAGGTCGGCGACGGCGATCAGATAGCTGATCACCACGATCACCCAGAAGGTGGCGCCCTTGGCGCTGGGCATGATCCACACCAGCGCGGCCATCAGGAAGCCGGCGGCGATCGCCTTGGTGAACATCGGCAGCAGGCTGTTGTGCATGGTCGCCCTGCCGACCTCGCGCATCGCATCGAGCAGCTGCGCGTCGGCGATCTGGCTGTAGCTCCAAAACAACGCAAACAGCAGCGCGCCGACCAGGTTGGCGGCGGCGACCAGCAGCCAAAGCCGGATCACCGCAAACAGGCAATGCCAGGACCGGCGCACCATCAGGGGCAGGATCGGCGTGATGGTGTTTTCCGTGAAAAGCTGGTGACGCGACAGGATCACCACCAGGAAACCGACGCAGTAGCCGAAATTCTCGACCAGGGGCCGCCACGCCGTGTCCGGCAGGTGTATATGCAGCAAGCCCTTGGCGTAGACCGAGAGCCCGATGCACATGCCGGCCGCCAGCCCCGACCACCACAGCGCCACCGCGGGGCGGGAGAGTTCCCTTTCGCCTTCATGTCGGATGATTTGGTAGACCAGCGGCGCCGGTAGCCAGGCGTTCTCCTCGGCTTGCTCGGCGTCTTGCTTGGAGAATTCCTCGGTCCCGTTCAGGCTTGCGTCGTCCTTGTCCGGTTTCCTCGACTTCGCCATGACCGCCGCCACCTTCCGCCGCGTCCGCCGCCAGGCTCGCCGGCGGATCCTCCAGCCCAGGATAGCCCCGCTTCGCTCGCCGGCGCCAGCCTGCCCGCGCTTAGACGCCTGGACCGCGCGGATCGATCGGCAGCTGACCCTGCAGACCGAGGCTTTCTTCCAGGCGGTAGGCGGCGCGCAGCAGCGCCGCTTCGCCGCGCGGCTTGCCGACGATCTGAAGCCCGACCGGCAGGCCCTCGGCGGTGAAGCCGCAGGGCAGGCTGAGGACCGGGCAGCCGGTCATGGTCAAGGCGAAGGTGATCGAGAACCAGTCGATGTAGGTCTCGCAGGCGCGCCCGTCGATCTCCGTGACATAGCGCTGCTCGACCGGAAAGGGCGCTACCGAAGCCGCTGGGCAGAGCAGCAGGTCGTGGGTCTCGAAGAAGGCGGTCATGCGGCGGTAGAGCGCGTCGCGCTGGCGCTCCGCCGCGAAGATCTGCTGCGGCGTCAGGTTCAGCCCGCGCTCGATATTGCCGATAATCTCGGGTGCGATATCCGCGCGATGTGTGTCGAGGATCGGTCCCATCAAGGTGGCAAAGAGCATGGCCCGCAGAGTCTGGAAGCCGTCCAGCGCGCCGCTGAAATCGGGAATATCGCCGGTAATCTCGGCGCCGAAATCCCCGCAGCGCAGGGCCGCGGCCTGGCATATTCCGGCGATCTCCCGACCCATGGGAACGATCCCCAGATCCGGACTGAAGGCGACCCGCCGGGGCAGATCCCCGCCCTCCAGCTCGGCGACGAAGTTTGTGCCGGGATCCTCGAAGGACAGCGGGTCATCCGGCTCCTGCCCGGCGCCGGCGTCGAGCATCAAGGCGAGGTCGCGTAGATTGCGCGCCATCGGCCCCTCGACCCAGAGGCAATCGAAGGCGGGCAAGCGGGCGCCGCGCGGGACCCGGCCAGGGCTTGGGCGCAGGCCGACGATGCCGTTAAACGCCGCCGGCGTACGCAGGCTGCCGCCGAGA
This sequence comes from uncultured Alphaproteobacteria bacterium, assembly GCA_942491105.1. Taxonomy (GTDB): domain Bacteria; phylum Pseudomonadota; class Alphaproteobacteria; order Kiloniellales; family DSM-21159; genus JBBEAM01. The sequence continues at coordinate 399,811 of CALNZX010000012.1, read as the reverse complement.
TCGTTGCCGGTCGCCAGCCAAGCCATGCCGCTGGCCACGGCGGCGGCGGAGCCTCCCGAAGAGCCGCCCGCGCTCATCCGGGTATCCCAGGGATTGCGCGTCGCGCCGAAGACGGGATTGAAGGTGTGGCCGCCGGCCCATTCCGGCACGTTCGTCTTGCCGAGGGGGATCGCGCCGTTGCGCTCCAGCCTGGCGACGGTGGCGTCGGACTGCGCGGCGACATTTCCGGCGAAGATCGGCGAACCGTAGGTGGTGCGCACGCCGCCGACATCGTTGTAGTCCTTGACCGCGATTGGCAGGCCGCAAAGGGCGCGGGGATTCTCGGCAAATTCCTCCGGCGCCAGGGCCGCCGCCTGTGCACGCGCGCGTTCGAAGCAGCGTATCGGCAGGGCGTTGATCGCGCCGTCGATCGTCTCAATGCGCGCGATGGCGGCCTCGACGAGTTGCAGCGGCGCGATTTCTCCCAGGCGCAGTAAGCGTACGGCTTCGCTGGCGGTTAGACGAAGAAGATCCTGCATGCTTTTTTCCAGTGTCGTTGACGCCGCCTAGGGAGCTTTTCCCCGGCAGCTTGGATGAGGCCGATGAAGTTTTCCACCTCTAGGAAAACGCAATGCTAGAGATCGCGCAGTCGTAGCATTTTCCGTGCCGACGAAAGAAAATTGCGGCAATGCAGCATAGTTTGCTTGTGGCATTTTAGGGGTCATGCCAGTGTTCACGGCATCGTGAGCGAGCGATTAGCGGGGCAATGCGTGGGAGGGGAGCGTGAAGGCAGTACACGGCGAGGACTTACCGGGAGTCCTTGATCAGGATAGCTTTTACATCCTGACGCCGCGGCAGGCAGACGAGTCCTTCTATCGCGAACGCATCGACCGCAACATCGGCTGGGTGTCCCCACAGGAACAAGAACAACTGCGTAACACCACGGTCGGTATCGCCGGCTGCGGCGGCATGGGCGGCCTGATCGCCCAGACCCTGCTGCGGGCCGGAATCGGCCGGATCAAGATCGCCGATTGCGAGCTCTTCGACGCGAGCAACATGAATCGCCAATTTGGCGCGACGCGCGAGACCATCGGTCATCCCAAGGCCTCGGCCACGGCGCGTGCGCTGCGCCGAATCAGCGACGACTCGGAGATTCATGTCTACCCGCAAGGCATTGGCGAAGCGACCGTCGAGAGCTTCCTCGAGGGCTGCGATATCGTCTGCGACGAGATTGAATTCTGGGTTGTCGGCGCGCGTATCCTGCTGCATCAGCGCGCCCGGGCGAAAGGCATCCCGGTGCTCAATTGCAATACCGTCGGCTTCGGCACGCGGCTTTTCCTGTTCACGCCGGAGGCGATGGCCATGGAAGATATGCTGGCGCTCGATTATGCCGAGGCCTGCCAGCTGGAGCGCAGGATCGCGGAAAAGACCGTGACCCCGAAGGAGCGCGCGCGGGTGCTGGCGTCGGTGGCGATGGCGCTGGTTCCCGAGCCGCCGTCCTACACCTCACCCAGTAGCCTCTGGGCCAATCGCGGCATGGGCATGCGCTTGCTCGCCGAAAAGGGCAAGGCACCGATTTTCGGTACCAATCCCGTGCTGGCAACGGGATTTCTGGCCGATCACCTGATCTTCCAACTGCTCAAGAATAGCGAGGTGCGTCGCGGCCGCCTTGCGCGCGTGCCGCCGGCGCCGGGCTATCTCTATTTCGATGCCGGCCTGATGAAGGCGCGGGTCAGGCCACGGCGCTGGTACACGCCGCGCCTGGCAAAGCGGCTACGCGGCATTGCCGAAGGCTACATCCTGCGCAAGCTGGAGAAGGCCGATGCCTGATTATCCGCCCATCGTCCGCCAGCGCGGCAGGGCGATAACACAGCAAGAGGCAGGCGTGGCAGCAAGGGGTGGAAAGTGAACGTTATGAGCCGGGATTCCGTTCGCAAGAACAGAAGCCAGAACACCGAAGAACCCCTCGCCATCGTCGGGATCGGCTGCCGGCTGCCAGGCAATGTTTCTTCGCCGGCCGAGTTCTGGGAATTCATGTGTTCTGGCGAAAGCGGAATCGTCGAAATCCCAAAGGACCGCTGGAACATCGACAAGTTCTACGACCCCACGGGTAAGCGCCCCGGCGCGATGGTTACAAAATGGGCCGGCTTTATCGAGCAGCCGACCGACTTCGATGCCGATTTCTTCGGCATTTCGCCACGCGAGGCGGAGGCCATGGATCCCCAGCAGCGTCTGCTGCTCTTGACGGCCTGGGAAGCCTTCGAGGACGCCGGAGTTCCCTTGCTCGAACTGCGCGGCTCGAAGACCGGAGTCTTCGTGGGCGTGTCGGTCAATGACTACGGAAACATCCAGCGCGGGCGTTCCTACCTCGATGACATCCACGCCGCGACCGGCAATGCCATCTGCATCACCGCCAACCGGATCTCTCACCGGCTCGATCTGCGCGGGCCGAGTCTGGCGACCGATACCGCCTGCTCCTCTTCGATGGTGGCGACCCATCTCGCCTGCCGCAGCATCCTCGATGGCGAGAGCGACATGGCGCTGGCCTGCGGCGTCAACCTGATGCTCGACCCTTCGATCTTCGTCAACTTCAGCTCCGCCAACATGATGTCCCCGGCGGGACGCAGCCGCACCTTCGATGCCGAGGCCAACGGCTACGTACGCGCCGAAGGCGCCAGCGTGGCGGTACTGAAGCGGCTGTCCAAGGCGCTGGAGGACGGCGACCGGATCTATGCCCAGATCCGCGCCACGGCGGTCAACCAGGATGGCAACACCTCGACCATAACCGTGCCCAGCGGAGAGGCGCAGGAAACCATGCTGCGCGAGCTCTGTGCCAAGGCCGGGGTCGCGCCCAGGGACGTGGATTTCGTCGAGGCGCACGGAACCGGGACGCCGGTCGGCGACCCCATCGAGGCCGCAGCCATCGGACGGGTCTTCGGGCAGTGCGGCCGCGACGACGACGGCGTCTACGTCGGCGCGGTGAAAAGCCAGATCGGGCATCTCGAATCCGGTGCCGGAACGGTCGGCCTGATCAAGGCCGCCCTCTGCATTCATCATGGCGAGATTCCGCCCAACGCCGGCTTCTCCCAGCCCAATCCGAACATTCCCTTCGAGGATTTGAAGATCCGGCTGCCGCTGAAAAGAACGGCTTGGCCGCGGCACAATCGTCCGCGCATGGCGGCGGTGAATTCCTTCGGCTTCGGCGGGACCAACGCCAGCGCGTTGCTGGAAGAGGCGCCGCCGTTGGTACAGGCGCCCCCTGCCGACAAGCAGCGCCGCCGCTGGCTGTTGCCGATTTCGGCGGCCAGCGAGGCCGCGCTCAAGACCGTCGCAGGCAATCTCGCGGCGTGGATCGAGGACCGGGGCCGCAAGGCGCCCAGCTTGCGCGATCTCGCCGGCACCCTGGCGCTCAACCGCTCCCATCTGCCCTATCGCGCGGCCATCTCCGCCGAAACCAAGACCCAGCTACTGCAGCGTCTGCGTCAGCTCGCCAGCGAGGAGGCCGAGGCGGAGGCTTCGGCCAAGAGCGCGGCGGATGTCGTGACCGGCCAGGTGACCCGCACGCCCAAGCTGATGTTCGTGTTCACCGGACAGGGCGGGCAGTGGTGGGCCATGGCCCGCGAGCTGCTGGAGAAGGATCCGGTCTTCCGTAGCTGCGTCGAGAAATTCGACAAGGCCTTCGGCAAGATCTCCGGCTGGTCGATTCTCGAGGAGATGACCAAGCCCGAGGCGGAGTCGAACATTCACGCCACGCGGATCACGCAGCCGGCGATCTTCGCCGTGCAGATCGCGCTGGTCGAGCGCTTGCGCGCCTGGGGCATCGTTCCCGAAGGCGTGCTCGGACATTCCTTCGGAGAGGTCGCGGCGGCCTATGCGATAGGCGCGCTCAGTCTCGAGGACGCGGCGCTCTGCATCTACCACCGCGGCCGCCTCTCTGAGCAGACCGAAGGCAAGGGCGCCATCGCCGCGGTCGGCCTGTCGGTGGTCGATGCCCGCTCGCTGCTGGCCACGCTCGGCGAGGATCAGGTCGAGGTCGCCGCCGTCAACGGCGCCAACATGGTCAGCCTGGCCGGCGAGAAGGAAGCCCTGGACCGGGTGTTGTCTCACCTTGAGGCGGGGGGAGAGGTCTTCACCCGGCGCATCAAGATGAGCTATGCGCCGCATACCTTCATGATGGAGGAGATCAAGGAGGAATTCCTCTCCTCGGCCATGACCCTGAAGCCCAGAGCCGGCGAGATCCCGATGATCTCGACGGTCACCGGCACGGTGATAGGCGGCCAGGCGCTGGGCGCCGATTACTGGTGGCGCAACATCCGCCACGCGGTGCTGTTCAAGAACGGCGTCGATCAGGCGGCGCGGCGCGGCTTCAATACCTTCCTGGAAATCGGACCGCACCCGACATTGGCCGGGCTGATCGGCACCTGCCTGGCCGAAGGCGGCAAGCAGGGAGCGGTGATCGCGACCCTGAGCCGCAAGGCAAAGGATCGGGAGTCGCTCTATCGGGCCCTGGGCGGACTCTTCGTTCACGGCGTGCATCCCGACTGGACGCAGCTTGGCGAGGCAGACTACGAGCGCATCGCCCTGCCGCTCTATCCCTGGGAGCTCAAGCCCTACGCACACGACGCCGAACAGGTCTCCGACAAGCTGCACAGCAGCGCCGTACACCCCTTGCTCGGCTATCGGGTGATGGCGCCGAACCCGACCTGGGAGAACGATATCTCCCTGCGCCACTTCCCCTATCTCGAGGATCACAGGCTGCAGGCCGCGCCGATCTTTCCCGGCGCCGGTTTCCTGGAGATGATGTTCGCGGCGGCTCAGGAGCTGTTCGGCGAGGGCGTGATCGAGTTGGAGAACGTCGTCCTCAACGAGGCCATGCAGGTGCCCGAGGAAGAGGTCGAACTGGTTCAAACCGTCTTCGAGCCCAAGCGATCGATGCTGTCGATTTACAGCCGGACACGCGAGGGCGACCCGGCCTGGTCGCTGCGCGCGACCGCGCGGCTGTCCGTGCGCGATATTCCGGAGCCGGAACTGCCTGACTGGCGGAAGGGCGAAGCCTACAAGAACGCCATCGCCAAGGTGCGCGGCGCGAAGTTCTACGACGTCTTCAAGGACAGCGCCCTGAAGTATGGACCGCGTTTTCGCGGCTTGAGCAGCGTGTGGGCGGGGCAGGGCGAGGCTGGAGCCAGCATCCGGCTGCCCAAGGGTTTAGGCGAGGATTTCTCCCGCTATTTTCTGCACCCCGTGCTCGGCGATGCCGGGCTGCAGTTGCCCTTTTCGTTGATCGTGCAGTACCTGCTCTCGCGCGGCAAAGGCATATCCGGCGGCTACCTGCCGGTCTCCTACAAGCGGGTGCGCTTCTTCCGCCGCCCCGGCAAACGCATTCTGGCGCACAGCCGGATGATCGAGCCCAGCGATAAGCTGATGCGCATCGACATCGTCTATCAGGATGAAAAGGGCCGACCGGTTTGCGAGATCGAGGATGGCCATTTTCGTCATGTCGATCTGCGGGCCAAGAACAGCGGCGAGATGGATGCCGGGTTCTATCAAGAGGTCTGGGAGCCCGCGGAACCGCTGCCGCGCGACCCGGAGGCCGAACGGCGGCCGCGTCACTGGCTGGTTTTTACCGATGGCAAGGCGGCGGTGAAGGAACTGCACGCGGCGGTCACCGCCCTCGGTCATAGCTGGACCGAGGTCCGCATCGGCGGTGCGTTCGCCGAGAACGACGCGGTCTTTACCATCGATCCGCGCCAGCGCGGCGACTTCGACCGTCTGGTGAGCAGGCTCGCGGAGCGCGAGAGTCTGCCCAGCGACATCCTGCATTTCTGGAGCATGGCCGCGACGAGCCATCGGGAAGATCCTGAAGCGGAGGACTTCCTCGAAGCGCAGCGGGCGGGCGCGCTGAGTCTGATACATCTGGTCCAGGCGCTGAACGAGCGGGACTCCTGGTCGCCGCGGCTTTGGGTCATCGGCGCTGGCGGCCAGGTGGTTCCGGAGGCATTCAGCGCCGCGGATGCCGCGCGGGCGATGCCGCTGGCACAGGTGCCGAGCCAGGGCATGGCGCGCAGCCTGCTTAGCGAAACGGCGCGGCTCAAGGTTTCGACCATCGATCTCGACCGCGGCCGCTCCAAGGCCGCGCGCGCCGCGCTGCTGCGCGAGCTGCTGGCCAACGGTGAAGAACTGGAGGTCGCCCTGCGCGGCGGCAAGCGCTACCTGCGCAGGCTGGAACAGCGCGAGGAAGCGGCGCTGCCCGACAAGCGGGTGCCGGCCGGCGAGTTCGGTTTGGAGACCACCTACCGCGTCACCATGCCGGCGCCGGGGATCATCGATACCCTGCGCGCCGTCGACGCCCCGCGCCGGGCGCCGGGCAAGGGCGAGGTCGAACTGCGGGTGCAGGCCGTCGGCCTGAATTTCCGCGATATCATGGCGGCCAGCGGCCTGCTTCCGGAGGAGGCGGAGAAGGGCGCGGCCTGGGACGCGCTCGGCCTGGAATGCGCCGGCGTGGTCACCCGGCTGGGCAAGGGCGCCAAGGGTTTGAAGCTCGGCGACCGGGTAATGACCACGGGCAAGGGCTGCCTGGCGGGCCACTTCTGCGTCCCCGCCGAGATTGCCTTCAAGCTGCCCGCCAGCATCGGCGCGGAGGAGGCGGCGACGATTCCCTCGGCCTTCGTCACCGCTTACTACGCGCTGATCGCCCAGGCCCGGCTGAAGAAGGGCGAACGGGTGCTGATCCACCTCGCGACCGGCGGCGTCGGCCTGGCGGCGATCCAGATCGCCAAGATGGTCGGCGCGGAAATCTTCGCGACCGCCGGCAGCGACAAGAAGCGCGCGCTGCTGCGCCGCATGGGCATCAAGCATGTGATGAACTCGCGCAGCCTGGACTTCGCCGACGAAGTCCGTGCCGCGACCGGGGGCGAAGGCGTCGACGTGGTGCTCAACGCCCTGGCCGGGCCGGCGATCGAGAAGGGGCTCTCCTGCCTGCGGCCCTTCGGACGCTTCCTGGAGATCGGCAAGCGCGACGTCTATTCCGACAGCACCATCGGCATGCGCGCGCTGGCCCGCAACATCTCGGTGTTTGTCATCGACATGGCCAATATCGACGCCAAGCACGCCCCCGAGGTGGCTGAGATCAACCGCGAGCTGCTTCGCCTCTTTGCCAAGAAGAAGATCAAGCCGCTGCCGACCTGCAGCTACCCCGTCAGCCGGGTCGCCGAGGCCTTCAAGCTGATGCAGCGGGCCGAGCATATCGGCAAGGTCGTGGTGACCTTCGATGAGGAGGCTCCGCGGGTCGAGCGCGATGTGCGCCGCCCGATCCGCTTCAACGCGAAGGGCGGCTATCTGATTACCGGCGGACTCAACGGCCTCGGCCTGGAGATCGCCGAGTGGATGGCCGGACAGGGGGCCGGCGCGCTCTATCTCATGGGCCGGTCCGGGGCCTCCAGCGAGGCCGCCAGGAAGGCGGTTGCGCGGATGCGGCGCAAGGGCACCAAGGTGCGCGTGATCAGAGGCGATGTCTCGAAGCTGGGCGATGTCGAGAAAGCCGTGGCCAGGGCCAAGGCCGACAAGCTGCCGCTGCGCGGCGTGATCCATGGCGCGGTGGTGCTCGACGACGCCTTTATCGGGCAGCTCGACGAGGCGCGGCTGATGAAGGTGCTGACGCCGAAAATGGCCGGCGCCTGGAACCTGCACCGGGCGGTCCCGAACGAGACTCTCGACTTTTTCGTCTGCTTCTCCTCGATCGCCGCGCTGCTCGGCGCGACCGGGCAGGCCAACTACGTTGCCGCCAACGCCTTCCTCGACGGGCTGTGCCGCTGGCGTCATGCCCAGGGGCTGCCGGGCCTGTCGATCATGTGGGGCGTGCTCGGCGGCACAGGCGTGGCCCAGCGTAACGACGCGTTGATGAGCTACATGTCCAGCATGGGCATTCTGCCGGTGGAGATTCCAGAGGCGCTGGACGGACTCGGCGTTTTGCTGCGCAAGGAAATCGATTCCGCGGCCTGCCTGAAAATCGACTGGGCCAAGCTGGCCGGCACCACGCCGGCGCTGCGCATGATGCCGCGCACCAAGGACCTCGTAACCATGCTGGCCGGCGGCCAGGGCGGCGGCGGCAAGATCCGGGCCCAGGTCCTGGCGGTGGCGCCGGGCGAGCGGCCGGCTCTGCTGCGCGGGTATCTGGCGGAGCAGATCGCCAAGGTCCTTAAGGTCGATGCCGCTAAGATCGACTCCGACCGCCAGCTCAACGAGCTGGGGTTGGATTCCCTGACTTCCTTCGAACTGAAAAACCGCATCGAATCCGAACTCGCCATCGATCTTCCGGTCGGCAAGTTTTTGCAGCGCCCGAGCATCGACGGCTTGAGCGAGGCCATCCTCGAACACCTTGAGCTGTCGCTCGCCAAGGGCGAGGCCGTCGAGGACGCGGCCGAGGAGAGCGCCGGCGACGCGCCGGTGATAGACGCCAACGGCAAGTGGGTGTGGGGGCTGATGCGCGCCCACCCAGAGGCCGAGGCGGTGCTGCGCGACTGCGAAAACACCCAGGCCCTGGCGGTCAAGCCCCGGCTCGATACCCAGCGGCTGCGCAAGGCCTTCGATACGCTGACCCAGCAGCACCGGATGCTGCGCGCCGCCTATCCCGAGGAAGAGAATGGCCCAGGCCGTTTGATCAGCGACATGCACCCCACGGGGCTCGAGGTCTACGACGCCGAGGGCATGAGCGAGACCGCCTTTCGCGAGCTCGTGGCCGCGCGGGCTTCGGAAATCTCGGACATCGAGAACGGACCGCTGTTCCGGCTGATGATCTTCCACCGGCCCGGCAACAGCGATGTCGTGGTGCTGAAAACCCATCAGCTGGCCGGCGACGGCTGGTCCTTCCTGCTGATCCTGCAAAAGCTGCTGACGCTCTATGTGGGTCTGGACGGCGCCGAGGGTCTGGATAGCGATCAGGCGGCGCCCTCCTACGACGATTTTCTGCTCTGGCAGAGCAAGTTCATCTCCAGCGCCGCGGGCCAAGAGGCTCTGCGTTTCTGGCAGCAGCGTCTCGGCGGCAAGCCGCCCCGCCTGACCATTCCGCAAACCCGCACGCGCAAGGCGCAGCCGCCAACCAAGGGCGGCTTGACCTATTTCCGCATTGCCGGCGGGCTGCCCGCGGACATCGACGCCCTGTCCAAGAAGCTTGGCGTCACCGAGTTCGCGGTCTTGCTGGCGGCCTACGCGGCCTTGCTTCAGGGTTACAGCGGCAACGGCGAAGTGCTGATTCACTCGGCCTCGGCCAACCGCGTGCGGCAGGAGTTCGAGGGTATCGTCGGCAATCTGGCGAACATGATCGCCTACCGTTTGACCGTCTCCCCGGACTCGAATTTCCACAGCCTCTGCAAGGTGGCGCAGAAGGAGCTGGGGTCGGTGCTGGCGCAGCAGTCCTACCCGCTGCAGGAGGCGATCGCGCAGCTCGCCGAGCAGGACGAGGTTTACCGTGCCGTGCGTACGCGCAGCGATACGCAAACCGCGCTCTACCAGATCGGCTTCTCGATGCGCCATCCGGGCAATCTCGGCAACGACACCTTCGATGCCTTCATCAACGACGCGACCGGCGAGGCAAAGCTCGATCTCGGCGATCTCGCCTTGACCCGGTTCCCTGTGGACCGGCTTTCAGCGCTCTATGACCTGGGTCTCTACGTGCAGGAAGCCAAGGGCGTGATCTACGGAGAGGCGCGCTACAACGCGGATATCTACGATGCCAAGACCGTCGAAGGCATTCTTGCCGACTACGACGCCCTGTTGCGGCGCCTCCTTGCCCGGCCCGAGAGCCGCCTGAGCCGCCTGCTGAAGGGCCTGAAATCCGAGCCAGCCCTGGAACCGGCGGAGTAGGGACGGTGCGGCAGCCCTCCATAAGACGGCGCGCTTCTCCGGCGCGGAATCGCCCGCCATCATGAGCACGCCCGAACGGCCAGCCATCGAGGCGGTGAAAGCGGCAGGGCATCCCGCTCTGCGCTGGCTTTGCCGCCTGACGACAGAGCGGCCCTGGCCGGTGATCCTGGTCTGTCTGGTTTTGATGCTGGCGACGGGCGCGGGCCTGGCCAACATTCGCTTCAACCCGGATACCCGGGCCTTTCTCGGCGGCGACAATCCCCACGCGCAGGCTCTGCGGCATCTCGAGGACAGCTATTCCAAGGCGGGCACGGTGGTCTTTATCCTGACCGCGCGCTCTGGCGACGTGCTCTCCGCGGAAGGGCTGCGGGCGATTGAAGACCTGTCCGGCATGGCCTGGACCCTGCCGCATTCGACGCGGGTGGAGTCCCTGGCCAACTACCAGCATAGCTACGCCAAGGGCGACGACCTGGTAATCGAGCCGCTCTACGAGGATGCCGCCGGCCTCGACGAGGCCGGACGGCAGCGGATCCGCGACATCGCGCTGACCAACGAGGAGCTCAGCAGCTATCTGATTTCCGAGAACGGTGCGGTCACCGGGGTCAACGTCTTCATCTTGAAGCCCGAGGGCAACGCCAAGGCGGTACGCGAGATCGTCGCCGCCGCCGAGGCCATGGCCGCGGAGATTAGCACCCGCTACCCCGACATCGAAATTCGCCTGTCCGGCTCGATCCTCGGCGACGCCGCCTTCGGCATGGCCGGGCGCGACGATCTCAAGACCCTGGCGCCGATCATGCTCGGCCTGATCGTTCTTGCCCTGTTGGCCGGATTCCGCAGCTTCAGCGCCACCGCCGCGACTCTGCTGATTATCGGGGCCTCGGTGGCCAGCGCGCTGGGCTTGGCTGGCTGGTTTGGCATCGAGCTGACGGCCGGAACCGGCGGCACCCCGGTCATCATCATGACGCTGTGTATCGCCGATTGCGTTCACTTCATCACCACGCTGTCGCATTTCGCGCGCCGCCCCGGCGTCACCAAGACGCAGGCGATCTCGGAGGCGCTGAGGGTCAATTTCTCCCCGATTTTCATCACCAGCCTGACCACGGCGATCGGCTTCCTGTCGCTGAACTGGAGCGAGGCGCCGCCGCTGCGCGAGCTTGGCAACATGGTCGCCATCGGGGTGAGCTTTGCGTTTATCTACAGCGTCACCTTTATGCCGGCCTACTTCGCGGCAATGCCCGGGAGAAGCCGCTACAGCGTGAGCTATGGCGAAGGCTTGGCCAGGCACCTCGCGGATTTCGTGCTGGCGCGCCGCCGCTGGCTGCTGCTAGGCGGAGTGCTGGTCGCACTGCTGCTATCCTCGGGGCTGTACAAAATCCAGCTCGACGACGATTTCGTGGCCTATTTCGACGAGAGCTACGCCTTCCGGCGCGACACGGACTATCTGCAGGACAAACTGACCGGGCTGCACGCCTTGAACTTCTCTCTGCCGGCGGGCGAAGAGTATGGGATCACCAATCCTGAATACCTGAAGAAGGTGGAAGCCTTCGAGGATTGGTATCTGCGGCAGGACAAGGTCTCGAACGTCAGCGCGCTGCCCGAGGTGATCAAACGCCTCTACAAGAACCTGAACGGCGACGACCCGGCCTTCGAGCGGATCCCGGACAGCCGGGAACTCGCCGCGCAGTTGCTGCTGCTCTATGAGCTCTCGGTCCCCTTCGGCCGCGATCTCAACCACCAGATCAACGTCGAGAAATCGGAGAGCCGTTTCACGGTCTGGCTGCGCGACGCTTCCTCCGCCGATATCCGCAACCTTGCCGCGGCGGGTGAAGCCTGGCTGCGGGACAACGCCCCGGAGCTTTATACGCCCGCCGCGGGGGTGTCGGTTGTCTATGCCCATATCTCAGAGACCAACATCAAATCCATGCTGCGCGGCACCTTCGTGGCCCTGGTGGTGATCTCCCTGATTCTGATCCTGTTGTTCCGCGACCTGCGTTTGGGCCTGCTTAGCCTGGTGCCCAATCTTGCGCCGGCCTTCATGGCATTTGGTCTCTGGGGGTATCTCTACCAGGAGGTCAATCTGGCGGTTTCCGTCGTGGGAGCGATCACGCTGGGTATCGTGGTCGATGACACGGTGCATTTCCTTACCAAGTATTTGCGGGCGCGGCGGGAAGACGGCATGACGCCGCGCGAGGCGGTCGACTACAGCTTTCGCACCGTGGGCGTCGCCTTGATCCAGACCACGGTCGCCCTGGTGCTCGGTTTTGCCGTCCTGGCGCAGTCCGGCTTCGCGATCAGCGCCGACATGGGCCTGCTGTCGGCGATCGTCATCTTGGTCGCGCTGCTGGCCGATCTTCTGCTGCTGCCTCCCTTGATTCTACTGATGGAGCGAACCCGATGACCTGGTTACGAAACGCCGCCCTGCTTGCCCTGTTGCTCGGCGCTTGCACGCTTTCCTGGACCGCTCCCGGCTCCGCCCAGGACGAAACGCCCCAGGAAAAGGGGCGGCGCATCGCCGAGGAGGCGCGCGATCGCGGCGACGGTTTCGGATCGACCCGTTCCGCGGGGGAGATGATCCTGCGCGACCGTTCGGGCGGTGAGAGCACCCGGCGTTTCCGCTCCCTGGCCCTGGAGGGGGCGCACTCCGACCAGGGTAAAAGCCTGCTGATCTTCGAGTTTCCCCCGGATATCGCCGGTACCGGCTTGCTGACCCACAGTCAGACGACCCGCGACGACGACCAATGGATCTTCCTGCCGGCCCTGAAGCGGGTCAAGCGCATCACCGCGAGCAACCAGTCCGGCTCGTTTGTCGGCAGTGAATTTTCCTTCGAGGATATGCGCACGCCGGTGCTCGACAACTATAGCTACACCTGGCTGCGCGACGAGGCCTGCCCCGCCATGCCGGAGCTCCGCTGCTGGGTGGTCGAGCGGGTGCCCCACGACAGTGATTCCGGCTATTCACGCATCATCAATTGGATCGGGCAGGACGAATACCGCCTCTGGCAGACGGAGTACTACGACCGCAAGAACCAGAATCTGAAGACTCTCAGTCTGAGCGGCTTTACCCTGCACGAGGAGCGTTTCTGGCGGGCCGGGCGCATGGAGATGGACAATCATCAGAACGGCAAGAGCACCACGCTGAACTGGTCGGGCTTCGAGTTTGGGGTCGCTCTCGACGAGAACGACTTCACGACGCGCGCGCTTGAGCGGGTGCGTCCGTAAAAATGGGGGAGGGGATGTCAGGGATCGAGATCTGGCGCATCCCCGTTCCGCCGCACTGCGCGGCCGCGCGCAAAGCCCGCTCGCGCTGGGTTTGGCCTCGGGCCCGCGCGGCGATTGCCGAGACCCTGGGCTGCGCGCCGGCGGCCCTGCGCATCCGCCGCACCGCGGATGGCAAACCGGTGATTTCCAATCCGGGGGGCTGGCAGATGAGCCTGTCCCATAGCGGAGACTTTTCGCTGCTGGCGCTCTGCCGTGGCAGTGCCCTGGGCGTCGACCACGAAAGGCTTCGGCCTGTTAAGGATTTCAATGCCCTGGCGCGTGAATTGTTTGGTGAGGAAGCTTCGATTTTGCTAAAAAGACTTTCAACGGTCGCGAGGAACAGGGCGTTCTTCAGCGGCTGGGTTAACCTGGAGGCGCTGTTAAAGGCGACCGGCGAGGGTTTCGCTGGCAGCCGGGGGCAGTTCGAAGAAGCCGCCTTCAGGCAATGCGTTGCGGAAGAGATACGACGAGGCGGTCAAACCTGGCGGATTGCGGGGCTTTCCTTAGGGAACGACTACGCCGGTGCCATCGCCTATCCAGCGCGGCTTGGGCGAGTTGAGCCGAGGCTGCGGGAGTTGAAACCCGGCATTGCCGGAAATCTTGAGCGCTGCGGGTAATTCTGGGCCCGAGCCGAATACGCGGGGGAAGTCTATGAAACAGAATAGCTGTTCGATGGCGGCTTTGGGCGCGGCATTGCTGCTGAGCGCCTCGGCCGGTAGCGCCTGGGCGGGCGAATTCGATTGGGGCTTCTCGATCACCGCTGAAAATCGGTTTTATCTCGAAGAGCCGCGCTTCCGGACGCAGGACGACATCTTTTTTCAGCCGTCGGTCGCGATCGAGCCCGAGCTCGATTACCGCTTTGAAAACGGCGAGGACCGCTTGACCTTCGTCGGTTTCGGCCGTGTCGATCCGCAGGACGACAACCGTACCCATGCCGACATCCGTGAAGCCTACTGGCTGCACGAAGGCGACGGCTGGGACACCGTGATCGGTATCAACCGGGTGTTCTGGGGCGTTACCGAGTCCCGGCATCTGGTCAACATCATCAACCAGGTCGATGGGGTCGAGGATATCGACGGCGAGGACTTCCTCGGCGAGCCGATGATCAACTTGAATATCGATAGCGATTTTGGCCGCTTCGGCTTCTATGTGCTGCCCGGCTTCCGCGAGCGCACCTTTGTCGATGGCGACTCGCGGCTGCGCGGGCCTCTGCCGGTCGACGAAAGCCGCAGCGAAATCGAAGGCAGCTGGGATGAAGCCAGCGTCGACTTCGCGCTGCGCTACGAGAACAGCTTCGGTCCAGCGGATATCGGCTTGTCCTATTTCCACGGCATCAGCCGGGAGCCCTGGCTGGCGCCGCGATTCAATTCCCGCTTCTCGATCCTCGAGAACATCGCCAACGGCTTCCTGTCGAATCAGAACAGCCGTAGCGACCTGCAGGACTTGCAGGAAGGCGTCTGCGAGGTGATCGATTGCGACGATGGTCTGCTCGACAATGTCGGCGAGCTGGTGCTGGCGCCGCGCTACGACAAGATCGATCAGTTCGGGCTCGATATGCAGGCGGCGCAGGGCGACTGGCTGTTCAAGCTGGAGAGCCTGGTGCGCTTCGGGCATGACGGCGGTGCGATCTTCGCGGCCGTCGGTGGTGCCGAGTACACCTTCTTCGATGTCGGCGAGAGCGGCGTCGATGTCGGCATCCTGGGCGAGTACAACTTCGATAGCCGCGATTCCGACCGGATCGACGTGCCGCCGACGATCTTCGACAACGATATCTTCATCGGCTCGCGGATCGCCCTCAACGACATCGGTACCACCAACATTCTCGGTGGCGCCCTGGTCGATCTGGACAATCAGGAAATCGCCGCCTCCATAGAGGCGTCGACGCGCGTGGTCGATAACCTGACGCTCGGCTTGGAAGGCAGGTTCTTCCTCAACGATAAGCCGAAGAGCCTCCTGAGCACGATTTCCAACGACGACTTTGTCAATGTCAAGATGACCTGGTCCTTCTAGGCCGTCTGGCGGGCAGAGGGGATGTAAAGCGGGGTCTTGGCACGGCAAAAGCAAGCCAGTGAACGGCTGTGTCTGTGGTGGGGCGCCTCCTTCGGCGGCTGGCTGAGACTGCTAGCGCGCAACCGCTTTGCCATCGGGTTTTCCTACTGGCCGCGCGCGGCATTGATTACCGCGATGGCGCTGCACAACTCCGCGTTAGGGCTGGTTGAGCGGCTGCTGTATGGGCGCCGCGCGGCCAGGATGGAGATCACGGCGCCGCTCTTCATCATCGGTCATTGGCGTAGCGGCACCACGCTGTTGCACGAATATCTGACGCGCGATCCGCGCCACGGCTTCCCGGCGACCTACGATTGCTTCTGCCCCTGTCACTTTCTGCTGACGGCCGAGCAGGGCCGCAAGGTGCTGGGACGCATGTTGCCCGATGAGCGGCCGATGGACTCCATGCAACTCTCCACCGAGCTGCCGCAGGAGGACGACTTCGCGCTGGCGCTGCTCGGTCACCCGTCCTTGCTGGCGATGCTGGCCTTTCCCAACAATCTTCCCGGCGACGGCGCGCTGTTCGACCTGCGGGCGCTGCCGCGCGGCCGCCGGCTGGCCTGGCAGAAGACGCTCAAGCGCTTTCTGCAGCGGGTCATGCTGCGTGCGCCGGACAAGCGGCTGGTGCTCAAGTCGCCGATCCACACGGCGCGTATCCCGGCGATTCTGGAAATATTCCCCGATGCCCGCTTTCTCTACATTCACCGCGACCCCTTCTCGGTTTACCCCTCGACGCTCCGGCTGGTCGAAGCGCTCTATCCTTTCCTGGCCCTGCAGCGGCCGCGTCACGATGAACTGGAGCGGCTGGTGGTTGCCAATGGCGAGAAAATCTTCGCCAGCTACCAAAGGGACAGTGAGGCCATTCCGCAAGGGCAGCTCCACGAACTGAGCTACGAGGATCTGGTGCGCGACCCCGTCGCGCAGTTGCAAGAGACCTACGCGGCGCTCGATCTCGGCGATTTCGAGGCCGTGCGCGATATCTTCCAGCAGGCGGCCGAGGAGAAGAGCGCCTATCGGCCCCGGGACTACGATCTGCCAGAGGCGGCCCGGGCAGCCCTGATCTCACACTGGCCGGAAGCCTGCCGCCGCTATGGGCACGGGGCATGAGCGACAGCCATCTGGAAAAGCTGCTGAGCCTGCGCGGGCATCTGGAACTGCGCGCGAACGAGAATGGCGTCGCCGAGCTTGGCTTCGACTTCGGTATCGTGACGGCAGCGCCGGAGCTGGCTTCCAGCGCCGGCAAGCAGCGGTTGCTGTCGATCCCCGGCGTAAGCGGGGTGGAGCTCTTCCTGCTGCGGCGCTGTGTCGAGATTCGCTACGATCCGGAACGGCTCGATCCGGGATTCTGGAACGCCGTGCTCCAGGGCAGCGAGGCCGAGGCCCGCGCCGCCCTGGAAGCCTTGCCGCCGCCGGAGAGCGCCTAGACCGCCACCCGCATGTCGGCGGGCAGGTTCTGCGGCGGCTTGTGGAACTTGCCGTCCTTCATGATCGCCAGCAGCTTGGTTTGATCCTGCAGCACCCGGATATCGGCGAGGGGATCGCCGTCGACCAGGATCATGTCGGCGAGATAGCCCTCGCGCAGCAGCCCCAATTCGTCGCCCATCTCCATGATCTCGCCGCCGTAGCGGGTGCCGGCCTGGATCGCGTCCATGGGCGAGAAGCCGAGATAATCGACGAAGTACTCGAAGTCCTTGGCGTTGCTGCCCATGGGGGTCCAGGCGAAACCGTAGTCGCCACCGATCAGCACCTTGATGCCGCGCTTGTGCATCTTTTTCATGGTCTCGACGCAGATCTCCAGCTCGCGCTCATAGCGGATCGCCATCGGCGAGCCCGGCTTGACGCCGTAGTCGCCGGCGTTGCGCGCGGTGTTGATCAGCCAGGCGATACCCGGCGCGACGAAGTGCTTGTCCTTGTTGGCCTCCAGCAGGTCGAGCACCTCCTCGTTGCAGAAGGAGGCGTGGTAGATGTACTCGATGCCGTGCTGGATGCACTGCTTGACGGAATCCGAGGAGCGGGCGTGAGCCGCCAGCTTCTTGTTGCGGGTGCGGGCCTCGCGCACCGCCATGACCAGCTCCTCCTCGGACATCGGCGTTTCCTCGGCGCCCATGCCGGTGATCTCCTCGCCGGAGAGGTTGAGCTTGATGGTGTCGACGCCGATCTTGATCAGCTCGCGCACCGTGCGGCGGATTTCCTCGGGGCCGGAGACGACCAGGCCGAGGTTCAGCCCCTCGTGGGGGATATGCGGCGGCGTGGCATCGCCCAGTCCGCCCACCGTGGTGATCTCCGGGCCGGCCGCGGTATAGCGCGGGCCGGGAAAGCGCCCGGCGTTGATGGCGTCGCGAATGACCACGTCGAGCCGAGGCTTGGCCGCCGCCGCGCCGCGCCCGGCGGTGAAGCCGGCATCGATCATGACCTTGGCCATCTCGACCGTGGAGAGCATGTGCTCCTCGATCGGCATCATCTGGATCGGGTTGATACCTGGAGCGTTGTTCCAGCTCAGATGCAGATGGGCGTCGATCATGCCGGGCATCAGCGTGGCGCCACGGCCGTCGATCCGGGTGCCGCCGTTACCGACGCCGCTGCTCCAGCCATAGCCGTTGCCCGAGCGGCTGATCGAAGCGATGCGGTTGCCCGAGACCGTAAGCTCGCCGAAGTAGGGCGCCTCGCCGGTGGAGTCCAGGATCCGCACATTGGTGAAGGTGATGTCCCCGTTGCGCAGCTCGCCGCCATTGCGCCGGCCGCTCCAGTCGTACTTCGTATCCGCCATCTTCCGCCTCCCTTTCTGGGAACAGGTTAATTCCGCTGCGCGCCCAGGTGGTCGCTCAGCAGCGACGCCGACTTGGCCGGCGCCTCCATTGTCATCCAGTGGCCAACGCCGGCCAGGATCTCCAGTTTGGCGCCGGGAATCCGGCCGCACAGGCTTTGCGCCATGGCGACCGGAGCGACCGGATCCTGGTCGCCGGCGATCAGCAGCGTGGGACAAGCGATCCGGTCATGCTCCGCCGGCTTCGCCGCGGCCAGGGCCTCGCAGTGCGCGGCATAGCCCGCCGGGGCCTGGCGCAGCAGGCTCTCGCGCACGAAGGCGCGGGCGACCGGATCGGCGGTCTTGGCGAGGCTGGCCTGGGATACCGCGTCGGCGATCCCGGACATGCCGTCCCGGCGCGCAGCCGCCGCCCGGTCCTTCAAGCCGTCGCGCGCCGGCGGCGGCGGTTCCAGGATCGCTCCATAGAGCGCGAGGCTGGCAACCAGCTCCGGGGACTGCGCCGCGAGGTACTGGCAGATCAGGGTTCCCATGGAATGGCCGACGAAATGGGCGCGCGCGATGCGCTGCGCGCGCAGCAGGTCCTGCACCGCGCTGGCCAGCCCCGGCAGCCCAGGCAGGCCGGGCTTCAATGCCGAGCGCCCGGCGCCCGGCAGATCGGGGCGAATCACCTGATAGTTCCGCAGGGTTTCCATCAGCGGCTGAAAGGTATTCGAGCTGCCGCCGAGGCCGTGGACCATGACCACCGGGGTGCCGCTGCCATGCACCTCCGCGACCAGGGAGCCCAGGGTGATATCGGCCATCAGGTTGCCTCCACGGGGTTTTCCAGCGTGCCGATACCGGCGATGTCGACCCGCATGCGGTCACCGGAAGCCAGGTACTTCGGCGGCTTGAAACCGATCCCGACACCGGCCGGCGTTCCGGTCGCGATTACGTCGCCAGGCTTCAGGGTGATGCCGTTGGAGATCGCCGCGATGATCGTCGGCACATCGAAGATCAGCAGGCCGGTATTGGACTCCTGGCGCAGCTCGTCGTTGATCCAGCATTTGACGGAGGTGTCGCCGAGGTCAATTTCATCCGCGGTCACCGCCCAAGGCCCCATGGGGCAAAAGGAATCCTGCGACTTGCCGATCAGCCACTGGCTGTGGTGGCCCTGCAGGTCGCGGGCGGTCACGTCGTTGACGATGGTGTAGCCCCAGACATGCTCCAGGGCGTTTTCCTTGGCGATATTGCGACCGGCCTTGCCAATGATCACAGCCAGCTCGGCCTCGTAGTCGATGGCGGTGGAGACGGCGCTGTCGATCTTCACCGTGTCGCCGGGGCCGATCACGCAGTCCGGAACCTTGGAAAACACGATGGGTGCCGCGGGGACCGCACCCTGTGCGGCGGAGCTGTCGAAACCGGAAGAGGCGAACTCCTCGGCATGGGCGTAGTAGTTCTTGCCGACGCAGAAGATGTTGCGCCGGGGCCGGGGTATCGGCGCGAGCAGGCGGACTTCCGAGAACGCCAGGCTTTCTTCCGGTTCGGGAATATCGCGGCCGATCAGCGCGGCAACGCCGGCATCCTCGGTCGGCCCCGGAGAGAGCTCCATCGGCAGGCGCGCGATGCGCCCGCTGCTCTCACGAACAATCCCAAGGTGGCGCGTGCCTTGCCATTGGAAGGCGGCGAACTTCATCCGGCGGTTCCTTCTTCTGCGTCGGGGATCAGGACTGTCGAGCCAGTGGTTTCACGGGCCTCCAAGGCGCGATGCGCCGCGGCGGCTTCGCTCAGCTTGAATCTTTGACCGATTTCGATGGTCACGACGCGGCGCGCAATGGCATCGAACAGGCGTTCGGTGATCGCGGCGATCTTCTCCGGGGTGTCGGTGTAGTGGGCGAAGTTCGGGCGCGACAGGGTGACCGAGCGTGCCGCCAAGCTCCCGATATCGTAGCTGCCGATGTCCCCCGAAGCCTGGCCGTAGCTGACCAGATGGCCGCAGTGCGCAATGGCGGCCAGGGAATGGACGAAGGAATCGCGTCCCACGGCGTCGTAGATCACGTCCGCGCCTTTTCCTCCGGTCAGCTCCATGACCTGCTCCTCCAGGCTTTTCGGGCCCGGCAGGATGACGTGCTGCGCGCCGGCGGCGCGGGCGATCCTGGCTTTCTCCTCGCTCGAAGTCGCGCCGATCACCGTCGCGCCGAGGTGTTTCGCCCATTGGCACAGTATGCGTCCGACGCCGCCGGCGGGCGCGTAGATCAGGGCGGTCTCGCCGCGCTGCAGCCTGTGCACCCTGTGTAGCAGGAACTCCGCGCTCATCCCCTTGAGCAGTCCCGCGGCCGCCATCTCCGTGTCGAGTCCCTCGGGCAGGGCGACGACCAAGCTGGCGTCGAGAGTGCGCACCGAGGCATAGGCGCCGGCGGGGGGGCAGGCATAGGCCGCGCGCTGTCCGGGCATGAGATGGCTGACGCCAGGGCCGATGTCCACGACGGTTCCCGCGGCCTCCATACCCAGCGTGCCGGGCGGAGTGAGCAGGTCGAAATAGCCGCTGCGGCTATACACATCGATGAAGTTGACGCCAACCGCCGACTGGCGCAGGCGGACCTGCCCCGGACCGGGTGGCGGCGCTGTGATTTTGCTGCGGCGGAATTCCTCGGGGCCGCCGTGACGGGCGATGGTCATGGCGAAGCCGGGCAGGGCTGCGCCGGAGACCGCCGGGGCCGCTCCGGACTCTGGCTGCGTCATAGCGCGCGGCGGCTCCGGGATGCGCGCGCCGCCTTCGACCCTTGCGCGGATTGCCTTGAAACCGGCCTCGTAAACGTTCCGCGCGACCAGCTCGGCGAGTTCGTCTTCCTGTCCCGGCGGCGTGTTGAAACGTGAGGACCAGGACCAGAAGGTGCGATTGCCGTCGGTGACGGGTTTGAGTTTCACCTCCGCGACGTAGCCTTGCAGCGGGATCTCGCTCTCGACGATGGCGTAGCGAAAGCTCCTGTCCTTGTCGGAGAGGCTGAGCAGCTGTTCGCGCAGGCTTTCGCCGCCACTCAGCGCGAAACTGCGCACGGCGCCGATCTGCGTGTCGCGCCGTCCATCCTCGAGGCGGCTATGGGCAACGGCGGGGTGCCAGCGGTCATGGCCGTTGAAGTCGCGCAGAATCGCCCAGACCTCGGAGACCGGGGCATCGATGACGGTGCTGCGCTCGACCTTGACCACGTCCGCTTCCGTTCCGCTCTAGCTGCCCGTGAAGGCCTGTTTCAAGGCGTCGAAGCCGCCCTGAAACACGTTGCTCGCGATACTGGAGACCAGTTCCTCGGTACGTTCCGGCGGGCAGTCGAACTCCGCCGACCACTCGGCCAGGGTGCGGTTGCCGTCGGTGATCGGCGTCAGCTTGAGGGTGGCGACATAGTTTTCCACCCCCATGGGGCTCTCCAGGATCGCATAGCTGCAGGATAGGTCGTAATCGGACAGCGCCAGCAGCTTCTCCCGGATCTGTCCGCCGTCGCGCAGGCGGAAGTTCCTGACGCAGCCCACCTGATCCGCCGGGGCGCCGGATTCGATCCGGCTCTCGGCAATCCCCGGATGCCAGTCGGGCAGTGCGTTGAAATCGCGGATCCTGGCCCAGACTTGCTCGGCCGGTGCAGGAATGACCGAAGACACATAGACCTCGGGCATGCGCTAGTTCTCCTCTTCCTGCTTTTTCTTACGGCTCTCGGCGTCCTTGGCCAGGGACTGGGCGTCCTTGGCCGAGCGGAAGATGTCGCCCATGCGGGCGACGTTCGGGTTTTCGACGCCGATCTCCTTCATCATCTCGTCGATCAGCGGCGCCTGGGCGCGATAGCGCAGGGCGCTCTCGATCACCTCGTCGGTGGGGGTACGGCTGCCACCGCCGCCGCCGCCATTCAGTCCATCGACATGGAGGATCCTGATGCCCTCGATCTTCTCCATGGGCCTGACGGACTCGCGCACGATGCCCTCGATCCGCTCAATCAGCTTGCCGCGCAGCAGCCCGGCGCGGGCATCCTCGGTCAGCAGGTTTTCCGCCTCGTTGCGCAGACGCTGCGCCTCGGCGGCCACGGCGGCCGTGATCTTGTCCGCTTCCGCGGCGATCTTCGCGCGGTCGGCATCCTTCTCGGCCATCAGGCGATCCACCGCCGCGACCCGCTCGGCGATCTCGCGTTCGCGGATGGTCGCGACCTTTTCCTCCGCCGCCGCGACCTTGGCGCGGGCATCCTCCGTGGCGATGCGGGACGAGGCCTCCTCGGACTGCTTCTGCAAGACCGCGATCTGGCGCTCGATCTCTGCCAGCTCCAGGATCTGGTTGCGCTCGATCTCGAGCCGCCGCAGGTCGCGTTGCTGCAGAATGCGGGCCTCGTCGAGGCCGCGCTGCGAAGCGATGCGCGCCCGCTCGATCTCCTCCTGGGCCGAGATTTCCAGGTCCTCGATGGCTTGGCGCTGGGAGATCTGCTGCGAGCGCAGCAGGCGATCACGCTCGATCCGTGCCTTGTCGAGGGCCTGCTCCTGCGCGATGCGAGCGGTTTCCACCGCCTTGTGGGAGTTGATTCGCGCGGTCTCGACCTCCTGTCCGCGGGCGATCTCGAGGCCTTCGTTCTCCTGCTCGGCGTTGATTCGCGCCTCGCGCAGTTGCCGTTCCGAGACGATGCGCGCCCGCTCGATCTCCTCCTGAGCGGTGATCTCCGCCATCTCGCTTTGGTGGCGCTGCCCGATCTGCTGCGCGCGGATCGACTTCTCCCGTTCGATCCGCGCGGTTTCCAGCGCCTGCTCCTGGGCGATTCGGGCCGCCTCGATTTCTTCCTGAGCTTTGATTTCGGAGCCGTCGAGGGTGCGGCGCCGCGCGATTTCGCGCTCGCGGGTTTCCTGCTCGGCGGCGATGCGTGCCGCCTCCGCCTCGGCTTCACGCGCCGCGCGGGTGCTCTGGATTTCCGTGCGCTGGCTGGCGCGCAGACTTTCCAGTTCGCGTTCCTGGTCGAGGCGGGAGCGCTCGCTTTCCTGCTCCAGCTTCAGGGTTTCCTTCTCGACCTCAAGATTGCGCGTGCGAATCTGCAGCATCGAGGACTGCTCGATATCGTTGCGCAGCTTGCGCCGCGATTCGATGGCGTCGATGAGCTGGGTTAGACCCTCGGCATCGAAGCGGTTGGCCGGATTGAAGTATTCGAGGTCGGTCTGATCCAGGTCGGTGATGGCAACCGATTCCAGCTCAAGACCGTTCTGGGCCAGGGCCTCGGCGGCCCGGGAGGCGACAACGGAAACGTAGTCGCCACGCTTTTCGTGCATCTCGTCCAGGGTCATCTCGGCGGCGACGGAGCGCAGCGCGCTGACGAACTTGCCTGACAGCAGATCGGCAAGACCCGCCGGGTCGGTGGTGCGGCGGCCCAGGGTCGAGGCGGCCGCCGCGACGGCCTCCTTCTTCTGCACCACGCGCACGAAGAACTCGGCCTCGATATCGACGCGCATCCGGTCCTTGGTGATCACCGCGCCCTGGTTCTGCCGCGCCACGGGAATCCGCACCACGTTGAGATTGACGGGGGTCACCTCGTGCACGATCGGCAGGACCAGCGCCCCGCCGTTGATCACCACGGTTTCGCCGCCAAGGCCGGTGCGCACAAAGGCGATTTCCTTGGTCGAGCGGTGGTACAGCCAGTGCAACAGATAGACCACCACAACGATCGCGATGACCGCGACGATCAGCCACAGAATCAGCGATCCGATCACTCCGCTTGTCATGTCTCTCTCCTCCCGCTCAGCCGGTTCGCAAGGCCTTGAAGGCCTTGGTCTGTTCGGTCATGGCAATTTCAGTCGGCAGGCGCTCCATCGAGGAGGCGCCATAGAAGCCATGACAGTTCTTGCAGTTCTTCAGGATGTATTCGGCGTCCGCCGGCATTGAAATCGGGCCGCCATGAGCCAGCACGATGACATCCGGATTGACCTTGAGCGCCGCCGCCGACCAGGCATCGACGATTACCGGACAGTCCTCGAGTTTCAGCGCGGTCTCTGCCCCGATCGAGCCGCCGGTGGTCAGGCCCATGTGGCAGACCACGATATCCGCGCCGGCCTCGGCCATGGCCGTCGCGTCCTCCTCGCTGAACACATAGGGCGTGGTCAGCAGGTCTTTCTCCCGCGCCATGCGGATCATCTCGACCTCCATGGCGTAGGACATGCCGGTCTCCTCGAGATTGGCCCGGAAGGTGCCGTCTATCAGGCCCACGGTGGGGAAATTTTGCACGCCGGAAAAGCCGACGGCTTTGATCTGATCGAGGAAGTGGTCGAAGAGGCAAAAGGGGTCGGTGCCGTTGACGCCGGCCAGAACCGGCGTATTGGGGGCGGCCGGCAGCACTTCCTGCGCCATCTCCATGACGATCTCGTTGGCGTTGCCGTAGGCCAGCAGTCCGGACAGGGAGCCGCGGCCGGCCATGCGGTAGCGCCCGGAATTGTAGATCACGATCAGATCGATTCCGCCGGCCTCCTCGCACTTGGCGGAGAGGCCGGTCCCGGCGCCGCCGCCGACGATCGGAACCCCGCGGGCCTTCATGTCCTGGAATTTCTCGAGCAGCGCAGAGCGTTCAAACCGCGGCATGGTGACGAGTCCTCGTTGTTGGATTGATTTCTTCCAAGGCGGCGACCACGGCCTGTGCGAAGGCCGGGTCGTTGATGTGGTGCGGGTGGCGGATCAGGCGGCGGGTCGCGGTCTCATGGAAGTTCCGCTCCAGTGCCTCGAACAGCGCCCGGTCCGCTTCGGGGTCGTGGAAGGGCTGGCCCGGCGCGTCGAGCGCCGAAACCCCGCCTTCGGGAATCAGGAAGCGCACCGGTCCGGTCATCTGATTGAGGCGGTCGGCGATCCATTCACCCATGCGCGCGTTTTCCGCAGCCGTGGTGCGCATCAGGGTGACCTGCGGGTTATGCTCGACGAAGTTCCGCCCCTTGTATTTCTCGGGCAGGGTTTCCGGCGCCCCGAAGTTGACCATGTCGAGCGCGCCGAGCGATCCCACATAGGGCACGCGGGTGCGGATGAAGGCGCCGAAGCGGTCCTCGTTGGCGGGGAAGACCCCGCCCATCATCATGTCGCAGATTTCCGTGGTGGTCAGGTCGATGGCGGCGCTAAGCATGCCACTGTCCACCAGCTTTTCCATCGAGCGCCCGCCGACGCCGGTGGCGTGGAACACCAGACAGTCGTAGTGCGCCTCCAGCAGAGCGGTGATCTGCTGGATCGCCGTGGTGGTTACGCCGAACATGGTCAAACCCAGGCCCGGCTTGTCGTCGCTAGGGGCGCCGTGCTGCCTCCGCCGCCCGGCGCCGCGCACCATCCCGGCCAGGGCCTGGGCGCCGTTCGCCAGCACCTGTTTGGAGATGCGGTTGATGCCCTGCACGTCGGTCACCGAGTACATCATCATGATGTCGGAGGGGCCGACGTACTGTCCGATCTCGCCCGAGGCGACGGTGGAGATCATCACCTTGGGAAGGCCGATCGGAAGACGGCGCATGCCGGGCGTGACCAGGGCGGTTCCGCCGGAGCCGGCGGCCGAGATGATGCCGCCGATATCCCGCTGCCGCTGAATCCAGTTTTCGAAGGCTTCGGCCATGGCGCGGACCGAGCGGCCGCGCTCGCCGGTGAAGACGGCGCTGGCCCCGCCGCGATGATAGGTGGCGATCATCTGGGGCGTCACGTCGGCCGGGGAAGCCTTGCCCGAGGTCGAGAGGTCGATGGTGCGCACCTTGAAGCCCTGCCCGGCGAGCTGATCCTTGATGTAGGTGAGTTCCCGCCCCTTGGTGTCGAAAGTGCCGGCGACATAGACATCGCTCCCGCGCAGTTCGTTGAGCGGGGTCAGCGGTTCCTTGAACAGGGGCTCGGGCTTGGTATCGAAGGGGCGGGCGGTGCCGACCGCTTCGCTTGAGCGCTGCTGCGCTGCGCCGCCGGACTGCTGTTTCCAGGCCGCCGCGGACCAGCGTGTCGGCGGTACATAGACCAGACCGCCGGGAGCAACGTCCGTGGCGGCTGGATCGCCGCTCGCGGAGCCGGCCTCCTGGCTTTCGGGTACGCTGGCGGCGGGGGCGGACGGTGCTGCCGGCGCGGCGGCGGACGCGGCCTCGGCAACCTCCAGCGCGGGATCTTCGTGGGAGTGGCGGCCGACGCCGAGCAACCGCTCCTGCAGGGCCCGGTCAGAGGCCAGCTGGCTGGCGGGCAGGACCTGATTGATGCGACCGTTGACCATGATCGACACGTCTTGGGAGATCGCGGTCGCGACGGAGATGTTCTGCTCGATCAGCAGGATCGAAACATCGCCTTCCTCGGCGAGGCTGGCGAGCAGCTCTTCGACCTGGGTGACGATCACCGGCGCCAAGCCTTCGGTGGGCTCGTCGAGCACCAGCAGGCGCGGGTCCTGCAGCAAGGCGCGGGAAATCGCCAACATCTGCTGCTCCCCGCCGGAAAGCTGGCCGCCGCCGTTGCGCTTGCGCTCGGCGAGGCGCGGGAAGGTGTCGTAGATCCGTTCGACGGTCCAGGAGCCGCCGCCCTTATCGGCAAGGCGCAGGTGCTCGTCGACGCTGAGCGAGGGCCACAGACGGCGGCCCTGGGGGGTGTAGCCGATGCCGCGCGCGGCGATCTTGTAGGGCGGCAGGCCGGCGATTTCCTGGCCCTCGAAGCGGATCGATCCGCGGCGCGCCGGCAGCAGCCCCATGATGGCGTTGCAGAGCGTGGTCTTGCCCATGCCATTGCGCCCGACGACCGCATGAACGCCATGTCCAAGCGCCAATTCGACACCCTGCAGGGCGTGCGATTGCCCATAGAAAACATGCAGATCTCGGATCTGCAGGACGGCAGCGGCGCCGTTCTGCGGGCGGGCCTGGTTGCGGGCGCGCTCAGCCATGGCCATGCCCCAGATAGAGTTCCTGGACCTCGGGGTCGGCTTCGATTTCCGCCGGCGTGCCTTCCTTGAAGATTCGTCCGTTGTGCATCATCGTCACGCTTTCGGCGACGCGCAGGGCGACATCCATATCGTGCTCGATGATGACGAAGCCCATGTGCTCGGGCAGCGCCTGCAGGATCTCAACCAGTTCACCGCGCTCGCTGGGCGAAAGCCCGGCCGCCGGCTCATCCAGCAGAATCAGGCGTGGCGCTCCGGCCAGGGCCAGGGCGATTTCCAGTTGGCGCTGCTGACCGTAGCTGAGCTCCGCCACGAGGGTGTCGCGGATCGCCTGAAGATGCACCGCCTCCAGCAGAGTCTCCGCCGCCTCCATGGCGGTGTCGTCGGGCTTTGGCCGGCGCAGGGAGAAGCGGCCGCGGCTGACGCCGCGGCACGCAAGGAAGATATTGTCGATAACGGTTAAGCCATTAAACAATAAAGAAATTTGATAGGTCCGGCGGAGGCCGCGGCGGATCCGCTCGTGTACCGGCAGATCCGTCACGTCCTCCCCGAACAGCCGCACGCGACCCGTGGTTGGCGGAAAATCGCCGGTGATCGCGTTGAACAGGGTCGTCTTGCCGGCGCCGTTCGATCCGAGAATCGCCCGACGCTCCCCCGCCTCGATGGTGAGGTTGATATCCGCCAGGGCCACCAGCGCGCCGAAGTGGCGGCTGACGGCCTCAAGCTCCAGCGCGTAACGGCCGGCGCCTTGCAGGCGGGAGAGAGCGTCGGGAGCCGACATCAGACCCGGTTCCTTACTCGCAGGTCGGGTTTTCGCGGCCGACCTGGCCGTATTCGAGGAACTTCTCATAGGATACGCCCAGGGTCTGGGGGACCTGCGGAATGACCTCGATGGTCTTGTTCACCAGATTGCCTTCCGGCCCTTCGATCACCTCGGTCAGGAAGATGTCGGCAACGGCGTTGCGCCGCTCATCCAGATGCACCGATCCCGTCGGCGTCTCGAATTCGAGCGCCGACAGCGCCGCGCGATAGGCCGCGCCGCCGTCCGACAGATCGCCGTTCACCTCTTCCAGAGCCAGCAGAGCGGCCTTGGTGTTGATGTAGTAGGCATGCGCGAACAGCGAGGGCGAGGGGAAGCCATCGGAGAACTGCGTCTTGTAGGCTTCCACGAAGGCACTCCAGCGCGGGTCGTCCCAGGTATCCGAGATCGGACCGGCCGAAGGCGTACCAATGATGAAATCGCGGGTCCGGCCCTTGGCGCCCAGCACCGACTGATCGACGGTGATCGACCCGCCGATCAGCGGCAAGTCACCGCCGGCCTGTTCGTACTGGGTCAGGAAGTTCACCGCGTCGGCGCCGCCCAGGGCGACGTAGATCGCATCGACGTCGTCGGGCAGGGCGGCGATGACGGAGGAGTAGTCCTTGTTGCCAATCGGTACCCAGAAGCGGGCGTCCACCGGCGCCTCGCCACCGAGACGGCAGAAGGGCTCGAGGAATCCAAAGACCTGGGTGTAGGGGAAGGAATAATCCTCGGCCAGAACCGCGACCTTGCGGTAGCCCTTCTCGTTGTAGACATACTCGCCGAGACCGGCCATCCACTGGGCCCCGTCGGTGCCAAAGCGGAAGAAGTTATCGGCGGGCTCGCGCAGCGTGGTGTCTTGAGCGGCGGACGAGCCGTTGAGGAAAGTGACCTCCGGCTGGGTCTTGGCGTAGTCCTTGACCGCCAGCCCCTCGGAGCCCGAGAGCGGGCCGACAAGAATCTGCACATTGTCCTGTTCGACCAGCTTGCGCGCGGCGCGCACGGCGCTGTCCGGCGAAGCGTCGGAAGAACCCGTGATGAGCTGAATCTTCTTGCCGCCAGCCATGTAGTTGAATTCTTCAAGCGCCAGCTCGACGCCGCGCATCCCGTCCTCGCCGAGCACGGTGAAAGCGCCTTCCAGGGTCGCGAGCGCGCCCATCTTGATGGTGTCGTCCTGCGCCATCGCTGGCCCCGCCAAAGTGGCGATGGCAGCCGCGGCGAGGAGCTTCTTTCCTATACCAAGCATGTAAACCTCCCTCGAATTTACTTCGTTATGGCTCTTTGGACGCGGGAGCCGAGGCCCCTTCGTCCCATTGCGCGCGGCCGGGTGCCGGCCGTGCGTTCCTTGGGAATCGGAGCTTCGCGCGAAGCCGACTCCAAAGACCTAGGATTCCATCGGGCGAAAACAGCACGGCCAGCAGGAAGGCCAGGCCGATGACGGTGTTGAAACGCTCGCGGTCGATCAGGTCGATCGCGAAATTTTCCAGCAGTACGAAGGCAATCGCGCCAATGAAGGGGCCCAGCGGGTGGCGCAGGCCGCCAACCACGGCGATCACGAGGATGTCGATGACCACATCGACGCCGACCGAGCCGGGCGAGATCCGGCCGTTGAACCAGACCAGCAGCACACCCGCGGTTCCGGCGATCAGACCGGAGAAGAAATAGGCGACGATGCGGTGCAGCGTGACGTTGTAGCCGAGGGCGCGCATCCGGCGCGGATTGTCGCGGATCGCCTGCAGGCTGAGCCCGAAGCTGGAGCGCGCGCCATAGAGCACGGCGGCGTAGAAGAAACCAGCGACCGCCAGGGTGAGGTAATAGAACGGCACCGGATCGCGCCAGTAAATCCCGAAGAGAGTCGGCGGCTCGACCCCGGCAAAACCGGTGAAGCCGTTGAAAATCGGGTAATTCTGGCGCACGAAATAGAAGAAGGCGACCGCGATCGCCAGGGTGATCATGATGGTGTAGATGCCCTCGGTACGTACCGAGATCGCACCGACCAGCGCGCTGAAGACCGCCGCGGCCAGGATCGCCACGATCGCCGTGACCCACCATGGCCAGCCGAGCCCCATGACGCCGACGGAGTTGTCGCCGAAGATCGCGACCAGATAGCCGGCGAAGCCGGCGGCGGTGAGCTGGGCGAGGCTGACCATGCCGCCGTAACCGGCCAGCATCATCAAGGATAGCGCCACGGTACCCAGCAGCAGCGAGTAAGCCCCGATCTGATAGGTAAAGAAGTTCGAGGCGAAGCTGGGATAGGCGAGCAGGAAGAGCAGCGTCAGCACGGCCGCCGGCGAAATGTCGCTCAGCGAGAAGTCCCCGGAGAAGATACGCCGCAGACCCATGGCTCAGCGTCCCCCCATGATGCCCTGGGGCCGCACCGCCAGGACCACCACCATGATCAGAAAGGTCAGCACCACGCCATAGGTGGGAAAGTAGGCGAGGCCGAACTGCTCGGCGAGACCGATCAGCAGGGCGCCGATGGCGGCGCCGCTGACCGACCCCAGGCCGCCGACGATCACCACGATCAGCGAGGCGAGCAGATAGCGGATGTCCTCGCCCGGCGCGATCGACAGCGCGGTGCCGCCGATCACTCCGGCGAAACCGGCAAGGCCGGCGCCGATGGCGAAGACCAGGGCGAAGATCAATTGCACGTTCACGCCGGAAGCCGAGAGCATGTCCCGGTCGTTGACGCCGGCCCGGATCATCGCGCCGATCTTGGTGCGATTGAGGAACAGCCAGAGCGCCACGCCGATGGCGACGGCCACGCCGAGCACCGCCAAGCGGTACACCGGGTATTTGATCATCACCGCGTCGCCGTTCGAACGGATGGTCGAGATGATCGGCAGCTCGGTGGCGCCGAACAACCACTCCGGCGGGGCGAATTGATAGGTGGTGCCGGTCCAGACCGCGAGCATCAGATCGGCGGCGATGATCGAGATGCCGATGGTGACCAGGGTCTGACGCAGGTCCTGCCCCTCCATGCGGCGGAATATCAGCACCTGCAGCAGAATGCCGCTGAGGGCGATGGAGACGAAGGCCACGGCCAGCCCAAAGAACCAGGAGCCGGTGCTGTCGGCGACCTCGTAGCCGATATAGGCACCCAGCAGATACATCGAGCCGTGCGCCAGATTGACGTTGCGCATCAGACCGAAGACCAGGGTAAAGCCGCTGGCGACCAGGAAGTAGAGGCCGCCCAGGGTGGCGCCGTTCAGCAGCGTGTTGATGAAGGTCTTCTTGCGCCCGAAGGCGGTGTTGAGCCATTCCGGCCAGACCGCGAAAATCATCCAGAGAAGAATCGCGATGGCCAGGGCGATCAGGATCGCCCAGAAGGTATGCCGCTCGACGAAGCGCCGCATCACGCCGCCGCCGGCCTTTTTTGCCTGCGGAAACCTGTTCCGTGCAGCACGGCCAAAACCCTCCCCATGGCGGCTCCGCGCGCCAAGCTGCGCCGAGCCTGTTGTTTTTTGGCAAGGACGCGCCCAAAGCTACGTGGCGCGGACCTGCCTTGGCCTCTACGGGCCGTGGGTCTAGAGTGAGGCCTGTAAGACGCCGCCGCAAGAGACTCTAAAGCTCGTATTTGGGTAACAATGGGTAAAAAGTGAGCCTTGTATGGGAAAACTTCTGACCTGGCGGATCGTTCTCAGGGGGCAGCGGCGCTGGCCAGGGCGCGAAGTTCCAGGCGCGCTGGTAACGCTTTCCTCGCCCTTGAGCGGCGCCGAACTGCCCGAAGAGGTGGCCATGCTGCTGCCTAACCGGAACAGCCTGGCCGAGATGGTCGATGCCCTGTCCCGCTACCCCGCGCAGGTCGCCGGCAATGCCGTCGGCTTGTTTCTGGCCGATCCCTTCCTGCACCTGCCGGCGCAGCTGGCGCGGCTGTCAGAAGCGGGCGTGACCTGGGTCGCGAACCTGCCGAGCGTCGAGCAGCAGGATACCGAGTTCTCCCAGCAGCTGACCGATGTCGGTCTCGACGGACAGCTCGAACGCGCGCGGCTGGCCGAGCTGCAGGAGGCCGGCTTCGGACTCATCGCGGTGGTGGCCGATGCGCAGAGCGCCGGAGCGGCAGCCGCGCTCGATCCGGCGGCCTTGTTGGTCATGCCGCGAGTCGGCGACTTCGCCGCCGGGTTTCCCTCCTTCCATCAGCGCGGTGCTGCGGCGGGCGCGGCTGCGGCTGCGGCGCGCGACGCCGGATGGTCTGGCCCGCTGTGGGGCTTGGCCGAAGCCGGCGAAGCCGAGCACGAGACTCTCTGGCCCGATGTTCTCGACGGCGTGGTGTGCCGGCCCGTGGCCGGCTAGCCGTCGAGCCCGTATTTCTTGATTTTGTTGAACAGGGTTTTACGCGAGATGCCCAGCGCCTCGGCGCTGCGCGTGCGGTTGAAGCCGTGCCGCCAGAGCGCGTCGACGATGCGATCCTTCTCGCCGCGCAGATCGGGTTCCTCGCCGCCTGGAAGCTGCAGCAGCGGCGCGATCTCGCGCGGTTGAATCTGACCGCCGCCGCCGCGCCCCGAAAGCGCGCCCAAGAGGGAGCGCAGCTCCGCCTCGTTTCCCGGCCAGCGGTGCGCTGCCAGCTGGCGCAGCGCGGCAGCCGTGAAATCCTTGCGGGAAAGGCCGCCGCCCAGCATTTCCGCGCTGAGCGCCTCCAGCAGCGCGGGCAGATCCTCGATTCGCTCGCGCAGCGGCGGCGCGCGCAGGGTCCAGCCCTCCAGAAGCGTGGCCAGGGCCGGGTCGAAGCCGAGGGTTCTGGGGTCCTGGTTGGCGGTGATCTCGCTGGTCAATACGACGCGCGGCGCGATGGCGATGCTGCGGCGGGTGTCTGGCGCGCGGAACCGCTCCTCGCGCAGGCTTCGCGCCAGCCGCCGCTGTATCCCCTGGGGCAGCTTCTCGCCGGCATGAATCACCAAGAGGTCGACAGCCGGATCGCCGAGCAGCGGCGGCTGCTGGCCTTCCGCGCCGGCTTGCCCGAACAGTAAGCGCCGCGCCCTGGTCGGAAAGTCTTCGCCGGCGAGGTCGACGGTCACCAGGGTATAGCGGCCGCGCCGGGCTTCACCGGCCTGCAAAGCGTCCAGGATCGCTACGGGGTCGATGCCTTGTTCCAGGATCAGCAACAGGGGATGGCGGGTCTTGGCCAGCGCGCTGAGCCGGGCGAGGAATTTCAGCAGGGCCTTGGAGCGCCCGACGAAGCCTTGGCGGCGGCCCCAGGCGGCAAGGCGGCTGCTTTCGGGATCGAGCGGCGCCCGCCGCCCGCCGGCCTTGCGGAAGGCGTCGATCTGCTCGGAGACGGAAACCTCCAGGGGCATGCGCTCGAAGGTCGAACCGCCGACATAGCCGTCGACCGGCGCCAGGGCCGAAATCCGCGCCAGATCCTCGGCGCTCGCAATCGGCCCGCCCTCGAGCAGGAACCGCACCTCGGGGTTGATCCGCTTGATGTGCCGCCCGATCTCGCGCGCCGCGGTGGCGGCTTCCTCCAGGGTTCTGCGGGTCCGGTGGCCGAGCGCGCCGCCGACATTCCAGCCCAGGTTCAGGCAGACCAGATCGAGCCCGGCATCGGCGGCCAAGCGGGCTTGGGTCCGCGTCGCGCAGTAGAACATGGTCAGCATGCCGGCATCCTTGACGGCGCGCAGCACCTCGATTTCCATCTCGATGCCGCGGCCGGCGCGCGACAGCAGCTGCTGCATCGGGTGGGAGTAATGCATGCAGCTGGGAAAATTGACTGCGCCGGCAAAACCGGCGGCGCGGATGCGCTCGGCGATCTCCGCGGGCACGCAGTTCTTGCCCCAGGCATTGATGCCAAGCAGCACCGGCACCTTGCAGATCGCGAGCAGCTCTTCGCGGGCGAAACTCTCGGTCATCGCGCCGGCGTCGAAGACCGGCAGCATGCAGGAAATCGACGGCGCGCCCATGTTGCGCAAGCGGCCCGCGTTGATCGCCAGCAAAAAATCGGCGCCGCCGCGTTCGGCGGCCAGCGCCGTGCTGCCCGAGCCGATCGCCGCGCCGATCAGAAAGCCCTGGCCGGCCCTCGTCTTCTCCGCTGCAAGCTGCGCCGTCATGCCGACATTCAACGCGAGGCGGGAGCCGCTGTCTATTGCCCCGGGGATCGCGCGCTAGGGCGCAGCCAGCGACCGGCGGCCGTCTAGGCGCCGCTGCTCCACTGCTTGAAGCTTTTCCCATCCTTGGCGAGCCGTTCGAGCAAGGGCGCGGGCCGCCAGGATTGGGGATCTTCCTTGGCGAAGTCCTCAATCGCGGCGCGCAGCGTGCCGAGACCCTGGGCGTCGGCCCAGAACATCGGCCCGCCCTGGTGAGCTGGAAAGCCATAGCCATGCAGCCAGACCATATCGATGTCCACCGCGCGCGCGGCGATGCCTTCCTCCAGGATGCGCGCGCCCTCGTTGGCCAGCGCGGTCAGGGCGCGGCGCTGTATCTCCTCCTGGGAAAACACGCGTCGGGCGATGCCCTTTTCCCTGGAGGCGGCCAGGACCAGGGCCTCGACTTCGGGATCCGGGATCGGCTTGCGGTTGCCTTCTTCATAGCGGTACCAGCCGGCGCCGGTCTTCTGCCCCAGGCGGCCGAGCTCGTAGAGCTTGTCGGGAAGCGCGACATAGCGTTCCCCGGGATCGCGGGTGGCGTCGAGGCGGCGCTGATTGGCGTAGGTGATATCCAGTCCGGCAAGGTCGTTGACCGCGAAGGGGCCCATGGCGAAGCCGAACGCCGTCATCGCGGCATCGACCTCCTGCGGCAGCGCCCCGTCCTCCAGCATATAAAGTGCCTG
Source organism: uncultured Alphaproteobacteria bacterium (assembly GCA_942491105.1). Taxonomy (GTDB): domain Bacteria; phylum Pseudomonadota; class Alphaproteobacteria; order Kiloniellales; family DSM-21159; genus JBBEAM01. The sequence continues at coordinate 365,498 of CALNZX010000012.1, read as the reverse complement.
GCGCCGGTAGACCTGCAGCATGCGGTTGCCGATGAAGCCGTCGCAGACGCCGGAGACGACGCTGACCTTGCCGATTCTGCGGCCCAGGGCGAGGGCGGTTTTCAGCGCGTCCTCGGCGGTCTGTTTCGCGCGCACCACCTCGAGCAGGCGCATCACGTTGGCCGGGCTGAAGAAGTGGGTGCCGAGTAGGTCCGCCGGCCGGCCGGTCGCGGCGGCGATCTCGTCGATATCGAGATAGGAGGTGTTGGTCGCCAGCACCGCGCCCGGCTTGGCGTGCTTTTCAATCTCGGCGAAAACCTGCTTCTTGACCTCCATGCTTTCGAATACCGCCTCGATGACGAAGTCGGCGTCGCTCAGCGCGTCGTAGGTCAGGCTGCCTTGGATCAGGCCGAAGCGCTGCTCTGCGGCTTCCGGCGTCAGGCTGCCCCGGCTCACGCTGATGTCGAGATTCTTGCGAATCCGCGCCAGGCCCCGGTCGAGGGCTTCGCGCGACTGTTCGATCAGGCTGACCGGGATCGCGGCGGCGGCCATGGCCATGGCGATGCCGCCGCCCATGGTCCCGGCGCCGATCACCGCGACACGCTCAAGTGGCCGTGCTTGGGTTTCGTCGGAGAGGCCGGGCACCTTGGCCACGGCCCGCTCGCCGAAGAAGGCGTGGATCATGGCGGCACGCTGGGGCGATTCCATGCAGTCTTGAAAAATCTCGCGCTCGCGTTTCCGGCCGGCTTCGAAATCGAGCTGGGTCGCCGCCTCGATGGCATCGACCGCGCGCAGCGGCGAAAGCTGGCCGCGGGTCTTGCGCCGCAGCTTCTCCCGGGTTTGCTCGAAGATCGCGGGGTCGCAGGAAAGGCGGTCGTCCCGGGCGCTCAGCGGGCGCGGCGGCAGCTTGGTTTCGATGACCCGTTTGGCGTAGCTCATGCCGGCCGCCTCGGGAGTATCCTCGCTCGCGATGGCATCCAGCAGGCCGAGCTCCAAGGCTTCCTGCGCCGGAACGAAGCGCCCGCTGGTGATGATGTCGAGCGCCGCCTCGACGCCGACGACGCGCGGCAGACGCTGGGTGCCTCCGGCGCCGGGGATCAAGCCGAGCTTGACCTCGGGCAGGCCGAGCCGCGTGCCGGGCAGGGCGACCCGGTAGTGGCAGCCGAGCGCCAGCTCCAGGCCGCCGCCAAGGGGCGTCCCGTGCAGCGCGGCGACCACCGGCTTGGGGCTGGATTCGATCAGGGAAATGACGTCGCGCAGCTGCGGGTCGCCTTGCGGCTTACCGAACTCCTTGATGTCCGCGCCGGCGACGAAGGTCCGGCCGGCCGCGAAGAGCACGAGAACCTGGGCACCGTCGTCCGCGAGACCCGACTCGGCGGCCTGCTTCAGACCGGCGCGCACCGCTTGACTGGTGGCGTTGACCGGCGGGTTGTCGATCTGGATGAGGCCGATGCTGCCTTCGCGGCGGTAACTGACGACGTCGCTCATTGTGACTCCTTATTTTTCGCGGCGCGCACCCTAGCCGGGATTGACGCGTACGAGAAGCTCCGCCCTTGGAGAAGCCGTTTGTTCTTGGGGAAAAGCCGCGGCTTGGCGGCCGCGCGCGGCGCCGGCTAGGCCAGGGAGTCCGCGTCCGGCGCGGCGTTATCGGCCAGCCACTCGGTCAGCCGCGCCTGCTGCGCGGCCGATAGCCGCAGGCCGAGCTTGCTGCGGCGCCAGAGGATGTCCTCGGCGCTGCGCGCCCATTCGCGGTCGCGCAGATACTCGACCTCGCGCTGGCTCAAGCCGCCGCCGAAATCGATGCCCAGATCCGCCAGCGAGCGGGCGCCCTCGAGCAGCTGCCAGACGCGGGTCCCATAGGCGCGGGTCAGACGGCGCGCCTGCACCGGGTCGAGATAGGAATGCGCGGCCGCGATCTCGCGCACCAGGGCCTCGAATCCCTCGGCCGGGAAGTCGCCTCCGGGCAGTGCCACGCCCGCTGTCCAGGCCGGGCCGGCGGAGGGAAAGCAGTCGCTCAGCTTTTTCAAGGCCTGCTCGGCGAGATAGCGGTAAGTGGTGATCTTGCCGCCGAAGATATTCAACAGGGCGGGCTCGTCGTCCCCGCCGCTGCGCTCCAGCACGAAATCGCGGGTCGTCTCCTGCGCCGAGGTGCCGCCCTCGTCGAACAGCGGGCGCACGCCGGAATAGGTCCAGACCACGTCCTCGGCTGTAATGGACTGCTCGAAGTAGTCGCCGACGACCTTGCAGAGATACGCCGTTTCGTCCGCGGAGATTTCCACCTCGGCGGGATCGGCGGCGTAGTCCACGTCGGTGGTGCCGATCAGGGTGAAATCCCGCTCATAGGGGATGGCGAAGACGATGCGCTTGTCGGCGTTCTGCAGGATGTAGGCGCGGTCGTGATCGAAGAGGCGCTTGACCACGATGTGGCTGCCCTTGACCAGACGTACGCCGAGTCTGGAGTTGAGGCCGAGCGCATGGGCGATCACCTCGGCCACCCAGGGGCCGGCGGCGTTGATCAGCGTACGGGCCTGGGCGCTTGTGGTCTGGCCGCTGGCCCGGTCGGTCAGCTCGAGCTGCCAGTGGTCGCCCTGGCGCTTGGCCGCCGTCACCTCGCAGCCGACGCGAATGTCGGCGCCGCGCTGCGCCGCGTCGGCGGCGTTGAGCACGACCAGGCGCGAGTCCTCGACCCAGCAGTCGGAATACTCGAAACCGCGGGTAAAGGCGGGCTTCAAGGGCTTGCCGGCCGGATCCTGTCGCAGATCTAGACCGCGCGAGGCCGGCAGCAGCTTACGCCCGCCCAGGTGGTCGTAGAGGAACAGGCCGAGGCGGATCAGAAAGGCGGGGCGCAGAGCGCGGTGATGGGGCAGCACGAAGCGCAGCGGCCAGACGATGTGCGGCGCCATGGCGAGCAGCACCTCGCGTTCCCGCAAGGATTCCCGCACCAGGCGGAATTCGTAATGCTCCAGATAACGCAGGCCGCCGTGAATCAGTTTGGTCGAAGCCGAGGAGGTGCCGCTCGCGAGATCGTTCTTCTCTGCCAGGAGGACCGAGAGGCCGCGCCCGGCGGCGTCGCGCGCGATGCCGCAGCCGTTCACGCCGCCGCCGATGATCGCGATGTCGTACATCTGGCCGTTCAATCGAAGATTACAGTTTTATGACAAAGCATGGCATCGCGGGCGGCTGTGCGGCAAGCGTGGATCGCTTTGAAAACCGGGAGATCGCTCAATGGGCGGCGACGCGGGATCATGAGGCTACGGCGTCCAGCCTGCCGCTGCCCGGCGCAGTGGCAACCTCTACCTCGACCCCCTGTTCGGCGCAGATCGTGGCCAGCGGCTCGGGCGGCGGGGCATCGGTAACGAAGGTGTCGAGCATCGAGATGTGGCCGATCCGCGCCGGGGCGCTGCGTTCATATTTCATCGAGTCGGCAACCAGAATAGTATGCCGTGCGTTCTCCATGATCGCCTTGGCGACCTTGACCTCGCGGTAATCGTAGTCGAGCAGCGCACCATCCTCGTCGATCGCGGAAGTACCGATCACGGCGTAGTCGACCTTGAACTGGCGAATGAAGTCGACGGCGGCCTCGCCGACGATGCCGCCGTCGGAGTGGCGTACGGCCCCGCCCGCGACAATCACCTCGATATTGTCGAAACCGAGCAGAATGTTGACCACGTTGATGTTGTTGGTGATCACCAGCAGGCCCTTCTTGCTGCGCAGGGCCATGGCGACCTGTTCCGTGGTCGTGCCGATGTTGATCAGCAGCGAGCAGTTATCGGGAATCAAGTCGGCGGCGCGCAGGCCGATCAGACGCTTTTCCTCGGTGGCGAACTGACGGCGCGCCTCGTAGCCGAAGTTGGCGACGCCGGAAGACAGGACGGCGCCGCCGTGAAAGCGCTGCAGCAGCCCTGCCTCGCAGAGGTCGTTGATGTCCTTGCGGATGGTTTGCGGCGTCACATCGAAGTGTGCGGAGAGAGCTTCGACGTTTACCCGCCCCAATTCCTTGGCAAGCCTCATGATGTCCGATTTACGGGGCGTAATCACTTCCATGCATACCTCCACAGCAGAGCCCCGGTATATTTCGAAAAAATTCGAACCTCAAGCGAAAACGCAAGACATTCTCCCGCTCGCGGAAATAGTATCTTTATTATTAGTAAGTTATGAGAAATTTCTAGAGAAATATTCCAATGCGTTGTCAGAAAACGAAAGATTTAGATGTATACATTGCGGAAAACGAACCAAATCTGTTTTCAATTGACATTCGTTTTCCTTCGCTTGCATAGTCCGGGCATAAAAAAACTTGGGAGGTAAACTATGAGGCAACGTCTTGCAGTCACGGTCGCAGCCGCGGCTCTGACAATTCTGCCGAGTGCCAGCTTCGCCGGCATGGACGAGGCGAAGCAGTGGATCGAGAGCGAGTTCCAGCCCTCGACTCTGTCGGCCGAAGAGCAGATGTCGGAGATGGAGTGGTTCATCAAGGCCGCCGAGCCCTTCAAGGGCATGGAAATCAACGTGCTGTCGGAGACCATTCCGACCCACAGCTACGAATCCGAAACCCTGACCAAGGCTTTCGAAGAGATCACGGGGATCAAGGTCAATCATCAGTTGCTCGGCGAGGGCGAGGTCGTCCAGGCCGTGCAGACGCAGATGCAGACCGGGCGCAATCTCTATGATGCCTACATCAACGATTCCGATCTGATCGGAACGCACTCGCGCTTGCAGCTCGCCGTCAATCTTACCGATTGGATGGGCGGAGAAGGCGCCGACGTGACGCTGCCGACCCTCGACATCGACGATTTCATCGGCAAGTCCTTCACCACCGGCCCGGACGGTAAGCTCTATCAGCTGCCGGACCAGCAGTTCGCGAACCTCTACTGGTTCCGCAAGGATTGGTTCGACCGGGAAGATCTGCAGGCGCAGTTCAAGGAAATCTACGGCTACGATCTCGGGGTGCCGGTCAATTGGTCGGCCTACGAGGATATCGCTGAGTTCTTCACCGACCACGTCAAGGAAATCGATGGCGTGCGGGTCTATGGCCACATGGACTACGGCAAGCGCGCGCCGGACTTGGGCTGGCGCATGACCGACGCCTGGCTTTCCATGGCCGGCGCCGGCGACAAGGGCTTGCCCAATGGCATCCCGGTGGACGAATGGGGCATCCGCATGGAGCAAGGCTCCTGCAACCCCTCCGGCGCTTCGGTTTCGCGCGGCGGTGCGGCCAACGGCCCGGCCGCGGTCTATGCGATCCGCAAGTGGGACGAATGGCTGCGCAAGTACGCGCCTCCGGGTGCGGCCAGCTACGACTTCTACCAGTCGCTGCCGGCGCTCAGCCAAGGCAACGTGGCCCAGCAGATCTTCTGGTACACCGCCTTCACCGCTTCGATGGTGGCGCCGCAGAGCGAAGGCAACAACACCGTCGACGCGGACGGTAAGCCGCTGTGGCGGATGGCGCCTTCGCCGCATGGCCCTTATTGGGAGGAAGGTCAGAAGCTCGGCTACCAGGATGCCGGGTCATGGACCTTGTTCAAGTCGACCCCGGTGGATCGCCGCAAGGCGGCCTGGCTCTACGCTCAGTTCGTGGTCTCCAAGACCGTGTCGCTGAAGAAGAGCCACGTCGGCCTGACGATCATCCGTGACAGCGACATCCGGCATGAGTCCTTCACCGAGCGCGCGCCGAAGCTTGGCGGCCTGGTGGAGTTCTACCGCTCGCCGGATCGTGTGCTGTGGTCGCCGACCGGCGTGAACGTGCCCGACTATCCGAAACTGGCCCAGATCTGGTGGCAGCAGATCGGTGACGTGAACTCCGGCGCCTTTACGCCGCAGGAGGCCATGGACCGGCTGGCCAGCGAGATGGACTTGGTGATGTCTCGCATGCAGCAAGCCGACGAGGCCGCCAATACCTACGGCGGCTGTGGGCCCCGTCTCAACGAAGAGCGGGATGCCCAATACTGGTTCGACCAGCCGGGATCGCCGAAGCCGCCTCTCGAGAACGAGAAGCCGCAGGGCGAGACCATCGGCTACGACGAGCTGGTGAAGCGTTGGCAGCAGGCCAACTAGGGCTGCTTCCAGATAAGCGTTTATCATGACCGGGGGGCGCGAAAGCGCTCCCCGGTTCCCTCGGCGGAATGGCTTCACGGGCCAATCCAACGCTCCAGAGATCTTCGAGAGCAAACCGCTTATGACACTGGTTTTGAAGGATGTGGCCAAGCGGGTCGGCGCTGAGACCCACATTCATGAGACGACCCTGGAGCTTAATACCGAAGGCTTCAATGTCCTGCTCGGCACCACGCTCGCCGGCAAGACCTCCTTGATGCAGTTGATGGCCGGGCTGGAAAAGCCAAGCTCCGGCGAGGTCTGGTTCGACGGCAAGAACGTCACCGGCGTATCGGTGCGCAAGCGCAACGTCTCCATGGTGCATCAGCAGTTTATCAACTACCCCAATTTTTCGGTTTACGAGAACATCGCCTCGCCGCTGCGTGTCGCCGGCTTCGCCAGGGACGAAATCGACCGACGGGTGCAGCGTCTGGCCGAGATGCTGAGACTCGGGCCGATGCTGAAGCGCCGGCCGAGCGAGCTCTCCGGTGGACAGCAGCAACGCACGGCGCTGGCCCGCGCCCTGGCCAAGGACGCCGATCTGGTGCTGCTCGACGAGCCGCTCGCCAACCTCGATTTCAAGCTCCGCGAGGAGCTGCGCGACGAGCTGCCGCGGCTATTCAGGGATCGCGGCTGTATTGTCGTCTATGCCACGACCGAGCCGGTCGAGGCGCTGCTGCTTGGCGGCAGGACGGCGACGCTGCACGAAGGACGGGTGACCCAGTTCGGCGATACCGCGACGATCTACCGTAAACCCGCGGATCTGCTGAGCGCCCAGGTGTTTTCAGACCCGCCGATCAACGTCGCCCAAGTCGAGAAGCGCGGCGCGCACTTTCATCTCGACGAGACGGTTTACTGGCCCAGCGAAAGCGGCTTGGCTGACGGACGCTATTTCCTCGCAATCCGGCCTCATCACGTGACCCCAAATCCGGCCGGTCGAGATGCCGTGAAGATTGGCGGCCGAGTGCTGGTCACCGAACTCAGTGGCTCTGAAAGCGTCGTGCACTTCGAGCTCGGCGCGCAGACCTGGGTGTCCCAGTCCCACGGCGTTCATCCCTTCCAGGTTGGCGCCCAGGCCGAATTCTACATGGATGTCGCGCGGGGCCTGATCTTCGGCGAAAACCAGGAACTGGTGGCGGCATGAGCAAGCGAGCGACGGCGCCCATACAGACGGGGGGAGGGCGGTAATGTCGAAGATCGTCCTGCAGAATCTGCGTCACAGTTACGTCGCTGCGCCCGAAAGCGAAGCTGACTGGGCTCTGAAATCCGTCGACCTGGCTTGGTCCGACGGTGGCGCCTACGCGCTGCTGGGGCCTTCCGGCTGCGGTAAGACAACCCTGCTGAACATTATTTCCGGCTTGCTGACGCCCAGCGAAGGGCGGGTGTTCTTCGGCGAGGAGGATGTGACCGAGATGCCGCCCGCGGAGCGCAATATCGCCCAGGTGTTCCAGTTCCCGGTGATCTACGACACCATGACCGTATACCAGAATCTCGCCTTTCCGCTGCACAACCGCGGCGTCGACAAGGCGCGGATCGATTCGCGGGTGCGCGAGATCGCGGCAATGCTCGACCTGACGGAGATGCTGCCGCGCCGCGCCTCCGGCTTGACCGCCGACGGCAAGCAGAAGATCTCCCTGGGCCGCGGCCTGGTGCGCGACAACGTCAACGTGATCATGTTCGACGAGCCGCTGACGGTTATCGACCCGCACCTCAAGTGGCTGCTGCGCTCGAAGCTGAAGGAACTGCATCAAAAAGTCGGCGCGACGATGATCTACGTCACTCACGATCAAACCGAGGCGCTGACCTTCGCCGATCAGGTGGTGGTGATGCATGACGGCGGCATCGTCCAGATTGGCACGCCGGTCGAGCTCTTCGAGCGGCCGCGCCACACCTTCGTCGGTCATTTCATCGGCTCGCCGGGTATGAATGTCCTGCCCTGCGAGATCGACAATGGACGTCCCATGTTCGGTGGCCAGATCATCGAGACGGGGCAGGCCACGGCCCCGGCCGTCCCCGGCGCGCGGCTGGAAATCGGCGTGCGTCCTGAATTCGTCTCCTTCGCCGAGCAGGGGGTGCCCGTAGATATCGTCAAGGTCAGCGACGCCGGGCGCTACCAGGTAGTCGAGACGCGGCACCAGGACTCGATGATCAAGCTGCTGGTTCAGGAAGGCGAAGCCTTGCCTTCGCAAGACGCGCGGCTGCGCTTCGATCCCGCGCATACCCAGCTCTATGCCGACGGTTGGATCGTCGAGGAGGCTGCGCGATGAACAACAAGCTCGCAAACCCGAAGGGCTGGCTCTTCGTCCTGCCGGTTTTCATCCTGGTCGCCTTCAACGCGCTGATCCCGCTGATGACCGTGGTCAACTATTCGGTGCAGGAGACTTTCGGCGCCAACGCCTTCTTTTGGGAAGGCTTGCGCTGGTACGAGGAGGTGCTGCATTCCGAACGCTTCCACGACTCCCTGCTGCGCCAGTTGAGCTTTACCGGGATTATTCTGATCATCGAAGTGCCGCTGGGTGTCGCCATCGCCCTGGCGATGCCGCGCAAGGGACCCTGGGTCTCGGTCTGTCTGGTGCTAATGGCACTGCCGCTGCTGATCCCCTGGAACGTGGTCGGCGCCATGTGGAACATCTTCGCGCTACCCGACACCGGTCTGCTCGGCCGCGTGCTGAACGGCCTAGGCTTCGACTATAATTTTACCCAGCAGCCCTTATCGGCCTGGTTCACCGTGGTGCTGATGGACGTCTGGCACTGGACCTCGCTGGTCGTATTGCTGGCCTATGCCGGGCTCTGCTCGATCCCCGACGCTTTCTACCAGGCGGCCAAGATCGACGGCGCCAACTCCTGGGCGGTGTTCCGCCATATCCAGCTGCCGAAGATGCGCCGGGTGCTGACCATCGCCATCCTGCTGCGCTTCATGGACAGCTTCATGATTTATACGGAGCCCTTCGTACTGACCGGCGGAGGACCGGGCAATACCACGACCTTCCTGTCGATCGATCTGATGAAGATCGCGCTGGGGCAGTTCGATCTGGGTCCGGCGGCGGCGATGTCGCTGATCTACTTCCTGATTACCCTGCTGGTCTGCTGGGTATTCTACACCGTCGCCATGAGACACGAGGAGTAGCCGCCATGAAACGCGTAACCTGGCTGGCTCCGGCCTTCTACATCTTCTTCCTGATGGCGCCGATCTATTGGCTGCTCAATATGTCGTTCAAAACCACGAACGAAATCCTTGGCAGCTTCACACTTTGGCCGCAGCAGTTCACGGTCGAGAACTACGTCAAGATCTTCACAGACCCGACCTGGTACAACGGCTATATCAACTCGCTGCTTTATGTCGGCATCAACACCGTGCTGTCGGTCGCGGTGGCGCTGCCGGCGGCCTACGCCTTTTCGCGCTACCGCTTTCTCGGCGACAAGCATCTCTTCTTCTGGCTGCTGACCAACCGCATGGCCCCACCGGCGGTCTTCGCGCTGCCGTTCTTCCAGCTCTATTCCGCCTTCGGCCTGTTCGACACGCATATCGCCGTGGCGCTGGCACACTGCCTGTTCAACATTCCATTGGCGGTGTGGATCCTCGAGGGTTTCATGTCCGGCGTGCCGAAGGAGCTCGACGAGACCGCCTATGTCGATGGGTATTCCTTCCCGAGATTCTTCTTCAAAATCTTCCTGCCAACGATCACCGCCGGAGTCGGCGTGGCGGCCTTCTTCTGTTTCATGTTTTCCTGGGTCGAGCTGCTGCTGGCAAAGACCCTGACCTCTGTAGCCGCCAAGCCGATCGCGGCGACCATGACGCGCACCGCCAGCACCTCCGGCTACGAGCTCGGCTTGCTGGCGGCGGCTGGCGTGCTGACCATCATTCCCGGCGCTTTCGTCATTTACTTCGTGCGCAATTACATTGCGAAGGGCTTCGCCCTCGGCCGGGTGTAGGCGGGGCGGGAAGGAGCGAGACCAATGGACCTAACTTGGATGGCTTGGACTTGGCCGACAGCGGCCTTCTTCCTGTTCATCGCGCTCGCGCTGACCGGCATGATGGTCTGGGAGTGGCGGGTTCCTGGCGGCGGCCCGCGCCGCGGCGTGCTGGGATTGAACACCACGCGCGGCGACCGGCTTTTTATCTCGCTGCTAGGCAGCGCCTATATTCAGCTGGCCTGGCTCGCCTTGCTCGGGCCGCCGCTCTGGGTGGCGGTGGTACTTTGTTTGATCTACGCGCTGGCCGTTTTCAGGTGGGTTTGAGCCGAGCGGAGCGCGGATTTTCGCGCAATAATGGTCCTTTTCCCCTTTCAATTGCCTCCATAGGCTGTGTAACGCGGTAACTATTTACTTGCCGGATAGTTTAAAAACCTTCTGGGCAATACCCGTCTCTACGCAATATCCACTTCGGTAAGTGCCTGATACCTTTCGATCCAAGCAATATCCTTAAAATGTTTCGCGCTTAACTAGGCGCTTAACATCGTTAAGGACTTTGCAGTTTTGGGGAGGTGCGTCGCGGCTTTCCGCTGGCTTATGCCAGACGATGTGACGCGCCGTAAATTTCGGAGGGGGGCTTAATGTTCCGCAAGCTTGCAATCCTGGCGATCGCAGCGCTGACGCTATCCTCAGCGAGCGCTCTGGCCAATGGCTTTAGCGAATCGCGACCGTGGCAGTTCAGAACGACCGCAGATCGTGCCAACAACGCCGCCGTACTCGATTTGATCGAGCGCAAAAAGGGCGGTTATTACGATGGCTTCAACATCACCAACAATGTCACCAACAACAATACGACGAACTTCGCCGGCGACCAGGTGAACTGCAGCGTTTCGGCGAACGCGACGGGCAATGCCTCGTCGGGGGCGATGGACGCGGCCACGGGAACCGCGAGCGTCAGTTCGTCGATCAGCAACTCCGCGACCACCACCGGTAATACGGCAAGCAACTCCCTGGGCGATCCGAACGGCGGCAATTCGGTGGCCTTCGGCGTGCTCTACGACAACTCCGGCCAGCCAGGCAGCTCCTACACCCTGGCGGATCTGATCAACAACGATCAGGGGGTCAGCGACAGCAATCTCGACTCCAGCGCCGACGGCAACAGCAACTCCTTTTCCGGGGGTACCGTGACCGGCGGCAGCGACTCCCAGACCAGCCAGGTCCTGAACAACGATCAGGTCAACGACGGCAATCAAACGGCGACGGTGAACGATAGTACCGCCTGCGCTTTCACCAATACGACTGGCGACGGCGGGCAATAGAATCATGCGGACACAACGGACTTTGCGCCTCGGTGGCGCCACGCGACTCCTCGCTCCCGCCCTGCTCGGCGTATTTCTCTCCGGCTGCGCGAGCATTGGACATAATCAGGTTTCCGGTGACGAAGCGCCGGTGGTAACCGGCCCGGCGGTGCGCGATAACTCGACGCCGCTGGATACGGCCTATTCCTGTTATGGGGAACAGCTCAGCGCCAACGATATCCGTCTCGGCATCGGTGTCGGCGACATTCGCGACTACACTGGAAAGATCAGCGATTTCGAGGGCACGGTGGTCACTCAGGGCGGCGCCCTGATGGCCTATTCCGCTCTTGGCAAGCTGGGTAGCGCGGTGCAAATCCACGAGCGCTTCGATACCCGCGTGGCCGAGCTGGAGCTGGCTTATAGCGACAACCGGCGCCTCGGCGACGGCGAGGTCTATCAGCTCGACGGCAGGCCTGTGCCCTGGGTGCCCTATTACGGCGGCACCATCCTGAAGTCCGACTACTACATCGTCGGCGGCGTTACCGAGGTGAACTACAACATCCAATCGGGCGGTGCCCAGGCTTCCTTCAATCTGATCGGGCCCCGCGCGCGCGTGTTCACCATGAACATCGGCGTCGACCTGCGCTTGGTCGATACCGATTCCCTGGTCGTTGTCGCCACCTCGAGCCTGCAGAAGCAGATCGTCGGCTACGAGGTCGAGTTCGAGGTCTTCCGCTTCTTCGACACGACGCTGGTCGACTTCAACGCCGGCGTGAAGAATCAGGAGCCGGTGCAGCTTGGTGTGCGCACGGCGATCGAATTGGCCGTGCTCGACCTGCTCAACAAGGCGACGGGGCAGAGCTACGTCGATTGCATTTCCGACTATTTCCTCGGCCCGCAGATTCCGCCGTTCAATCCGCCGGGCCCGGCGGGCGATGAGAACCCGGGCAAGGCCGAGGCGCTGGAGGAGGCGAGCGAAGAGACTCTGCCCGAACCCGCCGCCAACGCGGAAGTGACCGACAGCCCGGAAGCCGAGGACGTGGCGCCCCAGGGCGAAGCCAAGCGGACGCCGGCGCGAAGCGGCCCCGCCGATTGGATCGCGGGCCTGCTCGCCGGCACCGCGGAGGAATCGGAGCCGGAGGCTTTGACGCTGGATTCCGCTTTGGTCGAAGGCGCGGCGGAAGAGCCGGGCGCTGAGCCAGAGCTTTCCGCGGCCGTCCACGACGATGCGGCGCAGGCTTGGCGCGAGTTGGCGCTGGCTTGGCGTGAGCTGGCGCTTGCCAGGCAGGCGGCTGGCCTCGACGGCTACGACGAAAACGACCGTGAAGAAGAAGTGGCCGCCTTGCAGTGGCGGCTTAGAGATTAGGGACCACGGTTCCTGAGCGACGGTGGGGCTCGCATCCGCGCGAAGCAGCGCGGAACGATCGCGCCCTCCTGAGTTCGAAAGGTGCGACGGCTGATTTCAGCCGTTTTTGGGGAAGTACGACAAATGGAGGAATGGAATGCGTCTAGGAACTCGTAGTGCGCGTTTGCTGGCGACGATCAGTCCGCTAGCACTCTCGCTTGCGCTGGCTTCGACGGTCTCGGCACGAACTTTGGTCGAGACGGAAATCGATGTCGCGCAGATTATCTCGGCGATCAACACGCAGACGGTTGGCAACTCGGCCAACATCATCAACTCCGCGCTGGCCGCGGTGAGCTCCTCCGTAGCAGCCGAAGTGGACAGCGGCACGGGGAGTCTCGATTCGATCAATAACGTTGCCGACAGCAACACCTCGATCGGTTTCGAGGCCAACACGATCTTCGCGATCGCCCGCGGCACGGACGCGCTCAATCAGATCGGTACGCTGGATACCGGCGCGGTGGTCGGCGAGATCGACGGCGCGGCGATCCATAACGGCGGCTTCACCGATGCCGTGGATCTCCACGCTTTCGTGGTCGACAGCACGCTCGTTACAAGCATCACCGGTTCCGGCGCCGCCAACCTCGACACGACCTTCGATTCGAACGTGATTCTGGCGGAAGGCACCTTCAACCGCGGCACGTCGACGATCGAGGTGACGATTCCCGGTAGCGGTCTCGCCGATCCCGTCTTCGGCGCCGGCTACATCGAGCCGGGCGCCAACCTCGGCGGCTCTTTCGCCAGCCGTCTGCTGGTGACCGCGGCGACCCTCAACGTCGTCAACGTCCAGACCAACTTCGATTTCGAATCGACGGACGGCAACACCGCCTTTGTGGACAACAATACGATCCTGCTGGACCGTAACGCCAACGCCGCGGATCCGCTGGGCGGAACCTACGCCGCGACGAACAATGCCATCTCGGCGCGCGCCAACGGCAACGTTTCGGACAACTCGATCTTCATTCGTGAGGAAATCGAGACCGGCAGCGGCACCGAGGTCGGTAGCCTGCTGTTCGAAGGCAATGGCGCCATCGCCAATTATCAGCTTTCGGACAACGATATCCCCGGCGCTCTTCTCTCCGCCGAGAATGTCGGTTCGACGATTCACGCACGCTTCCGCCGGGGCGCCCTGGGGGGCGTTCTTATTGCCCACGGCGAGAGCCTCTCGCTCGAGTTGTCGGACAACACCGTCGAGAGCAGCGCGCGTCTCAATGCCTCGCGCAACGAGATCACCATTGACGGCGCAATGCAGCTTGATGGCCAGTTCGATTGGGACAGCCTCGGCGTCGCCGGGCACGACCAGATCGTCGATCTGGACGAGTCGACGGGTTTTGGAACCGGCTCGGAGCTGTTCGCGGCAGGCGACTTCTACATTGTTAACCGCCAGTTCGTGGAATCCGGCAGTGAAGTACAGGCTGCCTATGCCGAGACCCGGGGGGCCGACGTCGCCCTTTCCCTCGAGGACATGGATTCCGACGGCTCGGTCGTGGTCGACAGCAACGCGATCACCGCGGGTGCCACGGCCAATTCCAGCCAGAACATCATCGGCAACACCACGCCGGATGCCGCCGAGGGCACCTCGCCGAGCATCGATACCGTGCTTGCGAGCGTCAATTCGCAGTTTGCCGGCAACTTCGAAGTCGAAGGCGTGGTCCTCAACAACGTCATCCGCACCGATATCGGTTACCGTGATTCCAACCTGGGTATCGAAGGCTTCGGCGGTTTCGAAGGCAGCAGCCTGACGATGAACGGCAACAGCATCGCCGCGGGGGCCACGGCCAATGCCGGGACCTCGAGTGTCGGTCTGGCGGCCAACACCATCGACAACTCCTATGACAGTGACGATGGCGCGGCCAGTTCGGTCGAGAATTCCGGGGCCTTCCTGAACTCCGATCCCTCCAACGATACCTATCAGGCATCGGCTGGGACGGTTGTGCTGAACAGCCAGCGCACGCTCAATGGCGACGAAAGCTCGCTCGTGGGTGCTTTCCTGGGTGAGCCGGGTAGCGGCAACACCATCCAGCTCTTCGTCAACGCGCATGCCTTGGACGACACCAATCCGGAGTCCGTGGCCGACGCCCTTACGACGGATAGCATCGACGGTTCGTCCTTCGAGGTGAGCGGCAATTCGATGGAAGCCGCGGCGACCGGCAATTCCTTCAACTCGCTGGTCAATCACGACGCCGGTACGACCTACACCGGTTCGGTTGGCACGCTCAGCCAGCAGGCCCTGGAAGGCACGGAAGTCACCGGGGAGGCGTACTCCAATACGATCGACGTCGACCTGGCGGTCGATGACGATCTGACCGGCCCGATCGCCGATGTCTCCCTGGCCGTCGACGGCAACCAGATTGTCGCCCGTGGCACGGGTAATCAGGTAACGACGACGACGCTGGTCGCGGCCAACACCTTCAACGGTGGTGCCTGGACCGGTTTCAACGACGGTACCGGCCTTGAGGACACCACTGCCGGTGCGATCCAGAGCCCCCTCGCCAACGACAGCCTGGACGCGACGTCCACGCTGAATGCTTCGCTTGGCGCTCTGACGGATCAGGTCTTCGTGGCTTCCACGGCCTTCAGTGAGTCCGACGACAACGACATCCTGGTCGATCTGGTCAACGAGCCGAACGGCGGCTCGGTGCTCGACATCGCGGGTTCCGCCAGCGTTGCCAACAACACCCTCGGCGCGCAGAGCCGTGGCAACGAAGCCGACAACCTTGTGATGCTGGATGTGGCAACCACGGCCAGCTCGGCCCTGGGCGCCAACACCAACCCAGACGTGTCTGAGTACGGTCCGCTGGCCGGCATCGTGGCGCGTCAAGCGATCACCGGTGACGATGGCAGCGAAGTCGAAGCGGTCACCGGCGCCAACAACATCGTGGTGCGCACCGGCGGCCTGCTGACCGGTAGCCTCGATGTCTCCGGCAACCGGGTGATTGCCAACGCCATCGGCAATCTGATCTCCAACGAGGTGAGCGTTTCCGCGCTGAGCCTGGATGTCGGCCCGATTGCGGGGATTGCCTCTTCCTACGTCGACGACACTTCCGGCGGCGACGATCTCTACACCGAGTCTTCGGTCTTCATCCTCAACAGCCAGAGGAACGAAGGCCAGGATCCGGAGGACGAACTCGTGCGGGGTGCACCGGTTACGGCCCTGCTCGACAACGGCAACAGCGTCTCCGTCACCCCCGATAACCTGACGTCTTCGACGGTTTCGGTGGATGGCAACCTGCTTCAGGCGACCGCGGCCGGCAACAGTGCCAGCAACGGTCTGTCCATCGATATCGGGAGCGGCCCCATCTTCGCCGACATCCTGAATCGTCAGGGCAACAGCGGTGATATCTCGGCCACCAACGACGGTTCGTCGGTGACCCTGGACATCGAGGATGCCAACGGTGAAGGCAGCGACACGACCTCTGCCAACACCAACATGACCGCTTCGCTGGATAACAACTCCATCGGCTCGGCCGCGTTCGGCAGCAGCGTGTTCAACGGCCTCTCGGCCACCGCCGGTTCGAACTTCACGCCGACCAACGCGATCAGTTCAGCCAGCACTTCGCCCTCGGCGTCGAACGACAGCAACGGTGCGATGGAGGCCCATGGCAACATGGTCGTCCTGAACAACCAGCGCACCTACGGCTTCGAAGGCGATGAGGTCCAGATCTCCGCGTCGACCACCAATGCCACGATCGCTCTGAACGCGACCGGCGGCATGAACCAGGGCTCGACCTCTGCCGACGGCAACCGCATCTCCGCGGCGGCCACCGCCAATGACGCCGTCAACGTCATCAGCGCGGCCAGCGGTTCCGGCTCGGGTCTGCCCAGTGCGACGATCAACAACGTGCAGCACACCAGCTTCGCCAACGTGACGGCGACTGTGACCAGCGCGTCGATCTCGACCACCATTGGCGGCGCCGGCGTCGGTGCCAACCTGGGGGGCAGCACCTCGGTGGTCGGCGGTACGATCTCCGCCTCGGCGACCGGAAACTCTGCGGTCAATCGTATTTCCTCGCAGGGTCAGTCGTTCACCCGCTCGGGCAGCTTCTAAGCAGAAGCTTCACGACGAGGTCATTGCGTCTAAAGGCGGGGGGAGGCAAACTCCCCCCGCCCCTTTCTTTGGAGGATCCATGTTTCGCCCTACCAGCCTGATCTTCGCAGCCTGCCTCTTCGGCGCCACCCCGGCCTTGGCCCTGGACGCGGAAGGCAATTTCGCGGTTAACGGCGCCGGCTCGCAGAGCTGCACTCAGTACCTCAGCGCCGTCGATCAAGGCGCGGGCAACCAACAAGTCCTGATCTACGTCTCCTGGGCGCAGGGCTATCTGACTAGTCTCAACCGCGGGCAGGATGGCGCCTACGATGTGCTGCCGATCTCTACCGCCAACGACATCGCGCAGTTGCTGGCGCGGATCTGCAGGCAGAGCCAGGATATTCCCTTCGAGAACGCGGTTTTCCGGCTGGCCAGAGTCTTCGCGCCGATGCAGCTTTCGGCCGCCAGCCCGGTGATCGAATTGACGCGCGGCGAACAGACCGTGCGGGTGCGTAAGGCCGCGCTCGCGCTGGTGCAGCAGTATCTCAAGGACAGCGGCAGCTACGCGGGCAACGTCGACGGTGTGTTTGGGGAGCGTACCGCCCAGGCCATCTCGGCCTTTCAGGCGGACGCGGACATTCCCGAGACCGGCCTGCCGGATCTCAATACCTTCGCCGCGATTCTGGCCCGCATGACGCAGCAGCAGGGCAGCAACTAACTTCCCGAAGCGTTTCTCCGCAAGCTGACGTGCGGGCGTTCAATCGCGCCTGAAAATACACATTTTCTGTGTTATAAACAATTCGGCATAAAGAAAAGTTAATTAATCCCGTATTTGGCGAATTTCTGTGGCTTTCGCGCAACAAATAAAAGCCAAGATAATCTCGGCGGTAAGTTTTTTTCGCCATAACCAGCCCGAAGAGTTTGTGTTCTGCTCGCTTTAGGGTAATTTTATACCGAGAATCTATAATCTGGCGGCGCCCTTAGTGGGTGCCTTGCACGCGAGAACATCCCCCGGGGGGCTACCATGAGTACACATCGCTCTTCGTCCGCATTGCGGACGCTTTTCGTCACCACTTCGTTTATCGGTCTGGCGGCGGGGGGCGCACTCAACGCGGGAATGGCGAGAGCCGATGGCACCGAGGTGATCGATACGACGACCGGATCGGTCGTTATCGGGCCGATCGGATCGACGGATTATATCCTGGTCAGCAATTCCGACGTCTCCCCGGGCGGCATCACGATCGTTTCAAATGTCGGGGCCGACGCGGCCAGCAGCAGCGGCATCGCGGTGGTCAACGGCAGCCTGGTCGCCGATAACCTCGACGGCTACAGCATCCAGAATACCGAAGGCGGAGAAATCTACGCCAATGTGACGGGCATTCTGGTTCTCGATCTCGACCTTGCAGGCGCTTAACGCGGGAATTCGCAACGATGGCCTGATCTCGGTCGGCGCCCCTGTCGCGGAGTCGCTGACCAGCCCCGCCTTCGGCATCGCGGTCGGTAGCAGCGTTGGGGCCGACGTCACCACCTCGATCGATAACACCGGCGATATTCTCGCGTATGCGGCTGCCGAATCCGCCCTTGCGGCGGGCATTGTGGTCTTTTCCTCTGGGAACATCGACGCGACGATCGATAATTCCGGGAATATCGATGTTACCGCGGAAGCGGGCGGTCTCGGTTACGCGGAGGCGCGTGCGGTCGGCGTGCTGGTCGATGGCTCGACTTTCGGTGCCAGTGGCAGCGCCTCCAGCGTTGTCAGCCTGATCACCAATTCCTCTCTATCGTCGATCGATATCGACGTCATGGTCACCGCGACCAGCGCGGATGCCATGGGCACCGGCACGGCGCAGCAGACTACGAATGCCGCGAATTCGACGCTTTCCACGTCCAACACGGGGAGTATGGACGTCGATGTCGAGGCCTTCGGCGATGACTTTGCCAACGCGACGGCGAACGGCATCCTGCAGTCCGCGGACGGTCAGGGTAATTCCGGCGATATCGCCGATCTCGACGCTCTGAATAGCGGCGTCGCCAGCGTCAGCGCCTATGCCGAGGTCGATAATTCGAGCGGCAGCGCCCACGCCAGCGCCAATGGCATTCTTCAGATCGCCGGCGAAGTCGATACGGCGACGCTGGACGCGACCAACAGCGGCAATCTCACGGTCGCGGCCTTTGCCACGACCAGCAGCGGCAGCGCTGCCAGCCTAGGCGTGAGCGCCGCCGGCATGGATCAGTCCGCCAGCGGCTCCAGCCTCGCCCAGTTGACGGCGACCAACAGCAGCGGCGCCGAACTCACGGTGTCCGCCATTGCCGACGCCGGGACCGCCGAATCCGCCGATGCCAACGCCGAGGCGGCGGGAATCCGTCAGGACGCCTTTGCGAGCAGCGGCTCCGCGCTGGCCACCGCCAGCAACAGTGGCAACATCACCGTGATGGCCGAGGTCGAGGGAACGGGCAGCACCACCCAAGACCAGCAGGCGGAGGCCATTGGCATCGAACAGGATGCCGATGGCAACAGCATGGCGCAGGCCATCGCCGACAACAGCGGCAATCTCGCGGTCACCGCGACAACCAGCGGGATCGCCAGCCGGCAGGACGTCTACGCCGTTGGCATCACCCAGAATGTCGATAGCAGCGGCAACGCCAGCGCGCAGGCGACCAACAGCGGCGACCTCGATGTCACCGCCTCGACGGATGGCTTCGCTGAGGAGCAATACGCCTGGGCGACCGGTATTTATCAGGACGTCGACGGCGACGACTCCGCCAACGCTTCGGCGAGCAACAGCGGCAGCATCACGGTGCTTGCCGACACCGGCAATATCGCCGACTTCGCGGACACCGCCGAGTCCCAGGGCTGGGGTATCTTCCAGGAGGTCGAGAGCGTCGATGGCAATGCCATCGCCCAGGCCACCAATACCAGTTCCGGCAACATCAGCGTCACCGCGACCGCGGCCTTTAGCGGCAACGACGCTTCGGCCTATGCCTCGGCTGTCGGCGTCGAGCAGCAGGGCGAGGCCGATGGCACGCTTCAGCTCATCACCGACAATTCCGGTACGATCACGGCCTCGGCCAATGCAGCGGCGGCGGCTGGCGACCTGTTTGGCGAGGCGGATGCCTATGCCGCAGGTGTCGAGCAGCATGGCGACAGCAGCAGCCTGGCCGAACTTTCGGTCACCAACAGCGGCGATATCGTCGTGCAGGCCGAAACGGAAGCCGGCGGCAGCGGTTTCGCGGATTCGCGCGCGACCGCCGTTGGCGTCTATCAGGACGCCTATAGCAACAACGGCAACGCGACCGCCTTCACCAGTTCCGCGGGCAACATCGACGTTTTCGCCGACGCCCTGATTTCCGGTGAGTTCGAAACCGCCACGGCCAATGCCGCCGGTATCATGCAGGAGGTCGATGCGGAGGGTCTGGCGCGTGCGGAGGCCACTGTAAGCGGCAATATCACGGTCGGCTCCAGCGCGAGCGCGGAGATCGGCGAAGGCCTGGCCGCAGCGGCCGAGTCCTATGGCGTCCAGCAAGCCGCTTACTCCGAGAGCGGGCTGGCCAGTACGGTGTTGACCGTTACCGGCGACATCGACGTCACCGCCACCGCGACGGTGTCGGATCCGAACGTCATCGGTAATGTCTATGCCGAGGCCTCTGCCTATGGGGCGAGCCAATTCGCTCTGTCGGAGTCCGGCTCGGCCAGCGCCATGGCCAGCAACAGCGGCAATATCTCGGTTACCGCCGTCGCCCTGGCGACGGCCAATGTTTCGGGCAGCGGTATCGGCACTGCGGAAGCCAGCGCTGCCGCCTATGGCATGGAGCAGGATATCGTCGCGGCGCTCGATGCGACCGGCATTTTGACCAACTCCAGCCCCGACAGCGTCGACGTGCTGTCCAGCGCCTATGCCACGAGCATCGACCTGGCCGTCGCCGAAGCCTCGGCAACCGGCCTCGAGCAGAACATCAACTCCAATAGCGGTAACGCCTCCGGCACCCTGACCAACAGCGGCAGCGTTTCGGCCACGGCCGACGCCGTCGCGATCTCGACCAGCGGCAATGCCCGCGCGAACGCCGATACTCTCGGTCTCGATCAGGATATCTTTGCGGGCGGCGATTTCGCCAATGGCACGATCGATAACAGCGGTACGTTCGTCGCCAATGCCTTCGCCACGGCTTACTCCAATTCGCAGGACTCGTTCGACGGAGCGGCTGCCAGCGCCGAGAGCGAAGGCATCACCCAGCAAATTGCCGGTGAGACTGCCGGCACCGACGCGACCGGCAACATCGCCAGCAACAATCTGGTGGTCAACGCCCAGGCGAGCGCCAGCGCGCTGGGCGAAGCCGACGCCGACGGCGAGGCAATCGGTATCGAGCAGGAAATCCGCAGTTCGGGCAATGGTGTCGCCAGCGGCACGATCACCAGCAGCGGTAACCTCTCGGTCAACGTCGGCGCCTCCGCCTTCAGCGCCAGCAGCTACGCCTCGGGCGATGCCAGAGCCCAGGGAATCACCCAGTCAGTCTCGGCCTCCACGATGGCCAGCGGCACGATCACCAACTCCGCCGGCGGGCAGATGAACGTTACGGCGCTGGCCAATGTTTCGGCCTCGGGCAGTGCCGATGCCGGCGCCTCCGGAACCGGCATCGCCCAGGAGATCAACAGCAACAGCGGCAACGCCAGCGGCACGGTCAACAACAACGGTTCCCTCAGCGTCGACATCACGGCCTTGGCCGACAGCACGAGCAGTTCCGCCGACGCCTTCGGGTTAGGGCGTGGAATCGACCAGGACGTTAACTCGAATAGCGGCAACGCGAGCGGGACGGTGACCAACACCAGCGCCAGCAGCCTCGACGTCACCGTATTGGCGAGCGCCGGGGCCCAGTTCAGCGCCGGCGCCGGCGCCTTTGCGACCGGCATCGACCAGCACGTCGATTCCAACAGCGGCAACGCCGAGGGCACAACCACCAACAGCGGCAGCCTTTCGGTCACGGCTGGCGCCGACGCCGACAGCAGCAGTGGCTCCGCGGATGCCCTCGCCGAGACCTTCGCCATCGACCAGGGCATCGACGCCCCGGACGGCGAGGCCACCGGCACCGTTTCCAACGGCGGCACACTCTCTTCCTCGGCTTTCGCCCAGGCCAACGCGCAGCAGTCCGCCAATGCCCGCGTCCTCGCGCAGGGCATCGAACAGGATGTCTCGTCGAACAGCGGCAATGCCTCCGCGACGATCATGAGCAGCGGTTCGGTGAGCGTAACCGGCGCCGCCATGGCGTTCAGCGCCAGCAACTTTGCGACGGCGAACGCCGAAGCCGAGGGCCTGAACCAGGATGTCTCCTCTAACGACGGCAGCGCGACCGGCAACATCGCCAGCAACGATTTGACGGTCTTGGCGCTCGCGAGCGCCGAGAGCGACAGCTCTTACGAAGTCCACGCCAACAGCGACGCGCTCGGAATCCGTCAGTACGTCGATAGCGGCGATGCCAGCGCCAGCGGGATGATCAACAACTCCGGCTCGCTGTTCGTCGGCGCGTCCTCTAACGCCGACAGCGCTGGTTACTTCGCCAACGCCAACGCCGGCGCCGAGGGCATCTCGCAATCGGTGTACGCTTCGACCACCTCGACGGGCCTGATCACCAACACCAGCGCCAGCTCGATCGATGTCGTGGCCACGGCCGACGCCAATGGCGAGATCGCCAACGCCAACGCCAACGCCGATGCCGTGACGCAGGATGTCTACAGCTCCAGCGGCGATGCCAGCGCGACGGTCAGCTCTAGCGGATCGATCTCCGCCTCCGCGACGGCCAACGCGACCGGCACCGACGATCAGGCGAATGCGCGGGCGAACGCCAACGGCATTACGCAGAACGCCGGCACCGACGGCGCCAACGCCAATGCCGTCGGCATCGTCGAAAGCGGGATTCTGAGTTCCTATGCCGCGGCCAACGCCAACGCCGCTAGCAACTATCGCGGGACTGCCGAGGCCAATGCCTCCGGCATCGTGCAGGACGTGCGCAGCAACGTCGGCGCCTCGGGCACGGCGACGGCCAACATCGTCTCGGCCACCAGCCTCGACGTGACCGCGCTTGCCGATTCGTATGGCGAGAGCGCGCTTGCCAACGCCGATGCCCAGGGAATCCAGCAGTCGGTGAACGCCAATGGCACCGCCGAGGGTACGGTAACCAACTCTGGATCCATAACGATCCTCGGCGGGGCGTCTGCTGTTGCCGAGAACGCCTTCTACTACGCCAACGCCAACGCCAGCGCGGCGGGCGTCGGCCAGCAGGTCGACAGCGCCAGCGGCAACGCCAGCGGCACGGTCACCAACACCGGTTCGATCGACGTGACGGCTTCGGCCTCGGCCAGCGAGACCGGCAGCAGCAACTCCGTCAACGCCGATGCCGACGCTGACGGCATCGATCAGTCGGTGAGCGCGCAGCTCGAAGCGAGCGCTGTGATCACCAACACCAGCTCTTCCTCGATTGACGTGGCCGCCATGGCCGACGCCACCGGTGAGACGGCCAATGCCGACGCCGACGCCAGCGCCGTCGGGCAGTCGGCGTACAGCACCAGCGGCAACGCCACGGGCAACGTTTCCAGCAGCGGCTCGATCTCGGCCTCGGCCACCGCCAATGCCACCGGCACGGACGGCAGCGCCGACGCGCGGGCCCGTTCGCGCGGCATCACGCAGGACGTACAGGCCGATGGCAGCGGCGTCACCGCGACCGGCGCGATCACCAGTGGAATCCTGTCGTCCTATGCCTTGGCCAACGCCAATTCCACGACGACAGCCAACGCCCGCTCCAGCGGCTTCGGCATCACTCAGTTCGTCGACGCCGACCTCGGCGCCGGCAGCACCGCCAACGCCTCGATCTTCTCGACCACCAGCCTCGACGTGACCTCGATCGCGGCGGCGGACGGGAACCTCAGCGCCAACGCCAACGCCTTCGCGCAGGGCATCAATCAGGGCTCGACGGCCACCGGCGACGTGAACACGACCATCGTCAACAGCGGAAATCTGTCCGCCAATGCGGTCGCCAACGCCGCCAGCAACACCCTCGGCGCCACCGCGCTGGCCTCCGCGCTGGGAATCCAGCAGGTCGCCAACAGCTTCAGCGGCAACGCCTCTGGCGCGATCACGCCCGGCAACATTGCCTTCGGCGCGCACGCCAACGCCAACGCGGAAAGCACCGCCTTCGCCAGCGCCAATGCCACCGGCGTTCTGCAGAGCATCACCGCATCGATGGGCGACGCCAACGCCACGATCAGCGGCAGCGGCGCGATGTCCGGCAACGTGACCGTCGACGCCACCAGCCAGACCCAGAACGCCGACGCCAACGCCAACATCATCGGCATGAGCCAGAGCGTGACGGCCAGCGGCAATGCCGAGGGCAGCCTCGTCACCGGCGATCTGGACATCAATGCCAATGCCACCGCCTCGGGCAGCGCCGCGGCCAATGCCACCGCCTCGGCGCTTGCGGCCAGTCAAATCGTGTCCTCCTTCATCAACGGCGACGCCACGGGCACGCTGACGACCGGCGATGTCGGCGCCAACGCCAACGCCTCGGCGACGGCGGAAGATTTCGCCAACGCCAGCGCCAATGCACAGGGCCTCAACCAGGAGGTCACCGCGATCAGCGGCGATGCCACAGGGAACATTGGCGTCGATGGCAATGTCTCGGTCGGCGCCAGCGCCAATGCGGTGGCGAACGGATTCAGTGCTGCGATTGCCGCGGCCAACGCGAACGGCGTCAATCAGATGGTCTCGGTCGGGTCCAATGGCAACGCCATGGGAACGATCTCCAGCAGCGGCAACGTTACGGTCGGCGCCACGGCGAACGCGGACAATCGCGATAACGCCAATGCCAATGCCCAAGCAGCCGGGATGACCCAGTTCGTCGCTGCCGGCTCAACCGCCGGCGACGCTACGGGCAACGTCTCTCACAGCGGCGACATGAGCGTGGGCGCGACGGCCACGGCCGAATCGGACTCGCCTGGCTCTGCCAATAGCGTTGCCTTGGCCGAGGGCATCAATCAGGACGTCACGGCGACCTCGGGCAATGCGGCGGGCAACATCACGTATAACGGCAACCTGACGGTTGACGCGACGGCGGATGCGAATTCGCCAGGCGATTTCACGGCCACCGCCAATGCCAACGCCGATGCTATGAACCAGCTGGTCACGGTCGCACTGCAGGGCAATGCCAGCGGCACGGTCTCCAGCAGCGGCAATGTCTCGGTCAATGCGGCGGCGAACGCCAGCAGCACGGCCAGCCCCGCCACCGCGAACGCGGTGGGCGGTGGCATCACCCAGTCTGTCAATGCAGGGGCGATCGACGGCGACGCGACCGGCGCCGTGACGCACAACGGCACGCTCACGGTGGGCGCGACGGCGTTCGCCAGCGCGGCTGGTGCCGGTGCAAGCGGCGACGCCGCTGCCGTAGGCATCGGTCAGGCCGTCTCCGCGACCTCGGGCAACGCCATCGGCACGATCACCCATACGGGCGCGAATACTATCAACGTTGCAGCGCTGGCCGACGTTTCGGCGCGGTCCGATGCCGATGCCAACGCCAACGCCGAAGGCATGAACCAGAGCGTCACGGTCGGGCTCAGCGGCAACGCCGGCGGCACGATCTCCAGCAGCGGCAATGTGAACATCGGCGCCACGGCGGACGCATTCAGCGAATCTGACGATGCCGACGCCAATGCCAATTCGGTGGGGCTGGCCCAGAACGTCTCAGCCGGTACCATCTCCGGCGATGCCACGGGCAACGTTACGCACAGTGGCACCTTGACGGTGGGCGCGACGGCCTTGGCCAACAACGCCGCCGGTGACGGTGAAGCTAATGCCAATGCCGATGCCGAAGGTATCGATCAGGGAGTCTTTTCGACAAGCGGCAACGCCACGGGTGCGATCACCCATACAGGTGCGAATTCGATCGACGTCACGGCGCTGGCCAGCGCCGCTGGGGGGGATACAGTCAGGGCCAACGCCAACGCCGATGGCATGAATCAAACAGTCGCGGTCGGCTTCAGCGGCAACGCCAGCGGCACGATCTCGAGCAGCGGCACCGTCTCCGTCGCTTCCACGGCTAACGCCAGCGCCCGCGGCGGAGGCGAAGCCACCGCCAATGCCAATTCCGCGGGGCTCATTCAGTCTGTCTCCGCGGGCTCCATCCTGGGTGACGCGTCGGGCAACGTCTCGCATACGGGCACGCTCAGCGTGGATGCGGAGGCGCTCGCAACTTCGCTGAATGACTCGGCCAGCGCCAATGCCATCGCCGCGGGCATCGATCAGAGTGTCACGGCACAATCCGGCAGCGCGACGGGGACGATGACCCACAGCGGCGCGAGCACCGTCGATGTGACGGCGCTGTCCAGTGCGTCGGCGGAGTTCACGGCGGAAGCCAATGCCAATGCCGTGGGCATGAACCAGGCGGTCACCTCCAACAGCGGCGACGCGGCCGGCACGATGAGCAGCAGCGGCACCGTGACGGTCGACGCGAAGGCCGATGCCGACAGCACGAGCGGCAATGCCAACGCCACCGCCAGCGCCGCCGGCATGACACAGGACGTTACCGCGAATGGTGTCTTCCTCGGTGACGCGACGGGCAACATCACGCACAGCGGCACCATGACGGTTGACGCGACGGCTCTGGCCTCGGCGCCGCAGGGCACGGCCAGCGGCTTGGCCCAGGCCGACGGTATCGGCCAACGGGTTACCTCGTATTCCGGAAACGCCAGCGGAACGATCACCCACAACGGTGCCAGCAGCATCGCTGTGACGGCGCTGGCCAGCGCCGCGGCCTCCTTCACGGCCAACACCAGGGCCAGCGCCAATGGCATCGATCAGATCGTCTCTGTCAGCCTCTACGGCGATGCCGGCGGTATGATCTCGAGCAGCGGCAGCATGACGGTCTCCGCCACTGCATTGAGTGCAAGCCAGTTCGCAATGGCCTCCGGCAGCGCCAGCGCGCTGGGTATCGGTCAAAACGTCATGAGCTACAGCGGCAACGCCAGCGGCACCATCAGCCGCCAGGACGATTTGACGGTTGCGGCCAGCGCCGAGGCCAATGCCTCCGGCTCCGCCAACGCCGATGCCTCCGCTATTGGCATCAACCAGGACGTTGACGTCAGTTTCCTTGGCGATAGCAGCGGCAACATCGTCGCCGATGGTCTGGTTCAGGTTAACTCGACCGCAAACGCCACTTCCTCCACGAACAGCGCGGAGGCAGGCGCCGACGGCGATGGCCTGCGCCAGCGGGTCACCTCGAACAGCGGCAACGCGACCGGCACGATCGGCACCAGTTCGACCGCCAATATCGATGTCTCCGTCCTCGCCAATGCCTCGGCGAGCAGCTTCGCCAACGCCGACGCCGACGCCTCGGGCATCGATCAGACCGTCAGCGTTTCTTACTCCGGCAACGCCAGCGCCACGGTGACCAACAACGGTACGGTCAGCGCCAGCGCCGTCGCCAACGCCGTCAGCACCAATTCCAGCGGCAGCGCCGACGCCGACACCAACGGTATCGGTCAGAGCGTCAGCGCCGGCTTCCAGTTCGGCGACGCCAGCGGCATGATCACCAACGCCAGCACCTCCACGGTCGATGCCTTCGCGCTCGCCAACGTTGTCGCCAGCGGTTACGCCAACGCCGACGCTGACGCCGATGCCATCGATCAGGATGTCATGGCGGCCATCGGCAACGCGTCCGGCACGGTGACCAACAGCGGCGCCGTGACCGCCAACGCCATTGCCGCAGCGGTCAGCAGCAGCGGCAACGCCAACGCCAACGCCGACACCAACGGTATCGATCAGGACGTCATGGCCTCGACCGGCGCCGCCACGGCGACGATCAGCAACGGCGAAGTCAGCTCGATCGACGCCTTCGCCAATGCCGTGGCCGGGGCCATGGGCAACGCCAACGCCCAGGCCGATGTCGACGGCATCAGCCAGAACGCGAGGACTATCTTCTCTGGCGACGCCAGCGGCACGATCAGCAGCAGCGGCACGATCACGGTGGCCGCCACCGCGGACGCCGAAAGCGGCACCAGCATAGCCAGCGGCAACGCCAACGCGGCGGGTATCGCCCAGATCGTGACCAGCAACAGCGGCAACGCCAGCGGCGACATCACCCGCAGCGGCAACGTGATGGCGGGGTCCTACGCCCGCGCGGTCAGCGCCAGCACCTTCGCGGACGCCAGCGCCACCACCAACGCCCTCGCGCAGGACGTCACGACGAACAGCGGCGATGCGACCGGGACGATCAACGACTCCGGCAGCATGATCGGCGCCTCGGCCTTCGCGACCGCCACGGCCTTCGATTTCGCCCAGGCCAACGCTAGGGCGGAAGGCATCAGCCAGTCGGTCTCGGCGAGTATTGAAGGCAATGCCTCCGGCAGCGTCAGCAGCAGCGGCAGCATGAACGTGACCGCCTCGGCTTTGGCCGCGC
Source organism: uncultured Alphaproteobacteria bacterium (assembly GCA_942491105.1). Taxonomy (GTDB): domain Bacteria; phylum Pseudomonadota; class Alphaproteobacteria; order Kiloniellales; family DSM-21159; genus JBBEAM01. Next base: position 337,357 of record CALNZX010000012.1, on the reverse strand, counting down.
CGACCTTCCCCAGCCTGCCGACACAGTCGGGCAACGCCACGGTCGCCGCCTTCGGCATCGATCAGGACGTGACGAGCAATTCCGGCACCGCCGACGGCATGATCACCCGCGACGGCGACCTCTCGGTCACCGCTCTGGCCAGCACTACGGCCCTGGCGACGGCGATCGCCAATGCCGATGCCGTGCACGGTATCGAGCAGGACGTATGGTCCGCCGGCTCTCTCGGGGATGCCACGGGTAACGTCACCAACAGCGGCGCGATCTCGCTCGCTTCGACTGCAAACGCACTCAGCACCGATGGCAACGCCCTCTCGACCGCCGACGCCGAGGCGGTCGATCAGAGCGTCATCAGCGGCAACGGCAATGCCGAGGGCACGGTGAGTATCAGCGGCAACCTGACCGCCAATACGATCAGCCTGGCCAGTGCGCCGAACGGCAACGCCTCGGCCTTGGCCGACGCCGACGGTATCCGCCAGATCGTGACCGCCTCAGGGATGGGCGATGCCACGGCGACGGCGAGCAACAGCGAGACCATCGACCTCAACGCCCTCGCCAACGCCGACGCGCAATTCTTCGCGCAGGCAGAGGCCGACATTATCCAGGGCATCTATCAGAGCGTCAGGGCCAACGTCGGCGCGGCCACCGGTACCGCCAACAACAGCGGCAGCATCCAGATCGACGGCACCGCGCTGGCCGACAGCGAGAGCGGCTCGGCGTTGGCGACGGTCACCGCCCTGGGAATCGATCAGAACGTCGTGACCGTTACCGGCAACGCGACGGGCACGGCGATAAACTCCAGTGACAGCACGATCGACATCACCGTGCTGTCCAGCGCCTCTGCACAGCAGCTGGCGAGCGCCTTCGCGGATGCGCGCGGCATGGAGCAGTTCGTTTCGGTCTCCGGCGCTGGAGAAGCGACCGGCAATGTCTCCAGCAGCGGAACGATCACGGTCGATTCGACGGCGACCGCCGACAGCGAGAGCGCCTCGGCCTTCGCAGAAGTGCTGGCCTTCGGCATCGATCAGCATGTCTCCAGCAATAGCGGCAATGCCAGCGGTACCATCGCCAGCGGCGACACCACGGTATCCGCACTGGCCAACGCTTCGGGCTCCAGCTACGCCAGCGCTATGGCGAATGCCGATGGCATCGCACAGTTCGTCCAATCCTCGGCTTCCGGCAGCGCCAGCGGCGCCATCAGCAGCAGCGGAAACGTCGACGTCGACATGATGGCTTTCGCCGCGGCTACCGGTTCCGCCGGATCCGGCTTCGCGGCCGTCCGCGGCGATGGTATCGGCCAGGACGTCTTCGTTGACGGCAGCGCCGGCAACGCGTCGGGAACGGTGATCCATGCCGCCGGCGATTCCATCGATGTCAACGGTTTGGCCTCCGCCTCTGCGAACGGTTATGTGGAAGCCATCGTCGGTCTGAACGGTATCCGCCAGGAGGTGCGCGCACTCGACGGCGGCGATGCCTTCGGCAGCGTCGCCAACAACGGCACGATCTTCGCCAGTGGCGTCGCCATGGCCTTCAGCTCCGGCGACTCCGCCTCCGGCGACGCCGACGTCGATGGCATCCGCCAGTTCGTCAGCACCAACAACGGTGGCGACGCGACCGGTGTGCTGAGCAACACCAGCGACAGCTCGATCGATGTCTTTGCCTTGGCCAATGTCACGGCCAACGGTTCCGCCAACGCGCAGGCGGATGCGCGCGGCGCGGCCCAGTCCGTAACCTCGGGCCTGGGCGGCGGCAACGCCGACGCCTCGACCTCGAACAGCGGCTCGATCTCCGCCACGGCGATCAGCCGCGCGACGAGCACAGCTGACTCCGCGAGCGCCGAAGCCTCCGCCACCGGTATCGATCAAGGTGCCCGTGTCAACACGGGGCCGGGCGATGCCACCGCCGGGATCAGCGACAACGGCACGACCGATGCCAACGCTCTGGCCGTGGCCTCCGCGCCCTCTGCCTCGGGCAACGCGGCTGCGCAAGCCCACGGCATCAACCAAGTCGCAACGACGCCGGACGGCAACGCCACCGGCAGCATCGAAAGCGGCGGCGGCACGGTGTCGGCCGAGGCGAATGCCAATGCCCTGTCCAGCGCCATCGCTAGCGCCGACGCTTACGGCATCGAACAGTACGTCGAGACCCTCAGCAACGGCGACGCCACGGCCTCGGCGACCAACACCGGCACGCTGCTGGTCGATAGCTTGAGTAATGCGCGGAGCGCCGATGCGGAAGCCAGTGCCCACGCGGGCGCGATTGGTATCTTCCAGTCCGCCGTCGTGACCAGCACCGGCAACGCTACGGCAACGGTGGTCAATACCAGCGCCAGCACCATCGACGTGGCCTCCTCCGCCTTTGCCAACGGCGAGTACTTCACCTACGCGGATGCCTCGGCGACCGGCATCGACAGCCAGGCTTTCACCGTCGATGGCGATGCCACGGCCAATGCCACCAATACCGGCGCCATCACCGCCGACGCCTTGAGCTATGCCGTCAGCGTGGAGGCCTCGGCCCTCGCCGAGACCGTCGCCCTGGGCATCTACTCCGATGCCCTGGTCGCCAACAACGGCAACGCCACGGCCATGCTGACCAGCAGCGGCAACATCGGCGTCGTGGGCAATGCCGTGGCCTTCGCGATGCTGTCCGCGGTCGCCAGCGTCTCGGCGCTGGGCATCGATCAGCGGGCCTCGGCCTCGGGCGCGGGGAATGCTACCGCCTCCGCCAGCAACAGCGGCGCGATCACGGTGTCGGCCAGCGGCCAAGCGCAGAGCACCACCGATAACGCCAGCGCGGATGTTGTCGCCGACGGTCTATTCCAACTGGTCACCACGCCAGAGGGCGAGGCGACGGGAACGATCGCCAACTCGGACGACGTAGAGGCCTCGGCCAACGCCAATGTCCTTGCCAGCCAGACCGGGACGGCGAATGCCTCCGCCAATGGTCTCGACCAGACGGTCAATGTCGGCATCGGCAATGCCTCCGCTTCGGCTACCAACAGTGCAACGCTGAGCGGCGTTGCCACCGCAAGCGCCGAAGGGGGTCAGGCTAACGCCCTGGCCGACGGCCGCGGTCTGTGGCAGTTCTCCACGGTCGGAAGCGGCAATACCTCCGTCACCGCGACCAATACCGGCAACGGCGATATCTCCGGCGCCGCCCTGGCCGATGTCCTCGGCGACAGCAGTAGCGGTAACGCCCGCGCCTACGGTGTCCTGCAGCAGGGCACAGCGGCCTCCGGCGGCGGCGTCGACTTGTCGGTCAACAGCAGCGGCGCCATCGGTGCCGACGCCGAGACCCTGGCCGAGGCGACCGCCGGTGATGCCTTCGCCAGTGCCCAGGCCCAGGGGATCGTGCAGTCGGGTATCGCCTTCGGCGGCGGCTTCCCGGTCACTGTGAGTGCCTCCAGCGGCGGTGTCATGGACGTCGACGTTCTGGCCAATGCCTTCGCGACCGCGTCAGCGACAGCTGATGCAGCCGGCTGGGGCATCTCCCAGTTCGCCTTCCCGATCAGCGGCTCCGCGACGGCCACCGCCGACAACAGCGGCAACATGGACGTCGCTACTACGGCGAACGCCACCGGTACGGACGCCTTTGCGATAGTCCAGGGCTACGGCATCCATCAGCAGGTCTTCCCGGCGCTGGGCAATGCCACGGCCACCGCCGACAACAGCGGCAGTCTCAGCGTTGCCACGACCGGCATGGCGAATGGAAACAGCTTTGCCGACGCTTCGGTGTCGTCTTTCGGTATCCTGCAGACCGTCAATCCGACCACCGGAAACGCTACCGCCAGCATCGCGAATTCGAGCTTCAGCTCGATCGACGTGACGGCGGTCGCGGAGGCCGACGCCATTACCGCGGCGGATGCGAGCGCCAACGCTTTCGGATCGCGTCAGTCCTTGACCTATAGCGGCATCGGCAACGCAAACTACGATAACAGCGGCTCCGTAACCGTCGCGGCGGATGCCGTGGCCAATGCGGTAACGGCGAACGCCTTCGCTATGGCCGTCGGCGCGGAGATTTCCACGACCTCGAACGGTCTTCTGACGGTGGAGGCCGACTCCAGCGGCAGCATGAACGTCGCGGCAACGGCGACCGGCGGGACCACGGCCATCGCCTACGGCATGAACGTCATGGGGCCGAACATCTCGGGCAACGTCCTGAGCACCGGCGACATGATGGTCCACGCCCAGGCCAATGGGCCGAACGGCAACGCCACCGCCGTCGGACTGCGGGTCATGGCCGACGTCTTCAACGGCACCGTGGGCAACTACGGCGACATGGTTGTCACCGCCAGCGCCGCCGGAAATTCCATGGCCACGGGCATCCTGGTCAAGGACAACGGCAGCCCGAGCGGCACCGGCAACATCACCGTCGAAAACGACGGCTTGCTGCAGGCCGAGGTCGCGATTTCGACCCTCGATGCCCCGAACGCCAGCCAGATCAACCAGCTCGGCGGTCTGATCCTCGGCGACATCTACCTGTCGCAGAACTACGGGGATAACGTCGACTTCCTGGGTGGCACCATCGAGGGCGATACCTTCGGCTCCGGTGACGACGACACCTTCAACTTCCTGGCCGGTCTCGGCGAGGACACGATCACCTACGTCGGCATGATCTCCGGGATCAACGACATCAACGTCGGCCCGGGTTCGGCCTACTTCGACGGCGCCATTGAGAACAGCGGGACCTTCGATCTGCTGGACGATGGCCGCTTCATCATCTCCAGCAACGGACCCTCGCAGGTTAACGTCGATACCTTCACGCAGATGTCTGGCGGGACCCTGGCTTACGAGGTGACGCCGGACGAGGTTTCCGCGGGCGAGATCGTGGCCACAACGGTCAACCTCTCGGGCACCGTCGAGGTGATTCCGCTGGAAGGCTTCTACGGCTTCGAGACCCACTACGAGAACGTCATCGTCTCGACCGGCGGACCGGTGAACGGAACCTGGGACAACCTGATCGTCGACTCACCGTTCTTCACGGTCGAAGCGATCTACGAGGCCGACGATACCGTCGATCTCGATCTGTTGCGCCGGGCCTTCAGCGACTTCGACGGCTTGACCCGCAATCAGCGGGCTGTCGCCGGGGCGCTCGACAACAGCTACGGGCCCGAGATCATGGGCACCGACTTCGAGGAAGCGCTGTTCGAGCTGTTGCTGGTCACGGAAGAGGATTACCCAGAAGCCCTCGACTCCATCGGTGGCGCCGAATACGCCCAGGGTCTGCAATCGCTGATCTTCTCGCAGCGGATGTTCCGCCGCTCGATCTTCGATCACCTGCGCACCCGCCGTGGCGATGGGGAGAACCAGGAGGCTTGGCTCGGCCGCTTCGACTACTCGACCGACCAGTTGGCTTCGGCGGGTACGGCCGAAGACGGCGGCGCGGGCGCGACTCAGCTCGCGGCCATGAACCGCAAGGCCGAGGCCGGAACCTTCACCTTCTGGTCGCGTGCCTACGGCGACTTCACCGACCTGGATGGCGATCAGGAAGCCAAGTCCTTCGACAGCGAGCAGTACGGCTTCGCGATCGGCGCGGACTTCCGTGTCATCGACGATCTGGTGCTGGGCGTGGCCGGTGGCTACTCGGATACCAACATCGACTTCGATGGCAGCAATTCCATCGACTACGAGGGCTTCCAGGTCGCGCTCTACGGCAGCTTCGATCCGGGGCCGTTCTACCTGGATGGCATGGTTTCCTACGGCTGGTACGACAACGACAGCCGCCGTCAGACCTTCGTTCCGGATCTGCGGGCCAAGGGCAGCTATGACAGCGAGGTCTTCTCGACCCATGCCGAGGCGGGTTACAGCTTCGAATTGATGCCGGCGGTAATCACGCCCTTCGCGGCCGTGCGTTATACCCATGTCGAGAACGACTCCTTCACGGAGAGTGGCGCTGGCGGCTTCAACCTCGAGGTCGACCGCAATACCGCGCAATCCCTGACCACCACCTTGGGCGTCGATCTCTCGGCTGAGTTCCAAGCCGGAAACGACACCTGGATCACGCCGGAGTTGCGGGTTGGCTGGGAGCACGAGTTCGACGACAGCCACCAGTCCATCGGCGCCAATTTCGCCGGTGTTCCGGCCAGTGGCTTCACGGTCATCGGCTCCGATGTTGCCTCCGACAGCGCCGTGATCGGTGCCGGGATTACCGTCAATGTCGGCCAGACCTGGGAGCTGTTCCTCGACTACGACGGCAAGCTGAACACCGACGTGCAGCAGCACGCGGTCTCCGGCGGCGTCAGACTGTCCTGGTAGCGTAAAGCTCCAAGACCTAGAACGGCAGCGGGCGTCTCCTTCGAGGCGCCCGCTTTCGTTTAGGACAAAGCCCGCAATTCGGCGCGCAACCTGCCGGGGTTCGCGGCATTCAGTTCCCGGTCGACCTCGGCGTGCGTATCCCGCCAAACCGGCAGGGCGCGGAGCAGTCGATTGCGCCCAGGCTGGGTGATGGCTAAGCGCCGGCTGCGCCGATCGCCTGGGTCGACGGTGACCTCGACCAGGCCTTCGCGCTGCAGCGGCTTCAGGGCCGCCGTCAGTGTGGTGCGGTCCATCGCAAGAAAGCTGGCGACAGCGCCTATTGTGGGCGGTTCTGGCCGGTTCAGGGACATCAACAGCGAGAACTGCCCGCTGGTCAGGCCGAGTGGACGCAGCGCAGTGTCGAAACGCCGGGCCAGAGCCCGAGCCGCGCGCTGGGTGTGTAGGCAGAGGCAATGATCGCGAACATGCAGGACCGTCTGCGAAGAAAGCGTTTCAGATTTTGACATCGCTTTATTATGTTGATATCAACTCAAAGGATCAAGGGAATTGCGGCGAGGAGGCTGTCATGCACATGCGTAGGGGCCGTTTGCTAAAGGACCAGATAGAGATGAGTGAGGCTCCGCGACGAAACGGGCTCAGGCGGCGCGCGCAGAGGCAGGGAGCGCAAGCATGCCCTTAACGCTCTATGCTCATCCATTCTCCTCTTACTGCCAAAAGGTACTGATCGCGCTGTATGAGAACGATCTCGCCTTCACATACAGGAAACTAGGAGAGGAAGACCCGGAGGCCTTTGCGGAGCTATCCGCCCTCTGGCCCATGAAGCGCTTCCCAGTGCTGCGCGACGGCGACGCGACAGTTTGCGAATCGAGCATCATCATAGAACATCTCGCGATCCAACACCCCGGACCACAGCGCTTCATCGCGGCGGATCCGGCGGAGGCCCTGCGGGCGCGCATGCTCGACCGCTTCTTCGACAACTACATAATGACTCCGGTGCAGCAGATTGTCGGAAACAGTATGCGTCGGCAGGACGAGCGCGATCCTAAGGGTGACGCAGATGCGCGTGCGTTGCTCGACACCGCCTATCACTGGCTGGAAGAAAATTTGCCAGGGCAAGGGTGGGGCGGCGGTAGCGACTTCGGCATCGCGGACTGCGCCGCGGCTCCCGCGTTGTTCTACGCCGATTGGACCCATGCCATAGGGCCGGAATACGGGCGGTTGCGCGCCTACCGTCAGCGCTTGCTGGAGCGCCCCTCCTTCGCGCGGGCAGTGGAGGAAGCGAGACCCTATCGCCCGCTGTTTCCCCTGGGGGCTCCGGACCGCGATTAGGGACCAAGGTCCGCACAGATAATCCTTGTCATTCACCGAAAAGGAAAAGGACATGGCCTACCTAGATGGATTTGTCGTCCCGGTACCCGAAGAGAGCATTGAGGAATACAGGAAGCTGGCGGAGAGGGCCGGCGAGGTCTGGAGGGAATACGGCGCTCTGGCCTATACCGAATGCGTCGCCGACGACGTGACCGAAGGCAAGACCACGGATTTCTTCCGCGCCGTGAAGCGCGAGCCCGGTGAAACCGTGGTGTTCGCCTATATTCTTTACGAATCCCGGGAGGCGCGCGATGCCATCCTGACAAAGGTGATGGAAGATCCGCGCATCAAGGAGCAAATGCGACCGGACAGCATGCCCTTCGATACCCGGCGTATGTTTTGGGGTGGTTTTAAGCCCATCGTGGACCTCTAGCCGCGCCGACTAGAAAATACCGCTCTCCAGCCCGGCGGCCATCAGCATGCCCAGCTCCTCGCAGTGGCCGGCGAAGTCCTCCTGGAAGTCGCCGCGGCAAACCAGAGGCGCCTGCACCGCGCGCCAGCGCAGCCCCGTGGTAATGGATTCCACCGCGCGGCAGGTGCCGGTGCCGTCCTTTCCGGCGCGCACATAGAGGGCATAGGGCAGGCCCTGAGTTTCCTCCAGGCAGGGATAGTAGATCCGGTCGAAGAAATCCTTTAGGGCGCCGCTCATATAACCGAGGTTCTCCGTGGTGCCCAGGATCAAGGCCTGCGCGGCCTTGACCTCCTCGGGGCCGGCATCGAAGGGGCTGAGCGCCGTTACGTCGATATTCTCGATCGTCTCGTGGCGGGCGCCGCGCCGCACGGCCTCGAACAGCCGCCGGGTGTTGGGCGAGGGGGCGTGGGAGACGATCAGAAGTTTTTTCTTCGTGGCCATGGGTCCGTTCCGCTTGTCCATCGCGGAGTCTTTCCTCGGCCCTTCGCCAGTCAGGGTCAAGACATGAAAAAGGGCGCCCCGATGAAGGGGCGCCCTGGTTCTTAAGCCGTGCCTAGGGTTTTAGGACTTCAGCTTGGTCCAAACCCGCTCGCGCAGATCGCGCGAAGCCGGGGAGCACTGCTGATAGCCACTCAGGCGCTCGCCATACTCCTCGGGCATATTGACCGCGGGATCGGCTTTCAGGCTATCGTCGAGGAACGCGCCGGAGCCGGAAATGGCGTTCATGTAGCCGGTATAGTTCGACGCGATCGCTGCGTTCTCCGGATCCATCATCCAGTTCAGGAACAGCTTGGCGTTCTCCATGTTGGGGGCGCCGGCGGGGATGGCCATGGTATCGGTCCAGAAGGTCACGCCCTCCTTGGGATAGACATAGACCACGCCTGGCTTCTCGGCCTTGACCCGGTGCGCGGCGCCGTTCCACTGCATGTGCAGGGCAACCTCGCCCGCGATCATGCGGTCGATGGTGCCGTCATTGGAGTAGACCTTGACCGAATCCTTCTGCGCCATCAGCAGATTGAGGATCTTCTCGGCTTCGGCCGGGTCCTCGGTGCACTTGTCGACGCCGAGGTAGTAGGCGCCGGCATTCCAGACGTCGCTCATCTCGTTGAGCATCGCCAGATTGCCCTTCAGCTCGTCGCGCGGCTCGAAGACTTCCTTCCAGCTTTCCTCGAGCGTGCCGCCGGGTACCATCTCGGGATCATAGGTGAAGCCGGTCGTGCCCCACATATAGGGCGCCGAATAGCTGCGGTCGGGATCGACGGACAGCGTCTGGAACGGCGCCGCGACCTGGGCGAAATTCTCCATCTCGTTGACCTTGACGTCGGCCACCAGGCCCTTCTCGATCATCACGCCGAGTGTGGTCGGGCCGGGGAAAATGATGTCGTATCCGCCGCCGCCGGCCTGCAGCTTGGCGAGCAGATCTTCCTCGGAGGCGTAGTTGTCGAGCGTCACCTTGACGCCGTGCTCGGACTCGAATTTCTCAAGCAGTTCCGGCGGGAAGTAGTTCGACCAGTTGTAGAGGAACAGCTCTCCATCGGCCTTGGCTAGATTGGCGCCGGCGCCAAAAGCAAGCCCTGCAGCCAATAGGGACGCACCAAAAAGTTTCCCTGTTTTCATAGTATTATCGTCCTTTTTCGTTAAACGGTCGTTCAATGATACGACATTTCGGCGGGAAAGTCAGCCCTTGCGGCTGGACAGGAACAGCGACAGAGACACCAACACCAGCGAAACCACCAGCATTAAAGAAGAAATCGCGTTCACTTCAGGCGTTACGCCGATGCGGATCAGGCCGAAAATGTAGATCGGCAGGGTGGTCGAGCCGGCGCCGCCGACGAAGAAGGTGGTAACGAAGTCGTCCAGCGAGATGATGAAGGCCAGCACCAGCCCCGACAGGATGCCCGGCGAAATCAGCGGCAGGGTGATCCGCCAGAAGGCGCGGGCGGGCTTGGCGTAGAGGTCGGCTGCGGCCTCCAGCAGGGAGTCGTCCATGCCCTGCAGCCGGGCGCGGATCGGCAGGTAGGCAAAGGGGATGCAGAACACCGTGTGCGCGGCGATCACCGTGCCCAGACCGAGTCGGAAGCCGAGCAGGGCGAAGAACATCAGTGTCGCCACGGCGGTGACGATCTCGGGGACGGTCAGGGGCAGGGCGACCAGGGCATTGACGGCGTTCTGGCCGCGAAAGCGGCCGCGCGCCATGCCCACGGCCGCCAGCGTGGCGACCAGGGTGGAAGAGACGGCGGCGACCACGGCGATGACAATGGAGTTCCAGGCCGCCCGCATCATATCGTCGTTCTGAAAAGCGCTGAGGTACCAATCGAAGGAGAAGTTGGTCCAGACCGTCACCGTACGGTTCTCGTTGAAGGAGAGGGCGATCAGGATGACGATCGGCAGGTAGACGTACGCGAAAAAGCAGGCCGCGATGACGCCGCTGCCGGGCCAGCGCCGGGCGTCGCCGATCGCTCTGGTAAAGAGTTTCATCGCTGGCCCTCCTGCGCCGGACGGATGCGTACGGCGTAGATCGTCATGGCGATCAGCACCAGGGCCAGGAGGCCAAGGCCGAGCGCCGCGCCGAAAGGCCAGTTTCGCGCCGAGCCGAACTGCAGCCCGATCAGGTTGCCGATCATCATGGTCTTGCCGCCGCCCAGCAGTTCCGGCGTCACGTAGGAGCCGAGGCAGGGCACGAAGACCAGGATCGAGCCTGCGATGATCCCCGGCTTGGCAAGCGGGATGACCACGCGGCGCATGGTTTGCAGGCGATTGGCGTAGAGATCGAAGGAGGCCTCGACCAGCCGTAGATCGACCTTCTCCAGGCTGGAATAGATCGGCAGCACCATGAACGGCAGGAAGGAGTACGTCAGGCCGACGGCGACCGCGAAGTTGCTGTGCATCATGACCAAGGGCTGATCGATGATCCCAAGCCAGAGCAGCAGGGAGTTGATGGTGCCGTGGTCGCGCAGCAACAGGATCCAGGAGTAGTTGCGCACCAGCAGGTTGGTCCAGAACGGGACGGTCACCAGGAAGATGAAGATGGTGCGCAGATGCGCCGGGCGCGTTGCGATGTAGAGGGCGGTGGGGAAGCCCAGCAGAACCGAGAGCACCGTGGTCAGGGCCGAGAGATAGAAGCTGCGTCCGAAAATCGAGATGTAATCGAAGTTGAAGGCCAGGCTGTCGTCGAGATTGCGTTCGAACAGGAAACGGATGAAGGCCTCGGCCGAGAACTGGCTCCACACGACGCTGCCGGAATAGTCGCGCTCCAGCACGGAGATGTAAGCCATCAACAGCAGAGGGCAGACCGTCACGAAGATCAGCAGCAGCGCTGCCGGGAGAATCAGCAGACGCGAGCGCGGAAAGCGCGCGCGCTGCGGCCGGTTGCTGTCGATACCCTCGGCCTGAGCGTTGCTAGCCACTGGCGGCTTTCCTTCCGTGCAAAGACTGGCGCCAGTGTAGCGCTCTCCCGCCGCCTTACAACTGGCGTCGTAGGGGGCGGAGAAGCACAAAAATTTTATCCTGAATCCACGCCGCCGATCCGGGGAAATCCCGGAAAGTGGCGCAGATCAAGCGTATTTCCCCTGAATGGGGGAGAGAAAGGGGGCCTCGGGTTGATCGCCGGCGAGGGGCTGATGTAGCCTCGGGTTTCATGAAAACAACGGGCCGCGTTTGAGCATCAGCATGCTTCTGCATGCCGATGAAGGTCAGACTTGTGCCCTGGCCCTGGGTGTGTGCCCGTCGGCACGACGCCGAACATGAATGCGGCCAGGGACGCCAAAAGGCACAGCAACTGGGAGAAAATCATGCAGCATTCCTCGAAACCGACCCGCCGGGCCCTCTTTGGCGCCGTCGCCTTCGGCACGCTCGCCGCTACGGCGTTCTTCGCCACGGAATCCCTGGCGGACACCTGGAAGTACGCCCACGAGGAAGCCGAGACCGATGTGCAGGGCGTCTACGCGCAGAAGTTCAAGGAGCACATCGAGGCGAACTCCGACCATAGCATTCAGATTTTCCCCTATGGCACGCTGGGCGAATCCGCCGACACCATGGAGCAGGCGCAGGCTGGTATCCTGCAGTTCGTCGACCAGTCGCCGGGCTTCACCGGCTCGCTGATTCCCGAGGCCCAGGTCTTCTTCGTGCCCTACCTCCTGCCCACGGATCAGGCGCATCTGGCCCGCTTCTTCCGCGAGAGCAAGGCGGTCAACGAGGATTTCGAGGAGCTCTATGCGGCGCAGGGGCTTGAGCTGCTGCAGATGTTCCCGGAAGGCGAGGTCGCGATGACGACCAAGGAGCCGGTCCAGTCCTGCGAAGACCTGAACGAGGTCAAGTTCCGGGTGATGACCAATCCCTTGTTGGTCGAATCCTACAAGGCCTTCGGCGCGACCCCGACTCCGCTGCCCTGGGGCGAGGTCTATGGCGGTCTGCAGACCAACATCATTCAGGGGCAGGAAAATCCGACCTTCTTCCTGTATTCGACCAAGCTCTATGAGGTCACCGATTACATCACCTACGCCGGCCACAACAACTTCACCACGGCGGTAATGGCGAACAAGGATTTCTACGACGGCCTTAGCGAAGAAGATCAGCAGTTGATCGAGGACGCAGCGGCTACGGCCTATGACTTCATCGTCCAGTACCAGGAAGACCTTGCCGAGCAGGAACTGCAGAAGATCATGGACGCCAAGCCCGAGATGACGGTCACGGTGCTCGACGAAGATGAGCGCGCCTGCTTCAAGGAAGCCGCCAAGGAAGTCGAGGCCAAGTTCATCGAGATGACCGGTGACAGCGGCAAGGCGATCCTCGATCAGATGAAGCAGGATCTCAAGGACACCATGTAGCCGCCTATCCGGCACATGCCGTTCGATAACACAACGACGATTTATGGCACGGGGGACGGACCGCTTCGTCTCCCGTGCTATTTGCTGACAGCAAAACATATGGAGCCGGTTTAAAGCACTGCCCGAAGACAGTGCGTGAATCGGCTTCGGAACCAGGGATAGAGGGCGGGGGCTTGCCATCCCGTTCCGGGAAGAGGGGGGTAGATGGCGAACGACGACAAGGCCGACCAGGCCGGTTCGGAGGTCTACACGGACAAGAAGTCCGCCGGGCGGCCGCCCAGCGAGCATAAGTCCAGTCTGCCGGGCTTCATCGGCACGATCGACTCCCTGATCAGCCGCTTCGAATCCTTCGCGCTGGCCGGTGGCGTCCTGTTGATGGCGGCGAATACCGTGGCGAACGTCGTCGGGCGTTTCGTTTTTCAGTACAGCATTTTCTTTACCGAGGAGCTGAATCGCATCCTCATCATCCTGATCACCTTCGCGGGGATCGGCTATGCCGCGCGGCGGGGCCGCCATATCCGCATGTCGGCGATCTTCGACACCCTGCCCTTCGCCTCGCGCAAGGCGCTGATGATCGCCATCGCCCTCATCACCTCCGTGGCGATGTTCGCGCTCTGCTACTTCTCGCTGAGTTACATCGGCAAGGTGCAGACCAGCGGCCGGGTCCTGCCGGCGCTGCAAATTCCGGTGTGGTGGATTTTCATCTGGGTGCCGGTCGGGTTTTTCGTCACGGGAACGCAGTACCTGATGACCGCGATCAAGAACGTCATCGCCAAGGACGTCTATCTCTCGACCGATGTGGTCGAGGGCTACGAAGAAACCGAAACCGAGATTTAGGGCAGGGGAGGTTCGACAATGGCACCGATCATGATGGGGGCGATGATCCTCCTGCTGCTGCTGGGTTTTCCGATGATGATCCCGCTGATCGTCGGGGCCTTCATCGGCTTCTTCATGTCCTTCGGCGGTTTCGATGGCGGCTTCGACAAGATGGACTTCATGGTCCAGCAGTTTTTGGCGGGTATACGCCCGGCCTCGCTGATCGCGGTGCCGATGTTTATCCTGGCCGCCGACATCATGACCCGCGGCGAATCGGCGACCCGGCTGATCGACATGGTCATGAAGTTTATCGGTCACGTGAAGGGCGGTCTGGCGGTCAGCACGGCGACGGCTTGCACGCTGTTCGGCGCCGTCTCGGGTTCGACCCAGGCCACGGTTGTGGCGGTGGGTTCGCCGTTGCGGCCGCGGATGCTGAAGGCCGGCTACAAGGACTCCTTCGTCCTGGCGCTGATCATCAATTCCAGCGATATCGCCTTTCTGATTCCACCCAGCATCGGCATGATCATCTACGGCGTGGTGTCGAACACCTCGATCGCCGAGCTGTTCATCGCCGGCATCGGGCCGGGCCTGATGATCCTGGTGTTCTTCACCATCTATAGCGTCATCTATGCGACCGTCAAAAACGTCCCCACCGAGCCCAAGGCGACGTGGAAGGAGCGCATGCAGGCGGTGCGCCAGGCGGTCTGGCCGCTGGGCTTCCCCCTGATCATCGTCGGCGGCATCTATGGCGGAATTTTCAGCCCGACCGAGGCGGCGGCTGCCTGTGTGCTCTATGCGGTTATTCTCGAATTCATCGTCTTCAGGTCGCTTTCCCTGCCGGACATCTACGCCATCGCCAAATCCACCGGCCTGATCACCGCCGTGGTGTTCATTCTCGTGGCCGCCGGCGCGGCCTTTTCCTGGGTGATTTCCTTCGCGCAGATTCCCCAGGCGATGCTCGGCGCCGTCGGTATTACCGAGATGGGTGCGATCGGCGTGCTGGTGGTGATCTCGATCGCCTTTTTCATCGGCTGCATGTTCGTCGATCCGATCGTCGTCATTCTGGTGCTGGTCCCAATCTTCGCGCCGGTGGTGGACTCCGTGGGGCTCGATCCGGTTCTGGTCGGCATCATCATCACTCTGCAGGTTGCCATCGGCTCCGCGACGCCGCCCTTCGGCTGCGACATCTTCACCGCGATCGCGATCTTCAAGCGGCCCTACATCGACGTCATCCGAGGGACGCCGCCTTTCGTCTTCATGCTGCTGCTGTCGGCGGCGCTGCTCATCATGTTCCCGCAGATCGCGCTGTTCCTGCGCGACCTGGCATTCAGATAAGGGGCGGGAGGTCCGGACATGTTCGAAAGAATTCTTGTAGCAGTGGATGGTTCCGAAGGCGCCCTAGCCGCCTTGCGCGCCGGCGTCGAGCTGCAGAAAAAGTTCGATAGCGAGTTGCTGATCCTCTGTGTCTATCGCCACCACAGCCAGCTTGAAGCCTCGATGTCGATGGTGCGGCCGGAGGAGCCGGAAAGCCTGGATAGCTCAATGAAGGACTATGCGGGCGACGTGATGCGGCAGGCCAAGGCCTTTGCCGCGGAGCTCGACGCGAAAAACGTGCGTGGCTTCGTCAAGGCCGGGCATCCGGCGCGCAGCATCGTCCAGTTCGCCAAGGACAAGCAGGCGAATCTGATCGTACTGGGCAGCCGCGGCCTGGGAGACATCGGCGGCTACCTGCTGGGCAGCGTTTCCCACAAGGTCACCAGCCTGACCGATTGCCCGGTCCTGGTCGTCTGAGCGGCGCCGCGCCGCGGCCTCGTCTGGACGCGGATCGCATTCGGTCGTTTCTTGGCCAGCAAGCACCGGAATCGTTCTTGCCGCTCTAGAATTCCCCGCCTTAGGCTAGTTTTCAAAACCGTTTCGCATTGCCGGGCTGCGCTGGCTGTTCCGTGCTTTACTGCGATGACGTCATCGGGAATCGGGAAGGTTTACCGGAGACCCAGAAAACAGAGGAGGACGGAATGACAGCTCGTGTCGCCATCATTGGAGCCGGGCCTTGCGGCTTGGGGCAATTGCATGCCTTCGCGCAGGCGAAGAAACAGGGTGCCGACGTCCCCGAGGTCGTGTGCTTCGAGAAGCAGGACGATTGGGGCGGTCTGTGGAATTACACCTGGCGTACCGGCGTGGAAAAGCACGGTGAGCCGGTGCACGGCAGCATGTATCGCTACCTTTGGTCGAACGGCCCCAAGGAATGCCTGGAATTCTCCGACTACACCTTCGATGAGCACTTCGGAAAGCCGATCCCCTCCTTCCCGCCGCGCGCGGTGCTCGAGGATTACATCCTCGGCCGCGCCAAGAAGAGCGAGGTGCGGCAGAACATCCGCTTCAACACCGTCGTCCGCCTGGTCGAGTATGACGCCGATAACGATCGCTTCGACCTGACGGTCGAGGAGCTGGAAAACGGCAGCGTCCGGCACGAGAGCTTCGACTACGTGATCGTCGCCACCGGCCATTTCTCCGTACCCAACGTGCCCTACTTCGAGGGCGTCGAGAAATTCCCCGGGCGGGTGCTGCACTCCCATGACTTCCGCGATGCCCAGGAGTTCGCCGGCAAGAACCTACTGGTCGTCGGCAGCAGCTATTCGGCCGAGGATATCGCCCTGCAGTGCCATAAGTACGGCGCCAAGTCGGTCACCATGTCCTACCGGACCTCGGCCATGGGCTTCGATTGGCCCGATACCATGGAGGAGCTGCCGCTGCTGATGAAGCTGGACGGCAAGACCGCGCACTTCAAGGACGGCCAGACCCGCGAAATCGATGCCATCATCCTCTGCACCGGTTATCAGCACTGCTTCCCCTTCATGGAGGACAGCCTGCGGCTGCGCACCAACAACCGGCTCTATCCGGCGAATCTCTATAAAGGCGTGGTCTGGGAGAACAATAACAAGCTGATGTATCTCGGCATGCAGGACCAGTACTACACCTTCTCGATGTTCGACGCGCAGGCCTTCTTCGCCCGCGATGTCATTCTCGGGCGGATCGAGCTGCCGTCGAAGGCGGAGATGAAAAAGGACATGGACGACTGGCGCGCCCGCGAGGAAGCGCTGGAGAATCCGCTCCAGGACATCGATTACCAGACCGCCTATACCAAGGATCTGATCGACGCGACCGATTATCCGAACTTCGATCTGGAGATGGCGCGCAAGCACTTCTACGAGTGGGAGCACCACAAGGAGGAGAGCATTCTCGGCTATCGCAACAAGTCCTTCGAATCGCCCTGTACCGGCACCAAGGGGCCGATCCATCATACCCCCTGGCTGGAAGCCCTGGACGATTCCATGGAGGCTTTCCTGGCGGTGAAGTAGCCAGCCGGTCAAAGGCGAACGGGTAAACGGCGGGCGCTTCAGCCCGCCGTTTTCGTATTCCGCCGCCTCCCGCAGCCAGGCGAGGAAGGCGTCGACCTCGGGGCGTCCGCGCGACTCCTTGCGCACCAGCAGCTGATAGCCGCGCCCGGAGCGCGCGGACTGGGGTACCGCCGGGACCAGCTGGCCGGCCGCGAGCAGGTCGTCGATCAGCGGCCGCCATCCCAGCGCCACGCCCTGTCCGGCGAGCGCCGCCTGGGTGATCAAGGGAAAGGTGTTGAAGGAGAGGCCGGCGACGCCGGGCTGCAAGGAAACGCCGAGGGCCTCCAGCCAGGATTTCCAGGTGAACCAGCGCCCGGCGGTGGCCTCTTCCTCCTCGAGATGCAGCAGGGTCAGACCGAGCAGCTCCCTGGGGTGCGCAAGGGCCTTGCCGCGCGGCAGCAGGGACGGGCTGCAGACCGCGATGACCTCTTCGGGGAAGAGAATCTGGGCACCCTCGCTCGAGACGCCGCCGCCGAAGCCGATCTCCAGGTCGAGCGCGGCATCGCTTTGTCCGTAGCCGGCCTGGGTCGAGACCACCCGCACCTCGGTCTGCGGATGGCGGGCACGGAATCCACCGAGCCGGGGCAGCAGCCAGAGGCCGGCGAAGCCGTAGTCGGTGCCGATATAGAGGTGAGAGCGGCCGCCGCGCGCCTGCAGGGCCTGAACCGCGCCGGCGATGCGGCCGAAGCCCTCGTCCACGGCCTCCAGCAGGCTGCGGCCTTCGCGGGTCAATTGGACACCGCGGTGCCTACGGATGAACAGGCGCAGGCCAAGATCCTGTTCCAATTGAACGAGCTGATGACTAACCGCCGGTTGCCCGATGCCCAGTTCGCGTGCGGCCGCGGTGAAGCTTCCCAGCCTGCCCGCGGCTTCGAAGATGATCCAGGCCCGGGTTGGCGGCAGGTCGCGGTATTTCATGGTATCGATATTATGCATGTTAAGGATGAATCGAAAGCACCTTCACGGCGCCGCCGGGGCGGCCCAGGGTGACACGTTCCTCTGGCTGTGACGGGGCGGCATGACTGGATCAAGACCAAATATTCTCTTTCTGATGGCCGATCAGCTGGCGGCGCGCTGTTTGCCGCTGCATGGCCATGGCGTGGTGCGGGCACCGCATATCAGCGCCTTGGCCGAGCGTGGCGTGGTCTTCGAGTCCGCCTATTGCAATGCCCCGCTCTGCGCGCCGGCGCGCTTCACCATGATGACCGGCTGCCTGCCGAGCCGGATCGAGGCTTACGACAATGCCTCGGACCTGCCGGCCGAGGTGCCGAGTTTCGCGCATTATCTGCGCGCCGCCGGTTATCGCACCGCGCTCTCGGGCAAGATGCACTTCTGCGGCCCGGACCAGCTACATGGCTTCGAGGAACGCCTGACCACCGACATCTATCCGGCGGACTATGGCTGGGCCGCCGACTGGGAGCATCCCGAGGCTCGCCCGAGCTGGTATCACAATATGCTTTCGGTCAGTCAGGCCGGGCCGGTGCTGCGTTCCAACCAGATCGACTTCGACGAGGAGACCTTCTTTCAGGCGCAGCGCTTTCTCTATGACGCGGCGCGCGGCGGTGAGGAGCGCCCCTTCGCCCTGGTTGCCTCCTTCACCCATCCCCACGACCCCTACGCCGCGCGGCCGGAGTTCTGGGATCTCTACGCGGACGCCGAGATCGATCCCCCGTCGATTTCCATGGAGCCAGAGTTTCTCGACCCCCATTCAAAGCGGCTGCGCAAGGTCATCGCCATCGACGGCAAGGAGCCGAGCGCCGAGCAGGTGCTGCGCGCGCGGCGGGCCTACTACGCCAACATTTCCTACATCGACGACAAAATCGGACGCCTGCTGGCGACCCTGGAGGAGCTGGGGCTGGCCGAGAACACCATCGTGGTGTTCACCGGCGACCATGGCGATATGCTCGGCGAGCGTGGCCTTTGGTACAAGATGAGCTGGTTCGAACCCTCCAGCCGGGTGCCGCTGGTCATCTCCCACCCCGCGTCCTTCACGCCGCATCGCGTGGCGCAGTCGGTCTCCCTGATCGATCTGCTGCCGACCTTGGCCGAGCTTGCCGGAGACGGCCGGGCGCCGGAGCTGGCGGCGCCGATCGACGGCCGCTCCCTGCTGCCGCATCTTTCCGGCGGCGCCGGACACGACGAAGTCATCGGCGAATACTGCGGCGAGGGCGCCATCGCGCCGGTCTGCATGATCCGGCGCGGCGATCACAAGTACATCTGTTCCGGCAGCGACCCGGATCAGCTTTTCGATCTTGCGCGGGATCCCGACGAGGTGCAGGACCTGACCCGCAGCGCGGCCGCCGAGGGGATCCTCGCGGCCTTCCGCAAGGAAGCCGCGGGCCGCTGGGATATGGCGGATTTCCGCGCGCGGGTCGTCGCCAGTCAGCGCCGCCGCCTCTTCATTGCCGGGGCGTTGCGCCAGGGGCGGCTGCAGCCTTGGGATTTTCAGCCCGGCCGCGACGCGAGCCGGGAGTTCATGCGCAATCATCTCGATCTGGACGACGTCGAGGCCGGAGCGCGGCTTGAACGCCCAACGCGCGGGCGCGACGTCGCGTAGAAAGAGTAAATGCGGGGCATTTTCAATAATCGCGCCCCGCTGCTATTGTATGACAGGGTGATGGGCGTTTGGGAGCGCCAGTCGAACAAGATCCTGCAACCGGCCGGTGGCGACGCCAGGCCGGGATAACCTAAAAAACCAAGGAGACAGGGAATGAATACGATCGACAAGCTCAAGTTGGATCTGGCGGCTGGCCGGATCAGCCGCCGCAGCTTCCTGCAGGGGGCCACGGCGCTCGGCATCAGCGCCGCGGCGGTACCGGGTTTGGCCCGTCAGGCCTACGCCGCGACGCCCAAAAAGGGCGGCACGCTGCGCCTGGGCATCGGCCATGGCTCGACCACCGATAGCCTGGATCCGGCGACCTTCGAAAACCTTTACGTTCAGGTTCTCGGCGGCGCGCTCTACAACAAGCTGACCGCTATCGATAACTCCGGCAACCTCAGTCCCGAAATCGCCGAGTCCTGGGAGCCGACGCCGGATGCCGCGGAGTGGCGGTTTCAGTTGCGCGAGGGTGTCGAGTTTCACAACGGCAAAACTCTTGAGGCCGAGGACGTCATCGCCTCCATCAATCATCATCGCGGCGAGGAATCCAAGTCGGCGGCAAAGCCGATCGTCGACCCCATCGTCGATATCAAGGCCGACGGCAAGAACGCCGTGGTCTTTACCCTGGAAAGCGGCAATGCCGACTTCCCCTTCGTCGTCGGCGATTATCATCTAGGGATCCTGCCGGCCAAGGACGGGGCGGTCGACGTCACTTCCGGCGTCGGTAGCGGCAGCTACAAGCTGGACAGCTTCGACGCGGGCGTGCGCACCGTCGTCAGCCGCAACCCGAACTACTGGCGCGACGACGTTGCCCACTTCGACGGCGCCGAGCTGCTGTCGATCGTCGACGCGACGGCACGCACCAACGCGCTGACCACCGGCGAGATCGACGCCATGGACCGCGTCGACATCAAAACCGCGCATCTGCTCGGCCGCAATCCCGACATCAACATCGTCGAGACCACCGGCACGGCGCATTACACCTTCGCGATGCGCTGCGACACGCCGCCCTTCGACAATCGGGACGTACGGCTGGCGCTGAAGTACGCCCTCGATCGCGAGGCTCTGCTGCAGTCGGTGCTGCGCGGCCACGGCGTGGTCGGCAACGATCATCCGATCGGTCTGTCGAACCGCTATCACGCTGGTAATCTGGAGCAGCGGACCTACGATCCGGACAAGGCGAAGTACCACCTTAAGCAGGCCGGTATGGAGAACCTCAAGGTCGACCTCAGCGCCGCCGACGCGGCTTTCGCCGGCGCGGTCGACGCCGCGGTTCTCTATCAGGAGCATGCCTCCAAGGCGGGCATCGAGATCAATGTCGTGCGCGAGCCCAACGATGGCTATTGGTCCAACGTCTGGATGCAGAAGCCCTGGTGCGCCGTCTACTGGGGCGGCCGTCCGACCGAGGACTGGATGTTCTCGACCGCCTACGCGGCGGGCGCGCCCTGGAACGACAGCTTCTGGGAGAACGAGCGTTTCAACGAGCTGCTGATCCAGGCCCGCGCCGAGCTCGACGAGCCCAAGCGCCGTGAGATGTATGCCGAAATGCAGAGCCTGGTGCGCGACGACGGCGGCGTGGTGGTGCCGCTGTTCAACAACTACGTAATGGCCCTGTCGAACAAGCTGGCGCATGAGCAGATGGGCGCCAACTGGAGCCTCGACGGCTTCCGCGCCGTCGAACGTTGGTGGTTCGCGTAAGCACCTCTACGGCGTAGGGGGAAACCGCCGTGGGGAAGATACTCGTGATGGTGGCCCAGCGCGTGTCGCTGGGCCTCCTGACCCTGTTCGCGATCACGCTGATCATCGCCTTCGTCGTCGAGTTGCTGCCCGGCGATACCTGCCAGGAGCTTCTGGGCCAGGCGGCGACGGAAAGCACCACCGCCGCCTGCCGGGCCGAGCTCGGCCTGGATAAGCCGGCCCACGAGCGTTACTTCGACTGGCTGGGCGGCATGGTCAGCGGCAACATGGGGCAGTCCCTGGCGACCAAGCGGGAGATTTCCGAGCTGGTCGGCGGGCGGGTCGGCAACACGCTGTTCCTGGCCGGTTTCGCGGCGGCCATCGCCGTGCCCTTTTCCCTGGCGCTTGGCATCCTCGCGGCGCTTTACCGCAACACCCTGTTCGACCGGGCGATCAACGTCTTCTCGCTCAGTTCGATCTCCTTTCCCGAATTCTTCATCGCCTACATCCTGATTTTCTTCTTCGCCATCAAGCTGGCGTGGTTTCCGGGTATCTCGAACATTTCCAGCGCGGACATCGCCTTCGGCGACAAGGTCTACCGTACCCTGCTGCCGGCGATCACCCTGACCCTGGTGGTGATGGCGCATATGATGCGCATGACCCGGGCGGCGATCATCAACCTGATGGCCAGCCCCTATATCGAGATGGCCCGGCTCAAGGGCATCAAGCGCTCCCGGATCATCGTGCGCCACGCGCTGCCCAATGCGCTGGCGCCGATCATCAATGTCATCGCGCTCAATCTCGCCTACCTGGTGGTCGGCGTGGTGGTGGTCGAGGTGGTCTTCGTCTATCCGGGATTGGGCCAGCTGCTGGTCGACTCGGTGTCCAAGCGCGATATCCCGGTGGTCCAGGCGGGCAGCCTGATTTTCGCGGCGGTCTATATCCTGCTCAATCTGACAGCGGATATCCTCGCCATTATCACCAACCCGCGCCTGATGCATCCGAGGTAGCGGGGCATGAAAAACTTCCTCAAGGAACTTCGCAAGGCACCGCTCAGCGCCAAGTTCGGGCTGCTGGTCGTCATCGTCTATGTGCTGGTCGCGCTCTTCGCGCCGCTGCTGGCGCCCTATGGCGAGCGCGACGTGGTCGGTGCCGAGTACGAGCCCTGGAGTCAGGTCTTCCTGCTGGGGACCGACAACCTGGGCCGCGACATGCTCTCGCGGATCCTCTACGGCGCCCAGAACACCATCGGCATCGCCTTCGCCACGACGCTGCTGGCCTTTTTCATCGGCGGCGGCCTCGGCTTCCTGGCCTCCACGCTCGGCGGCTGGGTGGACACCGTGCTCGGGCGCCTGGTCGATATCCTGATGGCGATTCCCTCGCTGATCTTCGCCCTGATGCTGCTGACCATCTTCGGCACCAATGTGCCGACCCTGATTCTGGTCATCGCGGTGCTGGATTCGACCCGCATTTTCCGTCTGGCGCGGGCGGTTTCCATGAACATCGTGGTGATGGAGTTCGTCGAGGCGGCGCGGCTGCGCGGCGAGGGTATGGGCTGGATCATCCGGCGGGAGATCCTGCCCAACGCCATGGCACCCCTGGTCGCCGAGTTCGGCCTGCGGTTCTGCTTCGTGTTCCTCTTCATCTCCTCGCTGAGCTTTCTCGGCCTCGGCATCCAGCCGCCGACCGCCGACTGGGGCTCCATGGTGCGCGACAACGCGACGCTGATTTCATTCGGCGATATCACGCCGCTGATCCCCGCGGGGGCCATCGCCCTGCTGACCGTGGGGGTCAACTTCGTGGTCGACTGGTTCCTCCATAAATCGAGTGGATTGAAGGAATGAGCAAGAAACCGGGCAGCGGCGAGCAGCGCGGCCAGAAGGGCGATATCCTGCTGGAAATGCGCGGCCTGCGGATCGAGGGCATGAGCGGCGACGAATGGACCGAAATCGTCCACGGCATCGACGTCACCCTGCGCCGCGGCGAGGTGCTCGGTCTGATCGGCGAGTCCGGCGCCGGGAAATCGACCATCGGCCTCGCCGCGATGGGCTTCGCCCGCGACGGCTGCCGGATCAGCGGCGGCGAGATTCTGTTCGACGGGGTCGATCTGGCCAAGTCCTCGCGCGAGCAGCAACGCAAGCTGCGCGGCGCCCGCATCGCCTATGTGGCGCAGTCGGCGGCGGCCGCTTTCAACCCGGCCCACCGGCTGATCGATCAGTTCGCCGAGGCGCCGGTACAGCATGGCATCGAAAACCGCGACGCCGCGGAGAAGGACGCGATCGACCTCTACGAGCGGCTGCGTCTGCCCGACCCGGAGGTGATCGGCCTGCGCTATCCGCATCAGGTCTCCGGCGGCCAGCTGCAGCGCGCCATGACCGCCATGGCGATGGCCTGCCGGCCCGATCTGATCGTTTTCGACGAGCCGACCACGGCCCTGGATGTCACGACGCAGATCGAGGTACTGGCGGCGATCAAGGACATCGTCACGCAGTTCAATACCGCCGCCATCTATATTACCCACGATCTCGCGGTGGTCGCCCAGATGGCCGACCGGATCATGGTGCTGCGCTATGGCGAGCTGGTCGAGGAGGCCGCGACCGCCGAGATGATGGCCGACCCCAAGGAAGACTATACCCAGTCGCTCTGGGCGGTCCGCAGCTTCCAGAAGGGCGAGCGGACGGAGGCCGAAGCCGGCACCGCGGCGCTCGTGGAGGTCGAGAATGTCTCGGCGTCCTACGGCAAGGTGCCGGTGCTGCACGATGTGTCCTTCGAGCTGCATCGCGGCCAGACCGTCGCCGTTGTCGGCGAGTCCGGCAGCGGCAAGAGCACCACGGCGCGGGTCATCACCGGCCTGCTGCCGCCAAGCCAGGGCCGGGTGCTGTTCAAGGGCGCGCCCCTGCCGCCGGACTACCGCAAACGCAGCAAGGATCAGCTGCGCCACGTTCAGATGATCTATCAGATGCCCGATACGGCGCTGAACCCGAAACAGCGCGTGCGCGAGATCATCGGCCGGCCGCTGCAGTTCTATCTCGGACTGAACGGCAAGGCGAAGGAGGCGCGGGTGCGCGAACTGCTCGAGCTGATCGAGCTGGATCCCGATCAGTTCATCAGCCGTTTGCCGAGCGAGCTTTCCGGCGGTCAGAAGCAGCGCGTCTGTATTGCCCGCGCCTTGGCCGCAGAACCGGAGGTGATTATCTGCGACGAGGTGACCTCGGCGCTGGATCAGCTGGTGGCGGAAGGCATTCTCAAGCTGCTCGACCGGCTGCAGCGCGAGTTCGGGCTGGCCTATATGTTCATCACCCACGATCTCGCGACCGTGCGCGCGATTGCCGACGAGGTGGTGGTGATGCTGCAGGGCCGGGTGGTGGAAAGCGGGCCGAAGGAGGAGATCTTCACCCCTCCACACCACGAGTACACCGAGCTGCTGCTATCCTCGGTGCCGGAAATGGAGGTCGGCTGGCTGGAGAAGGTGCTGGCCAACCGAACCCTGGAGTCCGCCGGAAATTAACCGGCTTTGCGCCCGGCCTTGAGCATGTTCTCGTTGATCGCGGTCAGGCTGCCGGGCGCCGGTTCCTCGTCGAGCGCGACCACGGGCACCGCGGCGCGGATCCGGTCGTGGAAATCGAGTACCCCGCTTTCCAGCATCGCCAGCGGCCCCGGCTCGTAGCCATGGGCGCCGAGGCCCTGCTGAACTCTCTCGCAAAGCTCTTGATCCTCGTAACCGACCTGTCGGTTGATCCGCTGGTTGAGATACTGCAGCAAGCGCTCCTCGCGGCCGCTGCCGGGCCGCGCGTAGATCATCGCACGCGCCAGGCAGGTCTCGGCGGTCAGCGGTAGAATCTGGAAGATATCGAAGCTGTCGGGATAGATGTCGAGCCCGATGTTCGGCGGCATCGAGAAGAAGAACCAGGTGCGCCGCGTTTCCTCGTCAAGATGGTCCAGCGCCTCGGGCGCCAGCTCCTGGTAAAAGCGCTCGGCCCAGTTGCTCGAGGGCTTCTCGCGCAGCACCGACTTGCTGCCGGAGACGCCGTAAGCGTTCATGAAACCCTGGAGATCGTTGTCGAGCATGCGGTGATAGCCGGGATGGCCGATCGGGACGTGGTAGTTCTCCAGGTTGTTGTCGACCGCGACCTTCCAGTTGCAATTCCAGGTCTCGGTCCAGGAGGCGCCGAGCGGCACCATCTCGTCGATGCAGTAAGGCTCGAGGAAAGTGCTGTAATCCCCCCACATCTCCTTCAGGCTTGGCCCCCCGCCGGCCAGGCGCACGAAAACCAGGCTGCTGAAGACCTCGAGATCGGCTTCGAGCAGGCCGTGGTCTTCCTTGACCAGGCCGGGAAAGCTCTCCCGGTTCGGGGTGCCCGAAAGGCTGCCGTCGAAGTTGTAGCTCCAGCCGTGATAGGGGCAGACGATGGCGCCGCGGCAGGATCCGCTGCCGTCGAGCAGCCGCGCGCCGCGATGGCGGCAAACGTTCTTGAAGGCGCGCAGGCCGCCGTCCTTGTCGCGCATCACGATGACGCTGTCGCGCCCAAGATCGAAGGTAATGTAGTCGCCGGGCGCCTTAACCTCGTTGACGTGGCAGGCGAACTGCCAGGAGGGCAGAATGACGTTCTGATACTCGAGATCCAGCAGCTCGGCGTTGCGATAGGTCCAGGCGGGAAGGCCGGGAGTCAGCTCCCGCTCGCTGTTGGCCAGCGCCTCGGGGCGCGCGTCGTTGATGGAGTGCAGGATCATGAGTCTCTCCTTGTCGTGTTCTGTGTGTTTGCTTCGCCCTCGCTGCTTTCACGGTGGAAATGATCGGGGAAGAGGCCCGCGAGGTAGTTGCGGGCAAGGCGCTTGGCGCGGTTCCTGTCAAAGCGCCGGCCGTCGGTGAGGATTTCCTGCCAGAGGGATTCGAGCAGGCCGGCGAAACCGTAGGTAACGGCTTCCGGATCGAGATTGGAATAACCGCCGCGCGCGATCACCTGGCGGAATAGCTTCTCCAGGCTTGCATGGTAGGCGTCGTCGAAGGCGCCGACGCGCTCCAGATAGACCCGCCGCGGCTTGGCCTCGCCCCAGAAGGCATGCCAGACGGCGACCTTGCGCGGGTCGCTCAGCTTAGCGCCAAGGTTGGTCTCGATCAGCGCTTGCAGCGCCCGTAGCGGGTCGCCCTGACTGGCCTCGATCGCGGCACGGCGCGCCATTTCGAACTCCAGGGCCACGGCGTCGAGGGTGGCAAGCAGCAGCCTGTCCTTGCTGGCGAAGTGAAAGGACACCGTGCCGGGCGAAACGCCGGCGGCCTTGGCGACGCGCTCCATCGTGGTGGCGGAAAGGCCGTGCTTGGCGATCACCGCCATGGCCGCCTCCAGGATCACGGGTTTACGCCTGGCCGCGGCAATGCCGATGCGCGGGTCCTTTTTATTCAAAGTTCTATTTTCACTAAGCATATGAGATATAAGCAATAATAGTTTCTATTTATATGATCATACAATTAAATAGCGGAATCGGCAAGTGCCTGCTGGGGGCGGGCCGAAGAGCGCAGACTCGCGAGCTCGGGATGGCTGCGGCAGCGCGGCGGGGGTGGGGAAATACAACCGTAACTCGATAATTAATGGAATGTTAACCACCCGAAGCCAGAAATGCAGGTGATGCGAGATTCAGGCCGGTGAGCGCGGGAAACAGGGTGGCAGGTATGGTGCGGGGGCAGGGTCTGCTAAAGGCCGCGGGTACGCGTATCGCGGCGAGCTATTTGCTGATTGCGCTGCTCTACATCTACAGCTCGGACTGGATCCTGGCGCAGACGGTGTCGACTCCCGAGAGCTTTCACTTCTGGGAAGTGGTCAAGGGCTTTGCCTTCGTCATTCTCACCGCCCTGGGATTGATGATTCTGATCAACCGCGAGCTGAGCAAGCGCCAGGTGGCCGAAACCGTGGCCCTGACCAGTGCGATGCGTCTGCAGGAGGTCGCCGACGCCTTGCCGCAACCGCTGATCATCACCAGCCCGGCCAAGGGGAGCGTGCTCTTCGCCAATCGCCGCGCCTTCGAGTTCTGCGGTCTGGATTATGGAACGAGCCTGGACAAGATCGGCGTCGACATGTTTTGCGCCAATGCGGCGGACTACGAAGCGGTGGTTTCGGACGCCAGGCTGCACGGCGGGGTCGCTGGGCGGGAGATCGTCGCCGGCGTTCCGGGGGGACAGGAGTTGGCGGTCGCCGTCAGTGCCCGCTGGATGTCCTTCGAAGGCGAAGACGCCGTCTGCGCAACCTTCACGGACATTTCCGATATTCAGGAGGCCCGGCGCGCGGAGCGCCGTACCAGCCGGCTGCTGCAGGCGATCCTCGACAACCTGCCCGCTGGCGTCGCCTTGAAGGACCTGACCGGGCGCTACCTGCTGGCAAGCCGGCGCTACATCGAGATGATGCAGGCAGAGCAGCTCGCCGTCGTCGGCCATCGGGCGGGGGAGCTGTACCCGGCGCCGCGCGCCGCCGCCTTCGAGCGGCAGGATCGGGAAGTCGCCGCCACGCTGGAGGCGCGCAGCTATCAGACGGAGCTGGAAGCCGAGCGCGCGGCACTGCGCATGATCGAGCTGACCAGGTTTCCGGTGTTCGCGGGCAGCGGCGAGTTGGAGGCCATCGGCTGTATCGCCTTCGACATCAGCGAGCAGAAGGCGCTGGAACAGCAGCTGCGCCGGACCGAACGGCTCGAAACCCTGGGTCAGATGACCGGGGGTATCGCGCACGACTTCAACAACCTGCTGGCCGCCATCCTGGGCAACGCCGAGATTTTGGCGGACAAGCCGGAGGATGTGGCGCGGGTCAAGCAGGCCTCCAAGGTGATCGAGGCCGCGGCCCTGCGCGGCGCCGATCTGACCCGCCGCCTCCTGGTCTTCGCGCGGCAGCAGAGCCTGCGAAACGAATCTCTCGAAGTCGCGGCGATCATGGAGGAGCTCTCCCAGCTCATCGGCCGCAGCTTGGGCGAAGACATCATGCTCGATCTGAGTCTGGCGGAGGATCTCTGGCCCGTGGAGGTCGACCGCTCGCAGTTCGAAAACGCGATCCTCAACCTGGCGGTCAATGCGCGCGACGCCATGCCGAACGGCGGCGCCTTGCGGATCTCGGCCGAGAACGTCCACGCCGTGGACGACAAGATCCTGGCCGGAATGGAGGATGTTTCGGAGCACTACGTTTGCCTGAGCGTTTCCGATAGCGGCCAGGGCATGACGAGGGAAGTCCTGGACCACATCTTCGAGCCTTTCTTCACGACCAAGGAGCCGGGCAAGGGCACGGGGCTAGGCCTGAGCATGGTCTATGGCTTCGCGCGGCAGAGCCGTGGCGCGGTGCGCGCCGAAAGCGCGCCAGGGCAGGGCACGACGATGTTCTTGTACCTGCCGCGCGGCAACGCGGGCAAAGCCGTCGCCACCGCCGCCGGCGGCAAGCTGCGATTGATCGAGAATGGCAAGGGCGCGCGGGTCCTGGTGGTCGAGGACGATCTCATGGTGCGCGGCTACATCGTCATGGTCTTGAAGCAGCTCGGTTTCGATGTCGTGGAGGCGGGAGACGGCGTCGACGCCCTCAAGCGGCTGCAAGACGATGGGGACTTCGATCTGCTGTTCAGCGACATGATCATGCCGGGCGGCTTGACCGGTCGCGACCTGGCCGAGCAGGCGAAGAAGCTTCGGCCGTCGCTGCGCGTGCTGCTGACCACGGGCTATGCGGAGCATCCCAGTTTCGGTCAGGCGGAACCTGGCGAGATCGAATTCCTGCGCAAACCCTATCGCCGCGAGGAATTGATCGCCGCGCTAAACGCTACCCTGGCAGCCTAAATCTAGGCTTCCGGGGCGCAGAACAGCAGCTCGAGATAGCTGCGGTAGTGGCTCAGCTGCTCGGCCACGACCTCGGGTTCGCGTTGGGTCTTCGACACGATGAAGGCGCCTTCGAAAACCACGGTCAGCATCTCGGCCAGACTCTCGAAATCCACGGCCTGGCGCGGCGGATGGCTCTCGGCGATCCGCTCCAGCTTCTCCACCAGGCGTTCCCGCCATACGGCGTAGGTCTTGGTGATGACGCCCAGGGTTTCCTCGTCGAAGAGGCCGCTTTCATAAATGAAAGAGGCGAAGAGGCAGCCGGGATAGGGCTCGTCCAAGCCTTCCGCGGCCTCGATGAACAGGCCGATGAAGATCAGAAGCTGCTGCAGTGGATCGCGGCTGAGGTTCTCGGCGCGCGCCATGCTGTCCTCGAGATGGGCGAGGTCGAGGGTCGCGTAGCGCTCGACCAGCGCCCGCGCCAAGGCGGCCTTGTTGGCAAAATGATAGAAGAAGCTGCCCTTGGTGATTCCAGCCTCGGTAATCACCGCGTCGATCGAGCTGGCGGAAAAGCCCTGTTTCAGAATCAGGCTTTCCGCCGCGTCCATGATCTTGTTGCGTGTGGCGCTGCCGTCGCGGGGCATTCGTATTTATACTCTATAGTCTAAAATCACGCGCTTTCGACGTTCTTTCAAGATGGCCGAGCCGGCCTGGAAATGCAAGAAACTTGCTTGAAACAAATGAAACACGACTGTTCTTGACCTCCAAATGTGCAAGGCCCTAGTTCCATTTCATACAAACTAGTTGGTCTAAATACAGGAGAAGAAGATGTGTGTTTCGCCACAATCGGCTGGCCGGAAAGTGTTGGAGAAGACGCCGCGTCTCGAGGCTGCTGCGCCGACTCAGCGGGAGGGCATCGACGCCGCGCCCTTCCAGGACAAGTTACTCAGCATTCTGAACGGCGGCGCCCTGTCGCTGATGGTGTCAATCGGCCATCGTACTGGCCTGTTCGATACCTTGGCGGGGCTACCCGCCTGCGATAGCGAGACGCTGGCCGCCGCAGCCGGGCTTAACGAGCGCTACGTGCGCGAGTGGCTCGGCGCCATGACCGTCGGCGGCATCGTCGACCACGACCCCGAGGCGGGCCTCTACAGTCTGCCGCCGGCCCACGCGGCCCTGCTGACCCGGGCCAGCGCCGCCGACAACATGGGTGTTTTCGCCCAGTACATCGGCGTGCTCGGCAGCGTCGAGGACGATATCGTGCGCTGCTTCAAGGAGGGCGGCGGAGTTCCCTACGCGCGCTACGCCCGCTTTCACGAGGTGATGGCGGAGGACAGCGGCCAGTCGGTGCTGCCGGCGCTGGAGGAGCACATCCTGGCGCTCGACCCCGGCCTCAGGGAGCGGCTGGAGAGAGGGATCCGGGTGCTGGACGTCGGCTGCGGCCGCGGCAAGGCGGTCAACCTGATGGCGCGGCTCTACCCCAACAGCCGCTTCACCGGTTACGACCTCTCCGAGGAAGCCATCGCCTACGCCCAAGCCGAAGCGCGGACGCAGGGCAACGCCAACGCCGTCTTCGCCGCCCGCGACCTCAGCGATTTCGACGAGACCGCCGAGCCGGGCGCCTTCGACTTCATCACCACCTTCGACGCGGTGCACGATCAGGCGGCGCCGCAGCGGGTGCTGAAGGGCATCCGCCGCGCCCTGGCCGAAGGTGGGGTCTACCTGGCTCAGGACATCAAGGGCAGCAGCCACCATCATGGCGACAGGGATCATCCCATCGCGCCCCTGCTCTACACCGTGTCCTGCATGCACTGCATGACGGTCTCCCTGGCCCAGGGCGGCGAGGGTCTCGGTGCGATGTGGGGCAAGGACAAAGCCCTGGATTACTTCCGCCGGGCCGGATTCCGGCAGGTCGCCGTGCATGAACTCGATCACGACGTGCAGAACTACTACTACTTCTGCCGCCCGTGACCCAGAGGCCTCCGCCGGGTTTTCCGGCGGAGGCACGACGGCATTTTTTGATCCTGGTCAACGCAGTGCCTATCTAACTCTAGGAGTATGCGAGGCGCTTTTAAGGAGATCTGGATGCCGATACCGCCGCTATCCCCGGAGAAGTTGACCTTTCGCTGCGATCCGCTGTCTCTCGGCATCGACAGCAGCAAGGATCTGCAGCCGCGCGAGACTCTGCCAGGACAGGAGCGGGTGCTGGAGGCAATCGCCTTCGGCGTCGAAATCGAGAGCCAGGGCTACAACCTCTTCGTCATGGGGCCGGAAGGCTCCGGCAAGCAGCCATTGTTGCTGCGGCAACTCGAGATTCAAGCGGCCAAGAAGGCGACCCCGGCGGACTGGGTTTATGTTCACGACTTCGACCACCACCACCGGCCCAACGCCATGGCCCTGCCGAGCGGGCGGGGTTTGCAGCTCGCCGAGGCGATGCAGCGTTTCGTCGAGGACGTGCGCGAGGCCATCCCGGCGCTATTCGAGAACGAGGAAAACCAGAACCGCTTCCGCGCGCTCGAGGAAGAGCATCGCCAGAAGCCGGATGAAGCCTTCGAGGGCCTGCGCGAGAAGGCAAGCGAGCGGGGCATCGCCCTGGTGCGCACCCCCACCGGCTTCGGTTTCGCGCCCCTGGCCGAGGGTGAGATCATCAACCCTGAAGACTTCGACAAGCTGCCCGAGGAAGAGCAGGCCCGGATCAAGGGCGAGATCGAGGCGCTGCAGAAGGAGCTGCAGGAAGTCGTCAAGCAGATGCCGCGCTGGGACCGGGATCGCCGCCTTGCGCTGCGCAAGCTGCAGTCTGAGCTCACGGCCACCGGGGTTTCCGCGGCGCTTGAGGCGGTGGCGGAGCAATTCGAGGATCTTCCCGAGGTGCAGGACTACCTGGCCGCGGTAAAGCGAGATCTCATCGCGAACTACCACGCGATCCGCATGGCCGAGCAGGCCGCGGCGCAAAAGCAGGAGCCGGGCGGCTACGAAGCGTCTTTCGAGATTGGCGGGTTCGAGCGCTATAAGGTCAACGCGCTGGTCAACCACGCCAACAGCCACGGCGCGCCGATCGTGATCGAGGACAATCCGACGGCGATGAATCTGATCGGCCGGGCAGAGCATGTCTCGCGCTATGGCGCGCTGGTGACAGACTTCAGCCTTATCAAGCCGGGCTCCCTGCACCGGGCGAACGGCGGCTACCTGGTGGTCGAGGCGCGCAAGCTGTTGACCCAGCCCTTTGCCTGGGATGCCTTGAAACGGGCCCTCAAGGCGCGTGAAATCCGGATCGAATCGCCGGCACAGAGCATGAGCCTGATCTCAACGGCCTCATTGGAACCCGAGCCGATTGCCCTCGATACCAAGGTCATCCTGCTTGGCGAGCGCCGCCTGTTTTACATGCTGAGCGAGCTCGACCCCGAATTCGAGGATCTGTTCAAGGTCGTTGCCGATTTCGACGAGCAAATCAGCCGGGATAGCGACAATCAGCGTGAATTTCTCCGCGTCATCGCGGGGCAGATCCTGGCCGATGGCCTGCGGCCCTTCGATGCCTGCGCCCTGACGGCGGTGCTGCGTCACAGCATCCGGCTGGCCGGAGACAGGCGGAAGCTCACCCTGCACGCCCGCTCCATGAGCGATCTGCTGCAGGAGGCGAATTACCGCGCCGGCAAGGCAGACGCCGCCATGGTCGGCGAAAGCCATGTCCGCGAAGCGATCGCCGCGCAGATACGCCGGGTCGACCGCATTCGCGAGAAGAGCTACGAGGCGATTGCCCGCGAGATCATCACCATCTCCACGGAGGGCGCCGAGGTCGGACAGATCAACGGTCTCAGCGTCCTGCAATTCGGCGGTTTCGCTTTCGGGCGGCCGTCGCGGATCACCGCGCGGGTTCATGTCGGCGGCGGCAAGGTTACGGATATCGAGCGCGAGGTTAAGCTTGGCGGCCCGCTGCATTCCAAGGGCGTGCTGATCCTCAGCGGCTTCCTCGCCGGGCGCTACGCGGTAAATCAGCCTCTCTCGCTTTCGGCCACCCTGGTGTTCGAACAGTCCTACGGCGGCGTGGACGGCGATAGCGCCTCCTCGGCGGAGCTCTATGCCCTGCTCTCGGCGCTTTCCGAGGTGCCGCTGCGCCAGGATCTCGCGGTCACGGGCTCGGTCGATCAGTTCGGCCGGGTTCAGGCAATTGGCGGCGCCAATGAAAAGATCGAGGGCTTTTTCGATGTTTGCCGTCAACGCGGTCTGACGGGAACCCAGGGCGCGCTGATTCCCGCGGCGAATGTCGAGCACCTGATGCTGCGCGAGGATGTGATCGCGGCCGTCGAAAAGGGCGAATTCGCGATCTATGCCGTCGAGCACGTCGATCAGGGTATCGAGCTGTTGACGGGCCGTCCGGCTGGCGAGCGCGATGGGGAGGGGCGCTATCCGGCGGACTCCATCAACGCTTTGGTCGATGCCAGGCTCAGAGCCTTCGCCCAGCTGCGCCGGGAGTTTTCTGGGCACGACGAAAAGGCTGGGCCGGCATGAGCACGCCGCAGTCTGCCCAGCCCATTCGGCGGGTCATCGTCGCTTTCGATGCGACGGCCCAGGGCCGCGCTCTGCTGGAGCTCGCGGCGGACATCGCCGAATCCCTCGGCACGCCGCTCTCCGGATTGTTCATCGAGGACGAGGCGATGATTTCCTACGCGGCCTCGCCACTGGCTTTCGAAGTCACGTTGGGGTCGGCGGCGCTGCGCGAGCTCAGCAGCGAGTCGATGCGCCGCCACTTTCGTGTCCAGGAACGGCTCGCGCGGCGGATGCTCGACACGCTGCGCGCCCGCCGGCAGCTGCAGTGCAGCTTCGAGGCCCGGCGCGGCCGCTTCGAGGGTGCCCTGGCCGAGGCCGCCGAGCAGAGCGATCTCTTGCTGCTCTCGCCGCGGGTCGGCCCGCGTTTCGATCCCAAGCGTCTGGCCGCCGCCCGGCGCGCAGCTTCGCGCCAGACCCTGCGCTCTCTGTTGGCGCTGTTCGAGCCGGCGCGGCCGCGCGCGGCGCCGTGGCGCGGGAGCGTTCAGGCGGTGGTGGCGGATCCAGGAGACCTCGGCCCGGCTTTGTCCCTTGCCGCGGGTCTTGCGGCCCGGCAGCACGCCGGCCTCGCCGTGACCCTGCTGAACGAAGCCGGGGAGCCGGGGATCGCGCCGGATGTGGCGGAACGCGCCGCGCGCGCGGCGGCCGGCGAGCGGGTTCCGCTTGCCGGGCTGCGGAGCTGCGATGTGGACGGCCTGGGGCAGGTGCTGCGGCGCAGTTCCCCGGAGCTGATCGTGGTCGGACCCGGAGTCGGCGAGGCGGCGCGGGCGGCGCTCGCCGGGCTTGGTTGCCCGCTGCTGCAGCTCCGCGACTAATTCAGCCTCAAGCGCCGCGCAGCGCGGAGATCGTGGTCGCCGGGGAGATTGCCTCGGGGTCGGTCCTCAGTTCGATCAGCGTCAGCTTCTCCGAGCTCAAGGCGCGCTCCAGCGCCGCCGGGAAGTCCGCGGTTTCCTCCACGATTTCACCCTCGGCGCCATAGGCGCGGGCCAGGGCCGCGAAGTCGGGGTTGACCAGGCTGGTGCCGCTGATCCGGCCTGGATACTCCCGCTCCTGATGCATGCGGATGGTGCCGTAGACGCCGTTGTTGGCGACGATCACGACGATTGCCGCTCCCGCTTGCACCGCCGTCGCCAGTTCCTGCAGGGTCATCTGCAGGCAGCCGTCGCCGGCCAGGCAGACCACGCTGCGCGCCGGGTGCTGCAGCTTGGCGGCAATCGCCGCCGGCAGGCCATAGCCCATCGATCCCGAGGTCGGGGCGAGCTGGCTGCGGTATCCGCGATAGGTGAAATAGCGGTGCAAAAAGGCGGCGTAGTTGCCCGCGCCATTGGCGACAATGGCATCCTCCGGCAGGCGCGCGCGCAGCAGCGCGACGACCTGCTCCAGCTTGACCCGCCCCGGCGTCTCGCGTGGCTGCGTCCAGGCCAGGTATTCGGCGCGGGCCTCGGCTCTGCGCGCCGCCCAAGGGGGCGCCTGCCGCCCCGGAGCCTTGGCCAGCTTGGCCAGCAGGGAGGGGCTGGTGGCGTTGATCCCAAGATCGGGCCGGTAGACCCGTCCGAGCTCGCTGGCGCCCGCGTGGCAGTGGATCAGGCGCTGCCTGGGCTGCGGGATATCGATCAGGCCGTAGCCGTTGCTGGTCGCCTCGCCGATCCGCGCGCCGATCACCAGCAGCAGGTCGGCCTCGCGGATACGCGCGGCCAGCTTGGGATCGTTGCCGAGTCCGGCATAGCCGGCATAGTTCGGGTTTTCGTTATCGAGATAGTCCTGACAGCGGAAGCTCGCCGCGACAGGCAGGTCATAGCTGGCGGCGAAGCGTGCCAGGTCTTGACTGGCTTGCGCGCTCCAACCGCCGCCGCCGACCAGCACCATCGGTTTTTCCGCTTCGTCGAGAGCCGCCAGGATCTCCGCGACGTCCTCCTCCGCGGCCTTGGGCGCCGCCTGCCGCGAGGGCTTGACCGGCGGGGCCAGGTCCTCCGGCGCGACGGCGGAAAGCACGTCTTCCGGCAAGGCCAGAACCACCGGCCCCGGCCGCCCCGACTGGGCGATATGGAAGGCGCGGCTGAGATATTCCGGCAGGCGCTCGACGCTGCTGACTTCCTCGACCCACTTGGCGAGCGGCGCGAACATTTTCCGGTAATCGACTTCCTGAAAAGCCTCGCGGTCCTGCATGCCGCGCGCGACCTGGCCGACGAAGAGGATCATCGGCGTGGAGTCCTGGAAGGCGACATGCACGCCGGCGGCGGCGTTGGTGGCGCCGGGGCCTCGGGTGACGAAGCAGATGCCTGGCCGGCCGGTCAATTTACCCTGGGCTTCGGCCATCATCGCCGCGCCGCCTTCCTGCCGGCAGATCACCACCTCGATACCGGACTCGTACAGTCCGTCGAGCGCCGCGAGGTAACTCTCGCCAGGCACGCAGAAGACGCGCGGCACGCCCTCGCTCTTCAGGTGATCGGCCAGGATATTTCCGCCGTGGCGCGTAGGCATGACTGCTCCTTTTCAAAACCATGGCCGCGCGCAACGCAGGGCTGTACGGCGGCGTCAGATGTCGTACTAAAGTGAGAGCGAAACCGACAACTGTCTTCTCTCGCTTTGGACGGCAACAGGGGAAACCGCCGATGATCTTCGACCTGCGCACCTACCGCTGCCATCCCGGTACTATCAAGCAGCATCTGGAGATTTATGAAAAGCATGGCTTTGCGCCGCAAACCCGGCATCTCGGCCAGCCGCTGCTCTATGCCCAGACCGAGGTCGGCGACGTCAACAGCTTCGTCCATATCTGGGCCTACCGCGATGTCACCGACCGGGCCGAGCGCCGCGCCGCGATGCAGGCCGATCCCGACTGGCAGGCCTACCTGAAGATCAGCCGCGAGGCCGGCTGTCTGGCCTCCCAGGAAAACACCCTGCTGACCGAGGTCCCCTTCTTCGCGCCGCCGCGCGGCGCTTAGCCAGACGCCCGATCCCAGGGTCTTTGTATCGGTGAGGACAGGCCATGAGCGAATCCGACGATAGAACCCCCGCGCCGGAAACCCCAGACCAGGAAGCCCCAGACCGGGAAGGCCCAGATCTGGAAACCCTGGCGCGAATGCAGCGCGACTTCGGCGGCCACTCCTGGGGCGAGGCTGAGCTCGCGGAGCTGACCAATCCCCAGCGGGGGATCATCACCGGCTTCGCGGAGCTGCTGCGCGATCTGAAAGCGATCCGCGCCCGGCCCTTGCCCGCCTTGCCGGCCACGGTTCTCACCGCGCCGGAGGACACTCGCGGCGATGGATGAAGCGCGCTTTTTCAGCCTGAGCGCGCTGCGCGGGCATTTCCGGGGCGGCGGGCTGGATCCCGCTGCTTTCACCCGCTTTGTCGCCGCCCGCGCCGAGGCGGACAACCCCCGCAGCCATGCCTTCCTCGCCTTCTGTCCGGACCGGGTCGAAAGGGTTCTGGCGGAAACGCCGCCGGACGCGCCGCTCTACGGCGTTCCCTATTCCTGCAAGGACATGATCGGCACTCGCGATCTGCCGACCACCGCGGCTTCGCCGGCCTGGGCCGATTATCGAACCGGCGGCGACGCGGCCATCCTGAGGCAGAGCGAGGCCCTGGGCGCCGCGCTGATCGGCAAGAACAACCTGCACGAATGGGCCTATGGGACCACCGGCATCAACGAAGCCACCGGGACCAGCGTCAATCCCTATGACCCGGAACGCGTGGCGGGAGGGTCGAGCACCGGCTCGGCTGTCGCCGTGGCGCGGGGCTATTCCACCTTCTCGCTGGGCACCGATACCGGCGGCTCGGTGCGCGCGCCGGCGGCACTCTGTGGCCTGGTCGGCTTCAAGCCGAGCCATGGGCGCCTGAGTACCGAGGGGGTGCTGCCGTTCAGCTGGAGCCTGGACCACATCGGCCTGTTCACCCGTACCGCCGAGGATGCGGCGCTGCTGCTCTCCCTGTTGTCGCCAGGCCGCGCGGCGGCGCCGGGAATGCCGCTGAAGATCGGCCTGCCCAGAGCCTTTTTCTTCGAGCACTGCGACCCGGAAATCCTGGCCGCCGTGGAGGACGCCGTGGCCGCGCTGCGCGGCAGCGGCGCCGAACTGCACGATCTGGACTTCACCGAGCCTTTGGAGCTGACGCGCAGCGCCTCTCTCGCCGTGCAGATGGCCGAGGCCGCCTCCTTCCATCGGCCGCATCTGGCGGCGCGCGGCGCGCGCTACAGCGCCGAATTCCGCGCCGGCTTGGCCCTGGGGCAGTCGCTGCTGGCGACCCACTACGTCGATGCCAAGCGGATGATCGAAGCCTACCGCCAGGACGTGGCGCGGCTGCTGCGGGAGGTGGATTTCCTGCTCACGCCGGCCTGCCCGATCTTCGCGCCGAAGCTGGGCACGCAGCATGTCACCGAGACGGGGCTGCGGGAGGCGGCGGGCAATGCCATCACCCGCTACACCACGCTGTTCAACATGACCGGCCAGCCGGCCATCGTGCTGCCGCTCGGTCTTGGCAAGGCCGGGCTGCCGATGGCGCTGCAGCTCGTTGGCCGGGCCGGCGAGGACGAGGCGCTCCTGGCGGCGGCTTGCCAGTTGGAGCGTTTGGGAATTGTCCGGCGGCCGCCCCGGCCGAAAGACCTCTAGCGGCCCTTCCAGACGGGCGCGCGTTTTTCGGCGAAGGCGCGCGGCCCTTCCAGGGCATCCTCGCTCTCCAGCATCCTTTTGTAGCTTTCGAGCTTACCGGCGCGCAGCAGCCTGTAGGCCTCGGCGAGCGGCAGCGCGGCGCTACGCCGGTCGATATCCAGGATGGCCGCGGTCGACAGCGGCGCGGCGGCCACGATCTGCGCGGCCAGGGCGCGGGCCTGCTCCAGCAGCTCTCCGGCGGGCGCGAGGATGTTCACCAGACCCCGGTCGTGGGCCTCGACGGCGTCCATGCGCCGTCCGGTCAGCAGCATCTCGATGGCCAGGGCGCGCGGCAGCAAGCGCGGCAGGCGCAGGGTTCCAGCGTCGGGCAGGATGCCGAGCTGGGCTTCGGGCAGCCAGAACTGGGCGTGCTCGGCGGCGACGATCATGTCGGCGGACATCGCGATTTCGAAACCGCCGCCGACGGCGTAGCCGTTGACCGCGGCGATCACCGGCTTGTCCAGGCCGGGCAGCTCCGGGAATCCGCCGAAACCGCCTTCGCCGTAGTCGCTTTCCACCGCCTCGCCTCCGGCGGCGGCGGAGAGATCCCAGCCGGCCGAGAAGAACTTCTCCCCGGCGCCGGTCAGGATCGCCACGCGCAGATCGGAGTCGTCGCGGAACGCGGCGAAAATCCGGCTCATGGCGCGGCTGGTCGCGGCGTCGATGGCATTGGCCTTGGGCCGGTCGAGGGTGATTTCCAGCACGCCGTCGCGGCGTTCGGTCTTCAGCGGACTATCGGACATGATCTCGTTCCTTGCTCCTGCGGATCAGGGCGTCCGCGGCGACCGCTCCGAGGCCTTCCGGGCGCACCATCAGGGGATTGACGTCGAGCTCCCGCAGCCCGGCGCCTGCGGTCAAAGCATAGTCCTGAACCGCCAGCACCGCATCCGCGACGGCCGCGCGGTCGCCCGCCGCCCTGCCCCGAAAGCCCGCGATCAGGCGGCTTGCCTTGAGGCTGTCGAGGGCGTCGAGAATCTCCTCGCGGCTGGCCGGCAGCAGCAGCAGGCGGCTGTCGCCGATCAGCTCGACCAGGACGCCGCCGCTGCCCAGCACGAGATACAGCCCGAACTGCGGGTCGCGGTTGATGCCGACGATCAGCTCGGCGACGGCATCGGAGACCATCTCCTCGACCAGCACCGCCTCGCCCAGGGCCAGCAGCTCCAGCGCTTCGTTCTCGACCTCCCGCGCGGACCGCAGGTTGAGGCGCAGGGCGCCGGCTTCGCTCTTGTGGGCAATGCTTTCCCCAACGGCCTTGAGGGCGACGGGAAAACCGATTTCCTGCGCCGCGGCGGCGGCCTCTTCGGGACTGGTGGCGACCTGGCCCCTGGGAATGGCCAGGCCATGGGCGGCGAGCTGGCGCTTGGCCGCCGCCTCGTCGAGAAGTTCGGCTGAATCGCTCTTGTTCACGCGCGGCGCCAGGGGCTGAGGTACCGGTTGCCGCCAGGCCGCGCCGAGGCTGGCAGCGGCTTCGATGGCGGCCAGCGCTTCCTCGATCCCGAAGAAGGGCACGACGCCCTGAGCCAGCAGCGCCTCCGCGGCGGCTTCAGGCAGGCACTCGGGCAGGCTGGCGACCAGTCCGGCGCGCTGTCCGGTCTGCTGCGCGGCGGCGACCAGGGCGTCGAGGGAGACCTGCCAATCGGCGGTCTCGCAGCGGTCCGCGCGGGGGAAGTCGAGCACCAGCAGGGTGATCGCGAAGCCGCCGCCGAGCATCGCGGCGAAGGTCGCCGTCAGCTCCTTCTCCTTGCCCCAGGTAAAGGTGTGATAGTCGAGCGGATTGGAGATGCTCACCAGTGGCGGCAGGGTGGCGCGGACCCGCGCGGCTTGCTCGGCCGTGAGCGGACGGAAATCGAGGGCGCGGTCCTCGGCGGCGTCGGCGATCAGCGAGGCCTCGCCGCCGGAACAGCTCATCGAAGCGATGTCGCGGCTGGGCAGGGGGCCGCAGAGATGCAGCAGCTTCAAGGTTTCCAGGAACTCGGGGATGGAGCGCAGCCGCGCGATGCCGAGCCGCTGGAAAAAAGCGTCGGTGACCGCGTCGCTGCCGGCCAGGGAGGCGGTGTGGCTCATGGCGATTCCGGCCCCTGCTTCCGAGCGTCCGGTTTTTAGCACCGCGATGGGGACGTTGCGCGCGCGCGCCTTCAGCGCGGCGCGCTCGAAGGTGGCAATATCGTCGATGCCCTCGATGTGCAGGCCGATGGCGGTGACCCGGCTGTCCTCGAGCAGCGCTGCCAGCAGGGCGGCGATGCCGATCTTTGCCTGATTGCCCAGACTGCCGAGGTAGGCGATAGGCAGGGCGCGCTTGGCCATGGTCAGGTTGATCGCAATGTTGCCCGACTGGGTCAGGATGGCGACGCCGCGCTCGGCGCGCTGGCCGCCGTGCTGGTCGGGCCAGAGCAGGGCGCCGTCGAGGTAGTTGATCAGGCCGTAGCAGTTGGGGCCGAGCAGAGGCATCTCCCCGGCGGCGGCAACCAGCTCGTCCTGCAGCGCGCCCTCGCCGCTTTCCTTGAAACCCGAGGCATAGGCGACGGCGCCTCCGGCGCCGCGCGCCGCCAGGGCGCGTACGACCTCGATGGTGAGATGGCGGTTGACCCCGACGAAGGCGGCGTCGGGC
Organism: uncultured Alphaproteobacteria bacterium; assembly: GCA_942491105.1. Lineage (GTDB taxonomy): Bacteria > Pseudomonadota > Alphaproteobacteria > Kiloniellales > DSM-21159 > JBBEAM01. Next base: position 296,440 of record CALNZX010000012.1, on the reverse strand, counting down.
GCGCCGGGCAGCTCGTCCACGGAGCGGTAGCAGGTGCGGCCCTCGATGGACTCGCGCTTGGGATTGACCGGCCAGATATGCCCGGTGAAGCCGAGACGGTCGCACTGGCGCACCACCTCGGCGGCCTCCAGACCGCCGATCACGGCGATGGAGCGCGGCCGCAGCAGCCGCGAGAGATCCTTGGGCGGCGCGCTGCCGTGCATCGCCGTCACGACCCCAGGGGGCGCAGCAGCTCGCGCGAAATGATGTGGCGCTGGATCTCGCTGGTGCCGTCCCAGATCCGCTCGACCCGGGCGTCGCGCCACAGCCGCTCGATGGGGAAGTCGTCCATCAGGCCCATGCCGCCGAAGATCTGCACCGCGTTGTCGGTGACCCGGGCCAGCATCTCCGTGGCGTAGAGCTTGGCCGAGGCGATGGGGCGGGCGGCATCGCGCCCCGCGTCGAGCATCCAGGCGGCGGAAAGCGTGAGGTAATCGGCGGCGTCGATCTCCGTGATCATGTCGGCGATCTTGAAGGAGACGCCCTGAAAGCGGCCGATCGGCTGGCCGAACTGCTTGCGGCTGGCGGCCCAGTCGAGGCTGAGGTCGAAGGCGCGGCGCGCCCGGCCGACGCTCATCGCCGCCACGGTCAGGCGGGTGGCGTAGAGCCAGGAGTTCATCACCGCGAAGCCGTCTCCCTCGGCGCCCAGCATGTTGGCGGCCGGTACCCGGCAGTCGTCGAAATTCAGGATGCAGTTGTGATAGCCGCGATGCGAGACCGAGCTGTAGCCCTTGCGGATTTCGAAGCCCGGCGTGCCGCGATCGACCAGGAAGCAGGAGATGCGTTTCTTGGGGCCGCGCGGAGTCTGCTCCTCGCCGGTGGCGGCGAAGAGGATGGCGAAGTCGGCGAGATCGGCGTGGCTGATGAAGTGCTTGGTGCCGTTGATCACCCAGTCGTCGCCATCGCGCTGTGCCGTGGTCTTCATGCCGCGCGCGTCGGAACCGGCGTCCGGCTCGGTGATCGCCAGGCAGTCGAACTTCTCGCCGCGCACCGCCGGCAGCAGGAAGCGCTCTTTTTGCTCGTCGTTGCAGGCGCAGAGGATGTTGGAGGGCCGTCCCCACCAGACCGACAGCGCCATGGCGCTGCGCCCCAGTTCGCGTTCCAGCAGGGTGAAGGTCAGGTGGTCGAGGCCGCCGCCGCCGAATTCCTCGGGGATGTTCGGCGCGTAGAAGCCCAGCTCCTGCACCTTGCGCTGGATTTCCCGGCCGACCTCGCGGGGGCATTCGCCGCGCCGCTCGACCTCCTGCTCCAGGGGATAGAGCTCGGTCTCGACGAAGCTGCGGACGGTGTCGACCACCATCTCCTGCTCGTGACTAAGGGCGAAATCCATGTCTGCGGTCCTTCAGGTGACGAGGCGTTCGGTGTGGCCGTCGACGGCCAGGGCTTGGCCGGAGACGCGCGCGCCGGCGGGCGAGGCGAGAAACAGGATCATGCTGGCGATGTCCTGATTGCTGACGAAGCAGCGCAGCGAGGTGGTGCTGGCGTAACCACGGCGGATATCCGCGGCGTCGCGGCCGCTGGCCTCGGCTTCCATGGCGATCACGCGATCCATGCGCGGACCCTCGACCGGTCCGGGGCAGAGCGCGTTGACCCGCACTCCGAAGGGACCCAGCTCCATGGCCAGGCTCTTGGTCAGGCCGATGATGCCCCACTTGGCGGTGGCGTAGGGACTGCGATTGGGATAGCCCATTTGCCCGGCGGTCGAGGAGAAGTTGACGATCAGCCCCTGACCCTGGTCCTTGAGGATCGACGCCGCCTTGCGGCAGCAGAGGAAGGCGCTGTCCAGGTTGGCGGCGAGGCAGCTGCGCCAGTCCTGCAAGGACAGCGTTTCGAGCGGACCGGCCGGTCCCGAGACGCCGACGCAGTTGACCAGCACGTCCAGGCCGCCCAGGGAGTCCAGCGCGGCGGCGAACAGCAGCTCGACGTCCTCCTCCCGGGTCACATCGGCGGCGTTGCCGCTGGCATTTGGCATCTCGGACAGTGCGGATTGCAGGACGGCCTCGTCGAGATCGCAGATGTGCACCCGCTGCCCGGCGTCGAGAAAGGCTTCGGCCGTGGCCTTGCCGATTCCGGCGCCACCGCCGGTGATCAGGACGCGAAGGGCTGTCATCTCACGCTTTCCTAGCCCGCCGCCGCCGGCTTTTTCTCCGGCATGGCGATGCGCCGGCCGGCGTGGTCCGGCTCGGGCAGCTCGGCCTGGGCCTCGAAGATACGGCGCAGGTTCTCCAGAATCTGCGGCTGCGCCGGGCAGGCGCGGCCCGCCTTGGTGTCGACGTGGAGCAGCATCTGTTCGGCGGTCGCCAGGCGGGTATCGTCGCGTCCGTGATAGAGGCTGTGGAAGATCTGCAGGCGCTTCTCGTCGAGGCCGAGCAGCTCCGTGGTGACGTAGAGCGGCTCGCCGCCCGCGACTTCGCGCAGGTTCATGATGTGCGTCTCGACGGTGTAGTAGCTGTTGCCCGCGGCGTGGTAGTCGGCGTCGATGCCGACGAAGCGGAACAGGGCGTCTGAGGCGTCGCCGAAAACCTGCAGGTAGCGGCTTTCGGTCATGTGGCCGTTGTAGTCGACCCACTCGGTTTCGACGACGGCTTCGTGCAGGCGCAGCGGCTTGGACAGGTCGTCGCCGTCCTTGAGGATCAGGGCGTGGGAGTCGGCGTAGAGCTTTTCCTCGTAGCCCTTCAGCACCTGACCCGCCGCGTAATCGTGATTGCGCAGGCCCTGCATCACCGAGACCAGGCAGTTGTCGCGCAGCCGCTCCAGCGCGCGGATCGAGACGCCGCCGGCCTGGTCGTCGGACTGCGCGACCACCCGTTCGATCAGCTCGTCGGTCAGCTCCGGCGCGACCAGCTTGGTCCAGGGTAGCTTCAGTGCGGGGCCGAACTGCTCCATGAAGTGGCGCATGCCTGCTTCGCCGCCGGCCAGGCGGTAGGTCAGGAAGGTGCCCATGAAGGCCCAGCGCAGGCCGGGGCCGTAGCGCACCGCGTCGTCGATCTCGCCGGTGGTGGCGATGCCGTCCTCGACCAGCCAAAGGGCCTCGCGCCACAGCGCCTCCATCAGCCGGTCGGCGATGAAGCCGTCGATCTCCTTGCGGACCATCAGCGGATGCATACCGAGAGAGCGATAGAAGGCGGCCGCCGCTTGTTTGGTCTCCTCGGAGGTCTTGTCGCCGCCGCAGACCTCGACCAGGGGCATCAGGTAGACCGGGTTGAAGGGATGGCCGACGACGAAGCGCTCGGGGTGGGACATCGCCGCCTGTAGCCGCGTCGGCAGCAGGCCGGAGGTGCTGGAGCCGACGATCGCCTCGGGCTTGGCCGCGGCGTCGATGCGGCGCAGGATCTCCGACTTGATCGCCTCGTTCTCCGGCGAGGACTCCTGGATGAAGTCGGCGCAGGGGACGGCCTTTTCGATCTCCGGCTCGAAGCAGAGTTTCCCCTTGGCCTCGAGCGGCGCCAGGGTCAGGCGGCGGTAAGCCGCCAGCGCGTTGTCGAGCACGGCGCGGACCTTGCGCTCTGCCTGGGGATCGGGGTCGCAGAGCACGACGTCGAGACCGTTGATCAGCAGGCGCGCCGCCCAGCCGGCGCCGATCACGCCGCCGCCGACCAGGGTCACCGTACGAATTTCGCTCATCGCCTCTTCCTCAGCCGCGTTTCTGGAGCTTGAGTTTTTGCCGGACCTCCGCGGGGCCGAGCAGCTTTACGTTCATGCCCTGGAGAATGCTCACGGCCCGCTCGACCAACTGAGCATTGGTCGCCAGCACGCCCTTCTCCAGATAGATGTTGTCCTCCAGGCCGACGCGCACGTTGCCGCCGGCCAGCGCCGCCATGGCGACGTAGGGCAGCTGCATGCGGCCGATCGAGAAGGCTGACCAGATTGCGCCCTCGGGGGCCTGGTTGGCGAGCGCCAGCAGGGTCTGCGGGTCGTCGGGCGCGCCGTAGGGGATGCCCATGCAGAGCTGCAGCATGACGGGATCGTCGATCAGCCCTTCGCGAAGCAGGTCCTTGACCAGCACCATGTGGCCAGTGTCGAAGACCTCGAGCTCGGGCCGCACGCCCAATTCCTGCACCCGCCGGGCCATGGTCCGCAGACTGGAGGGTGTGTTGACCATGACGTAGTCGCCACCGGCGGCGAAGTTCATGCTGCCGCAGTCCAGGGTGCAGATCTCCGGCAGCAGCTCTTCCACGTGGGCCAGGCGTTCCAGGGGGCCGGCAATGTCGGTGCCGCTTTCATCGAGCGGCAGCGGCGTCTCGCCGGGACCGAACACCAGATCGCCGCCCATCCCGGCGGTCAGGTTGATGACCACGTCGGTGTCGGCTGCGCGCACCCGTTCCACGACTTCTCGGAACAGCGCGGGATCGCGCGAGCCCTTGCCGGTTTCGGGATCGCGGACATGGATATGCGCGATCGCCGCGCCGGCCTTGGCGGCCTCGATGGCGGCGCCGGCAATCTGCTCCGGCGTGACCGGCACGCCGGGGTGCTTGCTCAGCGTATCGCCGGCGCCGGTCACGGCGCAGGTGACGAAGACCTCCCAGTTCATCGCTCTTTCCCTTTTATGTCCTTGGCCCGGTCAGCCTAGGAGCGGGAGCCAGAGCTTGACGATACCGATTGCGACAAAGAATATACGCATTACGATGGCACGCACCCTCTTCGACGGACCGCCGGAATCCGCGACCCAGGACATCGCCATCCTGTTGCTGCCGGAGTTCTCCAATCTCACCTTCGCGGCCCTGCTCGAACCGCTGCGCGCGGCCAACCGCGCCGCCGGGCAGCAGCTCTACGCCTGGCGGCTGCTGTCGAGCGACGGCGGTCCGGTGGCCAGCAGCAGCGGCGTGCGAGTCGCCGTCGATGGGGCTCTGGGCGAGGGGCCGTTGGGCGAGGGTTCCGCGCCCGGCGTGCTGTTCCTGGTCGCCAGCTACAACGCCGAGCGTGCCGCCACGCCCGGGCTGCTGGCCAAGCTGCGCCGCCTGGGGCGTAGCGGCGTGCAGTTCGGTGGCTTCGAATCCGGCAGCTACGCGCTGGCCCGCGCCGGGTTGCTCGATGGCTACCGGGCGACCACCCACTGGGAGGATCTCGAGGACTTCGCGCAGAAATTCCCGCGCGTCGAGACCGTGCCCGACCGTTTCGTGATCGACCGCAACCGCTTCACCACCGGCGGCGCCACCCCGGCGCTCGACTTCGCGCTGGAACTGATCCGCGCGCAGCACGGCCTTGGCATCGCCTTGGATGTCGGCAGCACCTTCATCTACGACCAGGAGCGGCTGTCCAGCGATCCGCAGCAGATCGTCTCCCTCGGCCGGCTGGCCTGGCGCGAACCGAAGCTGGCCGAGGCGATCCAGTTGATGGAGCAGCACATCGAGGCGCCGCTGCCGGTCGAGGTGATCGCCCGGCGCGCCGGGCTGCAGGCGCGCGGCCTGCAGCGGCTGTTCAAGGCGGTCTTCGGAGTGACGCCGGGGGATTACTATCAGGGGCTGCGCCTGAACGCCGGGCGGCGGCTGATCCAGCGCAGCGACAAGACGGTCAGCGAGATCGCACTGATCTGCGGCTTCGGATCGGCCTCGGCCTTCGCCCGGGCCTTCCGGCAGCGCTTCGGGATGGCGCCCAGCGAGCTGCGCAGAGGGTGAGCTACATCCGGCGCGGCAGGTAGCGGGCGAACCAGCTCATGGCGAACATCGACAGCGCCGAGGCGACGAACACGGCGGGCAGCGGGAAGACCTTCAGCAGCAGCGCGAAGACGCCTGGCGGGCCGACCTCGGAAAAGTCGCGGTAGGTGACATAGACCGTGGTCATCGAGGCGCGCTGGGAGGGCTTGACCATGCGCAGGAAGGGCAGGTTGCCGGTGACGTCGAGGGCCACGGCGCAGACCGCGGCGACGACCAGCAGCAGGGCGCCCAGCGCCGGTTCGATCCAGGCCATGGCGGCGGCCAGCAGGGTCAGCCCGCCGCCGCCCAGGAAGGCGATCACCACGGTCCAGCGCACCCCCTTGGCCTGGGCGACCCGGCCGAGCAGCGGCGCGGCGAAGAGCAGGGCGTTTCCGGCGGAAACCATCAGTCCGCCGGCCTGCTCGCCGAGGCCGCTCTGGACCGCGAAAATCGGTCCGTAGACGAAGAACATCGCCCACCAGGCGCTGCGGGTGGTGGCGATCAGCCAGGCCAGCCGCAGCCGTGGCTGGGCCCAGAAGCGGCCGATGTTGAGCAGCGGATTCGGCGCCGTGGTCTGGGCCCGGATGATGATCCGGTTGTCGCTGGCGCGCAGCACCCAGAAGTAGCCGAACAACGCGGCGGCGCTGAGCCCGCTGATCGCGAAGGGCAGCCAGGCGGCGACCTCGGTCCAGAGGAAGACGCCGAGCCAGGGTCCCAGCGTCCAGGCGCCGGCGGCGAAGAACAGCCGCAGCGGCTCCAGCCGGTTGAGATCGCGGCCCTTGATGTAGTCGAGGATGTAGAGGTTGAGACAAACCGCGAGGCAGGCGACGCCGAACACCCGCAGCAGCATGGCGGCGGCGGTTAGCCCGGTCATCTCATAGGGAAAAAGAACCGCGGCGCCGCCCAGGCAGACGATGCCGAGGCTGTAGGTGTAACGGCGGCTGATCAGCCGGGCGATCAACGGGATGGTGAAGTTGAGACAGAGGCCGCAGGCGCCGACGGCGAAGAACACCACCGAGACCTGCTGCGAGGTTCCGAGCAGGCGCAGCACCTGCAAGGGGATCACCGTGGAGATGATCGCCCGGGTCAGCGACTCCAGCGCGAAAAGAATGGCGAAAGCCTTGGCGCTCGGCGTACCGAGTCCTTGCAGCCAAATGGGATGACGCACATGCATGGGAGCTCGCGCTGGCCGAGGCTAGAGAAGATCGTCGATCCTAAGCGCGGTCGCGGCATTTCATCCCCGCTATGACTGCATGGCACCCCGGCGAAAAGCGGGACCTCCGCCATGCCGCGCCGGCGGAGATCGCGCCGCGCGAGAGTCTTGCCGCAGGTTTTCATGTTCACTTTATGTTCTCATTTCGGTATCTCTATGCCGAAGCGGCAAAAAGGGAGAAAGCGCGTGAGCGAGGACCGGGTCGACTGGCTGTTTCTCGATCTCAACAGCTACTTTGCCAGTGTCGAGCAGCAGCTCGAGCCGCGCTGGCGCGGCCGCCCCCTGGCGGTGGTTCCGGTGATGACCGAGACGACCTGCGCCATCGCCGCCAGCTACGAGGCCAAGGCCTTCGGGGTCAAGACCGGGACTCCGATCTACGAAGCCAGGAAGCTCTGCCCCGATCTGGTGCTGGCCCCGGCCCGCCACGACCTCTACGTCGAGTATCATCACAAGATCGTCGCCGAGATCGACCGCCACATCCCGATAGAGCGGGTCTGCTCGGTCGACGAGGTGGCCTGTCTGCTGCTGGGCCCGCAGAAGCGGCTGACGGTAGCGCTCGATCTCGCCCGCGCCATCAAACAGGGCCTGCGGGAGAACCTCGGCCCCTGCATCCGCGCCTCGATCGGCTTGGCGCCCAATGCCTTCCTCGCCAAGGTGGCGACCAACCTGGAGAAACCCGACGGTCTCGTCGCCCTGATCGGGCGCGAGCTTCCGGGCCGCCTGCTCGATCTCGAACTGCGCGACATTCCCGGCATCGGCCGCAACATGGAGCGCCGCCTGGCCGACGCCGGGGTGCGCGACATGGCGGCGCTCTGGGCCCAGGGGCCGGAGGATCTGAAGCGGATCTGGGGCAGTGTCTCCGGCCTGCGGTTCCATTATTCGCTGCATGGCCGCGAGCTGCCGGAACTGGAAACCGCGCGCCGCACACTCGGCCACAGCCAGGTGCTGGCGCCGGAGATGCGCAGCCATGACCAGGCGCGCCTGGTGGTGCGCCGTCTGGCGATGAAGTCCGCCAGCCGCTTGCGCCGCCTCGACTACTCGACCGCCGCGCTCGGCTTCGGCCTGCGCTTCGAAGGCAGAAGATATGCGGGCGGGGGCTCGGGTAGCCGCTCTGGCGGCCGCTGGGGCGGCAAGCTGCGGGTACAGCGCACCCAGGACAGCTTCCTGCTGCTGCGCGCGGTGGAAAGCCTGTGGGGCCGGATGCTGGCCGAAACCGGGGTGCCGATACCGCGCATTCTCAAGGTCTCGGTGACGCTCTTCGATCTACTGCCCCAGGCCGAGACGACCCCCGACCTGTTTCCCGAAACCACGGGCGGGCGGGCGGCGCAGGTCGCGCTGTCGCGGGTGATCGACGATCTCAACAAGCGCTTCGGCAAGGACACGGTCTGCCTCGGCGCGGCGCCCCGGGCGCTGGCCAGCTATACCGGCACCAAGATTGCCTTCACCCGGATCCCGGATCTTGCGGAATTCAGGGAGTAGTTTCGTGCCGGTTTCACGGTCGATACTACGGTCTTGTCATATCGCCGCGAGTGGCCCAGGTTCTGCCTGAGATGACTGACAGCATGGAAAACATAACGGTCGAGGACGTTATCGAGAGTTTCGACTTCCTCGATGATTGGGAAGACCGCTACCGCTATATCATCGATCTAGGTAAGCGGCTGCCAGAGATGGCGGAGAGCGATAAAACCCGCGAGACCAAGGTCGAGGGCTGCGTCAGTCAAGTTTGGCTGATCGCGCGGGACGACCCGGAACGGCCCGGCCATCTGATTTTTCTCGCGGACAGCGACGCGCACATCGTGCGCGGATTGGTCGCTATTCTGTTGATTATCTACTCCGGCAAAACAGCCGAGGAGATTTTGGCGGTCGACGCCCGCGGACTGCTCGCCCAGCTGGACCTCGAGGGGCATTTAAGCCCCAGCCGCAGCAATGGCCTGTTCTCGATGGTGCGGCGGATTCGCGCGCTGGCGGCCGGCGCCGTGGAGCGGAGCGCGTCAGCCGAGAGCTAGGCGGGGATCACCGCGACCCAGCCGGGGCTGGGTCGTGGATCCAAAGCAATTTCAAAGCGTTAGGTCTGGAGTCGAGGGTTTCGGCCCTAGATGACCTTGTCCGCCGGCTCTTCGTCGGCCATCACCCGGCACAGCAGGCTGAGCGCCTCGCGCGAGCGGTCGTTATGAATCCGCGCGAAATTGCGTGCGATATCGAGACACATCCGCTGCCGGTCGGTCAAAGCGATGGTGTCGCTGTCATTGCCCTTGTCGAAAAAGAAGTTCATTTCGACGCCGAGCACCCGGGCAATCTGAAACAGTCTGCCAGCGGAGATTCGGTTGATCCCGCGCTCGTACTTATGTGCCTGCTGGTAGGTAACGCCGATCAGCTCGGCAAGCTGCTGCTGAGTCAGGCCCAGCATGGTCCGGCGCTCGCGAATACGCTGGCCGACGCGGCGTTCGATTGATCTCAGATCTGTTTGAGCGGTCATGTCCTGGTCCCGTGCACAAATAGGAAATATAGGTTCTGATCATAGACAGTGTATAAATCAAACGTAAAATAACTCTAAATCCGATTTACATTTACGAGAAATAGATTCGCGACAGCGCTATTCTTCAAGTTCATATGTAGAATTAACGAAATATTAATAAATATTAACGCGCGTGAGGCCTGCGTAGGTAGCGCGGCCCGAGATCATTCCCGTTTCACGCTTTGTTAAGCGAACTCCCGTAACCTGTCTTTTCAAGATAGATGCGAAGCCACGGTGACGCCAGATGGGGTGACTTCGCAGCGGCCGGAACATGCCTGTCCCATCGCCGGCGGAAGAGACCATGGAGGCAGGAGCGTTTTGTCGAAGGTTCCCAGACATATCGAAAGTATCCGCGAGCTGCGCCGCTGGCGCATGGCCTTGGAAGCTTCCGGCGATCTTGCCTATGAATGGGATCTGGCCACGGGCCTGATTCGCTGGATCGGGGATCCGGCGGGGTTTTTTGGGTCCATCAGCGAGGCGCCGCGCAGTGGCGAGGAGCTCAATCAGCGCCTGCACCCCGACGACCTGCAACGCCGCATGCGCCGTCTTGGCGACCATATCGCGGGGCTGTCGAACTACGATTGCGACTACAGGCTGTGTGGACCCGACGGCGAGTATGTCTGGGTTCAGGACCGGGGCAGCATGCGGGTTTCGCCGAGCGGTACGCCGCTGGCCTTCGCCGCGGCCCTGCGGCAAATCTCCGGCCACAAGCGCCGCGAGGCGGAGCTTGAGCGGCTGGTCGCCAAGGACGAGCTTACGGGGTTGCCTAATCTTTCCGGCTTCAAGACGGCGTTGGAGGAGCGGATCGCCGCGGCCGCGCGGAGCGGCGCGCCGGCGGCCTGCGTTATCTTCGGCGTCGATGGCCTGCAGATGATCAATCGCGCCTACGGTTTCGCGACCGGGCAGCACGTGCTGCTGAGCACCAGCACCAGCATCGCGGAGCAGGCGGGAGAGGACGCCTTCCTGGCGCGGCTCGGCGACGACCGGTTCGGGGTGGTGTTTCCCGGCGAGGTTGGCGCAGCGGTGAACTTCGCGGAGGACGTACTCTCCAAGCTGCGCTCCGCGACCCAGCGCCTCAATGGGGAGCCGCTGCATTTTACCGTCAGTGCCGGGATCATGCCCTTCGCTCAGAGCGATCTCCGCGAGAGCGATGTCCGCGGCGCCGCGGAAGCGGCGCTCTCCGATGCCAAGAGCGGCGGCCGCGATCGGGTTCTGGTCTATGACGCCGAAAGCGCGCATGGCGAGATCTGCAAGGCCTCCCTGGAGACCGGCGCCCAGATTCGCCTGGCGCTGGAGGAAAGGCGTCTGCGCCTTGCCTATCAGCCGATCGTCGATGCGAAAAGCGGCGAGGTCCGCTACTACGAAGGCCTGCTGAGAATGGAATGCTCCGATGGCAGGATCGCCGTGGCCGGGGAGTTCATCACCGTGGCCGAGCGGCTGGGGCTGATCCGCGCGATCGATCGCGGCGTGATGGAGCTGGCGATCCTGGACCTGATCGCCCACCCCGAGATCAAGATCTCGATCAATCTCTCGGGCTTGACCGCTACCGACGGAGACTGGCTCGACGCCCTGACCCGGCAGCTGCGCGAGCGCCCCGACGTGGCCAGCCGTCTTATCGTGGAAATCACCGAAACCGCGGCGATGCACGATCTGACGCAGATATCCACCATGGTCGATAAGGTGCGTGAGCTGGGGTGCCGCGTGGCCCTGGACGATTTCGGCGCCGGCTTCACGTCCTTTCGCCATCTGCGCGCGCTCGCGGTCGATATCGTGAAGATCGACCGTTCCTTCGTGAGCGGCGCGTGGCGCTCCCAGGAAAGTCGGGTCTTCCTGCAAACCCTGCTCAGCCTCGCCAAGACCTTTAACATGGAGAGCGTGGCCGAAGGCGTCGAGGACGTCGAGGACGCCAATTTCCTCATCACCGAGGGCTTCGATTGCTTACAGGGCTGGCACATCGGCCGGCCGCAGCTCGATCCCGACTGGCGCCGTGAGTCCGCCGTGCACAGGGTCAAGGCCCCGGAGGCGATGACCAGGCTGCGGGGGTAGCCGCCGCGCGCCTCGGCCGCGCGGTTTACTTCGCGGTTTTGCTGATGGCTTCGAGCTGCTTTTGCAGCAGATCGACCTGTTGCTTCAAGGTATCGAGCTGATCGGGACCGGGCTTGGCCGCCGCGCCGGACGCGGGGGTCTCCGCCGGATCGGATTTTGCTTCGCCCTCGGCACCGGGAAAGGGCGAGAACATCTTCATCGTGCGCTGCAGCATCTCCATGTTCGCCTTGCCCATCTCCTCCAGGTTGCCGATGGGATAGGGGAAGCGGCCGCCCATGGCGGTCTGCATGTACTGCGCCATCTGCTCCTGATTGGCCGCGAAGGCCGACATCATCTGTTCCAGATAGGCCGGAACCATGCCCTGCATGCCGTGGCCATAGAAGGAGATCAACTGGCGCAGGAAGGAGATCGGCAGCAGGTTCTGCCCCTTGCCCTCTTCCTCGACGATGATCTGCGTAAGAACGCTGCGGGTAATGTCCTCTCCGGTCTTTGCGTCCTCGACCGCGAAGTTGATGTCTTCCTTCACCATCTGGCAGAGGTGATCGAGGGTGACGTAGGAGGAGGTCGCGGTGTTGTAGAGCCGCCGGTTGGCGTACTTCTTGATTTTGACCGGCGGTTGCTCCGTCTCGTCCTTGGCGCTGGTTTTCTTCTCGGCCACTATGCGGGCGCCTCCTGTTGTCTGCGGGCTGGGCGGGCCGGCAGAGCGTATGCGCTGCCGGGTATCCCTGTCTGCGGTGGTGATACTGCTGCGCTGCGGCAAGAACTGTCAACGCCAACCTCCCGCCGCGCGCGATGGCGCGGTTCGGCCGCCACGATAACGGGATGACGCCATGGCCCCCGGCCCCCTATAGTTTTCCGATGAGCCGCCCAGGAGAAAGCGACCGGACCGGGAAAGCGCAAGGCGCCGAGGCCGCGCCGGAGCTGGAGGAGCTTGCCCAGCGTTATCTCGATCTCTGGCAGGATCAGATGTCGGCGCTGGCGGCCGATCCCGAGTTCGCGCAAACATGGCGCAAGCTGGTAGAGTCCCTCGGCGCCCAGGCGGCGGCATGGCAGTCGCAGGGTTTGCCGAGCGCCGGCGGTCTGGCCGACCCGATGGCGGCCTTTCAGGCGATGCTGGGCGGCTGGAACGCCCCGGCGGGCGGCGAGGACAAGGATAGCAACCCAGGTGACGACAGCAGCGCCGAAGGATCAGCAACACGCCGCCGCGCGCCACAGGCTCGGTCCGCGTCCGCTGCCGCTGCATCTGGCGGTGGCGGCGATGACCTGGAGCGGCTCGCTGCTCGCCTCGCAGAACTCGAAGAACGGCTCGCTGCCCTGGAAGGACAGCCTGGCGGCGCGGGCGGCCGCCCTCGAAAGCGAAATCGCAAGACGGGATCCTGAAAGCTTCGCCGCCGCTCTCAACCGCGCGGCCCTTGGCCGCGGCGCGCAGCTGCTGAAGGGAATCGAAGCCTATCGCCGCCACCCCTACCGCCGGGAGCTTGCCGAGGCGCCGGTCGTCTGGCGCGAAGGCGGGAGCCGCCTGCTCGACTACCGGCCCGCCGGCGGTCTGCCGCTGCTGGTCGTCCCCTCCCTGATCAACCGCGCCTACATCCTGGACCTACAGGAGCGGCGGAGCTTTTTGCGCTGGCTTGCGGGGCAGGGCTTCCGGCCGCTGCTGCTCGACTGGGGCGCGCCGGGCCGCGACGAGCGGGGCTTCGCGCTCGAGGACTACATCGCCGGACGGCTCTGCTCCGCCCTCGACTTCGCCGTCTCCCTGGGCGGCGGTACGCCGGCGGTCCTGGGCTACTGCATGGGCGGCCTGCTGGCGCTGGCGCTGGCGCAGCTGCGGCGCGACAAGGTCGCCGCGCTGGCGCTGCTGGCCACGCCCTGGGATTTTCATGCGGGGCAAGGCGAGATCGCCAGAGCCGCGCCCGCCGCGCTGCTGCCATACAGGCCGGCGATGCAGCTGCTCGGCGTGCTGCCGACCGATGCCTTGCAGGCCCTGTTCGCCGGCCTCGACCCGATGCTGGTGGTGCGCAAGTTCCTCAAGTTCGCCGAGCTCGACCCGGCTTCGCCCCAGGCCGAGGCTTTCGTGGCCCTGGAAGACTGGCTGAACGACGGCATACCCCTGTCCGCTGCCGTGGCGGAAGAGACGCTGGAAGGCTGGTATGGGCGCAACGAGACCGCCGCGGGCAATTGGCGGGTTGGCGGCGAAAGAATTTCACCCGCGGCCATCGGCCAGCCGAGCTTCGTCGTCGTGCCGGCGGCCGACCGCATCGTGCCGCCGGCCTCCGCGGAGGCGCTGGCGGCCGGTTTGCCGCGCTGCCAGGTTCTGCGGCCGGGCGTCGGGCACATCGGCCTGGTCGCCAGCGGCCGCGCCCGGCAGGAGGTTTGGGAAGCCCTGGCCGCCTGGCTGCGCGAAGCGGCGCGGTAATTCCTTCGTAGAGAATCTTCGCGGCTGTCCCTTGAGACTCCCGCCGCCACTGCTTATGGTATGGGAATATTTTGCACTGCAGCATACTCGCTGCGGCGAGGGCTAGCTTTAAAACTTGCCCGATAACGGGAGGAAGAAACCCATGACGGATGTAGTAATCGCGGGCGCGGCCCGTACCCCTGTTGGCGCCTTCAATGGCGGTCTCGCCAGCGTGGCCGCGTCCTATCTCGGCACCACGGCGATCAAGGAAGCCCTGGCGCGCGCCGGGGTCGAGGCCGCTGAGGTCGACGAGGCCGTGCTGGGCCAGATCCTGACCGCCGGCGCTGGACAGAACCCGGCCCGCCAGGCGGCGATGGGCGCCGGCATTCCGCAGGAAAAGACCGCCTATCAGATCAACCAGCTCTGCGGCTCGGGCTTGCGCACCGTGGCCTTGGGCTCGCAGGCGATCCAGACCGGCGATTCCAAGATCGTGATCGCCGGCGGCCAGGAGTCCATGAGCCAGGCGCCGCACTGCGCCCACCTGCGCAACGGTCACAAGATGGGCGACGTCAAGTTCGTCGACACCATGATCAAGGATGGCCTTTGGGACGCCTTCAACGGCTATCACATGGGCAACACCGCCGAGAACGTGGCGCGCCAGTGGCAGCTGACCCGCGAGGAGCAGGACGCCTTCGCGCTCGCATCCCAGAACAAGGCCGAAGCGGCGCAGAAGGCCGGGCGCTTCCAGGACGAGATCGCCCCTGTCACCATCTCCACCCGCAAGGGCGACGTTACCGTCGAGGTCGACGAGTATCCCAAGCACGGCACCACCATCGAGAGTCTCGCCAAGCTGCGTCCCGCCTTCGATAAGGAGGGAACGGTGACCGCCGGCAATGCCAGCGGCATCAACGATGGCGCCGGTGCCACGCTGCTGATGAGCGCGGCCGAGGCCGAGAAGCGCGGCATCGAGCCCTTGGCCCGGATCGTTTCCTGGGCGACCTGCGGCGTCGACCCGGCGATCATGGGCACCGGCCCGATTCCGGCCAGCCGTCTGGCGCTGGAAAAGGCCGGATGGAGCGTCGAGGATCTCGATCTGATCGAGGCCAACGAGGCCTTCGCCGCTCAGGCCCTGGCGGTCAACAAGGACCTCGGCTGGGATCCGGACAAGGTCAATGTCAACGGCGGTGCCATTGCGCTCGGCCATCCCGTCGGCGCCTCGGGGACCCGGGTTCTGATTACCCTGCTCTACGAGATGCAGAAGCGCGACGCCAAGAAGGGGCTCGCCACGCTGTGCATCGGCGGCGGCATGGGCATCGCCATGTGTCTCGCCCGCGACTAGACGCGGCGAAGCCGGCTTTTAGCGGCCGTCTCCGGAGCCTTCCGGGGGCGGCCGCTGCCGTTTCGGCTAGAGGGCGAGGACGGACAGCGGCTGCTCGCGGTTGCGCAGCACCTGCGGCGGCGCCTCGCTAAAGCCGGCCAGTGCTTCCTCGCCGCCTTCGGCGCGCACCGCGTCGGCCAGCTCACCGCTGATCAGCATGCGGATATCCAGCTTGCGGGTCAGTTCCTGCAGGCGGCTTGCGACATTGACGGAGTCGCCGATCACCGCGAACTCCAGGCGGCCCTTGCCGCCGATGTCGCCCATCACCACGGGGCCGTAATGCAGGCCGATGCCCACCGCGATCGGCGGCAGGCCCTCGCGGCGCAGCTCCTGGTTGAGGTGCTCCAGGTTCTCGTCGATCTCGCGGGCGCAGGCCAGGGCGCTGCTGGCGTCGCGCGGGCCGGCTTCCGGGGTGCCGAAGGTCGCCATCACGGCGTCGCCGATGAATTTGTCGACCGTGCCGCCGTGGCGGAAGATGGTGTTGGCGGCACCTTGATGGAAGCGGCGCAGCAGCGCGATCACCTGGACAGGCTCCAGGGTTTCGCTGATCGCCGTGAAGCCGACGATATCGGCGAAAAGCACCGCTGCCTTCTGAGTCTTGACCTCGCCCAGGGGGTCGTCGGTCTCGGCCAGGCGGTCGACCATGTTGGGCGAGAAATAGCGGGCGAGGTTGCCGCGCTCGCGCTCCGCCTCGGCCTGGCGGCGTACCAGGCCGCGGGCGCGCCGCACCATCGCCGCCAGCAGGCAGCAGACGAGGAAAGCGATGGCGATTTCCTGGATTCTGCCTTCGACGAAAACGAAGCGGGGGTCGAGGAAGAAAGCGAGGGATTCCAGGCTGCGCGCCGCGCCGTCGAAATCCGCGCCGGTCAGGCTGTCGTTGGCCAAAACCATCCAGGCGACGCCGAGTCCCCAGGTCAACCCGATGGAAACGCCGGCCCAGACCACCAGGCCCGGCGAATAGCTGAACACCGTGACGGCGATAAAGACATAGAAGTAGGAGAAGTTGTCGAGGCGATAGGACATCTGGTGCGGCCAGGGCGCATAGGCATCGGGCGTGGTGCCGAGGATCGCGACGGTCAGCAATGCGAAGTCGAGAAAGACGAAGACGAACTTGGCCCAGGGCTGGCCGACGTTGCTTCGGAACAGCCACAGCTGGGCAGCGCCCGACAGTGCGAAGGCCAGCAGAATGTAGGGAAGATTAGGATCGCCCTTGAAGGCGCCGACATACCAGAGCCAGGGCACGATCAGCGCCAGCACCATGCAGCGGCCGTAGACCGAGACCTTGAGAGCGGCGCCTTCCTCTTTGTGGAAAGCTTCCTCTACCCGGGTTCTGTGTCGGCTGGTGTCTTCCATGGGCGCCTTTTCGAGCTGGTTACGAGCACAGGCTTTGCCGGGCGGCCCGGCGGGCCTATCCTGCGGTCCGGGAAAGGATGACCAAGCCATGAGCCTCGGCGAAGCGGCGAAGAATACACGACTGCTGCTGTTCGTTCTCTGCCTTTGGGCGCTGCCCGCGTGCTGGGTTTCGGCGCAGCAGCCGGCGTTGCAGGACCTGCTGGCCGAGCACGGCCTTGCCGGGCCCGATCTCGGGTACATCGTTTTCGACCCACGGAGCGGCGCCTGGCTGGAGAGTCACAACCCCACAACCGGGTTCATTCCCGCTTCCACGGCGAAGATTCCCATGGCTGTCGCGGCGCTGGAGGTGCTGGGGCCGCAGCATCGCTTCCGGACCGAGCTCTATGTCACCGGGGAGCTGCGCGGCATCACGCTGCACGGCGATCTCTTTCTCAAGGGCGGCGGCGACCCCTTCCTGGCGACCGAGGATCTCTTGTCGCTCATCGAGGATCTGGGGCGGCAGCGGTTTTCCTCGGTGATCGGGAACTACTACTACGACGTTTCCGGGTTTCCGGAGCTGCCGGCGATCAATCCCGCGCAGCCGCCGGAGGCGACGTACAATCCCGGACTCTCGGCGTTGAACCTCAACTTCAACGGCGTCGAGCTGAACTGGCAGGCGGACCAGGATGGGCCGATTCAGGCGCGGGCGATCAGCAGTTCGGACCGCATGGCGGTGGAGAGTCCCGTGATCGCCGTGCTGCCCGATTTCGCCAGCCTGCAGGAAGGCGAGCTCTATCGTCACCGTCAGACCGAAGCCGGGGAGCGCTGGCTGCTCTCCCAGGTTCTGCCGCGCGAGGGGGCCGAACGTCTGCCGGTCAAGGATCCGGCCCGCAACACCGCGGCCGCCCTGCGCGGCCTCGCGGTGGCCGAGAGTGTATTCCTGCCCGAGGCCGAGCCCGGCCGCACGCCCCAGGGGGCGGCCTGGCTGGCCGGGCACGAATCCCGGCCGCTCGATGAGATGCTGCGGGGGGTGCTCAGGTACAGCAACAATCTGGCGGCCGAGATGATCGGCTTGGCGACAGCCAAGGCGATGTCCCAAAGACCGCCCGGAGAGGCTCTGGAACTGGGCGAATCGGCCGAACTCCTCGGTGCCTGGTTCGCCGCGCGTCTGCCGCAGACCGATTGGCGCGGTTACGCCCTGAAGAATCACTCGGGGCTGTCCTCGGACTCGCGCATCACGCCGGCGCAGATGGCGGCGATCCTCGGCTATGCCTATGCCAAGCGCGGTGCGCCCGGCGATTTTCTGGCGGTGCTGCCCGAGGCCCGCGCTGCGGCCAAGGTGAACGGCGAGGTCGAGGGGGAGATCGAGATTCTCGCCAAGTCCGGCACCATCAACTACGGGCGGGCCTTGGCCGGCTATCTCACCGCCGCCTCGGGCCAGCAGCTCGGTTTTGCGGTCTTCGTCTCGGACATTCCCCGGCGCCGCGCCTACGACGAGCGCCTGGCCACCCGCCAGACCGACGACGCCGCGGCGCGCGGCTGGCTCCGGCGGGCGCGCAATCTGGAGACCGCCCTGCTCAAGCGCTGGGCGGCGAAGTACTAGGCGCAGCAATTCCGTTGACCTGCATCATTTCGGCGCTCGCGCGCCTAATGTTACCTAGGGTGCCTTGGAAGCGCCGCGCGGGCATGTTTCTATGGCGCTAGGCATGCAACCGCGACGCTAGGCGCGGAGCAGGGATCACAGGAGGAAAACAGGATGGCACGTTTGGCACTGGTCACAGGCGGGACCCGCGGCATCGGCGAGGCGATCTGCACGGCCTTGAAGGACGCCGGCTACAACGTCATCGCCAACTACGGCGGCAACGACGAGAAGGCCAAGGCCTTTACGGAAAAGACGGGGATTCAGGCGAAAAAATTCGATGTCTCCGACTTCGACGCGGTCAGCAAGGCGGTCGCCGAGATCACCGCCGAGCACGGTCCTATCGAAATTCTGGTCAACAACGCCGGTATCACCCGCGACGGCACCATGCACCGCATGTCCATCGATCAGTGGAAGGCGGTGATCGACACCAACCTGACCTCCTGCTTCAACTGCTCGCGCGCGGTGATCGACGCGATGCGCGAAACCGGCTTTGGGCGGATCGTCAACATCGGCTCGATCAACGGTCAGGCCGGGCAGTACGGCCAGGTCAACTACGCCGCCGCCAAGTCGGGAATTCACGGCTTCACCAAGGCGCTGGCCCAGGAGGGCGCGCCCAAGGGGGTCACCGTCAACGCCATCGCGCCTGGCTATATCAACACAGAGATGGTGCAGGCGGTGCCGGAGAATGTGCTCGAGAAGATCGTCGCCAAGATCCCGGTCGGCCGCCTCGGCGAGGCCAGCGAGATCGCGCGCGGCGTGCTGTTCCTGGTCTCCGACGAGGCCGGGTTCGTCACCGGATCGACGCTGTCGATCAACGGCGGCCAGCACATGTACTAAGGCGCCCGCGCGCCGCAACCCATGCAAAGCCCTTCCCGGCCGGGGAGGGCTTTCGCACGAGAGGAGAGTAGAATGCCCGTTGTCACGCCGATCGAGTACGAGGATGCGAGCCCCGAGGTGCGGGCGGTCTACGACGACATCATGGCGACCCGCGGGGTCGACTGGATCAACAATTTCTGGAAGGTGCTGGCTGGCGATCCGGCGACGCTGAAGCGGACCTGGGAGTCGGTCAAGGAGGTGATGGCGCCGGGAGCCCTCGACCCCCTGACCAAGGAGATGCTCTACGTCGCGGTGTCGATCACCAACAACTGCGAGTACTGCATCCACTCCCATATGGCCGCCGCGCGCAAGGCGGGCATGGACGAGGCGATGTTCCGCGAGCTGCTGGCCGTGGTCGGCATGGCCAACGAAACCAACCGCCTGGCCAACGGCACCCGGGTCGAGGTCGACGCGGTCTTCAAGGACGGCTTTAACGGCTAGCTCGCCCAGACCTTGCGCCAGGCGGCGAACTCCGAGGGCCGGATACGATAACGGGCGAAGTTGCCTTCATGCAGGGCCAGCAGCTCGCTCTCGGCGACCTCTCGGAAATGCTCGCTGTCCTCGGCGCCGATCGTCGCGTGCGCATAGGCGGCGATGCGGGCCAGCGCCGCTTGGCGCCCAAGCCCTTCGCGAACCGCACCGCCGATTACCTGCCGCAGCTCCTCGCGGTACCGCAGCCGGAAGGGATCGGGCTCACCGAGAGTCTGCCGGACCGCGGCGTAGCGCGCAGCCGAACGCCGATAGGCCCAGAAGAAGAGATCCTTGAGGAGCTCGGTGCGATTCAATTCGTAGATTCCGAGAATCGCCTCGATATAGAGCGGTGTCGGCACGTCGGTGAAGGACAGCGGCACCAGATTGCCCTTGATCAAGGGGATGTTGGCTGCGAGCCGCGAAACCCGCTTGTTCACATCGTCGAAGGGCTGCAGATAAGGCAGTTGCACCAGCACGAAGAAAGCCTGTTCGAAGGGATCGGCAATCGCCGCCGTCGTTTTCAGCAGACGGTCGAAGTGCTCCTCGATCCGCTGCGGCACCGCGAGCGGCAGGAAGACCGAGCGCTCGATGCCCACCTCGATCTGGCGCAGCCGGCCGGCCGAGTCGGGTTCCGGGAGCAGGTTGTTTGCCAAGAGGGCGTGAAGATTGAGCAGGGTATGGCGGTCGAAGTCGATCTCCTCCGCCGAGGCGACGAGGAACTCGATGGCGTCCTTGTGATTGAGGATCATTTGAGCCTCGAGCTTGGCCTTGCCCGCGGCCTCGGCGCCGAAGTTGATCAGCCGCCGGGTGTCGAGCAAGGAGTAGGTGTTGCCCTCGAGACGGCTGGAGTTCCAGGAGAGGTCGATCAGCAGCCGGTCGAGGATTCTCTTGGCATAGGTCCCCGCGGCCTGTCCTTCGCCGCTGGGGGCGCCGAGCCTGCGCAGTTCGGCCCGCTCCGCCGCCGAGAGATAGGCGGAGACGTTCGGCCGGTAGGAATGAAGGAAAGCCGGATCGTAGCCGACCGGCTCGCGGCCGGTAACCGGGCGGCGGACATAAGCCTGGACTTCGCTGCCTTCAGGCGAGATCGGGATCTCTTTCGTTGCCGTGTAGTCTGGTCCGTTCTCCCGAAATTCCGTTCCCGGCGCCATGATTGCCGCTGGCGCACGGTATCGCGCCCCGCGCCGCTCCCCTTCGCGCAGCAGGCGGTTTTCCCCGACCAGGTGCTTCAGCCAGTATTGCAGTGTGCGTCGGGGGACCGGGCGATCTAGCTGGGCGGCGATTCCCGCGAGCGCTATGCCGTCGGGATGATCGCGAACGATCGTCTCGATGGCCCGGAGCTCTGCTTCTGGGAGGGGTTTCGCCATGGACTTTGATTCCGAGGGTCATGAAGTATACGCAATTATAAAGTTATAAGCGCAATTATCAAGGCTATTTGCGCAATATTAATTGCGCAATGCAAATTAATTGCGCTTAGTGGGTTTTGCGCAAGAATCATGGCCGATGCCTTATGCTTGCGCTCGGCGGGGCGCGCCGCTAGAAGCGCGCGATGTCCGCGCGCGACCAAATTGCCGCCGCTTCCCGAAAGCAGCTCCGCGCCACCCTGGTCGGCGGCATCGCGGTGCTGCTGTGGGCGCTGCTGGCGCTGTTCACCACCTGGGCCGCGGGGATCCCACCTTTCCAGCTGCTGGCGCTATCCTTCGCCGTCGCTTTCGCGGTTAGCTTGCTCGTGGTGATCCTCAAGGGCGGGCGGCTTTCGGTGCTGCGCCAACCGCTGGGCGCCTGGGCGCTCGGGGTCTGCGGCCTCTTCGGCTATCACTTCTTCTATTTCCTGGCCCTAGGCAACGCCCCGGCGGTGGACGCCAGCCTGATCGCCTATCTCTGGCCGCTGCTGATCGTTGTCTTCTCGGCCCTGCTGCCTGGCGAGCGGCTGCGCTGGTTCCACCTCTGCGGCGCGATCATGGGCCTCGCAGGCGCGGCGCTGCTGGTGACCAAGGGCGGCAGCGTCTCCTTCGATGCGCGCTATGGCATGGGCTACCTGGCGGCCATCGCCTGCGCGCTGACCTGGTCCGGTTATTCGGTCGCCAACCGCCGCTTCGGCGCGGTCCCCACCGATGTCGTGATGGGTTTCTGCGGCGCGGTGGCGCTGCTCGGCGGCCTCTGCCACTTCGTTTTCGAGACCACGGTCACGCCCAGCGCCGGACAGTGGGGGGCGGTGATCCTGCTCGGCCTGGGGCCGGTGGGCGCGGCTTTCTTCGTCTGGGACTACGGCACCAAGCATGGCAACATCCAAGTGCTCGGCGCCTTCGCCTATGCAGCGCCGCTCTTGTCGACGCTGGTCCTGATTGCCTTCGGACAGGCGCGCGCGACCTGGGAGGTTGGGGCGGCTTGTCTGCTGATCGTCGGCGGCGCGCTACTGGCCTCGAAGGAACTGCTCAGGCGCCGCAACAGCCGGAGCTAGCCGAGTCGCGAGCCGGGGCGCCAGTTCGGCGGCGCCATTTCGAAGCCCTCGAAGCTGAACGCCGGGGTCACGGTGCAGCCGACCAGGCTCCAGTCGCCGAGGGTTTCCGCGCTCTGCCAGGCGTTCGGCGGAATGATCACCTGGGGCCGCTGGCCGCGCATGATGTCGGAGCCGAGCTGATGGGGCACGGCCTCCTGCCCGTCCTCGGAAATCGTCAGGGTCAAGGCGGCGCCGCAGTACCAGTGCCAGACCTCGACGGCGTCGATGCGATGCCAGTGGCTGTAGTTGTCGGCGGTCAGCAGGAAGTAGATCGCGGTACTGAGGCCGCGGCCACCGTCGGTGGCGATATGGCGGTAGGTCTCGCAGAAAAAGCCGCCCTCGGGATGCGGCCGCAGCCCGAGCTGCTCGATCACCTGCTTGGCAGACAGCATGGATGGATTCCTAGGCCGCCGGCGGGGCGCTGACCACCATCGAAGGGCGGCGCGAGAAGCTTTCGTACCAGGAGGCGAGGCCAGGACGGTCTCGGCGCCACTGCAGGTCGCTCAGACGCAGATCCAGATAGCCGAGCGCGCAGCCCAGCGTGATCTGGGCGATATCCACGTCGCCGAGCAGCTTACCGGCTTGGATTTCGGCTTCCAGCCCGTCGCAGCCACGGGCGATCTTGCCGGTCTGGCGTTCGATCCAGCCCGTCCATATGAATTCCTCCGGCCGGCGCAGTTTTTCGATCACCGCGCCCAAGGCCGCGTCGAGAACGCCTTCCGCCAGGTTCGCCAGGCGCAGGGTTTCCCAGCGTTGCGCCGGGTCGAGCGGAAACATCTTCGGGCCGTCGTGCAGGCTATCGAGATATTCGCAGATCAGATTGGAATCCGGCAGTATCCGGCCGTCGTCGAGGATCAGAGCTGGAACCTTGCCGAGCGGATTGATCTTGGGAACATTGCCGGCATCGTCCCAGGGATTGCTCTCGACCCGTTCGATCTGTCCGCTGAGGCCGGTTTCGGCGGCGAGGACGACGACCTTGCGCACGAAGGGGCTGGTAGCCGCGAAGAGGAGTTGCATCCTCGGCATCCTTTCTCTCGGTTAGAAGTTGTCCTTGCGTTGCCGGACCTCGGCGAAGACCTCGACCGGCGTGTGGCCGGCCAGACCCACGGACTCGGCTAGCTTCGGGTCGTCGGCGCGCAGGAAGGGGTTGGTCGCGATTTCCTGGCTCAGATAGGACGGCACCGTCGGCACGCCGGCGGCGCGCTTGCTGTCGATGTCCTTGGCGCGCTGGGCCAGCGCGGCATTACCGGGGTCGACGCTGAGGGCGAAGCGGGCATTGGCCTGGGTGTATTCATGGGCGCAGTAGACGCGGGTTTCCGGCGGCAGCGCCCGCAGGCGGGACAGGGAGGTCCACATCTGCTGCGGCGTGCCCTCGAACAAGCGCCCGCAGCCCAGCGCGAACAGCGTGTCGCCGCAAAACAGCGCGTTGCTGCCGGCGAACCAATAGGCGATATGCCCGCGGGTGTGGCCGGGTACGAAAAACACCTCGGCGTCGGCGCTGCCGAAGCGATAGCGCTCGCCGTCGTCGACCGCCACGTCGATCCCCGGAATACGTTCGCGGTCCGGCGCGGGACCGACGATGGTGCAGCCGGTCGCCTGCTTGATCTCAAGGTTGCCGCCGACGTGATCGGGATGGTGGTGGGTGTTGAGGATATGGGTGATCGCCCAGCCGAGCTGCTCGGCACGCGCCAGTACCGGGGCGGCCACGGCGGGGTCGACCACCGCGACGGCGCCGCTCCTGGGCTCGCGCGCAAGATAGACATAGTTGTCCGACAGGACGGGGATCTGTTCGATTTCAAGCTGTGACATGGTGGCGGACTTTAGCGGAAGTCATCGCGCGCTTACAGGGCGGATCGCGGCGGCGCGGCGCAATCGCGGGCAGGTCGCGGCATAGAAGTTGTGATAAAATAAACCTATGTGGTCCGATGTCGTCGATCTCAGGGAATTTTACGAAAGCCGCCGGGGACAGGTGGCGCGGCATCTGATTCGCCACCGCCTGCGTCAGGTCTGGCCGGATCTGCGCGGGCAGTCGCTGCTCGGCCTCGGCTATGCAACTCCGTATCTGCGTCAGTTTCTCGGCGAAGCCGAGCGGGTGGTGGCCCTGATGCCGGCGCCGCAAGGGGTGGTGCACTGGCCACCGGAGGGGCCAAATCTTGTCGCCTTGGCGGAGGAGACGGATCTGCCGTTGCCGGACTACAGCCTTGACCGGGTGCTCCTGGTGCATGGCCTGGAAGGCAGCGAATCCCTGCGCGAAATGCTGCGGGAAGTCTGGCGGGTGATGACCAGCAACGCCCGCCTGCTGATCGTCGTGCCGAATCGGCGCGGTATCTGGGCGCGTTCCGACCGCACGCCCTTCGGCAACGGCCATCCTTACAGCCAGTCCCAGCTCTCCCGCTTGCTGCGCGACAATGGTTTTACGCCGACCCGCAGCGAGCGGGCGCTCTACATCCCGCCCGGCGGCTCCAAGACCCTGATGCGCGCGGCGCCGGCCTGGGAGCGCCTCGGCGCGCGCTGGTTCCCGACCTTTTCCGGGGTACTGTTGATGGAGGCCGGGAAGCAGCTCTACACGGCGCGCGAGAAACCCGCGCGGCGCCACAGCTTGACGTCGGTGGTCGCCTTCCCTCAGCCCGCGGCCGCGCCGAAGCCAGCCTCGCGGAATGCACGGCGGAGGCTCTGACGGCTTCCCGGCGCGGCGTGGCCTTCCTCCTCGAAGACGGCAGCTTTGCTTTGATTTTGCCGCATCCAGCGACTATCACTAGCGCTCTCTGAAATAGGAAATTGCAGGTCCGGTGGCCGTGGCCAAGACACCTCTCGATGCCCTTCGCCAAGAAATTGACCAGATCGATTCGACGCTGCACGATCTGCTGATGCGCCGCAGCGAGGTGACCTCTGAGGTCGGCCAGGCCAAGCGTGCCGCCGGCACCGTTGGGCAGTTCCTGCGCCCCGGCCGCGAGGCCTTGGTGCTGCGTCGCCTGATTGCCCGCCATCAAGGGGGCTTTCCGAAAGCCGTTCTGGTGCGGCTTTGGCGCGAGATTTTCGCCGCGGCAACCTCCCAGCAGGGCGAGTTCTCGATCTGCGTGCTCTCGGGCAAGGGCGGCGAAGGTCTGCGCGATCTGGCGCGCGAACATTTTGGATCGCTGACGCCGATAGGCGAGCAAGGCTCCGCCCATCGCGTGATTCACGCCGTTGCCGAGGGCGAAGCGCAGGTCGGTGTCCTGCCCTTGCCGCAGGATGGCGGAGATCCCTGGTGGCGGCATCTGCTGAGCAGCGGTTCGCAGCCACCGCGGATCATCGCCCGTCTGCCCTTCGCCAAGGGGCCGCGCGGCAGCGATGCCAGGGGCCTCGCGATCGGTTACTGCGAGATGGAGGATACCGGCGAGGACCGCAGCTTCCTGATCGTCGAGAGCATGCAGGAGGTGAGCCGCAGCACCCTGCGCGGCAAGCTGGAAAGCAGCGGCTTTACGGTTGTCGAAATGATCGGGACCGAGGATTCGCCGGGACACTGGCTGCATCTGGTGGAAGCCGAAGGCTGTGTCCTTCCGGAAGATCCCCGTCTTGCCGCCTTGGCCGACGAAGCCCAGGACATGCGTTTGCTGGCGCGCGCTGTCGGTGGCTATGCCCTGCCGTTGTCGCGCGAAGCGCTCGAAGCCTAGAAGGAGCCGACACAACATGGCACCGCAACCTAAAGGCCCCACGCTCGCGCCGCGCCCTGGTCCGCGGCCGCGCCCCGGTATCCTGGATATCGCGCCCTACGTCGGCGGCGAATCCAAGGTGGAGGGCGCCAACCGGGTGATCCGCCTCGCCTCCAACGAGAATCCGCTCGGGCCGAGCCCCAAGGCGATCGCGGCCTATAGCGGCGCGGCCGAGTCCCTGCATCGCTATCCCGATGGCGGCGCGCTGGATCTGCGCGAGGCGCTGGCGGCGCAGCACGGGCTGGAAGCCGGGCGAATCGTCTGCGGCGACGGCTCCGACGAGCTGATCTCCCTGCTCGTGCGGGCCTACGCAGGGCCCGGCGATGAGGTGCTCTATAGCGAACATGGCTTCCTGATGTACCCGATCGCCGCCAAGACCGTCGGGGCGACGCCGCTGCGCGCGCCGGAGAGCGATCTCACCGCCGATGTCGATGCCCTGCTGTCGCGGGTCAGCGACGCGACGCGGCTGGTTTTTCTCGCCAATCCGAACAACCCCACGGGCACCTACATTCCCGAGAGCGAGCTGCGCCGTCTGCATGCCGGACTGCCGGAGGACTGCCTGCTCGTGATCGACGCCGCCTATGCGGAGTACATGGAAGCCGGCGACTACCACGCCGGCGAGGATCTGGTGCGCGGCGCCGACAACGTGGTGATGACCCGCACCTTCTCGAAAATCTATGGCTTGGCGGCGCTGCGGCTCGGCTGGGCGTACTGCCCGCAGATGGTCGCCGATGTGCTGAACCGCATGCGCGGGCCTTTCAACGTTGCCCAGCCGGCGCTGGCCGCGGGCCTGGCGGCGGTGCGCGATCAGGCGTACCTGGCCCAGTCGCGGGCGCATAACAGCCGCTGCCGGGCTTGGTTCGCCGACGAAGCGGCCAAGCGCGGTGTCGCCGTGCGGCCCTCGGTCGCGAACTTCCTGCTGCTTGGATTCGAGGACGCGGAGGACGCGCGGGCCTTTCTCAAAAGGCAGGGCATTCTGACCCGGCAGATGGCCGCGTACGGGTTGCCCGACCACCTGCGCGTGACCATCGGCACCGAGGCCGAGATGCAGGCGGTGCTGGACGCACTCGACGAATACCTCGGGGAAGGCGGCTGATGGCCGACGCGCCCCTGTTCCAACGCATGACACTGATCGGTGTCGGGCTGATCGGCTCGTCGCTGGCGCATGCCTGCCGCCGCGGCGGCCTGGTCGGCGAGATCGTCGGCTGCGCGCGCAGCGCGGAAACCAATGCCAAGGTCCTTGAGCTGGGCATTTGCGACCGCTCCACCCCCGATCCGGCGGAGGCCGTGGCCGGTGCCGATTTGGTGGTGCTCTGCACGCCCCTGGGGGCCTACGCCCAGGTTGCCGAGGCCATGGCGCCGGGGCTGCAGCAGGGCGCCATCGTGACCGACGTCGGCTCGGTCAAGCAGGCGGCGATCCGCGATATCGGCGCGGCGCTGCCCGAGGGCGTGCATCTGGTGCCGGGCCATCCGATCGCCGGGACGGAACATTCTGGGCCGGAGGCGGGTTTCGCCGAGCTGTTCGAGAATCGCTGGTGCGTCCTGACCCCTCCGCCGGGCAGCGACGAAGCCTCGGTGGAGCGCATTGCCGCGCTGTGGCGGGCCTGCGGTTCGACCGTCGAGCTGATGGATGCCGCGCACCACGACAAGGTGCTGGCGATCACCTCGCACCTGCCGCATCTGATCGCCTACACCATTGTCGGCACCGCCGCCGATCTGGAGGAAAGCGAGCGCGCCGAGGTGGTGAAGTTCTCGGCCAGCGGGTTCCGCGATTTCACCCGCATCGCGGCCTCGGATCCGGTGATGTGGCGCGATGTCTTCCTGAATAACCGCGAAGCGGTGCTGGAGATGCTGCAGCGCTTCACCGAGGACATCACCGCCCTGCAGCGGGCGATCCGCTGGGGTGAAGGCGAGACGCTCTACAAGCTGTTCGAGCGCACCCGGGAGCTGCGCCGGGGCGTCGTCGATGCCGGTCAGGCCGGCACCTTCGATACCCGCGAAAGCGAGAAGCTCGGTCTGAAGTCTCCTAAAAAATAGGCTGTAGCTGGAACAGGGGCAGGGGGCCAATGCTCAGGCGGCCATCCTGCGCGGTCAGCGGAATGGTAACGATGGGCCGGCCGTCGGCGGTGTTGGTCTTGGCCAGGGCCAAGCCCCCGAGCTTCAGGATCGAAGCGTCGCCAAGTTCGATGATCCCCCCCTTTGCCAGGGCGTCCACGGTCTCCAGATAGCCGACGATCCGGGCGGTGAAGGCGCCCAGCGGCCGCCGCCATTGATCGAGCGTGACCGCGCCCTCGCCGCCAAGGTCGAGCGGCCCCCACAGCAGCCGGAATTCCGAGACGTTGACGACGCCGCCGGCGGCGCTCCAGGCCGTCGCGGCATCGGGCCAGGCGCCGACCAGCGGTCCGCCCTGTACGCCCAGGGTCGCCTGCATTCGCTCGATCGCGCGCCCCAGGGGATAGCCGCCGCTCTGTTCGGGCAGATGCAGCCTTTCGGCCCAGATATCGACCGGCAGGCCGCTGGTGTCGACGTTCGGCGCGGCGGTACCGCGGCCAACCTCCACTCTCACGAGTTCGGCGGTGGTGACAGGCCCGCCATACTCGGAAATTTCGACGCCGGCGAGCTCCGCGGAGAAGCTCTCGACCTCGCCGCGCGCGGTGAGCCGGAGCACGCCTTCGCTCTGAGCCGTGAGCAGGTCGAGATTCAGGACGCCGTCGGAAACGGGAAGGGATAGGCCGTGGCGTCCAGGCGCATCCAAATCGATGGTCAAGGGCGACCAGAGTTCGGCCTCGCCGCGCAGCCGCGCCGCCGACCAGGCGAGACCGTCGCTGCGTGAAATCTCCGGTTCGCTCAGAGACAGCACCAAGGAAAAGGGATAGCCGCCGATTGTGTAGGCGCCATAGCTAACACGGGTGCCCTCCGCCGCGCGCTCGGCCTGCCAGGCGGCGAAGCCATCCTGCAGCTTTTGCGAGGAGAACCACCAAAAGGCGCTCCAGCCGGCGGCGAGGATCAGAACGGCGGTGAGGAGGAAAACAACGGACTTAAGACGCATTGCGACGGATCATAGGGCATAATTCCTGTGCCGGTCGCCCTCTTTGCGGGCCCGGCTTGGTTGACTAGATTGCAAGAGATGCCTGCCAAAACCACCAAGATTCCGGATCCCGAGGCGTTTCGGCAAGGGCAGCGGGACGCCAGCCGCTTTCCGCGCCTTGAGTTGCCCGCGGGAGAGGACTTTTGGGTTTTCGGCTACGGCTCCTTGATGTGGCATCCTGGCTTTCCGCACCTCGAGGTCAGGCAGGCGCGACTCCACGGCTATCATCGCAGATTTTGCGTCTATTCGCATCGCTATCGCGGGACGCCGGAACGCCCGGGGCTGGTTCTCGGTCTCGACCGCGGCGGCTGTTGCCACGGCATGGCCTTCAAGGTGCCGGCGGCCGAGGGCGAAGCCGTGATGGATTATCTGTGGGAGCGGGAAATGGTCACCGGCGTCTACCGGCCGCGCTGGCTCAACCTGCACACCGACGGCGGGGCGGTCCGCGCCGCCAGCTTCGTGGTCGATCCCGGTCATGTGCAATATACGGGGCGGCTGCCGCTGGAGGATGTCGCCGATCTGATCGTGCAGGGCCACGGCCAACGCGGCCCCTGTTCCGACTATCTGCACCGCACCCTCGGTCATCTCGAGGCGCTGGGAATCCATGACCGGGCCCTGGCCAAGCTGGCGCGGCTGGTGGATGAGCGCTGCCCGCCTTGAGGCCAGGTTTTCCCGATGATTCAGGTCATTCACAGCCTGGGGATAATCTGAATGAGCGATAAAAATCAACTCTCTAAAAAATAATCTACAGATCGCCCACAGCGGCCCGCCCCTTGCCGGCCCGTTTCAGCAGGGTGTCGCTGGCGCTCTCGATCTCGCTTTCCAAGCGCTTCATGAACTCGCGCCGGGGCAGGCCGGGAGGGATCGGCGGCCGGATATCGACCTGAATACGGCCGGGCCGGCGCAGAAGGCTGCGCCGTGGCCAGTAGAGGCCGGAGTCCAGGGCCACCGGCACCACGGGCAGGCCGAGCTGCTGATACAGCGCCGCCACTCCGGGGTGATAGGCGGCCCGGCGCCCCGGCGCGGTGCGCGTGCCTTCCGGATAGATCACGATCTTGCGGCCGGAGGCCGCGAAGTCCCGGGCCTGCGCCACCATGCGGCGCAGGGCCGCGGAGCCGCCGCTGCGGTCCACGGCGACCACGCCGGCGCGATTCAGGTAGAGGCCAAACAGCGGGATCCACATCAGCTCGCGTTTCAGCACGAAGCAGGGGTCGGGAAAGATCACCGGCATGGCGATGGTATCCCAGGCCGACTGGTGCTTGCTTGCGACGATACAGGGGCCGGCGGGCAGGTTCTCATGGCCAGAGACCCGGTGGTCGAGGCCGCAGACCAGGCGCAGCAGAACGTGCAGACCCTCGGCCCAGAGCCGGCCGACACGCACCACCCAAACCCGCGGCAGCAGCAGCACCGGTAGGCAGATCAGCATGATGCCCCAGCTCCAGAGGTTGGACAGAAGCTGGAACAGCAGGGAGCGGAACAGGGTCATGAGGCGGCTCCGCTGCTCTGTTTCGCGGGATTGGTCAGGATCGCCTCGGCCAGGGCCAAGAGGTACTTGCCGTACTCCAGCAACAGAAGACTAGGGCTGGCAGGCAGGCTCCACGCCGCATCCGGGTCGTGATCTTCCGGAAAGACGGGATGGGGAACGATCTCCACGCCGGGCATGAGCCGGCGGAACTGCAACAGGCTGCGCGGCATGTGGTAGGCGGAGGTGACGAGACGGAGGGAGTCATGGCCTTGCTTGCGAATCCAGGCCGCGGTTTCCTCGGCATTGCCGCGGGTGTTGCCGGCCTCGTAGCCCAGCGCGATGCAGCAGGTAAGATCTTCCGGCTGACGCTCGGCGACGCGCAGCAGTTCGTTCACGTCGACGGCGTAGTAAACCCCGGAGATGAAGAGCTTTTGCGCCTTTCCGGCCTCGAGCAGCTCTAGCCCCTGGCTGACCCGACCGCTGCCGCCGGTCAACACGACGATGGCGTCGGTCGTGCTTTGGGTATCCTCGACCGCGCGTGGCAAATCCGCGAGGAACCAGAAGAAACCGGCGAGCAGCAGCAGGCCGAGGAATGCCAGGGTAAACAGCAAGGATTTCAGGGTGCCGCCGCGCCGCGCCGCCATTATCGCGCTCCCGCCGTCTCAATCACGGGAAACGCGCGAGCGTGCGCAGCACGGTCCAGCGCGCGGTCAGCATGGCGACCAGCGTCGCCAGCAGCGGGAGCAGCCCGAGAAGGATCCATTCGCGCAAACCGAGTTCGAAGTTCGGCAGCAGGACGCGCCCGCTGCCCGACAGCAGCAGCCCGGCGGCATAGATCGTCGCCAGCGCCGCCGCGAAGCCCAGGATGCCGCCCTTGAAACCCAGTTTCATGGCGTGGGTTTGGAACTGCCGCGCGATGTAGCTGTCCTGGGCGCCGATCAAATGCAGCAATTCGATCACTTGACGATGAATGGCCAGCCCGGTGCGGGTGACGAAGACCACCGTGATCACCGCCGCCAAACCGACCAGGAGAACCACCAGTCCGGCGATCAGATCGACCGAACGGGTCAGGCTGACCAGGCCGCCGACCCAGCGCTGGTGATCGTCGACCACCGCCCCCGGCACCGCCGCGTCGAGGCGCAGGGCCAGGGTCGTGAGATCGGCGGGCGCGTCGGCGTCGAGCGTCACCGCGATCAGGGTTGGCAGCGGCAGTTCACGCGCCAGCTCGGCGTCGCCCAGCCAGGGGTCGAGCAGGGCCGAGAGCTCGCTGTCGTCGAGCACGGTGACATCCGCGACGCCGGGCGTCGACGTCAAGACATCGATGCTGCTGTCGATCCGCGCTTCCTGCTCGCCCGCCTCGGCCGTCGAGGCCGGCGCGGGGATTTGCACGGTCAGCCGGTCGGCCAGGCCTCTGTCCCAGCGTTCGACCAATGCGTTCATGATCATCGAGCTGACCAACGCCAGTGTGGCCAAATACACCATGAAAGCCACCAGCCAGGGCAGGAAGCGTCCCGAGGCATCGCGCGCCAGTGGCAGATCGGCGTTTCCGAAGGCCATCTTAGAGCCCTTCCCGCGGCGCCGTGAGTTCGCGCCGCGGCGCCGCGGCCTGGCGATCGTCCTCGATATCGGCGCTATGATCTTTCAAGCGCACCACCGGCTGATCGAAGCGGCCAGCGAGCAACTCGTTATGGGTGGCGATGACCACGGTGGTGCCGTTGCGGTGCAGTTCCTCGAAGAGGTAGAGCAGGCGCATCGCGATGCGGTCGTCGACGTTGCCCGTGGGCTCGTCGGCGAGCAGCAGGCTCGGCCTGCTGATCACCGCGCGCGCAATGGCGACCCGTTGCTGCTGGCCGCCGGAAAGCGTCGCCGGCAGGGCATGCAGGTGATCGGCCAGGCCGACCCAGGCCAGCAGCTCGGAAACGTGCTCGCGGACCTTATCCTCGCGTTGCCCGGCGACCCGCAGGGGCAGGGCGACATTCTCCAGCGCGCTGAGGTGTTCGATCAGACGGAAGTCCTGAAACACCACGCCGATGCGCCGGCGCAGCAGCGCCCGCTCCTTGCGGTCGAGCCGCGAGACGTCGCGCCCGAACAGACTGAGGCGCCCGGTGCTCGGCCGCTGTCCCAGCGACATCATCTTCAGCAGGGAGGATTTACCGGCGCCGCTCGGGCCGAGCAGGAAGTGAAAGGATCCGGGCTCAAGATGGAAATCGAGGTCGCGCAGGACCTCTGGACCCGTATCGTAGCGCAGGGATACCTCTTCGAAGCGGATCAAGGGTCGGAATTTCCTTTGATTTTACAACCGGCGGCGAAAGATCGCATGGCGGCGGGCCGAGCGTAAAGCATCGCCGTCGCGGCTTGCCTTGCCGATTTCCCAGCTTTATGAAGGATTGTCTCATGCGGTCCGGGTAATCCGAAAGCGAATCATGCATCTCACCTGTCCATCCTGCAGCGCCACATTCAAGGCGGAGGCCGAGGCCTTCGATCACGGCGCCCGACGCCTGCGCTGCGGACGCTGCGGTCATGTTTGGCGAGAGGCGCCGCCCCTTGCCCGTGCCCCGGCCGCCGCGCCGCAGCCTCGACAGGCGACGCTGCAGGAATCGCGCCCCGGCGCGGCGCCCGAGCCGGATCCCTACAGCGCCCCGCCGCAGCGCGACGCCGTACGGCGCAGAGAACGGCCGCGCGACGAATCCCTGGGCCATGAGCCCTATCCCAAGCGCTCGCCGCGCGGCGGCGGTTCGGCTTTCGGCTGGATCGTCTTTCTGGCGGTCATCGCGGCTCTGGTTTTCTCGGCCTGGCATTTCCGCGACAAGATCGTCGCCGAGGTACCGGAAACGGCGGAGATTTACCGCGCGCTTAATATTCCGATCCAGAGCCTGGGCGAGGGATTGGAGATCACCGGTGTCACCTCCGTGCGCCGCACGGTCGGCGGCGAAAGGCGCATCGTCGTCTCCGGTTCAATCGTCAACGTTTCGGGGGGCACGCGCACGCTGCCCTTGCTGCGCGCCGTCGTATCGAACGCCGCAGGCCGGGAAGTCTTGAGCTGGGAGTTCGCGGCGGCGGCCCGCAGCCTCGCTCCCGGAGACGTCGCCAGCTTCGAAACCTCGGCCGCCAACCCGCCCGAGGAAAGCGCGCTGCGCGTGGAGTTCGCCGGGCCGCGCTGATCGCGACTGATTCGCAATTTCCTGTTCACATTAACAGATTGTTAAGCTCTCGGACGCTAGCCTTGGCGCCTGACGGCGTTTCACTTCGCGGCGGCGCTCCCAGGGTCCTGGCACCTGTAAGAGTCCTGATGCGGGGCTGATTCGAGGCGCCCTCTTCGCGGGTTTTTTTGTCAGGAGCTATCAGCATGGCGGCAAGGATCCTCATCGCGGAAGACGACCCCGCGGTACGCGCCTTCGCGTCCCGGGCCTTGAGTTTCAAGAAGCACGATGTGACCGCCGTCGAAGACGGTTTGCAGGCCTTGGCCGCTTTGGAGGCCGAAACCTTCGATCTTTTGATTACCGATGTCGTGATGCCCGGCCTCGACGGCATAGGCCTCTGCGAGAAGGTGCGCGCGCTGCATCCCAAGCTGCCGGTTCTGGTGATGACCGGCTACGCCGCCGAGTGCCAGCGCGCCTACGACCTCGAACATCTGGACCATGAAGTTATCGTCAAGCCCTTCACGCTGCAGGCGTTTTGCCGCCGGGTGCAGGGCATGCTCGGCACCGCCCATGCCTCCGGGGACGAGACCTCGCCGCCGGCCGGCGGAGAGCGCTTCTACGCCTGACTGCCGGCGCGCCGGTTACGGTGCGCGCGCGCCTAGAACTGGCGCATCAGCCTTTCGATGTAATCGAGTTCGAACCGGGGCCGGCTGCGGTCGCCGCTGCGTTTGCGCAGTTCGTTGAGGATCTGCCGGCTGCGCAGCACCTCCGATTGTTCGGGGATGCTGACGCCGCGGCCTTCGGCGCTTTCGCTGCCTTCGCCGCCACTGGGATCGCGCCCGAGCGGATCGGCGAGGCCATCCTCGCTGAAGGAGCGCTGGCCGCTGCCGCCGCCCTCGCCCTGGCCAAGCTGCTGCTGCACGAACTGATCGATCATGCCTTCCAGTCCCTGCTGTAGCTGGTCCATGGCGTTGGCCTGGGGGTCGATGGCATCGCCAGGCAGGTTCTCCTCCAGGGCGTCGCGCGCCGCGCTCATCGAGCGTTCGGCGCTGCCCAGGGGGCGGGGAATGTCACCGCCGAGCTCACCCAGCTCGCGCATCACGTCGCCGAGCCGCTGGCGCAAGGCTTCCTGCTTTTCGGCATCGCGCAGATTGGGGTTCATTTCGCCGGTGAGCGGCTCCAGTTCGCCGTCCTGGGAGCGCTGGAAGCTGCGGTCGAGCAGCTCCTGCTGGTCGCGCATCAAATCTTCCATCTGGCGCATGGTTTCCTGGGCGCGCTGCTGTTCCGGGCTCATGCCTTGCGACAGCCCCGCTTGCATGTTCTCCAGCATCTCCTGCAGCTGGGACAGCATCTGCTGGGCGGCATCGCGGGAGCCGGTGCGCGCCAGCTCGCGCGCCTGATCGACCATCGATTGCAGATCGTCGCGGTTCATCGTCTGCGCGCCGGGCGGCAGCTGCTGGGACTCCAGCCCCTGCTCCATCATGTCCTGCATCGCCTGCTCGGTGATGGCGTCGAGATAGCGGTCGATGGCCTGCTGCAGCTCGCTCATCAGTTGCTCGATCTCCGCGTCGGGAGCGCCGTTCTCCAGCGCCTCCTGCAGCCGCTCCTGGATCTCGCGCAGCTCCAGCTCGGCCAGGGACATCTCGCCGAACTCGATGTGCAGCGCGGTCTGCCAGAGCAGCTTCTGCACCTGGGGCAGGCTGCGCGCGCTACGGTCGTAGATCAGCCGCCGCTCGGCCGAGCGCAGGGCGAGGGAAACGACCCAATCGAAGGCATACTGCGCCGGGTTGGCGCCGATGGCGCCCAAGGCCTGCACGACCGGCAGGCGCTGCAGGGGGTTGCGCGTGAGGTCCTTGCGCAGCTCGACCAGCATGCGCGCGATGGGGTGCTGAAAGATGCGTTCCGGCAGAACCATGGCGACGGGCTCGCTGCGCCCGCTCTGGCCGGCGGCGTCGCTGGCCTCCAGCTGGATGGTCACCGGCAGGCCGGCCCAGAGGTGCGCGGTGAGGTCGTGGTAGCTGCTGTTCTCGACCGACGTGCCTTCGCGGGTGCCCAGGCCCAGGTCCAGGATCAGCGGCTCCTCGCCGGACGCGGCATCGCGGGTGATGATCGCGCGCGCGCCGACGATGCCGTAGTCGTCCTCGGCGTGGTACTCGATCCTCAGCGCCCGCCGCTGGCCGCCCGTGGGCGGCGCGGCGAAGACGATCCAGGGGGCGTTGTCGGGGATCACCTTCAGATCCCAGCTGGCCAGGGTATCGGCGCCCTGGCGCACGCTGAGGCGCGCCCCCTCCGTGATTTCGCGGCTGATCTCGAAAATGCCGCTGCCCCCCGGCTCGAAGGGGGTCGCGGCCGCGTCGACCAGCAAATCCGGCGCGCCGCCGGACAAGCCCTGAATCTGCCCCAGGAGGGTGCTGCCGATGGGCAGTTCGATCGGCGGACGCGGGGCCGCCTCGGCGCCGCCGTCCTGGCCCCGGGTTTCCAGATAGATCGGCGCCGTGCCGGTGTATTCGGGCGGATTGATCCAGAGGGTGAGCTGCGGCGGAAGCGCCGCGGCGGCTTGCGCGGAAAACTGCGGCGTCAGGGCGGCGCCGAGGCGTTCGCGCCATTCCAGCCCGCCGACGGTCAGGCCGATCACCAGCAGCAGACCGACCACGGCGCGCAGGCCGAAGGAATCGGCCTGGGGCCAGCCCAGTCGCGGCGGGCCGACGCGCAGCCGCTTCGCCTCCTCGGCGAGCCTGCGGCGATGGGCTTCCCATAGGGCACGCGTGGCGGGGTCGTCGCGCGCCGTCGCCAGATCGTCGTGCAAGCCGGCGAGCGGGCGATGCGGGAGTTCGCTTTCGATTTCCAGGCGGCGCTGAGCGCTAAGCTGCACGGCCCCGCGGATGCCGCGCGCCGCCAGCCAGAGCGCGGCGAGCAGCCCGGCGGCGAAGACCGCGAGCAGCAGGCTATGCAGCCAGGCGGGCAGTAGCTGAAAGATACCGAGCAGGGCGCAAGCGACAAACAGACCCAGAACCCCGGCCAAGGGCCAGAGCGCCGGCCAGATGCGTTCCCAGGCCAGCACGGCCCTGGTCAGGGCAAGCATGCCGCCGAGCCGCCGGATGCCTTGCTGCGTGGTTGCTTCGCTCTGCCGCCGCGTGTTTTGGGTCACATGCTCCTCGTTTCGGTTTCATCCCGATGCGAGGCTCGCTTCCCCTAGAGCCAGTCGGGAACCACATCCTGCCCGATCAACGCCTGGTAGTCGATGCGCGGCTTGATCACCTGGTAGGCACTGCCGCGCACCATCACCTCGGGCGCGGGCACCCTGGAATTATAGGTCGATGCCATGGTCGCGCCATAGGCGCCGGTTGAACAAATCGCGAGCAGGTCGCCGCTTTCGCTGGGCGGCAGCGGCCGGCCCCGTGCGAAAGTATCGCCCGTCTCGCAGATCGGACCGACGATATCGACCGTTTGCGGCGAAACTGCGTCGCTGCCCTGGCGCACCGTGACGATATCGTGCCAGGCGTCATAGAGCGTCGGGCGGATCAGGTCGTTCATCGCCGCGTCGACCACCAGAAAGCGGCGTGTCGCGCCGTCCTTGGCATAGATCACGCGAGTCACGAGAATGCCGGCTTCGGCGACCAGAAGCCGCCCTGGCTCGAAGATCAGCGGCACGCCGAGGCGTCCGACGGTGCGCTTGACCGCGGCGGCATAGGCGGCCGGATCGGGCGGCGTTTCGTCCCGGTAGGTCACGCCGAGCCCGCCGCCCAGGTCTATACGCTCCAGCGGAATGCCGGCGCCGCGCAGCTCCTCGAACAGCGCCGCGATCTTGGCGAAGGCATCCTCGTAGGGGGCGATCTCGGTCAACTGCGAGCCGATATGCACGGCGATGCCCTTGGGCGCCAGGTGCGGAAGCTGCGCGGCCTTAGCGAAGGCGGCGGCGGCGTGGGTCAGATCGATGCCGAACTTGTTCTCCGCCTTGCCGGTGGTGATCTTGGCATGGGTGCGGGCGTCGACATCGGGATTGACGCGGATCGCAACCGGCGCGATCAGGCCCTTTTCCCCGGCGACGCGGTTCAGCGCCTCCATTTCGGGCAGGGACTCGATGTTGAACTGCAGGATCCCGGCGTCCAGGGCGGCGGCCATCTCCGGCTCGGTCTTGCCGACCCCGGCGAAGACGATCTGCGCCGCCGGAATGCCGGCGGCCAAGGCCCGGGTCAGCTCGCCGAGGGAGACCACGTCCGCTCCCGCGCCCAGGGCGGCGAAGGTCGAGATGATCGCCTGATGCGGATTGGCCTTGATCGCGTAGCAGATGCGGTAGTCGAGCGCCTCGGCCCTCAGCGCGGCGTCGAAATTGCGATAGGCGTTCTCCAGGGCTGCACTGGAATAGAGATGGAACGGCGTGCCGATCTCCGCCGCAAGGCGGTCGAGCGAGAGATTTTCGGCGTGTAGCACGCCGCCCTTGTAATCGAAATAGGTCATGGGATTCCTGCGCGGCGTTTAGCTGGGACCGGTAAATTCGCGTTTGGTGCGCGATTCGTCGGCCGACCGGTCGTCTCCGAAAACCGGCGGCAGCTCGCCGGCGCTGGTGCCGCCGGGAACCACGCTGCGCGGGGCCGGATAGGGTTGCGGGTAGCTATAGGCGGCCTCCTCGCCGTCGGGTGGACGAACCTCGGCCTTCTTGCCGCAGGCGGCCAGCGCCAGCGCGGCGAGGATCAGCAGAAGAAAAGTTCCTGCCCGGCGCGTCATAGATAGCGTTCCCGTGCCTCAGCGATCGCCGAGCGTACCCGATCGGGCGCCGTGCCGCCATAGCTGCTGCGGCTGGCGACGGAGCTCTCCACCGAGAGCACGTCGTAGACGGCATCCGTGATCCGCGGCTCCACCGCCCGCAGCTCTTCCAGCGGCAGCTCGCCGAGCCCGCAGCCGGCGGCCTCGGCCTTGGCGACGATGGCTCCCGTGGCGTGATGCGCCTCGCGGAAGGGCAGGTCGAGAACCCGCACCAGCCAGTCGGCGAGGTCGGTGGCGGTCAGGAAGCCGGCCGAGGTGGCGGCCAGCATGCGCGCCCGGTTGGCCTTGAGGTCGCGGACCATGCCGGTCATCGCCGCCAGCGACAGGGCCAGGGTGTCGGCGGCGTCGAAGACGTGCTCCTTGTCTTCCTGCATGTCCTTGCCGTAGGCCAGCGGCAGGCCCTTCATGACCACCATGAGGGTGTTCAGGGCGCCGATCACGCGGCCGGTCTTGGCGCGCACCAGCTCGGCGGCGTCGGGGTTCTTCTTCTGCGGCATGATCGAGCTGCCGGTGGTGAAGGCATCGCTCAAGTCGATGAAGCGGAAGCCCTCGGCGCACCAGATCACCATCTCTTCGGCGAAGCGCGAGAGATGGATCGACAGGATCGCCGCGGCGGCCAGGAACTCCAGCGCGAAGTCGCGGTCGGACACGGCGTCGAGGGAATTGGCCATGGGCCGGTCGAAGCCGAGCTCACGGGCGGTTTCTTCCCGGTCGATGGGAAAGGAGGTGCCGGCCAGCGCCGCCGCGCCGAGCGGCGACTCGTTCAGCCGGCGGCGGGCATCGGCCAGGCGGCCCCGGTCGCGCCCGAGCATCTCCACATAGGCCAGCAGATGATGGCCGAAGGTCACCGGCTGGGCCGCCTGCAGATGGGTGTAGCCGGGCATGACGGTGTCGGCCTCGGCCTCGGCCTGGTCGAGCAGCGCCACCTGGAGGTCGCGGGCCTGACCGTCGAGCGCGTCGATGGCGCCGCGCACCCAGAGCCGGAAGTCGGTGGCCACCTGGTCGTTGCGCGAGCGCCCGGTGTGCAGGCGCCCGGCGGGCTCGCCGATAATCTCCTTGAGGCGCGCCTCGACGTTCATGTGGATGTCTTCCAGCGCCGCCGAGAAGGTGAAGTTCCCCGCCGCGATCTCCTCGGCGATCCTGTCGAGGCCGGCGACGATGGCCGCGCCGTCGGCGTCGCTCAGGATACCCTGCTTGGCCAGCATGCGGGCATGCGCCTGGGACGCCCGGATATCCTCGGCGTAGAGACGCCGGTCGACATCGATGGAAGCGTTGATAGACTCCATCACGGCATCGGGCGCGGCGCTGAAGCGGCCGCCCCACATGGCGTTGGCCTGGCCGCTCCCTTGCGGGGCGTTATCCTTCGACTTAGACGACATGGATTTCACTAACCAATGATGATCCGCCTATCGATCCGCAGTTTCTGTCTCGCCGCCCTCATGATGCTGGCGGCGCCCGATCTTTTGGCGGATGAAGGCCCGCCTCTGCAAGGAGATTTCCGCGACTTTACGCTCTTGGACCAGCCGGTGCCAGCGCCCGCGACCCGCTTTTTCAACGATCAGGAGCTGGGAGTCAGCCTCGCCGACTTCCATGGACGGGTGGTGCTGCTCAACTTCTGGGCCACCTGGTGCCCGCCCTGCGTCTACGAGATGCCTTCGCTGGACGCCCTGCAGGGCTTGCTCGGCGGGGAGGGGCTGGCGGTGCTCACGGTCTCCGTCGACCGCCAGGGGCTGTCCATCGTCAAACCCTTTCTGCGCGATCTCGCGGTTCAGCATCTCAAGGCCTATCTCGACCCGCGCGGCACCCTGGCGGCGGCGTTCGGCGTGACGGCGATGCCGACCAGCTATGTGATCGATGCCCAGGGGCGCATTGTCGGCGCCCTGCGCGGCGCCGCGGCCTGGGACAGCCCGGAGGCCCTGGCCCTGTTGCGCTATTACCTCGCCCAGGGGGCGCCGGCGGGCGCGCCGCCGGAGTCCGGGGTGATCCGCACCGGCGGCTGAAGCCCCGCCAGCCGGCGCGCGGCGGGGCGGTCCGGCGGCTTGTGCGATATCGGGAAGGAGACGATCTCCTTGACCAGCTTGCGGGCCATGGCCTGCGGGTAATCGGCGTAGCGGTTGGCGATCTCGACGAAGGCGCCGGTGCCGCCGATCATCTGCTGCTCGAAATAGTAATGCAGGGTCTTGATCTCGTTGAGAATGGCCAGGCCGTTGAGGGTGACGCCGCGCGCCACCGCGGTGTCGCGGGCGGCGCGCAGGGCCGGACCGTTGTTGTTGCGGCCGTCGCCGGAAACGTCGATGACCCGGCGCAGGCCCCGGACCGGCGACAGCTCGAAAAGACGCAGGCTGGCGGCGATGGCGGCGGAAATCGAGGTGGCGCCGTCGGCGGTCAGCCGCGGCATGGACTCGATGGCGACGGAAAGCGCGAAGGCGCTTTCGCGGGACTCCACGACGGTCCAGGGGATGGCGACTTCCTGGGAGAGCTGGCTCGACCACTGCAGCACGGTGACGGCGATGGCGCCGTGGGCGCCCTGCAGAATGGCGTCGATCACCTCCTGGCTGCGAAAGGCCTGCGCGATGCCGCCGGCCTGCAGCTCGAACTCGCCGAGATCGACGCTATAGGAGCAGTCGACCGCGATCACCAGCTCCAGATCGACATTGCGCTGCTGCGCCTGGGCGGCGGGGGCGGCCAGGATCAATCCGCTCGCGAGCGCGAGACAGACGAGTAGAGATGATGGAAAACGCGGCGGACAGCGTCGCAACGGGCGCTCCCGAAATTGAGGGAGCGGCCAGTCTGCCCGCCCGGAAGGTCCGCCGCAAGACCGCGGCGGGCGCGTCCTAGCGGGTCGGCACCGGCTTGTCGCCGGCGTAGTCGTAGAAGCCGCGGCCGGATTTGCGGCCGACCCAGCCAGCCTCGACGTACTTCACCAGCAGCGGACAGGGCCGGTACTTGCTGTCGGCCAGGCCCTCGTAGAGCACGTGCATCACCGCCAGGCAGGTGTCGAGACCGATGAAATCGGCCAGCTCCAGCGGCCCCATGGGGTGATTGGCGCCAAGCTTGAGGGCGGTGTCGATGGACTCCACGGAGCCGACGCCCTCGTAGAGGGTATAGACCGCCTCGTTGATCATCGGCAGCAGGATGCGGTTGACGATGAAGGCCGGGAAATCCTCGGCGGCCACCGGGGTCTTGCCCAGCTTCTCGGTCAGCACGCGGACCGCCGCGAAGGTTTCCTCGCCGGTCGCGATGCCGCGAATCAGCTCGACCAGCTGCATCACCGGCACCGGGTTCATGAAGTGCATGCCCATGAACTGCTCGGGGCGGTCGCTGGAGGTCGCCAGACGGGTCACCGAGATCGAGGAGGTGTTGGTGCAGATGATGGCGTCGGCGCGCAGATGCGGGCAGAGCTTCTGGAAGATCGCCTTCTTGACTTCCTCGACCTCGACGGCGGCCTCGATCACCAGCTCGCAGTCGCCGAAGGCGGCGAGATCGGTGCTGCTGGAAATCCGGCCCAATGCCGCTGTCTTGTCCTCGGCCGAGAGCTTGCTCTTGTCGACGGCGCGCTGCAGGTTCTTGTCGATATTGGCCAGGCCCTTGTCGATCTGGGCCTGTTCGATGTCCTGCAGGATCACGTCGTAGCCGGCCAGGGCGCAGACATGGGCGATGCCGCTGCCCATCTGTCCAGCGCCGATGATACCGATGGTTTTGAAGTCGGGGGTGTCGGCCATGTCTGCTTGTTCCTTATCCGGCTGAACTAGCCGAGTTCCTTTTCGAGTTCGGGGACGGCTTCGAAGAGATCGGCGACCAGGCCGTAGTCGGCCACCTGGAAGATCGGCGCCTCCTCGTCCTTGTTGATCGCCACGATCACCTTGGAGTCCTTCATGCCGGCGAGATGCTGGATGGCGCCGGAGATGCCGACCGCGATGTAGAGATCGGGGGCCACCACCTTGCCGGTCTGGCCGACCTGGTAGTCGTTGGGCACGAAACCGGCGTCGACCGCGGCCCGGCTGGCGCCGACCGCCGCGCCGAGCTTGTCGGCGACCTTTTCCAGCATCGCGAAGTTGTCGCCCGACTGCATGCCGCGCCCGCCGGAGATCACGATCTTGGCGGTGGTCAGCTCGGGACGCTCGCTCTCGGTCAGCTCCTGGCCGCCGAATACGGACAGCCCGGCGTCGCCGGTGCCCGCGACCGTCTCGCTGGCGGCGGAACCGCCCTCGGCGGCGGCCGGCTCGAAGGCCGTGGCGCGCACGGTCAGCAGCTTCAGCGCGTCCTTGGACTTGACCGTCGCCAGGGCGTTGCCGGCGTAGATCGGCCGCACGAAGGTGTCGGCGTCGACGATCTCCGAGATGTCGGAGATCTGCTGCACGTCGAGCAGCGCCGCGGCGCGCGGCAGCAGGTTCTTGCCGAAGGTCGTGGCCGGGGCCAGCACATGGCTGTAGCCCTTGGCCAGCTCGACGATCAGCGGCGCCAGGTTTTCCGCCAGGCTATGGGCGTACTCGGCATGGTCGGCGCTCAGCACCTTGGCCACGCCGGCGATCTTGGCGCCCGCGTCGGCCGCCGCCGCGCAGCCGGACCCGGCGACCAGCAGGTGAACCTCGCCGTCCAGCTCAAGCGCCGCGGTTACCGTGTTGAGGGTCGCCGGCCAGATCTCGGCGTTGTCATGCTCCGCGATTACCAGGACAGACATCTCAGATCACCTTCGCTTCGTTCTTCAGTTTTTCCACCAGCTCGGCCACCGAGCCGACCTTGACCCCGGCCTGGCGCTTCGGCGGCTCGGACACCTTCACCGTCTCCAGGCGCGGCGTCACGTCGACGCCCAGCTCCTCGGGGTTGAGGGTGTCCATCGGCTTTTTCTTGGCCTTCATGATGTTCGGCAGGCTGGCATAGCGCGGCTCGTTGAGGCGCAGATCGACGCTGATCACGGCCTTGCCCTTGAGGGTCAGCTTCTCCAGGCCGCCGTCGACCTCGCGGGTGACCTTGGTCTCGCCGTCGCCGGTCTCCAGCTTGGAGATGAAGGTGCCCTGCGGCCAGCCCAGCAGGGCGGCCAGCATCTGCGCCGTCTGGTTGTTGTCGCCGTCGACCGCCTGCTTGCCCAGCAGGATCAGGCCCGGCTCCTCGCGCTCGGCCACGGCCTTCAGCAGCTTGGCGATCGCCAGCGGCTCCAGGCTTTCCTCGCTCTCGACCAGGATCGCCCGGTCGGCGCCCATGGCCAGGCCGGTGCGCAGGGTTTCCTGCGCGCTGCCGGCGCCGCAGGACACCACGATGACCTCCTCGGCCGTGCCGGCTTCCTTCAGGCGGACCGCCTGTTCCACCGCGATCTCGCAAAACGGGTTCATCGCCATCTTGACGTTCGACGTCTCGACGCCGGAACCATCGGATTTCACACGGACCTTCACGTTCGCGTCGATCACGCGCTTGATCGGAACCAATACCTTCATTGCCGTCCGCTC
Source organism: uncultured Alphaproteobacteria bacterium (assembly GCA_942491105.1). Lineage (GTDB taxonomy): Bacteria > Pseudomonadota > Alphaproteobacteria > Kiloniellales > DSM-21159 > JBBEAM01. The sequence goes on along the minus strand of CALNZX010000012.1, from coordinate 252,813 downwards.
ATGCTCCTGCCGGGTGCCGCCGCCGGGAGTCTCCTCTGGGGGTTTCCTCTGGGAGTTTCCACTGCGCCCGCCGCCGGTCGGTTTGGTGGGATGGGGCCGGCATTCAGCTCCGGCCCCGGCTATTTCGCAGGCGCACAATAAGGAGGGGCCGGGAGGGTGTCAATCGAGCCACCGGGGCAGCGGAAAGCGGCCCCAGGACAGCCCCCAGGGCAGCCCCCAGGGCAATTCCAGGACAGCCGCCAGCAGCCGCCGGGCCAGGCCGGGCAAGGGGATTTCCTCTGGCCCTGGGCGCGCCCGAAAAGGCGCGCCGGGCGCAGGCTACTGGCCGTTGCCGATCAGCATCGCAAGGCCGAACAGCAGGATCGCCACGCCCTGGGCAACCACCCTCAGGCGCATCAGCTTGTTGCCGTGCTTGCGGTTGAATTCGCCGCCTCTGGCCATCGCGATCAGCCCGGTAAACAGAACGCCGAGGGTGATCAGCATGGCGAGTACGATCAGGAAAATCATCATGCCGGGGGATATATACGCCCCGGCGGCGCCTCGCCAGGGGGAATCGCGGGCGGGGGGCGCGGCAGCTTGGCGCAGGGCCGCGCCAAGCGGCGCGGACATTTCGGCGATGACCCGTGTCTTTCCCGGCGGTAGAATTAGCGATGCGGCTTCCTACACCTCAAGACGACTGGCCCGAGTCCTGGCGGCTTTCCCACGCCTACGACTGCAACGAAGTGCTGCCTCCGCCGGACCGCTATCTCGGCTACCGCTACGCCTACGACCTGCGCCAGCAGAGCGTGCTCGGCCAGATCGCGGCCCTGACCCCGCCCGGCGCCCGCGTGCTCGACCTGGCAGCGGCGCAGGGCAACACCACCCTGGCCCTGGCCCGGATGGGCTGCCGCGTGGTGTGGAACGATATTCGCGCGGAGCTGGCGGGCTACGTCCGCTTGAAGCGGGAAGGCGGCTCGAAGCGGGAAAGCGGCGATGAAGGCGGCGATATCGCGTACCGCCCCGGCAACATCCTGGAGATGCCGGCGCGGCCGGAGTTCGACGCGGTCGTGGCCATGGAGGTGATCGAGCATGTCGCGCACCCCGACGTTTTCATGGCGCATATCGCCGGTTTCCTGAAGCCCGGCGGCATCCTGGTGCTGACCACGCCCAACGGCGCCTATTTCCGCTACGACATGCCCAAGTTCTCGGAATGCGAGGACCCCAGCCAGTACGAAGGCATCCAGTTCGGGCCGAACGGCGCCGATCATATTTTTCTGCTGCACGCCGGGGAGCTTGCCGCGCTGGCCGGGCAGGCGGGGCTGGAGGTGCTCAGCCTGGAATACACGGCCAATCCCTTGACCCACGGACATATCAAGCTGTGGAAACTGCTGCCCTGGCTGCCCGCGCGTGCGGTGCGGCGGCTCGATCGCTGGACCCGGCGCCTGCCCGGCAAGGCCTGGCTGCACGACAACATGACCCTGGTGCTAAGGGCGAAAAGCTGAGCGCGGCTTCTGCTGGGTTAGAGTCCCCAAGCATCTGCTAGATCATCCTCAATTGTGCTGAGGTCAGGGTCCGTCAAAGAATCTGCAAAGAGGATGAATTCCGCAAGATCTCCATCAAAGAAGTCAGAGACAGCATTTGTCGTGCGATTAAAACACCCGAGAGTAAACCTATCCGCAAGCAGTGGATTGGCCGGATTCAGGTTTGCGTTGTTTAGCCCAGCGATGACGGCTCTGTTTTTCCTCCATGTTACTTGAGTGCCAAAGCTAATGACGGTTGATTGATAGCTACTAATCATTCCGTACGCTGACGGTGAAGCTTCAATCACTTGAATCTGTGGTTCAATTTGTTGCGCGCGAATTTGAACGCCAGCCCAGTCTTGAGAACCAAGACGAGGTGCTATGCGAAGGAATGTTAGCTCGGACTCCGATTCCGCCTGCGTCCAGAGAGTTTCGCTGGCGTTGCCCGTGGCGGCGGTGGCGTGGCGGTGGACGAAGAAGCTGGACCAGGCCGGGTCGGCGACGTTCAGCGCCGTGAAGGCCGGGCGCTCGAGGAAGTTCGCCTCGGCCTTGACGAAGCCGAGCGACGGCAGGCCGTTGATGCCGGAAGCGCTGTAGAGCGGCTGCCGGGCGGCGGCGGCCTGGGCGAGGTCGGCGGCCTGGCCGGACTGGTCGTACCAAGTGGCGACATGGCCCGCCGCGCCGCCGAGCCAGGCCGCGATGGCCGTGCTATCGAGGGCGCCGGCGGCGTCGAAGCCGAAATCCAGCTCCGCGTCGTCGCTAGCACGGCGCAGGCGCAGACAGGGGCCCAGGTAATCGCCGCTCAAACGGCGCAGGGCGTAGGCGCCGATCGGCGCCGCCGCCAGCGCGTCGAGCAGGCCGCTGAAGGGGCCGGGCAGGCTGGGCGGATCGACGCCCTCGCCCCGCCCGGCGGGGGCAAGGCCCCGGCCCAGGCTGAGCAGCATCAGGCTTTCTCCGAGATGTAGAGCGTGGCGTCCTCGCCGCCGGCGCGCAGCGCCGCGATGTGGCTGGCGGTGACCCCCTTCGCGTGGCCCAGGGAGATGTCGTAGTAGATCCCGGCCGGGAAGAAGTGATCGCCGCTGTCCGCGGTGACGGCGGCGTCGCCCAGACGCAGGAACACCGGCTGGGTGGCGAACAGCGAGACCACCCGCGTGCCGGCGGCGAAGGCCTGGGCGCTGCGCGCCGAACTGGCGCCCACGGCCAGGGCATGGGCGCCATCGGGCTTCAGGGTCATGGCGGGAATCGGCGTGTTGTCGTCGTCGCGCGGCAGCAGCGTGGTCATCGGCGGAAACTCCTTGGCGGGGCAGGGGGATGAAGCGGGAAACAGGACAAGGAATATAATCCGCTATAGGAATAATGTCAAGAATTAGCTTGACTTCCGCGCGCAACGGGCATTGCAAGGCGGGGCGGGGCTGCCAATATGCGTGACGCCGGATTTCCCCGCCGCCAAGGCCGCCAAAAGAGAAGCCTTCATGGATTACCTGATCTCCCTCGCCCTCAGCCCGGAAGCCTGGGCCGCCCTGGCCACCTTGACGGCGATGGAAATCGTGCTGGGCATCGACAACCTGGTCTTCATCTCGATCCTGACCAACAAGCTGCCGGCGGAAAGCCGCGACAGGGCGCGCAAGATCGGCCTCGCCCTGGCGCTGCTGATGCGCATCGCGCTGGTCAGCGTCATCGCCTTCCTGGTCGGCCTGACCGCGACGGTGCTCAGCGTCTTCGATCTCGAGTTCTCCTGGCGCGACCTGATCCTGATCGTCGGCGGGCTGTTCCTGCTGTGGAAGGCGACCCGGGAAATCCACCAGCACGTCGATCCCCACGCCGGCGGCGACCTGGCGATGGCGGCGGCCGGCACCTTCGCCCTGGCGATCGTTCAGATCCTGCTGCTCGATATCGTGTTCTCGGTGGATTCGATCCTGACCGCCGTCGGCATGACCAAGCATCTGCCGATCATGATCATCGCCATCGTCGTGGCCATCGGCGTGATGCTGTTCGCGGCCAAGCCCCTGGGCGAGTTCATCAACGACAACCCGACCGTGGTGATGCTGGCGCTCGCCTTCCTGCTGATGATCGGCATGATGCTGATCGCCGAGGGCTTCGGCGTGCATGTGCCCAAGGGCTACATCTACGCGGCCATGGCCTTTTCCTGCGCGGTCGAGGCGCTCAACATGCTGTCGCGCCGCTCCGCCCGGCGCGGCGGCGGTGGCGGGGAAAAGGAAACCCCCTGATGGCCCGCCCCGTCTGCGCGGTTGACCGCGCCGGGGGCGCTGGCTAATCTTAGATCGCTATGACGCAGAACCTGTTCGGCATTATTCGAATTACCGACCCGGCGCCCCAGGGCCAGCCGGGACGTGGTGATTCGTTTTTCTTTGCCGTACAGGAGCTTGCGTCAGATGTCCGCTGACAGACTTTCCACCGAAACTCAGCCGCACAACCGCCCCGAGGAGACTCCCGGGCGCGTGTTCTGCTTTTCCGTCACCGCCGCCGTCGAGCCGGGCGTCATGCCCCGGGTGCTCGAGCTGTTCGCCAAGCGCAACCTGATCGCCCAGCGCTGCCACAGCGACGTGGTCGCGGCCAAGCACGGCGAGGCCCTGTCCATCGACCTGCAGGTCGCCGGGCTGACGCCGGATTTGAGCGACTACATCGCCCGCTGCATGCGCCAGATCTGGGGCGTCGAGACCGTGCTGACCTCGGAGAAACGCTGCGCGTGAGTCTGCTGCGCCATCTCCGCGCCGCCCAGGGCTGGGACCCCGCCACGCGGCTGCCCTGGCGGGTCGCGGGGCGGCGGGTCGGCTGGATCGAGCCCGCGTTGGCCCGGCGCCTGGCCGATTTTCCCAAGATTTTCGCGGTGACGCCGGAGGCCGTCGCGCTGGTCCCGGCGCTGGCCACGCCGCCGGAGCGGAGCGCCGCGCTGGCCGAGGTCGCCGCGCGCCTCTGCGAAAGCGGCGATCTGCCGCCGCCGCGCGGCGAGGCCTATCCGGTGCTGAGAACCTGGGGCGAGACGCCGCTGCTCCTCCTCGACCGGGCGCTGGCGCCGCGCTTCGGGATTCGCGCCTTCGGCGTGCACGTCAACGGCCTGCGCTGGATCGACGGCGCGCTGCACCTGTGGACCGGGCGGCGCGCCGCCGACAAGGCGACCCTGCCGGGCAAGCTCGACCAGATGGTCGGCGGCGGCCAGCCGGCCGGTCTGTCGATCGCCGAGAACCTGATCAAGGAATGCGCCGAGGAGGCCGGCCTGCCCGAGGCCCTGGCCCGCCGGGCGCGGCCCGTGGGCACGGTGTCCTTTCTTGGGGAGTGGTCGGGCTATAACCTCGACGGACTGCAAGACGGCGTGATCTTCTGTTTCGATCTGGAGATGCCGGAAGACGTGGCGCCGCGCAACACCGACGGCGAGGTCGAGTCCTTCACCCTGCTGCCCGCCGAGGAGGTGCTGCGGCTGCTGCGCGACAGCGAGGAGTTTCTCTACGACGTGGCCCTGGTGAACATCGACTGCCTGCTCCGTCACGGCGTGCTGACGCCGGACAACGAGCCCGACTACCTGGCGCTGCTGCACGGCCTGCGCGTCGCGGAGGCGGCATGAGCCTGCTCGACCGCTTTACGCCGCTGCTGACCTGGACGCCCGAACTCTACCGCCCGCTGTGGATCGCCGGACGCCGGATGGGCTGGCTGCGCCAGGAAACCGCCGCGCGCCTGCTGGCGTTTTCCGAGGTCTTCGGGGAAGGCCGGGAGGGCGGCGTGGCGCTGCGCGATGGCCTGGACAGCCCCGAGGCCCGCAGCGCCGCCCTGGAGGCGGTGCTCAAGGAGATGATCGCGGCCGGAGAGATCCGGCGGCTGCGCGGCGAGCTCTATCCCCTGATCCGGCGCTGGGGCGAGACGCCTTTGGCCCGGGTCGACCGCCGGGCGGCGGCGCTGTTCGGCATCCGCTGCTACGGCATTCACGTCAACGGCACGGTCGAAACGGCCGATGGCCTGCACATCTGGATCGGGCGGCGCGCCGAGGACAAGGCGATCGCGCCGGGCCAGTACGACCACCTGGTCGCCGGCGGCCAGCCCGCCGATCTCGGCCTGACCGACAATCTGCTCAAGGAAGCCGCCGAGGAAGCCAACCTGCCGCCGCAGATCGCGCGGCGCGCCCGCCCGGTGGGCGCGGTGACCTATCGCTGCGACTGGCCGGGCGGCTGCAAGGACGACGTGCTGTTCTGCTACGACCTGGAGGTCCCCGCCGACTTCACGCCGGTGAACACCGATGGCGAGGTCGCCGACTTCGCGCTCTGGCCGGTCGAGCGGGTGATCGCCGAGCTGCGCGAGAGCGACAGCTTCAAGTTCAACGTCGGCCCGGTGATGATCGATTTCCTGATCCGCCGCGGCTTCCTGACGCCGGAGAACGAGCCCGACTACCTGCGGCTCTGCGCCAGTCTCAGAAGCGCCCCCCTGGACTAATCCGCGAAACCCGCCAGCGCCCGGACCTCGGCGGGGGAACGCCCCTGCTCGCGCAGCGCGGCGATGGACAGGGCGTCGTGGCGCTTGGCCAGGCGCTGGCCTTGCGCGTCGCTCAGCAGGCCGTGGTGATGCCACTCGGGCACCGGCAGGCCGAGCAGTTCCTGCAGCATCCGGTGCAGGTGGGTGGCGTGGAACAGGTCCTCGCCGCGGGTGACCAGGGTGATGCCCTGCAAGGCGTCGTCGAGCACCACCGCCAGGTGATAGGAGGTGCCGATGTCCCTGCGCGCCAGCACGGCATCGCCGAGCAGCTCCGCTTCTGCGGCCTGGGCGCCCTGCGCGCGGTCGTGCCAGGTCAAGGGCCCGGTCCGGCGCCGCGCCTCCTCGATATCGAGACGCCAGGCCGGCGCTTCTCCGGCGGCGATGCGCGCCGCCGCCTGGGCCGGGTCGAGCCCCCGGCAGATACCGGGGTAGAGTGGACCGTCGGGTCCATGCGGCGCCGATCCGGCGCGCGCGATCTCCTCCTGGATGTCCCGGCGGGTGCAGAAGCAGGGATAGACCAGCCCGCTGTCCTTGAGCCGCTCCAGGCCGGCGGCGTAGTCCGCGAGGTGGTCCGACTGACGCCGCACGGGTTCCTCCCAGGTCAAGCCAAGCCAGGCCAGATCCTCCAGGATCGCGGCCTCGAATTCGGCGCGGCAGCGCGCCCTGTCGATATCCTCGATGCGCAGCAAGAAGCGCCCGCCCTGCCCGGCATCGGCCGCCCGTGCCGAGAAGATCGCCGAGTGGGCATGGCCAAGATGCAGCCGCCCGCTGGGCGAGGGCGCAAAGCGCGTCGTCTCTGGCCTCGATCTCTCCGCCATGGGGGCTGGCACTACGCGAGGAAGCCGGTAAAGTCCAGCGCATGACGCAGACCCTGATCACCGAGGAAACCCTGCCCGGCGCGCTGCAAGAGCTGGCCGCGCTCGACGCCGACTTCGCGCGCGCGCTGGAGGAGGCCGGGCCGCCGCCGCTGCGCCAGCGGCCCTCCGATTTCTCCGCCCTGCTGCGGATCATCGTCGCCCAGCAGGTCTCCCTGGCCTCGGCCCAGGCGATCTGGAACCGTCTGGAGGCGGCCTGCCAGCCGCTGGCGCCGGAGACGATGCTGAGTCTCGACGACGACGCCCTGCGCGGCGCCGGGCTCAGCCGCCAGAAGATGAGCTATAGCCGCTCCCTGGCCGGCCTGCTGGCCAGCGGCGAGCTGGACCTGGCGGCCGTCGCGCGGCTCGACGACGAGGCGGCGATCGCCGAGATCACCAAGGTCAAGGGCCTGGGCCGCTGGTCGGCCGAGTGTTTCCTGCTGTTCTCCCTAGGGCGGCCCGACGTCTGGCCAATCGACGACGTCGGCATCATGATCGGCGCCCAGCGCCTCAAGGGCCTGAAGAAACGCCCCGACGCCAAGAAGCTGGCGCGCATGGGCAAGGCCTGGCGGCCCTGGCGCGCCGTCGCCGCGCGGATGCTGTGGCACTACCGCGGCTCGACCGGCATTCCCGACGCCGAGGCATAGGGCGGGGCTTGACTTTCAGCGCCGCATGGCCGACCTCGGCGGCGGCATTTCAAGCAAAGAGGTAACGATGGATACGAAGGGCGTGACGGGGCTGTGGGGCCCGCGGCAGGAACCGGCCAGCGGCGGCGCGGCCAAGCAGCTCGTTTTGCTACTGCATGGCCTGGGCGCCGACGGCAACGATCTGATCGGTCTGGCGCCGGTGCTCTCCCAGGTGCTGCCCGATGCCGCCTTCGTCTCGCCCCACGCGCCCGAGGCCTGCGACATGGCGCCCATGGGCTACCAGTGGTTCTCCCTGCAGAGCCGGGAGCCCGAGGCGCTCCTCGCCGGGGTCGAATCGGCGCGGCCGCTGCTCGATGCCTTTATCGATTCCCAGCTCGAACACTATGGCCTCGACGAGTCCAAGCTGGCGGTGCTCGGCTTCAGCCAAGGCACCATGACGGCGCTGCATGTCCTGCCGCGGCGGTCGCGGGCCTGTGCCTGCGTCCTCGGTTTCTCGGGGATCCTGGTGGCGCCGGAGATGCTGGCCGCCGAAGCGAAGTCGCGCCCGCCGGTGCTGCTGGTGCACGGCGAGGCCGACGAGGTGGTGCCGGTCACCGCCCTGGCGACCGCCGAGGCGGGCCTGGAGGCAGCGGGCATCGAGGTCGAGAGCCTGCGCCGCCCCGGCCTCGGCCACGGCATCGACGAGGAGGGCCTCAGCCGCGCCAGCGCGCTGCTGCAGCGCAGCCTCAAGCCGTAGCGGCCGTAAGCGAAATCTTGATTTTATTCCCATAATGTTCTATATTAGTTCTCATCGCTTCTTCTCCCAGCCATGAGAACGCCATGCCACCCTTCTCCTCGCCGCCCCGCGACAGGGCTTCCCACTTTGCTGGCCTCAAGACCAAAAAGCCGCTCAAACCCGCCGTCAACCTGCTGAGCGGGGAGCCTCTGAACTCTTTCCTGCCGCGCGGCATATCGCCGGGCATTGCCGAGGGCTCCGGCCTCGACGCCGGGACCCGCCAGGCCAATGGCCGCCTGGCCCGGCAGATCGCCCGCCGCACCCCGAACCGAGAGGCCTTCACGGAGCTGCTGCCGATCCTCGGCAGCGCCTACTGGGACGACCCTGAACAGGCCAGCCGCGAGGTCGGGGACCTGATCTTTCAGCTCGCCGAACTCGCTCCCGACCACGCCCAGCAGCTCGCCCAGGCGGTGTCACGGCTGCGTCCCGTCCAGGGACAGAATGGAACCTTCGGGCTTCCGCGCCAGGACGACCCCGCCTGGGGCGGCAGGACCCAAGGACATGCCGTGCTTCGCAACGACGAGGCAGCCGGGCTGCCGATCCCAGATTACCGCAAGCAGGTGAAGGGGGTGTACCGCCACTGGGGGCATTGGTCGGAAACCCTGGACAGCGACCCGCGCATTACCCCAGCCATCCGCCGCGCCTTCCTGGAGACCTTCGCTGCGGAGGGGGGATTGGAGCCTGACGATCAGGCGATGGGCGGCATCACGCCAGATACCCTGAATGAGGTGCGCGACAAGCTCAAGTTCGACAGCAGCGTGCTGCCGAAGGACCTGACCAACGAGCAGCGCGCCCGGGTCTACTGGGAATTCATGGACCAAGATTACTATTTGAAAAGAGATGGTTTACCAGGCGTGCAGGTGCTGGAAGACCTCGACGATCATGAGGCGGCCGCCGCGCTCTTCGACACCATGTTCCGGCACGGCAGCAAGAAAGCTCCCTTAATTCTTCAGCAAGCAATCAACAGCGTCTCCCCGAGTAGGATAGCTGTAGATGGCCGTTTCGGCCCTGCTAGCTTTGCCGCTTATCGCGACCTGCTGAAAGACCCCGCATCCCGCCGCGCCCTCTTGGAAGCGATTGCCGTCGAACGCATCAAGGACAAGTCGAAGGAGAAAGCCCGTGCCAATCACTTCCGCTTTCTACCTCCGAGCATGTAAACCAGACTTCTATCGGCCTGCTTCAGAGCCGACCCTGAAGTGCCGCGGGCGCCAGCGATCGATCCCCTGCCTATCTTCGAAAGCCGTACGAATGAAACTGACGAGATACCACTGGTCGCCGTCCTGCCGCAGGACGATGACTGCATAGGGGAAACGATACTCCCCCATCGGCGGCGTCCGGAAGGTCACCGGTTCACCTGGAAAGCTGCGGCAGGCGACGATAGGACAGGATGTACTCCCGCTCAGCGCGCAGGGGTAACTGGGCCTGCAGATGGTCGCTTCGACATCGAAGGCGGTATCGCCAGCGCGCTCGTAGTATCGTCCAGAACCGAAGCGCGCCCACCTGGGGACCGAGTCTTCCCCGATCGTCCATGGCCCGTACAGCCGATAGAAGTTTCTGGACAGCAAAGAAACCTCTGTCTTCCCAAGTGTGAGGCCAACGGGATAATCCTGTTCCACCTGCGGGCAGAGGGAGAGGATTTCCTCGCGCGGCGGTCCGTAGGTCCGCTTGCGGGACTCGTTTACGAGAAAAGCGTACCACGTTGCGCAGAGAAGGTAGGTCTCGGCGGCGCACTTCGCGGTCTTCATATCGCCGAAGCAGTCGAGCGTGGCCTCGCTCGCATCGCCCGCAAAGTACTGCCAGTCCCCGGCCGAAGCCGGAGCCGCAAAAGCCATCCAGAGAAAAAGAATCCCCGCGCCGAAACGCTGCCACAGCTTGCTTGTCATACCCACCTCCCCAGGTCAGCAAAACCACCAGCTTCGCCAGACTGCGGAGGAAATGTGTTCATTTTTTGTTCTAAATATCGAAACGGCGCGGAAGCTCGTCCGCGCCGTTCCCGTCGGGGCGTGGGTTCAGGCGGCGGTGCCGCGCACCGGGTAGTCCTTGTCCTGCACGAACTTGATGCCGTTGAGCAGGGAGGTGAGATCAGGGCGGGCGAAGGGGGCGTTGCTGATATCGACGATCTGCAGCTTGCCCTGAGGGTTGATCACGAAGAGGCCCGGCTCGGCGAAGGGGCGGTCGGTCTCCTGTTCGCTGCGCGGTTCGGAGATATAGAGCCCGAGCTCGCGCATCTGCGCTGGCTTCAAGTCATAGGCCACGGTCTGCGCGAGGCCCCAGTCCTGCTTCACCGTCTCGGCCTTGTCCTTGGGGTCGGCGCTGATCAGCAGCAGCTCGATCTCGGCCGCGGCGAAATCCCCCGCCAGGTCCTGCAGCCCGCCAAGGTACTTTTTGCACAGCGGGCAGTGCTTGCCGCGATAGACGATCACGGCGCGCCAGCCGCCGGTGGCGGCGCCTAGCGAGGCCGTGCCACCGCCGACGGTTGGCAGAGAAATTTCTGGAAGGGGATGTCCGGCTTGCGGTTTGGTGGTCATATTTCGCGCTCCTGATTGTCTTGTCCTTGGGCTCTGCATGTTGTCCCTGGCTTCGCTTTTGCAAAGGCAGGTCACAAAAATTTGCCCGAACAGGTCTCGTGAACGCAGAAATCGCCGCCGCGAGTCAGCGCGCTATGACAAGACCATGAAGTTTGTGGGCAAGAACACCGGCTATCTTGTGTTCATTCAGGCCAGCGCGTAAAAATACGTCAGCTCGGCGCTTGAACGATTCGCAGCTTCCGGCGCCAGCCCTGGCACTGACGGGGAGGATAGGGCGTGACTGCGGTGGCCGAGATGTATCCGGCTTTGGTCTTGAACGCGGACTTTCGTCCGCTGTCCTACTTTCCGCTGTCCCTATGGTCCTGGCAAGACACGGTCAAGGCGGTGTTCCTGGACCGCGTCAATATCGTTTCCGAATACGACACGCGGATTCACTCGCCCTCCTACGAAATGGCGCTGCCCAGCGTGATCGCGCTGAAGGATTATGTGCGCCTCGACCGGCGGCCGGCCTTCACCCGGTTCAACGTCTTCCTGCGCGACCGCTTCCATTGCCAGTACTGCGGCGACGGCTTCGCTTCGGTGGAGCTGACCTTCGACCATGTGATCCCGCGCTCGCGCGGCGGGCGCACGGTTTGGGACAACATCGTCACTGCCTGCCAGGGCTGCAATCTGGACAAGGGCAACCGTCTGCCCGCGGAGTGCGGCATGTTCCCGATCGACGCGCCGGAGCAGCCTTCGACCTACAAACTGCAGGAAAACGGGCGGGCCTTTCCGCCGAACTTCCTGCATGAAAGCTGGAGCGACTTTCTCTACTGGGATTCCGAACTGGAGTCCTAGAGCATCCAGAGCGCTGGTTCGTCCCACGGCGGCGGCACGATCAGGGTGCCGCTCGGCCGGAGCGCGGCGCTGTCCAGCGCCATTGATCGCCAGGCTTCGCGCCAGGCCTCCGGCAGGGCGAAGGGCGGCGCGACCGCGCGCTCAACGTCGAAACCCAGGCGCCCGTAGTAGGCCGGATCGCCGAGCACGAGGACCAGCGAGGCGCCGCTCGCCCGCAGGCGCTCGACGCCGGCGCGCAGGAGCGCCGTGCCGATGCCGCACCGATGCCGGGCCGGCGCCACGGCGAGGGGACCCAGCAGCGCGACCGGCGCCTCGCCGCCGGTCACCTTGCAGGCCGTGAAGGCGATATGCCCGGCCAGCTCGGATTCGATGGTGGCGACGAGGGAGAAGGCCTCGGGCGTGTCCTCAAGCAGCGTTCTCACCAGCGCGCGCAAATCCTCGTCCGGGAAGGCTTCCGGATAGAGCGCGTCGATGTCGGCGATGTCCGTGGTGCGGCTCTCGCTGATCTCGAAGCCGGTCATGTGCCTGCCACCCTCCGCGCCGCGGTCCCGGCGTCTGCCGCCTAAACCCTTTCGGACAACCAGATCGCGGCCCGCGAGCCGGCCTTCACGACCGCGCTGAGCAGGGGATAGCCCGGCGCTTGCTCGGCCTCGTGGGCGAGCCCGGTGTCGCGGTGCTCCAGCTCCTCGGCGCGGAACTGCGTAATGTTCTCTTTGAGCTCGGCCTCGCTCTCGCCCAGCGCGTCCTCCTGCTTGGCGTAATGCTCGTCGATGACTTCCTCGACGGCCACCGTGCAGGCCATGGCGGCGCGCTCGCCCAGCGCGGCGGTGGCGGCGCCCAGCGCGAAGCCGGCGACGTGCCAAAAGGGCTGCAGCAGGCTCGGGCGGACCCGGCGATCCGGCAGCGCCGCGGAGAAGTAGTCGAGGTGCTTGGCCTCCTGCGCCCACATCTTCTCGATGACCGGGCGCGCGGGGCTGTGCTTGAGCACCGCGAGCTGACCTTCGTAGATCCGCCGGGCCCCGTATTCGCCGGCATGATCGACGCGCAGGATGCGTTCCAGCCGCTGCCGTTCGCTCAGATCGCCGGGACGGCGCGGGGGCCGTGCGGGGGTTTCTCGGTCTTGGCTCATGGGGCCTCCCTGGACTTCATCTTGGCGGCCGCACGGAAGCTGGCAAGGGCGAAGATCAGAGAGAACAGCGCGTTGTAGCCGGCCATGGAGATGCCGAACAGCGACCAGGCGATCTTGTCGCAGGCCACGAACTCCGTATTGAGCAGGGAGTTGCGCAGTTCATCGATCGAGGCATCGAGATTGATCTCCGGCGTATGGCAGCCGGCGGTGCCTTCCCACCACTGCTGTTCGACGCCGACATGAAACATCGCGATCGCCGCGCCGGTCAGGAAAGCGAGCCCCGCTAGCCCGGTCAGGAGGCGCGGCGCCGCGAACAGCCCGATGACGCCGAGCGCCAGCGCGGCGATGAAGGCGTAGCGCTGATAATGGCAAAGCACGCAGGGCTTGAGGCCGAAGCCGTACTGGGCGATCAGCGCGCTGGCCAGGGCGGCCGCGCTGATCAGGACGATCGCGGCGGGGACCGCCTTGGGATGCTCGAAGGACGCTGGAAGTTTCATCGTCAGAAGAGATAGCGCAGTACGACGAAGCCGCCAAGCAGCAGGACGAAGAAGATCACGGTCAGCAGCGCCAGATTGTTCTCGATAAAACGGCGGATCGGCGGGCCAAAGTACCACAGCAGCGCGGCGACCAGGAAAAAGCGCCCGGCGCGCGAGATCAGCGACGCCAGAATGAAGATCCCGAGGTCGAGCTGGGTCAGCCCGCTGGCGATGGTGATGACCTTGAAGGGGAAGGGCGTGAAGCCGGCGCCGCCGACGATCCAGGCGCCCCATTCGTTGTAGTAGGCCGAGAAGACCTCGAACTTGCCGAGGTAGCCGTAGGCCTCCATCACCGGCTTGCCGAGGCTGTCGAAGAAGAAATACCCGATGGCGTAGCCGGCGAGCGCGCCGAGCAGCGAACCCGCGGTGGCCACCGCGGCGATACGCCAGGCTTTCTCGCGCGCGGCCAGCACCATGGGAATGATCATCACGTCGGGGGGAATTGGAAACACCGAGCTCTCGGCGAAGGCGACGACGAACAGCAGGGCCAGGGCGTGGCGGTGGCCAGCCAGGCGCAGCGTCCAGTCATAGAGGCCGTGAAGGAGCTTGCTCACCCGCGGTGCGATCCCTGTACTGCCGTGACGGGCCGTTTAGCAGGCTGGGCGCGGCGCGGCAATCTGTTAGGCTCGCGCCGGCAACCCGGGAGATGAACATGAGCGAGCAGGATGCCGTGCTCTTCGCCAACGAGGCCTTCTATCTGGCCTTTGCAAACCGCGACCTGGCGGCGATGGACGAGGTCTGGGCGCGGTCGCGCTCCGTCGCCTGCGTTCATCCCGGCTGGCAGCCGCTGTCCGGCCGCGAGGAGGTCATGGAGTCCTGGACCGGAATCCTCGCCAACAGCGAGGCGCCCAAGGTCTCCTGCCGGGCGCCGCGCGCCTATCTTTCCGGGGAGAGCGCCTTCGTCATCTGTTTCGAGGTGATCGGCAAGGGCGCCCTGGTGGCGACCAACGTCTTCTGCCGCGAGAAAGGGCTGTGGAAGATGGTCCATCATCAGGCCGGGCCCTGCAACGCCAGGGCAGGCGACCTGCCGGAGGAAGCGCCGCCCGAACCGATGCAGTAACCGCTGCGGCGCCGGATTTTCCGCCGCCGCGAGGCTTGCCCGCCTTGCATTCCAAGTTGGCTGCTCTAATATCCCGCCGCGCCCGGGGCCTCTGTGGCGGAATTGGTAGACGCGCGCGACTCAAAATCGCGTTCCTTCGGGAGTGGGGGTTCGAGTCCCTCCAGAGGCACCATTTTCAGACATATGTTATGCGAAGCGTGGCCGGAATGTGGCTTGCGCCGGCGATGGCGCGTGCCGGAACGCGGAGAGAGAAACTTTTTCGTTCGCGTTTCGTTTCTTGGCTTGTCAGTATTTACGCACGGCGAGTGGGGGAATTGCGGCTTGCGGAGAGTGGTTGCCTAGAGCAGGGGCTGTAATTCCCTAAGACCAGATAAGTTGAAGTAAGAAAATCGTGGTGTCTATGTAGTGTCCTGAGCTTCACTTAATAAAACGAAAGTAAAAATTATTTATCTACTTGTGGCATAGCTGTGACTTTTCTAACTGCCATTGTATTCGCCTTAAGACAGCCCTACGTCATTGTCGCTGGGGGGCGTCGCAGGAGGATACATTATGTCACGGACACTATTTCTAGAGATGGAAGCCTTGATCCCCAATCTGCGCGCCTATGCACGGATGCTGACGCGCGACCGCGCCAACGCGGACGATTTGGTGCAGGGCTGTCTCGAGCGGGCGATCGATAAATGCGAGAGCTTCGAGCCGGGGACGAACCTCAAGGGTTGGCTGTTCACCATTCTGCGTAATCTGCACATCAACAACTGCCGCCGCTCCGCGCGCTGGGAAACGGATTCGGATCCCGCGGACATGGAAGACCTCTTCCCCGCGGCCGCCAGTCAGATCAATTCCCTGGCGATGCAGGAGTTCTTTCAGGCCTTCGGGCGCCTGAAGGAGGAAGAACGCTCGCTGCTGATCATGGTCGCTGTAGAGGGCTGCAGCTACGAGGACACGGCGCAGATACTGTCCGTGCCTGTCGGTACGGTGCGCTCGCGTCTGTCGCGCGCCCGCGCGCACCTGCGCAGGGAGCTCGGCAGCGGCGAAGCCGACCGTCTGATCGCGGTGTACTCCGAACCCCAGGCGGCTTCCGCCTAGGGTAAGCGCCAAGGCATTTTCTCCAGGAATTTTCCGCAGACTCGCGCCGCCGCGGCTAATCGTTGCGTCGGCGCAGCTTTTCGACGAGCGCCTTCAAGCGCTCCGGTAGCTCTTCCTTCGCCGTGGAATTGCGCAGGCGCGCTAGACCCGCAAGACCCCGTTCGGTCTCGGCGTCGCCGGAAGAGCTGCTCGGATGTCGCCGGGACGCCGCCCATCTGCTTGGCTCTCGCTTCCGCCGATCGGTCATTGGCCATCCTTTGGTCCGGGGACCTCAATGCATACTCACGTGTAATATAACAAACGGAAAAGGATACAGTTCGCCATTCCTGCGAACTCTCTTGCCAGCGATGCGTTGACCTCTCATCGCACAGCCGCGCACGCGCCGCCGGATAGGCGGCGGCGCGGGGCTATCGGTGCCGCCATGGCGCAATTTACGAGAGGGTCACGCAGTGCAGAGTTTTCTCGAGGCCGTTACCAATCCGGTGGATGTAAACCTGGGCGCGATGATCGTGCGCATGCTCGCGGCCATGGCCTGCGGCGGCATCATCGGATTGGATCGCGAGCTGCGGGGCAAACCGGCGGGCTTTCGTACCTTGATGCTCGTCAGCCTGGCCTCCGCGATTTTCATGATCATCACCTTCAAGCTGATGCTGCTGAGCACGGAGATCTATCCGAACGTCCAGCCCGACCCGATCCGCGTGATTGAGGCGGTGATCACCGGCATCGCTTTTCTCGGCGCCGGCGCGATCATTCAGTCGCGCGGCAATGTGCGGCATATGACCACCGGCGCCACGATTTGGCTCGCGGGATCGGCGGGGGTCGCCTGCGGCGCGGGCTACCTCGTGATCGCCGGGCTCACGACCCTCTTCGGCTTTACCATCGTTGCCGTATTCGGGGTGATGGAGAAGGCCTTCCATGAGCGCAATGGCGAAGGCGAGGAAGCCGGCGGCGAGGGGGCCAAGGGATAGCAGCCCAGGAGCGGAGCCCGGCAAAAGGCTTGGAACCTTCCGGCCGGGCAGGCGTTCCCCTTGCATGCGCCGCGGCCGTCGCGGCGCCGATGCTTATCTAAACAGGAGAGAGCGATATGCTTGGATGGGCTATCCTTTTCTTTATCGTCGCGATCGTGGCCGGCGTGTTCGGCTTCGGCGGCATCGCTTCGGCTTCTGCGGGTATCGCACAGATACTGTTTTTCATTTTCCTGGTCATCTTCGTCGTGACCTTGATCATGCATCTGGTGCGCGGCCGCCGTCCGCCGGTGTAACCCTCCGGACTTGAACGGAGCATGGAAAAGGGGCGCCTCGCGAAAGGCGCCCCTTTTTTTAGCTGTCGACGGCTACGGCCGCCATCGTACCCAGTTCAGGAATCGCGCAGCTTGCGCAGCAGGTAGGAGCCGAGTAAGGCAGCCTTATCGCCCGCGGGCAGCTCGGCCAGCCGGCGCAGATAGTCGAGCTGCGCCTTGATGCGGGCCAGTTCCAGCTCGCTTTCCATTTTCGCCTTCTGGGCCTGCAACTCGGCGAGCTGAAGCTGCCGGCTCTGCCGCGCGGAATTGCAGAACAACACAATGCCGCCGGCCAGCAGCGCGGTGATGGCCGCGACCGCGGCCCAGGCTCCCGCCGGTTCGATGAAGCGGGTCAGATAGCTTTGCAAGGCCAGCATGGCAAAGATGTAAGCGATGACGAAGGCCACGCCAGCGGCCGCGAGCGCCATGCCCCGCGAAGCCGCCCGCTCGCCGCGGGCCTTCATCACAAGCGTCTCGGCGTCCAGTACCCTCAGAAAGGGTCTAAGATCGAGCATTGCCGCGCTATCTCTAGCGCTTCAACAGCAGCCCGACGGCAAGCCCGGCCGCGAAGGCGAAGCCGACGCTGGTGAAGGGGCGCTCGCCGACGAACTCGCTGGCGTGTTCGGCCTGCTCGCTCGCGTAGTCGCGCGCCTGCCTGGCCGTGGCGCTGGCGCCTTCGCTGAAGTTATGAGCCGTCTCCCGCGCCTTGGCGACCTTGGGATCGACCTTGATTTCCTTCAAGGCACTGGCGAGATCGGCGATATCGCCCTTGAGCTGAGCGATCTGCGCGTCGAGATCGGCGGTGCCGTTTTCCGTTTTGGTAGCCATTTCTGCCCTCCATTTGGGTGTTTGCGTTCCTATCCAGCAGGTCAACGTCCCGCGAAAGGAAATGTTCCATGGGACTCACATGGTGCCTTTAGGGGGGCGGGGTAAGAGGCATAGGGGATTTCTTATTGAGAATAATTCGCATTTGCATTAATACGAAAACACCCCGAAGGCGGGATGTCCTTCCCGCAGAGCCTCTAGGAGCAGACCATGGCCTCTCAAGACTACCGCTGGACCGAAGAGACCCAGATCGCGGCGCTGGCGCCGTCCCAGACCCTGCTGCTGTCGATTTACCGGCGCTGGCTCAAGGGGTTGGAGTGCCGGGACAGCCGCCATTGGGAAGCGGCCTGGCGCGAAGCCTCGCGGAGCTTGGGCCAGGACGCCGGGCGCGACGCCCTTTCGGCGCTGGAATGCCTGCTGCGGCGGATCGCCGGGCATGCGCTGCGCAGCGTCTCCTACCACCCGCCCTGCTGCGGCTATCTGGCCGAGGATGAGTGCCTGCTGCTGGAGGCGGTGGCGGCCGCCGGACAGCGGGAAAGCGAAGCGCTTTTCGCGCAGCTGGTTGGCGCGCAGGGGCTTGGCGCCGTCGGCCAGGCGGCGCGCGACCTGTCCAGGGCCTTCGCCGCCGGTGGCCATGCGCTGCCACGGCTAGAGCGGAGCCTTGCCGCGCAGCAAGGCTGCGACGTTTACGCCGCGCCAGCGCGATCCGCGACGCTGCACTAGGCCTGCCCGGTCAGTCCAATTCCCGAGAGCTAACCCCCAGGCTGCGAGAGCTCCGGCTCAGGGCCCAGCAGCGCCTTCGCGCGCTCCAGGGCGGCCGCCAGATTGGCGACCATGGGGACGTCCGATCCGCGGCTCCAGTCCATGCGCGCGAGCACGGCCTTGGGCTGGGGTTGCACGCCGCTCAGGATGACCCGCGTGCCGTGCTGCTGGCAGCGCAGGATAAAGGCTTCGAGCGCGGCCACGCCGGAGGCGTCGATCAAGGGGACGTGGCGCAGACGCAGAATAAAGACCCTGGGAGGCCGCTCCAATTGATCGAGCACGTTGTGCAGACGGCTGGCGACCCCGAAAAAGAACGGGCCCTTGATCTGAAAGACTTCGATGTCCTTGGGCAGGTTGCCCGGCAGCATGTCCTCGTCGGGGGCTTCCGCCTCCTCGGCGGCGGGGTCGAGCATCTTTCTGGCGTCGCCGATCTCCGTGACCTCGCTCATCCGCTTCATGAAGATCATGGCGGACAGCACGATGCCAACCTCGATCGCCACGGTGAGGTCGACGAAGACCGTCAGCAGGAAGGTGGTCAGCAATACCAGGCGATCACTGGGCGGGGCCTTCATCAAGCCCTTGAAGCGCTCGATCTCGCTCATGTTCCAGGCGACGATCACCAGGATCGCCGCCAGGCAGGCAAGCGGGATATTGGATGCCAGCGGCGCCAGCAGCAGCATGAACAGCAGCAGGAAGACGGCATGCAGAATGCCGGCGATGGGGGTGCGCCCGCCGCTCTTGATGTTGGCGACCGTCCGTGCGATGGCGCCGGTCGCGGGCAGGCCGCCGAACAGCGCGGAGCCGATGTTCGCAATGCCCTGGCCCATCAATTCGGCATTGGAGCGGTGCCGCCCGCCGGTCATGCCGTCGGCGATCATCGCCGACAGCAGAGATTCGATGCCGGCGAGCAGGGCGATGGTGAAGGCGTCGGGTACCAAGGCGACGACCTGCTCCCAGGTGAAGCTGGGAATCTGCGGCATGGGCAGGCTCTGGGGGATGCCGCCAAAGCGGCTGCCGATGGTATCGACCGGCAGCCCAAACAGCCAAACGGCGCAGGACGACAGGATCACGGCGGCGATGAATCCAGGAAACCGCGGATAGAAACGGCGCAGCCCGATAATCAGCGCCAGGCTGCTCAAGGCGACGGCCAGATTGATCGGCGACCAACTGCCGGCGGCCTCGCCGTAGGCGGTCCATTTCTCGATGATTTCGCCGGGAACCTTGACGATGTCCAAACCGAAGAGATCTTTGATTTGGCTGGAGAAAATGATCACCGCGATGCCCGCGGTAAAGCCGGTGACAACGGGATAGGGAATAAAGCGGATCACCGATCCTAGCCGCGCCAGGGAAAAGGCGATCAGGAAAAGCCCGGCCATCGCCGTGGCGACGATCAATCCGTCGTAGCCGTGGCGCTCGATCACCGAATAGACGACCACCACGAAGGCCCCCGTCGGGCCGCCGATCTGGTAGCGGCTGCCGCCGAACAGCGATATCAGGAAGCCGGCGACCACCGCCGTGAACAGCCCCTTCTCCGGTCCGGCGCCCGAGGCGATCGCCAGCGCCATGGCCAGCGGCAAGGCGACGATCGCCACGGTCAAGCCCGCCAGCGCATCCTGGCGCAGCTGACGCCCGGAATAGCCTTCGGATAGTGTCAGCAGGATTTTCGGCGGCTCGGGCCACCAGGACTTTTTCATGGCTGCGCTGCGGTTCTAGTTTTCTGTGGGGGGTTCGTTACCCAAGACCAGGGAGAGATCGGCGATTTCAGCCGCGCCGAGCTCCGGCGCCATCAGGATCGCCGTCATCTCCGTACTCAGGCCATCGAGCCGGGGCAGCGTTTTGATATAGACGGTCTCGCCTTCGGCGAGGGTGAACGCCGTGATGTGGTCGTCGTTATGGGTGGAAAAGACTTCATAGCGGCCGGGCAGGGCATCGCGGAAGAAAACCTCGCCGTAGCGGGCTGTGCCGACCCGCTGGCCATTGACGATGATGCCGGGCTCGATCGCGCCGAGAAAGGCTTCCCGGTCGCGATAGAAATAGATCCGCCCGAGGCCGGAGCCGGGCTCGGAGGCGGCGACCTGTGCCGCGGTCGTGCTGACCGGCGTGCCCTTGGTGACGCAGGCGGCCAGCAAGGGCAACAGGATGCAAAGCGCACCCAGCCGAAGTATCGACAGAAGTTTACGGCGTCGCGGCATGGAATTAACCCGATTGGATGCGCGAGCTTAGCGCCCCCATCGCAATCGGCAAGGATTAGCCGCAGTCCACCCGCGATTATTTGCGCAGACGGTCCTCGAAATCCGCCCATTCCTGGAAGCCGGTCATCGCCTTGAATTCCTCGATACTGGCGAAACCGGCGCTGGGGTCTAGGCGATCTTCCTTGATCGCCTGCAGGGTTTCGCGCATCGCCTCGGCCACCCGCATGATCAAGGTGGTGCCGTGGACGATCATCTCGAAGCCCAGGTCGTAGAGTTCCTGGTTGGTCAGAATCGGGGTACGTCCGCTGACCAGCATGTTGGCGAACTGCGGCACGTCGAAGGCCTTGCCGATGATTTCCAGCTCCTCGACGCTCTCCGGCGCCTCGACGAAGATCCCATCGGCGCCGGCTTCGATATAGGCTTCGGCGCGGCGCAGGGCGTCGTCGAGACCGTGGATCGCCCGCGCGTCGGTGCGGGCCATCAGGAAGAGGTCGCTGCCTTCGCGCGCGGCATCGGCGGCCCGGACCTTCTCGACCATGGCTTCGACCGGCACCACGTTCTTGCCGGCCATGTGGCCGCAACGCTTTGGCGCCACCTGATCCTCGATGAACACGGCGCCGGCGCCCATGGCGACATAGGTGCGGATGGTATGGGCGACGTTCTTGACGTCGCCATAGCCGTGATCGCCGTCGATCAGCGCCGGCAGCGAGGTCGCCTGCAGGATGTCGCGCATTCCGGCCGCCATCTCGCCGAGCCCGACCAGGCCGATATCCGGCAGGCCGTAGCGCGAGCCGACCAGCGGGAAGCCGCCAACGCAAAAGGCCGAGAAGCCGGCCTGCTCGATCAACTTGGCGCTCAGCGCGTCATGCGCGCCGGGCAGCACCAGGGGCTCCTTCTTATCCAGAAGTTGCCTCCAGCTTGGCTTTTGGGATCTCGAATTTGCGGTCATGGCGCTTTCACTCTCTTGTATTGGCGGGTAAAACCTTCCGCTGCCTTAGCGCGGCGGACGGCAGGAGTCTTGCCTTGCCGAGAGCGGGCTGTCTAGAAAAAATGGTCAGCCTTATTGACTTATATCGGGCTTGCATCGAATACTCTTGGAACAAGACCTGATTAAAGGCATGAAGTGACAAATGAACAAGGGGAGTAAGCAAGCCATGAAGCGTTCGACCTTATCCATCATCCGCCGCAATTCAGGGCGCGTCCTGGCGGGCGCGGCGCTGACCGCGGCACTAACCCTGGGTTCCGGCGCCGCCGAGGCGCAGACGACGCTGCGGGTGACCAGCCAGCTGCCGCCGTCGCATCCGGTGACCGCCAATCTCTATGAGTTCAAGGAGCTCGTTGAAGCCGAGTCCGAAGGCGATCTGATCATCGAGATCTTCGATTCGGCGCAGCTCTACAAGGATAGCGAAGTGCCGCAGGCGGTCTCCTCCGGTGCCGTCGAGATGGGCACCGCCTCCCTGACCCGCTATGCCGGCACGATTCCGGCGGTCGATTTCTTCTATGTGCCGTTTTCCCTGCCGACCTTCGATGCCGTCAGGGCGGCGACCGCCCCGGACGGCAAGGTGCGCGGCCTGCTCGATGACGCGATCCTCGAAACCGGCGCCCGTGTCCTCTGGTGGCAGGCAGTCGGCGGCGCGGTGATCATGAGCGACAAGCCGGTGCACAAGCCCGAGGATATGAAGGGCCTGAAGGTTCGTGTTTTCGGCAAGACGCTGGGCGATTTCGTCGAGCTGCTTGGCGGCGCCCCGGCCTTGATCTCCGGCTCCGAGCAGTTCCTCGCCTATCAGCGCGGCACGGTCGACGCCGGGATGTCTTCGGCGGCCGGCGTCAAGTCGCGCAAGATTTACGAGGTGCTCGACTACACCACGGTTTCGAACCATGCCGATGTCGAATTCATCGTGCTGATCAACGAGGGTGTCTGGCAGGGTCTGACCGACGCGCAGCGGGATATCATCACCACCGCTGGCCAGCAGGTCGAGGCGCAGCTGCGCGACGCCATCATCCAGAAGGATCTCGATGCCATCGAATTCTTGCGCAACGAGACCGACATGGAGGTCATCGAGCTGACCGATGAGGAACGCGAAGCCTGGAAGGCCGCGGCCGCTCCGATGATCGACAAGTACATCGAAAACGCTGGCGAGCTCGGCAAGAAGGTCGTCGAGGCAGCCAAGGAGCTGCAGTAACCGGCGCAGGGCTTTAGCCCTTATTCGCACTCAATAGGGCCAGCGGCCCCCCGGTCCGCCCGGGGGGCCGTTCGGCGAAATGGGAAGGCGCATGGCTCGAGTCATCGACAGTCTCAGCGATTTTTGTGGCCGCCTTTCGGCCGTGCTCTTCGTCCTGATCGGCGTGATGATCACCTACGAGGTGGTGATGCGTTACGCCTTCTTCGCGCCGACGTCCTGGGCCGAGGAGCTCTCGCGCTTCTTTCAAATCTGGGCCGTCTACATCGCCGCGGCCTTTATTCTGCGCCACCGGCATTTGATCGTCATTTCGGTGATCGTCGATCGGCTGCCGCGCTGGGGCAAGCTCGCCTCCGAGCTCTTCGCGCTGGCTTGGATCGCGGTCTTCAGCGGCGCGGCCCTGTGGTACGGCGTGGTGACCGTGGCAGAGAGCATCGCCATCGGGCGCAACACCTCGACCATGCTCGCGGTGCCACAGTGGATGACAGAGATCGCCATCCCAATCGGATTTGGCTTGCTGCTTCTGCAATGCATCCTGCAGGCGCTGCGCGCCCTGCGCGATGGCCCGGGCGGGCTTCAAGCCAGTGACAGCGAGCTTTAGGGAAGCCCCGCAGTGACACCCTTCGTCATCATTCTTTCGCTCTTCGTCTTCCTGCTGGTGGGCGTACCCATCGCCTTCGCGCTGGGCGGCATGGGGCTGGGCCTGCTCGTGCTGCAGGGCTTCAACCCGATCATCGTCACCCAGGGGCTCTATAGCTCGACGGACTCCTTCGTCCTCTTGGCGGTGCCGCTGTTTCTGCTGATGTCCAACGTCCTGCTCAAGGGCGGCGTCGGCAAGGACCTCTTCGCGGCGGTGCAGAGCTGGGTCGGCCACTGGCCGGGCGGTCTGGCGGTGGCGACGGTGATCTCCTGCGCCCTGTTCTCGGCGATATCGGGCAGTTCGATCGCGACCGCGGCGACCATCGCCACCGTGGCGGTACCGGAGATGATCAGTCGCGGCTACCGGCGGCCCTTCGTGCTCGGCCTGCTGGCCGCCGGGGGCACGCTGGGCATCCTGATCCCGCCTTCGGTGCCGCTGATCATCTACGGCGTGGTGACCGAGGAGAGCATTGTCGCGCTGTTCCTGGCGGGTATCGGTCCCGGCCTGCTGTTGGCCGCCCTGTTCATCGTCTTCTCGATGGCCTACGCGCATTTCAGCGGTGCCTTCGAGCCGCTGGCCAAGGCCGCCTGGAGCGAGCGCTGGTCGGCGTCCCTGCGCGCCGCGCCGAGCGCGGTGCTCGCCATCGTCATTATCGGCGGCATCTACGGCGGCGTGTTCACGCCGACGGAATCGGCCGGAGTCGGCTTCGTTCTGGCGGTGATCATCACCGCCTTCGTGTTGCGCACCCTGACCTGGGAGCTGTTCAAGGAAGCCGCGATCCAGGCGATGAAAACCACGGTGACGATCTTTCTGATCATCGCCGGGGCCAAGATCTTCGCCAAGGCGATCACCCTCTACCGCATTCCGCACGAGGTCTCCTCGCTGATCCTGGAGAACATCTCGGAGCCGGGGCTGTTCATTCTCGTGGTCTGCGTGGTGCTGCTGATCCTCGGCTTCTTCCTCGAGTCGGTCTCGATGCTGCTGATCGTCGTGCCGGTGCTTTATCCGGCGCTGGCCGGGCTCGGCATCGACCCCATCTGGTTCGGCATCTTTTTCATGCTGATGATCGAATGCGCCCTGATCACGCCGCCGGTGGGGCTCAACCTCTTCGTCATACAGGCCGTGGCCAACGCCCCCTTGGGCGAGGTGGTGCGCGGTGTCTGGCCGTTCATCCTGCTGATGTTCGCCACGGTGCTGGCGATCTACTACTTCCCGGATATCGCGCTCTATATCCCCTTCAAGCTCTAGGGCGGCAGAGGGCCGGCAACTGGGCCGGCACCTGGGCCGGCAGCGGCGAGGGCGTTACTGGCTGGCCCAGATGATCCGCGACATCCACTCGATCTCGCCGGCCTGCAGCGAGCGGTCGCCGTGGCTTGCATTGATCGACACCAGTTCGATCCGGGTCGCCGTTTGCCGCGCCAGTTCCTTGGCCATCACCTCGCCCTCCTTGGTCTTGACCACGAGACGGTCGCCGCGGCGGATCGAGGCGGCGGGCGAGACGATGATGGTGTCGCCGTCGCGATAGGCCGGCACCATGGAATCGCCTTGGATTTCCAAGGCAAAGGCGTTGGGGTCGCCGAGCTGAGGGAAGAGCACTTCGTCCCAGCCGCTGCCCGTGGGATAGCCGGCGTCGTCGAAGAATCCCATTTCCCCGGCCTGCGCATAGCCAATCACCGGGATGCGCTGCGCCAGCGCGCCCGCCTGGGCGCCGCCGACCAGGGATACGAACTCCGAGAGCGACGCGCCGGTGGCGCCGAGCGCCTTGGCCAGGGACTCCGTGCTGGGCCAGCGCTGCTTGCCGTCGCGGCCGACGCGCTTGCTTTTGTTGAAGGTCGTCGGATCCAAGCCGGCGCGGCGCGCCAGCCCGGACGGCGAGAGACCGTGCTTCGCCGCCAACAAATCCAAAGCCTTCCAGACATCGCCATGCTTGAGCATGGCCGCATTATCCAGACGAAGGCGGGGCGAAGCAATGCGCCTGGGAAAATATGCGGCCTTGAAAACAGGAAAATATTCCGTATATCGGTAAAAGCCTGCCCGCAGTCCGGGAAATCTCAGATGCAGAAGCCCACACGCGTTCCTTTAGATCCGGCGCCGGAGCTGGTTTTGGTCGCTTTCGGCGGCCATAGCGACCTGCCTTGGCTGCGCCTGCTGCGGCGGGGCTTCCGGCACTGCTTTCTGCTCCGCCGGGTCGCCGCCGGCTGGCTCGTCTACGATCCCCGCAGCGATGCGACCGAGTTGGCGCTCTGGTCTCCCTGTGGCGCCGGGGAAATAGCCAACTATCTGCATGGCAAGGGATATGTTCTTTGTCTGGCGCCGCGCATCGCGCCGGAACGGCGGGCGGCCCCCCTCGCGCCCTTCACCTGTGTCGAGGCGGTCAAACGGGTCCTGGGCATCCGCAAGCGCTGGATCCTGACCCCCTGGCAGCTGTTCCGCTATTTGCAGAAACACCCCGGCTAACGCTCGGTCGAGGCGGGTGCCCGCCAGCGCGGCGGTCTGGGGATTCACATCTAAGTAGAAATAGGCATATTATCCTTGACAGGATAGAACAAAACAGATACAAACACCCATTCATCGCATCCGTCCCTGCCCAGAACCCTCAGGAGGCCCACTATGGGATCCCTTTTCAGCCCCGATGAGCCGGAACTTCCGGACGACGACGAGGAAGAGGCCGCCAAGCGGGCCGCCGAAGCGCGCCGCCGCCGCGGACTCTCCGGCACGCTGCGGACCTCCGGGCGCGGCGTGCTCACCCCGCTGGGCAGCGCGGCGGCTTCCCGCAAGACCCTGCTGGGAGAATAGATCCTTGGCACAGCCCGAACCCGAAGAGGTGCTGCGGCGCTTCCGCCAGGCCAAGACCCGGCGCGGCCAGTGGGAATCCCTCTGGCAGGAATGCGGCGACTACGCCTTGCCGAACAGCGGCAGCATCACGCGCGCCGTCCAGCCGGGGCAGCGCCGCAGCGACCGAATCTTCGACGGCACGGCTCCCGATGCCGTCGAGCAGCTTGCCGCCAGCCTGTTGTCGGAGCTGACGCCGCCCTGGTCGCGCTGGTTCGGCCTGTCGGCCGGGCCCGCGCTCAGCGAGGCCGAGCGCGCCGAGCTTGGCCCCCGGCTGGAGACGACGGAGACCGTCGTGCAATCCCACTTCGATCAGTCGAACTTCGCCGTCGAGATGCACCAATGCTTTCTCGAGCTGGTGACCTACGGCACGGCCTGCTTGCAGTTCGAGGAGGCGCCGCTCGGCCTGCCCAGCGCGTTCCGCTTCACCGCCGTTCCCCTGAGCGAAGCGGTGCTGGAGGAGGGGCCGGATGGCCGGCTCGACGTGACATTCCGGCGCAGCGAGATGACGGCGGCGCAGATTCGTCACCGTTTCCCCGGCGCCCCGCTGCCCGAGACCCAGGGCGCGGCCGCGGAGACGGGCGAAGCCCGCTTCGGGGTGCTGGAGGCGGTTCTGCCGGACGGCGGAGCCTACGAGTATCTCGCTCTGCTGGACCTCGCCGGCGAGGGCTCCACGGACACGCCGGTGCTGGCGCGCGGCCGTTTCGGGCGCAGCCCCTTCATCAATTTCCGCTGGCTGAAGGCGCCGGCCGAGGTCTATGGCCGCTCGCCGGTGATGAAGGCCTTGCCGGACATCAAGACCGCCAACAAGGTGGTCGAGTTGACCCTAAAGAACGCCTCGATCGCGGTGACCGGGATCTGGCAGGCCGACGACGACGGCGTGCTGAACCCGGCGGCCGTCAAGCTGACGCCCGGCACGATCATTCCCAAGGCGGTCGGCTCCTCCGGCCTGACGCCGTTGAAGCCGGCCGGCGAGTTTGCGCTGTCCGAACATCTGCTGCAGGACCTGCGCGCGCGCTTGCGCCACGCCCTGCTGGTCGACCAGCTCGGCCAGATCGAAAGCCCGCGGATGACCGCCACGGAGGTCCTGGAGCGTTCCGCGCAGATGGCGCGCATGCTTGGCGCTTCCTATGGGCGGCTGCAATCGGAGCTGCTGACGCCTCTGGCCCAGCGCGCGCTCGCCATCCTGCGCCGCCGGGGCGAGATCGGCGGGGTTGTCGCAGACGGCCGCCTGGTCGCTTTGCAGCACCGCTCGCCTCTCGCCCAACTGCAGTCCCAGAAGGACGCTCAGAACATTCTGCTCTGGCTGCAGCAGCTTGGCGCCTTCGGCCCGCAGGCCCTGGCCCTGGTCGACCTGGCCAAGGCCGCGCGCTGGACCGGCGAAACCCTCGGCGTGCCCGGCGAGCTGATGCTGTCGCCGGAGGAAGCCGCCGCCCAGGCGGGCGGGCAGGGCCTCGATGCGGTTCTGGCGCTGGCCGAGGACGCCGGTTTGGCGCTCGCCGGGGAGGCGCGTCCCGATGCCTAGATTCTGGAACGCGCCGCCGCAGGACGCCGGCTGGGATTGGTTCGAAAGCGCCGCGCCACGGGAAACCGCGCAGGACCTGCCGGAGCTCGCCCGGGCCTTCGCGCGTTGTTTTTCCGGGCGCCAGGGCGATCTCGTCATCGGCCATCTCCGCCGCCTGACCCAGCAGCGGCATCTCGGACCCGAGGCCAGCGACACCGTGCTGCGTCACCTCGAGGGGCAGCGCCAACTCGTCGCCTACATCGCCAGCCTGGTCGAGCGCGGCCGCGACGCCGGCTGACCCGAACTTCACGGAAAAGGACCCCTGCCATGACACCGAGCCCCCAAGAGACCGCCGCGCAAGCGGCCAGCGCCCAGCCGGAGATTCCGGCCAAGTTCCGCGACCCCGAAACCGGGGCGCTGCGCGCCGACGCGCTGCTGCGCTCCTACCTGGAACTGGAACGCAAGCTTGCCCGCATGGTCGAGCTGCCGCCGGAAGGTGGCGACCCCGCCGGACACGCGCCGCTGCGCAAGGCGCTCGGCATTCCCGATACGCCGGAAGGCTACGCGGTAAGCTCGCAGAGCGATCTGATCCAGGTGGATCCCGAGGTCAACCAGGTGCTGCATGCCGCTGGCTTCACGCCGCGCCAGGTCCAGCTGGTCTATGACCTGGCCGCCGAGCGGATGATTCCCGCGGTGCAGAACCTGGCCGGCGACTTCGAGGCCGAGCGTCAGATCGAACGCCTCTGCCACGACTTCGGCGGCGAGGAAAAGTTCCAGGAGATCGCCAAGTCGATCAAGGCCTGGGGCCGACAGAATCTGCCGCCGGAGGTCTTCGACGCGCTGTCGGGCACCTGCGAGGGGGTCCACGCCATGCACCGCATGATGAGCTCCGGAGAGCCCGGTCTGCTCGGCGAAGGGGCCGCCTCCGCCGGCGCCGGCGAGGAAGATCTGAAGCGCCTGATGGCCGATCCGCGCTACTGGCGGGACAAGGATCCCGTGGTGGTGCGTCAGGTCGCGGAGGGCTTCAAGCGGCTTTATCCCGAAGGCGGCGGTCCCGCCTGATTCAGATACGGCCGCGCGCCCCCGGCGCGGCCGTCGGCTGCGGGGCGGCGCCGCCCACCGCCTCCCGGACTGGTCTCCAGCGCCGTTCCCGGCTCCGATCGTCTCTCCCGGATGCCGTGGCGCTCCCGGTCCCGGGCCGCGCGCCCCGCAGCCCCTTTGTTTTCTCCGCCTGGGCGAGAACCGCGTTCCGCGCGGCCCCCAGGCGGCGCCTTACCCCACCGGCCCGGCGCGGCGCGCCAGCGACAACCGGAGGGCGGGGCCAGAACCCCGAATCCCAACCGCTAAGGAACCTCAACCATGGCCATTACGGTCGAATCCGCCTTTATCAGGCATTTCCAGGCCGAGGTGCATCAGGCCTACCAGCGCCAGGGCTCCAAGCTGCGCGCCACGGTCCGCAGCAAGTCAAACATCAAGGGCGCCACCACGGTCTTCCAGAAGGTCGGCAAGGGCACCGCCTCCACCAAGGCGCGTCACGGCAAGGTGCCGGTGATGTCGATCGATCACGAGCCGATCGAATGCAGCCTGCTCGATTACTACGCCGGCGACTGGGTCGATGCCCTCGACGAGATCAAGCTCAACATCGACGAACGCATGGTGGTCGCCAACGCTGGCGCCTACGCCCTTGGCCGCAAGACCGACGAGCTGATCATCCTGGCTCTCGACGGCTCCGGCAATCTCTCGGGCAGCGGCGCCGACGGCCTGACCAAGGCCAAGGTGCTGGAAGCCTTCGAGCTGCTAGGCGCCGCCGATGTGCCCGACGATGGCGGCCGCTATGCCGCGGTCGGCTGGAAGCAGTGGTCGGAGCTGCTGGATATCCAGGAATTCGCCAATGCCGACTATGTCGGCCCGGACGAGCTGCCCTGGAAGGGCACCCAGGCCAAGCGCTGGCTGGGCACCCTGTGGATGCCGCACTCCGGCCTGACCAAGGACGACAGCAGCGTCCGGCTTTGCCACTGGTACCACAAGACCGCGATCGGCCACGCCTCCGGCGCCGATGTGCAGTCGGACATCACCTGGCACGGCGACCGCGCCGCCCACTTCGTCAACAACATGATGAGTCAGGGCGCCTGCCTGATCGATCCGGCGGGCGTGGTCACGCTGCCCTGTCTCGAAAGCTAAAGGAGCTTCCCCCATGGCATTCGATCCCAAGGGCCTCAGCGTCCTCGCCTACGCCAACGGCTTCACCCTCTGGCACTACACCACCGAAGACGCCAAGGACGATGTCGACGACGCCGGCTACTTCGACGGCGCCAACGAGATGCTGCGCGGCGGCGACATGATCCTGGCCAACGTCGATACCGGCGGCACGCCGGAGGCCGGCATCTTCCATGTCTCCGGCAACGCGGCCGGCAGCGTCGATGTCGACGACATGACCGCGGTCGGCGGCACGGACAGCGACTGACCGAATCGCATAGCCAGGCCGCCGGCGCACACCGGCGGCCTCCTTTTCCCTCCCGAAGGAGATTTCCGATGGCCCTTTCCGCCGTCGCCCTGTCCTCGCGTGCCCTGCTGAAACTCGGCGCCGCCTCGATCGCCGGCTTCGGCGAGGGCAGCGCCGAGTCCGAGGTCGCCGGGCAGCTCTACCCGACGCTGCGCGACGCCCTGCTGTCGGCGCATCCCTGGAACTTCGCCCTGGGGCAGGCGCGCCTCGCCAGGCTCGCCGCCGCGCCGCTGGCGGATTTCCGCTACGCCTACCAGCTGCCGAACGATTTTCTGCGCGCGCTCTCGGCCGGTTCGGGTCTGCGCGGCCGGGGGCTGGAATACCGCCTCGCCGAGCGGCGTCTGCACTGCGACGCCGAGGAGGTGCTGCTGACCTACATCTTCCGGCCCCAGGAAGCCGATTTCCCGGCCTTCTTCGACCACGCCCTGATCGCCCGCCTGGCCGCCGAATTCTGCCTGCCGCTCACGGAATCGACCTCGCGCGCCGAGATGCTGGCGCGCCTTGCCGAACGGGAATTCCTGCTCGCCAAGCAGATCGACGCGCAGCAGGACATGGCGCCGCGGATCGAGGATTTCGCCCTGATCGAGGCGCGCAACGCATGACCCGGATTCATAGCCACAAGCTGACCTTCAGCGGCGGCGAACTCGGCGGCCGGCTGTTCGGGCGCGGCGATCTGCGCGCCTATGACAACGGCGCCGCGCGCCTGCGCAACGTCATCGTCCATCCAACAGGCGGCGTCTCCCGGCGGCCCGGTTTCTATTTCCTCGACGAGGTGACCGAGGGCCCGGCGCGTCTCGCGGCTTTCGAGTTCAATACCGAGCAGAGCTATCTGCTGGTCTTCGTCGACCGCTGTCTCAAGATCTATCGCAACGTAGCGGCCAGCGCGGGGCAGTCCGGCGGCGCGGTGTTCGACGCCCAGATCGCCACGCCTTGGACCCTGGCCCAGCTCGACGAGCTTTCCTGGGTGCAGACCGCCGATACCCTGCTGGTGGTCCATCCCGAGGTACCGCCGCGCAAGATTACCCGGGTTGGCGCCAGCGCCTGGCAGAGTCTGCCCTGGAGCTTCGCCGTCAGCGACGAGGTCGAGGACCGGCTGGAGCAGCCCTACGTGTCCTACGCCTTCGGAGAGACGCCGGTTTTCACGCCCTCGGGACAGACCGGGCAGATCACCCTGTCCAGCAGCGTCAATTACTTCCTGCCGGAACATAACGGCCTGCGCTTTCGCATGCGCGACCGGGAGATGCTCTGCACCGGGTTCGTCGATGCCATGACGATCTCCGCGCAGATGATCGACGAGCTCGACGCGGACGATCTCGAAGGCAGCACGGACTTTACCGAGCAGGCCTTTTCGGAGCTGCGCGGCTGGCCGGCTTCGGTCGCCCTGCACCAGGACCGCCTGGTGATCGGCGGCGCCCGCGACCTGCCGAATCATATCTGGATGTCCAAGACCAGCGATCTCTTCAACTTCGACCTCGGCGAGGGGCTGGACGACGAGGGTATCCACTTCTCGGTGCTCTCGGATCAGGTCAACGCGATCCGCGGCATCTTCTCTGGCCGCCACCTGCAGGTTCTGACCTCTGGCGCCGAATGGATGGTGACCGGCGATCCCCTGACCCCCGCGACGGTGCAGCTACGCCGCCAGACCCGGGTCGGCAGCGTCACCGGGCGGCGGATTTCGCCGCGCGACGTCGACGGGGCGACGCTGTTCGTGGCGCGCGGCGGCAACCGGCTGCGCGAGTTCCTCTTCACCGATGTGGAGCAGGCCTATCAGGCCCGGGATCTGACCCTGCTGGCGCCGCAGATGATCGCGGACGCCCAGGACATGGACTACGACCCGGAACGGCGTCTGCTGTTCGTGGTCAACGGCGACGGCAGCCTGGCCAGCCTGACCCAGTACCGCGCCGAGGAAGTCTCCGCCTGGTCCTTGCATAGCACCGAGGGCGCCTTCCGCCGGGTGGTCGCCGTCGAGGGCAACATCTTCGTCCTGGTCGAGCGCGAGGGCGGCTTCTTCCTCGAGCTGCTGGATCCGGCCCTGCAGATGGATTCGGCCTTGAGCGGCGAAGCGGCCGAGCCCGCCGTGAGCTGGAGCGGCCTCGATCACCTCGAGGGCTTGCTGGTTCAGGTGCTGGCCGATGGCCGCTATCTCGGGAGCTTCGAAGTGATCGCCGGCGCCATCACCCTGGAGCAGCCGGCCGGCAGCATCACCGCCGGCCTCGGTTACATGCACGAGATCGAGCCGCTGCCGCCGGTCCCCGCCGGCAACGGCGGCATCGATCTCTCCGCCAAGATACGCCTGATCGACGCGACCTTCCGGCTGGAGTCTTCCGCCGCGCTGCGCGTCGATACGGGGCAGGGGTATCGCGACCTGCCGTTCCAGCGGCTGGGCAGCGCGCTGCTCGACCGCCCGCCGGAGATCTTCAGCGGCGACAAGACACTCCGCGCCCTGGGCTGGCGCCGCGGCGGCCAGCCGCTGTGGCGCATCGCCGGCGACGCGCCGCTGCCGCTGACTCTCCTCTCCGTCACCACTGAAACCAAAGTGAGCCGCTAATGGGTGGATTCGAAGTCATCGCGCCGCTGGCCATCAGTCTGTTTTCGACCGCCGCCGGTGTCGCCAGTACGCAACAACAGGCCAAGCGCCAAAAGCGCGCGACGCTGCTGCAGCTCGACCGGGACCGCCGGGAACGGGTGCGTCAACTGCGCGAGGCCACGGCCACCAACCGCGCCAGGGCCGCTGGCAGCGGCGTCTCGGCAGGCGGCTCGGCGGTGGCCATCGAACGCGGCCTGCAGGAGCGCAGCGCGCAACTGGGCCAGGACGCCCGGCAGGATGCCTCGCTGCAACTGCAGCAGATCCAGGCCCAGCGTAACTCCAGCCTGCTCAACATCGCCGAACGCCAGGCCCGCCAGGCGCTGGGTCTCTACGGCGATCTCTTTCCCAGCGCGCCGCCCTCGGGGGGCCAGAACCGCAATCCCGTCAGCTAGCCTCGAGAGGAGCCTCCCATGACCGAGATTCTGGTCGGCGATATCCAGCCGCACATTCAGTTCGCCGCCGATGGCGTGCAGAGCGCCTTCGCCTTTCCCTTTCCCCTGCTCGACGCGGACAGCCTGCGAGTCACCTTCGGAGCCGGGGAGGCGGCGGCGGGCTACAGCCTGAGCCTGGACGGCAGCGCCGGCGGCACGGTGGCCTTCGACGCGCCGCCGCCGGACGGCACCCTGGTCACCATCTTCCGCCAGACGACCATCGCCCGGGCGACCGACTTCATTCCCGCGGGCGAGTTCCGCGCCGCGGCGATCAACGAGGAACTCGACCGCCTGACCATGATCGCCCAGGAGGTCGATCTGCGCGGCCGCGTCGCCCTGCGCGCCAGCGACTCCGATGCCGCGGTGGACATGGTGCTGCCAGCGGTGGCGGAACGGGCCAACCGGGTGCTCGGTTTCGATGCCCAGGGGCGCCCCAACGTCTCGACGCCGAGCGCCGAGACGGCGAGCGAACTCCAGGAGATCGCCGACGCCGCCGTGGCCGCGCGCGACGCGGCGGAGGGTTACGCCGACAGCGCCGCCGCGGCGGCGGGCAGCGTTTCCCTGCCCGTGGCCACGCCCCAGGACGCCGGCAAGCTGCTGCAGGTCAACGGCGCGGGTGACGGCTACGAGCTGGGCGGCGGCTTTCCCGTCGGCACCGTCGCCACGACCCTTGCCGCCACGGCGCCGGCCGGCTGGCTGCTGCTCGACGGCAAGACCCTGGGCGATGCCGGGTCCAGCGCCGATCACGCCGATGCCGGTTACCAGGCGTTGTTCACGCTGCTCTACACCTCCATGGCCAATGCTCAGGCGCCAGTCTCCGGCGGGCGCGGAGCCTCGGCCGCCGCCGACTGGGCGGCGGGCAAGCGCATCACTCTGCCGGATCTGCGCGGCCGGACACTGCTCGGCAGCGGGACGGGGGCGGGGCTTACCGCGCGCGTCCACGGCGGCAGCGGCGGCAGCGAAAGCCACAGCCTGAGCACCGACGAACTGCCGAGCCACAGCCACGGCGGCACCACCTCCGCCACCCAGGGGTCGGACAGCGTCATCACCAGCGAGAGCACCAGCGCCGGAAGCCAGGAGGGCGCGATCAAGGGTCAGGCGCAGAGCGGGCCGGAGGGACAGAGCGTCTACCTGCCGGGCTCCACCGCGTCCCACGCCCACACCCACGATTACAGCACCTCGAGCGTCGGCGGCGGCGCCGCGCATCCGCAGATGCCGCCCTGGCTGGCGCTCAACCACATCGTGAAGGTCTAGACGCCATCGTGAAAAAGCAGAACGGGAACACCGCCGCCTTGGCCTCGGCCGAACGCAAGCTGGCCGCTCAGCTCCCGGCGCTGATCGACACCGCGGTGGAGAGCTACCGCCGCTTCGCCCTGGCCGAAGCGCCGCCGGACGCCAAGGGCTATGCCGCCCAGCAAGCCGCCTGCAAGGCGGCGCTGGCGCATCTCGACCTGCTGCTGCGGCTGGCGCGCGCCTTGCTGCCCAAGTCCGAGGCCGCGGGACGGGCGCCGGATATCGAGACCCTGATCGCCGAAGCGCGGGCCAAGGCCGGGCTGGACGCGGAGGAGGACGCATGAGCCCTTGCGCGACCCGCGACAGCTTCGTCACCTTTG
Organism: uncultured Alphaproteobacteria bacterium; assembly: GCA_942491105.1. Lineage (GTDB taxonomy): Bacteria > Pseudomonadota > Alphaproteobacteria > Kiloniellales > DSM-21159 > JBBEAM01. Next base: position 218,035 of record CALNZX010000012.1, on the reverse strand, counting down.
TCGCCGTCTGGTACCACCTGCAGAACCTGTCGACGCCGCGCTTCCATCTGGGCATCGCCGAATGGCTGGAGGCGCGCTGGCTGGGCGGCGAGCATGAGCTGATCCTGCTGGCCTTCCGCTCGGCCGGGAAGTCCACCCTGGTCGGGCTGTTCTGCGCCTGGCTGTTGTACCGCGACGCCGATCTGCGGATCCTGGTGCTGGCCGCCGACCAGGCCCTGGCCGGCAAGATGGTGCGCAACGTCCGCCGGATTCTGGAGCAGCACCCCTTCACCGCCGCGCTGCGCCCGGCCCGCGCCGACCAGTGGGCCAGCGACCGCTTCACCGTGCAGCGCGGGCTGGAGCTGCGCGACCCCTCGATGCTGGCGCGCGGCATCGCCGGCAACATCACCGGCAGCCGCGCCGATATCGTGATCTGCGACGACGTCGAGGTGCCCAAGACCTGCGATTCCGCGCCCAAGCGCGCCGACCTGCGGGCCAAGCTGGGGGAGATCGACTACGTGCTGGTGCCCGGCGGGCTGCAGCTCTATGCCGGGACGCCGCACAGCTATTACAGCATCTATGCCGCCGCCCCGCGCGCCGAGATTGGCGAGGAGCGCGCCTTCCTCGGCGGCTTTACGCGCTACGAGCTGCCGCTGATCGACGCCGCCGGGCGCAGCGCCTGGCCTGAGCGCTTCCCCGAGGACAAGATCGCGGATATCCGCCGCCGTTCCGGGCCCGGCAAGTTCGCCAGCCAGATGCTGCTGCAGCCGGTCAACATCCATGACAGCCGTCTCGACCCGGACAAGCTGCGGCTCTACGACGCCGAGCTGGTCTACAGCGAGGGCAATCGCCAGGCGCAGCTCAGTCTGGATGGGCGGCTCCTGGCCTCGGCCAGCGCCTGGTGGGATCCGGCCTATGGCGCGCCGGGCAAGGGCGATGCCAGCGTGGTGGCCTGCGTCTTCACCGACCGCGAGGGCAGCCGCTTCCTGCACCGCGCCGCCTATCTGCAGCACGACCCGGCGCGCATCGCCGAGGTCGACGAGGCCACCCAGCTTTGCCGCCAGGTCGCGGCCTTTCTCAAGGACAATCACCTGCCGGCGGTGACCATCGAGACCAACGGCGTCGGCAAGTTCCTGCCCAGCCTGCTGCGCCGGGAGATCGCCGCCGCCGAGGTTTCCGCCGCGGTGATCGAGACCGCCAGCCACCGCCCCAAGGCCGCGCGGATTATCGAGGCTTTCGATGCCTTGCTGGCGGCGGGCGCGCTCTATGCCCACCGCAAGGTCTGGGAAACGCCCTTCATTCAGGAAATGCGCGAGTGGCGGCCCGGCAAGGCGGCCCAGGCCCGCGACGACGGCCTCGACGCCGTCAGCGGCTGCCTGCTCAGCGAGCCGATCCGCCTGCCGCGCAAGCCCTACGCCGGGCGGCAGTCCTGGCGCGGCGGCATCCACAGCGCCCTGCCCGGCGCCTTCGACATCTGACCCCCAACGGAAAGGACCGCCCGATGCGACACAACACCCCCTCCTGGCTGCCAAGCTGGATCCCCGCCTGGTTTACCGTCACACGCCGCCGCCTCTGGCTGCTGCTGTTGCTTGCCCTGGCGGCGCTGATCTTCCTGCTCGCGGCGGCCGAGTCCGCTTTCGGCCAGACGCTTTGCGGCGACCGTCAGGAGATCGCCGCCCGCCTGCAGGCCGGCTTCGGCGAGCGCCTGACCGTAACCGCGCTGACCGACGGCGGCGCCTTGCTCGAGGTTCTGGCCGCGCCCTCCGGCTCCTGGACCCTGCTGCTGACCCGCCCCGGCGGTCCAGCCTGCGTGCTGGCCACGGGGCAGAACTGGCGAGCGCGGCGCGGCTCCGGCGATGCCGGGTCCTGACCCCTTCGTCTGGAGCGCCCTGATGGAGCCCGGCGTGTTCGATTCCCTCTGGTGGGTGACCGCGGTGGAAATCCCGGTGCTGGCCGGGCTGTTCCTGCTGTTCTGGCGGCAGCGCCAGGAACAAGCCGCCGGGCTCGACGCTCTCAAGGCCGAGCTCGCCGCCTACAAGCTGGAGGTCGCCAAGTCCTACGCCTCGACTCAGGCGCTCAAGGACGTCGAGGTGCGCCTGACCGCCCATCTGGTGCGCATCGAGCGCAAGCTCGACGGCGTCACCGCAGAACGGGCGCGCCGCGCGCCCTGAAAGGAGTTCCATGTCCCGCCCCAGACTGACCCCCGCGTCGGCCATCGCCTTCAGCGAACTGCCGCCCGCCGCCCGGCTCCGCGCCCTGGCGCTGAAGCTCCATGCCCGCCGGGATGCCGCCGGGCTGAAGGCCCTGGAAGCGCTGGCCCCGCTGGAATTGGCGGCGCTTCAGGCCGGACGCGGCCAGGCGCCGCGCGGCGACGCGGCGGAGCCCGGCGACCGGCGCTACCGCCTGTGCAAGCGGATCGCCCGCCGCGCCCTGGCCGGGGAGCTCGCCGCCACGGGCGGGCAGCGCTGCCACGGTCTCTGGGCCTCGCCGCGCTGGGCGCGCGGTCTGCGTCTCCTGAGCGAGCGCGACGGCCTGATCTTCTACGAAGGCGCCTGAGCCATGCTGCCCGCGATTCTCGCCCAGCTTGGCCTGCCGCTGCTGCTGCGCGCCGCCACCTGGGGCCTCGACAAGCTCGACAGCCCGGTGGCCGAGGCCGCGTCCGAGGCCCTGGGCGCCGTCGAGACCGCGCTGGGCAGCGGCGCCATCCCGCCGGAGCAGGTCGCCGAGGCCAACCGCCATATCGAGGCGATGAGCCGCATCGAGGCCAGCCGCGAAAGCGAGATCCTGGCCGAGATCAACGCCACCATGCGCACCGAGGCCCGCTCCGAGGACGCCTACGTGCGCCGCTGGCGGCCGACCTTCGGCTACGCCGTGGCCCTGACCTGGAGCGTGCAGATGGGCGGCCTCACCTACGCGGTGATCGCCACCCCGGAATACGCCGCCGAAATCCTCGCCGCCCTGGGCTCCCTCTCCCTGATCTGGGGCGTCGCCCTCTCGGTGCTCGGCATCAACGCGGTCAAGCGCAGCCAGGACAAGGCCGTGCTGGCGGGGCAGGAGCCGCCGGCAGGCCTCGGCGGACGGCTTGCGGGGGCGATTTTTGGGGGGAGAGTCGGGTCTTAGGCGCTGGCCACTTGCTCCTTTCCTGCGCACTGGCGTAGCTTCCCGGCATGGCCGAGGCGATTTACCATGTCTGCCCCAAGGCCGCCTGGGAAGCAGGCGGAGAAGACGGGCGTCTACGCGGGTTCCGACGACGATCTGCGCGACGGTTTTCTGCACTTTTCGACCGGCGATCAGGTGGTCGAGTCCGTGGAGAAGCACCGCGCGGGGCAGAGCGGCCTGGTGATCCTCGCCTGCGACCCCGACGCCCTCTATCCCGAACTGCGCTGGGAGCCTTCGCGCGGCGGCGCGCTGTTCCCCCACTACTACGGCGCCTTGCCGGTCGAGCGGGTGGCCTTCGTCAAGGACCTGCCCCTGGACGCGGACGGCAGGCACGTCTTTCCGGAGCTGGAGCACGCCGGCGATCTTCCCGGCGGCGGTGAACTGGGCGACGAACGGGATGGATAGCTTCCGGCTGGCCCGGCCGCTGCTGCACAGCCTGCCGCCGGAGGCCGCGCACGACCTCACCCTCTGGGCGCTGAAGGCCGGTCTGGCCGGGCGCGACGCGGCCCGCAACGATCCGCGCCTGGCGACCCGGGTGTTCGGGCTCGACTTTCCCGCGCCCCTGGGGCTGGCCGCCGGCTTCGACAAGAACGCCGAGGCCATCGGACCGCTGCTCGATCTCGGCTTCGGCTTCGTCGAGACCGGTTCCATCACGCCGCTGCCCCAGCCGGGCAACCCCAAGCCGCGGATTTTCCGCCTGCCCGAGGACCGGGGGGTGATCAACCGGCTGGGCTTCAACAACCAGGGCCTGGTCGCCGCCTCCGACCGTCTGCGCATCTGGCGCGAAACCCGGCGGCCGGGGATCGTCGGGGTCAACCTCGGCAAGAACAAGACCCAGGAGGACGCCGCCGGCGGACTACGCCGAGGGGGCGCGCCGCCTGGCGCCCTTCGCCGACTATCTGGTGATCAACGTCTCCTCGCCGAACACGCCGGGGCTGCGCGCCCTGCAGCAGCGCGACGAGCTGGAGGCGATTCTCGCGGCGGTGCGCGCGGCGGCGCCCAGCCTGCCGCCGCTGCTGCTGAAGATCGCGCCGGACCTGAGCCCCGAGGACCTGGAGGCGGTCTGCGAGGTGGCCCAGGCGGAAAAGCTCGACGGCCTGATCGTCGGCAACACCACGATTTCCCGGCCGGACAGCCTGCGCTCGGCCCACAGGGGCGAGACCGGCGGCTTGAGCGGCGCGCCGCTGTTCGCCCTCTCGACCGAGGTGCTGCGCCGGACCTACCGCCTGACCGGCGGCGGGCTGCCGCTGATCGGCACCGGCGGCGTGGCCAGCGGCGAAGACGCCTATGCCAAGATCCGCGCCGGGGCCAGCCTGGTGCAGCTCTACAGCGCCCTGGTCTACCAGGGGCCGGGGCTGATCGGCCGGATCAAACGGGAGCTGGCGGAGCTGCTGGCGCGCGACGGCTTCGCCTCGGTGGGCGCGGCGGTCGGCGTGGATGCCTAGAGGATCTCGATGACGTTCTCCGGCGGGCGGCCGAGGCAGGCCTTGCCGCCGGACAGCACGATCGGCCGCTCGATCAGGATCGGATTCTCGACCATGGCGGCGATGATCTCGGCGTCGCTGAGCGCGGGATCGTCGAGCTTCAGGTCCTTGTAAAGCGCCTCGCCCTTGCGCAGCAGATCGCGCGGCGCCATGCCGAGCTGCTCGAGGATCGAGGCCAGCTTCTCCTGGCTCGGCGGAGTCTTGAGGTACTCGACGACCAGCGGCTCGATGCCCTTGTCCTCGATCAGCGCCAGGGTCTGGCGCGATTTGCTGCAGCGCGGGTTGTGATAGATGGTGACGGCCATGGCCGGTATGCTCCTTTTCCTTCGACAGTCCATCCGCCGCTGTGGCAAAACCACAGAGGTCTATTCATAGTAACGAAAATCCAATGGCATCCGTTCCCCTCTACGATGGTCTCGCGGCCCTCGCAAGCCGTTACGATGGCTTTATCTGCGATCTCTGGGGCGTCCTGCACGACGGCGTCACCGCCTTTCCGGCGGCGATCGACTGCCTGCAGCATCTGCGCACCGCCGGCAAGCAGGTGGTGATCCTGTCCAACGCGCCGCGGCGCGCCGGCGAGGTGCGCGATTCCGCCGCCCGGCTGGGTATCCTTCCGGAACTGCACTGCGGAGTCGTCTCCTCCGGCGAGGCGGCTTGGCAGCACCTGCGGCATCGCCCCGACGCCTTCTACAAGTCGCTGGGAACGCGCTGCTACCACCTTGGGCCGGATCGCGATCACGGCATGCGCGAGGGGCTGGACCTGGAGTTCGTCGAGGATATCGCCGCCGCCGATTTCCTGCTCAACACCGGCGCGCACATGGCCAAGGACACCCCGGAGGTCTACGCCGGCGAGCTCGAGGCCGGCGCGGCGCGCGAACTGCCCATGGTCTGCGCCAACCCCGATCTGGAAGTGATTCGCGGCGGCAGGCGGGAAATCTGCGCCGGCGCGCTGGCTCGGACCTACGAAGAGCTCGGCGGCGAGGTGCGCTACCACGGCAAGCCCCACGCCGATATCTACGAAGCCTGCTTTGTCGCCCTGGAGGGCATCGCGCGCGACCGCATCCTGGCGGTCGGCGATTCCCTGCGCACCGACATCGTCGGCGGCCAGGCCGCCGGGATCGACAGCCTGTTCATCGCCGGGGGCATTCACGCCGAGTCCCTGGACCTTCACGGCTCCGACGCCAGCGACGGCGCGCTGCTCAACACGCTGTTCGCGGCGCAGGACACCACTCCCAGCGCGGCGATGCGCAGCTTTGTCTGGTAACTTTCAACCGCCGCGGCGGTTGGACAGTCCCCTGGCCTCATGCGATGATTAGCAGGGGGCTGCCGCTGTTCGCGGCACAACCGAAGGCTGTGTTCTAGGGATTATTTGGGGGATTTCCGGTCATGCCACGCGTGCCGCTTGCCGTGGGGATTCTGCTGTCGCTGGGCTGGTTCACGCTCTGCGGCTGGTATGTAAGGGAATCCGTTGGCTGGGGAACCCTGCTGTCCTTCCTGCCGCATGAGCTTGCCGTGGTCGTCGCCTCGGTTTTCGCGCCGCCGGCTTTTCTCTGGCTGCTGCTGATCTCGGTTTCCAAGCCCGATCTCAACCGGGGGCGGCTGGCCGAGCTGCTGGCGCGGGTCGAGGACATTGTCTACGCCCCCGATGACGGCAATGCGCGCCTCGCCAAGATTACCGAGAACCTGAAGGCCCAAAGCGGGGAGCTGGAAACCGCGAGCGCCGCGGCGCGCGACAGCCTGCAAACCGCCGCCCGCGAGATTGCCGGCTCCGTCGAGGGCGTACAGTCGGCCACCGCCGAGCTGCGCGTGCACGCCGACGGCCTGGCCCGCACCGAGCAGGACCTGCGCGGACGCCTGGAGGAGAGCGAGAGCAGCCTGACCAAGCAGCGCGAGGCCTTGAGCGCCGCCGCGGAAGACGGCCGCAACGCCGCCGCCGAGATGACCGAGGTGCTGGGCAAGCCGCTCGCCGACTTCGCCGCCGCCGCCAAGGAAGCCCGGCGCCTGAGCGAGGAGGCCGCGCGCGCCTTGAGCGACTCCAGCGCGGGCATCGCCGCCGCCAACGCGCAGCTTCTGGAGTCCTCGCAAAGCCTGCGGACGGAGATGCAGGCCGATGCCGCGCGCCTGCTCGAGGTTAACCGGGAGTTGGGCAAGAACGCCGCCGCGCTGCGCGCCGAGGCCCGCGGCGACCTGGAAGCCCTGGATGGCGATTTCGACGCCGCGCGCGCCAAGACCGAGGAGCTGCGCCAGGCCGTCGCCAGCAACAGCGAGGAGCTGCAGCGCCTGGTGCTGGAGGTGGACCGCCGCTCCAAGGGGATCTCCAGCGAGATGCAGAACCAGTCCCAGGCCCTGCGGATCGCCTTCGAGCAGGCCGCGCTGCGCGCCCGGGAGGTCTCGCAGACCTTCCACGACCAGGCCGAGCATTTTTCGATCACGGCGCAGGAGGCGACGCGACAGCTTCAGGAGGCTTCCGGCAAGGGCCGGGAGGAGGTCAAGCGGATGGGCGCCGAGGCGGCGGAAAGCGCCATCAAGATGACCGAGGACGCGCTGGCCCGGCTCAGCCAGGCCGGCGACGAGTTGCGGCCGCAGGCCGAGGCGCTGGACGCCGCCTCGAAACTGGCGGTCGAGCGCGCCACCGCCGCTGGCCAGGCCCTGCGCGGTCAGGCCGAAGCCTCGACCCAGGCGGCGGCCGGCTTGAGCGAAACCATCGCGGAGGCCGGGGCCCGGATCGAGGGATTGACCCAGCAGCTCGATGGCCGCGCCGCGGCCGCCAAGGCGCAGAGCCAGGAATTGATCGGTCTCTACGGTGGCCAGAAAACCGCCCTGGAGGAGACCGCCGCCACCGCCCGGACGACGGCACGCGAGATGACCGAGGCGGTCGGCAAGGAATTGGAGCAGCTCGACGCCCTGGCGGCTTCCCTGCGGACGGTCAGGGACGAGATGGAAGCCACCGCGCAGGGGCAGGCCAAGGCCCTGGAGGCCGCGAGCGAGCGCTCTCTGGCGAGTGGCAAGGAGATCGGGGCCGAGCTGGCCAAGCGGATCCAGGACCTGGATACGGCGGTGGCCACCGCGCGGCAGCGGATCGTCGAGATTGGCGGCGAGCTCGACGCGCGCGGGACGGCCTTCAACAGCACCACCCAGGAAGCCCTGATCCGCGCTCGCGAGCTGGCCGGCAATCTGCGCAGCGAGGAAGAGGCGCTGACCGCCTCCGTGGAGCAGGCGGTCGCCAGGGTGACCGCGGCCGGCGAAGGCTTCGAGGCGCAGATCGCGGCGCTCGGCGCCGCCGCGGCCGAGGCCGAGCGGCAGGCGGTCTATCTGCGCGAAAGCGATATCGACAGCCGCCGCGACCATTTCCTGCGCGGCGCGACGGCGATGATCGACGACATGAACGCCGCCGCCGTCAATCTCAACCGGCTGCTTGAGCAGGATATTCCCGAAGACGTTTGGAACCGCTACCGCCGGGGCGACCGTTCGATCTTCGCGCGCCGCCTGATCCGCTCGCGCGACGGCTTCCTGGTGCCGGAGATCCGCCGCCGTTTCGAAAGCGACGAAGTGTTTCGCGGTCAGGCGATGCGTTACATCAATCAGTTCGACCGCCTGATGGCCCAGGCCGTGGCCTGCGATCCGGAGCATATTCTCTCGGCCGCCTTCCTGACCGCCGATGTCGGCAAGCTCTACCTGATCCTCAGCCGCTCCCTGGGCCGCCAGCCGACGGGCCACGCGGCGGCGCAGCAGGCAAGCTAGCGGGCGAAGGGAAGTTTCCTTTCGGTTGAATTGTCAGGTAGGTTATTTCCGTGAATTTGCGGATGCTTCTTGCGGCGAGGACGTCATGGACTCTAGGAAACTCAGCGTCGGTCTGCGCATTGCCATCGTGCTGGGGATCGCCTTTCTCTTTCCCATGACGGTTTACTATGGGGTGGCCGCCTTCGCCGAACAGCCGGACTATCCGAGCTATTCGCTTACGGATCCGGACCCCACTCAGGAGCAACAGCAAGAGGCGCAGCAGCGCTACGATAGCGAGCTCGAGAGCTATAATGCGGGGATGGAAGGCTTCGCCATGACCCTGTTCTGGGTCGCGACACCGTTCGGCTTCGCGGCGTTGGTTCTGGGGGCGTTTCGGGGTCTCTCCGACATCGGCACCGGCTTCCTCCTTGGCGGCATCGCGACCCTCGGGCTCGTCCAGGCCGAGGTGTCCCAATACCTCAACGACCAGCTCCGCTTCGCTTCGCTGTTGATTGGCTTGGCACTCCTGGTGGCGATCTCCTGGCGGCGGCTGCGCGACACGGAGAAAGGTCCCACTAGGGCTTGACCGCAAGGCGCGGCTAGCTTAGATAACGCCTTCCGTCGGGCGGCCCTGGGCTTGCCCGGCCCGGTTTTTTGTGTCGGCGGCGCCGGGAAAAGCCCAGCATAGCGCCCCGCAAGCATATAGGACGATAGCGATGTCACGACGCTGCGATTTCTCCGGCAAGGGTGTGATGGCCGGCAACAACGTCAGCCACGCCAACAACAAGACGCGCCGCCGGTTTCTGCCGAACCTGCAGACGACCGCGCTGTTCAGCGACGTTTTGAACGGCATGGTCCGGCTGCGCCTGACGGCCAACGCGCTGCGCACCATCGAGCACAACGGCGGTCTCGACGCTTTCCTGCTGTCGACCTCGAACCGCAAGCTCGGCCCCGATGCCCTGGCGCTGAAGCGCCGCATCGAGAAGGCCTCCGCCAAGGCCGAAGCCGCGGCCTAGAGCGCCGCTCCTAGAGAATTCGAAAAGCCCGGCCTCGCAGCCGGGCTTTTTCTTTGCCCGCGCTGCCTAACCGCCGCAGCCGCCGGCCTCGACTCCTGGATCGGCGGGGGCCGCGGCGGGGGCGCTGGCGGTCGTAATGCCCGTGGGGCCGACCGTCGCGACCGTTCCCGCGGGGGCGGACACGCCGGCGCCGCCGCTACGCGGGCGGATCTCGACCTCGCCCTCGTAAACCGTGACCCGGGTTTGCCCTTCCAAAACCTCGACCTGGAAGTCGGTGCCGCGAATTCCGATGATCGCGTCCGGCGTCCCGATCTGCGCGCCCTGCTTGATCTGGCCGCTGATATAGCGAAAGACGCCTTGCCCCAAGGCCATGGAGAGTTGGCCTTCCTGGCCGGGGGTGTAGAGGAAACTGTCGAGACGGGCCTGACTGGCCGAGCCCATGCGGAATTCGGTGCCGTCCTTGAAGGTTGCGTGCAAGGCGCTGCCAGGGATGGTTTCCAGGAGCTCGTTGGAAACCAATCTGTCGGCGACGAAACGCCCGCTCCGCGCGTCGCCCGGCGGGGTGCCGAAAGCATAGGTCTTGACCCCGGTCACCTCGCCGATCTCAACCGGGTTCGCCGTCGCGGCGGGGGGCGGCTGATTGGCGAAGGCCTTCAGCCGCTGCGCCCCCATGGCAGCCTGGTCATCCAGCTTGGTGCTGGCGCCGATTCCCGTCAGCCCGTCGATCGATGCCACCTCCCAGGTGCTGCTGCGGCCCTCGTTGTCGCTGCTGACGATCTTGACGTTCCAGCCCAGGGCCGGGGCGTAATAGCTTCTGCGCTCGCCACGCCAGCGCCCGTTGACGCTGCGGCTGCGGGTCTCGATCACGAAGACGTCGAAGGTTCCGGCCGCGACTTCGATAGTCCGCGCTTCCAGTACTTCGATATCGTCGGCCCAGACCTTGCTGCCCTTGCTTCGGCTGAGTGTCGCCTTCTTGCCGGTCTGCAGCGGGAACAGCGCGTCGATGTTGTCCTCGGGGAAGCTGAAGGACTCGTCGCAGGCCCAGCAGAACAACGTGTAGCCGCTACGGGTCTCGCCCTCCGCGCGCTGCCAGCGCAGCCAATAGCCATCGCGGCCCAGGACCGTGATCGGGAGCGCTTCGCCGCTATCGGCGTTGCGCCATTCGATCACCATGCCAGCCGGCGGCGCCTTGAAGTCGGCGGGCGGCAGATCGGCGGCGCTGGCGGCCACCGGGCCGGCCAGGAAGAGGTACAGAAATAGGCCAGCAACAGACAGAGATTTCATCGCGATATATCCAGCAGCCACCCCATGCAGGCGCGAGCTTAGCCGGGAGTGTCGTGGCTGGGCAATGCGCAGAAAGCTGCCGTGGAGGATTCTCAATCGACGGCGAAAACCGCGAGCAGTGTGCGCTGTACGGGATTGAAGTTGTCGTCGGAAAGCAGATACAGCAGCGTCTGGCCATCCGGCGTCACGCGGGCCGCGATCCCCTCGAAATTGTCGACCAGCAGCGGCGGCTTCAGGGTCGCCAATTCCTCGGGTTCCAGGACGGCGCCGGGCCGGATGACGGCGGTGTCGAGACGGAGGATCCGCAGTTCGAGGCCGCCGATCAGGGACCAGGCGCGCTCAAGCAGAAAGACTTCGCCCTGTTCCGTCGCCGTCGCGCCGACCACCGAGAGATTGCGCAGCCGGCGATAGCCGAGCGGGCTCCAGGCTCCCTCTTGCCAGAGGAAAGCGCCGCCGCCCTCGGCCTCTCCGGACTCCGTCAGCGCGAGAAGGCCGCCCGACGCGGGAAGGCTTTCGAGGGCCTCGATCCCGGCGTTGCCATCCATCGGGCGGATCGGCGGCGCGGATTGCGCGACGGCGGGGCTCTCCAGGCCATCGTAGGCAAGGATGCGATGGTCGCGTTCGAAGCTGACCAGCAGGCGCCCCTGGGCATCGCGGGCCAAAGCCTCGGCGTCGCCCTGTTTCTTGCCCCGCAGGGGCGCGCCGTCCGTACCGCGCAGGGGCAGGATTTCTGCCTCCGTGAAACCGCTCAGCCGCCCGCCGTCATCGTAGGTCAGCCGGCCGCGCAGCCAGTGCCCCGCGTCGCTGACGGCGATCAGCTCGCGGCCGTCGCGGCCAATGAGCAGGCCAGAGTAACCGCCGAAGCGGGAATCCCCGGAACTCAACTCCAGGGTGCCGCGCCAGAGCAGCCTGCCAAGACGGGTTTCCCCGGGAGCCTCGGTGTTGAGCTGCTTGCCGACGGCGCTCAGGGAGATGGGCTCGGCCGCGGCGGGCACGCTGGACAGGCAGAACAGCAGGCAGAAGCAAAGAAAAGGGAGTCGCATTGTCTCAAGACTGTGACTGGCGCTTTTGTGCTGGGCACCGCATCATTTCAGCAAGAGACAATGACCAAAGGGAGGCAGTCATGCCACTGGATAACGAACATCGGCCTCAATCCCCGGCGCGCCGCGCCGTTTTGACGGGACTTGCCAGCCTGCCGCTGGCCGCCGTGCTGGCGGATCCGCGTCTTGCCGCGGCTGCTGCGATGGGCCTGGAGGAGGTTACCTTGAGCCTGCCGAGCGGCGGCTCCGTCACCGCGGCCCTGGCAATGCCGGAAACCACACCGGCGCCGAGCGTGCTGCTGGTGCATGAATGGTGGGGGCTCAACGACCAGATCAAGGCGGTGGCCGCAGATTTCGCCAAGCAGGGCTATATCGCGCTGGCCGTCGATCTCTATGGCGGCGAGGTGGCTTCGACACCGGACCAGGCCAAGGCGCTGATGGGCGCGGTCGACGGCGCCGCGGCGACCGAGACTCTGACCGCCTGGACCGAATGGCTGAGGGGCCATGACAAATCCACCGGCAAGATCGGCACGGTCGGCTGGTGCTTCGGCGGCGGCTGGTCGCTCAACGCTTCGCTGGCGGCGCCGGTCGACGCGACGGTGGTGTACTACGGCCGCGTCAACAAGACCGCCGCGGAACTGGCATCGCTGCAGGGGCCGGTGCTGGGCCACTTCGCGACCCAGGATGGCTGGATCAACGAGGAGATGGTCGGCGGCTTTACCGCCGCGATGGACCAGGCCGGCAAGAGCTATACGGTGCACTGGTACGAGGCCGATCACGCCTTTGCCAATCCCAGCGGCGGACGTTACGACGCCGCCGACGCCAAGCTCGCGTGGGAGCGGACCACGGCGTTCTTCGAGACGCAGTTGAAAGGCTGAGTGAGGCTAGCCCGCGGCGCGGCGGTTCGCGCGTGAATCGCCGCGCTCGCTGTCTTCCTCGAAAAGCTCCGTGAGCTTGTCCAGCATGGTGCCGCCGAGCTGCTCGGCATCGACGATGGTCACCGCGCGGCGGTAGTAGCGGGTGACGTCATGGCCGATCCCGATGGCCAGAAGCTCAACCGGTGAGCGGGTTTCGATATAGTCGATCACCTGCCGCAGGTGGCGTTCCAGGTAGTTGCCGGGATTGACCGAAAGCGTGGAATCGTCGACCGGCGCGCCGTCCGAAATCACCATCAGGATGCGCCGCTGCTCACTGCGCGCCAGCAGGCGATTGTGGGCCCAGAGCAGGGCCTCGCCGTCGATGTTTTCCTTCAGGATGCCTTCGCGCAGCATCAGGCCGAGGTTCTTGCGCGCCCGGCGCCAGGGCATGTCGGCGTTCTTGTAGACGATGTGACGCAGGTCGTTGAGCCGTCCGGGATTGGCCGGTTTGCCGTTGGCGATCCACTTCTCGCGCGACTGGCCGCCCTTCCACATCCGGGTGGTGAAGCCGAGAATCTCGACCTTGACGCCGCAGCGCTCCAGGGTGCGGGCCAGGATATCGGCGCTCATCGCCGCGACCGAGATCGGCCGCCCGCGCATCGAGCCGGAGTTGTCGATCAGCAGGCTGACCACGGTATCGCGGAAGTCGGTGTCCTTCTCGCGCTTGTAGGACAGGGAATGGGTCGGATTGGCGATGATCCGCGCCAGCCGCGCGGTATCCAGCATGCCTTCCTCGAGATTGAACTCCCAGGAACGGGTCTGCTTGGCCAGCAGGCGGCGCTGCAGCCGATTGGCGAGGCGGGCGATCACGCCCTGCAGATGGGCGAGCTGCTGGTCGAGCATCTGGCGCAGCCGGGTGAGCTCCTCGGGGTCGCAGAGCTCCTCGGCCTCGACCACCTCGTCGTAGTCGCGGCTGAAGGGGTGATAGGCGTCCTCGTCCAGCCAGTTGCGCCGGTCGTCGTACATCGGGCGATTGCCCGGCTTTCCAGGCTCCTCGTCGCTGGCGCCGGCCATCATTTCGCCTTCGCTGTCGGCGGCGTCCTCGTCGCTGGCGTCGGAATCACCGGCATCGCTCTGCTCGCCGTCCTCGCTGGCGCGCGCGTCCGAGGAGTCCTGCTCGCCGCCTTCGCCCTTCATCTCGGAGGGGTCCATCTCGCCCTCCTGCTCCTCGTCGCTCTGGGACTCTTCCTCGCTGACGTCCTCCTCCTCGGTGAAGTCGAGATCGAGGTGGCCGAGCATCTCGCGCACCGCGTCGCCGAAGGCGGCCTGGTCGCCGGAGACTTGCTGCAAGTGCTTGAGATCCTGCAAGACCTTGGCGTCGAGCAGCGGCCTCCAGACCTCGATCATACGCTTGGCGCAGGGGCTGGGGCCGTGGCCGGTCATCGCCTCGCGCGCCAGCAGCCCGAGAACCTCGGACAGCGGCACATCCTCGCTGTTGGTCGCCTGGGCGTAGCCGCGGCTGCGGTAGCGTTCCTCGCGCGCGGCGTCGAGATTGAGCGTGCAGCCGGTCATCCGCTTCATGCCGAGGGATTCGCAGCGCGCCTGTTCCACGGCGTCGAAGATGTCGCGCGCCTCCTGGCTGCGCGGGCGCTGCTTCTGATGCAGCCCGTCGTCGTGGTGGCGCAGACGCAGGGCGACGGAATCCGCCTCGCCGCGCACCAGCGCCGCTTCCTCCGCCGGCAGATCGCGGTGGATCAGCGGCAGCTTGACCTCCTTGCCGACCAGGCCCTGGGGGGCGCTGGTGAAGCTCGCATTGAGATCGTCGCGGCGGGCGATCGCGCGGATCGTCGCTTCGGTTGCCCGCTTGAAGGCTTCGAGAGGGGAGTCCGCTTGGCTCATGGCGGCGTCTTGCTGCCTAGACCAGCGTCGCCTTGACGCCGGTTTCCGGAAGCTCGCTGCCGAAAGCGCGCTGGTAGTACTCGGCGACCGTGGGCCGCTCGATCTCGTCGCACTTGTTGAGGAAGGTGACCCGGAAGGCGAAGCCGATGTCGTTGAAGATCCGGGCGTTCTGCGCCCAGGTCATCACCGTGCGCGGGCTCATCACCGTCGAGATATCGCCGTTGATGAAGCCCTGGCGGCTGAGGTCGGCCAGCGCGACCATCGCCGAGACGGTCTCGCGGCCCTCCTTGGTGTCGTATTCCGGGGCCTTGGCGATCACGATGTCGACTTCCTCGTCGTGCGGCAGGTAGTTCAGCGTCGCGACGATGTTCCAGCGGTCCATCTGGCCCTGGTTGATCTGCTGGGTGCCGTGATACAGGCCGGTGGTGTCGCCCAGGCCGACGGTGTTGGCCGTGGCGAAAAGGCGGAAGGCCGGATGCGGGCGGATCACCTTGTTCTGGTCGAGCAGGGTCAGCTTGCCCTCGACCTCCAGCACCCGCTGAATCACGAACATCACGTCGGCGCGTCCGGCGTCGTACTCGTCGAACACCAGGGCGCAGGGGTGATGCAGCGCCCAGGGCAGCAGCCCCTCGCGGAACTCGGTCACCTGCTGGCCGTCCTTCAGCACGATGGCGTCCTTGCCGATCAGGTCGATGCGGCTGATGTGGCTGTCCAGGTTGATGCGGATGCAGGGCCAGTTGAGGCGGGCGGCGACCTGCTCGATATGGGTCGATTTTCCGGTGCCATGGTAGCCCTGGATGATGACCCGGCGGTTGTAGGCGAAGCCGGCCAGGATCGCGAGCGTGGTCTCGCGGTCGAAGCGGTAGGTTTCGTCGGTATCCGGCACGTAATCGCTGGTGGTGGAAAACGCGGGCACCTGCATATCGCTATCGATGCCGAAGGTTTGGCGTGCGGAAATCTCGATATCCGGCCCGCCTGTGGGCATGAGAGGGGCGTCTTGCTCGGTGCTTTCGCTGATTGCGGCCATGATTACTGCTTTCGCTGTGCGTGAGACTCTATGTGTTGTGCGGACCGCGCATCCTCAAGCAAGGAGTGTGCGCAGCGTGGCGTAGGCCTGAGTGATCAGTTTCAGGCGTTCTACATCATCGGAACGTCCACCATTGGCGTCGGGATGTAGCAGTTTCACCAACTCTTTGTAACGGACTTTTATCTCGGAAAACTCCACCGGCGGTTCCAAGCCGAGAGCGGCCAGCGCCCGGCCTTCCTCGGTATTAGGCGCTTGCCGTCCGCGCTGACGTCCCGTGGCGTTGTCCTCGGCGTCGTCGGCGAAGAAGCCGAAGTCGTCCTTGAAGCCGGTTTCGCCGTTGCGCCGCTGCGTCGGTCCGCTGCCCAGGCGCCAGGTCGGGCGCTGCCAGATGGTATCCAGGCGGTTGAGCCGGTAGATTTCGTCCTCGCTCATGCCCGCGTAGTAATTCCAGGCCTTGTTGTAGTCGCGCACGTGATCCAGGCAAAACCAGCGGTATTCCTGCAGCCGCTCGCGCGAATGCGGGGCGCGGTGCTCCGCTTCCTCCTCGCAGCCCGGCCATTCGCAGCAGCGCGTGTCTGTCCGGCGCGCGTCTTCGAAAGGCTTTAGGATTGCGTCTGGTATCTGCCGTGCCATGGCTCAAGTATGGAAGTGCGCCGGGAGCGAGGCAAGACGCGCTGGGCGAATATCAGCCTTGCACGGCATTCCGGTTGCCTTTTGTCTCGTGAACCGGCTCGCCCAGGGTCACCAGGATCAATCCGGAGAGCACGGCGATGCCGCCGCCGATCAGGTCGAAACCGACCGTTTCCGAGAGCACCCAGGCCGAGGACAGGACGCCGACGACCGGCACGCCGAGAAATCCCAGGGAGGTATGGATCGAAGGCAGGGCGCGCGACACCGTGACCGAGGCCCAGAAGCAAAAGGCCGTGGCCAGCGGCCCGTTATAGAGCAACACGGCGTAGAGCTCCGGTTCGAAACGGATGCTGCCCGCATCCTCGAAAATCAGCGCCAGAACGACCAGGAAGGGCAGGGCGAGCAGCATCTGCCAAGGCGTCAGCTGCAGCGGCGTCGCCTGCCATTTGTGGCGGCGGATGTGCAGGATGGCCCCGGCCCAGCAGAGCGCCGCCAGCATCAGAATGGCGTTGCCGATTACGGCCTCGCGGCGGTTCCATTCGAAGGTTAAGGGATTGAACAATAAAGCGATTCCAGCCAGACCGCAGATCAGTCCGGCGAGCTTCAGCCGCGTCACCCGTTCCTTGAACAGCAGCACCGCCGCCGGCGCCACCCAGAGCGGCGTGGTATAGGCCAGCACCGCCGAGCGCCCGGCGTCGACACTGACCAGGCCGAGATTGACCAGCACCATGAAGGACATCATCTGGAACAGCCCGACGCTGAGCAGCACCGGCCAGTCGGCGCGTGGCGGCAGGATCAGCTTGCCTGAGACGGCCAGTACGATAAACAGCGTGGCGGCGCCCAAGCCCAGGCGGGCCACGCCGAACCAGAAGGGCGGGATCATCGTCAGGCCGAATTTCATCACCGGCCAGTTCACGCCCCACAGCAGGATGATCGCGGCCATCAGAAGATATGCGCGGTGGGAGGTCACGGGCACGGCGGGGCAGCTCTGGGTTGCGGGGTGAACAAAGGGGCTATCGTAAAGCCCAGGCAGCGACCATATCAGGGGGCGAGGCCAGCACCAAAGCAGGGGAAAGGAACAACCGCATGTCCATGGCGGAGCAAATCGAACGCAAGCTGACGCAGGCCTTCGCGCCGGCGCGGATCGCCGTCCACGACGATTCCCACAAGCATCGCGGCCACGCGGGCGCGCGGCCCGAGGGTGAAACCCACTTCCGGGTCGAACTGGTGTCGCCGCGCTTCGAAGGCGTCAGCCGGGTGGAACGGCAACGGCGGGTTTACGGCGAGTTGAAGGAAGAATTGGCGAGCAGCGTCCATGCGCTGCAGCTCAAGGTCCTGACACCGGCCGAGGACGCCGGCGGCTAGCCGCCCGTCTTCGGCGTGTCCTTGTCGCCGGTGTAGAACTCCGGCCAGCTCTGCCGCGCCACCTCGCCGTCGCTGGCGAAGGTGTGGCAGCTGTCGATTAGCGCCGGACGGCGGCCTTGGCGATCCCCCGGCCGCTGCGTTTTGCCCAGGATTGGGACCATGGCCTGATAGGCGACGGTCGCCATGGCGTAGATCATCTCCACGATGTGGGTACAGCCCTCGACGCCGCCGACCCGGCGGCGCACCCCTTCGCGCCAGCCGGGGCCGACTTTCAGCCCGGCGAGCTTGGCGAAATTCGGCGCGATCGCCGGACAGATCCCATAGGGGGCATGCAGGGTGGCGGCTTCTGCGGCGACCACCTCGTAGCTGTCGTTGAGGGTGAGACGGACTTCCATTTCGTGGATCGGCTCGCCGGCCTCGACCTTGCCGCGATGGGCGTTCGCGAATTCGTAGGTCTTGGTATCGCGGATCCGGCCCTCGATATCCCACAACCCGTCGGCCCGGCGGTAACCGTGAAAATCGTAGCTGCGGTTGTGAACGGCCTCGCGCTCAGCCGGCGGCGATAAGGGCATGTCGCGGTCCCTGGACAGATGAAGCTTGGTCCAGGATATGGCGCGCCCGGCCCCTGGCCGTCAAGCGCCTTAACTGAGGGATCGCTCAGCCGGTGCCGTATCCCCCGCCGTGGATATAGGCTTCGCGCTGTTCGACGTCTTCTTCCAGCTCGCGCTTAACCGCGGAATAGAGATCCCGGATCGAGACGATCCCGACCAGCGTTTCGCCGTCGAGAACCGGCAGGTGGCGATAGCCCTTGCGGTTCATGCGTTCCAGGGCGTCGCTGGCCATGTCCCCGGGTTTCAGGCAGTCCGGCTTTTCGGTCATGACCTCGGAGAGGACGGTCGAGCCGGGGTCGCGGCCCTTGGCGACCACGCGGGTCAGCAGGTCGCGTTCGGTGAAGATGCCCGTCAGCCTGCCGTTTTCGGCGATCAGCACCGCGCCGATGTGCTTGTCCGCCATCAGCTCCACGGCCGTGCGCACGCTGTCGCTCGGCGCGAGCGTGCGTATGTCTTGATTGTCGACGATATCCGGAACGATGCGCCGCTGCATGTTCTCCTCCACGGTTGTGAGGACGCGGGGCTATTCTACGCGAAAAGCATGACAGAGGCGCGCGCGCTCGGCAAGGCGGGCGCGATGGGGGTGTTGGAGAGGGCCGCGAGACTCAGCTAACGGCGGTTCCGGCGGCGTCCTCGTCGATCAGCTCCGGGGTGTCGTCGCTCTGCTTGGCGACCTTGAGCAGGGTGATCCGGTTGCGCTCGCGGCCGAGAATCTCGAAGCGATAGCCGTGGAAGGTAAAGACCTGTCCGACATCGGGAATGCGGCGCGCCTCGTGCAGCACCAGACCGGCGACGGTCGAGGCTTCTTCGTCGGGCAGGGACCACTCGCATTTGCGGTTGATGTCACGCAGGGTGACGTCGCCGGAGACGATGGCGGAGCCGTCCTGCAGGCGGTCGACGCCTTCGACCGAGACGTCGTGCTCATCCTCGATCTCGCCGACGATCTCCTCGAGGATGTCCTCCAGGGTCACGATGCCGAGCATCTCGCCGTATTCGTCGATCACGATGGCGAAGTGCTCCTGGCGTTCGCGGAAGGCGTGTAGCTGGGAGAAAAGATCGGTCGATTCAGGGATGAACCAAGGCGGGTTGGCGATCGCGGCGATGTCCAGCTTGTCGAGCTCGCCGCCGGCGGCCTGAACGCTGCGCAGCAGGGCCTTGGCGTGCAGCACGCCGATGACGTTGTCGGAATCGCCGCGCCATAGCGGCAGCCGGGTATAGGGGCTGGCCAGCACCTCCTCGACGATGCGCTTTGGCGGCAGGTCGGCGTCGATGGCGAAGACGTTGCGCCGGTGGACCATGATCTCCTCGACCACCAGCTCGTCGAGATCGAGGATCGAGCGCAGCATATGACGCTCGTGCTTGGCTTCCTCGTCGCCGCTGTGCATATCGATGGCGCCGCGCAGCTCTTCCTCGCTGTCGCCGCTGTAGGGCCGGTCGACGCGCATGCCGAACAGCCGCAGGGTGAGCCGCACGATCACCTCGACCGCGAGGCTGATCGGCGCGAAGACCATCGTCAGCACCCGCATCACCGGCGCCACCGACAGCGCCAGGCGGTCGGTGTTGTGCAGGGCGTAGGTCTTGGGCAGCACCTCGGCGAAGATCAGCACCAGCGCGGTCATGATCGCCGTGGCGTAGAGCACGCCGGTGTCGCCGAAGTAGCGGATCATGATCCCCGTGGCGATGGCCGAGGCCAGGATATTCACCAGGTTATTGCCCAGCAGGATGGCGCCGATCAGCCGTTCCTTGCGCTTCCACAGCCGGTTGACGATGCCGGCGCGGGGATTGCCCTGCTGCTCCAGGTTATGCATGCGCGGCCGCGAGGCGCCGGTCAGGGAGGTCTCGCTGCCCGAGAAAAAACCCGAGATCAGCAGCAAGACGATAATCGCGATAATCGAAAGCAGAACCTGAAGGTCCATGGGTCCTGTCCGTTCAGGCCGCGGCGGCGCGGCTCAGCAGAGCCGAGACTTCGGCGGGATCGACGCTGCGCTCGACGAATGCCGCGCCGAGGCCGCGGGTCAGGATGAAGGTGATGCGGCCCTGTTCCACCTTTTTGTCTTTCTGCATATGGGCGAGCAGCCGGGCCGGACTCCAGGTCCGGCCAGGCAAGGCTTCCAGCCCGGTCGGCAGGCCGACCGCCGCCAAATGCCGGCGCAGCCGGGCCGTGTCCTCGGCGGGGCAGAGGCCGAGCTGGGTGGAAAGCTCGCAGGCCATGACCATGCCGATCGCCACGGCCTCTCCATGCAGCAACTCGCCGCTATAGCCGCACTCGGCCTCCAGGGCATGTCCGAAGGTATGGCCAAGGTTGAGCAGGGCACGCACGCCCGCTTCGCGTTCGTCGGCGGCGACGATTTCGGCTTTCGCGGCGCAGGCGGCCTGGACGGCGCGCGCCAGCAGCTCCGGGTCTCCGTCGAGCAGGTCGGCGCCGTGGGATTCCAGCCAGGTAAAGAACGCCGCGTCCTTGATGGCTCCGACCTTGACCACTTCTGCGTAACCGGCCAGCAGTTGGCGCCGGGGCAGGGTGGACAGCGCCGTGGTATCCGCCAGCACCAGGCGCGGCTGGTGGAAGGCGCCAACCAGGTTCTTGCCCTCGGGGGTGTTGATTCCGGTCTTGCCGCCAACCGAGGAATCCACCTGGGCCAGCAGGGTGGTGGGAATCTGTATGAAATCGAGGCCGCGCAGCATTATGGCCGCGGCGAAGCCCGTGAGATCGCCGATCACGCCGCCGCCCAGCGCGATCAGGGTGGTTCCGCGTTCGACTCCCGCCAGCAGCAGACGGCTGCAGAGATCGGCCAGATGCTCGAAGCTCTTGCTGGCCTCGCCGGCCGGCAGGACGAAGGCCTCGCAGGCGATGCCGCCGGTTTCCAAGGCCCGCTCCAGGGCTTCCAGGTGCAGCTCGGCCACGGTCTCGTCGGTCACGATCAGGGCGCGCGGGGTTTTCAGCAGCGGCTTGACCCACTGCGCGGCGCGCGGGATCAGCTCCTCGCCGATAACGATGTCGTAGCTGCGTTCGCCCAGGGAGACGCGCAGCGCGGTTTCACTCGCCTGTCCAGCGCTACTCATACCGCCGCGCTCTCTTGCTGATGGGCGCGCAGGGCCTCGAGCACCCGCTGCACGGTTTTTTCCGGCGGTGCGTCGACGCTGTCCACGGTGATGTCCGCCTCGGCATAGTAGGGATAGCGTTCGTCGATCAAGCGGCCGAGAATCTCTTTTGGGTCGCCGGACTTGAGCAGCGGCCGGGTTTTGCGGCGGCTGGTCCGGCGTACCAGCAGGTCGAGATCGGCGCGCAGCCAGATCGAGACTGCGCCGCCGCGAATCGCCTCGCGGGTCGTCGGGTCCATGTAGGCGCCGCCGCCGGTGGCGATCACCTTCGGGCCGTCTTCCAGCAGCCGGGCGATCACCCGCCGCTCGCCCTCGCGAAAGGCCTGTTCGCCGTGCTGCGCGAAAATCTCCGAAATGCTGCACCCGGCAGCCTTCTCGATTTCGGCATCGGCATCGACGAAAGGCAGGCGCAGGCGCGCGGCGAGCTTGCGGCCTATGCAGCTCTTTCCGGCGCCCATCAGGCCGACCAGGACGATGTTGTCGGAAGGGATATCGGGCCCGCGACGGGGCATGGGCTAAGCTTCACTCTCTCAATTCGGTGCCGCCAAGGGCGGGTGGCATTGCATCGGGCGCCTCTGCGCTCATAAACTGCCGCAAAGTCGCCATAGTGGAAATCTACCATAATTCCGTTGGTTTAGGGCAAGGCTTCCGCCGCATGGCTGCAGCCTGGATGGCGGGCGCCTCAAAATCAACATCCGCAGACAACAGCATTAGCAGGGAACGACGGACGCCGTGGGGAAAATCAGCGCAATACTCTTCGCCGGACTGATCGCAATCGTCGCCGTTGGCGCGGCGGCGCTTTTGATGGTCGAAATTCCAGCCCCGACCCAAGAGGTCGTGCGCGAGCTGCCCAATGACCGCTTCCCGCGCTAGGCGCTGGCTCAGCGTCTTCGCCGTGGCGGCGTTCCTGAGCGGAGCCGCCCAGGCGCAGACCAGCCAGGGTAAAAGCGGCATCGAAGCCGAACCGCTGGGCGCGCCGACCCAGTTGCTGCCGCCGGCGAATTCCATTCCGGGCGAACCCAATTCGCCGACGGCGCCGCGTTCCGACGTGACCGGGATCGAAGTCAATTCCCTCGGCGCGCCGGAGCATGACGCCCTCGGCGTCCTGGAGCCGATCGAGGGCGGCCTCGGGGCCGACATGTGGCAGGGCACGCCGCGCAGCCTGGTGGTCCAGGAAATTCCGCAGATCTCCGAGTATCTGAATTCCGTGGTGGCGCGCGATCTGGCGCGCCGTCTGCTGCTGACCTCGGCCAAGGCGCCGGTCCAGCAAGGCATCGGGGAACGCCGTGAAAGCCTGCTGGCGCTGCGCGTGGAACGCCTGCTGGCGCTCGGCGAACTGGAGGGCTTGGAGAAACTGCTGCGGCTGGTGCCCCAGGGCCAGCAGCCGGGCATGGTCCTGCGCGCCCGCGCCGACGGCGGCTTCCTGCGCGGGGACTTTCAGGCCGCCTGTCAGGCCGCCAGCAGCGGCGTTCAGCTCTATCCCGAGGATCCTTACTGGAACCAGGCGATGATCGCCTGTCAGCTCGCCAACGGCGATGAAACCGGCGCGATGCTTGGGCTGGATCTGCTGCGCGAACAGGGCGGCGGCGAGGCCGGCTTTATCGCGCTGGCCGAAGCGATGGCGGGCTATGGCCGCCCGCCGCAGGTGGAAAGCTTGACGCCGCTTAAGCTGGCGATGCTCAGCCAGCTCGGCGAGAACCTCTCCCTGTCCTCGTTGCAGGATGCCAAGCCGGCGATGCTGGCCGCCCTGGCGCGGACCGGGACGCTGGATATCGAATCCCGGGTCCGGGTTGGCGAGGTCGCGACCCACATGGGCGTGCTGCCGGGCGGTGAGCTGGCCGCGCTCTATGGCGCGTTCAGCTTCACCCCGCTGGAGCTCGACAACGCGCCCTCGCTGGCCAAGAGCGAACCCGGCCCGCGCAGCCGGGCGCTGCTGTTCCAGGCCGCCAGCCGCGCCAGCGAGCCGCGCCTCCAGGCCGATGCCCTGGCCGCGCTGTTCGACCATGCCCGGCGGGAAACGCTCTACCGGGCCGCGGCGCGTGCCGCCCTGCCGCTGCTGCGCCAGATGCCGCCCGATGCGGCTATCGTCTGGTTCGCCGGGGAAGCCGGACGGGCCCTGTTCATGGCCGGTCAGTTCGAGCGTGGAGGCGCCTGGCTCGACCTCGCCCGCACCGAGTATCAGAGCGCGCGCGATAGCGGCAGCCCGCTGGTGGCGCTCTGGCCCTATGCCCGCATCGCCGGCTTCGACCCAGCCCGCAGCGGTCTCGACGACGCCACCTGGAAGCGCGCTCGCGCGCCGCTGCAGGGCGAGCGGGTGCGCCGGCAGGAGGTGCTGGTCGCCAATATGCTGGACGCTCTGGGCGAAAAGACCGTGTTGCCTCTGGACGAGAGCCTGGCTCTACAGGGCGTTTCTGCCGGCACGCAGAATGCCAGCCCGCAGGGCGATGTCAGCCGCGCCGACGCGCGGCGTCTGTTCTCCCTGCGCGAAGCCGGCCGCTCCGGACGGCTTGGCGAGACCGTGCTGCTGAGCCTATTGGTGCTGAACGGCGGCGGACCTCAGGACCTGTCACCGCAGGTGCTCGGCGAGCTGCTGGCCGGGTTGAGCGACAGCGACCTCGGGTTCGAGGCCCGCATGCTGGCCATGGAAGCCGCCGCCGCCAGCGGGCTATAGCCGGCGGCGATGTCCAGGAGCGAACGGCAAGGACGCGCGGGAGGCGGCCGGAACGAGCCCGGCCCGCTATCCCGGCATGTCGAGAGCTTCCTGGAAATGCTGTCCGCCGAACGCGGTGCCTCGCCCAATACCCTGGAAGCCTACCGGCGCGACCTCCTGGATTTCTCAACTTCGCTCGGCGCCACCCCGGTGGAGGAGGCCGGAACCGAGGCGATTCGCGGCTACCTGGCCGGGCAGTCGGCTAGGGGCATGGCCGCGCGCACCCTGGCCCGGCGGCTCTCCGCGCTGCGCCAGTTCTACCGCTTCCTCTTTGCCGAAGGCCTGCGCGCGGACAACCCGGCGAGCGGCATCGACTCGCCGCGCCAGGGGCGCAGCCTGCCCAAGGTCCTCAACGAAGCCGAGGTCGAGGCCCTGCTGGACGCCGCGCGCGCGCGCGCCGGTGCCGAGGGTCTGCGTCTGCGCGCCTTGATCGAGGTGCTCTATGCCACCGGGCTGCGGATTTCGGAGCTGGTCACCCTGCCGCTTTCGGCGGTCGCCCGCGATCCGCGGGTGCTGATCGTGCGCGGCAAGGGCGGCAAGGAGCGGATGATTCCCCTCGGCGAGGAGGCGCGCGCCGCTCTGGTGGCCTATCGCGGCGCCCGGCGGGGCTACCTCAAGCCCGGCGCGGAATCCGCCTGGCTGTTCCCCTCGCGCGGCCGCGACGGCCATCTGACCCGGCACCGGGTCGCGCAGCTGCTCAAGGAGCTCGCGATCGAGGCGGGCATTCCGCCCTCCAAGGTTTCGCCGCATGTCCTGCGCCATGCCTTCGCCAGCCATCTGCTCGATCACGGCGCCGATCTGCGCGCGGTGCAGCAGATGCTCGGCCACGCCGACATCTCGACCACGCAGATCTACACCCACGTCCTCAACGAGCGGCTCAAATCCCTGGTCGCCGAGCATCATCCCCTGGCGCGCAAGGGATAATCGACCGGTCTGTGGCGCAGACCGGTGCAACGGCGCGGTTGAATGCTGCGCGATAGATGGCGTAATACCAGCAAAGAAACATCCGTGAGCAGGTTCCAGGCATCCGTCGATGCGCGCTTGCTCTCTTTCATCTGATCGCTTTGACCCAAGGGGAATCGAATGTCCTTTACCCTCATCGAACAGGCGCCCGCGCGCCTTAACCGCAGTGAGCTCGCCGTGCCCGGCAGCAACTACCGTTTTCTGGAGAAGGCCGCGGAGTCCACGGCCGACGTCATTTTTCTCGATCTCGAGGATGCCGTGGCCCCGGACGACAAGGTCCAGGCGCGCAAGAACGTCATCAAGGCCATCAACGAGATCAATTGGGGGGACAAGACTCTCTCGGTCCGGATCAATGGCCTCGATACCCATTACATGTACCGCGACGTCGTCGACGTGATCGAGCAGACCGGCGAGCGTCTCGACCTGATCATGATCCCCAAGGCCGGCACCGCCGCCGATATCTACGCCGTCGATATGCTGGTTACCCAGGTCGAGGACGCCATGAACCGCAAGAAGCGGATCGGCTTCGAGATCATCATCGAGACCGCGCTCGGCATGGCCAATGTCGACGAGATCGCCGGTGCCTCGATGCGCAACGAATCGCTGCATTTCGGCGTCGCCGACTACGCCGCCTCGACCAAGGCGCGCACCACCGTGATCGGCGGCCCCAACGCCCTCTACGGCGTGCTGACCGACAAAACCGAGGACGGCGCTCCGCGTGACTATCACTGGGGCGACATGTGGCACTACGCGGTCGCGCGCATGGTGGTCGCCGCCCGCGCCAACGGCCTGCGTCCCATCGACGGACCCTTCGGCGACTTCGGCGATCCCGATGGCTATCGCGCCCAGGCCAACCGCGCCGCGGTGCTCGGCTGCGAGGGCAAGTGGGCGATCCACCCCAGCCAGGTCGATCTGGCCAACGAGATCAACTCGCCCTCCAAGGCCGAGGTCGAGAAGGCCAAGCGCATCATCGCCGCGATGAAGCAGGCGGCCAAGGACGGCAAGGGCGCGGTGGCCCTCGACGGCCGTCTGATCGACATCGCCTCGATCAAGCAGGCCGAGGTCATGGTGCAGAAGGCCGCCGCCATCGCCAGGGCGGACCGCAAGAAGGCGCCGGCCAAGAAAGCCGCGGCCAAGAAGGCTCCCGCGAAGAAAGCTCCGGCCAAGAAGGCTCCTGCTAAGAAGGCGGCTGCGAAGAAGGCCCCGGCCAAGAAGGCCGCCGCGAAGAAGTAAGCTTCAGCGGCTTCCGGTTACGCGCACGGCCGCCCCTCACGGGGCGGCCGTTTTGCGTTTACTCCAGCTCCACGGCATAGCTTTCCAGCGGCGGCGCGGACTCGATCACGCCCTGGGCGATCAGGAACTCCGCGAAGCGGCGGTAGCGGCCGCTATCCAAGGCCGCCGGGCGCAGCGCGAAGCGCGGCAGGGTGTCGGCCCAGGCGCGGCGGTTGAGTTCGTCGTCCAGGCCGTCCCCATAGCCGGCGAAGAGCTCCCAGGACTCCTCTGGATGGTTGATCAGATAGAGCACGCCGCGCTCCAGAGCGCGCAGGAAGGCGGGCAGGCGCGGGTCGTCGAGACGCTCGCGACCGGCGATCAGGATCAGCTCGTCGTAGGCCGGAACGCCGTGCTCCTCGACGTAGAAGGGCCGCCCCGCCGCCCCCAGCAGTTCGAGCTGGTTGATCTCGAAGTTGCGGAAGGCGCCGATCACCGCGTCGACCTGACCGGACAGCAAGGCCGGGGACAGCGAAAAGTTGATGTTGATCAGCTCGACGTCCTCGATGGCCACTCCCACCTCGGCCAGCATGGCGGCGAGCAGCGCGTCCTCGAAGCCGCCGACCGAAAAGCCGACCTTGCGGCCCTTGAGATCGGCCAGGCTCTCGACCGGGCCATCGGCCAGCGCCAGCAGGGTGTTGAGCGGCGTGCCCACCAGCGTGGCGATGCGCACCAGCGGCAGCCCGGCGGCGGCCTGCATGTGCAGCTGCGGCTGATAGCTTACGGCGAGATCGGCCTTGCCGGCGGCGACCAGCTTCGGCGGATCGTTGGGGTCGGCGGGCTCGATCACCTCGATCTCCAGCCCCTCCTCGGCGAAGAAACCCTTCTCCAGGGCGACGATAAGCGGCGCGTGGTCCGGGTTGACGAACCAATCGAGCAGCAGGGTGAGTTTCCGCGCTTGCTCGGCGGCCAGGGACTGGGTGGGCAGGGCGAGTAATGAAAGCCAGCAAAGCGGCTGAGAGCATACGGAACATGACACCTCCTCTGTAGAAAAGCGCGAGGAGGCCGACGGCGGATTACGCCTAGTTCCGAAAGCCCGTTCCTTCCCTCGCGCCGGTATGACCCGGATCAGGTTCTAAGAGTCGGTGCTGCGCGGCTCGATGCCGCGCCATCCCTCTCAGCCGGAAATCCGGCTCCCCTAGGAACGCGCGCAACCTGAGCCGCGTTTTTGTCTGCGTCAAGTCTCGCGCTGGACGAAACCCTATGCTAAGACGCGCGGATGAAGCACTTTCTCGAATTCGAGAAGCCGATCGCCGAGCTCGAAGGCAAGATCGAGGAGCTGCGCCACCTCTCCGACGACGATGAGATCAACATCGCCGAGGAAGTGAGCAAGCTCCAAGGCAAGGCCGAGCGGCTGCTCACCAGCACCTACAGCAAGCTGACGCCCTGGCAGAAGGCGCTGGTCGCGCGCCATCCCGAGCGCCCGCATTTCTCCGACTACATGGCTGAATTGGTTGACGATTTCACGCCGCTGGCCGGCGATCGGGCCTTCGCCGAGGACAAGGCGCTGATCGGCGGCCTGGGCCGCTTCCGCGGCTATTCCTGCCTGTTCATCGGCCAGGAAAAGGGCAGCGACACCACCAGCCGCGTCACCCACAATTTCGGCATGACTCGGCCCGAGGGCTACCGCAAGGCCCAGCGCTTGATGGATCTGGCCGGGCGTTTCGGCCTGCCGGTCGTCACCCTGGTCGATACCGCCGGCGCCTATCCGGGCATCGGCGCCGAGGAGCGCGGCCAGGCCGAGGCCATCGCCCGCTCCATCGAGGTCTGCCTGAAGCTCGAGGTGCCGGTGATCTCCGTGGTCATCGGCGAGGGCGGTTCCGGCGGTGCTATCGCCATCGCCACCGCCGACAAGGTCTTCATGCTGGAGCATGCGATCTATTCGGTGATCTCGCCGGAAGGCTGTGCCTCGATCCTCTGGCGCAGCGGCGACCAGGCCCAGGAGGCGGCCGAGCAGCTCCGCCTGACCGCCGAGGATCTCGCGAAGCTCGGCGTCATCGACGGCATCGTCAAGGAACCCCTGGGCGGCGCCCACCGCGACCCCAAGGCGACCTACAAGGCGGTCGGCGACACCATCGAGAAGGCGCTGGTCTCCCTGCGCCGCGAGGACGGCCCGGCGCTCAAGACGCAGCGCCGCCAGAAGTACCTCGACATGGGCCAGAAGGGGCTGGGCTAGGAAGCCTTCCCTAAGTCGCCGCGCTTTCCCAAAGCTTCGGAAATCTGCTCCGCGCCCATGACGATCTTGCGTGTGCTGGAAAAGCGCTGGCGCTCGGCAAGACGGGTACCCTGCCGCTTGTGGGGCTTACAAAGCATGCAGCCCGCGCGGGTCGATTTCGGGCCTTTGCGTTTATGATTTGCCATGGCTGGACAAGCCTTTCGCAGGGATGTCTTTGATTTGGTGGAGTTATCCCGCCAGGGCCTCGCGCAGCGCGGCGGCATAGTCCGCCAGTTGCTCCTGCGAGGGGTTTTTCCTCGGCCAGGCCAGTTCCACGCCGTCCCCTGCGAAGCGGGGCAGGACATGCAGATGGAAATGCGGAACGGTCTGGAAACCGGCGGGCCGGTTCGCCTGCAGGACGGTCATCCCCTCGGACGGCAAGGCGGCGTTCAGGGCCTGCGCGATGCGCCAGGCGATGCGAAACGCATGGGCGGCCAGGTCCTCCTCCGCATCCAGCAGGGTTTCCGCGTGGCGCTTGGACAGGACGAGCGTATGGCCGGGATTGACATGCCCGACATCCAGGATGGCCATGACCCGGTCATCCTCGTGGACGATCTGCGCCGGAAGCTCCTTGCCGACGATCTTGCAAAATATGCACTCAGACATGCTTCGCTTTCCAAGCTCTGGGCCGATAGGAGGAGGTAAACATCCGGCGCCGTTCCAGCTATCCCGCGCGTAGGCGCATCGGAATACTGCCGCATCGGAGCGCCT
Source organism: uncultured Alphaproteobacteria bacterium (assembly GCA_942491105.1). Lineage (GTDB taxonomy): Bacteria > Pseudomonadota > Alphaproteobacteria > Kiloniellales > DSM-21159 > JBBEAM01. Next base: position 188,997 of record CALNZX010000012.1, on the reverse strand, counting down.
CCGATAAAGCTTTTTACGCGGCGGGGAATGCGGCGGCGGGAATAAGGAAACCGGGGTATAGAGGCGCCAGGCGCCGCCTCACGCCTTGCGTATCGCCAGGGCTTCGCCTTTCATGCTGACGATCCGGTAGCCCTGTTCGGCCAAGTAGTCGCAGAGACGGCGGATGCGCTCGATGCCCAGGTGATGGGTCTCGCAGTGGATCACGGCCGGCCGCGTTGCCGCGATATCGCAGCAATGGATCGCGGTGTCGTCCTCGCCCTCGACATCGACCTGCAGGACGTCGATCTCCCGCGGGATGCCGTTTTCTTCCAAGACATCGACAAGCCGGCGGGCGGGCACCGTGATTTGTTCGATGATGCGCTCCAGGTCGGCAGTCTCGCCAAGCATCTTGCGCACCCATTCCTCGACCTTATCCCGCCGCGACGAGGTGACGCCGCTCGGGGCGCGGTACAGGGGCCAGTTCACGGCGTATTCGGGCTGCATCTGCGCCCAGTAGTCTTTGCGGATGGTGTAGAGCGTCATCGTTTCGCCCTCGCCGATGGCCGCGTTTATCACATGGCGTTCGGCGACGAAGCTGTAGTTCGCGTCAAGGTAGGGAATCAGATCCCGCTGCGGCTCGAAAAGCACCAGGTCAACCCGCTCGGCCATGTTCTGCCTGATCGTCTCGTAGATCGGGTCGTTGTGTTTGCCGTCATTGGCGCCGACGACCACGATGCGCAGCCGCGGCTTCTGCGTGAGAAGCGTCAGGACCGCCGTCTGGTAGTAGTGAATCTGCAAGTTGGGCTGCTTCTGACAGAGCGCGGAAAGCTTAGGTCTTCTGACTTTATTCGCGAAACACCCGGCTGGGATTCGAGGCTAGCAGCTCGCGCCAAGCCGGGCAAACCGTGGAAAGCCGGCCGTCACATGCCCCTCAGGTGTGTCACGAAGACCAGGGCGGCGATCAGCAGGAGGCAGCCTCCGGCGAAAATCCTGTTGGTCCAGGCGCGGCCGACGCGGCGGGCGAGGACATGCCCGTATTTGTAGAACAGCACATAGGCGGCGATCGCCGGGATGATCCAGAAGAACAGAAAGTACAGCACGCTCTAGACCGCGTCCCGGCGTCGAATCCGGCCGCCGGCTAGGATGCCTTGCCGTGGCAGTGCTTGAACTTCTTGCCGGAGCCGCAGGGGCAGGGGGCGTTGCGCGGCACCTTGCCCCAGGTATTGGGATCGTTCTTGTCGATCTCGGCGGTGGCGGCGCCGGCGACCGGGCCGACCGCGGAGGGTCCGGCCTGCGGACGGGCCACCTGACGGGCGCGTCCGGGGCGCGGCGGCGGCGCGGAGGCCGGGGTGCTGGCGAGCTGGCCTTCGGCCGGGCCGCTGGCCAGCGCCGGATCGTTGCGCGTCTCCTGGGTCTGCTGCGGCGCCCGGCGGGGGATAATCTCTTCCTCTGGGTCGCGCTGCCGGATTTCGACATGGGAGAGGACCATGGTGGTCTCCTCGCGCACGTGCAGCAGCATCTCGCTGAACAGATTAAAGGCTTCGCTCTTGTACTCATTGAGCGGATTGCGCTGGCCATAGGCGCGCAGGCCGATGCCGTGGCGCAGATGGTCGAGAGAGAGCAGATGGTCCTTCCACTGCCGGTCGAGGACGTTGAGCAGCACGCCCTTTTCGGCGGCGCGCATGGTCTCCGGCCCGAAATTGGCGGCCTTGGCCGCCATCTTCTCGGCGCTGGCCTTCTGGATACGCTCCAGCATTTCCTGGTCGGCGATGCCCTCTTCCTTGGCCCAGTCGTGAATCGGCAGGTCGAGGCCGAGCAGCCGGCGGCATTCCTCGTGCAGGGAGTCGAGTTCCCACTGCTCGGGATAGGCCTCGGGCGGCATGTACTTGGTGACGACGTTCTCGATGATCTCGTGGCGCATCTCGTCGACGGTGTCGCTGACGTCCGAGGTCTTCATCAGATCGCGGCGCTGGTCGTAGATGACCTTGCGCTGGTCGTTCATCACGTCGTCGTATTGCAGCAGGTTCTTGCGAATCTCGAAGTTGCGCGCCTCGACCTTCTGCTGCGCCTTTTCCAGCGCCTTGTTGACCCAGGTATGGACGATCGCCTCGCCCTTCTGCAGGCCGAGGCGCTGCAGCATGGAATCCATGCGCTCCGACCCGAAGATGCGCATCAGGTCGTCGTCGAGGGAGAGGAAGAACTTGGAGGCGCCGGGGTCGCCCTGGCGGCCCGAGCGGCCGCGCAGCTGATTGTCGATGCGCCGGCTTTCGTGGCGCTCGGTGCCGAGCACGAAGAGCCCGCCGGCGGCCAGCACGATCTCGCGGTTGGCCTGGATCTCGGCCTTGATCTTCTCGACGATTTTCTGGCGCTCGGCCTCGTCCTCGATGTCCGCCGTCTCCTGGGCGACACGCATGTCCAGGTTGCCGCCGAGCTGAATGTCGGTGCCGCGGCCGGCCATGTTGGTGGCGATGGTCACGGCGGCCGGCGCGCCGGCCTGGGAGATGATGAAGGCCTCGCGCTCGTGATAGCGCGCGTTCAGCACTTCATGGGGAATTTTCTTCTTGTTCAGCAGCTCGGAGAGCAGCTCGGACTTCTCGATCGACACCGTGCCGACCAGGACCGGCTGCTTGCGGGCGACGCACTCCTCGATCTGCAGGGCGATGGCCTCGAATTTCTCCTCGGCGGTGCGATAGACCTCGTCGTCGCTGTCGCGGCGCGAGACCGGGACGTTGGTCGGAATCTCGATCGGTTCGATGCCGTAGATTTCCTCGAATTCGGAGGCTTCGGTCATCGCCGTGCCGGTCATGCCCGCCAGCTTGGGATACAGCCGGAAGTAATTCTGGAAGGTGATCGAGGCGAGGGTCTGGTTCTCCTGCTGGATGGTGACGCCTTCCTTGGCTTCGATCGCCTGATGCAGGCCTTCGGAGTAGCGGCGGCCTTCCATCATGCGGCCGGTGAACTCATCGACGATCACCACCGCGTCGTCCTTGACCACGTAATCGGTATCGCGGTGGAACAGGACGTGGGCGCGCAGCGCTTGCTGGACATGATGCAGCGTCGAAATATTGCCGATGTCGTAAAGCGAGCCCTCGTCCATCAGGCCGGCCTCGCGCAGCAGGCCCTCGATGGCCTCGACCCCCTCGTCGTTCAGGGTGACGGCGCGCGCCTTCTCGTCCTTTTCGTAATGCTTCTCGGTCAGCTTCGGCAGCAGCACGTTGACGGAGCGGTAGAGTTCCGAGGAATCCTCGGCCGGGCCCGAGATAATTAGCGGGGTGCGCGCTTCGTCGATCAGGATGGAATCGACCTCATCGACGATGCAGAAGTTGAACTCCCGCTGCACCATGTCGTCGAGGCGGAACTTCATGTTGTCGCGCAGGTAATCGAAGCCGAACTCGTTGTTGGTGCCGTAGGTGACGTCGCAGGCATAGGCTTCGCGGCGCTGGATATCGGTCAAGCCGTGGACGATGCAGCCGATGGTCAGGCCGAGGAAGCGGTACACCTCGCCCATCCACTCGGCATCGCGGCGCGCCAGGTAGTCGTTGACCGTGACCACGTGCACGCCCTTGCCCTCGATGGCATTGAGGTACACCGCCAGGGTCGAAACCAGGGTCTTGCCTTCGCCGGTTTTCATCTCGGCGATCTTGCCGCGATGCAGCACCATGCCGCCGATCATCTGGACGTCGAAATGGCGCTGGCCCAGGGTGCGTTTGGCGGCCTCGCGCACCACCGCGAAGGCCTCGTGCAGCAGGGCGTCCAGCGTCTCGCCCTTGCCCAGGCGCTCGCGGAATTCCGCGGTCTTGGCGCGCAGCTGCTCGTCGCTCAGCGCTGCGTAGTCGCTCTCCAAGGCATTGATCTTCTGGATATCGCCACGGAGCGTTTTCAGATACCGGTCATTGGCGGACCCAAAGAACCGCTTGGCCAAGGATTGGAGCATGGAATTCCTCAAATGGCGCGGCCACCAGGCCAGCGCGAAAGCCTGCGCAACGGGCATAGCGGCAAGTGCTTCGCTACATATGCCCGCGGGTCGCCTCTGTCAACGTTGGCAGGCCAGGAGACACCGGCTAGACGGGCCGCGCGCCAGCTAAAATTCCGCCTGCCACAGGGATGCCGTTTTTGCCCTGCAGGAAAGGCCGCTCTTGTATCGCGGGCAGTGATCTGCATGATGCCTGCTGCTGAATTTTCCGAAAGCTGCCCGCAGGCCGGGCGAAGGAGCACCATGATGAAGTCGAAGCCCTGGGGCCTGGCCCTGATCCTCGCGGGACTGCTCGCGGGCGCGGCCCTGTTGCCGCTGACCGCCACTGCCCAGGACGAGAACCAGACGACGTCGGACGACGGCGACGCCGCGCAGCAGGACCCTGTGGTCGCCATCGTCAACGGCGAAGAAATTTTCCGCTCCGAGGTGATGGCCTCCGCCGCGCAGCTGCCGCCGCAGTATCAGGCCCAGCTCGAGCTGATCTTTCCGGCCCTGGTCGAGCGTCTGGTCGACTTCAAGCTGCTCGACAAAGCCGCGGTCGATGAAGGCTTGGCCGACGACGATGAGGTGCAGGCCCGGCTCGAGGAGCTGAAGGCCGACATCATGCGCGAGGTCTTGCTCGCCAACTTGATCGAGGATGGGGTCAGCGACGACAAGGTCCAAGAGGCCTACGCGACCTATCTGGAGAACAATCCTCCGCAGGCGGAGATCCGCGCCCGGCACATCCTGTTCGAAGGCGAAGACAAGGCAGGCGCCGAGGCCGCCATCGCGCAGCTTGACGAGGGCGCCGATTTCGCCGAGCTGGCCAAGGAATTCTCCATCGGCCCGACCGGGGAGAGCGGGGGCGACCTCGGCTACTTCACCGCCGGACAGATGGTTCCGCCCTTCTCCGAGGCGGCCTTCGCCCTGGAGGTTGGCGATTACACCAAGGAGCCGGTCGAGACCCAGTTCGGCTGGCACGTGATCAAGGTCGAGGACCGCCGCGAGCAGAGCCCGCCGGCCTTCGAGGAAATGGAAGAGCAGCTGGTCGATCAGCTCTCGCGCCAGGTGGTCGAGGACTACCTTGCCGGCCTGCGCGAGAACAACGAGGTCGAAATCCTGCTGCCGAAGGCCGAGGAAGAGGGCGCCACCACCGAGGACGGCGCCGCGCAGTAGGGCGTCTGCACCGAGGGGCGAAAGCGGGTTAAGGGGAGCCGGATGCCGAAGCTGAAGACATCGCCGCTGGCGCCCCGCCGCTTTCAGAAGCTGCCCGCGCTGCCCGGCGTGCGTCTCGCGGCGCGGGCCTGCGGGATCAAGTACAAGGGGCGCAAGGACGTCCTGTTGATGGAGCTCGCTCCGGGCACGGCGGTGGCCGGGGTATTCACCCGCTCGCAGACCGCGGGCCCGGCGGTGCGCTGGTGCCGCGAGGCGCTCAAAGCGCAAAAGGCCCCACGCGGCCGCGCCATCGTGGTCAACGCCGGCAACGCCAACGTTTTCACCGGCGAGGCCGGCTGGCACGCCGCCGACGCCACGGCGACCGCCACGGCCCAGCTGCTCGGCTGCAAGGCGCGGGAGGTCTTTCTCGCCTCGACCGGGGTGATCGGCGAACCCCTGCCGGTCGGCAGGATCGTCGGCGGTCTGCCTGGTCTGACCAAGTCGCTCAAGGCCGATGCCTGGCGCGCGGCGGCCGAGGCGATCATGACCACCGACACCTTTCCCAAGCTGGCGACCCGCAAGGCGCGGATCGGCAAGGCCGAGGTGACGATCAACGGCATCGCCAAGGGCTCCGGCATGATCGAGCCGGATATGGCGACCATGCTGGCCTTCGTCGCCACCGACGCCAAGATCCCGGCGGCCGCGCTGCAGGCGATGCTCAAGCGCGGCACCGAGCGCTCCTTCAACTGCATGACCGTGGACGGCGATACCTCGACCAGCGACAGCCTGATCCTGGCGGCCACGGGACAGGCCAGGCATCCGCGCGTCGCCAAGGCCTCCGACAAGAACCTGCAGGAGTTCCGCGCCGCGCTAGAGGATCTGCTGATCGAGCTGGCGCAGCAGGTGGCGCGCGACGGCGAGGGCGCCAGCAAGTTCGTCACCATTCATGTCAGCGGCGCCAAGACCACGGACTCGGCGCGCCGGATCGGCCGGGCTATCGCCAACTCGCCGCTGGTCAAGACCGCGATCGCCGGCGAGGACGCCAACTGGGGCCGCATCGTCATGGCGGTCGGCAAGTCCGGCGAGCCGCAGGAGCAGAGCAAGCTCGCGGTCTCTATCGGCGGCATCCGCCTGACGGAAAACGGCGCGCGCCGTCCGGATTATGACGAGGCGCCGGTTGCCGCCCATATGAAGGGCCAGGAGATCGAGATCGGCGTCGATCTCGGCGTCGGCCGGAGCCGGGCGACGATCTGGACCTGCGATCTGACCCACGGCTACATCGCCATCAACGGCGATTACCGCAGCTAACCCCATGAACGACACCTCCTCTGGCTGTTGGCAGGCGGGCGAACGTCAGGCCGCCGCCGCCAAGCCGATCGTACTGGTGGCCGCCGCCGCGCTGGTCGATGCCGATGGCCGGGTGCTGCTGGCGCAGCGCCCCGAGGGCAAGTCCATGGCCGGTCTCTGGGAGTTCCCCGGCGGCAAGGTCCAGGACGGCGAAACGCCCGAGGCGGCGCTGGTCCGGGAGCTGGAGGAAGAGCTCGGCATCGACACGCGGGAGAGCTGCCTGGCGGCCATCGCCTTCGCCTCCCACGCCTACGCGGATTTCCATCTGCTGATGCCGCTCTATGCCTGCCGGGTCTGGAAGGGCCGGATCGATCCCCGGGAAGGCCAGGAGGTCGCCTGGGTCCGCCCGGCGCGCCTCGCCGACTACGAAATGCCGCCCGCCGACGAGCCGCTGATCGCGATTCTGCGGGATCTGCTTTAGCTCTTCTTCGGGCTCGCCTTGTCCCCCGCCGGTTTTTCCTCGGTGCCGAGAGCTTCGGCCAGGCGCGCTTCGGCGCTGCCGGGGCGCAGGGGCTGCTGCTGGGAGTCGTGCGGGCTCCAGGCGGTCAGGGTGATCAGTTCGAAGGTCGCTGGAATGCGTCCGTCCTCCCCGGCGAACTCCTCCATATAGAGCGCAGCGGCGCGCGGCAGCAGGTCGCGGGGCGGCACGCCGCGCGGCCGTGCGGCGAGGGCATTGCTTTCGCCCATGGCCCGCAGCTCGCGCAGCAGCGCCAGGGGATCGGGGTAGCTGACGGTGATCCTGTCCACATCGGCGACCGGCAGGGCGAAGCCGGCGCGCTGCAATAGCCCGGCGGCGTCGCGCAGCTCGACGAAGGGCGAGACCCTGGGGCTGGCGCCGCCGCTCAGCTCGTCCTCGGCGCGCATCAGGCTGCGCCGCAGTTCCCAGAGCGTGTCGCCGCCGAGCAGGCTGGCCAGCAACAGGCCGTCCGGCTTCAAAATCTGGCGGACCTGCAGCAGCGCGCCCGGCAGATCGTTGACCCAGTGCAGCGACAGCGCCGAGAGCACCAGGTCGAAGCGGCCGGCGGCGAAGGGCAGCAGGTCTTCCTCGGCCACGACCGCCGGACCCGCTTCGGCGGCTTTGGTGGCGAATCCCTGCGCCGGGTCGCAGTGGATCAAGGTCTCGATCCCGCCGCGCCCGGCCAGTGCCCGGCTCAGCTCGCCGGCATGGCAGCCCAGATCGAGCGCCAGCGGGAAGTCGCGCTTGATGTCCGGCAGGCGATCCGCCAGCCGCTCGGCCGCTTCGCGCACCAGGAAATCCGGGCCGTCCCAGGCAGTGGCGGCGCGGGCACGGTGGGCGCGGAGCGCGCTGCGGTCGAAGATCGGTTGCGGGGCTTCCATGCCTCTTATATGCGGCAGGCAGGCGCCGGAGGCAAAGACTCCTCGATTGACGCTGTCCGCCACGCGGAGGAGCATCGGACGATGCCGATGAGCCTACCCCTTGGCCCGCCGCTGCGCGGGAGTCTGCGGCGCCTGGTCGATGCGGTGCTGCCGCCGCGCTGTCTGGCCTGCGGCGCGACGGTGGAGGCGCCGGGTACCCTCTGCGTCGGCTGCTGGAGCGATCTCGATTGGCTGGCGCCGCCGCTTTGCGCCGTCTGCGGCCTGCCGTTCGAGTTCGATCAGGGGGCGGAGGCGCTCTGCGGCGGCTGCCTCGCCGAGCGCCCGTCCTATGGCCGTGCTCGGGCGGCCCTGCGCTACGACGATTCCAGCAAGGCCATGCTGCTGCGTTTCAAGCATGCCGACCGCACCGAGGCCGCGCCCGCCTTCGCCGCCTGGATGGGCCGGGCCGGGGCGGAGCTGCTGGAGGAGGCCGACTGGCTGGCGCCGGTGCCGCTGCATCGCCGCCGCCTGTTCGAGCGGCGTTACAATCAATCGGCGCTGCTTGCCCTGGCCCTGGGCCGGGCGCGCGCCAAGCCGGTGATCGCCGACCTGCTGCTGCGCCGCCGCCACACACCCTCGCAAGGCCGCCTGAGCCGGGCCGAGCGGCGCAAGAACGTCGCCGGCGCCTTCGCCGTGACGCCGCGGCACAAGACGGCGCTGTCCGGCAGGCGGGTGCTGCTGATCGACGATGTCATGACCACCGGCGCGACCTTGGAAGCCTGCGCCAGGACTCTGCTGCGCGGCGGCGCGGCCCGCGTGGACGCCTTGACCCTGGGCCGGGTGCTGCGCCGCTAGAGCCCTTTGGCCAGCTCCGCGAGGCGGGTCAGCTCGCTGGCGGTCTGAGCCATCAGCTTCTCCAGCATTGCCTCCGCCGGCTTGCTCTCGCGCAGCAGATCGGCGCTCTGGCTGATGAACAGCACGTGGGTATCGGGATCGGCCTCGGCGGCGGCCTCGGCGTAGCGCGGCATCTCGCTGTCGAGCTGGCTGCGCAGCTCGTCTTCATTGCCGTGCCAGCGCTTGAGAAAGCTATTGGCCAGGGCCGCGCCGGTGTAGGGCTCGGGCCAGGTATAGCCGCGCACCATGTCGAAGACCTTGGTGCGCACCACGTCGTCGCCGCTGGCGGAGAGCACGGCTTGCTTGAGCCTGGGGTGGACCAGGGATTCCTCGGAAATATAGAAGTAGCTGCCGAGCAGCACTCCGGCCGCGCCCAGCGCCAGCGCCGCCGCGACGCCGCGCCCGTCGGCGATGCCGCCGGCGGCGACCACCGGGATCTGGCCGGCCGCGTCGACCACGGCCGGGACCAGCGGCAGGGTCGCCCGGCTGGCGCCGTGGCCGCCGGCCTCGGTACCCTGGGCGACGATGATGTCGGCTCCGGCCTGGACCGCCGCCTTGGCGTCGCGGAGATTCTGGATCTGGCAGATCACCTTGCCGCCGGCCTGTTTGATCTTGGCCACGTAGGGGGTGGGATCGCCGAAGGACAGCATCACCGCCGCCGGCTTGCGCTCCAGGCAGAGGTCCAGCAACTCGGGCTGTCTGTCGAGGCTCCAGGTGATGAAGCCGACGCCGACGCGCGCGTTGCCCGCGGCGTCGAATTCGGCGTCGAGCCACTCGGCCTTGCCGTAGCCGGCGCCGATCATGCCGAGGCCGCCGCCCCGGGTAACCGCCGCCGCCAGGGCGCCACCGGACACCATGCCCATGGGCGCCAGCAAGACGGGATGCTCGATGCGGAGCAGTTCGGTGAGAGGGGTCGAAAGCGGCATGGCGTGCTCCTTGCTTTTGCGCAGGCGGCGCGCCAGCTTAACGTCGGAGCGGCCCCGTGGCGAAGCGGCACGGGTGTCGTAGGAGCTGTGCGCCGGGTGCTAAAAACCTCGCCCGGGGTTCCTATATGTAGTGCAGTGCAACATGCCTTGGCTGGGCTTGCCAGGGCGCAAAGGAAGGAGAGGGAATTCCGCATGGCGGATATCACCATCTACTCGAACATGCTCTGCCCCTTCTGCACGCGCGCCAAGCGCCTGCTGAAGGATAAGGCGGTGCCCTATACCGAGATCGACCTGATGCAGGAGCCGCTGCGCCGCCGCGAGATGATCGAGAAGGCCGGCGGGCGCACTTCGGTCCCGCAGATCTTTATCGGCGAGACTCATGTCGGCGGCTGCGACGAGCTCTACGCCCTCGAGGCCGCGGGCAAGCTCGACCCCCTGCTGGAGGGCCCCGCCGCGTGACCGCCGCCTTCCGCGCCGCCTGCGTGCAGCTCAACGCCCCCGACGATCTGGGCGAAGGGATCGCCGCGGCCGTGGAGGGCATCCGGCGGGCGCGCGACGCTGGCGCCGAGTTCATCGCGACGCCGGAGAACACGCCGCTGATCGAGATGCGCAAGCCCGAGCAACTGGCCAAGGCGGCGCCGATGGACGGGCATCCCGCCGCCGCCGCCTTTTGCGAACTGGCGCGCGAGTTGCAGGTCTGGCTTTCGATCGGTTCGATCACCGTCCGTCTGGAGGGCGAGCGTCTGGCCAACCGGCAGCTGCTGATCGACCCGCAGGGGCGCTTGGCCGCGACCTACGACAAGATCCACATGTTCGATGTCGAGATACCCGACGGCCAGAGCTACCGGGAATCCAAGCTGTTCCAGCCGGGGCGCGAGGCCGTTCTGGCGGCGCTGCCCTGGGGCCGTCTCGGGATGACGATCTGCTACGATCTGCGCTTTCCCCAGCTCTATCGGGATCTCGCCCAGGCGGGCGCCGAGTTCATCGTGGCGCCAGCCGCCTTCACCCGTTTTACCGGCCAGGCCCATTGGCATGTGCTGCTGCGCGCCCGGGCGATCGAGACCGGCTGTTACGTGATCGCGGCGGCGCAGTGCGGCCGGCACTCCCGGGACCGGGAAACCTATGGGCATTCGCTGATCGTCGCGCCCTGGGGCGAAATCCTGGCCGACGCGGGCGAGGAGGTCGGCGTGATCTGCGCCGAGATCGACCCGGCGAAGGTCGCCGAGGCGCGGCGCATGATCCCGGCCTGGAACCATGCCCCCAGTTACCGCGTCCAGGCTCCGGAAAGCCTTCGCGCCACCGGGGCGTGAGGTCCGCCCTCGGCTAACCCTTGATCTCGTTGCGCGCGGCGATGCGCTGAACCGCGGCCGGGCGGGGCGCCTCGACAATCAAGTCCTCGTAGGCGAGCACCCGCAGCTTACCGCGCACCGCCTCCAGCAGCTCGCCTGGGCGCAGCAGGAAGTCCGGGTTGCTCGGCTTGCCGTAGGCTTCGTTGCCCAGAGCGAAGGTTTCGTAGATCAGCAGGCCGTCCGGGCCGAGGCTGGCGACGATGTCCGGCAGGATTGGCCGGTAGAGATAGTTGGTGACGACCACGCCCGCGAAGTCCTCTTCCAGGAAGGGAAACGGCCGACCGTCCTCCAGATCGGCCTCGACCGCCTCCAGGCGGGGAAGTTTCGGCAGCCGCGAAATATCCCGGTCGACCGCGGTTACCGGGTGCCCCAGCGCGTGCAGCAGCCGGGCATGGCGTCCGGCCCCGGCTGCGAGGTCGAGAACCGCGCCGCCCGGCGCTAGCAGCTCGGCGAAGCGCTCTACCCAGGGCGAGGCGGCGCTATCGGAATGGGGGTCGCTCATCAGGGCTCCTTGCTTTTTTCGCGGAATGCCGCCAATTATCTAGTCTATCTCATTGGAAACAGACATGATTCGCTACGATCTTACCTGCCGCAACGACCATGCCTTCGAAGGCTGGTTTCAGAACTCCGCCGCTTACGACGAGCAGCGCAAGCTGCGCAAGGTTACCTGCCCGGTCTGCGGCTCGGCAAAGATCGAAAAGCAGATCATGGCGCCGAACGTCGGCAAGAAGGGCGAGACGGAGCAGGCCCTGGCCGCGCTGAACAAGCTGCAGAGCTATGTCGAGGAAAACTGCGAGTACGTCGGCAAGAAGTTTCCCGAGGAAGCGCGCCGCATCCACTATGGAGAGAGCGATCCTCGCGGCATCTATGGCGAAGCCTCGGAGAAGGAAGCCGTGGAACTGGCGGAAGAAGGCGTGCGCTTCGCCAAGCTGCCCCTGCGCAAGCGGCCCGATAGCTGAGCCTAAACAGCCGCTCGCCCGGCGATGACATCACGCGAGGGCCGGATCGGAGTCGGCGCGGGCTGCCCAACGCAGCCACGCGCCACTTCCCCGAACCCCAATCGCCTGCCGCGCGGTGGCGGCCTCAGGCATAGGCTGCCTGACGCCCGTTGACCGCCGGTCGCGGAACCTCTTCCAGTTTCCTGCGGTCCTGCTCGATCAGCTTCTCGTAAAGATCCGACGCCGGGAAGCGCATCAGGTGGTTGAGGTCTTCGCGTCCCATCCAGACCATCCAGGTCTCGTGGGGCTGCGGATCGCCCGGTACGCGCCAGATCCCCGGCTCCAGGTGCATGTAGCCTTCGCGCGCCGACAATCCGCCGCAGGCCGCCTTGGGCGTCATGAAGCCGAAGACGTAGTCCGGCGACCACTGCATGTGGCCGAGCGCCATGGCAAGGCGCGGCAGGATGGTCGTCATGCCCTTGCCGCGATAGCCATTGGGTCCGCCTTTGAGCCAGAGCTGGCCGTGATAGCAGACATTCCCCTTGATGCTGTGCCAGGGCGACCCCGGAGAATAGAGCGAGAGATCCGGGTCGATAGCCGCGCCCTGGACCACATACTTGCGGCGGTGCATTTGGATGTGCTCGGCCAGTGTCGTTTTCGACATGTCGATCTGGCGCATTGCCTGGGTGTGGACGATCTCCCCTTTTTCATCCGTTCCGAGAATCCACAGACCGTTGGTCCAGTCGACATAGGAACAGGCCGGATCGAACATTGGGTAGATCGGAGGCATGTCCGGATGGCTTTTTAGAGCCGTGCGGAAGGTCTCGAAATCGGATCCGATCTCAAGAGTGATACCTCTTTCGCGCGCAATCTCCGTAATCGACGACACATATTTTATCGAGTCATAGAGGTCCTTGGGTAACATGATCTTCGCTCCTTGGTTCGGTTACCTTGAGGAACGGAGAGTACCGGTAAATGTTTTTACCCGACCAGCAGTCTCTTGCGGCCGTGAAAAATGAACGTCAATCGGTATATTAGGGAATGTCGAATTCCATCAGGCTACCGGCCGGCATTCGCTGCACTTTCTCCGGCGCCAGACCTGGGATTTCGATGGCGTAGGTGCGCGCGACCAGCGAGGCCAATACGGGGGAGCCGTCGGGAAAGGCGCAACCCAATAGCAAGCGCTGGTAGCTGACCGGCGTCGGTTTTCCACCTTTCTCGTGCGGCGTCTGCGCGTAGATATGGTCGAGCCTGGCGCCGCCTTCGTTGATGATCTGCGTATAGGCGTTGGCGACGAATTTCTTAATCTCCGGTTGTGTCGGAGAGTCCGCGACATTACGTCCGATTGCGCTTTTGACCTGTGCCCAATCGAACCATGTGGCATAGGAGGATTTTTCGCCGATACCGACGCAGATCCAATCCTCGCCAAACTGACGGTAGAGCAGCAGATAGGGGTGAACGTGCTGCATTCCTTCGCTTTCTACCTGAAAGCGAGACTGGGCCCAGGCCTGATACCCCTTTTGCAGGAGCGGCGGCGCATCGACCCAGAGGCGGCTGAGAGGGTGCTGCTGGGCGTGGAAATCATGGCCGCGGTTGTCGCTGTAGACGGCGTGGTCGAGGGCGTTTTCCCCCTTCCTTTCGCGCACGTAATGACCGAGCAGCCAGGCCTCGCTACGCTCGAGCACACGCTCTGCTTCGGCTAGGCGTTCCTCGCCATCCTTGGTCAAAACGTAGCTGCGGCTGCGCACTTCGAACAGCCGCTTACCCGTGGCTTCTTCGAGCGTGCGGATATGCCGGCGCACGGTTTGCCGGGTCACGCCGAGGGTGTTGACCGTCTCCGAGAGGTTGAGCGTATGCGCCAAGGTCACGAAGGAGCGCATCATCTCATAGAGGACAGCATGTCTAGACGGCTGAGTCACAAGGTCCGCACTTTCTACTGTTAAGTGCAATGCCGGATCGCGCATCCCGTGACATGGCGATGACAGCAAGGGAATATTTTTGTTACATTATAGGTAAAAAAATATTCCGCGAAAGCGAAAAAGAAAGTTTGTTTCGGGGATTATTCTGACAATTGACCCCCGCCGCGAAATATTCAACTCAGTCTAGTGGATGCACAGGAGTGAATCTATTTTTGGGAGAGAAATTGAAAATGCCTCATCCGGTAGATGTTCATGTCGGCAAGCGGGTACGCGAAGCCAGAGCCATTAAAGGCATGAGTCAGACAGCTTTGGGCAATGCCCTGGGAATCAGCTTTCAGCAGGTTCAGAAGTACGAGAAGGGCAACAACCGTATCGGTGCCAGCCGGCTTTGGGACATCTCCAAGGTTCTGGATGTTTCAACGGCCTATTTCTTCGAAGGGCTTGAGAACGGCACGGACGAGGACGACAACGTTCTGCCGCGTCGCGCGATCGAGCGGGCACGCTTGATCGAAAGCATTCCCGACGAAACCCTGAGGAACTCGATCCTCAATCTGATCACCGCCTGCGTGCGCGGCAGCAGCGCGGAGGTGCGCGGATCTTGAAAGTCCCTGTGGAGCAGGCTTACCCGGCCTTTTCCGCCAGCAGCATGTAGTTGACGCCCAGGTCTTCTGGCGTCAGACGCCATGAATCGTTCAATGGGTTATAGGTAATCCCGGTGATATCCGCGAGTTCCAGCCCCTGCGGGCGCAGGATCGCGGCGATTTCCGAGGGTTTGAGGAAGCGCCGCCAGTCGTGGGTGCCGCGTGGCACCCAGCGCAGCAGGTACTCGGCGCCCAGGATCGCCAGCGCGAAGGACTTGGGCGTTCTGTTGAGGGTTGCCAGGGCCATGGCTCCGCCCGGTGCGACCAGGCCGGCGCAGGCGTTGAGGAAGCCCTCGACGTCGGCGACGTGTTCGACCACCTCCATGGATATGACGGCATCGAAGAGATTGCCCTGCGCGGCGAAGTCTTCGACGTCGACGCAGCGGTAGTCGATCGACAGGCCGTTTTCCTCGGCATGCAGCGCAGCCACCGCGATGCTTTCGCGCGCCGCGTCGATTCCAGTGACCCTCGCGCCCAGCCGGGTCAGGGGTTCGCAGAGCAAGCCGCCGCCACAGCCGACATCGGCGATCCTCAAGCCGGCGAGCGGCCGCTCGCCGAGCGGGTCGCGGCCGGCGCGGGCGGCCAGGTGGTCCCGCAGAAAGCGCAAGCGCAGGGGGTTGAGCCTATGCAAGGGCCGGAACTCGCCGCTGGGGTTCCACCACTCGGCGGCCAGGGCGGAAAATTTCGCCACCTCGGCGGGGTCGATGTTGGTGCCGGCCGGCTCGGTTTCGCGCCCGATCGCGCTCATCTCGTGATTCTCCTGTGAAAACTTGGGCCGCAGCTTGCGCCGCCCTTAGGGGTTGAGTATGGATAGCGCGCGCGGGTGCGGCAAGGCGCTGGCGTTGCGCTGTTATTCTATTTCAAACCTGGGATCGCAAGGCCATGGCGCGCATCGTCATGAAATTCGGTGGCACTTCGGTGGCGGATCTGGAGCGGATCCAGCAGGTCGCCGAGCGCGTTGCCCGCGAGACGGAGCGGGGCAACGAGGTGGCTGTCGTGGTGTCCGCGATGGCCGGGGTTACCAATCAGCTGGTCGAATACACCCGCAAGGCGGCGCGAATCACCGAGCTGCGGGAATACGACGCGGTGATCTCCTCGGGCGAAAACGTGACCGCCGGCCTGCTCGCCATCGTGCTGCAGGCGCGCGGCATCGCGGCGCGGTCCTGGCAGGGCTGGCAGATTCCGATCGTCACCAACGCCGCCCATGGTTCGGCGCGGATCGAGCGGATCGAAGTCGGCGAGCTGGAGCGCCGCTTTGGCGAGGGCCAGGTCGCCGTGGTCGCCGGATTTCAGGGACTGGAACCCGAGCGCAACCGCATTACCACCCTGGGCCGTGGCGGCTCGGACACCTCGGCGGTGGCGCTGGCGGCGGCGCTCGGCGCCGAGCGCTGCGACATCTACACCGATGTCGACGGTGTCTACACCAGCGACCCCAGGATTGTGACCAAGGCGCGGAAACTCTCTAAGATCACCTACGAGGAAATGCTCGAAATGGCCTCGCAGGGGGCCAAGGTGCTGCAGACGCGCTCCGTCGAGATGGCAATGAAGCATCGGGTTCGGGTGCAGGTACTCTCCAGTTTCGAGGACCTGCCCGGAACCCTGGTCGTGGACGAGGATGAAATCGTGGAACAGGCAATCGTTAGCGGGGTCACCTACAGCCGGGACGAAGCGAAGGTCACGCTGCTCGGCGTACCCGATCAGCCGGGCGTCGCGGCGAAGGTGTTCGGCCCGCTGTCGGGCGCGGCGATCAACGTCGATATGATCGTACAGAGCAATTCGATCGGCACCGACCGCACCGATATGACCTTTACCGTCGCCAAGGGCGAACTGGATCGCGCCGTCGAGGTGCTGGAGCAGGCGCGCGGCGAGATCGGCTTTGCCGAGCTGGTCGCCGACGCCAACGTGGTCAAGATCTCGGTCATTGGAATGGGTATGCGCAGCCATGCCGGCGTGGCGCAGCAGATGTTCCAGACCCTGGCTGAAAAAGGCATCAACATCCAAGTGATCTCGACCTCCGAGATCAAAGTGTCCGTTCTGGTGGCCGAGGAATACACCGAGCTTGCGCTGCGATCTTTGCACAGCGCCTACGGACTCGACGCGGCTTAGAGCGATGTATCAGGGCCGCTGCAATGCACACCGGCCCATGACGATCTTGGGCCGCGGGGTGAGGGAGAGGCAGCCATGAGCCGGCATTCGGCTCATGAGTGGAGCGGCTCGCGCCGCTTGCTGCGTGAGCTGCGAGACCTGATGAAGACCGAGCGCACCACCCAGGAGCGCCTCGACCAGGTCGTCTCGATGATCGCCAGCGACATGGTGACCGAGGTTTGCTCGGTCTATCTGATGCGCGCCGGCGAGGTTCTGGAACTCTACGCCTCCAAGGGCCTGAAGCCGGAAGCGGTGCATCGCACGCGGCTGCGTCTCGGCGAGGGCCTGGTCGGCCATATCGCGTTGCGGGCGCGGCCCCTGGCGTTGGCCGACGCGCAGAGCCATCCCGAATTCGCCTACCGCCCGGAAACCGGCGAGGAGATTTATCACTCGCTGCTCGGCGTGCCCCTGCTGCGCGACAACCGGGTGCAGGGCGTGCTGGTGGTGCAGAACGTGACCGCCCGCAGCTACAGCGAGGAAGAGGTCGAGGCGCTGGAAACCGTGGCCATGGTGCTGTCGGAGCTGATCATCAGCGCCGCCGTCCTGACCGACGACGAAACCCGGCACAGCGAGGGTGCCAGCGTCGTGCCGGCGCGGCTTTCCGGGATCACGCTGAACGACGGCATCGGCATGGGCTACGCCGTGCCCCATCACCGCGGCATCGTCATTTCCCAGATCGTGGCCGAGGATCCTGGCGCGGAGGTGCTGCGGCTCGAGACGGCGCTGGATGAAATGCTCGGGCGGCTCGAGCGCCTGATCGAGATTCAGGACCTTGGCGGAGACGGCGAGCACCGGGACATCCTGGAAACCTATCGCATGTTCGCGACCGACCGCGGCTGGCTGGCGCGCATCGAGGAAGCCGTGCGCGACGGCCTGACCGCCGAGGCGGCGGTGCAGAAGATTCAGACCGAAACCCGCAACCGCATGGCCAAGGTCAAGGACCCCTATATCCGCGAGCGCTACGCCGATCTCGAGGATCTGGGCAATCGCTTGCTGCAGCAGCTGCTCGGCGCCAAGGGCACGGCGCAGGAACAGGATCTGCCGGACGACATGGTGCTGGTCGCGCGCAGCCTGGGACCGGCCGATCTGCTCGACTACGACCGCTCCCGCCTGCGGGCGGTGGTGCTCGAGGAAGGCGCGCCGACGGCGCATGTCGCCATTGTCGCGCGGGCGCTGGGAGTCCCGACCATCGGCCGGTGCGCCGACCTGCTGTCGCAGGTGCGCGCCGGCGACTTCATGATCGCCGATGCCGAGAATGGGCAGGTCTTCCTGCGGCCGCGGCAGGGCGTGCGCGCCAGCTTCAGCGAGGCCATGGAGGCGCGCGAGCTGCGCAAGGCGGCGCAGGCGGCGAGCCGGGACCTGGAACCGCGCACCCGCGACGGCGCGCGCATCGGCCTGATGATGAACGCCGGCCTGCTGATCGACGTTTCGCAGATCGAAAACTCCGGTGCCGAGGGCATCGGGCTGTTTCGAACCGAGGTTCCCTTCATGGTCCGCGAGGCCTTTCCTGGTGTCGAGGCGCAGCGCGATTTCTACGAGCGGGTCTACGCCATGGCCGGTGGCCTGCCGATTACCTTCCGCACCCTCGATGTCGGCGGCGATAAGGCGCTGCCCTACTGGAATGGCGGCGAGGACGACAACCCGGCCATGGGCTGGCGGGCGATCCGTATCGGCCTCGACCGGCCGGCGATGCTGCGCCAGCAGCTGCGCGCCCTGATCGCCGCCGCGGCCGGCCGCGAGCTGCGGGTCATGTTTCCCATGATCGCGGAGGTCGCGGAGTTCACCGCCGCGCGGCGGATCCTGGAACAGGAACTGGCGCATACCCGCGCGCAGGGCCGTCCGCCCCCTGCGGATCTCAAGGTCGGCGCCATGCTGGAGGTGCCGGCCCTGGCCTGGCAGCTGCCGGCGCTGCTGCGCGAGGTCGACTTTCTCTCGGTCGGCAGCAACGACCTGGTGCAGTTCCTGTTTGCCAGCGACCGGGGCAATCCCAGGCTGGCCCGGCGCTACGACGCGCTGTCGCCGCCGGTGCTGAATTTTTTCCGCAGCCTGGCCCGTGCCGCCACGCAGGCCGGCGTGGCGCTGTCGATTTGCGGCGAGATGGCCGCGCATCCGCTGGATGCCATGGCCCTGCTGGGGTGCGGGTTCCGAACGCTTTCGATGCCCATGTCGGGCATCGGTCCGGTCAAGACCATGCTGCGTTCGCTCGACCTGGCCGCGTTAACGGCGTACATGGAGGGGCTGGAAGGCAGCGCCAATCATAGCCTGCGCGAACAGCTGCGCGGCTACGCGCTAGATCGCGGCATCGCTATCTAGCATTTGCTGTTGCGCCACGCACTTTGCTAAAAGGTTGAAAGCGCAAGGCTGTCACTGCCCCGATAAGTCATGGGGCGGGGATGCTCGGGCCCACACATAAGGCGATCGCATTGGAACGGCACGAAGATACCGCCGCGAGTCCGGACCACCAGGGGCTGGAAAGCAACGAGGATACGCAGGAGAGCGTTTCCATCGTCCTGCAACGTGCCCGCGAGGAGTACGGCCAGGACTTACGATCCGTATCCGATAGTTTGCGGATACGTTATGTCTATCTACAGGCGATAGAAGAGGGACGCTTCGACGAGCTCCCCGGCGCCACCTATGCCGTCGGCTTCGTGCGCACCTATGCCGATTATCTCGGCCTCGACGCCACGGAGATCGTGCGCCGCTTCAAGATCGAGGTCGAGGGTCTGGAGCGCCGCACCCAGCTGGTGTTCCCGGTGCCCAAGCCCGAAGGCAAGATACCGGGCGGCGCGATCATTCTGATTTCCCTGCTGCTGGTCGGAGTCGCCTATGGCGGCTGGTACTTCCTGTCGCAGAGCGACCAGAGCTTCGTCGAGCTTTTCTCCGGCGAGGAAGCGACCTCCGACCTGCCGCTCGCCGGGACGGGCGAGAGCGCGACGGCCGAGGCGACGCAGGCGCCCGCCGCGCCGCAGCCCGCACAGGAACCCACGCAGGACCCCGCGCCGGCTGAGACGTCCGCCCCGGCCCCGGCCGCTGCGCCGGCCACGGGCGTCGAGACCTTGCCGCCGGATTCGCCGGTCGTGGCGGAGGTGTTGCCCCCGCCGGCCCCGACGAGCGATGCGCCGCAGGCCGCGGCCGCCGAGCCCGAAGCCGCCGAGCCCGAAGCCTCAGCTCCTGAAGCCTCAGCGCCCGAAAGCGCGGCCTCCGAAGCGGCCGAGAACTCCGCTGCCGGCATTCCGGCGGCGCCACGGAGCGATCAGCTTGCCAGCGCAGAGACGGGGCGAGTCTTCGGCGAGGCCGAGGCCGCGGTGCGGATCGTCGTGCGCGCCCGGCAGGATGCCTGGGTGCAGGTACGCGATGCCCAAAATCAACTCGTCCTGACGGAGGTGCTGCGCTCCGGTGATGTCTATCGCGTCCCCGACGAGTCCGGCCTCAGCATGCTGACCGGGAACGCCGGGGGCCTGGAAATCCTGGTCGACGGCCAGGTCGCCCCGAGCTTGGGCCCGATCGGCGTGGTGCGGCGCAATGTCGTGCTCGACCCGCAGCGCCTGAGCCAGGGCACCGCGGTCGGCGCGCAGGATCAGGAATAGGCGCGCCCGCTGCGCATGCCATGCTTGAACTTGTGCCGTGAGACGGTCATTTAGCGAGTAAGAGCCCGCCCTATCGACCAGCCCGGCGCGGACGGAATGAGCTTCAGATGAGCCTGCGACCCTATCGAGATATCCATCGCCGCGCCGCGCGGCAAATCCATGTCGGCAAGGTGCCGGTTGGCGGCGACGCGCCGATCACCGTGCAGTCGATGACCAACACCCTGACCAGCGACGTCAAGGCGACGATCGAACAGATCCGCCAGCTCGAACTCGCGGGCGCGGATATCGTGCGGGTGTCCTGTCCCGACGAGGCCTCTTCCGCGGCCTTGAAGGAGATCGTGCCGGAAGTCACCGTGCCGATCGTCGCCGACATCCACTTCCACTACAAACGCGCGCTGGAAGCGGCGGCCAACGGCGCTTCCTGCCTGCGCATCAACCCGGGAAACATCGGCAAGCGCGAAAGGGTGCGCGAGGTGGTGCAGGCGGCGCGCGACAACGGCTGCTCGATGCGCATCGGCGTCAACGCCGGGTCCCTGGAAAGGGATTTGCTGGAACGCTATGGCGAACCCTGCCCAGAGGCCATGGTCGAGAGCGCGCTGAATCACGCCAAGTTCCTCGAGGACGAGGATTTCCACGAGTTCAAGATTTCGGTGAAGGCTTCCGACGTCTTCCTCGCGGTGGCCGCCTATCAGCAACTCGCGGACTGCTGCGACCATCCGCTGCATCTTGGCATCACCGAGGCCGGCGGCCTGCGTTCGGGCACGGTGAAATCCTCGATCGGCATGGGCGCGCTGTTGTGGGCCGGGATCGGCGATACCATCCGGGTTTCGCTCTCGGCAGACCCGGTGGAGGAGATCCACGCCGGCTTCGATATCCTGAAATCCCTCGGCCTGCGCCATCGCGGGGTCAACGTGATTTCCTGCCCCTCCTGCGCGCGGCAGCAGTTCGACGTGATCAAGACCGTCGAGGTTCTGGAACAGCGCCTGGCGCACATTACGACGCCGATGAGCGTCTCGGTGATCGGCTGCGTGGTCAATGGGCCGGGCGAGGCGCTGATGACCGATATAGGCTTTACCGGCGGCGGGCGCGGCACCCACCAGGTCTACGTCAAGGGCCTGCCGGATCACCGGCTGAAGGACGAGTCCATCGTCGATCATCTGGTGCGCATGGTCGAGGCCAAGGCCGCCGAGATCGAAGCCGAGATGGCCGAAGCCGAAGCCGAGGCCGCGACCCAGCGTCCCGACGCCGCCGCCGAATAGCCTGGCCGTGAGCGCGGCCGTCACCTCTCTGCGCCGCCGCCTTGGGCAGCTGCGCGCCCGCGGCTCCGCGAGGCTCTGGTCCCGCGTGAAAAGCCGGATCGGCGGCAGCCCGGCGCTGTTCTATCCCCTGCATTTGGCGCTGACCGGGCGCGAGTGGACCAAGCTGGAAGTGCGCTCCGACAGCGACCTGGTGATCGAGGGCGCGATGCGCTGCGCCACCTCCTACGCCGCCGCCGCCGTCTATGTCTCCCAGCCCGGCGAGATTCATGTCGCGCATCACCTCCACGTTCCGGCCCAGATCAAGCGGGCGGCCCGCTGGGGGGTTCCGTCGCTGGTGCTGCTGCGCGAACCGGAGGCCGCGGTGCGCTCCCTGCTGCTCTACGACCGCTACCTCGACGCCGCCTGCGCGCTGGAGGCCTACCGCAGCTTCTACGCCGGCTGCCTGCCGTGGGCGGGGACCTTCGTGGTCGCCACCTTCGAGGAGGTGACCGGCGACATGGCCGCCGTGCTGGCGCGGGTCAACGCGCGCTTCGGCAGCGCCTTCGAGCCCTTTCGGGCAAGCCCCGGCGAGCTGCAGGAGATCGAGACAATTCTTGAACGCAACAACCGCAGGCGCAGCGGCGGCAACCCCTTCACGAGCTACCTGCCGAATCCGGTCAAGGACGCGGCGAAGCGGCAGATCGACCTATCGCCCCATGCCAAGCGCCTTGCCGACTGCAATGCGCTGTATGCCCGCTACCTCGATCTCGCCCGGCGTTGAGGTCTTGGTTTTCGCAGGCCCGTGAACGGGTAGCGTGATG
Organism: uncultured Alphaproteobacteria bacterium; assembly: GCA_942491105.1. Classification (GTDB taxonomy): domain Bacteria; phylum Pseudomonadota; class Alphaproteobacteria; order Kiloniellales; family DSM-21159; genus JBBEAM01. Next base: position 166,789 of record CALNZX010000012.1, on the reverse strand, counting down.
CCGCAAAAAGCTCTATGTCTGTGGCCGGAATTTACCCCGATCACTCAAGCCTGGAGGAAATCCTTGGCCGCCTTGCAGCCGGTCCGCGGCACCCATGACCTACTCCCCGAGGAGATGCGCCGTCACCGCGCGGTGATCGAGCGCGCCCGCGCGGTGGCCGAACTCTACGGCTATCTGGAAATGGCGACGCCGGTCTTCGAGTTTACGGATGTTTTTCAGCGCACCCTTGGCGACACCTCCGACGTCGTGACCAAGGAGATGTATAGCTTCGAGACCAACGGCGGCGAGCGCATCACCCTGCGGCCGGAGAACACCGCCGGTGTCGCGCGCGCCTATATGTCGAACGGCCTGCAGCAGTCCCTGCCGCTGAAGTTTTTCTACGCCGGGCCGATGTTCCGTCACGAACGCCCGCAGAAGGGCCGGCAGCGGCAGTTTCATCAGATCGGCCTGGAACTGCTCGGGGTCGCGTCGCCGCGCGGCGATGTCGAAATTATTCTCGCCGGGCGGCGGATCCTCGAGGCGCTCGGCGTCGCCGAGGACACCGTGCTGGAGATCAACACCCTGGGCGATCCCGACAGCCGCCAGAACTACCGTGAGGCGCTGATCGCCTATTTCAGCGACCACCGGGACAAGCTATCCGAGGATAGCCTCGACCGGTTGCGGCGCAATCCCCTGCGTATCCTCGATTCCAAGGACGCGGGCGACCGCAAGATCGTCGAGGACGCACCGCACTTCGACACTTATCTCAACGCGGAAAGCCGGGATTTCTTCGCGGCGGTTCTGGCCGACCTCGATGCCCTGGGCATCGCCTACAAGGTCAACACGCGGTTGGTGCGCGGTCTCGACTACTACACCCACACCGCCTTCGAGTTCGTCACCGACAAGCTCGGTTCCCAGAGCGCGGTGATGGCCGGCGGGCGCTACGACGGCCTGGTCGAGACCATGGGCGGGCCGCCGACCCCCGGCGTTGGCTGGGCCGCCGGCGTCGAGCGTCTGGCCATGCTGCTGGCCGACGCGCCGCCGGCGCCGCGGCCCATCGCGATCGTTCCCCTGGGCGCGCTTGCGGAGGCCAAGGCCCTGACCCTGGCCGAGGAGCTGCGCGCCGCCGGACTGGCGATCGAGCTCGGCTACACCGGCAACATCAAGAAACGCCTGAACCGCGCGAACAAGATTTCCGCCCGCGCGGCGGTGATCCTCGGCGAGGACGAGCTGGCGGAGGGCGTGGCCAGCGTCCGCGATCTCGATTCCGGTGAGCAGGACTCCGTGCCGCTCGCGGCGCTGAAGGACCGGCTCGCCAAGTTCCGCTAGCCGGGAGTGCAGCGATGAATCTCGACGAAAATCTCGAACGGGTGGTCTCGCGCTACAACGAGCTCGGCGATCTGATGACCCATCACGCCGACCCTGGATCGCCGGACTACACGCGCATGGCCAAGGAGTACGCCGAGCTGACGCCGATGGTCGAGGCCGTCAACCGGCTGACCGAGGCGCGCCAGGAGCTCAGCGATCTCGATGCCCTGCGCGGGGATTCCGACAGCGACGCCGAGATGCGCAAGCTGGCCGAGGAGGAGTACTACGCGCTGCGCGACAGGCTGCCGGAGATCGAGCATGAGATCATGCTGCTGCTGCTGCCCAAGGACGAAGCCGACGCGCGCAACGCGATCCTCGAGGTGCGCGCCGGTACCGGCGGGGAGGAAGCGGCGCTCTTCGCCGCCGAGCTGTTCAACATGTACAAGCGCTATGCCGACGGCCAGGGCTGGCGCTTCGAGGTCATCGACTACAACGACACCGGGATCGGCGGCTGCAAGGAAGCCAGCGCCTCGATCTCCGGCAAGGATGTCTTCGCGCGGCTGAAGTTCGAGTCCGGCGTGCATCGCGTGCAGCGGGTCCCGGCGACCGAGTCCGGAGGGCGCATCCACACCTCGGCGGCCACGGTGGCGGTACTGCCCGAGGCCGAGGAGTTCGATATCGAGATCGAGGACAAGGATCTGCGGATCGATACCTACCGCTCCCAGGGCGCCGGCGGCCAGCACGTCAACACCACCGACTCGGCGATTCGCATCACCCATCTGCCGAGCGGCGTGGTGGTGCAGTGCCAGGACGAAAAATCGCAGCACAAGAACAAGGCCAAGGCTCTGAAGGTGCTGCGCGCGCGGCTCTACGATCATGAACGCCAGCAGCGCGAGGCCGAACTTGCCGCCAGCCGCAAGAATCAGGTCGGCAGCGGCGACCGCTCGGAGCGTATCCGCACTTACAACTTTCCCCAGGGCAGGGTGACGGACCACCGCATCAACCTGACCTTGCACAAGCTCGACAAGGTGCTGATGGGCGAGGCCCTGGACGAGATCGTCTCGGCTCTGATCACCGAGGATCAGGCGGCGCGCCTCGCCGAAATGCAGTGAAGCCATGCCCCGCCTGGCCGAGCTAGAGGCCGAGGCCGTCCTTCGTTTGGCCGCCGCCGGTGTCGAGTCGCCACGGCGCGACGCGCGCCTGCTGCTCGGCGCCGCGCTGAACCTGGACGCGGCCAGCGTGCTTGCCGAGCGTAACCTTGAAGTCGGCGCGGAGCCCGCCGCGCGTTTCGCCGAGATGTTGCGGCGGCGCCAGGCGCGCGAGCCGGTTTCGCGGATCCTCTGCCGCCGGGAGTTCTGGAGCCTGGACTTCGAGCTGTCGCCGGCGACGCTCGACCCGCGTCCGGAAAGCGAGACCCTGATCGAAACCCTGCTCGCGGCGCTGCCAGAGCGCGACCGGCGCTACCGGGTGCTCGATCTGGGCACTGGAACGGGCTGCCTGCTGCTGGCGCTGCTGAGCGAGCTGCCCCAGGCGGAGGGCATGGGAATCGATATCGCGCAAGCGGCGGTGGAGACGGCCGCGCGCAACGCGCAGCGCCTTGGCCTGGCGCGCCGCGCCGCCTTTCAGACCGGCGATTGGGGGGCGGGCTTGGAGCCCGGTTTCGATATCCTGCTGTGCAATCCCCCCTATATCGCGGAGCAGGAATGGGGCGCTCTGGCCCCGGAGGTGGCGGATTACGACCCCAGGGCGGCGCTGCTCGCGGGGGAGCGGGGGCTGGCCGCCTACGCGCGGATCGCACCACAGGCGGCGCGCCTGCTGGTCCCTGGCGGGCTGGCGGCTTTCGAGATTGGCGCGGGCCAGGCGGAGCCGGTGCAGCGTCTGCTGCGCGAAAGCGGACTCGAAGGAATCGAATCCCGCCGCGACCTGGCCGGACATCCGCGCTGCCTGCTGTTTGGCAAGCCGGCGCTTGGATAAAAAAATCGCTTGGAATGCTGGCTTGCCGCCGCTAGGTTTCACTCGTCCCGAGCAATATGGCTCCGCGGGTCCGGGCGATAGGACCGCAGCACCACAGACGACTGACCGTCATCGGCGCGCAAGGACTGTGCCTCTAGCCGCACCGAGCTTGGTGAATGAGTTCTATAGAATGGTTTTGTTGGGCGGCCATTCTCGTCCTGAAGGACGAGGATGTTTTGGGAAATCCTGAACAGCGAAAAAAAGCATGATGAGACAAGGCAATAACAATCAAAGACGGAATCGCGGCCGCTCCGGTAACCGCAGGCCGGGCGGCTCTAATCAGCAGAGAAGCTTCGACAGCAATGGACCGGAAGGCCGTATCCGCGGCAACGCCAGTCAAGTGCATGAAAAGTATCTGGCTCTGGCGCGCGACGCTTCGGCGTCCGGGGACCGCATCTTGGCGGAAGCCTTCCATCAGCACGCCGAGCATTACTTTCGCCTAATGAACGACAGCACGGATCCGGAGTCGCGGCGGGAGCAGGCCGAGCGCCGGCAGCAGAACGACGAGGATATGCAGTCCTACGACCAGGATAGCGGCGACGACGCCCGTGGCGAGGCTCGCAGCGACGCCCGTCATGGCGGCGGCGAGGACAACGCCGAGCGCCAGCCGCGGCAGCGCAGCGAGCGGCGGCGCAACGGGCACGACGAAGCGGCGCCGTCCGATTCGGAGAAACCGGCGTCCAGGAATGTCCGGGAAGCCGAGGACAGCGCCGAGTCGGCGCCTCGCGAAACCGTTCCTGCGAAGCCGGCCAAGCGGGCGCCGCGTCCGGCGCGCAAGGACAGCGATAAAACGAGCATGACGAATGCCGATGCGCCGAGCGCGGAGGCCGCCGGGGCCGAGACCGCCAAGGACGATGACGACGACGGTCTGCGCCGCGCCATGCAGCGCAGCGCGGCGGGCGGGAACGGACGCCGTAAGCCGCGCGCGAGCAAGGCCGTGGCGGAGGAAAGCGCCGCGAACGAGGCCGCCGGTGCCGATGAGGCAGCCGACTCCAACGAGCTCCCCACAAACAGCGATAGCGAGGCGGTCTCTCAGTAACCTACTGGAGGGCCTCTTCGATTAGAGCGGAAGCTCGCGGGCCGCGTCGCCCGTGGGGGCATCGAGGCTGTCGCCGAGCCGGATCGTGCCATCGCCCAGCACCTTGGCGTAGACGCCCATGTTGCTGTGGTCGAAGCCACGGCGCAGCGTCAGCGGGATGTTCATGTCCCGCTCCGCGGTATCTGGATTGACGTTGGTCGCCGCGCAGCGCTCGATCGTCTCGACGACCTTGAGCCGCAGACCTCCCACGGAGATTTCCTTGCCGACCCAGTTGAACTCCTGCCAGGCGGGAGCGCCGTCGATCCACAGATTGGCGCGGAAACGCCGCGGGTCGACGGGCGCGCGGGTCACCCGCTCCAGATCCTTGACGCTTTGCAGATTGAGAATCGACACGACCTTGTCGGCGGAGTCCATCAAGGTGCCCGAGGGCGCCTCGACGATCTTCGGCGTGCCCCGGCCGCTGCTGGACAGGAAAGAGCTGAGGAACTGCTCAAGCAGGGTTCGGCCCAGGGGATCGGTAATCTTGCCGCGCGAGACCTGCTTGCCGTTGCGCAGGATGGTCAGTACCTCGCTGTTCTCGTCGTAGTCGATGGCGAGCTGAGCGAGCTTTTCATCCTTGGCCAGCATAAAAAAGTTGCTCTTCGGAACCCAGACAGGGTCCGAAGGATTGAATTTCGAGGCGCCGTGCGCCAGCGCGAAGCGCCGGTCCTCGGGCAGCGCTTCCCCAGCCTTGAGGGAAACTGCTTCCAGCCGCTCGCCGCTCATTCCCTTTACGGGATAACGATAGATATCGACGATGGTGATGGCCATGGCCCGCGAAATTCCAGTGTTTGAGGCAAAAATGCTGCTCTGCACCTAAACCCGCGTTCCGCCGGCTGTCAATCATCCGTCGCGCGGGTTTCCCGCCGCGCTTGCCCGAAGAGAAAAGCTTGCTTGTGAATGAGAATGATTTGCATTTGCGGAGAGGCGAGATTATGGTCTGCCTGTCTTTGGCGACCGTGGCCACATGCCGCCGCCGTCTAGACATCGATCTCTCCCGTTTGGAAGGCTTCGCCTTCTTTCGGAACTTCCCCGCCCCCTACCCGGGGCGGGGATTTTTTTAGCCGCTGGGCGGCAGCGCGGCGTCGTTCAAATCCCAGTCGTACTCGTAGCCGATGATCCGCGGGGCCGCCGCGATAGCGGCTGCCAGACCGGGTTCGGCGTAGCGGCGGAAATGCGCGATCAGCGCGTCCGCGTAGCCGCCGAAGTCGCCGAGATACCAATCGTAGATTCGCGAGACCACGAGGCCGTCCGGGGTCGCCTGGACGCCGCGGGGGTGGTTGATGAAGTCCCGCGCCGCCTGCTCGAGCATGGCTTCGCCATTGAGTGCGGTCATTGCCTGGTTCGGCAGCTGGGGACAGCCGAGAGCGGCGCAGTTCAGGACGTAGTGGAGGCGCGAATCCTTCCAGATCGGGCGCAGAATACGGTGCTCTATGTCGTCGAGCGACAGGGCCTGATCCTCTACGGACACCAGCTTCGCCCCCCAGGGCCCGGAGTCGAACAGGGAGGGTGCAATGTCGATCTCGCGTATCGAAGCGACCGGATAATGATCCAAGACCACGCGCACGATCAGCGCGTTGTAGAGGTTGAGCCAGAATGCAAACTGTTCGGCCATGCTGTATTGGCTGATCAGCGTGCCGCTCAGCGCCGCGATATAGCCATCGAGCGCGGCCCGGTCGTCCGGGGTAACGGAGCGATAGCTGAAGCGGTTGATGCCATCGCCCCCCGCAAGCAGATAACGGCGCAGGAAGCTATCCCAGGCCGAGTGGTCGATCGTGTAGTGGGACTCCGGCTCGTTGAGCAGCCAGCGGTCCCAGAGTTTGGCGGGCGGTGCCGCCTGTGCCAGGGGCGGGCGTGCCGTCAGCAGAACCGCGGCTGCGGTCATGCCAAGGAAGGCGCGGCGGCCCAGGCTTCTCGGAATGATTTTCTCCATGCTGCTGATTTATGTCGCCGGCCCATCAATTCCAGACACGAGGCCGCGATTAGGTAACATTCTGATTTGAAATAGCCTTCCAAGGACTTGTGTCATTCATGCAACAGTCCCATATATGGATTCGGCCGGCGCCCGTGATTTTGATCCGGATCAAGGCCGATGGTTTCGCCCGCCGCTTATGTGGGGGCGATCTTGGAAACAACGAGCATCGTCGACTGCGCGCTTTGCCAAAGGCGCGGACGAGGAGGGCAAGAATATGGATTTCGAACGCTTTACAGAGCGCTCCCGGGGCTTCGTACAAGCCGCCCAGGGGCTGGCACTACGCCGCAATCACCAACAGTTGACACCCCTGCACCTTTTGACGGTGCTTCTGGAGGATCGCGAGGGCCTCGCCGCCAACCTGATTCAGGCTGCCGGCGGCGACGCCAAGGCGGCGCTTACGGCGGCCCAGGCCGAGATCGAGAAGCTGCCGAAAGTCGAGGGCGGTAGCGGTCAGGTTTATCTGGCGCCGGAGATGGCGCGGCTCTTCGAACAGGCTGAAAAGCTTGCGGAGAAGGCCGGCGACTCCTTCGTCACGGCCGAACGCCTGCTGCTGGCGCTGGCCATGGACAAAGGCGCCAAGCCGGCCAAGCTTCTCGCCGATGCCGGGATCACGCCGCAGAATCTCAACCAGGCGATCACGGATCTGCGCAAGGGCCGCACGGCCGACAGCGCCTCGGCGGAGGAAAGCTACGACGCCTTGAACAAATACGCCCGCGACCTGACCGAGGTGGCGCGGGAAGGCAAGCTCGATCCCGTGATCGGCCGCGACGAGGAGATCCGCCGCACCATTCAGGTGCTGTCCCGCCGCACCAAGAACAATCCTGTGCTGATCGGCGAGCCCGGCGTCGGCAAGACGGCGATCGTCGAGGGCCTGGCCCAGCGTATCGTCAACGGCGATGTGCCGGAGACCCTCAAGAACAAGCGGCTGATGTCGCTGGATCTGTCCGCCATGGTGGCCGGCGCGAAGTTTCGCGGCGAGTTCGAGGAGCGCCTGAAGGCGGTGCTCGAGGAGATTGCCAGCGCCGCCGGCGAGATCGTGGTCTTTATCGACGAGCTTCACACCCTGGTCGGCGCCGGCAAGGCCGAAGGCGCGATGGATGCGTCCAATATGCTCAAGCCGGCGTTGGCGCGCGGTGAGCTGCATTGCGTCGGCGCGACCACGCTGGACGAGTACCGCGATCACATCGAAAAGGACGCGGCCCTGGCGCGGCGCTTCCAGCCGGTCTTCGTCGACGAGCCGAGCGTCGAGGAGACGATTTCGATCCTGCGCGGCTTGAAAGAGAAGTACGAGCTGCATCACGGGGTGCGGATCACGGACAACGCCATCATCGCCGCGGCAACCCTGTCCAATCGCTACATCACCAACCGCTTCCTGCCCGACAAGGCCATCGACCTGATCGACGAGGCGGCCAGCCGCCTGCGCATGGAGGTCGATTCCAAGCCCGAGGACATCGACGAGCTCGATCGCAAGATCATTCAGCTCAAGATCGAGCAGACGGCCTTGAAGAAGGAAAGCGACGCGGCTTCCAAGGAACGCCTGACCAAGCTGGAGAAGGAGCTGGGCGAGCTGGAACAGAAGTCGGCGGAGCTGACCGCGCGCTGGCAAGCCGAGAAGGACAAGCTCGCCGGGGCCCAGAAGCTCAAGGAGGAGCTCGACCATGCCCGCATGGAGGTCGAGCGTGCGCAGCGCGAGGGCCGGTTCGACCGCGCCTCGGAGCTGATGTACGGGGTCATTCCCGATCTGGAGCGCCGCCTGACCGAGGCCGAAGCCGCGCATGGCGACGAGGACGGCCCCGGCAACATGCTGCAGGAAGAGGTCAGCGAGGACCTGGTGGCCACCGTGGTGTCGCGCTGGACCGGCATTCCCGTCGACCGGATGCTCGAAGGACAGCGCGAGAAGCTGCTGAAGATGGAGGCCCAGCTCGGGCAGCGGGTGATCGGCCAGGAAGAGGCGATAGCGGCCGTGTCCCATGCCGTGCGGCGCGCGCGTGCCGGCCTGCAGGATCCGCAGCGTCCGATCGGCTCCTTCCTCTTCCTGGGGCCGACCGGCGTCGGGAAAACCGAGCTGACCAAGGCCTTGGCGGCCTTTCTGTTCGACGAGGAAACGGCGATGGTCCGCCTCGACATGTCCGAGTACATGGAGAAGCATTCGGTCGCCCGCCTGATCGGCGCGCCTCCAGGCTACGTCGGCTACGAAGAAGGCGGTGCCTTGACCGAGGCGGTGCGCCGCCGGCCCTATCAGGTGATCCTCTTCGACGAGATCGAAAAGGCGCATCCCGATGTCTTCAACGTGCTGCTGCAGGTGCTCGACGACGGGCGCCTGACGGATGGCCAGGGCCGGACCGTCGACTTCCGCAATACCCTGATCGTCATGACCTCGAACCTTGGCTCCGAGATCCTGGCGTCTCAGGGCGACGAGGACGGCGTGGAATCGGTACGGGCCCAGGTCATGGAGGTCGTGCGGGCCAGTTTCCGGCCGGAGTTTCTCAATCGTCTCGATGAGATTCTGCTGTTCCACCGTCTGACCCGGGCGCAGATGACCGGTATCGTGGATATCCAGCTGCAGCGTTTGCAGCAGCTGCTCGCGGACCGCAAAATCACGCTGCAGCTCGACGACACGGCACGCAGCTGGCTGGCCAATACCGGCTACGATCCGGTCTATGGCGCGCGGCCGTTGAAGCGGGTCATACAGCGTGAACTGCAGAACCCGCTAGCCGAGATGATCCTCTCTGGGAAGATCGCCGATGGCGAGACCGTCCGCGTGGCGGTGGTCGACGGCAAGCTGGCGATCAACGATGAGCTGGTGCAGGCCGCCTAAGCGGCGGATGCCTTCCGATACAGCCGCGCGTGGCCCCTACACGGGCGCTGCGCGCGGCTGAGCGATGGCGTAGACTGCGCCGATGAGCGTGAGCGAGAGCAGCTTTACCCAAGCCCTTGCCGCCGCCGAGGCTGGCGACCTTGATCTGGCCGAGGCGGCTTTCCGGCGTGTTATCGGCGACAACCCCGAACACCTTGAGGGACTGCGCGGCCTGGCGGGCGTGCTGCGGCGGCAGGACCGGGCCGGGGAGGCCGCGTCGCTGGAGGCGCAGGCGGCGGGCTTCGAATCCGCGTATCTGGCCAAGCTCGCCGCCCGTTTGATCAAGCTGGGACAGCATGACGCCGCCGCGCGGCCGCTGGCGCGCGCCTTGGACCTCGATCCCGGCAACCCGGATGCCTTGAATCTGTCGGCTTGTCTGGCGCGGGTGCGCGGCGATTTCGAATCGGCCCGCGCGCTCTATGCGCGCGCCCATGCCGCGGCGCCGGAGGACCAGAACATCGCCGCCGCCCTGCAGGTGATGAACGGCCAGCCGCTGGAAGCCGAGGCCGAGGACGACATGCCTGTGATCGTGCCCTTCGCGCGGCTCGGCGGCTTTCTCGAAGCGGAACAGCGCGCGCAGGCGATGGAGTTCGCCCGGGACAACCTATCGGTGTTTCAGCAATCCCATGTCCTGATCGGCATGGATCACGCTCACGATACCTCGGTGCGCTCCTCGCGCGTCGCCATGGAGCCCAAGCCGATCGTCCGCTGGTTCAAGCCGCGGGTGAAGGCGGCATTGCCCCAGGTGTTCGCCAGGCTGGGCTGCGCGCCCTTCAAGGTCGCCAAGATCGAGCTGCAGATGACCGCGCATCTCGATGGCGATTTCTACACCGTCCACAACGATAACAGCCATGGCTCGCGCCACGGTCACCGCAGCGACGGACGGCGTATTTCCTTCGTGTATTATTTCTGCCGGGAGCCCAAGCGCTTCACCGGCGGCGGACTCAGGCTCTTCGATACCGATCTGCGCAAGGGCGCCTATCGCCGGGAGGTTTTCAGCCGGGTGTCGCCGGACGACAACTCTATCGTCTTCTTTCCCAGCGCAGCGATGCACGAGGTCGAGATGCTACGGCTGGAAAGCGACGATCCCGCCGATGGCCGCTTTACGTTGAACGGCTGGATTCACCCGGCCAGCTAGGCCGTCCGCAGCGCGGCATCAGCAGCCGTCGGGCGCATCCTCGCGGACGGAGCAGGCGGGCATCTGGACGAGCTGGGTCTGCGCGCGCAGCAGAGCGGCGCGCAGCGCGTCGATCTCGGCGCGGGCCTGGCTGAACTTATCCAGCTCGGCGCCGGCCAGGTTCTCGCCGCTCGGCAGCTTGATGCTGCTGGGATTGGTCTGCACGCCATTGGCCAGGACCTCATAGTGCAGATGCGCGCCGGTCGAACGCCCGGTGGTGCCGACATAGCCGATGACGTCGCCCTGGCGCACCCGCACGCCCGCCTTGATCCCCTTGGCGAAGCCGTTGAGATGGGCATAGGCGGTATCGTAGGTGCCGTTGTGGCGAATCCGGATGTAGTTGCCGTAGCTGCTGAAGCGGTTGGCGCGCTGAATCACGCCATCGCCGGCGGCATAGATCGGCGTGCCCGTGGGCGCCGCGAAGTCGACGCCCTTGTGCATCTTCGAATAGCCGAGAACCGGATGGTTGCGCATGCCGAAACCCGAGGAGATGCGGGCGCCGTCGATCGGCGTGCGCATCAGCGTCTTGCGCACCGACTGGCCCTTTTCGTTGAAGTAGTCGGCGAAGCCGCTGGCGGGCGTGTAGTGATAGAACTTCAGTTCCTTGCCGCTGAGCACCAGCTTGGAATAGAGGATCTCGCCGGACCGGGCCAGCTGGCCGTCTTCGTCCACATAGGTGTCGTAGACCAGCTCGAAGGAGTCGCCGGCCTGGATGTCGCGCTGAAAGTCGACGTCGAAGCTGTAGGCGCGGATCATTTCGATCAGGACGCGGTCGGGAACGCCGGCGTCGACCGCGGCCTGATAGAGACTGCTGTCGATGCTGCCCACGCCGATGTGCTGCTGGCGCTCGAGCGGCCGGTCGATGGTCAGCGCGGCGAAGCGGGGCTGCCCGTCGTCGGCGAGGGACTCGCGCACGATTTCGATGTCCTGTTCCAGCGAGGGGCGTAGGCGCAGCGATTGCAGGACATCCGGGCCGGGTCCGTCGAGAGGATGGCGCGGCAACAGGGATACCGCGATCTCCTGTCCGGGGCGCAGATGCCGGGGCGAGTAGACTTCCTTCATCGCCTCGATCGCGGCGTAGGCCTCGCGGCTTTGCACGCCGGCGTTGGCCAGCAGCGCCATCAAGGTGTCGCCGGTCTTGATCTCCAGGGAGAGCACCACCGGCTGGTCGTCCTCGTTCTTGGGGGCATCGTGACTTTCGCTTTCAAGATGCACGATGCGATAGGCGCCGGGGTCGCGCGCGGCCTGTTGCCGGGCTGGGGACGCCGCGTCCTGGCCAGCTTCCCTAAGCACGGGGTCGGCGGCGGCGGGTTCGTGAATGGAGTGCAAGGCGCCCAGACCGAGCAGCGAGGTCAGCGCGAGCATCGCGCAGGTCAGACCGAGTTTACGAAGAGGGAATCCA
>CALNZX010000012.1:0-152500 GCA_942491105.1 uncultured Alphaproteobacteria bacterium | reverse complement strand
TCAGTTCTGAGTGTCGGCCTTAGGGCTCGGCCTGGCCTTGCCGATAACGGGGCCATAGCTCAGTTGGGAGAGCGCCTGCTTTGCAAGCAGGAGGTCATCGGTTCGATCCCGGTCGGCTCCACCAACTCAGGTTGGTGAGGCGCGCTTTGCAAAGCGGCGAAGCAAAGGGGCTTCGATCCCGGTCGGCCTCCACCAGCTGCGCTGGTTGTGGCCGTGAGCGAATGCCGAGTCGCGTCGGATTGACGGTTGGCGGCCTGGGAGACGCGGGTTGTGTGGCGGCTTGGTGCGAGGCCCGGCTTAAAGTGTGAGGTTTTCGGTATTAGCGAAGGTGCATAAGTTTCCGCTGCTTGCGAGCGGCGTGAGGGTTTAAGGGGTTCATTGTCATTGTGTAGAGGAATGCAGTGTAAACGTTGTCGAAGGTCCATGGGGGCTTGGCGGGATTTTTGCGTGTTTGGCGCAGGGGTCTTTGCGGGGTTGTTAGCAGATTTCGGGCGGAAAGCAAGATCTAACCGTATGCTCGGTCGATCTTGTGTGGAGGCTTGGTTTTTGCCTCCTGTACGTGATGGATTGCCGGAGACGATCAAGCGTTAAGTAAGGGCATTTGGTGGATGCCTTGGCACCGAGAGGCGATGAAGGACGTGGCACGCTGCGATAAGCCTCGGGGAGGGGCGAGCAAACTTTGATCCGTGGATTTCCGAATGGGGAAACCCGGCCCTTTAGGGTCATCCTTTACTGAATACATAGGTAAAGGAAGCGAACCCGGCGAACTGAAACATCTCAGTAGCCGGAGGAAAGGACATCAACCGAGACTCCGTTAGTAGTGGCGAGCGAACGCGGACCAGGCCAGTGGCCTGTCTGTATGGAACCGGAACCGTCTGGAAAGGCGGGCTGTAAAGGGTGACAGCCCCGTACGGGTATGAGACAGACAGGTCCTCGAGTAGGGCGGGACACGTGAAATCCTGTCCGAACATGGGGGGACCACCCTCCAAGCCTAAGTACTCCTCGATCGACCGATAGTGAACAAGTACCGTGAGGGAAAGGTGAAAAGCACCCCGATGAGGGGAGTGAAATAGATCCTGAAACCGGATGCCTACAAGTAGTCGGAGCCCCTTCGGGGGTGACGGCGTACCTTTTGTATAATGGGTCAGCGAGTTAGTCTTACGAGCAAGCTTAAGCCGATAGGCGTAGGCGTAGCGAAAGCGAGTCTGAATAGGGCGATTAGTTCGTGGGATTAGACCCGAAACCGGGTGATCTAGCCATGGGCAGGTTGAAGGTGCGGTAACACGCACTGGAGGACCGAACCCACGTCTGTTGAAAAAGACGGGGGATGACCTGTGGCTAGGGGTGAAAGGCCAATCAAACTCGGAAATAGCTGGTTCTCCGCGAAAACTATTTAGGTAGTGCGTCGTGTGATTACCATCGGGGGTAGAGCACTGGATGGGCTAGGGGGGCGCGAGCCTTACCAAACCTAACCAAACTCCGAATACCGATGAGTACAGCACGGCAGACAGACGGCGGGTGCTAAGGTCCGTCGTCGAGAGGGAAACAGCCCAGACCGCCAGCTAAGGTCCCCAAGTCATGGCTAAGTGGGAAAGGATGTGGGAAGGCCAAGACAACCAGGAGGTTGGCTTAGAAGCAGCCATCCTTTAAAGAAAGCGTAATAGCTCACTGGTCTAAATAAGCCGTCCTGCGCCGAAGATGTACCGGGGCTCAAGCCATGCACCGAAGCTGCGGATTCGATCCTTTGGACACAGTGGTAGCGGAGCGTTCCGTAAGCCTGTGAAGGTGTCCCGCGAGGGATGCTGGAGGTATCGGAAGTGAGAATGCTGACATGAGTAGCGACAAAGAGTGTGAGAAACACTCTCGCCGAAAGTCCAAGGGTTCCTGCGCAAGGCTAATCCGCGCAGGGTGAGCCGGCCCCTAAGGCGAGGCCGAAAGGCGTAGTCGATGGGAACCAGGTTAATATTCCTCAGCCAGCTGGTGGTGACGAATGCATCAAGGTAGTCAGTCCTTACTGGATTGGATTGGCTGCAATGAAGGTGTTCCAGGAAATAGCCCCAGCAACAAGACCGTACCCCAAACCGACACAGGTGGACTGGTAGAGCATACCAAGGCGCTTGAGAGAACGGTGTTGAAGGAACTCGGCAAATTGCCCCCGTAACTTCGGGAGAAGGGGGCCCCAACACTTGGGCAACCAGGGGTGGGGGGCACAGACCAGGGGGTGGCGACTGTTTACTAAAAACACAGGGCTCTGCGAAGTCGCAAGACGACGTATAGGGTCTGACGCCTGCCCGGTGCCGGAAGGTTAAGAGGAGAGGTGCAAGCTTTGAATCGAAGCCCCGGTAAACGGCGGCCGTAACTATAACGGTCCTAAGGTAGCGAAATTCCTTGTCGGGTAAGTTCCGACCTGCACGAATGGCGTAACGACTTCCCCACTGTCTCCAGCGTCGACTCAGCGAAATTGAATTCTCCGTGAAGATGCGGAGTACCCGCGGTCAGACGGAAAGACCCCGTGCACCTTTACTATAGCTTCGCACTGGTATTAGGATTTTCATGTGTAGAATAGGCGGGAGGCTTTGAAGCGTTGACGCCAGTTGACGTGGAGGCAACCTTGAAATACCGCCCTTATCTGTTCTGATATCTAACCGCGGCCCGTTATCCGGGTCCGGGACCCTGCATGGTGGGTAGTTTGACTGGGGCGGTCGCCTCCCAAAGAGTAACGGAGGCGCGCGAAGGTAGGCTCAAGCTGGTCGGAAATCAGCTGTTGAGTGCAATGGCATAAGCCTGCCTGACTGCGAGACTGACAAGTCGAGCAGAGACGAAAGTCGGTCATAGTGATCCGGTGGTCCCGCGTGGAAGGGCCATCGCTCAACGGATAAAAGGTACGCCGGGGATAACAGGCTGATACTGCCCAAGAGTCCATATCGACGGCAGTGTTTGGCACCTCGATGTCGGCTCATCACATCCTGGGGCTGGAGCAGGTCCCAAGGGTTCGGCTGTTCGCCGATTAAAGTGGTACGTGAGCTGGGTTTAGAACGTCGTGAGACAGTTCGGTCCCTATCTGCCGTGGGTGTAGGAGACTTGAGAGGACCTGTTCCTAGTACGAGAGGACCGGAATGGACGTACCTCTGGTGGACCGGTTGTCGCGCCAGCGGCACAGCCGGGTAGCTAAGTACGGAAAGGATAACCGCTGAAAGCATCTAAGCGGGAAGCCCCCCTTAAGACAAGATCTCGCTAAATAGAGCCGTGGAAGACCACCACGTTGATAGGCTGGGTGTGGAAGCGCAGCAATGCGTGAAGCTAACCAGTACTAATAGCTCGATCGGCTTGATTGCTTTCATTGTCAGTACCCATCCTTTTCAGGATGAGTGTTGAGCGGGTTGAGACCAGATTTGAAACCGCCCTTCGCTGGCCTGGTGATTTTGGCGGAGCGCCCCCACCCGTTCCCATCCCGAACACGGCCGTGAAACGCTCCAGCGCCGATGGTACTAAGTCTCAAGACTTGGGAGAGTAGGTCGTCGCCAGGCTTGCCAAGGGCGGTTTCAAAATTCATTCGTCGTGTTCTTGGCCTTTGGCCTGTTTGAACACGCGATTGCTGCGCTACCGCGGATCGCGTCGAGCGCAGCTTTGTTGCGCTACCGCTCTCTGAGCTACGTGAGCGCAATTCGGGCTCCCAGAGCCCTCATCGAGAATACGTGCTCTATAGAGCGCGTTCCCCTCTTTCACGAGTTGGTTTCGCCAGAATCTTGCTTCGACAAGAGAATGGCAGCCACGACAAGAACCGCCGCGAGGAGAAATCCCGCGGCGGTTTTTTTGTGCGTGAAGCGTTGCGACTGAGTGCCCGGGCGGCCATAGTCCGGCCAATTCCATCACAACAACAGGGGACGAAGTCGCAAGATGTCCGATCGCATTGTCTTGAGAGTGGGCGAGAGCCTCGTCGCCGGCGGACCGCCCGGTACCGCCGCGGAACCGGAAGTCGCAATTGGTGAAATGGACGGGCCGTTCGGCACAGCCTTTGCCGGTCTCCTCGGCGATCAGGTCAAGGGCCACTCCCGCGTGCTCGCGCTGCTCAACACCGACGTCATGGTGCGCCCGCCCACGCTTTGCGTCAGCAAGGTCACCGTCAAGGACTCGCGCTACACCAATATCCTCATGGGCACGGTGCAATACGCCACGGCCATGGGCGTGCTCGATGCCGTGCGCTCGGGCGACATCCCCAAGGACAAGTGCGACGCGCTCGGCATCATCGTCTCGGTGTGGCTCAATCCCGGCATCGTCGAGGTCAAGGATCTCGACCATCAGGTGCTGTTCGACATCCACCGCAAGGCCACCACGCAGGCGATCCACAAGGCGATGACCTTCCAGCCCTCGATCGACTGGCTGCTGGAGAACCAGGACAAGGTCGTCCACAAATATTTCGAGAAGGGCCTCAAGGGCGAGTAGCGCCTGATTTTTGCTTTGCGCGCTTTTTGTGTGCGTTATTGGCCTTCCAACTCGCTCTCGCAGGCAAGCGAGGTGGCGGCGAGGCTGGAGGCCGGGTCGCAGGGCTGAGCCGGCCGCCCGTGCGCGGCGACGGCCGCGGCCTTCTGATAGAGAGACTGGATGGGCCCCTGCTTCGGGGACGAGGCCGCCGCGACGGTGCCGGTATATTCGCTCTGCCAGCGGCGCCCGGGCTTCAGATAGAAGGCGTTGCCGCCGGCCACCGTCACGTAGCGGGCCGGGTAGGGGTTCTTGTAGCTCGCCATATGGAAGTGCATCGCCTTGCCGACCGGCGCGTAGCGCTCGCCGTTCATAATGGCGTCGGCGGCGCGCGCGGCAGGCGCCGCCTGCCGGGCATCGACCGCCCGGGTTAAGACGCCCGGCGCGAACTGGCGGTGTTGACCCACGACGCCGCAAATGGTGCTCGGAAAGCGCGCCGAATCCACCCGGTTCATCACCACCGTGCCGACCGCCATGAGCCCCTCGGAGCTCGAGCGGTTCGATTCGAAATACATGGCCCGCACGAGGCAGTCCCGCTCGGTCAGGTTCGAGGTGTCGACGGCGGCGCCGTGGGGCGCGCGGCTGCTACAGCCGGCCACAGCCAGCCCGCACAGCAAAGCTAGGAGAAGTGCCCCCCTCATGCCCCCCTCAAGTCCCCTCGTCGGCAAAGCGCCTCGGAGTATTGTGGGAAAAGGTTGCGGCTAGATTGAGGGCGGCCACGCCGCATCGACCGTATCCGCGAGAGGCTGGCCGGCTAGCTTTGCGATTGGCTCCAAAAGGATCGCCAAGCCAACATGCGCCGCGCTCAGCTTTGTCCTTGAGCAGAAATCACGGCCACTCATGTTGTCCAGAAAAGATCGGAGTGATAAGGCGGATTTACGAAAGTTCTCTGGGAGGGGGTTGATTCGGCGATGGAGAGACCAAGAGGTTTCAAAGCAAAGAGACCGGCCTCTTTCGGATCAATTTCACGAATACTTTTGAATTGTTCTAGTGCGCTGCTGCTCCTGCTCGCGCCGCTCTCCGCCATAGCCAAAGATAAGGACAAGCGTCCGGCTTTCGCGGAGCCTCCTCAGATCGAAAGCGAAAATGGGGTGCTCGAGACCGAGCTAACGGTCGGGCCCCACACCATCGAGGTCGCCGGCAAGAAGGTCACCACGAACCTCTACAACGGCCTGTTCGCGCCGCCGACGCTGCGGCTCAAGCCGGGCGAGACGCTGCGCCTCAAGCTCACCAACGAGAAGGGCGAGGGAGAGAGCACCAATCTTCACTACCACGGGACCAACGTCTCGCCGCTCGCCCCGGCCGATAGTGTGTTCATCACGGTCGAGCCCGGCAAGGACTACCAATACGTGGTCGATTTCCCGAAGGACCATCCGCAAGGGCTGTTCTGGTATCACCCGCATTTTCACGGGACGACCGAGTATCAGATCGGCAGCGGTCTCTCCGGCCTGATCAGCGTCGACGGCGTGCTCGATCCCTGGCCTGAACTGAAGGACATCACGCAGCGCTTCATGATCCTGCGCGATATTCAGATCAACAAGCACGGCAAGGTGCCCAATCCGCCCGATCCCGGCGACAAGACCAATCGTTTGGTGAACGGCCTGCGCAACCCGACCATCCCCATCAAGCCCGGCGAGATCCAGCTGTGGCGCGTCGGCAATATCGGCGCCGACATCTATTACGACCTGGAGATCGAAGGGCATAAGATCTACGAGGTCGCGCGTGACGGTGTCCGCAACACGGTGCCTCTGATCCACGACCATCTTCTGCTGCCCACGAGCGCCCGCTCCGAGTTCCTGATCGTCGGGGGCAAGCCCGGCGAGTACATCTTCCGGACGCGGGAGATCGACATGGGGCCCGCGGGCGATCCGCACCCGAAGACGACGCTGGCAACGTTGGTTGTGAGCGGAGCCGAACAGACAAAGCTGAAGCTGCCGGACGTCTTTCCGGAGCTGCAAGACCTTCGAACCGCCACGCCGTGTTGCAAGCGCACGTTCGATTTCTCCGAAACCGGCAACGGCGATCAGTTCTGCATCAACAACGTCCAAACCGACATGAGCGAGGTCAACACGTCGGTCCGGATCGGCTGCGTCGAGGAATGGACGGTCAATAATTGCTCAGCGGAGAACCACGTCTTCCATCACCATCAGCTGCAGTTTCAGGTGATCAAGAAGAACGGCAAGGACGTGCCGTTCACCGGCTGGCAGGACACGGTGAACCTCGATTTCCGCTCGGCGGACAAAGATCATCCCAATCGCTGCAAATGCGACGACGACGGCAATTGCACCGGCTGCACGTGCCCGACCGCCGAGGACCCGCACGGCTCCGTGGTGGTGCTCGTCCCGTTCCTCGATCCGGTGATCGAAGGCAAAGCCGTCTATCACTGCCACATCGGCGAGCACGAGGATAACGGCATGATGCAGGTCATCAGCATGTCCCCCGATGCCGGACGCTGCGAGGCCGGCACGCCCTCCAATATCGACCGCTTGAAGATGTCGCCAAAGGACCGGGCGCTCTGCAAGCCGAGCGGAAAATACAAGCACCACGAAGACGATCATGGCGACGGCGATGACGACGATCACGCAGCATGGGAGCGGTTCGAGCGGGACCTGCGGGCCAGCTGGTGCCGTCCGGCAGAAACGCGCGCCACAGCGCAGGCAAACTATTCGCTATGGCAACGCTAGATCATGGATTTCGTATAGCTAGACAGGGACTTTGGGCGTGGAGCACGGCGCTCCTTCTCGCCCTGGCGGCGGCGTCGCCGGTGCAGGCTCAAGACCAGACGTTCTGGACGCGGGACACGGTCACGGGCGATTGGGGCGGGGCGCGGACCGGGCTCTCTAACAATGGCGTCGATTGGAGCCTCACCTATACGGGCGAGGTTTTCGGCAATCTGTCAGGCGGAATTGAAACCGGCGCCGCCTATGAGGACCTCATCAGCCTCGAGGTGGACACCGATCTTCAAAAGCTGATGGGCTGGAAAGGCGGCACCGCCCATGTCTCGCTCTACCAGATCGACGACGGCGGCAGGAACGCCGCGGATTTGGTGGGTTCGATCTCCGATCCCAGCAACATCGATGCGCGGCCGACATTCCGCTTGTTCACGTTGTGGGTCCAGCAGCAGCTCGGCGACACAGGGTCCTTTCGCGTGGGGCAGCTTGCCGCCGACGACGAGTTTCTGATCAGCGACACAGCTGCGGCCCTGATCAACGGCACGTTCGGCTGGGCCAATATCGTCGCCGCCAACTTGCCGGGCGGCGGTCCCGGGTATCCTCTGGCGACTCCAGGCGCACGCCTCGAGCTCGATCCCTCGGACGAGGTCAAGTGGTTGACGGCCGTGTTCAGCGGCAATCCGGCCGGAGACTGTCCACCCGATGAGGACCCGCAAGCCTGCGACCCGCATGGCACGACCTTCAGTTTCACGGGCGGTGCGCTTCTCATGAGCGAAATTCAGTTCCGGCCAGGGGCGTCCGCAAAGGACGACGGCGCTCAGTCGGCCTATAGGCTCGGCGGCTGGTACCATACGGCGGATTTCACCGATCTGGAGCTTGGCAACGGCAATAAGGGACAACGCGTTTCCCTTGCCGTCGATCCTTCCGACCCGATCGAGCACCAAGGCAATTGGGGCCTCTATGGGGTGGTGGACCAGGTCGTCTGGCAGAACGGTGCGTCCAATATCACGCTGTTCTGGCGCGGCAGTGTGGTGCCCGCCGACCGCAATCTTCTGTCGTGGTACATGGACGGCGGCTTCGGCATTACCGCACCGTTTCGTGAGCGCCCCGACGACGTTCTCACCTTCGGCGTTGCCTACTCGAATATCAGTCCCGACGCCTCCGCCCTCGATCTCGCCACGCGACGCATCGCAGGATCGTCCTATCCGATCCGCAACGGCGAAACAGCGTTCGAGTTGAGCTACACGGCACAGATCACGCCCTGGTGGACCCTTCAGCCGGACCTGCAATACATCGTCCATCCCGGAGGGAACGTGCCGGATCCGGACGATCCGAGCCACGTCATCGAGAACAGCGTCCTGGTGGGATTGCGGACGACAGTCGCCTTTTGAGGTCAAGGCAACACTCGCGCGTTAACCGCGGCGAACGGCCCCCCGGGCGCCACCTTTCGGATCGGCGGCAGGCGCGCTACCATGGTCCCCTCGGGGTCGAGGGATCATCGAATTTCCGTCCGGGCGCGGGCTTTCCTTGGGGGGTCACCGTCCATTTTGTGCCACGGAATCATGCGCCTCTTGGCCCGTCCGCATGAGCAAACTGGAAGCCTGGAAATCTCTCCCGCATGGTCACTCGCTCCTTTCTCCGCCGCAGCTTTTCCCTCTCCGTGAACGGCGCGGCCTTCGCCGGCGCCATAGCCGCCCTCCTTCTGTCGCTCTCATCGGGCGCCGCGCAGGCCCAGTTCAACCCCTATCGCGTGTTCACCGATAGCGGGCCCGTGACCCAGGAAGAGAAGGACCGCCGCCAGGCCGAACGCGACGCGCTGCGCGACCGCATCAGCCCGCAATTCCGGATGGACGTGCCGTTCGTGAGCGAGGCCTCGGTCCAGGGCTTGGAGGCGGCCATCGGGCGCTATCGCCAGATTGTGGCGGCCGGCGGCTGGCCGATGGTGCGCGGGGACACGACGCTGCGGCCGGGCGACAGCAGCGCGGAGATCGTCACGATCCGCCAGCATCTCATCATGGAGGGCGATCTGCCGCCGGGCTCCGGCACGAGCGGGCGCTTTGACGATGAGTTTCGCGATGGGCTCACGCGGTTCCAGATTCGCAACGGCCTGCGCGTCTCCGGGTTCCTCGATCAGCGCACCTTGAAGGCGCTCAACGTGCCGGCGCGCGAACGCCTGCGTCAGCTCGAGGCCAACCTGCCCCGCGTCAAGCAGCTGATGAAGATCAACCGATCGCCGCGCTACGTGCTGGTCAACGTGCCGGCCTATACGGCGCAAGCGGTGCAGAAGGGTCAGCTCGCGCTCGACAGCGCCGTCGTCGTCGGCAAGCCTTCGCGGGCCACGCCTCAGGTCGACGCCAAGATCGTGGAGGTGAATTTCTTCCCGGTGTGGAGCGTGCCGGACAGCATCGCCCGCAAGGACCTCATTCCGGCCATCCGCAAGGACATGTCCTATTTCTACGACAACCGGTTCAATGTCAGCCGAACCTGGGGATCGGCGCCGCTCGACCCTCAGCAGGTGGATTGGATGTCGCCGCAAGTGGCCAGCTACAAGTTCCGCCAGGACCCGGGTCCGCAGAACGCGCTCGGTCTGGTGCGCATCAACATGCCCAATAAGCATGCCGTCTATATGCACGACACGCCCCTGAAGCGGCTGTTCAATCAGAGCCAGCGGGCCTTCAGCTCGGGCTGCGTCCGGGTGGAAAGCGTGTGGGAGCTCGTGGCTTGGCTGTTGGGTCCTCAAGGCTGGGACCTGGCAAAGGTCGAGACGCAGGTGGCGAGCGGGGAAAAGAAGAACGTCAAGCTGCGCAGCGCCGTCCCCGTGCATTTCGTCTATCTGACGGCCTTCGCCAATAGCCGCGGCGTCGCCCAGTTCCGGCCCGACATCTACGGCCAGGATGCCGCCGACGACGGTTTCGACGATCAGCCTGATGCGCTGGTCGTCTCGGAGAGCCGCGCCGTCACGCCTTAAGGCAGATCAAACTTTTTCATGGTTTTGGTTGCTATTGCCGCACGGCGACCGACCGCCGCACGCGACACCACGGCGCAACATGGGCCGGGCAGGCGGTCATAAAAGGGGACGAGGAGCAATGCGGCAAGGGACGAATACGGTGAGAGCATTCCATTCGGAGGAGGGCTTGGTTCGGATGACGAGGCTGCGTCTGATCGAGATCGGCGTAGCCGTCGTGCTGACCATGGTCGCCCTTCTGTTCGTCGCCTGGACGGCCTGGGCGGCGGAGGCCCATGGCATCAGCGTCACCGATGCCTGGGCGCGGCCGACCATCGGCCAGGGCCGAACCACGGCGGCCTACCTGACCATCACCAACGAAGGCGCCACGGACGACGTGCTCAAGGCGGTAAAATCCCCCAGCGCCGAGCGCGTCGAGCTGCACGAGACCAAGATGACCGGGGACGGCGTCATGCAGATGCGCCCTCTCGAAGACGGTTTGCCCATCCCGGCGGGGGCCACCGCCGAGCTCAAGCCGGGCGGAGCCCATGTGATGGTCATGGGGTTGGACGGTGAGCTCGCCGCGGGCGGCAGTCTTCCCCTGACGCTCGAATTCGCCGAGGCGGGATCGGTCGATATCGTGGTGCCGGTAGGCAAAGGCGCCGGTGGCGATCACGCCCACCACTGAAGGCTATTTCGGTTCGCTGCCGTCCGGGTCGTCGAACCCGGTCAGCCGGCAGGTATAGACGAGGCGTGCCTCGTTCTGCACCAGCGGCACACGCTTGACCGGAAGCGCTTCGACCTCGGCGAACGCGCCCGTGACGGGCGGAGGACACGGCGTCAACGACACATAGAGGATCGGCTCCGGCGTGCTCGCGCCAAAGGGCCGCGTCATCTCGAAGTGGTTGTGAGGCGTGTCACCGCGCGTCCAGACTACGAGCGGCACCTGTGAGTCCCGTAGGTAGTAAAGCAACTCCGCCGCCATCTCGCGCGAACCGACAAGGATCGCGCCGTAGCGTTCCTCGGCGAGCCGCTCGCGCACCAGGCCGGCTGTGTCCTCCCAGCCAAGCGATGAGCGCAGGAACTTGAGTTGCTCGAACATGGGCCAGGTACGCGCGAAGGCCGGCGCCGTCGCGATCGCCGCCGCCAGAATGAGGTGTAGACCAAGGGAGACATTGAATAGTCGCTGCCGTCCCCCTTCGAGCAGGACGGCGGTGACGAAGACGCTGGCCGCGGGGTAGGCCGTCGCGGCCCAATTGCCATGCGCGCGCGACAGCAGAGCCTGCACGATGAGGAGTGCGAGAATCGGCAGCGCGAAGCAAAGCAGCAAGGTCTTGTTCGGATCGCTTGGCCCACGCAACTGCCGAAACCCGGCGCGGGCCAGCACGACAAGCAGGATCGGGCCGAACAAACCGAATTGCGCCCCGAGAAACTCGAGCAGGGCGACGGGGTGAACGTAAGGAGATTGCCAACCGATATTGGCGCCGGTGTGCTTCGCCGTCGGGAAGCCGTGCTCGGCGTTCCACACGATGTTGGGCGAGAACAGCGACAGCGCGATCAGTCCGGCGATCAGGCCGCGGCCGCCCTTGAGGGCTTCGCGCGCCTCGCGGGACATCGCGGCGTGGCAGGCGATGCAGACCAGCGCGTAAATCATTGCCTGTTTGGCGAGAAGGCCGATGCCGATCGCCGCGCCGAGCAGAATGGCGAAGCCCATGCTTTGCCGTTTCACCAGCATGACCCAGAAAAAGAGCATGACGGTCCATAGGAAGATCAACGGCGCGTCGGTGGTGATGAGCAGCGAGGCATAGGAAACGCCAGGCAAGGTGGCGAAGACGAGTGCCGCCCAGAAGCCGATCCGCGCATCGAACAACGTTTCGGCCCGTGAGGAAGAGCATGAAGCCGGAGAGTGTGTAGAGGAGGGGGGAGGCGGCGCGAACGCATGCTTCCGACTGTCCGCAGACCTCGCCTGCGGCGCGGATGACCCAAGCGATGAGCGGTGGCTTCGAAAAGTAGCCAAACGCAAAGTCGCGGGACCAGCTCCAGTACTGGGCCTCGTCCATGACCAGGTCGATCTGCGCCGCCTTCAGCGCCGCAAGCCGAAAGGCGAGGAGGACAGAAAGGCAGGCGGCCGTGAGGAGCAGGTAGCCCCCGTCCGAGAGCGACCGCTCTCGGCCCCTATAGGATACTTGCGTAAGATCTCCGGTGTGCACCGCCGTCGTTCCCGCTTGAGCGCTCTCCCAGTCGCGCCGATTTGGCATGGCTGTTTGTCACCTGCATGTCACCCAGGTCGGGTCATTCATCGGCGCGTTAAAATCGGGTCTCACAATCGGCCTTCGCGTTCCGTTTCACGTGTTTTGGGTGTGCCAAGGCGAAGCCATGCGTCTTTCCGTTGTCATTCCCGCGTTCAACGAGGAGGGCAATATCGGCCGTCTGATCGAAGAGACCTACGCCGCCGTGCCCGAGACCATGCTCGGCGAGGTAATCGTGGTCGACGACGCGAGCGACGACGGAACCGGAGCCGAAATCAAGGCTCTGATCCCCCGTTACGACTCGTTGCGTTATGTGAGACATGGACGCCGGGCCGGCCAGAGCGCCGCTTTGCGGACAGCGGTGCTCGCCGCGCGTTTCCCCGCCATCGCCGCCATGGACGGGGACGGCCAGAACGATCCGCACGATATTGCCGGCCTCTTCGAGCGTCTCGGCGCCCCCGGCAAGGAGCCGGCGCTGGTCGGCGGCTTACGGGCGTCGCGCAAGGACACCGGCTCGAAGCGGTTGGCTTCGCGGTTCGCCAACTGGCTGCGGGACAAGGTGCTGGACGACGGCTGCCCCGACACGGGCTGCGGGCTCAAGGTCTATCAGCGCGAGGCCTTTGTCGGGCTGCCCTACTTCACCAGCATGCACCGCTATCTGCCGGCATTCTTTCTGACGTATGGGCACCAGGTGGTTTACGCGCCGGTGAACGATCGCCCGCGGCTCGCGGGCAGGTCCAAATACACCAATCTGGGCCGCGCGTTGATCGGCCTCTACGACCTCGTCGGGGTCAGCTGGTTGCGCAAGCGCACGGCGATCGTGCCCTTGGCCGAGCAGGCCGAGGGAACGGTCGGTGCGGACGTTTATGTCATGAGTCAGAGGGGATAACGGACATGTCGGGGGGAAGTCTCGTGCAATGGTGGGCGGACACGCCGACCTCGGAGCTCGTTTGGATCGGCGTGGGGCTGTTCGCGCAGACCATGTTCTCCATGCGCTTCCTCCTTCAGTGGATCGCCACGGAGCGCGCCCGCGCCAGCATCGTGCCGGAGACCTTCTGGTATTTCAGCTTCGCGGGCGGCCTGCTCTTGCTGAGCTACGCCATCTACCGGATGGATCCTGTGTTCATCCTCGGCCAGGCCACCGGGCTCGTCATCTATTCGCGCAATATCTACTTTATCTGGTTGGGCAAGCGGGTGTTGGGCCCGCCGGAAGTGGCCTAAGCGGGGCAGGCCGAACCGGCTTCGGATCGAGGGGGGCTCGATCTTGCAAATGCGCTACTTCACGCTGTGCGAACAGGCCGTGCTGGCCCTGTCGCTGTTGGCGATCGGATTTCTCCTGATCGATCCGTTCATGCTGGAGCGCGCCGGGAGGCTCTCGGACAGCGCCTGCGATTTCTTCAAATTCGTCACGGATCTCGGCCGGTCCCACTGGATGCTGTTCCCCACGGCAGCGATCCTCGTCTTCGCTATCGTCATGCGGCGCCGGCATCTCGGCTTTCGCAACGCGGCGGGCTATGGACTGATGATCGGCGCGACCGGGTTCGCCTTTGTCAGCATCGCGGGCGCGGGACTTGTCGCGGTGCTCTTGAAGAACATTCTCGGCCGCGCGAGACCCAAGCTGTTCGACACTGTGGGCCATTTCGACTTTCAGTTCTTCGCCTTCGAGTCGGACTACGTGTCCATTCCCTCCGGGCATGCGACGTCCATCTTCGCTTTCGCCGCTGTGATCGGGATCTTCTGGCCCCGGGGACGATTGCTGCTCTACACGCTCGCGGCCTGGATCGCGCTGAGCCGCGTGCTGATCGGCGTCCACTATTTCACCGATGCGGTGCTCGGCGCGATTCTGGGCATCTCCTTCCCCTTCCTGGTGCGCGACCGGTTCGCGGCGCGGCGCTGGCTGTTCGAATATGCGCCCGGCGGCGGGTACCGCTTACGCGCGCCGCGGGTCCAGGCGTGGCTGAACTGGCCGGAGGCCGTGCGCCGGTCCCAGGCGCATACTGGCCAGGCCGCCGCCGCCGGCAGGCCGTCGCGGCCGGTCTCCTTCGCCGGCCGGCTGCGCGGGGCCTGAACCGGCTTACGCTTTACAAACTCAAGGAAAATCCCCATATAGGGGCTGTCGCGCTGCGGGCCGTCCTGGACCCGATCCGGCGCTTCACATCTTCTCCGAACCTGTTATAGGTTCCCCCCTTTCGCGGCGGCCCCCTTTTTTGGATGCCATGCGCCGCGTGAGGCAGAGGCCCTCACTCGAAGGCCTTCAAAATTGACGCGGGGTGGAGCAGCCCGGTAGCTCGTCAGGCTCATAACCTGAAGGTCGTAGGTTCAAATCCTACCCCCGCAACCAATTTTTGCTTTAAGTCATGGTGTTACAAGATTTATCCACCCCACATGAGGCGCGGCCTCAAGGGGTGGGACGCATCAACGACACGCGAAGAGTTTGGGCGGCTTAGATGAGCCGCAGAGTTCGACGATCGGTTGCTCTAAGGTCGCTTGTAGCCAGTGAACTGGGCGCGGACGAGATTTTGACCGTAGACGAAGCTGCGTAACAGCACGCCAGCAATGTGAACGCCGATGACGCCGAGAGCCGCATAGGCGAGCCCTTCGTGCCACGCATCCAACGTCTCCCAACCGTCAAGCCAGCGGCCGTGTGCGGCGATGCCCGTCAGGACCGTCGCGGCAAGAAGCCCCAGCATCGACAAGATCACGTAGCCGCCGCCCGGGCTGTGGCCGGTATAGCGCTCGTGCTGGCGAAGGTGCAGAAGATCCCGGACGTAGCGGAAGACCGTGCGCGGCGGATAGACGAACGCGGCAAACCGTGCGTGACCGGTGCCCAGGAAGCCCCAAGCGATGCGCGCCGCGATCAGCGCGGCTGCGGCATAGCCGGCGTAGACGTGCAGCGCGCGAGGCGCCTCGACCAGATAAGCAATTGCCACGGCGATGACGAGCGCCCAGTGAGCGATCCGCACAAAGGGGTCCCACACATAGACTTCTTGCGGTGGGTTTCTTCGCGGATCGAGCATCGCTGGGCCGGCGCTACTCCGCGGCGCGCAAGTGCTTATTCCGACCCGTTCCCATTTCGTGGCAGCGAATGTCCTGGGTGCCGTGATAACAGAGAGCATTCATGCCGACTTCCACTTAAGGTACACGTGCTTGCGCAACGCCATTTGCGAGAAAAACCGCCGAGCCGACGTTCCGTTCCACGGAAATGGACCTCATATACAGAGTGGTCCGAGAACAACGATCAGGGGCACGGTTGGGTCTGTTGCGCGAAAAATAGTTCGGCGGGGAAGAGTGGGCTAAGGCTGGGCCATGCCCTTCCGCGTAGACGATGAGGTGCATCAGGGCCATGGAGAGAAGACACAGCGCCAGGAGGTGCCAAATCCCCATCTTGTAGGAGATCACCGAAACCTCCTCCGTCGGCGCGACGTTGAGCGATAGAAAGAGACCGCCCACCGCCATCAGGAACAGCTCTCCCACATAAGTTCTCTCGATCCGCTGCTTCCCGGGGCGCCGCCGAGTTGGTTTTGTGCGAGCATCGCGCCAATGCTGGCAGGAAAGAGCTGCATCGAAATTTTCCCGAGGATCTCCTGCAAGGGCATTTCCGCCGTCAAGATCCCAAACAGCCAGAGAAAGGCCGCCCCCGTGCAGGCGCCCACGGCGATTGCGACGAGTGCGTCGGCGACATCGTCGGTCCAATGCACGTTGTTTCTGAAGCCGCCGATGCGTGACAGGCAAACGAGAAGCGACACCAAGAGCACGAGCAGAAGCGCCAATCGCAGGGGGTCGATATAAAACCCCAGCGACCACAGCTCTTCCGTCATGGTCATCGGCAGCGAGAAGATCAGAGCGCCGGCGAAAGCGCGGCCGAGCCCCGTGAGAAACTCACGGCCTGAGGCGACGTCGGCTGCGGGGGACTGACTTGTCATGATCCAGTGAACTTTGACCGATCTTGCGAGGTCCGGTGCTCCAGAGAGGGGCTGAACCAGCACCGAATGCCCGCCTCGTCGGCATCTCGCGCGAAAAGGAACATCCTCCGCTCCTCTACGTTGAGATCAAAACTGAGGAGCTCCGAATATGGTTCAAGATCTATCCCGAAAAGAAGAGCAAAGAGGCTCGCGCCAGGCCTATATGTGGGGTCTGGGAATCGCCGCAATGGTCGCGGTCATCGCCATCGGCGGGCTTGTGCTGACAAATTCCTATGTCGCCCCTGATCGTGCGGGGATGGAGGAGACGACGCAACCTCAAACGGACCTTGTGAACGACCCCAGCGGCGAGACCATCGGCGTAGCCACGATCACTACACGCGACGACCCGGAGCTTGGGACCTACCTAACCGATGGGTTTGGCCGCGCTGTCTATTTGTTCGAGGGTGACGAGCAAGCTGGAGGCCAGGAACAGGCGGAAAGCAAGTGCTACGAGGACTGCGCCAAGGTTTGGCCCCCTGTCACGAGCGCAAGCGCGCCGCAGGCGGAAGGGCAGGTCGACGCGGGGCGGTTAGGTCTCGTCGAACGTCGCGACGGCTCCGAGCAGGTCACCTATGATGGCTGGCCGCTCTACCATTTCGCCAAGGATTTCGGACCGCGCGAAGCCACCGGTCAGGACGTCGAAGATTTTGGCGCTGAGTGGTATCTGGGCGACGCGCAGGGCGAGGAAGATCGGCCGTTGCAGGGCGGAAGCCACAAGGTAGGCGCCGAGATGCACTTTACGCCGATGCTTCTTCACGTTGCAGGGGCACCCATGTTCGTGGCTTGCGCCCGCGCAAGGGGTAGCCAGGCTTGGCCCGGGCCATGGCTGTGGTGGAAGAGCTGGACGCAGCCCCGTTGGAGCGAGGAGAGTCGTTCGCGTGCAGGATTCCTGTCGCCGTGCGTCACGCCGGTTCGCCACAGCTAAAGCAGGTGAACGTGGTCGCGGAGATCCTGTCCGGAGGCGCGGTGTTGGGTAAGACGGGCTTGGCCTCGGGCCGGCGGCCGATCATCATGAACAGGAAAGAAGGCGGCTTGGATTACGAGCCTGTCCCTCTTCAATTCGAGCTGACGCCTGATCTTTGCCGCCGTGCCGATGGTCTGCGGATCTCCTTCGCGCGCTGTGTTTTTGGTGCGCAGCCTGCAACGGACTGCATCGAGCGAATGCACTTCGCTCAAGCACGCGGCGGCGATCCTCTGTTTCTGCCATTCAGCCAGGAACCGGCGCCAGGCAGCGACTAAGACCCGGCGTGCCGCCTGGACGTGACGAACAGCTGTTGAGGCGGATTCGTTCACTAGGGCCCATTGAGACGCCGGCAGAGCGGTGAACATCGCCGTCCGCCGCGTGTTATGACGATGCATGTCTGATTTCGTCTTCGTGCTGACGCTTGCGCTTCTTCCTGTCGGGGGAAACCTCGTCGGGACGCTTCTGGCCGAGAGCGTGCGCACGCCGAGATGGATCGTGGGGGCTGCGCTTCATGCGGCGGCTGGTATTGCCATCGCCGTCGTCAGCATCGACTTGATGCCGCGGATTCTCCCAAGCACCCCGACCTGGGTGCTGATTTCCGCGTTCCTGGCCGGCGCTGCGGTTGCGCTTTCTCTGGCGCTCCTGGTGAGAGGGGTGAGGGGCGCGCGTGCATGGATGGTTTCAGTTGCTATTGCCGCCGATCTCTCGAGCGACGGGCTCATGACCGGTGTAGGCGCCGCGGTGGCGAGCGGCCTCGGCCTTTTGATCGCTGTGAGCCAATCGGTGGCGAACATTCCTGGAGGTTTCGCCGCCGCGGCGAGTTTGCAGCAGAACGGCGTCTCCAAGCGTAAGCGTCTGACTGTCGCCGCGATGCTTGCCATCCCGGCGGTCGTGAGCTGCGGACTCGGCTATTGGCTGTTGCGCGACGCGAGCACGATCACACAGAACGCGGCGTTGGCGGCGATCATCGGCATCTTGCTGGTCACGACAGTCGAGGATGTCATTCCTGAAGGAGACGCTTCGCCGCGCCTGCCGCGGTGGGTCTCAACCATGGCGCTGGCCGGAGGCTTCGTCGGGCTCGCCTTGCTTTCGACCTATCTTGGCTGAGGCTTGTCCAGGTATTGCGGATGCTCACGCGTTTCCCTTGCGGGCGTTCTCAAAAGGCCGGCGAGCAGCCAGAGTCCCGCCACGAGGTAGACGGTGCCGCCGACGACAAGCATGAGCAAGCCCCCGAGTTGCTGATCGGCCAAGGCGGCATCGCCCTGATGATGATAGAGGGGACGGGGGGCTAGATTGAGCAGGGCGCCGAGCAGTGCCATGTGCATGGAGGTCAGCAGCATGCCGATAACCCCGATCGCGGCGCGTCTCTCGCCGCCCCCGGCGCTGCCGACCGCCGAAAGCCAAAGCAGAAGACCGACGGCAAGAAAGCTCGCCTGCTCAAGGATGAATACCCCGGTGCTACCCCGGGAGGCATCGTGAAGGCCGGGAGCGTGCCAGGCCCACACGACGACGAGTTCGGCGACCGAGGCGAGGATCGGGTTCAAGAGTCCAACTGCGGCCAAGCGCGCGTCGATTTGCGTGCCGCTGAGTCCCAGCGCGATCAGCGGCGCGGCCCCGGCGATGAGGATGAGATGCAGGCCCATATGCGCCGCGAAGCTGGTTTCCGCAAGTTGAGGCAGCGGTCCGAACCAGGCGACGGCGAGAAGATAGAGGCCGCCGAGAAGGTACACGGTGCGGCTCATCTGCAACTCGATACGAATAGAACCGTCATGCCGACATAGATCGTGGCCACGGCGCTTAGGCCGGCCAGCAGGAACGCCGCCCGGCCGACGAAACGACGGCGGATCGGGAGTGAATCCACGTCCACGGCCCATTCCGCGTTGAGTGCGCGGCGCCAATCGTCCACGGCCTGGATGCCGGCGATAGCAATCCCGATAAGCGCAATCAGCGTTGCCGCCCCGATCGCAATCTTGAGAACGTAGAAGTCGGCGACTGGATCGGCCGATTTGGCGCAGAAGATCGCTGCCGCGATGTAGCAGACCAGGAAGTGCACCGCCCAAATCGTCGGACCGGCGATCAGAGACCAGAGACTGTCGCGATAATAGAGCCTCACCAAGGTCAGCCTCATGCGGCCAGCGGAAACAGGGCCACGAGCATCGGCGCGAGAACGCCGGTGAGCGCAGCGAAGTGCCAATAGAGCGTAACGTTGCAGATATCGATGTCGTATCGCGGGGTCAGGCGTCCGGCCAAGCTGCGGGCGAAGCAATAGGCCAGCATTATCGCGCCGATGCCGATATGGCCGCCGGCCCAAAGCACCAGTATCCAGACGATCGCAGGATAAGCGTGGAGGCGCGGGTCGAGGCCGTCGACATAAGGCCCGGCGAGAAGAGCCGCCCCGGACAGCAGCGCGAGCACGATCGCACCGACCATGGCCAAGCGAGACGCAAAGACCGCACCGGTCAAATTCCAGTACCGGGCGCCGAGTGTCAGCAGCCATGTGCCGACAACGGCGGCGACACCGAGCGCGTAGTAAATCAGCGCCCCTTCGCTCGTGACGTCGTTCGGAAAATCGCTGTGGATCGTCCAATAGAAGAAGTAAGCGAAAATCAGGCTGGCGAAGGCGGCAGCATCGCCGAGCATGGTGATGAACATTGCCCACCAGCCGACGGACTGAGGTCCGGATTGGTAGAGCGGCAGGCTCAGGCCGAAGCCGACATCCTTCTCGTCTTTTTCGGGAATTTCAGCCGTACCCGTCCATAGCCAAAAGAGCAGGGACGCCAGGGCAAGGATCCCGGCCGCCAGTGTGGGCCAATAGAGGTGGAAGGTTGCCGCGATGAACGCGGCGCCGGTGAAGCCCGCGGTGATCATCGGCAGGAAGGAAGGGCCGGGCACACGCAGACACTGGATCGGCTCCGCGTCGAGAACCGACGTGACCATCGTTTCGCGCCGCAGCTCCTGGGCGTCGGGTAGATAGAACTCGCCGCGATCGACCTTTCCGATGAAGTCCGGGTCCTTCCACAGCGGATATCGGTGCTTCACGACGGGAATCGAGCGCACGCCCCAGGGCTTGTCAGGCATTTCCTCGAGCCATTCGAGCGTCCCGGCGTTCCAGGGATTGCGTTCGCAATAGGGCTGGTTGCCCTTCGGCCGGAGAATGTCGATGACGATCAGTGCGAAACCGGCGGCCAGCGTGAACGCGCCGATCGTGGAGATGAGATTGAGCCAATCCCACCCCAGTCCTTCCGGATAGGTGTAAACGCGGCGCGGCATGCCGCGCAGTCCGGTGAAGTGCATGGGCAGGAAGGCGACGTTGAAGCCGACGAACATCAGCCAGAAGCCGATACGTCCGACCTTCTCCGACAGCGCCTTGGCGGTTACGAAGGGGAAGTAATAGTAGACGCCGGCGATCACCGGAAACAGCATGCCGCCGATCAGCACGTAATGCAGATGAGCCACGACGAAATAGGTGTCGTGTGCCTGCCAGTCGAATGGCGCCATGGCCACCATCACGCCGCTCAAGCCGCCGAGCACGAAGATGGCGAGCGCGCCTGCCGCGAACAGCATCGGCACGGACCGCACCACCCGCCCGAGCATGACTGTGGCGATGAACGCGAAGAGCTGTACCGCCGTGGGGATCGCGACGGCGGTCGAGGCCGCCGAGAAGAATCCGAGCGAGACCGAGGGCAGCCCCGTCGTGTACATATGATGGACCCAGAGCCCGAAGCTCAGGAAGCCCGTACCGACGGCGGCCAGCACGATCCACGAATAGCCTACCACGGGGCGCTGCGCGAAAGTGGGTACGATCATCGCCATCAGCGCGACACCCGGCAGGAAGATGATGTAGACCTCCGGATGGCCGAAAATCCAGAACAGGTGTTGCCACAGCAGCGGTGAGCCGCCGCGGTCCGCGTCGAAGAACGGCCAATCGAAAGCCCGCTCCATCTCGAGCAAAATGTCGCCTGCGATCAGAGGCGGAAACGCGAAGAGGATCATGCCGCCGACGACGAGCGTGTACCAGGCATAGAGCGGAATGAGATTGATGCGCATGCCAGGCGCGCGGAACTTGAGCACGCCGACGATGAGCTCTACCGCGGCGGCGATCGACGCGATCTCGATGAACGAGAGGCCGAGCAGCCAGATGTCGGCGCCGATCCCGGACTGAACCGGATCCGTCGTCAGTGGCGGATACATAAACCAGCCGCCGCTCGGCGCCGCGTTGAAGAAAATCGAACCACAAACAAACACGCCGCCGATCAGGAAGCACCAGAAGCCGAAGGCGGAAAGGCGCGGGAAGGGCAGATCGCGCGCGGCGAGAAGCTCGGGCAACAGAAGAATCGCCACGGCTTCGAGGATCGGCACGGCGAACAGGAACATCATCACCGAGCCGTGCAGGGTGAAGAGCTGGTTGTAGAGATCGGGCGAGACGAGATCGTTTTCGGGGACGGCGAGCTGCGCGCGCATGATCAGCGCGAGAACGCCGGCGAAGACAAGAAAGCCGAGTGCCGTCAGCGTGTACCACTGACCGACTTCCGAGTTGTTCACCGCCGACCAGTAGCGCCAGCTTTTCGGCGCGGACCACGCCGTCAGCAGGCGCTCTTCCTGTTCCTTCCGGAGTTGCTCCCGGTCCTCTCGCGAAGTTGTGGTCTCGTTGTCGGTCATCGAGGCTAACCGGCTCCCGAGTAGGCGCGAAGTTGCCCCATCAGCAGAAGGCCGTAGACCAGCAAGGCGGTGAGCACGGCGATCGAGAAGATGACGCCCCCGCCGAGGATCAGGAGATTCGCGGCGCCTTCAGGCGGAGGATCCGAATCCCGGCGCCGCGCCGCATAGAACGCGAGCGCCATCACGCCGACCCAGATGACAAGCGCGCCAACGAACATGACCCAAAACAGATCTGCCAAGCGGCGCGCATCATACCCGGCAGGATCGAGAGACGACTGTGGGCCGTCGCAAGCAACCAGCGCAAGCACCGCCAGCACGGCCGAGCCGAGCCTGACCCAACCAATGCAACGCTGCCAGAAAGTTTCGATCTTTCCCAGCCCAGCCTCTCGGAATTTGTCTGCGTTACTCGAGTTTCCAACGCAGGCAGCGACAAAAAGTTCTTTTCGAGGCACGTGTCGTTCTTCTTTGCCCCGGGAACTATTGCGCGCTCCCCGCGTAGACTCTCAGGCGGGAGCGCAAGGATTGCCGCACCTTGTGCTGGATTTGAGCCAGCGAGGTTTCCTTGAACACGAGCGAAAACAATGGACTTGCTTCTGCGGGGCGCGTCCGGATCGCGGGCGTAACGATTGCCTTCGCGCTTCTTGCCGGGTCTGCACTCCCCTTAGGGGCGGCGCCGGACAGTTCCCATGGTGCCGAGATCTACGTCCGGGCGAATTGTTCGGCCTGCCATGGCGGACTGGGTTATGGCGGAGCCGGACCCCGATTTCGCAACGACAAACTGCTGTCCGCCGATACCTATGTCGTAGGCCAGATCTTGATGGGTCGCGGCATCATGCCCGCCTTCAAGGACAGGCTCTCCGATGATGAGATCGTTGCCGTCGCGACCTACATCCGGACGAGCTGGGGCAACGACTTCGGCCCCGGTTTCGTCCACCCGCGTCGCCGAAATTCGCAAATCGATGACTGAGACCGACGGGGGCGGCGGCTCCCCACCACAATGAGCTGTTGGATTGGAATCATGACAAGAGAGCTTCGCGCCATCGTCGTCTTCGCCGTTCTTTGTGCGACCGGCCTTCTCGTCGTGGTGGCCGCGCATGCGCAGCCCCAAGACGATGTGCAAAATGAACCTGGAACAAGTGAGGGCAGTTCGATCCCCGCGCGCGAACTGGCCAATCCGGTGACGCCGCCACAAGCCGAGGACACGGCAGACGACACCGCGCCCGAAGTCGATCCACCCGCAGCCTCTGTGGAAGACGAGCAGGACGAGACGCGGCACGGCGAAACCGCGGTCTACAGCAATGACACCGACCACGCCGCGAAGCTCGCATCAGGGCTGGAGGCGCTCAGCGCCGATCCCAAGCAGTGGCCCATGGCCGGACGCGACTACGGGCTGACGCGGTTCAGCGAACTCAACGAGATCAACATCGAGAACGCCGGCCGGCTGCAGATGGCGTGGACGTTCTCGCTCGGTACCAACCGTGGCCAGGAGGCCGCGCCGCTGATCATCGACAATGTGCTGTACGTCGTTGGCCCCTATCCGAACCGTGTGTTCGCGCTCGACGCGACGACAGGCGAGCTCAAATGGATGTATACGCCGAAGCCGAACCCTGCGGCGCAAGGGGTGGCGTGCTGCGACGTGGTCAACCGCGGTCTCGCCTATAACGACGGCAGGATCTTCCTCAATACGCTCGATGCGCACACCGTGGCGCTCGACGCCAAGACCGGCAAGGAGCTCTGGTACATCAAACTCGGTGAGATCAACCGTGGCGAGACGATCACAATGGCGCCGCTTGCGGCGGCCGGGAAGGTCTTTGTCGGCAATAGCGGCGGCGAGATGGGCGTGCGCGGTTGGCTGACGGCGCTCGACCAGGAGACCGGTGAGATTGCCTGGCGCGCCTACTCCACAGGTCCGGACGAGGACGTCCTGATCGGCGACGACTTCGAGCCTTACTACGACCATTACAAGGAAAAGGATCTCGGCGTCTCATCGTGGCCGCCAGATCATTGGAAGAATGGCGGCGGCACGGTCTGGGGCTGGGTCTCCTACGACCCCGAACTGAATCTGGTGTTCTACGGTACCGCAAACCCCGGTCCGTGGAATTCGAACCAGCGCCCCGGGGACAATCTGTGGACCACGACGCTATTTGCGCGGGATGCCGACACGGGTCAGGCGAAATGGGCCTACCAGGTCAATCCGCACGATCTCTGGGACTACGACGAGATCAACGAGAACATCCTGCTCGATCTCGAGATCGACGGCAGAACGCGTAAGGTGCTCGTGCACGTCGGCCGCAACGGCTTCATGTATGTCATGGACCGGAAGACCGGCGAGATCATCTCGGCCGACAAATACGGCAACACGAACTCGATCGAGCGCATCGATCTTGAGACCGGCCGGCCGATCGAGAATGAATCGATGAAGCCCGAGCTTGGCAAAGTCATCCGCAATGTCTGCCCGGCATCGCCTGGCGCGAAGGATTGGCAGCCGAGCGCCTGGTCACCGCGTACGAAGCTCCTCTACGTGCCGCACCAGAATCTCTGCATGAATTTCAAGACATCGGAAGTCGGCTATATCGCCGGTACGCCCTTCGTCGGCGCTACGGTCGACATGTATGCCGGGCCGGGCGGACATCGCGGCGAGTTCCTGGCCTGGGATCCGGTCAAGCGAGAGAAGGTCTGGGCCATCAAGGAGCACTTCCCGGTTTGGAGCGGCACCGTCGTGACCGCCGGAGACGTCGCGTTTTACGGCACCATGGACCGCTGGTTCAAAGCGGTGAACGCCAAGACCGGCGAGCTCCTGTGGAAGTTCCGCGCCGGCTCCGGCTTCATCGGCCAGCCGGTTACCTACGAGGGTAGTGATGGACGTCAGTACGTGGCCATCCTGTCGGGTGTCGGCGGTTGGTCCGGCGCGGTGGCCGCAGCCGAGATCGATCCTCGCGTACGGAACGGCGCGCTCGGCTTCACCGGAGCCATGCAGGACCTGCCGGCCTATACGCTCGGGGGCAGCGAGCTGCTCGTTTTTGCCATCCCCGAGACGGATCGCGCCGAGGCACACAACACTTATGGTGGAGGTGATCATGCCGCACGCCAATAAGTTTCTCTGCTCTTTCGCGGCATTGGGTGCCTTGTTCTTCGTCACGGAGGCCGCCGCCCAAGCTCATTCGCATGCGGATCACGCAACGACGGAAAACGCACCGTCCGATCTTCTCGACGTGCCCGCGACCTCGCTCATTCCCGGCGACATCAAGATCAAGCCAGGCGTCGAAAATCCTGCCGCCGAGGATTCGGGATCGGCGCAACGCGGCATGAAATATTTCGCCAACTTCAATTGCAGCGGCTGTCATGCCGCCAATGGCGGCGGCGGCATGGGGCCCGCGCTCAGCAACCGCGCGTTCATCTACGGCGACGAGCCGGAGCAAATCTATCTGTCGATCGCGCAAGGCCGTCCGGCCGGCATGCCCGCCTGGGGCACGGTGCTGCCCAAGCCGGTGATCTGGGACCTTGTCAGCTATATCCGCAGCATCAGCGATGCGCCCAATCCTCAATGGGGAAGCACGACATCGCTCGAAGCATTCACGATCGAACAGGTGCCGGCGGAGTTCAAGGAAACGCCGGATCCTTGGAAATACACCGAGCCCTTCAGTTTCGGCCAGCAACCGCGGCCGAAGAAAGCGGCCGGGGAGGGCTGAGGTCTTTTAAGGGGCTGAACAGAGCGCCGCGCGCGGCCGTGTCGCGGCACTACAGGTTAAACGATGAATTCGCCGACAGCTGCTGACATGCCGATGAGCTATCTGCAGGCCTTCGGGCTGAAGGCGAGCCAGGTGCTTCCTTTGACCTGGGGTCTGTTGCTCATCTCGCTCGCGGTGATCGCCGTGGTGAGCGTCCTTCTGGTGCGGGGCTTGTTCATGTCGCCCAAGACGACCGTGGACGGCCCCGATTCGGCGCCCGTCGAGCGCCCCGTCGCCGGCACCTCTCGGATCACCATTGGCGTCGGTATCTCGGCCTTCGTCTTGTTCCTCTCGCGGTATGGACCATGGCGACGCTGGCGCAGATCGGCCGGCCGCCGCAGGAGCCGGCCTTTACGGTCGAGGTGATCGGACACCAATGGTGGTGGGAGATTCGTTATCTCAGCGACCAGCCCGCCCGCAACTTCACCACCGCCAACGAGATTCATATTCCGGTGGGTGAAACGGTTGCGGTGAAATTGATCAGCCGCGACGTGATCCATTCCTTCTGGGTCCCTGCGCTCGGCGGCAAGACGGACCTCATCCCGGGACAGACCAATGTGACGTGGATGGAAGCCGATAAGCCCGGCGTCTATCGCGGGCAATGCGCCGAGTATTGCGGCCTTCAACATGCGCATATGGCCTTGACCGTGGTGGCCCAAGAGCCGGAGGCGTTCGAGGCGTGGCGCGCCGGACAACTCGAGCCGGCGTCGGAGGCAAATACCGAGCGCGTTCAAGCCGGCCTCACGGCCTTCATCCAGAAATGCGGCATTTGCCATACGGTGCGGGGCACGCGCGCGCAGGGCATTGTCGGGCCCGACCTCAGCCATCTCATGGAGAGACGCACGCTTGCCGCGGGCACGCTGCCGAACACGCCGGGCAATCTGGCCGGCTGGATCGCCGATCCGCAGCACGTCAAGCCGGGCAACTTCATGCCGCAACCGCAGCTTTCGGCCGCCGAGCTGTTGCGTATTCTCGCATTTCTCAAGACCCTTGAATGACCATGAATGATGTAGCCGCCATCGTCTATCTCCTTGCGTGCGTCTGGTTGTTTCTGCGTGTCATGGCGGACGAGGGACCAGGAACGGTGGCGCGCCATAGAAGCCTTGTGACGATGGCTCTTCTCGCCATCGTGGTCCCGCCTCTGCTGGGCGGCTGCGATCTGGCCGAAAGCACGCCCAAGGGGGCGACGTTCGGCAACGCGGCGCGTGGCGCCGAGCTGATCAAGCAGCATGGCTGCGGCGGCTGCCACATCATCCCGGGCATCCGCCGCGCCGATGGCCTCGTCGGCCCGCCGCTCAACCATATGGGCAAGCGCGTCTACATCGCCGGTCTCTTGCGCAACACGCCCGCCAACATGATCAGATGGCTGCGAGACCCCCAGGGCGTCGTGCCCGGCAACGCGATGCCCGACATGGGGCTGAGCGAGGATCAGGCGCGCGATATCGCCGCCTATCTGTCCACTCTGGAGTAAGCACGATGAGGCGCACCAAATTACCAGGGATGACGGTGCGCACGATCTGCGCGATTGGGCTGGGGGTGGGGCTCATGAGCGGGACGGCCGCGGCACGCGAGCTTCGCGTCTGTGCCGATCCCAACAATTTGCCCTTCAGCAATGCGCAAATGGAGGGCTTCGAGAACAAGATCGTCGATCTCGTGGCCCGGGAGCTCGATGCCACGGTGGCTTATACGTGGTGGCCGCAGCGGCGCGGCTTCATCCGCAACACGCTCAAGGCGGGCGATTGCGATCTCGTCAGCGGGATCGCCAGCGGTATCGAGATGCTGCGGCCGACGCGGCCCTATTACCGGTCCGGGTTCGCCTTCGTGACCCGCGCCGACGGGCCGCAAGTCTCCTCTTTGGACGATCCCGTCCTGCGCCAAGTCAAGATCGGCCTGCCGCTTGTCGGCGAGGACGGATCGAGCACGCCGCCGGGCCATGCCCTCGCAAAGCGTGGCATCATCGACAACGTTCAGGGTTACATGATCTACGGCGACTATCGAGACCGCAATCCGGCCTCCGAGATCATGAAGGCCGTCGCCTCCGGCGAAATCGACGTTGCCATCGTCTGGGGACCAATGGCGGGGTATTTCGCCGCGCGCGAGGATGTGCCCTTACGGCTGAAGCTCGTCGAGCCGCGGATCGACGGGCCGCGCTTGCCCATGGTCTTCGACATCTCCATGGGCGTGCGCAAAGAGGACCGCGCGTTGCGCGATGAGGTCGATGCGGCCCTGTCGGACCTCAAGCCGCAGATTGATGAGGTTCTCGACGAGTACAACGTCCCGCGATTGGACGGCTCCGGCCGCGAGATCTCCGCAGCGTCCGCTGAACCAGGTGGAGTTCGTTAGTACCTCATGATCCGGCGCCCGCCGTACAGGACTTTATAAGGGATGTTGCGCGCATTATAATATCGGCGCGTTTCGCGACTGTCAGAGTGACGTCAGAGAAGAAGGCAACTACGTTTTGAACCTGCGCGAGATCGAACGGCATATCATTGTTGGCTCACGATTCTTCACCATCTTGGCTGTCATTGGCTCGCTGGCAGCATCGGTGTTGATGTTCTTCTTGGGAATTTTCAATATCTATGAAGCCTTTCGCTATGGGCTTGCTGATGGGTCAGTTAGCGATGGCGCGCCCTATGGCACGGCTGCGATCATAAGCGTCATCGAGAGTTTAGACCGCTTCTTGATTGGTATTGTCCTTCTATATTTCGCCTATGGCGTCTACTCGCTGTTCATCCATCCTGAAGAGTCTGAGGAAAAGCTGGAATTGCCGGCGTGGCTGCGGGTCCGGCAGATCGGTCAACTCAAGCAAGTCGTGGCCGAACTCATCGTGGTCATTCTGCTAGTGCTGTTCCTTAGAGTTGCACTCCAGTCGTTCGGTGAGCCAAATTTGGACCTCAATTGGACCCAAGTCGCGACTATCCTGCTGTTGCCAGTCAGTACCGCACTGTTGGCGCTGGCCTTGCGGCTCGTCGAGCTACACCCCAAACCTACAAGGCGAACCATTGTAAGCACCGACACCGCCGCACAACGCGATCGCAAGCCGGCGGGGAAGAAGTGATCGACCTGCACACGTAAGGACGACGTGGAGCATGGGACAAAGCCGACATGCTTAGTGCCCTCGATTTTCCTTCGGGCTTACTGCTGAACGGCCTTAGAAGATGGCGTAGTCAAGGTGCAAACAACGCTGGTTGCGTGCCCCCGCAACCAATCCTTATGTCCACCCCCGTTTCCTTGGAGCGGGGGTGTTTGTTTGCAAGGCTGAGGAGGGCTGCCAGTTGGCCTTAAAGCTCGACCGGGAGCTTCCCCATTTTTCGGCATGAGCCGGATCTCTTCATTGAGTTGGCGGATGCCTTCGGCGGCCTCCAGGCGGGTATTTCCTCGTTGAGGGCCTCGGCCAGGCTCATGACCTTTTGGCGGTAGAGCTTTTGACCCAAGCGGAACCAGCGTTCGCGTTGTCCATGCCTATGCAGAAGTGTTACGCCGCACCTCGGAAGGCGTGGCCCCGTAGCGGCGCCGGAACGCGTGATTGAAGTGAGACAGATCGCCGAAGCCGCTGGCATAGGCGCGCTCGCCGCTCTCGGGACCCGCAACCGACTTCGCTACGACATCGTCGAGCGTTATGTTCCTGGATGGATGCGGCCATTTTCTTAGAAGCAGAACGTGTAAGGACTGCTCATGTCTGATTCTCGTAAACCGTCGCGGTTCTCCGGCGCCACCGCCATAAGGTGGCCCGTCTTGAGTCTCGCTGTGTTTGGACTTGTCGTGCTCGGTGCCGCACTCTACCTGCGCTACGAAGTCATCGAGAATACGCCGCTCGGTCTTGCCTGCGAGGCGGGGCGGCAGAGCCTTGTCTGCACGGTGAGGGACGCCGTCATTGTCTTGTTCAACCAGAGCGCCTTCGGGTGGATTGCGCTGATCGTGGCCGTGATTCAGTTTTGGCGGCCAAACATCGTCGTGTTTGGCGTTGGGCTTGCAGCGTCGCTTGCTGGACTCGTTTTGTACAACACGAACGCCTCGGCGCTGGCCTTGGCGCTCCTCGTGCTCAGCCTGGCGCGGCTTTCGCCCGGAGCGTCGTCAGCGCCATCACGATAAGCAGCACGGCCAACCATGCGGCCTGCCAATTGGCGATACCTTCGTTGACAATGATGAACGCGCTTGAGCCAACGAGC
This sequence comes from uncultured Alphaproteobacteria bacterium, assembly GCA_942491105.1. Lineage (GTDB taxonomy): Bacteria > Pseudomonadota > Alphaproteobacteria > Kiloniellales > DSM-21159 > JBBEAM01. Next base: position 122,674 of record CALNZX010000012.1, on the reverse strand, counting down.
AGGAGTGCGGCGGCAATCTCAGCCGGGCCGGGCCTTAGCGAACCGTGCACGCGCATGAAGGCAAGTACAAAGAGCGCAACCACGGGAGCGGTCAGCGAAGCTACGGGGAAGTCCTTGTAGCGCGGATCGAATACAAGGCCGAGCGCGACTTGCAGACTTGTGACGACAGTTGCCACGAACAGCAGCGTGAGGACCGGCGTGGTCCAGTCGCCGCGTCGCCAGGCCGACGCGGTGAGGGCGTTGGCGAAGCCGCTGAGCTGGTCGCCACGGGTGACGGCAAAGCTCACGGCCATGGGCACAACGAGGGCTAGGCAGAGCATGATGACGGCCCTCAGTTGATCGCCGAGAAAAAAGTTCTCTTTGGTCAGAGTCAGGGCAGCCCAGCCGAAGGTGAGGCCGGCCGCAAGTGCGATGCCGGCCACGACCAAGGTCCGCCGCCAGTTCGAGGCACTCTTTCTGTCGCCCAGCCAGCCCGCGATAAAGATGAGTAGGGCGGCGCCCATCCCGAGAGCCGCCTTGATCGCCCAATCCGGGTGATCCGACAAAGGCCTGCCGAATTGGAATTTCAGGTGTCTGGTGGAGTCATAGAGGCCCCAATGACCGCCGACTGTCCCTTCGAGCCGCCGCTTCCACGGCTGATCGAAGGCCTCGATGAGGTTCGCCCTCCACGCCTCTTTCTTGGCCGCCGCCACGATCCCGGTCAGCACGCGAGCCTGGTTCACGGGAGAAGGCAGGGCTTGTCCCCGCATGCGTCCGGCGCTCGGCCAGCCGACCTCTCCTATGAAAATCTCCTTATGGGGGAATGCCTCCGTAATCCTCTGCCGGACGTCGCGGACATGCGCCAGGACATCGTCCGCGGCAACAGGGTCATCTTCCCAATAGGGCAAGATATGGATGGTCACGAAATCGACCGCGTCGACAAGCTGAGGAGCCTCCAACCAGAACTCCCAGACATCCGCATAGGTGACCGGTTTGCCGGAACGCTGTCTAACCTCGCCGATATACTTTTTGAGTTGGGGGATGGACAGTTCGCCTCGCAGCAGCGTCTCGTTGCCCACGATCAAAGCTTCGATGACGTCTGGGTGGTTCTTGGCGAGTGCAAGGGCCAACTCGATCTCGTCCCGATTGTTGGAGCGATCCCGGCTAAGCCAAATGCCCTGCAGCACCTTCAAGCCGTGCTCGCCGGCGATCGGGGCGACCCTGCCGTGCTCCTTCGCGGCAGAATAGGTCCGAATGCAGGACGTGGTCCGGGATAGACGCTCCATATCTTCCGCGATCTGACGGTCGGGAATGATCTGATCCTCGGCAAACGGGGTCTGATCTCCATGAAACGGCGTGTAGGAGACGCAGCCAAGTTTCTCGCCTTGTCCGAGGGGCGAAGGGGGCAGGGGCAGGGGCCGCCCCAACCAGTACCAGCAGCCGGCGATGGCACCCAGGACGGCTAGGGCGAGTATGGAGCGGAGCATGGAGAGACGCGGGCGGTGACAAGAACCAGGTTGGAGCTGCCCCTGCCGCCTTGGGTGGTGCGACAAAGATGCAGCCTGTTCACTCCCTCACCTTACCGATGCACACGCCGCTAGAGAAGTGATACACATTGTCTGCCGTGGCGCTGCCCAAATTGAGTGGTTGAACGCCGTCATGCTTCAGTCTCGTATCAGTCCAATGCCGAGTTTCATCCGTATGGCCGCCGTCGTCCTTCTGGGGGGCGGCATTTTTGCAGGCCAGCTTGCGCCCCTATTGGCCCAGGACAAGCCAGACCAAAAGCCTCCGGGACAGGAGGAAGGATCTGGGAAGCCAGACGACCAGCCCGAGGGGGACGCCAAGGAGGCGGAGAACCGGGCCAAGGCGATAGACAAGGCGATCAAGGAATACGAGGACGCGGCGGCGAAGCTTCCGCCTAGGGTCGGCGCGCCGGAATGCGTCTGGACAGGGCGGCGAATCTCGAGCCTTCTTTGGCGAGACGATCTCGGTACCGCGTCGCGCTATATGGAACTTTACGAGAAGTTCGGCTGCTCCCCGGAGCACGTCAAACTGGCCTTTCGTTGCGTCATCAAGCAAGGGCCGATTGATCCCAAAGCTGCCGAAGAACTGGCCTCCCGGGTCCACAATTGTTGGATGTCCCCCGAAGGGCCGAAGAAGGAGACGAATGCGGCGGCAAACTCGGCAAAAGGCGGAACCAAACCCGACTGAACGGGTTGGTATGGGGGAAACTGCAGACTTCTCTTCGCTTCGGCGATCGAGGGGGGAACATGCAGGTCGAGTTAAAAAGAGATCAAGGGAACAATGCGCAACGTCCTCGTCGCCTGTGTGGTCGTGTGTGCGGCTGCACTTCACGCATGCGTCTGGTTTGCCCTGCAGGACCGGGTCATTCCCCCGGATGCAAAGGGCACGCTCGCAAGCGTCTCCTTCTCGCCGATAAATCCCGACCTTGACGGGCAGGTGGACGAAACCACCGAAGCGCAGATCCGGTCGGATCTAGAGGCCATCGCGCCATACACGCGCACTGTGCGAACCTACGGCTCCACGGATGGGCTCGAGCTCGTGCCGAAACTTGCGGCTGAGTACGGACTGCGCGTCACTCTCGGTGCGTGGATCGACGAGCGCGAAGAACATAACGAGCAGGAAATAGAGAGCGCCATCGCGCTCACGAAAGAGCATCGCAACATCGACAGCGTCATTGTCGGTAACGAGACGATCTATCGGAAGCGCTCCGAAGAGGCAGACGCCGTTAAGGACCTCATCGAGAAAATTCAGCGCGTGAAGCAGGCAGTCTCGGTTCCGGTTTCTACGGCCGAGGTTTGGGATATCTGGCTCGATCATCCCGAGCTCGTTTCCGCGGTGGACTATATTGCCGTTCACATCTTGCCTTACTGGGAAGGTCTGCCGGGCGAGGCCGCGGTCGACCACGCCATGAACGTATACCGGCAGCTGCGCGAGGCGTATCCCGGCAAGCACATCGTGATCGCCGAGTTCGGCTGGCCGAGCGCGGGGTTGAACCGGAAAGACGCAGTGCCTGGCCAGCTCATGCAAGCCGAGATCATTCGCGACTTCCTCACCCGGGCCGATGCCATGGGCATCGACTATTCGATCATTGAAGCGTTCGACCAGCCTTGGAAGACGTTCGAGGGGAGCGCCGGTCCCTATTGGGGGCTGTTCAACGCGGATCGTGAGCCGAAGTTTTCCTTCACGGGCACCGTCGAAACACCGAACCTCACCCGCAATTTGATCACGGCTCTCGCGATCGGACTGCTCCTGTCTCTTGCGATCTTCGCCATCCCCGGCGTGAGGTTGATTCAAGCCGCCGTGCTTGCCGCGACGGCGCAGGGCGTCGGCGCCTGGTCGGCCGCCGTGGCGAACTATTGGTTGATGCACTACTTCGTGCTCGGCTCTCAGGTGGCGATGGTTGCGGGCGCCGTCTTGCTCTTGCCGCTGGTCCTCATCATCATGTGGCGCATTGACGAGCTCGCCGCCTTTACATTCGGGGCGAAGCCCGCGCGTCTCCTCCAGCGCCGTGAAGCTGCGCCGGCCCGGACGCCGCTCGTGTCCATCCACGTGCCGGCCTATCGCGAGCCGCCCGACATGCTGCGGCAGACCCTCGACAGCGTGGCTAAGCTGGACTGGCCAAATTTCGAATGCATCGTCATCATCAACAACACACCCGACCCGGCGCTGTGGGAGCCGATCGAGGAACACTGCCGGCATCTTGGCTCACGCTTCAAGTTCATCCGCGAAGACAATCTTGCGGGCTTCAAGGCCGGCGCACTCAGACTTGCCTTGGAGCAAACCGCGCCGGAGGCCGAGATCATCGGGGTCATCGATGCCGACTATGTGGTGCATCCCGACTGGCTGAAGGATCTCGTCCCGGCGTTCGAGGATCCGCAAGTCGGGCTCGTCCAGGCACCGCAGGATCATCGCGATGGCAACCGCACCATCACGAAAGCGATCATGAATAGCGAGTATGCGGGCTTCTTCGATATCGGCATGGTCCGCCGGAACGAGGCAAACGCGATCGTCACGCACGGAACGATGTGCTTGCTAAGGCGTGAGGCCCTTCATGACGCGGGCAATTGGTCCAGCGACACCATCGTCGAGGACACCGATCTAGGACTAACGTTGCTCGAGCGTGGGTGGCGGGCGCATTACACGCGGTGCCGCTATGGGTGGGGACTCCTGCCCTCAGACTTCGCCGCGTATAAGCAGCAGCGTCATCGCTGGGCGTATGGCGGCACGCAGCTCATCAAGAAGCACTGGCGCGCGTTTCTGCCTGGCGGCAGCCGGCTTACGCCCCAACAGCGCACCCAGTTCCTGTCAGGCTGGGTGACCTGGCTCGCGGCCGAAGCCGTCGGCGTGCTGATCGCCATCCTCAATTTGATATGGATGCCGCTCGTAGCTTTTCTCGGCATCGCCGTGCCGCAGTCCGTGCTGCTGCTGCCGGTATTGGCCACTTTCTGTGTGATGCTTTGCCATTTCATGGTGCTGTACCGGACCTGCGTGCGCGCGCCGATCTTCACCTCGTTTGGCGCTGCCCTCTCGGCCATGGCCTTGCAGCTGACAGTGGGCCGGGCCGTGGTGGAGGGATTCATCAAGGACGGGCTACCCTTCGCCCGCACGGCGAAAGGTGTCGGCAACTGGTCCGTGAAATTCCCGGCATTTTGGGAGGCGATCCTTGGATCGCTCCTCCTGATCGGCTCGCTCACGCTCTATCTCACCAACGACCAACAGGTTTTCGAGATCTCGGTGTTCAGTGTCGTGATGCTGGTGCAGAGCCTGCCCTTTATGGCGGCGGTGGCGATCGCGTTGCTTGAACGCTCGCCGCTCAACCGATTTTCGACCTGGCGCCGGTTGGCGTCGCGGTCCACTTATGTCATGCGCTTCCCGCGCGGCCCGCGTCCCCGGCTTATTCACCGTTGATCTCAGCGTGTCGTCTGCGTCAGTACTAAGGATGCGTCACTCGACGCGCGGGCTTTGTCCACCGCGCAGGATCGTGTTGCCCTGATAGAGCGTGCGTTGGTCGATGGCATCGGGCTCGAGCCAATCCGCCTCACGCATCTGGCCGCTCTGGCCGTACACGGCGAGCGCGTTGCCGTAGGTGACTTTGCGGATGTCTTCCGCGGGCACGCCGCCTTCGGCGAGAAGCGCCGCCGTCTTCGGCACCGACAATGGATCCGAGACGCCCCAGTCGCACGCAGAATCCACGATCAGCCGCTCCGCGCCGTACCGCCGGACCAGCTCCAGCATGCGCTCCGCCGTCATCTTTGAATGAGGGTAGATCGAGAAGCCGGCCCAGAATCCGCGATCCTTGACCTCCTCGATGGTCTCCTCGTTGCAGTGGTCGATCACGACGCTCGACGGGTCCAGGCCATGTTCGACGACCACGTCCATCGAGCGCGAGGTCCCGCGCTTCTTGTCGCGATGAGGGGTATGGATCATCACCGGCAGGCCGAGTTCCTTGGCGAGGTCGAGCTGGCGGCGGAAATAACTATCCTCCATATCCGTCTGCTCGTCGTAGCCGATCTCGCCGATTGCCACGACGCTCTCCTTCACGGCGAATCCCGGCAGCAAGTCCATGACCGCCTCCGCAAGCGGCTCGTTATTCGCTTCCTTTGAGTTCAGGCCGATGCAGCAATAATGACGTATGCCGAACTGGCCGGCGCGAAAGCGCTCGAAGCCGAGAATATGAGAAAGATAGTCCGCATAGCTGCCGGGATTGGTGCGGGGCTGGCCGATCCAGAACGCAGGCTCGATGACCGCCACGACGCCGGCTTCGGCCATGACCTCGTAATCCGTGGTGGTGCGCGAGATCATATGCGCGTGCGGATCGATGAACATTACTCTTCTCCCTCAAAAAGCGCCTTAGGCTTCGGTTGCCGGCCAAGCGAGACGGCCGGCGTCGATCGCGGCGGCAAGAGCCGGCGCGCCGCTCAAAACATCCCGGGCCGCAGGCAGATCGCTCTGCGAGAGGGCGAGGGCGGCCGCCGTCTTCTCTGCTTCGCTGCCGTCTCTCAGCACTTTGGCCAAGTCGTCCAGATCCTGCGCCCGCACAAAGGGCCCGACGCAGCGCCAGAGTTCCGGCGACACATTGCGTCCCGCCGCCCAGCGCTCATGGGCATAGTCGATCAGCATCTCCGCAAGCTCCGGGTTTCGACGCTCGTCCAATCCTTGTATGGGCGCGAGCCGGCTGCCGACGAAGAGCGCCTTCAACACCATTTGATTCCATTGATCCTTGCTGAAAGTTTCGCGCGGGAAGGGGCTCGCGTGCGCGACGGCCTCGAACACCGGCTGCACATTCGAGCGCAAGCCCTCCGTTGCTATCGGCACCAAACGCGCGACGCACGGATAAAGCGGCAGCCCACGCAGCAGGGCGATGTGCTCGCTCACCTCGCCCTGCGCCAAGAGGCGGCGGAGCTTCTCGGCGAATGCGTCTTTATCTCCATCGAAGCTCGCGAGCACGAACAGGATGCGCGCGGTCTGGTCGACACTCCAGCCGGTCGGATCGAGCCCGGGGCGTCGCGCCGCCGCGGCTTGCATCTCGCGCTCGTCGAGGGTGAGATCGGCCTTGCCAAGCCGGCGTGGCGCCAGACCGATCGCCATGGGAAGCGCCGGACCGCCCGTTGCGTTGCGAATGCGTGTCACCTGGTCCTCGAGCCAAGCCATTTGCTCGGTCGTGAGCCTCGGCGCGAGCCACGTGCTCAGGAGCGCGATGCGGTCGGCGGTCTCATCCAAGTCTGCGGTCATCGCTCGGGGACCCATCTAGGTTCCGGGAACATAACGCTGAAGGACCAGCGTCATTCCGAAGAGGGCAATGCAAGCTGCCATGGCGGTCGCGGCACCGGCACTGGCGGCCGCCAGGGCGTCGGTCAGCGCGATGCTCGCGATCAACAGCCCGATGGCGCGGCCGACATCGCCGCTGCCCCGCCGGCTGAGAAGCAGGACGGCGAAGACGAGCGCAACGGCCAGGAGCAAGAAAGCAAAGGGGACCGGCCAAGACGAAGCAATGAGCGGCAGCGCGGCAACCAGCGGCGCGGCCAGCAAGATAAGCGCCGGCAGGTTGGAGACGCGGGCGAGCGACTCCTGCTTGGCGGCGAGCGTCAAGCCCGCCACGAACAGGAACATCGCGGCGGCGCCGATCAAGACGCGCGGTTCGAGCGCGGCGCCCACCGCCGCGGCGCTGCCCACATAGACAAGCGCCCGGCACAGCCCCATGAGCACCGGGCTCAACGGATTTCTTTTGTGGTGCATGTCATAGACGACGATGGCCGCGGCGAGAGCCAGTCCGACCAGCCCGGATGCCAAACTGAGAGTCGCCAGCGCCGCGACACCGATCGCGAGCATGGCAAAGCCGGCCCAAAGCACGGTCGCGGCCGGTGCTTCGCCCGAGGGGATCGGGCGGGTGGGACGCTCGCGGGCGTCGATGTCACGGTCGAAGGCATCGTTGAGATACATGCCTCCGATATAAAGGAGTGACATGGCGACGCCGGCCACGAGGAGCACGCGCGTCGAGCTGCCTCCCGCCAGGGCGAGGGCCGCGATCACGTTCGACCACACCGTCGGAAGATTGGAGACCCGCCCCAGCCTTACGGCGGTCCGCCAGCCGATCAGGCGCGGAGCTGCGAGCGAACCCATTGAACCTCTCGTGCGATGTCCCCGGCAAGATCGCCGTGCCGCAAGCCTTCCGGAAGTACGCTCCAGGTATATGTCTCTACTTCGAGATGCGGGGAGATCGGCCGCTCCCGGCAGAGACCGAGCAGGTGTCTGAGAGCGCCCTGCGTCGAGCCGATCTCTCCGAATGAGTCGGCAAAGACCGGCACATGACAGTGCACGCGCCACTCGCCGGCGGTAGGGTTACGGCGCGCGGCGGCGAAAGCTTGGGGCAGGTCGATATGACGCGTCAGGGTTCCGTTCGACGCCTGCACGGTCTGATGCAAGTAGATGCCGTCGTCGAACGGGGCGAGCAGCGATTCGGTCCGCGATCCGGCCTCCGGCACGCACAAAGCCGAACTCAGCTGTATCTTCGCCACTTGGATGCCGGCAGCCGCGATCTGCGCCAGGCTCGCGTCCAGGTCCTCGAACTCCACGGCCGCGTGGCAGACGTCGAAGCAGAGGCCGAGATGACGCCGCAGCGCTGCTCTCGCGTCGTCCGCCGCGAGCCCGCTGAGCCGGCTCATGCGTTCGACCCCCCGGTCTGAAAAGAGATGTGCTTCGAAGAAGGCGACCGCTTCGTCCGTGGTCTCCAGCAGGCAGCACGGCTCAGGCTCGAGCGCGAGGGTGATGGTCTTGCCCGTGCGCTCGGCGATGGCGTGGAGATATGAGGCATGATGGATCATGGCCTCGGCGATCCGGCTCACGTCTTCGGCGGATTCGATTTTGGCTCGAAACGCACCGGGGACCGTGCTGATGCTTCCGCTCTGACCGTCCGGGAGAAGTGCGGCGAGGATGTCGGCGCACTGGTCGGTGAAGGCGAGACGCTCCGCAGAGCGCCAGTCTGGCTCATAGACCCGCTCCTTCACGGGGGTGCCATGAAACGGACCGTAAGGAAACGCATTGATGGTGAAGACGTAGAGATCGTGCGCCGCAAGAAATTCCTGCAGCGCGTCGAGCCGATCCTGAGCGGCAAGCACGGGCGCCGCCTTGCCTGAGACCCGCAAGCCGACGCCCATCGGCGCGTCTGGCGAAACGCGGCGCTTCACCTCGGGCAGGTACCGCGCCAGGTTTGCCTCGATCTCCGCCCAGGTTTCACCCTCATGGATATTGGTGCAGTAGGTGAGGTGGGGCTTGCCCGGAAGCGCAAGCTGCATCAGCTGCCCCGCCCGGGCCTGAGCCATGCCAGCGCCTCGGCGATGAGAGCGTCATCCATGGTGTGGATTTCGATCCCAGTGCCGATATCCTCGAGCAGCGTGACCGTCAGTTCGCCGCCGAGATGCGCACGGAACTCTTCAAGTCCCGCGAGCAGCTGCAGGCGCCCGTCTTCCGCGCGCGCATCGCAGGCCGGGTGCCATAGCTCGAACCCGAGCCGCTCGAGCAGCGCTTTGACCCGCCGGTCTTGGCCCTCCGCCAAGTGGCCGGCGAGAACCGAGTAGCGCGCGTCAAGGGCGAGCCCGATCGCCACGGCTTCGCCGTGCCTGAGGCCGTAGTTCGACAGTACCTCGAGCTTATGCGCAGCCCAGTGTCCGAAATCGAGCGGCCGCACACTGCCGCGCTCGAAGGGATCGCCGCCGTGAGCGATCTGCCGCATATGCAGGATGGCGCAATGACGAATGAGCCGGTCAAGGGGCTCCGAGGCGAAAATGGCCAGCGCTTCCGCCTTGGTCTCGAGCCATTCGAAAAAGGCCGCATCGCGGATGAGCGCAACCTTCACGGCCTCGGCCATGCCGGCGCGCTTGTCGCGTCCCGGCAGGACGTCGATGAAGGCGGAATCGTTGATCACGGCCGCCGGCGGGGCGAACGTGCCGAGCAGGTTCTTGACGCCGAACGCATTGACGCCGTTCTTCACGCCGACGCCAGAGTCGTTCTGCGCCAAAACCGTCGTTGGCACCCTAATATGACGAATGCCCCGATGGGTCGTCGCGGCGACGTAGCCGATGAGATCGAGCAGCGCGCCGCCGCCAACGCCGACAACATAGGAATGCCGGTCGAGTTCAAGCTCAACCAGTCGGCTTTGCAGTTCGGCAACGAGGGCCGGAATATTCTTGGCGCGCTCGCCGCCCGGCACGACAAATGCCGGAGCAACGAGTTCGAAGACGTCACGATGCGCTTCCGAAAAACTATCGATGCGCCGGATCAAATCCGGCATCTCGCGCACGACCCCATCGTCGACGAACATGGCGAGCTTGGGCTTTACGTCGTTGCCGAGCATCGCGATGACCTCGGGCAACGCGCTTCCGCCGCCAGAAAACAGATCGCGCGTGAAATAGACGGGATATTCGTAGGCAATATTGAACCGCTGGAATAACACCCGCCCTTCACCAGAGGCGTCGACGCGTTCCAGCGCGTCAAACATAACGCTCGTCACAGATCGTCCTCCCCAAATGAGAGCGTCATTTGCACTCTCTTTTTGTGACGTAACTGTGCGCGGTTTGTCCCTGCCGGGTCAACGTGGATCGGTCGCTTAGGCGTTGCTTGCTTTGCCCTCTTCGCGCGGCAAGAGTTCCCCCTGGCTTGCAACACTTCACATGCAGATGTGCTCCGCAAACACTCCGCGCGTCGAATAGCGTGACGGATCGAGACGTCGTGCTGAGGGGCACGCGGCTTGTGCTGCTTGGGTGCAGGGATGAACCCCGACCCAGGTGCGAAAGTGATCGTCAACGATCACAAATCCAGAAAGGGAGGATTTGTAATGAGAATGCGGTTGTTAGTTACCGCGTGCGCGATCGCCGTTGGTTCGGCGCTCGCATTTCCGGCGGGTACATTTGCCCAAGAAAATCCCACGGAACCAGACCAGGTCGCGCGGCCTGGAGGTAAGATTCCAGGCGATCCGAAGATTGCCCTGGTGAAAATCGCCGATGGCTTCAACGATCCCACGAGCGCCGTCTCCGCGAACGACGGAACCGGGCGCATCTTCGTCGTCGAGCGTGTCGGCAAGATCAAGATCGTGAGCCAAGACGGTAAGATCAACGACGAGCCGTTCCTCGACCTGACAAAGAACACGCCGCTGGGCAGCGAAGTGCAGACAGGCTTCGTCGAGCAAGGCCTGTGGTCGGTCGCCTTCCATCCGAAGTTCAAGGACAACGGGTACTTCTACGTCAGCTACTCGTCGCTTCCGTTTAACGGTGCGCACATCGTCGCGCGCTACACGGTCGACAAGAGCAGCCCAGACGTGGTTTCCGTCGATCGCGCCAACGAGACCGTCAAGGTCATCATGAATATCCCGCAGCCGTACTACAATCACTATGGCGGCGGCATCCACTTCGGGCCCGACGGCTACCTTTATATCGGCAAGGGCGACGCCGGCTGGGAAGGCGATCCGCTGAACGCCGGTCAGGACCTTCAAGAATTGTGGGGCAAGATGCTGCGCATCGACGTCGATACAGCCGACGACGTGCCGTATGCAATTCCCAAGACCAACCCGTTCTATCGGGCGAACGACCCGCGCATGATGGCGCTGTTCGGCATCACCGAACAGGGCTTCTCCAAGCTTGCGATCGGCGCACGGCCGGAGATTTGGGCCTATGGTCTTCGCAACCCGTACTCCTTCGAGTTCGATCCCAAGAGCGGGCAGCTCTTCATCGCCGATGTCGGTCAGAACCACTACGAAGAGATCGACTGGGCGCCCAAGGGCAGCAATGGCGGCTACAACTACGGTTGGAAGTTCAACATGGGCACCCAGTGCCATCCTTCCACCGGGCCGGATGACACCTGCCCGATCGTCGGCACGCTCCCGGTCTCCGAGTATCCGCATCAGGAGCCCTATCCGGGCGCCGAGAAGCTGAACGAGGGCTGGGGCTGCGCGGTGATCGCGCTCGGTGTCGCCAACTATGGCGGCATGGATGGCGTGTTCCTCGCTGGCGATTGGTGCTCGGGCCGTGTGTTCGCTACGGCTTGGGACGGAAAGAAGTGGCAGATGGAGGTGCTGGCGCAGACCTCGCTGATGTTCACCGGCGGTGGTCTCGATGAGGATGGGACCGTGCTTGCCGTGAACTGCAACTGCTTCTACACGGAAGATCAGGGTGCGACGCAGAATCCGCCGGGCGCTTTGTGGCGGATCGTAGCAGCGGACGAGGTGCCGGACGGCGCCGAGGTCGCCAAGACCAAGAACTGACGAGAAGTCGATAGTCTCGATCCAGTGGAGGCTCTTCCCCGGACAGGGAGGAGCCTCCTCATTTCTATCCAGAAGAAAATAAGGTTCGCACCTCCGTCATGCTCAACCAGCTCCGCTCTGCGCGCGTTCGTACCCTCTTTCTCCTTGCTACAGGCGTCATGTTCTTGAGTTTCGCGCCGTCACTGGCCGCGATCGAGTTCAAGAACGCGCTTGACGATTCTCCGCTCGACGTGGCGCCCGCGGACGGCGAGACGCTCACCGAGGCTGTCAAGGCGTTTCACGAGACGGGCAGCAATCCCTATGACGGCGACGATGCCGCGCTTGCCCAAGGCAAGAAGCTGTTCGACGAGAATTGCCAGGTCTGCCACGGGAAGGTGGGCGAGGGCCGCATGTGCCCCAGCCTTGTCGACGACAACTATGCCTATCCTCGCGTGACCTCCGATGTGGGGATGTTCGAGGTGATTTATGGTGGCGCGACCGGCGCCATGCGCGCCTACAAGGGACGCCTGACGCAGGACCAGATCCTCCACGTCATCGCCTATATCCGCTCTTTGGAGAAGCAGTAGGGCGGCGAAGGACTCGGTGCATGCATCCGCTGATCGTCCTCAATGTGGTGGGGCTCACGCCCGATCTGATCGGGCCGCATACCCCTAATCTCCAGCGTCTCGTCCAGGCCGGCGGTATGCGGTCTCTGCAAACCGTTGCCCCCGCCGTGACCTGCACCGTGCAGGCCACTTTTCTCACCGGCCTCCTGCCGCGCGATCACGGCGCGGTCGGCAATGGTTGGTTGTTTCGCGATCTGATGGAGGTTTGGTTCTGGCGCCAATCGAACCGTCTCCTTTCCGGTGAGCGCCTTTGGGACGCGGCGAAGAAGCGCGATCCAACGTTCACCTGCGCCAACCTGTTCTGGTGGTACGCTATGGCGTCGGACGCGGATTTCACCGTCACGCCCCGGCCGATCTATAAGGCCGACGGCCGCAAGTTGCCGGATTGCTATTCGGTCCCTTCGGCACTGCGCGACGAGCTTACGGCGCAGCTCGGGCCGTTTCCGCTCTTTCGCTTCTGGGGCCCGGCGACGACGATTCAATCGAGTCAGTGGATTGCCGATGCCGCGCGCCACGTCATGCACACGCGCGATCCGACGCTCACGCTGGTCTACTTGCCTCATCTGGACTACGTCCTCCAGCGGCACGGACCCGATCATCCCGCTGTCACCGCGGACCTTGTCGAGATCGACCGGGTCGCCGGCGAGCTGATCGATGATGCCCGAGCGCGCGGCCGGCGTGTCGTCGTGCTGTCGGAATACGGGATCGTCCCCGTGAGCCGTCCGGTGCACATCAACCGGGTGCTGCGCGCGGCGGGCTTGCTTGCCGTCCGTATTGAACAGGGCGGCGAGCTCCTCGACATTCCGCAGTCGCGCGCTTTTGCGGTCGCCGACCATCAGCTTGCGCATGTCTATGTCGACGACCCCGCCGACATCTTGAAGGTCAGGGGACTGCTCGAAGGGCTGGATGGCGTGGACCAGGTGCTCGATGCGGACGGCAAGCGCGAGGCCGGATTGGATCATCCGCGTGCGGGGGAGCTGGTGGCGCTCGCCAAGCCGGACTCCTGGTTCACCTATTATTACTGGCTCGACGAGACGCACGCGCCGGACTTTGCGCGCACGGTCGAGATCCACCGCAAGCCCGGCTACGACCCCGCCGAGCTCTTCCTCGATCCTGCGATCGCGTTCCCGAAGCTCGCTATCGGCTGGCGCCTCCTCAAAAAGGCGCTCGGCTTCAGGACGCTGATGGACGTCATTCCCTTGGACGCGACCTTGGTCAAAGGCTCCCATGGGCGCATCGACAATGCGGCGGATCACGGCCCCTTGGTGATCTCGTCGGAGCCTCACCTCCTGCCGGCGGAAAGCATCCACGCCACCGGCATCAAGGGTCTACTGCTGGATCACCTCTTTGAAGCGGGTCGCTAGGGGGGGGCACATGCAAGACGCGAACAACCAGATGGTTCTTGTCGACGACCAGGATCGCGTGATCGGCACGGGCGAGAAGATCGAGACCCACCGTCAAGGCGCGCTGCATCGCGCCTTTTCGGTGATCGTCTGGAACAGCGGGGGCGATCTCCTGCTTCAGAAGCGGAACGTCCGCAAATACCACTCCGGCGGGCTATGGACCAATGCCTGTTGCGGCCATCCGCGGCCGGGCGAGGACATCGCGGCGGCGGCCCGGCGCAGGCTTGAGGAGGAGATGGGATTCGTCTGCGCCCTCGAAGGCCTCGGCACCATCCGCTATCGCGCAGAGCTCGACCACGGCATGATCGAGCACGAACTGGTGCATGTGTTCCGCGGCGTTCATGACGGCGCCGTCGCGCCCGATCCGGAGGAGGCGGACGGCTACGAATGGTCCAGGCCGGACGACGTGCGGGCCGACATCGCAGCCATGCCGCACCGCTTCAGCGCCTGGTTTCGGGAATATATGGCGGCCCAATGGCCGGTCGCGCTCAAGGGGCCGGTGGTTCCGCCGCGAGATCAATCGCAAGGATAGATCTCCGTGAGGATGCCGTGGATGGCGTCCTCGACCGGCACCTGCGCGCCAGAGCTTAGAGCGACTCCTGTTCATCGGCATGAGACCTGCGCGCGGCCTTCGCGATCAGCAGAGCCACGCCCGGAATTGCCAACGAGGCGGCGAAGGCCAAGAGGAAGCCGCTTGCGCCTTCCGCCGACGCGCCAAGCCCGGCATAGACGCCGGCGAAGCCGAGATTGGCGAGACCCGTCACGAGCAGCACGCGGTCCGCACGCATGCCCATGATGCCGGCCGCGATAACGCTCGCCTCGGCAAGCACCGGGACGGGCCGGCATACGGCCAGGACCGGCAGGCCGTATCTCTTGAGCAGCTTCGAGAGATAGTTGTAGTCCGCCAGCCCGAGCTCCCGCTCGGCGAGGTCCTGCCCGAGATAGCGGCCGAGGCCAAATCCCACGGCGCACCCGATGGTGAGTCCGATCGCCGCCGAAAGAATACCGAGCGGTGCGCCCAGCATCGCGCCGAGGCCCGAGGCGACGAAGGTCGAGGGGATCGGCAGCACCACATCGACGACCAGTAACAGAATGCCAGCGAGGGCGATCACCGGAGCGGATCGTTCCGGCGTGATGAAGCCAAAGGTCCAGGTCTCGAGCGAGGAACCGAAAAAGATGAACGGGATGACGACGATCGCGATCAGCGTCAGCAGGAACAGCCCATACTTTATATAGCGCCAGCGGCGCCGCGCGCTCTGATCTTTGGTGTCGGCGGCTGAGGACATGATCCTCAGCCTATCACGCCGCCGGCGCTTCGGGGTGCTGGGCCGCAACGCTCCGGCCTGCGGAGAGTAGCGTCTCGATTTCTTCCTTGGTGAAGGTGCGTTCGCCGCGATTGGCGACGCCGAGAGATCCGATGATGTCCTCGCCTCTGAAAACCGGCACGACGATGGCTCCCGCCAGGCCGGTGGCAAGCGCGCCGGGACGGACATCGCCGCTCGTATCCGTCTGGATGTTGCAAGCATCCACCGGCTCGCCCCGTTCCACCGCAAGTCCCGCCATGCCCTTGCCGACTGGGATCACGGAGATGGTCTTGAGCACGGCTTCGGGAAAGCCGGGCGTGGCGGCGGTCAGGTGCAGCATGCCGTCGGAGCCAATAAGATGGATGGTGCCGCTATCCGCCTTCAGATGCCGGACAATGCGCGCAAGGGCCTCATCGTCCGTGGCCGAGGTGAGATCCAACGTGGTTTCCATATCCATTGCCTCTGACCGTCGCTCCCGTTGCTGGAAGGACGTATAACGATAAACAGGGAATCATCAAGGCAGGGGTTGGATTTCCGAATGCGCCCGGCCTGAGCTTGGCGCCGGCTCTCCCCAAGTGGAAAACCCTTCCCCTGGATGCCCGAAGATGGAATCACGTCTCCCATGAAGCGAAAGGTTCTCATCGTCGGGATCGGGGCGGGCAACCCGGAACATATCACGGTCCAGGCCGTGAACGCGCTCAATAGAGCCACCGTGTTCTTCGTTCCCAGCAAGGGCGCCGAGAAGAGCGACCTGGCGGCGTTGCGGCGCCAGATCATCGAGCGCTTCGTCGAGGGCACGGCCTACCGGATCGTCGGCTTCGACAACCCGGTCCGCGACAGTTCCAACGAGAGTTATCGCAGCGGCGTCGCGGACTGGCACGACGCGGTCGAGGGCGTCTACGAGCAACTGATCGTCGGGGAGCTCGGCGAGGAGGAGTGCGGCGCCTTCCTCGCTTGGGGTGATCCAAGCCTCTATGACAGCATCCTTCGCATCTTGGAGAAAATTCGCTGCAAGGGACGTCTCGATCTCGACTACGAGGTCGTTCCCGGTATCAGCAGTGTCCAAGCGCTGGCCGCGGCGCACAAGATTCCTCTCAACCGCATCGGCGGGTCCATTATGCTCACGACCGGGCGCAAACTCGCCGAGGGCTTCCCGGACAATGCCGACAGCGTGGTCGTCATGCTCGACGGTCAAATGGCGTTCAAGACCGTGGACGAAGACGTCGAGATCTACTGGGGCGCCTATGTCGGAACCGAGGACGAGATCCTCGTCTCGGGCAGATTGGGGGACGTTCTCGAAGAGATCGAACGCGTGAGGCAGGAAGCGCGCGCGAGAAAAGGCTGGATCATGGACACCTATCTCTTGCGGAAGCCCGAGCGGCGCTAAAGCGCGGCACGAACAACACCTGATATGGCAGCACGGCCGAAGCGCGACCAAAACAAAAGCGGCGCCCGAAGGGGCGCCACTTTCGCAAAAACAGTGAAGCTTGTGTCGCGGATTAGACCAGCAGGACCAAACCGACGGCTGCGGCCGCGCCACCCGCCACGCGGTAGAAGCTCTTGCCATAGCTGTCGCCCAGCGTGCCGACCAGAACGCCGAGGCCAATCCCGACGACGTGAAGCAGGGCGGTGGCCAGCACGAAGCCCAGGCCGTAGGCGGCTCCCGAAACGCCCAAGGGCATCTCGGCGCCATGAGCGTGACCGTGGAAGACCGCAAACGCTCCCACGAGAGCTACGGCGAGGGCCACAGGCGCATTGACGCCGAAAGCCACCGCGAGGCCGAGCACGACGACCGACAAGGCGATGCCGATCTCAACGAAGGGCAGCGGCATGCCGGCAATGCCGGCCAATCCGCCGAGCGCCATGAGCGCGACGAAGGACAGCGGCAGCAGCACCAGCGCCTTGCGCCCAAGCTGGTAAGCGAAAACGCCGACCAGGATCATGGCGAGCAAGTGGTCCACGCCTCCCAGTGGATGCATGAAGCCATGCATCATGCCACTCGCCTGCCCGACGCCGACATGCGCGAGCGCGGCGGTGGGGGTTAGGCCGAGCGCAATGACTGCCACTCGCAGCATGTTCCGCCTCATTTCGAACCTCCCTCGTTCACAGCCGTGATGATTGTGCGTATCGAAAGTATTCCAGCCATTTTGTACGAAAAAGATATCCAAGCAAGGGTTTTTGTTACGGAGAATGCAATTTATCAGGCTCTTTGCTGCGATCCCCTCCTCTTTAGACGGCAATGCCTCGAAAAGCGTCATTAGCCTACTGAGCTAAAACGAAAATCGCACACGTTTTGGGCAAAAAATGATGCTTACGTACAGAAACACCTTGATCAACGTCGCTTTTCGTATCAACTTGGGGGTTCAAGCTTCGAGAAGCGCAGAACAGGGGCGTGGGGATGGCGCTGCCAAGAAAGCCACTAGGTTCTGGAAGGCGGTCCGGCGCATGGCGGTTGGGCGGGGCCGGCGGGCCTGGCTCTCAGTCCGCGGGATCGGCGGGCGGGCTCGACGCTATCGACTCCACCATCATCAAGCTTTTGCAGGCGGACGGTCGCGCGCCCTTCACCTCGATCGCCAAGCAGCTTGGCATCTCCGAAGGGGCCGTGCGCAATCGCGTCGGCCAGCTCATCGACTCCAAGGTCCTTCGGATCATCGGTGTCGCCGACCCCATGGCGCTCGGCTACGACGCCTACGCGATGGTCGGCTTGAAGGTCGCCGCCTCCCACGACCCGCAGGAGGCCGCCCACTACTTCCGAGACCGGGACGAGGTGACCTACGTCCTGTTCGTGGCCGGCCGCTACGACCTCTTGATCGAAGTGATCTGCGAGACGCACGAGCAGCTCGCGCAATTCTTGCGGGAGCACTGCTACAGCCGCAACGACTTGCTCTCGATCGAGCCCATGGTCGGATTGGCCATGTACAAGAACATGCTCAAATGGGGGCAACCCTAGTCATGGGCGTTGGGCAACGAGTCGTCGAGAGAGAGGAACTCGCGCAGGCGCCCAACACCAAGCCGCGTCGCCAGAGGTGGTTCGAGTATCAAAAGCCGATCCCGGTCGTCTGGTCTTTGCTGCTTGGTATTTCCGTCTGGGTGCTGTTCTTCGGGATGTGGGAGCTTGCCGCCGCCCGGGGCTGGATCGACACGCTCTTCATGCCGCCCCCACACCAGGTGCTCGCCACGCTCTACACCATGATCGCGGAGCGCGGTTTTCTCTCAGACATCGGGATCAGCATTTACCGCATTCTCCTGAGCTTCGCGATGGCGTGCGCCATTGCCATCCCGCTCGGCGTCTTGATGGGATCGTTCCGCACGGTCGATGCCTTCTTCAATCCGTTCGTGAGCGCCTGGCGCTACCTTCCGGCGCCGGCATTCATTCCGCTTTTGCTGATGTGGTTCGGTGTCGGTGAAGGCTCGAAGCTCGCGCTTCTCTTCATCGGCGTCATCTTCTTTCTGATCACATTGATCATGGATCACACACGGGCCGTGCGCGCCGAGCTCATCGAGACGGCGATGACCCTTGGCGCAAACCGATGGCAAATTCTTTCGACCATCGTGCTGCCGGCGGTGGCGCCGAAAATTCTGGTCTCCATGCGCCAGATGCTCGCGGTCAGTTGGACGTATCTGGTCATCGCGGAAATCGTCGCGGCGACGACCGGTATCGGCGCCGTGATGATGCGCGGACAGCGCTTCCTGAAGGTCGACGAGATCATGGCGGGGATTCTCGTCATCGGCATGGTTGGGCTGTTTTTCGATTTCCTCTTTCGATTGGCGTACCGAGTTCTCTTTCCGTATGTGGCCAACGGACAGCGATGACGGAGAAGCGGAGTGTGTTGTTCAACTCGACGGGAGTAAAGACTATGCAGAAGCTGCCGCTATCAAATTGTAAGTCCCTACTATTCGCATTGGCCGTGGCGGGGCTCGCCCTGTTCGCCGCCGACATGGCTGTCGCCAAGGAGAAGGTCCGCGTCGCGGGGCTTACCTGGCCGGGCTATGGCTGGTGGTACATCATCAAAGAGAAGAACTTGGCGCCCGACCTGGACGTCGAATACCAGGCAATCGAGGATCCGTTCCAAAGCTTCAGCCTGATGTCCTCTGGACAAATGGACATCGTCTCCAGCACCGCGGAGTTTGCACCGATCGGCGCCTCGCAAGGCATGCCGGTGCGCATGATGGCCTACGGCAATCTTTCGCACGGAACCGACAAGATCATTCTGCGTCCCGAGATCGATGGGCCCGAGGACCTCAAGGGCAAGAAAGTTGCGGTCATGGTCGGCGGTTTGCCGCAGATCATGATGGGCATCTATCTCGAAGACAACGGCCTGCCCTTTGACTCGGTCGAATATGTCAACGTCATCATGGATCAGGCCGCGGCCGCCATGATTGGCGGAACGGTTGCCGGCGCGGAACTCTGGGAGCCCTTCGGTGAGCAGACCCTGAAATCCGTGAAGGGCTCGAAGGTGGTCGCGAGCACCGCCGATCCCAAATGGGCGAAAAGCGCGATCATCGCCGACGCGCACTTCATCAATGCGGATTGGGCCGAAAAGAACAGGGAGACCGCGCTGAAAGCCCTAAAGGCAATGTATGACGCCATTGCCTACTGGAAGAAGAATCCCGAAGAGGCCAACAAGATCATTGCCGACGGCATGAAGATGTCGGTTGCCGATGTCGAGCTTGTCATCGGCAAGGACGGCACCGGCCTCGATGGCGGCCTCTACCCTTACACCTTCATGCAAGCTGCCCAGTTTTGCGGTGTTGCGCCCGGCGATCCGCCCTTCGGCCAGACGAACGGTCAAATGATCGAATACTACAAGCTGACCAACAGCTGGTGGGTCAAGTTCGGCACGGTCGACAAAGAGTATCCGCCCGAGAAGGGCATCGACTGCAGCCTGCTGAAAGATCTCTACGAAAGCGGCTATCGGGGCTGAGTCCGCGACAACATCCCGGTGGGCGGCACGCTTGGTTCCGCCCGCCGGCAACATCAAATCATGAGCGAGGGGAAGTGAATGTCTAGGGTTTATCCGTCGGCAATGTCGGACGCGATTGCGGACAAGAAGCGTATCGATCAGGCGAAGTCGGATCTTGAGAAAGCCGGCGTGAAATACGTGCTCTCCTGCTGGATCGATATCCTGGGCAGCCCAAAGACCAAGCCGGTGCCGATCTCCGAGTTCGAGAATGTGTGTGTCGGCAAAGGTCCGCAATTTGCGGTCCATTCCGTGGCGGCCTTTCCCGAGCTCGGACCGGCCGATCCCGATCAAATTCCCATTCCGGATCTGGATGCGCTCTATGTGTGCCCGTGGAATCCGGAATACGCGATCGTCTTCGCCGACCTTTTCTACAAGGACGCGCCCTACGACGTTTGCCCGCGCATGACCCTGAAACGGACGGTGCAAGAGGCGGCCGACGCCGGCTACGCGTTCTACGCCGGCCTGGAACCTGAGTTCATCGTCCTGCGCTATGACGAGGACGGCCAACCGGTCAAGGCGATCAACGACGATCCGCTTCCGGGTGAGGGCTTTCGTCCTCGGCGCCAGGCGTTCGGTTACGACGTCGAGTACACGCTCGATTCAATGCCATTCCTGGCCGACGTCATCGAGCATCTGAATACGATGGGCTGGGGCCTCAAGAACGTCGTCTGCGAGGGCGCCTATTCGCAGTTCGAGGTCGATTTCGACTACACCGACGTCCTCGCCATGGCCGATCGCTTCACGCTCCTGCGCGTCCTGCTGAAGGAGATCGCCAAGAACCACGGCATGTTCGTCACGTTCATGCCGAAGCCGGCGCAAGGGGACTGGCGGAGCGGCGCCCACATCAATTGGAGCGTTCAGTCCACCGCCGACCCGGGCGGCAATCTGTTCAAGGATAAGGCCAAGGGAGGCTGGAGCGATCTCGCGAAGCACGCCGTCGGCGGCGTTCTGAAGCATGGCGTTGCGCTCACGGCGGTGAACTGTCCGACGGTCAACAGCTATAAGGGGCTCGTTGCCCGAGCCCGGGAGTTCGAAGGCGGCACCGTGACGTGGGCGCCGACCCACATGACTTACGGCGTCAACAACCGCTCGGCGATGATCCGCCTGCCGCAGGCCCGGTTCGCCGTCGAGAACCGCGCCGCCGATATGTGCCTGAATCCCTATCTCGGGCTTGCGCTCACATGCGCGGCTTCGCTCGAAGGCATCCAGGAGAATGTCGATCCCGGACCGCCGCTCGAGAAGTCGTTGTACGACCTCACGGCGGAAGAGCGTAAGGCGTTCAAGGTGAAGCCGCTGCCGCAGAATCTTGACCAAGCCATTGCGGGCTTTGCGGCGGACCCTCTGGCGAAGCGGGTCTTCGGCGACACCATGCACAGGCTCTACACGACCCATAAGCAGGACGAGTGGGACCGTTTCCATGAGACGGTCACGGAGTGGGAGAAGCACGAATATTTGAGATTCTTCTAGGTCCTGCAGCGAAATGAGAAGGAACTTCGACGATATGCCACCGAAATCCTTTCAGGCCGCATCTCCCAAACTCGCTGTCCGCGGGGTCGGAAAGCGCTATCGGCTCAACGGCGGCAAGACAATCGATGCGGTGCATGACGTGTCCTTCGACGTGATGGAGGGTGAAATTTGCGCGCTGCTTGGTCCCTCCGGCTGCGGCAAGTCGACTGTGCTGCGTATGGTTGCGGGCCTCGAAGATCCTTCTTCCGGCGCGATGTTCCTGGACAACGCGCAGATCGACGGCCCGCACAAGTCGCGCGGCATGGTGTTTCAGCGCTACACCTCGTTCGACTGGATGACGGTGCAGAAGAATGTCGAGTACGGCATGAAGATCAACGGCGTGTCGAAGGCCGATCGCGGCGCGCAGGCGGATCACTTCATCCAGATGATACAGCTCAGCAAGTTCAAGAACGCCTATCCGTGCCAGCTTTCCGGCGGCATGCAACAGCGCGTCGCCATCGCGCGCACGCTGGCCAACGGACCGTCTATTCTTCTCATGGACGAACCGTTCGGTGCGCTCGATGCCGAGACAAAGTGGCAAATGCAGGAGCTGATGATCAGCATCGTCGAGACATCGAAGGTGACGGTGCTCATCGTCACGCACGATATCGAAGAAGCGATCTTCCTGGCCGACCGCATCATCTTCATGTCGCGCCATCCGGGAACGGTTCGCGAGAACATGGTGACGGAGTTCAAGGACGGGCGGCGTTTCTCAAGCCATGAGGAAATGATAGAGGCCAAAGGCTTCCACGAAATCGAGAAGAAGATCATGCACATGATGCGCGACGAGATGCGGAACGACCGCGAAGAAGCACTTCAAGAATGCTGATCTGACAGGCGAGGAGGAAACAATGTGCAGCGTATGCGGGTGCGGACCCGGGACACATCACGCCCATTCCGGGCATGAGCACGCCGGCCATGAGCATATCGGCCACGAGCACCATGATTTGGTGCTGATCGAGAAGGATATCCTGGCCAAGAACGACGTTTATGCCGAGGCCAACCGGGAACGGTTCGAACGGCTGGGCGTCTTTGCGCTTAATCTCGTCTCGAGCCCCGGCTCCGGCAAGACGACGCTTCTGGTGAATACGATTACCGCCTTGAAGAAGAAGCTCTCCGTGGCGGTGATCGAGGGCGATCAGCAGACCTCCATCGACGCGGACCGTATCCGTGAGACCGGCGTGCCGTCTGTCCAGGTTAACACCGGACGCGGCTGTCATCTGGACGCGCATATGGTCGAGCACGCGATGGAAGATCTGCCGCTTGCGCGGGATTCCGTCTTGTTCATCGAGAATGTCGGCAATCTCGTCTGCCCGGCGAGTTTCGATCTCGGGGAAGCGCAGAAGGTGGCGATCCTCTCGGTGACCGAGGGGGACGACAAGCCGCTCAAATATCCGGACATGTTTGCCGCGGCCACGACCGTCGTGATCTCCAAGATCGATCTGCTGCCCTATGTCGACTTCAACGTGGAGCGCTGCATCGGGCACCTTGGATCCATCAATCCGGATCTCGACATCTTCCAGCTCTCCGCGACGACAGGCGAGGGGATGGAGGCGTGGATCGAGATGTTGACTGGCGCTGCGACCCAGGCCGCTAGAAAGGCCTTTTGCCATGCATGAGCTGACCATCGCCAGTGCCTTGGTGGAGCAGGTCTGCGATCACGCGAGGGAGCGCGGGGCGAGCCGCGTGGGCTCGATCAGGATCCGCATGGGCGCCTTGAGCGGCATCGCCAAAGCGCTTCACTTTTGCTTTCCGTCCGCGGCCAAAGGCACGCTTTGCGATGGCGCGGTGCTCTATATCGACGAGGTGCCGCTTACCGTGATGTGTGTCCGCTGCGATGCGGTCAAGACGCCGTCCGGACACTACAATTTCCGCTGTCCCGATTGCGGGCATCCTACGCCTAAAGTGATCACGGGGCGGGAGATGCAGCTCGCCTCGATCGAACTCGTCGGCGCGGATGCGCCTCCTGCTGGCGCCCACGCCTCGGCGGGGGCCACGGACAACAGCCTCTCAAGTCAAGGAATATGAAATGAGCAACACTGCGCCCGGCGCATGGCAGCACGTGCCACATCAACTCCGCGGTCCGCATCAGCATACGGGAGCGGACGATCACATCTACTCGCCGCGGCTGCACAACGGAACGTTCAAGTCCCGGGGGATCACGACGTTCCTGAACGCGCCGTACTGCCCGCCCGACCGCAACGCCATCCGCGAGATGGGCGCCAAGGTTTGCTTCATCGGCGTGCCGTGGGACCAGGGCCAGATCGTGCGCACCGGGACCTCCCAGGGCGCCGGCGGCATCCGCGAGGCCTCCACCCAGTACTTTCCGTACATGTTCGAGTACGACGTCGACCTGCTCACCTATTACAACCTGGTCGATTGCGGCGACGTGCCGATCGTGCCCGGCAACAACGAAAGATCACACGACTATATCTACGACTATCTGACGGAGTGTTTGCATGGCGGGGCAAAGGTGGTGCTGTGCGGCGGCGATCATTCGGTGCCCATCCCCGGCGCGCGTGCCCTGTCCGACTTCCACAAGAACGGCAGCATCGGCTATCTGCACGTCGACTGCCATCTCGACGCGGCGCCGGACTGGGCGGGAAATGCCTTCACCAATTGCTCCGGTCCGTCGCGCGCGCTCGACCTGCCCAACTGCAACGCCAAGAACATGGTGCATATGGGATCGCGCAACGGTCTCAACCCGAAGGATTGGTTCGACTTCTTCGTCGACAACAATGTTCGGCTGATCCCCATGCAGGAGGTCGTTTCGCGCGGCGTCGTGGAATGCACCGAAGAGATCTTTACGCGCGCCTGGGACGGCACGGACGGGATCTACTTTTCCTGGGACACCGATTCCATCGATTCAAGCTGCATGCCGGGAACCACGGCGCCGGAGTGCTTCGGCTTCAAGGGCCGCGAGGTGATCCAGCTCGCGCGCACGGCCGGCACGTTCGGCGCCGACATCATGGAGGTGTCTGAGCTCTGCCCGCAATTCGATGCGAGCCATATCAGCATCAAAACCGCCGTGCTGATGATTTGCCATTTTCTAGGGAGCAGGGCCAAGACCCTGCGCGACCAAGGACTGAAACCGTAACCGCCAACGCGACAAAGAGAAAAGCGAGACAGCAATGAATCCCGCGAAAAGTTATGCGCATCTGTTCTCACCCCTCGGTGGAGAGGGGGGCGAGAATTACCGGGCTCCCGGCCAGCTGACCTTCCTGCGCGCGCCGCATGTGCCGCTCGAGACCGAAGCGCTCAAGGCGCACGGCGCGCGATATGCGTTTGTCGGCGTTCCGTTCGACGAGGGCAATGTCGGTAAGCCCGGCAGCGAGGACGGTCCGCGTGAGTTTCGAATCGCCTCTCAGGAATATCTCTCCTACTGGTTCGAGTTCGGCGTGGACCTCGACGGGATGGCGGTCGACTGCGGCGACGTGCCGATGCCAAAGGTCAATCCCGACAGCGCCCGGGAACGCATCTATCGCGCCGTCACCACGGTGCTTAAGGCCGGCGTGACGCCGATTGTGCTCGGCGGCGACCGTTCGATCTCGATCCAGGTCGCGCGCGCGCTGTCAGACTATATTGGGGCGGACAAGAAGATGGGCTGCTTGCACTTTGGCGCCCATCTCGACCTCGCCGATAGCTGGGCCGGCGAGAAGCTGTTGAGCACTTGCGCCATGGCGCGGATCACCGAGTTGCCGAATCTCGCCGCGGAGAACGTGGCCCTGGTCGGCGCCCGCAATTCGATGAACCCCAAGGACTATATAGACTTGGCCAAGGAGCGCGATCTTCGCTTCTACCCCATGTTCGAGGTCTTCGATCGGGGCGTGGACGCGGTGATGCAGGAGGCGACAGACAGGGTCTGGGGCGGTACCGACGCGCAGTATCTGAGCTTCAACTTTAATGTCATGGACGCCTCGGCGGCGCCGGGCGTGACGGCGACCGAGCCCGGCGGGCTTGAAAGCCGGGAGATGATCCGGGTTGCGGACATCATCGGCGCCCGCAAATCCGTGAGCGTCATCGACGTGACCGAGCTCGCGCCTGTCTACGACATCAGCGGCACGACCTCACGGCTCGCGGTCTGCGCGGTGCTCCGGATCATGGCGGCCATGGCCAGAGCCAGGGGCGAACTGGTCGATCCCAATTTGCGCCGCTCCGACGTGGCGGCCGCTCAGGCATGAGGAAGATCGCGGAAGTGCGTCGGGGCTGAGCGGCGCTGGCGGGAGACCGGGACGAAGGAAAGGCGAGCATGCAAAAGCTGGAGCGCATCGTCGGCCAGGCTAGCGATCCGGAGATCGCCGACAGGCTGCATGGGCTTCAGCACGCGGGCCGGGTCGAGTATCTCGCGCTCCAGCCCGAGGACATGCAGCGGCACCGGCTGCGCGTCACCGGCGACCAAGGCACGGAGTACGCCATTGCCATTCCCCGGCGGGAAATGCTTACGGACGGTGCGGTCCTGATGCTCGGCGCGGAGAAGGCCGTGGTTGTGCGGTCCCGCGAGCAGAACTGGCTTCGCCTCAAGACAAGTGATCCCGCCACGGCGCTGGAGCTCGGCTATTTCGCCGGAAACATGCATTGGAAGGTTCGGTTCGACGGCCCGGTGCTGGAGATCGCGCTTCAGGGGCCTGAGGCCGATTATCTGACGCGTCTCGCAGACTTTCTGGCGGACGGCCGCATCGAGCGTGCGTCATGAGCGACGATACCCTCCTCCTGACGCTTCAGCACGGGGACAGCTTCTTCCCAACGGGGTCGATTGCGTATTCCTGGGGCCTCGAAGGGCTGCACCGCGATGGGTTGGTCCGGAACGCGGAGGATCTGCTCGGCTTCATCGAGGGGCAGTTGATCGGCCGATGGGGCACGTGCGATCTGCCCGCTATTCTCGCCGCTTACCGCTCGCATGGCGCACTCGATGAGGTCGCGGCGGTGGATGCGGCGCTCGAGACGCTGACCCTGCCGCAGCAATTGCGCGAGGGCTCGAGAAAATCCGGCGCGGCTCTGCTCGGCGTGCACGAGAAGCTCGGCACTGCCGGCGCGGCGCCTTACCGCGCCATGGTGCGGAGCGGCACGGTGGCCGGTCATCTGCCGGCCGTTCAGGGGTTGCTCTGGTTCCACATCGGGGCGTCGGAGGCTTCCGCCTGCGCCATGTCGGCGCACGCGGCCACTGTCGGGCTCCTTGGCGCCGCCGTGCGCCTCGGGATCGTGGGCCATCTCGATGCGCAGCGAATCCTGACCAAGGCGCACGCGGTCATCAAAGACATCATAGCGGCCCGGCCGGCCGGCGATCTCGACCAGCTCTCGTCCTATGCACCTGCGGCCGAAATTGCCGCCATGCGGCACGAAACCCGCGACGCACGTTTGTTCTTCAACTGATCCTGGCAGGGAGAATGTTCCGATGCTCCTGACACCGACCGAACTTGAGCGATTGACCATCTTCACCGCGGCCGAGCTTGCCCGAAAACGCAAGAACAAGGGATTGAAGCTCAATCATCCGGAAGCCGTCGCCTATATCGCCGATGAGATCCTCGAAGGCGCACGGGAAGGCCGGTCCGTTGCCGACATGATCAGCTTCGGCTCGACGCTTCTGACCACCGACGACGTGATGCCGGGCGTCGCCGAGCTGATACCGATGATCCAGGTGGAAGGCACCTTTCCCGACGGCACGAAGCTCGTAACCGTGCACGATCCGATACGGCCCGGAAAGCAGAAGCAAGATACCGATGCCGTCATTCCTGGTGAGATCGTCACACGCGACGGCGACATCGAGATCAACACCGGCCGCGACCGGGTGACGGTAAAGGTTCTGAATACCGGCGATCGTCCGGTGCAGATCGGCAGCCATTTCCACTTCTTCGAGATCAACAAGGCCTTGGACTTCGATCGCAAGGCGGCCTTCGGCTTTCATCTGGACATCCCGGCAGGGACCGCGGTGCGGTTCGAGCCGGGCGAAAGCAAGGAGGTGACGTTGGTCACGTTCGGCGGGACTGGGGAGATCTACGGCCTCAATGCATTGACGATGGGATCGACCCACGGCGCGGAGCGGCGCGACGAGGCGCTCAGCCGCGCACGCGAGCGCGGCTTCAAGGGAGCTTGATGATGGCACGCATCAGCCGGAAAGATTATGCAGCGATGTACGGCCCTTCCTCCGGGGATGCCGTGCGCCTCGGCGACACCTCGCTCATGGCGGAGATCGAGCACGACTATGTCGTGCCCGGCGACGAGTGTCTTCACGGCGGCGGCAAGACCCTGCGCGACGGCATGGGCCTGAAGTCTGGATATGACAGCAGCCAGGGCTCGCTCGACATGCTGATCAGCAATGTCGTGGTGATCGATCCGGTTCTCGGCATCGTCAAAGGCGACATCGGCATCAAGGACGGGCGCATCGTCGGCGTGGGCAAGGGCGGCAACCCGGAGACCATGGACGGCGTCGATCCCCACCTCATCTGCGGCGCGGCGACGACCGTGCGGGATGCGGAAGGCCTCATCGCCACGCCGGGCGGGATTGACGTTCATGTCCATTTCGACAGCGCTCAGCTCTGCGAGCATGCGATCAGCTCCGGCATCACGACCATGATCGGCGGCTCGCTCGGGCCCATCACCGTGGGCATCGACTGCGGCGGCGCCTGGAACGTCGGCAAGATGCTGCAAGCCGCCGAGCACTGGCCGATCAATTTCGGCTTTCTGGGGCGCGGCAATTCCTCGAAGCCGCGCTCGCTCTACGATCAGTTGGCCGGCGGCTGTCTCGGTCTCAAAATCCACGAGGATTGGGGCGCCATGCCGGCGGTGATCGATACCTGCCTCGGCGTCGCGGACGAGCTTGATTTCCAGGTCCAGCTTCACACGGACACGTTGAACGAGAGCGGATTCCTCGAGGACACGCTCGCCGCGATCAACGGCCGCACCATCCACATGTACCATACGGAGGGTGCGGGCGGCGGTCACGCGCCCGACATCATCGCCGTTGCGGGCGAGCGCAACTGCCTGCCCTCGTCGACCAATCCGACCAATCCCTTCACGGTCAACACGTTCGACGAACACCTCGACATGATCATGGTGTGCCACCATCTGAACCCGGCGGTGCCGGAAGACGTGGCGTTCGCCGAAAGCCGCATCCGCGCACAGTCCATCGCCGCCGAGGACGTGCTCCACGACATGGGCGCCATCTCGATGCTCGGTTCCGACAGCCAGGGCATGGGCCGCATCAACGAAGTGATCTGCCGCACCTGGCAGCTCGCCAGCAAGATGCGCGATCAGCGCGGTCGTCTCGGCGAGGAAAAGTCCAGACTGGGCGACAACGAGCGCATCAAGCGGTACATCGCGAAATATACCATCAATGCCGCACGCACCTTCGGCATCGACAAGTATATCGGCTCGCTGGAAGGCGGAAAGCTCGCCGACGTGGTGCTCTGGCGTCCGGCCTTCTTCGGCATCAAGCCGGAGCTCGTCGTCAAAGGCGGCTTTATCGTCTGGGGCGCCATGGGCGACAGCGCGGCATCGCTCATGACCTGCGAGCCGCTGCTGATGCGGCCGCAATGGGGGGCCTTTGGCTCCGCGCCAAAATCGCTCAGCGCACACTTTGTCACGCAGACGGGCGCCGATGCCGATGTCGCCGGAAGCCTGGGTCTGACCAAGCCGGTGCTTCCCGCCAGCGGAACCCGCAAGCTCAGCAAAGCCGATATGCTGCACAACGACGCGTGTCCGGAGATCAAAGTCAATCCGCAGACCTTCGATGTGTTCGTCGACGGCGATCTGGCGACCTGCGAATCGGCGGAGACCCTCCCGCTGGCGCAGAAATACATGCTGCGATGACCGAGCCCGGAAAAAGCAATGGGCCCGCGCGGGTGGGGATCGGCGGTCCGGTGGGGTCGGGCAAGACGGCGCTGATCGAGCGGCTGTTGCCCTTGCTGGCCGAGGCCGGTGTGGACACAGCCGTCGTCACTAACGATCTCATGACCAAAGAAGATGCGGAGAGGATCAGGCGCAGCGGTCTGATCTCGCCGGAGCGTGTGTTGGCCGTCGAGACCGGCGCCTGCCCGCACACAGTCATTCGCGAGGATCCGACACCAAATATCGAGGCGGCGGATTTCTTGGAGACCAAGTTTCCGGAGCTCGATCTCATTCTGATCGAGAGCGGCGGGGACAACCTCGCCTCCACCTTCTCCTTCGATCTGGTGGACTATTGGCTGTTCGTGATCGACGTGACGGGCGGCGACGACATTCCGCGGAAGCGTGGGCCGGGAGTCGTGCAGTGCGACCTCCTGGTCATCAACAAGTTCGATCTCGCCCCTTACGTGAATGTCGACCTGGATCGGATGGTCCGTGAGGCGCATGACGTCCGCGGCGGAAAGCCGATCCAGCTCACGAACTGCGCCACCGGGGAGGGAGTTAACGAGATCGTCGGGCGACTCGCGCGGGACGTTCTGTTTCACGACAGAGCGGCATAGGACACGACATGCACGGCGGCGTAAGCGACCACGAGGACCTCCTTGCAAGACGGCGCGGCCGTATCGACCTCACCTTCCGCCGCGCACCCGATGGAGGCACGTTTCTGGGCCGCCAATACGCCAGCTATCCATTTCATATCTGCCGGCCGCATCGCTATGTGGGTGACCCGTCCGGCATGGCGACCCTCTATCTCCAGTCGGTGGCCGGCGGCCTGTTCGAAAGCGATCGGCTTGAGGTCCGCATTGCGGCGGAGCCCGGAACGGCGCTGCATGTGACCTCTCAGGCCTCGACGGTCGTCCATAGTATGACGGGCGATCATGCGGAGCACGCCGTGACCATCGAGGCCGGGGAGGGCGCCCTGGTGGAGTATCTGCCCGACGCGACGATCCTGTTTCCGCAGGCCAGGCTCGCATCCCGGATCCAGGTCCAGGCGCACGAAACCGCTTCGGTCATCTGTGCCGATGCGTTCCTGGCGCACGATCCTTCCGGTTCCAGCGCGACGTTCGACCGGCTCGACAGCGGCATGACGGTCGCCGGGCCGACCGGCCAAGTGCTCGTGCGGGACAGGTTCCGCATTACGGGCGACCTCTTAAAGCGAAATCTTCCGGGCTTGAACGGTCCCTGGATTGCTCAGGCGACGGTCATGGTGATCCATCGGGGACCGTCTTTGGAGGCGCTTCTCGAAAACATCCGTGCGGAGTTGGAGCCGTTACCCGATATCATCGCCGGAGCGTCACGCCTTCCTGGCGACGTGGGCGTCTGGACGCGAATCTTGGCATGCGACGGCCACGCGCTTCGCACCGCCGTGCTTGCCGTCTGGGCATGCGCCCGCGAGCAAATGACGGCGAAACGCCCCGGCGTTCGCCGCAAATAGAAGTGAGGGACATGCTGATCGACCGCGACAAGTCCCTTCTTCTGCTCGTTGACATGCAGGAACGCTTGCTTCCGGCTGTCGTCGACGGCGAGAGAACGTTGCGGAAAGCCGGTCTTCTAGCCGCAGCGGCCGACCGCATGAACATCCCCATCCTCGTCTCGGAGCATTACCCGAAGGGGATCGGGCCGACGAGCGAGGGGCTTTCCTGCAAAGTTTCAGCGGACAGCTTCATGCAGAAGATCCATTTTTCTTGCTTCGCCGAGGACGAATGCCGCCGCCGTATCGTGGCAGCCGCGCGCGAGCAGGTTGTTGTTGGGGGCACGGAGACGCATGTCTGCGTCCAGCAGACCGCCCTCGACCTCAAGCAGGCCGGCTATGACGTGTTCGTCGCCGCCGATGCGACATCCAGCCGTCATGAGACGGATAAGAACCTCGCGGTCGCGCGCATGCGGGCGGCGGGCATTGTTATCGTCAGCGCCGAAATGGTGGTGTTCGAGTGGATGCGCCGCGCCGATACGCCGTTGTTCCGCGAGATGCTGGCGCTGATCAAAGAGGCTTAAGCCGGTGCCGCAACCAGGTCCAGCCAGCGATCGAGCACGGTGCGGCAGTGACGCTCGAAGTCGGGGAGAAACGTCCGGCCGTCCTCGATCACCGTCTCGATATTCACCCCACCGGCGACGAGGTAGTCAGCGTTGTTGCGGCACATCAGTTCGAGCAGCGTCTCGTCCACCTCTGCGTGATACTGGAAGCCGTAGGCGTTGTCGCCGAGACGGAACAGCTGGATCGGCGTCAGCGCCGACGATGCGAGCTTGATGCCGCCGGGGACATCGCGAATGCGGTCTCCATGGAAGTGGCAGGAGACGAGCGTTTCCGGATGGCCGTGCAACAGCGGGTCCTCAATCGCCGCCTTGCAGAGTCTGAGATCGTACCAGCCGACTTCCTTGCGTTCCCCGGGCTCGACCTCGCCGCCAGCCGCGCAGGCGAGAAGTTGCGCGCCCAAACAAAGGCCAAGGATCGGTTTGCCCGCATTCAGGAAGTCCCGGCATAGGGCAATCTCGTCGCGCAGATAGGGATATTCCTCGGTTTGGTAGGCGCTTTGCGGACCGCCAAGAACGACGAGTGCGCTGAAGTCATCGCTGTTCAGGCAGTCGTACTGAGCCTCCCAGCCAAGCAAGGTATGCTGCTTGAAGTCGCGCTCGATCATCTGCGTAGACAGGCGTCCCGCACCTTCAACGGAGTCGTTTTGCAGGACGAGGATCGGCTTCATGGCTCGAAGCTAGTCATGAGGGACCAAGCGCAAAAGGCTGAATTTTCTGATCCGCAACATTGGAGGCATCAATGTTCGCCCGGCCTCGCTAAATCTCGCCCGTGGCGCAAAAAGGCAAAAAAGCGTCGCTGAACGCGAATTCATCTCAGAAAACCCCGGCAAAATGGGCATACGCAACATATCAAGAGCCGCACGTCGCTGAACCCTCCTCTTCCGCGGACGCTCTTGATCAAAGGCGGTCATGTCATTTCGGCGTGGCCGCCTCATCTTTCCGAGCGGGGACGGGCGGGCCGACTGGCGCTTGAGCGTACCGCCGCGAAGCAGGGGTCGACTTCCGAATGGTAGCCAAGATCATCGACGGCAAGGCGGTTGCCGCCGCCGAACGCGAAGACTGCAAGCGGCGTGTGGCCCAGCTGAAGCAGGCAGGCGGGCGGGCGCCCGGCCTTGCCGTCATCATGGTCGGCGACAACGCGGCGTCGGCGGTCTATGTGCGCAACAAGATCAGGGCCTGCCAGGATGTCGGCATCCGGTCGGAACAGTTGTTTTATCCGGCGACGGTCACGCAGTCGGAAATCTGCGACAAGATTCGAGAGTGCGGCGGGGATCCGGGCATTGACGGCATTCTCGTGCAATTGCCGCTGCCGCCGAGCTTCGACTTGGAGGAGGTACTGGGGGCTATCGACGCCGAAAAGGATGTCGATGGATTCCATCTCTACAATGTCGGCGGTCTCGTCATCGGCAATACCGTCTTTCCCCCTTGCACGCCATACGGTGTGATGCGGTTGCTTGAGCACGAGGGCATCGAGGTCAGCGGGCGCAATGCGGTCGTCGTTGGGGCCAGCAACATTGTCGGCAAGCCGATGGCCCTGATGCTGATGCAACGCGAAGCGACGGTCTCGGTCTGTCATGCGAAGACGCGCGATCTCGGGGAGTTTACAAGGTTGGCCGATCTTCTCGTCGTGGCGGCCGGGCACCCCAGCCTGATCTCGGCGTCGATGGTCAAGCCCGGCGCCGTGGTGATCGATGTGGGAATCAACCGGCTGCCCGATGGCCGGCTCGTGGGTGACTGCGACTTCGAGGGCGTGCGGGCCCAAGCATCGTATCTCACGCCGGTGCCGGGCGGGGTCGGTCCGATGACCGTGACCATGCTGCTGGTGAACACCATCAAGTCCGCCGAGCGAGCGCTCGGTCTGGTGCCTGGCGCCAAAGCGGCCGAGCCGATGCCGGCGCTCTGAAAAAGCGACGCGCGTTCAGGCTCATTCTTCGAAGACAAATAAAACGGGGCGCCGCAGCGGCGCCCCCTAAAGGTGTTGGACAGGCTCTTATATTTTGGAGCTGGACAGGCTCTTATCAGAATGACGCCGAGATCGTGCCGACCACGCGTGAATCGCAGTTGTTCGCAGACCCGATGAAGCCTGCGCACCCTGCGTCGCTCAGATCCGTATCCCAGTACCGGATGTCGGCGGCGAAGTTGTCCATGAAGCCGAGCGTGAGACCGGCGTTCCAGTAGGTGAAGTCGACGACCTCGGTCCATTGCCGGCCGACCAGGCCGCTCACACTGGGCGTGAAGAAGTTGAACAGCTTGCCGCCGAAGGCATACTCCGCGGAGAATTCCAGCGCGTCGCCGTCACCGATCTCGCCGGAGTAATCGGGCGTCCAGTAATTGGCCACGCCGACGGTGAACGCCTCGCCGAAGGTGTAGGACGCGCCGGTCTTCAGCTCGAAGTAGTCGAAATTGCCCGCCGGATCGTAGGCGCCGGGATAGGTGTAGTAGAGGCCGGCAATATCGAAGCTGATGCCTTGCCACTCCGGCGCAATGCCGGCGTAATAGTCGATCTCGACGGTGGCGATGTCCTGGCCGAAGGGTCCTCCGCCGAAGTCGACATTGGATCCCCAAATGCCGGCGTAGAAAATACCGTAGCCCGCGTCCAAGGACGCCTGCACGGCCGGATTGTTGTTCGTCTGCGACACGCCGCGGAACACATAGTTCGTGGTGAATGCCGTGGTCCCGCCGAGCGTAAACTCTTCGGATTGAGCCGGGAGGCTCATCCCAGCCGTGAGGATCGCGCTCGCGATGCAGAGCTTGACGGTCCCCATGTTCCTAATGCGCCGAGTCATTGTCGTCTCCCCGTTTGTCCCCTGTCATGCGGTTGCTCTCTCGCGCCGATGGCGCTGCGACCACTGTGCTGGCCAGAATAATCGGAAGATAGAGACAAGCAATGTAATAAGATAAATTCTACGGATTCTTCTGCACGGCGTGACTATTTTGCCATAATTAAAATACGATATTCGCAGTCAAACACTATTGCTTGAATTAATCTTAGAGAGCTCTTGCGAATTAATGGGCGATGGACTTCGAATTGCGCGGGCGTAACCCGGCCGCGGGATCGCCGGCTTGTCCGTAGAGCTGCCCAAAGATACCTGATCTTGTCGGTTCTTCCGGTCTCGATCAGCGATTAGGTGCCTTGCGTCTAGTCAAAGGCCAGTTGCTCCCGATCGGACTATAAGTAGAGTGGGCAGTTATACTTGACGATAATTGAGAGAGCGATCCTTAGACCCATCGTAGGTGACTCTAATGATCCTTCACGGGCACGTTCAGCCCATCAAATCAGCCCAGGCCGGACCACGGTCGGTCGAGTGGGCCGAAGCCCGCGCCGCAATTCGCACCCACCGATTCTGTAATTCGTACTCTCGCGAGGCCTTACCGCGACAACGCCGGTTCGGCGGCGATCAGGCCTTGGCTTTGTTCCGATGACCGAGGTGTCCGGTGGCGATTAGGGTCCCGACGACGTCGAGCATGACGCGGCAGGCAAGCTGCGCGGTGTTGTCGTTGACGTCATAGGGCGGCGAGACCTCGACAACCTCCATGCCGCACAGGCCTTCGGCGGCGATGGTATGGATCATCTCCAAGGCCTCGCGCGGCAGGAGGCCGCCCGGCTCCGGCGAGCCCGTGCCCGGTGCGAACCCAGGGTCGATCGAGTCGATGTCGAAGGAAAGGTAGACCGCCTTGCAGCCCTCCCAAGCCATCTCGAGCGCGATCTCGGCGGCCTTTCGCGGACCGTGCGTATCGATGTCCTGCATCGTAAGCACGCTCGTGCCACGCCGCTTGGCGATGGCGGTGCCGGGACGGTTGCCGTACCAGCCGCCGATGCCGATCTGCACCAGATTCTTCGGATGGCAGTTGGGCAACCCCACATCATGCATGTGACTGTGATCGCGGTGCGAGGTGATCGAGCCCTCGTGTGTGGTCCAGAACCAGGGCGTCGTGTGCATGCGCTCATCCATATCCTTGTCTTGAATATCGATATGGCGATCGATGTGGATGATGCCGACATTGCCGTCGATGTGGGGCGCGATGCCCCGGACATTGGGAAAGCCGAGGCTATGGTCGCCGCCGCAAATGATCGGGAACACGCCCGACGTATAAATGTGAGAGATCGCCTTGGTGACTTGGTCGAAGGTCTTCTCGATGTTCCCCGGAATGACGAAGATGTCTCCGGCGTCGCAAAGGTCGAGTTCCTCGTAGATGTCGACGCCGCCGTCGAACCAGTAGCCGTCATAAAGCGCGGAGATCCGGCGCACCGCTTGGGGGCCGAACCGCGTGCCCGGCCGGTACGTTGTCGCCGAGTCGAACGGAGCCCCGACAAATGCCGCCTCGTAGTCGCCAATCCGGCGCATGTCCTCGCAATAGGGCGCCTTCATGAAGGTGTTGATGCCGGCGAAGGCGGGCTGATGCGCGCGGCTGAACAGCGAGATATTGCGGTCGACCACGGAATCGGAGGCTTCTAGGCCGAGCTCCAGGGAGCGGCGGACGTCTTCCTCCTGCTTCGACTGCGAGATCCCCGTCAGCCTCTCCAGGCTCTTGGCGCCGTGGGTGTCCTGGCGCCTGACCCCGTGATGCCCATGGCGATGCGCGTGACCCTTGTCGGCTCCGCTCGTCTTCTTTCCGGCCATAACTCTTGTCCTCGCGTGTTGCTTTTCAAAAAGGTAGTGACCGCGCTACGGCCGAAACAGCCCAATTCTCTCAATCGGATGCATTAAGACGACCAATGGTGCAGCGCACGTTTCGACTGAAATTTCCATGACCCAATAATGGTGAAACGCGCTTCACTTCGCGGCGCGGGGAAATCCGATTTCGGTGAGGAGAAGCTGACGCGCCAGCTTTTGAGGCGCGCGCGGGTTCGTGATGACAAAGATGGGCATGGCCGGCTGTTCGCCTTCTTTCAAAAGAGGCCAAAGACGTCCCGCCGCAACTTCTGGCGCCGCGAACGCTTCGGGGAGAAAGCACACGCCGATGCCCAGCATCGTCAGCCGCTTCGCCTCGTCGAGATGTTCCGAAAGGCCGGCAACCTGGACCCCCAGGCCATGTTGAGTGCGGTAGGCCGTCAGCATGTCGGGCTCATCCGCGCCTGTGAGGACGAACGCTTGTCCCGACAAAGCCGCGGGGTCGTCGAACGTCTTGCCGTACAGGGGATGAGAGCGGCCGCAATAGGCGCCGTGCATTTCGTCGAACAGAAAGTCGTATTGAAGATCGGAGCGCAGGGTCTGGGCCGACGCGACGCCCACGTCGATCTCGTCGCGCAGAAGCGCCGCGGCCACCGAATCCCACGTGGTCACGTCGATCAGGATCTCCACTTTGGGGTGCTGATCGTGGAAGCGGGATATCGCCGCGTCGAAGCGCTCGCACACCAGGCTCGAAATGATCTGTATGGATATCTTGCCGCGCAGGTCCGCGGTGATGTTGCTGAGCCGCTTGGGTACGCTGCGGACCAGGGCGTTCAGGGAGCTGCATGTCTCCGCGACCAGCATCCCTTCGTCGGTCAGCTCGAAACCCCGCGGTCCGCGCCGGCACAGCTTTACGTCGAGCGCGTCCTCGAGCCGTTTAAGGGCGAGGCTGAGGGCGGGCTGCTTGCGCCGGAGCGCTCGGCCCGCACGGCTCACACCGCGCGCTTCCACGATCTCGTGGAAGGTCTTGAGCAGGTTCCAATCGACATTGCGAGAAAAGTTGGACGACGAGCGAAGCATCACCCGACACCTCCCATTGTCACCTCGGCCATCGGACGAGGTTGGCGGTTAGCACATTGGATTGCTGAAAGCGTCACTGCACGGCGTGTCCGGCCGAGCGCAAGGCTTGCCGGATGATTTCGGCTCTCCTTGGATTGGCGAGCGCCTTGGGGCTCGGCGTCGCGGACTTCATGGCCCGGTTCAGCGCCCGCAGTCTGGGCGCCCCGCTGACCTATGGCGGCGTGCTTCTGGTCGGTGCCGTGGCGACCACGGTTTGGGTGATTGCCACGGATCCCCCATTGGTGTGGTCGCCGTTCGGTTGCGCCATGGCGGTCGCCCACGGGCTCGCGGTCGCCACGATGTGCATGCTTCTTTATATGGGTCTCGCGCGCGGTCCGATCGCCGTCGTCGCGCCGATCGTCGCGGCTCACCCGGCCCTTGTGCTTGCGGTCAACGTTGCCATGGGCGTGCGGCCGAGCCTGCTTCAGTGGGCCGCCATGGCTACGGTGATTGCCGGCGGCATCCTCATCGCGCGCAACGCCGTCTCCAATGAGGATACGGTCAAGGCACAAGCTGACCGGACCACGCTCCTCATCGCGCTCGGCGCGTGCTTCTCCTACGTGGCCCTTGTCCTTACCGCCCAAAGCGCCGCCCCCATGATCGGCGAGGTACAGACCGTGTGGATCGGCCGATGGGCGGGGCTTGCGTTCATCGTGCTGATCCTGCTCGTGCAGCGCGTGCCGATACGCATTCCGTCGCGCTGGGTGCCTTATGTGGGTTTGCAAGGCAGCCTCGATACGTTGGGGTACTTCGCGTTCCTGGCAGGTTCCGCCACGGCGGCGCCGCACATCACCATGGTTGTTGCCTCCACGTTCGGTGTCGTCACGGTCATCCTCGCCCGCCTGATCCTGCACGAGCCGGTCAGCTGGCTGCAGTGGGGATCCATTGGCCTCATTGCTGTGGGCACCGCGGTTCTGAGCATAGCGTGAGCCGTTAGCCCCAAACCCGCCCGGGCCTCTCCGTATCGATCTGGTAGTCGGTTGCATGTCTGGTGAAGAACTCACGTCCGAAGCGGCGCGCCGCTTTGAGCGGGTCGTTTGGATCCCGCGCCACGTCGCCCCGCGCATTGCCGTAGCCGTGCACCACGCCGACGAAAGTCGAGCGCGTGTAGCGGCAATATTCCTGGAACTGACAGATCACCGCGCCGGAGACCATGGGAAAGGTCTCTTCGGAGCTGACAAGCAGACCGACCCGCTTGCCGATCATGCCGTCGATCACGGCGTCGGAGTTTGGATATGACGCGGCGTAGTAGCAGAACGTGCGGTCGAAAAACGCCTTGAGCTGCGCGGAGCTGCCGTACCAATAGATCGGCGTCGCAGCGATGAAGCCTTCGGCCGGCAGATAGCTCTCGAAGAACGCATCGCGAAAACCGTCCTCGATGGCGCATTCCCCGTCGGGCTTGCGGCACTGGCGGCAGTCCCGCAAGAAGCCGGCGAGGACATCGTCGGCATGGACAAACTCCGCCTCATGTCCCGCTTCGGCCAGACCCTCGGCACAAGCCTTGGCAAGAAGCGCGGAGTTTCCGTTGCGGCGCGGGCTGGACGACAGCACGAGTGCTTTCATGCCTAAGCCCTCAACAGTTCTGCGGCGGCCTCGTCGAGGGCCTTTTCGAATTCAGGCAGTCGTCCGGGCGAGGCCACGCAGTGGCCCCAGGGCGAGTCGAACACCCGCAACTCGGCGTGCCGCATCATCGCGACTTCCGCTGCGTTATCCTCCGGCACGAAATAGAGGTCGGTTCGGCACGGCATGACGATGGCGCGCGCGGTGATTGCTTGCAGGGCCTTGGGGAAGTCGCCGCCATAGATGTCGTTGCGGCTGATGTCGCCGTTCTGCCACGTCCAGATCTTGGCGATCAGGTCGTTGGCGTCCCAGTGCAGGTGGTCTTCTTCCCAGTCTCGCACGAGGTCCTCGAGGGTCTCGAAGCCCAGCTCCCGGTAGAGCGCATCGGCGAAGAAATCGTGGGAGTAGGCCCATGAGGCGTAAACCCGGCCAAAAGCGCGGAGGCCCTTTTCGGGCGGGGCGGTGTAGTCGCCGCCGTTCCAGGCGCAATCGGCTTGCAGCGCGGCTTTGGGTCCGTCGAGAAACGCGTGGTTCAAGGCGGAGCATCGTGCGGCGCCGCAGTAAGGGAGAATCGCGCCGACCATGTCGGGATACTGCGCCGCCCATTGGTAGGCTTGCATGGCGGCCATCGACCAGCCGAGCACCAGTGCGATACGGCGAACGCCGAGATGCTCGGTCAGGAGCCGGTGCTGGCAGGCGACGTTGTCGAACAGCGTGACGTTCGGGAAACGGGGGCCGTCCTGCGGAGGCGCCGTGTTGCTCGGCGAGGACGAGTACCCATTGCCGAACAGGTTCACCGATACGATGAAGTGGCGCGCCGGGTCGATGGCGCGGCCGGCGCCAAACAGAGGCTCGTTGCGAAGGTGGGTGCCGGTATAGAATGTCGGCAGAAGCACGACATTATCGGCCGCGCTGTTCAGCGTACCGTAGGTCGCATAGGCAAGCTTCGCATCGCGCAGCACCTCGCCGTTCTGAAGAAGAACGTCGCCGCACTCGAAAGTTCTATGCTCAGATCTCTGCAAACAACGCCCAGCCTGTGTCAGCATCACGCGTCATCACTATAGCGTCGCCGATAGGCTTCCGCCGCTGCTTCGAAGCATTCGAGCGGCGGCCGCACGACGCCGGCCCCGATCTGGCCGCCGTCGCGGCCTGCGATGCCAATATCCAGGACCGGCAGCGTTCCGGTTTCAAGCACTTTGAAAATATCAATTCCGGTCGGAGACCCGCGGAAGCCGAGGGGCGGGATCAGATAGGTCGGGTGCTCTCCCACGGTGATTGCGTAAAGCTCGGTGTTACGCTGGAGCATCGTTTCGTAGGAGCCGCCTTGATAGTCCTGAAGGGTTGGCGCGCAGGCTTGAGCGAAGCCGCC
Organism: uncultured Alphaproteobacteria bacterium; assembly: GCA_942491105.1. Classification (GTDB taxonomy): domain Bacteria; phylum Pseudomonadota; class Alphaproteobacteria; order Kiloniellales; family DSM-21159; genus JBBEAM01. The sequence continues at coordinate 82,561 of CALNZX010000012.1, read as the reverse complement.
GAGACCGACCGTCTCGGCGATGGGGCTTTCGCCGCCCATCCAGCTGATCTCGTCCTCGGTATGCCCCTCGAAAAGCTTCGCTTCCACGTGCGCATGCGGGCCTCGAAACCAGGTGTCGCCCAGGCCGCTGACCCGTATGGCGAAGCCGCGGCAATTGAACGCCATGGCGGTGAGCACGCTGGAGGCTTCGATATCCCGCGCGGCATCGGCGGTTGCCTTCGCGGCTGCCATGGAGAGCCGCAAGAAGAAGTAGTGATCCTCGGTCATGGCTTCGACGGCACGGGAGACGCGCCCGTCACCTGAAGCGGCAAGGGACAGGAAGCTCGGGACGAGCTCACGCATGAAGAGAAGCGAGGCGGCCGAATTCCGGGAGTGCAGCTCGTCTCCCATACCGAGCGCCCGGCGGATGATTGGCTTTAGCGGAATCGGCCCATTGTCCCTCAGCGCATCGGCAATGACGGGCACGACCTCTTCTTGAACGAACAGGAGCCGCTCCCGCACGCCATCATCGTAGACCCCGTAGTTCAGACGGCGAGGGTTCTTGCCCTCGTAGATATTGCAATAGGCGACACCGCCCGAGGCGCGGTTCTCGACGACGAAGACTGGCATCGATGCCGAGTAGATGCCGGCCAGCGACCCTATGCAGCCATAGTCGTGACAGGCGCCGACCTTGATCTCTCCCGCATCGAGCTTTGAGATCGCCTCGTCCCTGTCCTTGGCGAGATCCTCGAACAGCGCGCCGCCGATAATCCCTTCCCGTTGACCGCCGGTATAGTCCGACCAGGGTGTCGGGGCCCCGGAGGTGAGAATCATATTGGCGGAAAAGCCCGGAACGACCTCGCCCGCCCGGCGAATATCGATGAGAACGGGCTCCGCCTCGGTCAATCGCTCGAAGGCCAGCTTATTTGCCTCCAGACGCTTGCTGAGGGCTCGCTGCATCCCCACCTCCCAAATTAATTAGTCGATTAATTAGCAAAAGATTGTTGCCTTAACTGGGCCGCTAATGCAAGTACGTGACAGCGATCCTTCCTTCGTTTTCCGTTCCTGGGTTGGTCGCTCGGCGTTACTGCGACGCGGACTTCCATGAAAATTGTCTTCGAGTTGGAAGGTGATCCGCGTGTATAGCGTTGACCGCCGCGGAGATCGGACGAGCGAATGTCGGTAAGCCTGCGGAGCAAGATGAAGCAACCAGCCAAGACAGTGCGTCGGGCGCGCAGTCCTGTTTTGAAGAAGGAAGCGCGAGGCCGTAACGGCGGTCATGGGAATGACCGCGTCGACAAGTTCCTAGCTGCTTCGCTTGATCTTTTCGCCGAGCGCAATTTCGCGTCGGTCACGATCAAGGACATCGCCAAAGCGCTGGGCGTCAACACAGCGCTCATCTACTATTATTTCGACAGCAAGACGGATCTCTTTAGAGCCACCATCGAGCACGCGGTTGGCAACGCGTTCGAGAATGTCCGCGCTCTCGATGACAAGAACGCGGATCCCGCGGCCATCCTCACAGCCTGGCTCGAGAACCACGTGAGCAAGTACGCGGAGATCCATCGCTTCGTAAAAATCGCTCTCGACTTTCGAGGTTCGCACGAAGGCAATCCGGAAATCGCAGAATCCATCGAGAGGTTCTACGATGAGGAGCGGAAGATGCTGTCGAAGATCATTCGCCAGGGCATCGATCGCGGGATCTTCAAGGCGGTCGATCCGCTCCGCATGGGCCAGTTCATATCCACCTATCTCGACGGCTGCATGGTGCGCTCGGTCATTCTCTCCGATTTCGATCTCGACATGGCCGTTCGCGATCTGCATGCCCGCGTGTGGGTGATGCTGGAATATTCCGGCAAGCAGCGCATGAAGAGCCGGCGGCGCTAAGCCCAAGACTCAATTCTTTTCGCAAGACATTCGCGCTCGGCTGTTTGGCCGCCATGCGCATCATCGTGATGTGATCTGCGAGAATCGCACATGCGTCTTGCGGATATCAGATCGGGCGTTCGAGAAAACTAATTGACTGTTTAATTAGATGTGATCACAGTGGCCAGATGTCGCGGTGACGGGAGCCGGCCATCTGCGGCCGGAGAAACTCGGCCTGGAGTGCAAGAACACAGAGACCGGACGCCGGGCGCGTGAAGGTCCATAGGGAGGGGAGACTTGTAATGAACGAACTGAAGACCGGTGCGCAGATCGAGGCTTCTGCGAGCAACTCCCCGCCCCGCAGAGAAACCATGAACACCCTCATCGAGAAGGGTGTCGAATACGTCATGCCGTTCTACGTGGATGTGCACGGCATTCCCAAGACCAAGACGGTGCCGATCGATCATTTCGATCGCATGATGCGCGGATCGGAGCTGTTCACGGGCGCCGCGCTGGACGGCTTGGGGCAGGGGCCTCATGACGACGAACTGGCCGTGCTTCCCGACCCGGACCGGGTCATGCAACTGCCTTGGCGCCCGAACGTCGCCATCGTGCCCGGTCAGCTCATGTATCACGAGCAGGCCTACGAGATGTGCTCGCGTTCGGCGCTGGCAAAGCAGATCGATCGCGCCGCCAAGCTGGGGCTCAAGCTCAATCTCGGCATTGAATGCGAGACCTATATCGTCCGGCTGGATCCTTCGGCGCCGAACGGCATCGCGCCGAACGACCCGCGCGACAACATTTCAAAGGCCGCCTACGACGTCTCGCTCACGCTCATCAACATGGAATTCCTGAACGATGTCGTGTCGTCGATGAATCAGCTCGGCTGGAAGGTGCATTCGTTCGATCACGAAGACGCCAACGGCCAGTTCGAGTTCGATTTTACCTATGCCGACGCCATGACGATGGCCGACCGCTTCGTGGTCTGGCGCCTGATGATGAAGGAGCTTGCCCGCAAGTATGGCTGGGAAGCGACCATGATGGCCAAGCCCTACGCGGACCGCACCGGCTCAGGCGCGCATTTCAACATGTCCCTGGCCGACGCGAAGACGGGAGAGAACATCTCGGGCGATGCGTCGGATACGCGCGGCTGCGGCCTTTCCAAGCGCGCCTATCAGTTCCTCGGCGGGCTGAAAAAGCATGCCGCTGCGATCGTCGCGGTGAGCTGCCCGACGGTCAATTCCTACAAGAGGCTGATTAAGACCGGATCGATGACCGGCTATACTTGGGCGCCGATCTTCATCTCTTATGGCGGTAACAACCGCACGCACATGTTCCGTGTGCCGATGCTGAGACCGCATATCGAAGGGCAGCAAAACTCCGCCGCGCACGAAAATCTGTCCAGTGCGCGCTGGGAATGCCGCGCCGTCGATCCGTGTACCAATCCATATCTGGCTGCGGCGATGTTCCTTGCCGCCGGTCTCGACGGTATCGAGCAGGATTTGGATCCGGGCGATCCGCAGCTGCTGAATATGTACGAGCTCAGCGACAAGAGCTCTCCAGCCGCGGCATCAGCCAGTTGCCGCAAACCTTGCTGGACGCGATCACCGCCTTCGAGAAGGACGATCTCGGACGCCGGGTGATGGGGGATGCTCTCTTCAAATCCTATATCGATCTGAAGAAGGCCGAATGGTGGTCGTACCACCAATCGATCTCGCAGTGGGAAGTCGACCACTACCTCACGAAGTTCTGAGCGCGGGAGGATGCTGGGTGTTTTGGAAGAAGAAGAATAAATCGGGCGATGGCCAGGTGAAGATCTTCTTCGCCTCCGACCTCCACGGCTCGAATGTCTGTTTCAAGAAATTCGTGAACAGCGCCAAGTTCTACGGCGCGGATGTCCTGGTTCTCGGCGGGGATCTGACCGGAAAGGCGGTCATTCCAATCGCCGAGCAGAAGGACGGTTCTTATCTTGCCTTTCAGCACGGCGAGTCGGTGCGCATAACCGGCCAGGGCGAACTCGACGACTTCGTCAAGCGCCAGGGAAATATGGGCTTCTATCCGGCCGTCATCTCCGAGGCCGAGTATCAGCGGCTGAAGTCGGATCCGACGGCGCAAGAGGAGCTCTTCAAGCGTCTCGTCCTGGAGCGCGTACACGAATGGGCTGCGTTCGCCGAAGAGAAGCTGAAAGGAACCGACATCCCGTTCGTAGCCTTGCCCGGCAATGATGACTTCTGGGAGATCGACGAGATCCTCACCCAGTCGGCGCATGTCGATTTCAACGAGATGCGGGTCTGCGACTTCAAGGGCGGTTATCAGATGCTGTTCTGCGGGGGCTCGACGCCCACGCCGTGGGATACGGAGCGCGAATACTCCGAGGCGCAGTATGTCGAGCGGTTTGCCGAGCTGCTGCCGCAAGTTCGCGACATGAGCCGGTGCATCTTCAACGTTCACGTGCCGCCTCACGGCACCGCGCTCGATGCCTGTCCAAAGCTCGATGACAATATGCAGGTCGTCTACGAGATGGGTCTGCCGGCTCAGATCCATGCCGGCTGCGAGACCCTGAACGACATCATCAAAGAGCATCAGCCGTTGCTTGGTCTTCACGGGCACATCCACGAGGGGCGCGCGAAGATCAATATCGGCGAGACGGTCTGCATCAATCCCGGCAGCGTCTATCCCGAAGGGATTTTGCAGGGCGCCATGATCATTTTGGAAGACGGCAAGATTGCCCAAACAAACCTGACGCAAGGATAAACCGAGCGCTTTACCGGGAAGAAACAATCAAAAACGGGAGGGAGCAATGTCAGTTACTGACGCTGGAGGCGACAAACGAATATTCCTCCGCAAAGCGTCCGGATTGATCCGGACGGCAAGCGGAACTGACACGTTTATCTACAATCTGGGCGTGGTGAGCATCGGCCTCGGCGTGGGCTCGATGCTTTATTATGGTCCGGCCTTCTATCCGCAAGGCGACCTGATCTGGGGTTGCGTCCTTGCGGGCGTAGCCATGGCGCTTATCGCCTTCGGCTTTATCACCTGGACGATCACGCTGCCGCGGTCCGGCGGCATCTACGTTTTCGGATCCCGTATCCTGCCGCCGGCTTTGGCGCTGACGATGAGCCTTGTCGAGATCACGGCATGGCTCTTCTACTGTGCTATTGCCGCCTACTGGATCGTGACTTTGGCATTGGCGCCGATGTTTGCGGCGTTGAACCTGCTGACGGGCAATGAAACATTCCTCGCCATATCGGAGACCATGCTTGAGCCATGGGCGACCTTCCTGATCGGCGCGGGCATCCTGGTGCTTTCCCAGGTCATTCTTTCCTACGGGATGCGCTTCTACCTCACGATCAACAAATGGGTCTTCGTGCTTGCGATGGCCAGCTCGGCCTTCCTGCTCATCACGCTGGCGATGTACACCCGGGAAGATTTCGTCAGCCACTTGAATGCTTTGGTTGGCCCGGCGCTGAATGTCCCCGATGCCTACAACGCGATCATTGCCAGCGGCAAGGAGAACGGCTGGGGCGGCGGTGACCCCACCGTCTGGCAGACCATCCTGGTCTCGAACTGGCCGTTCCTGCCTTTGGTGGGCGCAGCCTTCTCGATCGCGATTGGCGGCGAGATCAAATCGGTCGGCAAGTCCCAGACCGTCGCCATGCTCGGCGCCGTGCTGATTGCCACCGTGGTGTGGATTGCTACGGTTTGGCTGGCCTACAAGGTGTTTGGTTTCGAGTTCCTCGGCACTGCCGTCTACAACGCGGTGCTCGGCACCGGCATCACGACACCGACCGATCCGTCGGTGGCTTTGTTGACGGGCATCCTCACTCAGTCGCCGCTGATCACCGTGCTGACATCGCTCGGCCTCGCACTGTGGATGTGGATGTGGATCCCGGCGATGCACACCTTCGGCGTTCGGGCGGTCGTGGCCTGGTCGTTTGACCGTGTCGCGCCGGCGCCGCTCGCCAAGATCTCGGAAACCTACCACACGCCGTTGGTCGCGATCACCGTGACCACGATCTTCAACTTGATCTGCATGGCCTTGTTCGTGTTCACGCCTTGGTTCTCCAAGATCGTGATCCTGATCGAGGCGGCCGTGCTGGCGTGGTCGGTGGTGCTGCTTGCGGGCGTGTTCTTCCCGTACAAGCGGCCCGAGCTCTACGAGAAGTCTCCGCTGGCGGGCAAGACCGTGTTCGGGCTGCCGATCATGACGGTGGGCTGCTTCCTCGGCTTCCTCGCGGCGCAGTTCTACTTCTGGACCTTGTTCTTCGATCCGAACGCGGCGGGTCACGATCCGACCCAGGTCGCGATCGTCGCCGGCGTCTTCGTCATCGGCTTGGCGTTCTACTACGTCATGAAGATGATCAGGCGCTCTCAAGGTATCGACGTGACCTTGGCGTTCAAGGAGATCCCGATCGAATGATCGGGTGCCGCAAGCCGGATGGGGCGGTCGGACTAACCCCCCTTCCACCCGTCCGGCCTGCGGCGTTCTTCGCTTTCCGCATTCGTGCGGCAATGACAGCTTTTTGAAAACGTTGGGCCGGAGGCTCGTATCTTCCATCTCAACCGAAGCCGCTGGAGGCGCGTGTGAACCAGATGCCAACCGATCCGGGTCTGAATTTGGAGTTTGTCGACGAGGCGCTTGCCCTGGTCAGCGATGCAGAAGCGGAGGGCATACGCCTGCGCATCCTCGGATCCATCGCCTACCGCCTGCAATGTCCCAACAATCTGCACCTCTTCGAGGACACCAAGCGGGTCCTGACCGACGTGGATTTTGGCGCGGAGAAGAAGCAGAACCAGGCGATCCGCAAGTTCCTGACCGCGCGCGGCTACGTGCCGGACGAGGGGGTCTACATGGCCTCGGAAGGTTCGCGGCACGTCTATCTGCACAAAGACACAAACCTGAATGTCGACGTGTTCGCGGATGAACTCTATTTCTGCCATCGAATTCCGTTCAAGAACCGGCTCGATCTCGACAGTCCGACGATCTGCACGACCGATCTGCTGCTTGAGAAGATGCAGATCGTCGAAATCAATCTCAAGGATTTCAAGGACACGATCGTGCTGATGCTCGAGCATCCGCTTTCGCATCAGCAGTCCGGGCCGAAATCGATCGATACGGATTATATCGTCGACATGATGCGCCGCGATTGGGGCTTCTATCACACCTTCACGACCAATCTTAAGCGCGTCCCCGCTCACCTGAGTGAATTTCCTTCCATGAAGAAGGAAGAGCATGAGGTTGTCCGCAGCCGCATCGACGAGCTCCTCAAGGTGCTGGACGAGACACCCAAGACTTTGGCGTGGAAAATGCGGGCGAAGATCGGCACGCGGCGCATCTGGTATCAGGAAGTGTCCGAGAAGTCGGAGCAGTACTGAGAGCCGGCGGCTCTGGATGGGAGACGACATGTCGAAGACTACGGCGCCTCTCTCGCATGAGGCGTTTCGCCAACGGCAGCACACGGCGGAACTCGATGGGCTGAGCTACAAGCCGCTGAAGGTCGCTTGGACGGACGTCGGCGAAGGAGATCCTGTCATTCTGCTGCACGGGATCCCGACGTGGTCGTTTCTCTACAATGAGGTGATCCCACGGGTTGCCGAGCACGCCAGGGTAATCGCTCCCGATTTTCTCGGGCACGGCTATTCCGACCGCCGGGACTTCTTCGACCGTTCGCTCTTGGCGCAGACCGGCATGATCATCCGTCTGATGGATCATCTCGGGATCGCCAAGGCGACCTTCGTCGGTCATGACACCGGCGGCGGCGTCTCGCTGATCATGGCGATCGAACATCCCGAACGCGTGGCGCGGCTGGTCCTGACCAACGTGGTGGCCTACGACTCCTGGCCGATCGACGACATGATCGCGCTCGGCAATCCGAATTGGCGCAGCAAGTCGCCCAAGGAGGTTGCCGACTTCGTGGCCTCAGGCCTGCCGGACGGACTGTTCAACCGGGACCGGCTGACGCCTGAGTTCGAGGCCGGCATCGTTGCACCCTACAGCGACGAAGAGGGCAAGATCTCCATCATTCGGAATGCCAGCGCCCTCAACACCAATCACACGACGATGCTTGCCGAGAGGCATGGCGAGATCACGGCGCCGACGCTCTGTCTGTGGGGCGTTCACGATCCCTGGCAAACCATCGAGGACGGCGTTAGGCTTTCGCAGGAGATTCCGAATGCCCGTCTTATAAAGGTCGAAAACGCATCGCATTGGATTCCACACGACACGCCGGATGTGTTTTCAGACGAGATCATCCGGTTTATCGAATAGGCCCTGGTCAGGGCATACGATCCTTTCGGATGCGCATGACGTGTTGAAGCCCTCGAACCAGCGACGCATTCAGACCCTGATCGACGCAATGTTGCGCGACGCGCGGCCGCGTCTGGGGGAGGGACGGCTTCCCGAATACATTCCGGAACTCGCCAAAGTCGATCCGAAGAAGCTCGGCATCGCGATTGCCACCGTTGACGGGGCGCTCCTATCGACCGGCGACGCGGCAGAATCCTTCTCGATCCAAAGCATCTCGAAGGTTTTTACGCTGACCATGGCGCTCGGAAAGGTCGGCGATTCGCTCTGGCACCGCGTCGGCCGGGAGCCTTCGGGCAACGCCTTCGATTCGATCGTTCAGCTCGAGCATTCGGGCGGCATTCCCGCCAATCCCTTCATCAACGCCGGCGCGATCGTCGTGACGGACATCGTTCTCGCCGGCCATGAACCGCGTGAGGCGATCGGCGAGATCATGCGCCTCATCAGATTTCTGGCTGACGACGAGACGATCGGGATCGATCCCGCCGTGGCGCGTTCGGAAACCGAGCACGGCTACCGCAATCGAGCCCTGGCGAATTTCATGAGCGCCTTCGGAAATCTGGACCATGCGGTCGACCACGTTCTCGGCGTCTATTTCCACCAATGCGCGCTGTCGATGAATTGCTGCCAGCTGGCCCGGGCCGGGCTGTTTCTCGCGAATGGCGGGGCCATTCCGGCGCCCTATTCAAGAGTTGTCTCGAGCAAGCGCGCCCGGCGCATCAACTCTCTCATGCTGACCTGCGGGCAGTATGACGGTTCCGGTGATTTCGCCTTCAAGGTCGGACTGCCCGGAAAGAGCGGCGTGGGCGGCGGAATCCTCGCGATCGTACCCGGCGTCGCGTCGATAGCCGTGTGGTCTCCAGCTTTGAACGAGCAAGGCAATTCCCTGATCGGGACGCAGGTGTTGGAGCAGCTCGCCGCGAAAGCCGGTTGGTCGATTTTCTAGCGATTCTCTTTCAAACGGCGGACGATGGGGCGAAAAAAAACGCTGCCCGGCACGGCCCGGCAGCGCTGAAGTCCTAGGTTAGTTACCCCCCGACGATGCGGCGTGCGACCGGCGCTCGCAATTGCGCACAGGGATGAGTGTGGTGCCCAAATGGGGGATACGTGCTCCAATGGTCCAAAAGGGGCTTTCCGTGTGAGTAACGACCTGTTCGAGATCGTCGCCAACTACACGTACGACTGGGAGAGCTGGTTTCTGCCGGACGGGCGCGTCCGGTGGATCAACCCCGGGGTCGAGCGCATGACCGGGTACTCGGTCGATGAGTGTCTCGCCATGGCCGACTACCCGCTCGGGATCGTCCATCCGGATGATCGGGACGGCGTAAAGTCTCTCCTCCAATCGGCCTTGACGGGCACGAGCGGGAACGATGTCGAGTTCCGCATCCGCCACAAGGGCGGGCGGATAGGATGGGCCGCCGTATCGTGGCAACCGATGATCGGCGGTGACGGCGAAAGGCTGGGCGTGCGCACCAGCGTGCGCGATATTTCCTGGCGGAAAAGCGCGGAGGTTGCTCTTCGGGTCGCCAAGGCCGACGCGGAGCGTGCCGACCGGGCGAAGAGCCGGTTCCTCGCCGCCGCAAGTCACGATCTGCGTCAACCGTTGCAGGCCGTCGGCATGTTCGTCGCGGCGCTGGCGCGGAGTCCCCTGGACGAAGCGAGCCGGGGCATTCTGGACAGCATTCGGGATTGCCTGGATGCCAGCAGCGAGCTGCTCGAGGACCTCGTCGACATCTCGCGCCTTGATGCGGGCGTCGTGGTGCCGGAATTTACCGACGTGGCGGTCGCCGACATCTTCGAATTGCTCGAGAAGAGCTTCAAGCGCGATGCCGAGGCCGGCAAGACCGAGCTCCGCTTCGTCCCCAGGAGCCTTTTCGTTCAAGCAGACCACACCATGCTGGTTCGCATCCTGCAGAACCTGGTCTCGAACGCGCTGCGCTACACCGAGCAAGGCCGGGTCCTTGTGGGCTGCCGAACGCGCAATGGCGCGGCAATCTTGGAAGTGTGGGACAACGGGATCGGCATCGCCCCGGAGGAGCGGGACCAGATCTTCGAGGAGTTTTATCAGGTCGACAATCCCGCGCGCGACAGGAAGCGCGGCGCGGGTCTTGGCCTGGCGATCGTGCGCCGCCAGGCGGCGCTCATGGGGACCTCGATTGCGGTGCGGTCGCAGCCCGGCAAAGGGTCGGTGTTCTCGATCGCGCTACGGCTCTCCGAAAGCAAAGAGAGCGAGACCCGGCCGGAGCCGCTGGTTCCGGCGCCGACCTTCAAGGGGCGGACGATCGCCGTGATCGACGATGAGCAGCTCCAGCTGACGGCGCTGCAATCCTTTCTCGGCGTGTGCGAAGCGGAGGTGATTGCCGCGCGCTCGATCGGCGAGATGCTGAGCAAGCTCGAAGACGCCGAAACGCCGCCGGAGCTGGTCGTCGCCGATTACCGCCTGGAGTCGAATATGACCGGAGTCGCGGCGATCTCGGCGGTGCGCTTCAAGATCGGCCGGTCAATTCCGGGTATCCTGGTCACCGGCGATACGGAGCCGATCCGGATCGCCGAGGCCGAGGCGAGCGGTTGCCGTCTGCTTCATAAGCCAGTGGATCCTGCGAGCCTGGCGACAGCGATCGCGCAATTGCTGGCTGAAGACGGAGCGCGGCCCGATGCGGTGTGGCCTTGAAGGCCTTAAGACGTTCTGGTGCGAACGCGGCGCGGCCAACCGAGATCGGCGGCGATCAGCGCGGCTTGGGTGCGGTTGTGCGCCGAGAGCTTGCGGAGGATGACCTTGACGTGCGCCTTCACGGTGCTCTCGAGGAGGTTGAGGCTCCGCGCGATCTCCTTGTTGGACCGTCCTTCGATCATCAAGGCCAGCGTATTGCGCTGCCGCGGCGTGAGTTGGCGTAGCGGGTTGTTCTCGGGCAGGCCGTCCAAATCCTCGCGCGTATCGTTCCCGCCCTCGGACAGGATCTGGCTGATGGCATGCCGGGGGACGTAGATCTCCCCGGCGAGAACCAAGGACACCGCATTTTGTAGAACGCTCTCGCTGGCCGCCTTGGGGATGTACCCCCTGACGCCAAGGCCCATGCACTCGGCGATCTCGTCCGGTTCGGCATGCGCCGAGAGGATCACCACCGGAGTCGCCGGCCGGCGCTCCACAAAGCGCCGCACGCCCGCGATGCCGTTCATCCCGGGCATGGCGAGATCGAGGAAGACGAGATCGAAGCTCTCCTCAGTGTCGAGGACGTCCCACGCCTCGTTCGCATCGCCGGCATCGGAAAGCTGAGACCCCGGAAAAAGCTGTGAGACCAGCAGTTTGAAGCCGGATCGAAACAGCAAATGATCGTCGGCAATGAGGAGATGCATCGGCTTCGCCATTCGGGACCCCGAGCTTCGAGCGGCGCTCGGGGTTGAACCATGGGCCTTTGAGGTTCTCCCGTACATCTAAGATGCAACAAGCCTCCTGTTGGGGCGCCGCTTCCCCATTGGGGGAAGAAACACCCCCGTTTACCCCGTCGACAGCCTGCGAGTCTCGCATGAAGCTATTCGCTTGGGGAAAAAATATTTCCCACACGGAAACACGAGGAGATCCGGGAACAGGGTCCTAAGCGCCAAGAGGGCAAAGGGAGGAGCGACAATGAGAAGCTTAAACGACCGTATTGAGGCGATGTACGCCCGCGACAGGCTCGGCGCCTGGACGTTCGTCGCCGTGCTTTGGGTCGTCATCCTCTTCGTTCTTTTCATGGTCTGGCAGGTCGTGCCCGACCCGGCCATCCGCACCGTCCTCGCCGTCGCCGCCGGTGCCGTGTTGCTGTTCAACACCGCCTCGATCGGCGCAATGGTCAAACACTACCGCGAAGACAAGGACTTCATCTACGGCCTGGACATCCGGCATCTGGACGTCGCGCGCGAGATGAAGGCCGAAGCGGAGAAAGAAGCGGCCCAGCGGGCCTAAGCGACAGGGGGAGTTGGGATGAGCACGAAACCATATAGGCCACCCGAGCAAAGCAAGGCCGGGCAGATCTTCGATTCAGTCTTTCTTCTGGCTCTTGTTTACGTGGTGCTCTTCGCGCCGTTGGTCCTCGGCCTGACCGGCGGCGGCACCACGACGAAGACCGTTGAGCAGCCGACCTGGGAAGCCCTGGGTCAGAACGAAACGATGGCCGCTCAGTGGGAGAAGCTCGGTTACACGCCGGAATCGGCCGCCGAGATCATCACCACGCGCTTCGATTACTCGATCAATCCGTTGGCGCTCATCATCACCGCCCTCGTCATCTTTGGGTACTTCTTCTTCGTGATCCGCTTCTCCGACCGCGAATACCGGGAAGTGATCGACGAGCGCTTCGGCCGCAAGAAATAGGAGGCGGGAATGGATTGGTGGAACGTACTCGAATACGGGGCCTGGGCTGTCTCCGTCTTTCTGTTGGGTTGGATGCTGCTCGACGCGATCCAGGTCAACCGGGACTACGACGAGGACCTGCTGACGTCGTCTCGCGAAGGTGAACTCGAAGGCATCAGCGAGAAACACGACATCTCGGAAGTCTCATAAGAACAACGCCAGGGGGAGGTTTAAGGGTCATGTCCACGACGACAGGCGCAGCCGGGGAAGGCCGGCAACGTATTTCGCTATTGCGCGTCTTGGGTCCCGCACATGTGTGGGCGCTGGGCGTCGGCATCGTTCTCGTCGGAGAGTTCATGGGTTGGAACTTCTCCGTCGGCAAAGGCGGCGCCATGGGGGCGTTGATCGCCTGCTGGGTGATCGGGCTTCTCTACACTTGCGTCGCCATGATCGACTCCGAGGTCACGTCGACCGTCGCCGCGGCCGGCGGCCAGTACGCGCAAGCCAAGCACATCATGGGCCCGCTGATGGCCTTCAATGTCGGCCTCTATCTCGTCATGGCCTACACCATGCTCGAAGCGGCCGACGCCCTCGTCGTGGGCGATCTCCTGACCGCGGTCGCTAGCGAGATGGGGCACGAGGCGCTCGATCCGCGGCCATTCGTGGTGCTGACCATCGCGATGCTGGCCTGGCTCAACTATCGCGGCGTGCTGATGACGTTGAGCGTGAACTTCGTCATCACCGCGGCCGCCTTCATCTCCATCGTCGTGCTGTTCATCGGCGTGCAGCCCTGGGCGCCCGGCGCGGCCTTGCATCACCGGGAGTTGCTCACCGACTTGCCCTATGGCTGGATCGGCGTGATCGCCGCCTTCCAATTCGGCATCTGGTACTATCTCGGCATCGAGGGCACCTGCCAGGCCGCGGAAGAGGTTCGCTCGCCCGCGAGATCGCTGCCTTACGGAACGATGAGCGGCATCATCACGCTGCTCATCGCGGCGACGATGACGTGGTACGTGGCCACGGGCCTTCTGCCTTGGGAGTTCCTCGGTCAGGCCGCGACGCCGCTTTACGATGCCGCGCGTGTGACGGGTAGCCCCGCGCTTCAGGTGTTCCTGTTCGTGGGCACGATCTTCTCGGCCATTGCCTCGGCGAATGGCTGCATCAACGATGCGTCGCGCTCGTGGTTCTCCATGGGCCGCGACCGCTACATGCCGCTGTGGTTCGGCGCGGTCCATCCGCGCTATCGCACGCCCTACCGGGCAATTCTGTTCCTCATCCCCATCGCGGTGAGCTTCTCGTTCACCGGGCTTCTCGACCAGGTCATCACCTTCTCGATCCTGTCGGGGCTGCTCGGCTACACCTTCATGCCCATCAATATGTGGATGTTCCGGAAGAAGTGGCCGCTGGGCTCGATCCGGCGGGGTTATGTGCACCCCTATCATCCGCTGCCGGCGATCGTGCTCTTGGCGCTGTGCATCACCACCTACTTCGCCACGTTCCTCGGCTACGGCACCCAGCTGCTCGCCATGATGTGCTTCTACATCGTCGCCTCGCTGTGGTTCGCCTTCCACCGCTACAAATATGTGCGCCGCGGCGACCAGTTCACGATGCCCTGGCAACGGCCGATCGGCTACTGAGGGGGGACGCGATGATCAAGAACATCCTTTGTGCCTCCGACGGCTCGAAAATTTCAGCCAAGGCGGTGAACTTCGCGATCTCACTGGCCAAGGATCTCGGCGTCAAGCTGACCGTCCTCACGGTCGAACGTGTCTCGCGGGCCAGCGCGGCAAAGTCCGCCTACTGGGACTCGACGGTCCTCAATGCGGGCGATGCCATCACCCGCGCCGAGTTTCGCTCGGTTGCCGATAGGGCAAAGAAAGCGGGGCTTCGCAAGGTTCAGTGCGTCACCGTGTGCAGCCGGGACATTGCCGATGCGATCGCCGCTTACGCCAAGAAGCAGAAGCACGACCATATCGTCATCGGCTCGCATGGTCACAGAGGCGTCCAGCGGCTGGTGCTCGGTTCGATCGCCGAGGCTGTCGTTGCCGAGGCGCATTGCCCGGTAACGATCGTCCGATGATGCGCGGATGACCATTCTGGCGATCATCACGGCCTGCGTGGGGCTCATCGTTCTGGTCGCGCTCCACCGCCGCGACCAGAAGCGGGTGCGGCAGCAAAGGAGCGAGTTTTTCGCCGACTGCCTCACCGCTCTCGACCGGCCGGAGATCACGCGCGATGCCTTCGGCTATCCCAGGCTTTCGGGATGGTTCGAGGGCGTTCCGGTCAGGGCGGATGTCGTCGTCGACTGCGTTGCGCTCCGCAAGCTGCCGTCCCTTTGGCTCAGGCTCACCGTCGAGGCGCCGGTGGCGACAGGCGCTGTCCTCGACGTCATGATGCGGCCGTCGGGAGCAGAGTTTTTCTCCGCGTTCGAGAGATTGCCCGACCGGCTCGATACGCCGGCGGACTGGCCGGAGCGGGCGGTGATCCGGACCGACGACGTGGCGAAGCTGCCGCCGCCGGAGGCGATCGTGCCGTATGTGGACTTTCTCGGCGAGCCCAAGGCCAAGGAGCTCGTCATCGCGCCGAGGGGCGTGCGCATCGTTTGGCAGGCCGACGAGGCCCAGCGGGGCGACTACATGCTGTTGCGCCAGGCACGCTTCGAGGTGGCCCGTTTTGACCGCGAGCGCTTCTGTGATCTTCTCCGGCGCTGCACGGCCATTCGCCGTGCTTTGGCCGGTGAGCAGTCCAAGGAGATTCGCCGTGAAGCCGCCGCCTGAGATCGCGGACCGGTCCGTCCTGGAGCGCCGGCCGCTCAACCCTTACCTGATCCTCGCCATCGCCATCGTGCTGCCCGGGGCTGGCCACGTGTTCTCCGGCATGCCGGGCCGCGGGCTGGTGTTCGTGTTCTTCATGCTGCTGTTCGGCTGGATCACATTTCATCTCACCACGCCGGACCAGTCGCTTGTCGGCCGTTATGCCGGCGGCCTGTTCGTCTACGCGATCTCGATCATGGACGCCTATAAATGGGCCCGGCTCCGCTGGGAATTGTCGCGTAAGACCAATCCCGCCTAGGGGAAAGGCTCCGGCCTTAAGTCATTCTTGGCGCTTTGCGGCCAAGCTGTTCCGCTCCTGACAGCGGAACGGGGCCTGCCATGATCAGATCCTATACGGACCACGCGGCCAATGAGCGGACCTTCCTCGCCTGGCTTCGCACCGGCGTCGCGGTGATCGCCTTCGGCTTCCTGGTCGAGCGGTTCGATCTCTTTATTCTCACGATGGCCGACGCGGTCTCCGTGCCCGGCGCCGGCCGCGACCGGCTGGAGGCCTTGTCCCACTCGTTCGGCAGCGGGGCAGGGGAGGCGCTGATCGTGGTCGGGATCGTCTTCATCGTGGCCGCGACCATACGCTTCGTGCGGACGGGCCTCCTGCTCGACGACGCGAAGATTCACGCGCCCGGCATCGTCTTGGAGCTCAGCCTGTCGGTGATCCTCGCCATCCTGCTGATCGCGGCGAGCATCCCGCTGATCCTGCCGCGGTTCTAGAAAAAGGGTATGAGCGACGCCGGGCGGTGCTTGCCGTCTTCCGCCTCCTTGGCGCAGAGACGGTGGCGGTAGTAGCAATCGCCATTGGAGAGCCCGGTGCTTTCCTGAGTCATCTCCGCCATGGCGCCGAGGCTGAAGCGGTACTCCATGGCCGCATCCGGCGCCCATTGCGAGCAGGAGACGCGGACGACACCCTTGTAGGTCTCGTCGCAGCGATTGCGGATGCGCAGCGTGTGGCCGTCCGGCGTAAGAGAAATGCGCAAGCATTGCGGGCGGGACTGATCGCAAGCCGACCCGTCTTCTTGCGGCGTCTCGGCCAAGGCCGCAACCCATTGCTCGGAGACTTTATCCGCTGTGTTGAGATGCGCGAGCACGTCCTCGGTCACGATCTCCGGGACCTCCAGCATGAGATTGTGTCCCGCCTCCACGGTGTGCAGACGATAGGCGCCGTCCATGTAGTTCACCGTCTCCGTCGCGGCGACACGGCCGAAGGCGCCGTCCTCGCGGCCCCATATAAAGAGAGTCGGCGGCCGGATCTTGCCGACAGGGTCCAGCGAGCGGAACTCGAAGGCCCGGTACCAGTTGAGCGCCGCATGGAGCGTGCCCGGCTCGCCGAACACGCGCTCATATTCCTCGATCTGTTCGGGCGGGTGGTCTTGCCACTTGAGGTATTCGAGGAAGGAGGCCTGGTTGAAGCCGAGCACGAGCTCGGGCAGTACGGGCAGGCGGTAGAACACCATGTAGCTCGAGAGGCGGAGTTGCGAGTCTGGTTCGGCAAGCGCGTACGCCAAGGCAGACGGGTGCGGCATGGACAGCGACGTCAGGCTCAGGACACGCTCCGGATAGCGGTCCGCCACGGTCCAGGCGATGGCGCCGCCGAAATCATGGCCGATGACGTGGAACCGCTCGAAGCCGGCGGCGTCGGCGACGGCCAGCACGTCCGTGGCGATCTTGGTCTTGGTGTAGTCGTTCTGCGCGGGCGGCCGCGCGCCCGGGCTATAGCCGCGCTGATCGTAGGCGATGGCGCGGTAGCCGGCCTTGCCCAGCGTGTCGAGCAGCGTCTCCCACATGATCGAGGTCGCGGGGAAGCCATGCAGCAGGATCACGCCTTCGCCTTGGGGATTGCCGAAGCCGGCCGCGCGGGCGCGAAACTCCATGCTGTTGGCCCTGATGCGCACCAGGCCGTCTTGCGTGCCGTCGAACAGGGGGAGCTGTTCCGTCATCTCGGCGTGGCAGTCCGGGCAGTTCGGCGCCAGTAGCAGCCGGTCGATGGCAAAGGCCGCCGTCATGGGCAGCATGAAAATCGCCAGGACGAGCCAGAGCTGCTTGATGCGCTTCATGATGGGCTCTTCCCCCCGGGAAGCCTTCTCGTCCCGCCCCTTGGGTCCGAGCCCAGGGCTTCCGGCGCGTTATTATATCGGCTGAGCCATACCAGAAAGTGTCTCGCCCCGCCATCTCGGGGGATGGCCCTTTAGGCGGGCACGAGCGCGCCCTCGATGGCGACCTCGAAGTTCTGGCCTTCCCAATTGCCGCTCTCCGGCCAGAAAAAGGTGAAGGCGATGCTGTCGCCGGGCTTCAGGGTTTCGGTGGGCAGCTTGGCGACATGCAGGCCGAGACCGGTATCCTCGGTGTCGATGTCGGCCACGTCCTGCCAGCCATTGGTGCCGTAATGCACGCGCGCCGGAGCCTTCATCGTCACATAGAGAACGCGCCCCGGCGCGATGCGCTTCGGCCGGTAGCTCGGCCCCCAAATCTCGTAGTCGATCTTGGGTTTCACGCCGCGATAGCGCGCCCAAGTGGCTTGCGGCCGGTCGACGGGGCGTCCGGCGCCCAGGCTGTGGCAGAGCTTGGCGAACTCCGCATGGGCCCAGACCAGCGGCATGGCGGAGCCGCTCGGCTTGCCGGGCACGAGACCGTAAGCCGGGATGGGGTCCGTATCCCAGATCTGTTCGGGGATCAGGCCAAGCGGGCTCGACATCGCCATCATGGCGTCCACGTAGGGTGTCACGTCCTCGCCGGCGCAGAGCGCATAGTGGCCGCGCTCGCCCGTCAGCAGCGGCCAGCCGCGCCCGCGGCCCGTGCCGTTGAAGCCGGTGCCATCGTCGTGCTCGCCGTATCCGTCATTATTATAGCGGTGCCAGACCGGCCCCGACGGCGTGTCGGTCTTCAACAGGGAATCGATAACTTTGATGCTGTCGGTGATGGAGGGATCGTCGGCCGCCCGCAAGCCATAGCGCACGAGCTGCAGGCAGTCGGTCGAGACCTGGCCACTCGCCGGCAGGTTTGGGTTGTGATCGAGATTCTTGATCGTCACCGCATCGGCGAAGGACTGTCTCTCGCCGGAGGCATCGAGCGGCACGGTGCGAATGAAATAGCCGCTCACGTTCAAGTCTTCTGCGAGCGGCGTCCCTTGTACGAAAGCCCAATCCTCGAGCTTCGCGTTCCAATAGTCGGCGACGCGCAGAGCATGCGCCTTCGCCGCGCCGTCGAGATGTTCGGCGCCCTCCACCAGCGCGGCGATGGCGACGGCCAGCGTGAACATATTGATGCCGGCGTCTTCCTCCCAGCGGTCCTGGCACGTGGAGGGGCCGGAGCCGGCGACAAAGCCCACGGCGCGCGTGATCATGTCCGTGATGGGAATGTTGTCGAGCGCCTCGTGCTCCTTCAGGAGCGATGCGAGCAGAATGGGAAACGCCGCTTCGTCGAGCTGCAGGCCCTGCCAAAACGGACGGCCGCCGAGCCATTGGTTCTGGAACCAGTGGCCGTCCTCGTGCTGGGTGGCGATGAGGTAGCGCAGCACGTCGCGGGCGTCGCGATAGGATTCCATGGCGATGAGCGCGCCCGCGGTCTCGACCAGGTCGCGCGGCCAGACCAGGTGATAGCCGCCGCGGCTCGTGCTCGTCTCGCCCCACGGCACCGAGAGGCTGGCCACGGCGGCGCCGCGATAGGTGCGGTCCTGGTGCACCTTCAGGACCGAGGCGGACAGAGCAAGCCGGTCATCGATCTCGCCGCCGAAGGCGGCGCGGCGGCATTGGCCCAGCCATTCCTGCCAGGCCTGACAATGGGCGGACCATTCCTCGTCGAAATCGTCCAACAGCGCCGATACGGAAAGCGTCGCGGCCGCTTCCTTGGTGGAGGAAAGCCCAAGCGCCAGCACGCCGAGCCTCGAGAGTTCGCCCATCAAGGACACGGCGCCGGGTCCCGCCTCGTCATACTCCCAGGTCATGCGGCCGTTGCGGTTGAAGTCCTGCCAGCCGTCGCTCACCGCGAGGCAGCCCACGGAGCGGCGGCCGAAGGCATCGGCGCCGTCGTCGTCGACGGCCGAAAGCGCGAGCGCGAACGGGCCTTGCTCGGCCCACAACACGCCGCGGCCGTCATGGGTCGCGACGGTGCCGATATTGTTCTCCGCGTCCTCGCCCAGCCGCGCGGCGAGCAGCACGTACGGCTTGAGGTCCGCGTCGCCCTCCAACGAATAGCGCACCAGCAGCGTATCGCGGCGTTCGGACGGGCAGACCTCGAGCGTGAAGGTGAAGCGGGGATGGCGGTGGATGATTTCGGCGGCCGGCACGCCCGGCGCGGGCAAGCTCACGGTGTAATTATTCAGCCGCCGCAGCTCGACCCAGAAGCCTTTGTCGTCGGCAATGATAAAGCCGAGATCCTTGATCTGGGGGATGTCGATGCGGGGGTAGTAGACCTCGGTGACGATGCCTTGGGCGATGGTGAACCACAGCCGCGATGAGCCGAGGCTTGCGCCCACGACGTCTTTGCGGGCCGGGGCCCAGGTTGGCGTGCTGGGGCCGGAGGGTGCTTTCATGGGAGGTGCGGTCTCAACTCTGTGGCGGTCTAATGTCCGTGGATCGTGATCGAAGGCGCGGACACTGGCAACCGACTCCTTCGTTAGGATGACAATTTTGTTAGCGGGCTACATCGGCCACGCAGGGCTCCAAGCGTTCCCCGATGCGTGAGCGAACGGTCACGCTCCAGCACGCAGTCGTGACTGCTTGTTATTTGAACGCGCGCGGGGCGTCACGATATCAAACGCGTGCAAGGCGAAACCAACCTCCCAAGGAGCACAACAATGAAAACCATTCTCATCGCTCTCGCCCTCGTCACCGCCGCTGTCGCACCCGTCGCGGCGGAGGGCTTCCCGAATGCCTACCAGACCAACATGGATCGGTAGGTCGAAAGCAGAGGGTGGCCGTCTCCCCCCAGCGGCCACCCTCACTTCGTCTTGAAGAAGCTCTTCTTCCGCGGCACGCGATCCTCGTTAGACTGAGGCGTCTCATATTCGTCAATCTGGAGCCCTCATCATGCCGCTCAATATCCAGCAGGAAGAGCTCTGCGCGCAGAACAAGACCGATTTTTCCGATCTCAAGGCCGTCGCGTTCAACTGTTCGCTTAAGCGCGATCCGGAGGAGTCGCATACCCGCCTCCTGCTGTCGGTTGCCGAAGAGATTATGCGCAAGAACGGCGTGACGGTGGACCACA
Source organism: uncultured Alphaproteobacteria bacterium (assembly GCA_942491105.1). Lineage (GTDB taxonomy): Bacteria > Pseudomonadota > Alphaproteobacteria > Kiloniellales > DSM-21159 > JBBEAM01. Next base: position 62,055 of record CALNZX010000012.1, on the reverse strand, counting down.
TCCACGGCCTGTCGCACCAAATCCCTTCAGGCGTCTATCCCGACATGACCGAGCACGGCGCCGAGCGTGACGACTGGCCCGCGCTTTGGAAAACCATCGAAGCGGCCGACATCCTCATCGTCGCCACGCCGATCTGGCTCGGTGAGGAAAGCTCCGTCTGTCGAATCCTCATCGAGCGGCTCTATGGCATGTCGGGGATGCTCAACGACAGAGGCCAGAGCCTGTTCTACGGAAAGGTCGGCGGCGCGGTCATCACCGGCAACGAGGACGGCATCAAACATTGCTCGATGAGCATCCTCTACGCGCTTCAGCACCTCGGCTACACCATCCCGCCCCAGGCCGATTGCGGCTGGATCGGCGAGGCGGGGCCGGGCGCGTCATACGGCGATCCTTCGGAAGACGGGCCTGTCGGCGTCGACAACGACTTCACTCAGCGGAACACCACGATTATGACGTGGAACCTGATGCATCTCGCGCGCATCCTCAAAGACGCGGGCGGCTATTCAAATCACGGCAACAATCGCAAAGCCTGGAAGGCCGGGTGCCGGTTCGACTACGAGAACCCGGAACACCGTGCCTGAAGACCTTCGAGATCAGTAGACGGAGTCGAACAGGTCGTAATAAGAGAGGTCGAGGTAACCGGCCTCGATGCCTCGGTGCCGCGTGTTCCACTCAGTGAACCAGTCATAGGTGGCCCAGAGCCGCGCGTCGTTGCGCAAGATGCCGTAGCGGTCACGCAAGGCGTTCCAGTCGGCGAGGGATCGGACGTCGCGCAAGCCGCGCAGGAAGTCGCCCGCCTGGCTGAGATCCATCTCCATGAAGTAGTTGGGGAAGCCACCGATCACCGTGGGATAGATGCTCATGGTGTAGAGATGCGGCAGCGCCTGGCCGTCCTGGAACAGGATCGTGTCCTGGGAGGCGTAGACCCGGTTGGCAATCAGCGAATAGACGCGCGCCTCGTCGCCGTCGGTCAATTTCAGCAGGATCACGCTCGGCAGGTAGCGCGGAAACTTGTAGTCCCGCGTCTGAGTCAGGAGCGAGGCCGCTTCGACCCAGCCGTCGAAGCTCTCGATCGGCGCGTTTAAGGAGACGTCCGGCTTCACATGCGGGTTCAGGCGGTCGGGTGGCCCGCTGACCGCTTCGCCCATATGCGCCTGGATGTCGTCGACGAGGCTGAGCAAGGGATCGTGCTTATCGGTCTTGACTTGCGTCGGCTGTTCCTCGCCGGCGAAGGGCTCCAGGGCGAGCGCGATCTGGCCGATGCCTTGGGTCCACTTTTCGCGGATCTTCTGACGTTCGTCCTCGGGCAGGAGCAGCAGGAAGTTGTCCTCGAACTCCTGGCGCAGATAGTTGAAGAACACCAAGGTTTCGAGCTTCGGGATGTCGCCGGACCAATATTCGAAGTTGGCGACCGTGTCGTAGTAGATGCGCTCGAAGCCGCTATAGTTCATCAGCCATTGGGTGCGCGGGATGCCGCCTTGGCGTCCCTTCATCACCGAGACATTGCTCTCGTGGCGCAGCACCGTGAGCCAGGCGTTCGGATCTTTTCGCGCGCCGTTCCAGATCGCATCGATCGTGTAGCCCTTCGGCCGCAGTTTCTTCAGCGCGGCGCCGTAGGCCGCCTCGTAAGCGTCGTTGCCGAAGATCGACCGGTCCATGAAGGTTTCCCATGTCTCCAATCCGAGCTTGGGCTCGAGAACCGACACGTCGTCCTTGGGATCGACGAAGTAGACCCAGAACTGGTCCTTGACCGCGAAGGTCGCCGTCTGGCCCAGGCACACCGGTCCGTAGGTAATGCCGGAAACGATCAGCTCGGAATTCTCCAGGAGAAAGCGGTAGCGCGCTTCCGCCGGGATGGCCTGGTACACCAAAAATGGATTGCCGATCCCCCAGGGGGCGTCGAGCTTCGCCGTGTTGTCCCAGTCGGCGCCGAGGAAAAGCTCCTTGAGATGACCGATGTCGGCGTGGTCGAGACGCCAGACGAAATGGTTCTTCTGTACGATCGGCGCGGTGATCTTCTTCAAGCGGTAGTAGAAGCGGTCGACGCCGGCATACGCGTAAGGGTCGGCGTAGGGCAGGGGCGTATCGATGATGTCGACGGGCGCCGGCGGGTTCGCGGCCGCATCGCCGGGCGGCGTCTTGGACCGTACGAGCTTGAAGTAATCGCCGGGGCTTTCCTTCAGGACGATCGTCGCCAGAAACACATGGTCGAAGATGTAGCGGGAAACGAGCTGCGACCGCTTGTCGGCGGCGTTGAAGAAATTTTCCCAGGCGAGAACCGCGGCCGGGTCGGTCACGGTCTCCGCGGCTTGCCGCTCGGCCTTTGTCGGGCCGGGCGACCCTGAAGCCACCCAGTCGCGCAGCGTTTGGAAATCGTCCTCGTCGAGCGACGGCAGGCCGAACGGCATGCCCGCGGCCGGGTTCTGCTTCAGCTGCGTGCCGAGCGCTTCAGGCGTGGCCGGACACTGATGGGCGTAGCGCTTGGTATAAAGCGGCATCAAGGTTTGGCGCGAGAAGCCCGGCTTGTTGTGCCGAGTGCCCGCCTCGATCATTTGATAGAGCAGCGAACGCTGGAGGTTCTCCGGCTCCGAGCCGCCGCGCGACAGCACGGGATAGAATCCGCGTTTCCGCCATTCGGCTGTCGTCTGCACCACGTCCATGCCGGTGCGCGGCGACGCCTCGAGATGGCTCGCATAGGGGTTCTCGCCGAAGGCGCCGCGCTCGGCCGCGCGATACGAGGTGAGCTTGAGGTTGCAGGGTGAGCCCAGGCAGCCATGACAGGCGACGCAGCGGTTGTTGAAGATGGGCTGGATGTCTTCCGCATAGCTTGGCGCCGCCGTGCTCGCGGCCGGCGCACCGGCTTGCGCTGGCGCCTGCGCTGGATCCGACGTGGCAAACGCCACAAGCACGAGGATCAATATCAGACTTGCGCCGATTGCGCCCTTCGCCCAAGGCCGCACGCGATGGACCGGTTCGGGGCCTGGGCTTGGGTCGGACATCGGCGGCGCCGGCTAGTGCGCCGCCGGCGGAGGAGCCGCGGGCTTTGCCGGTTTCGCGGCGTCCTCGGCGTCGCAGCGCTGCTCGACCGGTCTGCCGTCGCGGCCGAGATTGGAGGCGCTGTTGACGAGGGCCAGGTGCGAGAAGGCTTGCGGGAAGTTGCCGCAGAGCCGCTTGGCGGAGGTGTCGTACTCCTCGCTCAAGAGGCCCACATCGTTGCGCAACGAGAGCAGCTTCTCGAACAGCTTCACCGCGTCGTCCTTACGGCCAAGCATCAGATAGGCATCGACCAGCCAGAAGCTGCAGGCCAGGAACATACCCTCGCCCGGGGGCAGCCCGTCACTCGCCTTCGAGGTGTCGTAGCGCTGCACGAGACCGTCCTTCATCAGCGTCTTCTCGATCTGCGCCACCGTGCCGGCCACGCGCGGATCGTCGCCCGGCAGGAACCCGACAGTGGGGATCAGAAGCAGGCTCGCATCGACCTGCTTCGAACCGTAGGACCGGACGAAGCTGTTGAGCTCCTTGTCGAAGCCCTTCTCGCAGACTTCTTTATGGATGGTCTCTCTGATCTCTCGCCAGCCCTTGAGGGGACAGTCGAGCTTGAAGCGCTCCGCGCTCTTGATGGAGCGGTCGAACGCGACCCAGGCCATGACTTTCGAATAGACGAAGTTCTCCGGGCCGCTGCGCACCTCCCAGATGCCTTCATCGGGATTCTGCCAGGCATCCTCGAGATGCTTGACGATCGCGAGTTGCAGCTCCCAGCCGGACTCCTCGGGTGCAAGCCCGCCCTTGCGCGCCTGGTGGAGCGCGTCGAGCAGCTCGCCGTAGACGTCGAGCTGCGTCTGCTGATGCGCGGCGTTGCCGACACGTACGGGTGCGGACTTCTCGTAGCCGGGAAGCCAGGGGAGCTCGACCTCGTAGAGTCTGCGCTCCCCGGCGATGCCGTACATGATCTGCATCTGCTCGGGGCTGCCGGCGACCGCGCGCAACAGCCATTCGCGCCAGGCGCGCGCTTCGTCGAAATAGCCGGTGTTCATGAGTGCGAGCAGGGTGAGGGTCGCGTCGCGCACCCAGCAATAGCGGTAGTCCCAGTTGCGCGGACCGCCGAACTGTTCGGGCAGGGAGGTGGTCACCGAGGCGACCACGCCGCCCGTCGGCGCGTAGGTCATGGCCTTCAATGTGATCAGCGAGCGCTTGACGATGTCGGCGTAGGGGCCGGTCATGTTGCAATCGGAGGACCAGTCCTTCCAAAACGCCTCGGTGTCGTCGAGCAGACTTTCGACGTCGACCAGGGGAGGATCGGGCACGAACGATTCCGCATAAGACAGCGCGAAGGATTGGGTCTCGCCCGCCTTCACGGTGAACTCGCCCTTGGTCCTGAGATTCTCGCCGCGCAGTTCGATGGTCGACTGGAGGACGAGCTTGTTGGGGCCGGCCACGGCGCGCAGACGCTTGTCCGGCAGCATGGTGACCCAAGGCACCTCCAGGCCGTAGCCGAAGCGCACCACGAACTCGGTCTCGAACTCGACCGACCCTTTCTCGCCGACCACGAGCCGGACGAGGTGCGGGTGCTTATCGCAAGGATACATAAAGTCTATGAGCGTGGCGGCGCCGGTCTCCGTCTCGAAGCGCGTTTCGAGAATGAGCGTGTCGGGTCGGTAGCGGCGCGTGACCTTGGCTGTTTGATCCACCGGCGCGATCAGCCAGCGGCCATTGTCGTGATCGCCGAGAATCGCCGCGAAGCAAGCCTCGGAATCGAAACGCGGCAGGCACATCCAGTTGATGGAGCCGTTGCGTCCGACGAGCGCCGCGGTCTCGCAGTCGCCGATCAGGGCATAGTCTTCGATGGGGAGCGTCATGACGGACCGGCTTAGAGACCGGGGCTGCTCTGCATGAGCCCGCCGTCGGCGATAATGGTCGTGGCCGTGAGGTAGCTCGCACCGTCGCCGGCGAGGAACGCCACCACGCTGGCGATCTCTTGCGGCTGCGCCATGCGCCCGAGGGGAATCGCCGAGTCGAGCTTCTTGAGCAAAGCGGGGTTATCCATGGTGCTGGTGTTGATCGGTGTCGCGACGGCGCCCGGACCGACCCCCACGATGAGGATGTTGTGCGGTGCAAGCTCGACGCCCGCGGTGCGTGTCAGCATCCGCATGCCGCCTTTGGAGAGGCAGTAGGCCGTGTTGCCGGGCATCGGCCAGTCTTCGTGGACGGAGGTCACGTTGACGATCCGCCCGCCTTTGCCCTGCTTGATCATTTGCTGGGCCGCGAGCTGCGTGCCGAAAAAGGCGCTCTTGAGATTAATGTTCATCACGGCGTCGTACTGATCTTCCGTGGTGTCGAGAACCGAGGTGCGCGTCTCGATGCCGGCATTGTTCACCATCACGTCCAAATGGCCGAACTTGCTGACCGCCGCATCGACCAGCTTCTGGAGGTCGGCGATCTTGCTCACATCGGCGTCGACGCCGATGCACTGGTCGCCGAGACCCGCGACTTCGCGCTCCAAAGCTTCCGTCGCCTCGGGATGGGCCACGTAGTCGATGACGATATTGGCGCCTTGCTTGGCCAGTTCGAGGACGATCGCTTGGCCAATGCCGGTATTGCCGCCGGTCACGATGGCAACCTTGTTCTTCAAAGCCATAAGCTGATCTCCATCGCGTGGACGATTTTCATATTCCACTAACGTTGAGCGTAACGACTCATGTTGACGGCCTGGAACGCAGGATAAGCCTAGACATAGGGGATAGCATCGGCAACCTTGCTATCGTCCTAACTTCGACGATCCAATGAGCCTCAACAACGACTTCAGGTCGTCAGTACAGGGAGCACATCATGGCGGCGCAGCATGACGTGATCGTAATCGGCAGCGGCGCGGGCGGCGGCAGTGTCGCTTACAAGCTCGCCAATGCCGGCAAGCGCGTTCTCCTGATCGAAAAGGGACCGTTCCTGCCGCGGGACCGCTCCACTCTCGAAGTGCGCGAGGTGTTCGTCGACGGTGTCTTCAAGAATCATCTGGTCTGGCTCGACAGCAAGGGCAAGGATTTCGTTCCGGGCGAATTCTACAATGTGGGCGGTAAGACGAAGTGGTACGGCGCGGCGCTGTTCCGCTTCCGGCCGGTCGAGTTCGAGGCGGACCCGGACTACGGCCTGCTCGGCTGGCCTTTCGGCTACGAGGAGCTGAAGCCGTATTACGACGAGGCCACGGAGCTTCTGAGGATCACCACCTTCCAGAACGAACCTCAGCTTCAAGCGCTGCTCGACAAGATCACCACCGCCGAGCCGGGCTGGAAGCTTCATCCGCTGCCGCTCGGTCTGTCGCACGACATCGTCAATCATCCCGAGGAGGCGAAGCATTTCGACGGCTTTGCTTCGCCGTCCGGGTTGAAGTCGGATTCGGAGCGCAACCTGATCGACCACATTCGGGACAAGCCGAATTTCACGCTGCTTGCCGGCACGCCCGTGGCCGAGCTCATCGCGGCGCCGGGCGATCCCAGCACGATCATCGGCGTCAAATGCGACGACGGCTCGACCTACGAGGCAGATACGATCGTGCTCGCCGCCGGCGCCATGACGTCGCCGCGCATTCTCGAAGATCATCTCGATGCGAGCGGGCTCACATTGCCGTGCGGCAATCTGGTCGGCGCCAATTTCAAGATGCACATCAATTCCGCGGTGCTCGGCTTCTCGCCCTTCACCGATCACGACGTGCTGCGCAAGACGGCGGTGCTCTACAACGACAAGTTCCCGCATTCCTCGATGCAGTGCCTGGGGTGGATCGACGGAGAGGTGCTGGCGACCCAGGCGCCGCCGGAGATGCCGAACTTCATGGACAAGCTGCTCGGCAAGCGGGCGATCGGCTTCTGGGCGACGACGGAGGATGCCTCGAGCCCCAAGAACCGCATCATCTCGGGCGGGCCGGGCGGCAAGCCCATCATGGATTACAGTCTCGCCCGCATCCCGCATGCGGTGAAAGAGCACAAAGCCCTGATCGACGATTGGCTCAAGCGCCTGCTGGGCGCGGGGCTGGTCGGCTTCGACAAATATATGGGCATGGGCGGCACGGCCCATGCGCTCGGCAGCATGGTGACCGGCGACGATCCGAAGGCTTCGGTGGTCGACCCGCACGGCAAGGTGCATGGCATGGAGAATCTCTATGTGGGCGACGGCAGCCCGCTGCCGCGCGCGAGCCGGGTCAACCCGTCGCTCACCATCTATGCCTGGGGCCTCAGGCTCGGCGATCACCTGGCCGGCAAAGGGGCCTGACGGGTTTCCCGGGCAAACGCCACGCCATTTGTGACACAACATAAACGTGTGCTGTGGCGGCTGCGCAACAGACTCCAATCCGTGTGCGCCCTATGTTTGGCGAAAGCACGTGTGCGGGGCGGCGCGCCGGGGCTTCCCTGGGGGTGATCGGTGAGCCAGAAGCGTCATCGTCGACAGCGTCCGCATGCGTGCGTCTCGAGGTCTTTCACTGGACCGCTTCCCGCGATCGCGTCTCGGCCGCAAAGCCATCGCCGCGCGGCCCTGCTGACCGGCACCGCGCTCGCCACCACGCTCCTCCTCGGCTGTCTCGTGGCGCCTATGCCGGCCAGCGCCGTGGAGACTTGCGGCGCTTTCGTGGGGACGGGACCCGATCCGATCATCCTGATCAATCCCGGCGACGCCATCGATTGCGTCAACACCGAAGATCGCGACGGGGATACCGGCGCCGGCACCGGCAGCGCCATCGAGCTCGAGACCGATGCCGACGACGAATATATCAAGCTCGATACCATCGGCACGCTGACCGCCTCGGACATCGGCATACGCACCGAGACCGACGGCGAGAACAGCACCATCCACATCACCAATCGCGGCGATATCTTCGCTGGCACCCGCGGCATCAGCGCCTTCGTCAACGACTACGACAGCGCCATCACCATCGTGAACAGCGGCGACATCAGCGTCACGGCCCCCGGCAGCAGCTTCCGCAATTACGGGATCTACGCCAGAGAGTTTGGCGGCTACAGCCCGATCAACATCACCAATAGCGGCGCCATCACCGTCACCAGCCCCACCGAGAGCGCCACCGGGATTTACGGGTCGAACGAGGGCAATTACGGCGGCGTCACCATACTGAACAGCGGCGCGATCGCGGTGAATGGCGCGAATAGGGCGACCGGCATCCGCGGTGAGAGCGCCGCGACCGGAAATGCCATCTCAATCGACAACCGCGCCAAGATATCCGCGACGTCCGACAATAGCGCCTTCGGCATCTCGGGATATAGCGAGCTCGACGAAAGCCCCGTCATCATACGGAACAGCGGCACCGTCACAGTCCGTGCCGGCAACAACGGTTATGGCCTCCACGCCTACACGGTCAGCGACGACAGCCCCATCGATATCACCAACGTCGCTAAAGTCGACGTCACCGCCGCCTCCGATGGCTTTGGAGTGTTCGCCAAGGCGGACGCCGATAGCGGCGCGATCAAAATCGAAAACAACGGCGACGTGGCCGTGACCACGAACATCGGCCGCGCTTACGGCATCTACGCCTACACCCACTATGACGACAGCCCCATTCGCATCCTAAATAGCGGCTCGATCGCGGTCGCCGGTCAATATTCGGGTTCTGGCATCTCCGCCGTCTCCGGCGGGACGAACAGTCCCGTGAGCGTAGCAAATAGCGGACCGCTAAAGGTGACCGGCGATTTCGCCGAGGGCATCTCCGCCGTTTCTTTCGGGACGAACAGTTCTGTCAGCGTGGCGAATAGCGGGCCGCTAAAGGTGACCGGCTATTTCGCCCAGGGCATCTCCGCCGGCTCCTTCGGGACGAACAGTCCTGTGAGCGTCGAGAATCGCGCAAGCATCGACGTCGCCGCGCAATATGACGCTATCGGCATTACGGCCCGGACGGTTTACGCGAACAGTCCCGTCAAGATCGCGAATCACGGCGACATCACCGTCACCTCGCAAGAGTTCTGTCCTTGCGGCTTCTCCGCTTACGGCATCGATGTGGTTACCTTCGGCGCCAACAACTCCGTGACGATTACCAACACCGCGGCGATCAAAGCGGCCGGTCCCAGCTCTGTCGGCGTTTCGGTGGTCTCCTTTGGCCCGAGCAGCCCGATCCTCATCAACAATGCCGGCGGCTCGATCTTCGGCGGGTCGGCCGGCATCTTTGTCGACAACACCTACAGCAGCACGACGATCGTCAATTCCGGCGATATCGGCGCGTCGTCCAATCGTGCCGTCGTTGGCTATTATGCCCCGTCGACATGTTCAACACCGGCACGATCACTGGCTTCGTGCTGCTCGACGCGGACGACAGTTTCATCAACCAGGCTGGCGGCATGTTCGAGGCGCGGCTGACCACCGATTTCGATGCCAACGGGCACGGGCGGCAACGATTTGTTCCGCAACGAGGCGGGCGGCACGGTGCACGCGGCGGACGACATCACGCGCGCGGAGACGACGCGCTTCGTTAACCTGGAGCGCTTCGAGAACTCTGGCCTCATCTCTTTGGTCGACAACAGACCGGGCGACAGCTTCACGATCTCCAACACGCCGGGCGGCACGGATCTCGACTTCGTCGCCTCCGGCAATTCGCGGCTGGCGGTGGACGCCTTCCTCGGGGGCCCAAGCAACTCGCGGTCCGACACCTTCACCATCGAAGGCGACGTCTCGGGCGTGACGAGGGTTTCGGTCGTCAACACCAATTACGGGCCCGGGGTGTTCAACCCGTCCGGCATGCGCGTGGTGACCGTGACCGGGGCGACGCCCAACCCGGACGCCTTCAAGCTGGACGAGTCCATCGACACCGGCTTCTTCAATTACGATCTGTTCTTCACGCCGACGGGTTCCGGCTTCTGGAATCTGCGCAGCTTCCCGGGCGGCGGCGCCTATCTTCTGCCGCAGCTCGTCACGGCAGCCCAAGACATCTGGCATCAGAGCGCCTCGACCTGGTTCGACCGCACCGCGGATTTGCGCGTGCTGCTCGCGGGCGGGCCTGCGCCGACCGCTTACGATCCCGGCGGCAAGTCTTTGAGCGCGGCTGAACCTTACGCGCTGACGCCGGCTGTGTGGGCGCGGGGCTCGGGCTCCTGGCTCGACCGCGACGGCACCGAGCGCACCACCGCTTACGGCCGCGACTACACGTTCGACATGGACCGGGAGCTGCAGACCCTCGACTTCCAGGTCGGCGTCGACATGGGCAAGCGCGATGCGCTGACCCAGGGGGATGCGCTGGTGTTCGGACTCTTGGGCGGGTTGGTGCACGGCGATCTCGATTACGACGCGCTGGCGCGCAACTTCAATTTCGACGGCGGGCAGGTCGGCGTCTACGCCACCTATCTCAATGGCGGGCTGTTCGTGGACACGCTGGCCAATGTCCATCTCTATTCGCTGGAGACCAGCACGCTCGGCTTCCCGAACGCGCTCGACGCCAACACGGTGGGGCTCCGCACCGATACCGGCTACCGCTTCGGCTCGTTTGGCGGCGGTCCCTTCCTCGAGCCGCTCGCGACCCTCGAGGTGACCTGGGCCGATATCGACGGCTTCTCGCTCGGCGGCAACACGGTCAGCTTCGACGACGATGCCAATGTCCGCGGGCGGCTCGGCTTGCGCGCCGGCACCACCATGGCGGCCTGGGAGGGTACGCTGATGGAGCCCTTCGTCACGGGAAGCCTGTGGGGCAATCTGACGGACGACAATTCCGCGACGCTCGTCTCCACGGGCCGCACCTTCCGCTTCGAGGACCAGCTCGACGACGTGTGGGGCGAGGTGTCGGCGGGCGTGAATGTCTTCAACTTCTCCCAGACCACCGCCGTGTTCGCCAAACTCGACGTCACTTTCGGCGACGACTTGACCGGCGTTGGCGGCAAAGCCGGCATGCGCGTCAATTGGTGACGCGCGAAGGCCGACATGCGCTCAAGTAGGCCAAAGGCCGGTAGCGCCAATATAGAGCCGGCATGCGCGTCAACTGGTAGCAGGCGAGGGCCTTTCCCTCTCGACGGTTCCTCCGCAAGGATGCTAAAGCACGCCCCGGCTTGGGGGAGCGCGTAGGGGGAGTTCATGCAGGAATCGGCCGTCAACGAGCACGATGCGGAACGCGTCGGCCCGAGCTGGTATCTGAGCCGCGACGGCGAGCAGATCGGCCCCCTGACAGATCGCGAACTTTCCTTGTTTGCCGAAGGCGGCAATTTCCGGCCCGGCGATCTCCTTTGGACCGCGGGGCTCGATACCTGGAAGCCCGCCGGCGCCGTGTTCGGCCTCAAGGACAAGAGCGCGGGCGTTGCCGAGCCGGCCCCCGCCGCCGCTGAGAGCCAAGCCGAGAGCGGCGAGACCGAAGACGAGTCCCCTGTCTTTCTGGCGCCCGCGGTTGACGCCGAGAGCCCCGCGCCTACCGGGATCGACGGCCAGCCGGCTGACGCAATGTTCGATTTCGTGTCTTCCGAGGCCGAGGCGCCCTCAGGATTTGAACCCGAGATCATCGCGCCAGAAAGCATCGCGCCCGACACCATCGAGCCAGAAGTCATCGAGCCAGAAGCCATCGAGCCCGAACGCGGAGACGTTCATGCGCTCGTCCAGGCGCTCAAGGGCGAGACGGCCCCGCCCAAGCTGACCTTCAAGGAGCGGGCGATGGCGGAGCTCAAAAAGTTCGCCGGCGCCTTTGTCTATCTTTGGGTGGTGTTCACGGTCCTCCTCCTGCACGAGTGGATCGTGCTGTCGGAGCACAATGTGGGCTTCGCCTTTTATGGGCTCGCCACGCTCAACGCGATAGGCTTGGGCAAGATCATGATCGTGGCCGAGCATTTCCGCTTCGCCGAACGGCTGAAAGAGAAACCGCTCGTCTATCCCATCGTCTACAAGACAGTGGCTTTCACCACGCTTTTGTTGGTCGCCTACGTCCTCGAGATGATGCTGTTCGGCCTGATCGGCGGGCACGGCTTCCTGGCCAGCATGCCGGCGCTCGGCGGCAGCGTCTTCGGCACCATGGCGCTGTGGTTTATCTTCTGCGTGGCGCTGATGCCGTATTTCGCGTTCAAGGAGTTCGAGCGCGCGGTCGGCCCGGATATGATCCGCAAGCTGCTGCTGGGGCGGCGCTAGGATAGCGGCTAGCGGGAGAGCACGTCCTCAAGCGACTTGCCGTGCTTGGCGCCGGCCGGCGCCGAGTCCGATGGACGAAGCCATGGGAGGCGGCTAGTCTTCCTCCAACGCGGCGGGTGTAAAAGAAGCGAAATGCGCGGTCTTGCAGCTTTTACGGGCATTGCCCTTTTGCTGGCAATGCTGGGTTCGTCCCTGGCGCAGGAGGCCCCTGCAGGGTCGGAGGATGCGCAAGCGCCTTCCGAACAAGCCGCGCGGGATCAGGCCGCGCAACCGGATCAACAATCCGGGCAGGCGCTTCTCGACGAAGCGCAGCTTGACCAGCTCGTCGCCCCCATTGCGCTTTATGCGGACCCGCTGCTCGCTCAAGTCCTCATCGCCTCCACCTATCCGCTCGAAGTGGTGCAGGCGGAACGCTGGCTGGAGAAGAACAAAGAGCTGAAGGGCGACGCGCTCGACGAGGCGTTGGCCAAGGAAGATTGGGACGACAGCATCAAGGCGCTGGTCGAAGTCCCCGACGTCCTCGAGATGATGAACAAGGATCTCGATTGGACCTCGCAACTCGGCGACGCCGTGCTTGCGCAACAAGCGGACGTGATGAGCGCCGTGCAGCGCTTGCGCACGCTTGCGCATGAGAACGGCAAGCTCGAGTCCAACGACCAGCAGACGGTGACGGTCACGCAGGCGGTGAACGTCACTCAGCCGCCGGCCAGTTCCGATGCCCCGGCGAGCGCACAACCGCCGCCGCAACAGGTCATCGTCATCGAGCCGGCCTCGCCCGAGACCGTCTACGTTCCGTACTACGAGCCGTCCGTGGTCTATGGCAGCTGGCCGTATCCGGACTATCCGCCTTACTACTTCGCGCCGCGGCCCGGCTACATCGTCGGCGGCGCGCTGGCGACGGGTCTTGCGTGGGGCGCGGGCTACGCCATCGGCAATGCCATCTGGGGAGACGGCTTCGATTGGCGCGGCGACAACATCCACGTCAACGTCGATCGCAACGTCAACATCAATAACAAGAACGTCAACGTCAACAACTGGCAGCACAATTCCTATCACCGCCGCGGCGTGAACTACGACAACGCGGACGTCCGCAATAAATTCTCCAAGAGCGACTTCTCCAAGGGCGATCTCGCCGACAAGACGAAAGATTTCCGCGGCCGCGGCGACGGTCTCGACAGACCGGGAGGCAAGCGGCCGACCGTCGGGGATCTGGAAGCAGGCCTCGGCGACAAACGGCCCGGCGGCGGGGCGCTCGGAGACAAGAAGCCCGATCTCGGCGGCAAACGCCCGACGGCCGGCCAGTTGGAGGGCGCGCTCAAGGATAAGCCGGGTCTTGGTGACAAGAAGCCCGGCGGCGGGGCGCTCGCGGATAGAAAGCCCGACATCAAGAAACCCGACATCGCCAAGAAGCCCAATCTCGCCGACAAGAAGCCCAACCTGGCCGCCAAGAAGCCGGACATCAAGAGACCGGAGATCAAGAAGCCCGACATCAAGAAGCCGCAAGCCAAGCGCCCGTCGGGCAACGCCTTCGACAAGCGCGACGGCGGCAAGGCCAAGGACTTCTCGAATCGCGGCAGGTCGAGCGTCGGCAATCGCAGCGCCAAGCAACTGTCCTCCAGAGGCGGCGGCGCACACAGGGGCGGCGGTGGCGGACATAGAGGCGGCGGCGGCGGACGCCGGCGCTAGGTTTTCGTGCGCGGAGCTTTAGAGGACGAGTGATGGTTCAGAGATTGCGGCTGGTGCCAATGTTAGGCCGGTGTCTCGCAACGGCCGCGCTGCTGCTCGTGTGCGCGCCCGCTTTCGCCCAGGAGGCGTTCGAGACGCCCGAGGCCGCGGTCACGGCCCTGATCGGCGCGGCGAAGGAGGGCGACAAGGCAAAGCTGCTCGACATCCTCGGGCCCGAGGGCGAGGAGGTGATCAGCTCCGGCGATCCCGTCGCCGACACGAACGCGCGCGACAGCTTCGTCACGGCCTACGACGAGAAGCATGTTCTCGAGCCGGAAGGGAAGGACACGACCATTCTCGTTCTCGGTGCGGAAGATTGGCCCTTCCCGATTCCGATCGTCGCACGGGACGGCAAATGGGAGTTCGATACCGGGGCGGGTCACGAGGAAATTCTCCTGAGGCGCATCGGGCGCAACGAGCTGTCGGCCATTCAGGCGAGCCTGGCCTATGTCGCCGCGCAGAACGAGTACGCCGCGCTCGACGTGGACGGGCGCCGTCCTCCGGCTTACGCGCAGCGCATCGTGAGCAGCCCCGGCGCCAAGGACGGTCTCTATTGGCCGAGCGCGGAAGGCGACACGCAGAGCCCGCTCGGGGCGCTGTTCGCCGAGGCCTCGGAGGAAGGCTACGCCCCCGGCGGCGGCACGCCCGCCCCCTATCACGGCTACTATTATCGGATCTTGAAAGGCCAAGGCGGCGGCGCCGAGGGCGGCGCCTTCGACTATGTGGTGGACGGGCGGATGATCGGCGGGTTCGGCCTCCTCGCCTATCCGGCCGAGTATGGCAATTCCGGCATCATGACCTTCATGGTCAACCATGACGGCGTCGTGCTCCAGAAGGACCTCGGGCCCGACACCGCGGCCCTCGCGGGCGAGATCGAGGCCTTCGCGCCGGATGAGACCTGGGCCAAGGCCGAGACCCAGTAGTCTTCGCGCTCAAGCCCGAAATTGCGTGGGCGATGCCCCGAAGCGGCGGCGGAAGCGCCGGTTGAAGTAGGACACGTCGCCGAACCCTGCCTCCAGGGCGATGGCGCTGACGGTCCAGCCCGCGTAACGCGGATCGGCGAGCATGCGATGCACGCGCGTAAGGCGCAGCTCAAGGACAAACTCCGAGAACGTCGTCCCCTCGCTTTCAAACAGGCGCTGCACGTAGCGTGGCGTCACGCGATGGCGCGCGGCCACGGCGCTCACCGTCAAATTCCCGTCGCTCAGATTGTCGGCGATACAGCGCCTCATCGCCTGTAGGCGGGCTGCGCGCAAACCGCGGCCTTCGGCGATAAAGACGGCATCGCGCGAGGCGCCGAGTGCCAGAGCCAAGAGATCGCGCATGTGCAGCGCCGTGGCCCGCGCGAGTTCGGGATCGGCGCAAGCCTGTTGCTCCTCGAGGAAGCGAATGTAGCTCAATAGATACTGCAGGGCCTCGGTCGGCGGCACGATCCGCCGCACCAGCACATCGTCGAGGCCGGGGATCAGCCTTGTCAGCACGCCCGGCTGGACGTGGAGACAGCGGTAGCGTGCGGGCCCGCGCGCGACGCAGGTGCTGGTTTCCGCCGCGGTCATCACCACGGCCTCGCCCGCGTTGTAAGCCGTCTCACGTCCACATTGGACGACCGCACCGGGAGACGTCATCACGAAGAGGACGAGATCGTCGTTGCCGTCGGCGACGAGCGTGGGGGTTCGCGTGAGGCGAACCTGTGACAGAGACGATGAGGTGACGGAGAGGCCGGGGGCACTGCGCACGGTGATATCGGCATGAAACGGCGCGTCGGCTGCGGGCTCGATCTCCGTGTGGAACATCCAGCGTCCGAAGAATTCCCGCCACACGGGAACGCGATCCCGCTCTGGCAGGTCGTTGCTCGAAAACCGGATCGGACTGAAGTCGCTGGCCTGAGTTTGCACGGGGATCCTCCCGTCGACGCCGCTTCTCAGTAGCAAGGAGGGTACCTTTCACGCGGGTTGAGGTCGAGCCGATTTGTTCGCTTCAGGCCAAGCCTTGTCGCGTGCGTCCAAGACCGGCGCCGCGCGCGCGCCTAGCCTCCGCTTGCCGAGGGCGTCGGAGGAGCAAATGCTAAAATTGTTCGTAAAGACCGCGCTGGCCGCGGCGGTGCTGGCCGTCTGCATGGCCGGGCACGCTAA
The DNA here is from genome assembly GCA_942491105.1 of uncultured Alphaproteobacteria bacterium. Lineage (GTDB taxonomy): Bacteria > Pseudomonadota > Alphaproteobacteria > Kiloniellales > DSM-21159 > JBBEAM01. Next base: position 46,117 of record CALNZX010000012.1, on the reverse strand, counting down.
TGCGAAGCCGAAATTCGAAGAGGTCCATCTCGAGCAGGTCTATTCCACCGAACAAGACGCCGCGCTGCCCAACGACGCACCGTCGCAAGTCTTCGTCGACTGGGAGGATGGCAAGTGGACTGAAGTCCGCGACGGAGACCTGACGTTTGCCACGTCCTACCGCGTGAAGATGAAGCGAGGCTATATCGTGCTGGCCGACTTTGGCAGGCTGGGGCGCGGCGACAGCATGGTTTGGGCCATAGACGTTAAACTATGGGGGGGAGACCTGCCCAAATCCGTCGCCGGCGTCCATCCGGTCCAGACCGACACGGAGTTTCTGAACAGCGCCCAAAAGGACGGCATCGTCGCCGCGTGCAACGACAGCGCCAATGAAGGCAACGGGTTTACCGCGTCGTACGACATCGTTCTCGGGATGCGCGTTTCGGCCCAATCGAAACAGCACGCTCTGGCCTTCGGCGGCTCGGAGGCGGAAGCGACCACGAGTAGCTTGATGCGGCTGAAGGTCGTCTGCGAACCCCCGGAAGAAACCGTCGAGGCCGCGCCGAAGCCGGTCTCCGTCGACCTCCAGATCGAGCAGTCTGGGGACACCTGCCCGAAGAGGACCGTTGCGACCGCTTACCTGAACTATGCCGAGCCTACGACGGCCAAGTTCCGTCTGTCGGTCGGCAACGGCCATCCGAAATTCCGCAGCGTTGAAACGCGCGAAGTCAGCTTCGCCGGCAAGACCTTCCACCGCGCCGAGGCGGAGTTCGAATACAAGCTCGATCCGGGCCCGAAGACGTTCGCGCTGCGCGTCAGAGGCATGCCCGAAGCGCATGAAGAGACGGAGGAGATCGATTGCCCGCCGTTCAACGTCGTCTCCGCGTGGCTGACCTACGAGGTCGCCAAGACGGACGCTTGCCCGAAAGAGGTGATCGAGACGGCGACCTTCAATACGACCCGCCCAGGGTGGGTGAACCATGAGATCAAGCACCAGGGCGGTCTCGTGGTGAGCGAGGGCAAGCTCACAGCCAAGCGCGACGGCGACAAATATGCGGCGAAAGCGGTGCGGACGTTGACCCTGGGTGAGGTCGACGCCCAGTTCATGGCCGACGCCAAGGGCTGGTCGGCGAATTCCGGCTGGGTGCCGCTCAAGATCGGCTGCTTGGAGGTGCTGGGCGGGACGCTGACCTTGACGGATTCCGGCGGCACGCAATGCCCGCGCAAGGCATCGGCCCTGGTCAACGTGGAGACCGATCTGGAAGGGCCCGTGCCCTACCGGCTCGACTGCTCGAATGACCATAGCTGGACGCGAAGCGCGGCGGCGAAGAAGACGCCGGCCGGCAAAACTATCGCCGTCGACCTTATCCAATTCGACGTCACCAAGACGGCGACGGTCGCTTGCGGACTGAAGAGCCTCGTCGGCGGCGATACCGAGTTGCTCGACTTCAAGGGGCGCGCGTTCAGCTGCGCCAACACGGCCGGCGTGTCGCAGACCGACGACATCGCGCCCGAACCGGCATTCGAGCCGGACTCCGATCCGAAGAAGCCGGACCGCGCAGACCTCGCCCCCGAGCCACCATCGATTAAATGTACCGGCGGGCAGGTGAAGAACGGCGCCTGCATCTGCCCCAGCGGGCATGACCGCACCGCGTCCGGCACAAATGCGTGGCGCTGCGTCAAGACCGCGATCATTGTTCCGCCTGCGCCGAAGATCACTTGCGCGAACGGGAGCGTGAAAGGCGGCACGTGCGTGTGTCCAAGCGGGCATAAGCGCACCGCGTCCGGCAAGAACGCATGGCGTTGCGTCAAGATCGCGGTGATCACGCCGCCGAAGATCCCGGTCGGTTGCGTCAATGGCAGGGTAAAGAACGGAACCTGCGTCTGCGCCCGCGGGCAGACGCGCACCGCAATCGGCAAGAACGCCTGGCGCTGCGTGAAGGCAGCGGCGCCGAGATTGGCACCGCCACGATTGGCGCCGCCATTGCGGTCTCGACAATGACGCGGTCTGGCGCGCCGACGACCTAGCCCCGGCGCCAAGGACGGCCTCTATTGGCCGAATGCGGAAGGCGCAGAGCCCGCTCGGCGCGCTTTTCGCCGAGGCCTCGGAGGAAGGCTACGCTCCCGGCGGCGGCACGCCCGTGCCCTATCACGGGTATTATTATCGGATCTTGAAAGGCCAAGGCCGCGGCGCCGAGGGCGGCGCCTTCGACTATGTGGTGGACGGGCGGATGATCGGCGGGTCGTTCGCCCTGCCGGCCCCCCCCCCCCCTCCGCCCCCCCCCCCCCCCCCCCCCTGTCCCCCCTTGCCTGCGTCTCCCCCCCCCCTTTTTGGCTTCCCTTCCCCCTTTCCCCCCCGCTGCCCCTCTTTCCCCCCCTCGCCTCCGCCCCTCCCCCGCCTTCCCTCCCCTGTCCGTTTTTCCCGCCTCTCCCGCCCTTCCCTCCCCCTGCTTAGTATCCCTTGTCCCTCTCCCGCCGCCCCCTCGCCCCCTTCCTGGCGCCCGCCCCGCCCCCCCCCCCCCCCCTTGTTCGCCCTCCCCTCGGGTCCTCTTCCCCCTTCCCTCGGGTGGTGCCTCCCCTCCTTGCGGGCCCTCCCTCCCCTTCTTCCCCCTTCCTTGTTCCCCGTTTTGTCCCGCGTCCTCCTCGTTCTCGGGCCCCGCGTGCTCCCCGTGTTTCGTTTCTCCCCTCCCCCTGTTCCTTGCCCTCCTGCTTCGTGCCTTCGTATTGCCCCCCCCTCGGTTCCTTTCCGGCTTTCTCCTCTTTTCTCCGCCTGTTCCTCCCCCGCCCCCCACTCGCGGCCAAACCCCCCTCGGTAAGCCAGTAATCCCCGCCCTCGGGAACGCCCTTAGACTCCCGTCATCTCTGCCCCGTTGAGGGACGCGGTGCCTAGGACCGTCCTGACATCGTGGGGTAGGGCTGCGGTGCCCGCGGGATAACCGCGCGTCTCTGAGATGCCTCGGTCCGAAAGGAGTGGCGGAAGGGGAGGCGCGGCCGGTGTAACGAACCACCTGCGGGCCGCGTTGGCCTCCCGCCCCGTCTGGAAGTGTCGGGGTTCATGTCTGCCGGCGCCGCGTCCACGTTCGATGTGGCCGGCGTCCGCGGGACAGGAAATAAGCCGGAGGCCTTCGGCGGAAGCGATGCCGCTTCGCGGGGCGCGCCAAACGGGCCGCCCACCTAAGCTGCAGCAGGATCGCGGCCTTCCGCGTGCCCCGCGCAGTCCCTCATCACTCGCGGGCGCGCGCCCGGCGAGAAACTTTGTGCTGCCCGCAACTCCTGACTCGTCAGTGCCGGGCTTGTCCCGGCAATCAAAGTGATAAAGAGTGCTGCAATGGGCCGCGAGGCGTCAGTGGATGCCCGGAACACGTCCGGGCATGACGAAGGAGAGAGTGATGGCGAAGAGAAGCCGACCGGTAGGAGAAGAACTCGCATGACACAGACGAGGCGCGATGCTCACAAGATCTCACGCCAATGTCTTTCGGATGCCGGCGGTTTCTGCGACCATGGCGGCCGTTGAGTCACCTGCTCTGCCGCCGGCGGGCCTGATCGCGGGACCGCGCGCGGAGACGAACCGGACGAAGGGATGCATCGATGCCGATTATCACGCTTTTGCTGCTCGCCGCGCTGGTGGCCACGTTCGGCTTCTGGGGCACGCTCAAGGGCATTCTCGGCGCCATCGGCGTCATCATCTTGCTGTGCCTGCTCGGCGTGCTGACCCTGGCGTTCCTGGCGGCCTGGATCCTCAAGCGCTAGCGCCGCAGACGCTAGCGCTGCAAGTAGGCGCAGTTCCGGCCGCGCCCTAGTCCCCGGCGCGCGTGCCGGTGATGGCGAAATCCGCTTCCTGGAATTGATATTTCTGGACGACGCTGCCCGTGGCCGCGAGCGCCGCGAGGCAGGCTTGATGCGCTTTCTTCTCCCTCCCTCGCTCCCCCCCCCCTCCCCCCCCCCCCCCCCCCCCCCCCCCCCCTTCCCTGGTCTCCCCCCCTCCTACCCCTTCCGCCGGCCGCCGCGCCTCCCCTGTCCCCGCCTCTCCCCCGCCCCCCCCCCGGCGCCGCCCCCCCGCGCCCCCCGCGTGCCCCCCCCCGCGCGGCGGCGGCTCCCCCCCCCCGCCTTCGCCCGCCCCGGGCGCCGCCTTCCGGCGGGGGCTGCCATCACGCTCATCGGGGGGGGGGGGCCCCCGGTGACCGGCGAGGGGGTGAAGCCATGCGCTCGGTGCCGCGCGGCACGGTCGGGTAGTTGATGGGCTGCACGTAGATGCCGTAATGGGTCAGCAGCGTGTCGGTCACCGCCTTGCAGTGAACCGGATCGCCGACCATCACCGGCACGATGTGGCTCGGGTTCTCCATCACCGGCAGGCCGGCTTGCTTCATCAGGCCTTTGAGGGTGCGCACCCGCTCGCGATGGCGTGCGCGCTCGAGCTCGCTCACCTTCAGATGGCGGATCGAGGCCAGCGCGCCCGCGGCGATGGCCGGCGCCAAGGACGTGGTGAAGATGAAGCCCGGCGCATACGAGCGGATGGCGTCGCAGCACGCCTTGCTCGCGGCGATGTAGCCGCCCATGACGCCGAAGCCCTTGGCAAGCGTGCCGTTGATGATGTCGACGCGGTCCATCGCGCCTTCGAGCTCGGCGATGCCGCCGCCGCGCGGGCCGTAGAGGCCCACCGCGTGCACCTCGTCGAGATAGGTCAGCGCGTTGTATTTCTCGGCCAGCTCGCAGATCGAGCCGATGGAGGAGATGTTGCCGTCCATGGAGTAGACGCTCTCGAAGGCGATGAGCTTCGGCGTGTCGAGCGGCACCTTCTTGAGCAGCTCCTCGAGGTGGTCGAGGTCGTTGTTGCGGAAGATGTGCTTCGGCCCGCCGCCGTGGCGGATGCCCTCGATCATGGAGGCGTGATTCTTGGCGTCGGAGAAGATCACCAGTCCCGGCATCAGCCGCGTCAGCGTCGACAGGGTCGATTCGTTGGCGATGTAGGCGCTCGTGAAGAGCAGCGCCGCCTCCTTGCCGTGGAGGTCGGCCAGCTCTTCTTCAAGCTCCACATGGTAGTGAGAGGTGCCGGAGATGTTGCGGGTGCCGCCGGAGCCTGCCCCCACCTCGTCGATCGCCTCGTGCATGGCGGCGCGCACCTTGGGGTGCTGGCTCATGCCGAGATAGTCGTTGGAGCACCACACCGTCACGTCGCGGGTGCCCGCTTCCGTGTAGTGGTCGGCGGCCGGATAGGCTCCGCAGCGGCGCTTCAGATCGGCGAAGACGCGGTAGCGCCCCTCTTGGTGGAGCGACTTAAGATGCTGGCGGAATCTGTCCTCGTAATCCATCTGTCTCCGTTCCCTAGACCATTGGCGTTCGCCAAAGCCACCCAGCTATTGGCCGAACAGAATGGATATCTTTTGGGCACCCGGCTTGCCGCAAGTTCTTGTTCGACTTGCTTAAAGTCTAAATGGCACAGGGCCTTGCCCAGCTAAGTATCCTATCCCGGCCTCGGCCTCAAGGATCGAGACCGATTCTAAGTTAGATGTATTGTCGCATTAGCCGTCATAAAAGCCCTCGGGCTTTGACCTGGGTCAAGCGCGGGCGGGAAGCGGCAAATTGCCCGCTTTCTTAACCACGCGGGGGCATTGCCCGGCGCCGGCCACCGATCCCAAGGCCCATTTTACGGAAACACAAGGAGTCCCTGCTACGCCTCTCGCCTGACGGCCGCGCAAAGTCGGCCCACGAACAGGGGAATTCGCGTCACATGTTTCTCAATCGACCTTACGACCACGCCCGGAGTTCGGCTCCGCGCTTTCTGCTCGGCGCGCTGTGCGGGGCGCTTTTCGTGCTCTCGTTCGCAGGCGCGAGCCTTACGCTTGCCGGCACGGTTGGGGGCCGCTCGGCCGACCTCAACGACTTGCGGCTCAACCACGTGCCTCAAGCCTCGCTGCGCCTCGGCGGCACGGCCTAGCAGACCTCCTACCGTGCGGCCTCGACCGCCTCTTGCATGGCCTGAAGCAGCTCGCGTCTGGAGAAGGGCTTCTGGAGCACGCGCTGGCGCCGATAGGGCTCGGTAAGGCCCGATGCCCCGTAGCCGGTCGCGAAAATATAGGGCAATCCCCGCTTTTCGAGGGCATCGGCGACCGGATAGACCAGGTCGCCGGCGATGTTGAGGTCGAGCACCGCGGCATCGACGGTCTCGTCGTCGAGGAGCTTGAGGGCCTGGGCCACCCGGCTTGCCGGGCCGACAACCTCGCAGTCGGAGTCCACCAGCATATCCTCGAGCTGGAGGGCGATCGGCGCCTCGTCCTCGACGACGAGGACGCGAAGGCCCCGCAGCGTCTGGTGCTGGACAGAATCGTTCACAGTCTGTTCGCTCCTTACGCCCGAATCGTGAATAGCCGCGGTCCCTCCGGACTCACCCAAACAGTCAAGATCGGTCCGCTCGGGCCGCGCTTTCTAGACCAGGAACGGGCGCGTCGCGAGCCCTAATTCGCACGATCTGGCGCTAACGACTTGGGCGGACAGAAGAAACCTTTTCTGCATCAAAAATGCGCCAGATGTGGACATGGATTAAGCACGCCCCCGCTCCCCCGAGGCCCCCTTTGCCCTCCATTTAGGCTGTGGTCCGGGGGCGCCGCCGCCAAGACCGGGCATCACTTACCTCGTTGATATTACATCCATTTTCCTGGGTGGTGACGGCTTCGAAGAGCCGTCAATCAGGGGGCTGAAACTCGTGGCGGAAATGTCACAAGGGCCCAAAAACGTCCCCGCACGCTTTGATAGCAATTTACCTTCTTGGGGGAACGCGTATAAGCAGAACTTAGAACTCTCTGTCGGGGGATTTCTGTCCAGTTTTGGCGAGAACTGCACCGACGAGGAGCCGCAAGGCGAATTCAAAGCGAGAGTTTGGATTAGGCAATTTATTCAGGGAAGGTGGAGATGGATATGTTTGGGGGACTGACAAGAACATCCAGCCGCATCGCCATCGCTGCTGCATTTGGCTTGACGCTTGGGGTTTACGCCATGAGCACGCCGGCCAAGGCAGCTGATTTGGGCGGCGATTGCTGTGCGGATCTTGAGGAGCGTGTTGCCGAGCTTGAGGCGACGACGGTCCGCAAGGGGAACAAGAAGGTTTCGGTGACGATCTCGGGTTGGGTCGTCAAGACGATGAACTGGTGGGATGACGGCGGCGGCGGCAACTTTGCCGTTGGCGACAAGGACGCTGACCTTGCGTCCCGTTTTGCCATCACGGGCTCAGCCACGATCGCGCCGGGCTGGTCGGCTGGTTACAACATGACGATCACGGCTCCGGACGACACGTTCGGCATCCTGTCCAATCAGTTCGACGACATCCAGGGCGTGAACGCCGACATCAACACGCTGTACTCGTACATCTACGTGAAGAGCGACAACTACGGTACGTTGAACTGGGGTACTCTGAGCCCGGCATCGGATAACGCGGCGGTTCTGGCCGACATCTCCGGCACGGTCATCGAGTCGAACGCGGTTTGGTTCGAAGGCGGCGGTTTCTTCCTGCGTCCGAGCGGGAACAACGGCCTGTCGGCGATCAGCTGGAACAACTTCCTGCTGCCGTACTGCAACGGCGGTGTGGGTGCGGACTGCTTCGGCGCCCCGCGTCCTGCGGTTCGTTACGACACGCCGACCTTCGGCGGCTTCCGGATGGAGACCTCGTACGGCACGGTCAGAGGTTCGGGTGTGACGGCGTCCGACTCCAACTTCTGGGATATCGCGGCGTTCTACAACGGCGACTGGGGCAACTTCAAAGTGTCCGCGGCCTACGCGTTCACGTGGAGTGAGACGGCCTCGAGCACGACTGCTGGTGCCTTCGCCGGCGACAACAACGCTCATCAGGCCGGCGCGACGATCATGCACGTTCCTTCAGGCTTGGGCTTGTACGGCGAGTACGAGTATCAGGATCCGAACACGATCGGCATCTCGACCACGGATATCTGGTACCTGAAGCCGTTCATCAAGCGGACCTGGAACCCGCTGGGCGCCACGATCCTCTACGGTGAGTACGGCCAGTACAACGACATGTTCGGCTCGATCGCCGGGACGAGCATGTGCGGTTCCTTCGGCGCCGGCACCGGCATCGGCGGCTTCTGCGCCAACAACGCCGCCAACTCCGTGGCCGTCAGCGGCTCGGAGATGGAGCGTTGGGGTCTCGGTGCGGTTCAGGAGATCGACTCTGCTGCGATGCACCTGTTCGCCCGCTGGCAGCATCAGGACGCTTCCGTCGACTTCGTGGGTACGAACGTCAACGGCGTCAACTCCAGCGTGAAGCAGGACTTCCAAGACTGGGATCTGTTCCAGGTCGGTGGCATCATCTTCTTCTAAGCCACTACCCGGACGACCAAGATTACGGAAGCCGCCCTTCGGGGCGGCTTCTTTTTTTGTCTCTCGCCCCATCCCAAACCAGTGGGTGGAGGAAGGCTTGTGAAACAGCCGTTCCGAGGCTATCTCTCCCTTGAGGAAACGAAGTCCAAGAGTGGGGCCGACAAAGCCTCAAAGGCCGTAAGCCGCCATGCAAAAGGAAACTGCCAAGGACGGGGGTGCACGCACGCCGGTCCTGTCGGTCAAGGACGTGTCGTATTGGTATGGTGCCAAGCAGGCCCTCGACGACGTGAGCTTCGATGTCTACTCCGGCAAGGTAACGGCCCTTCTAGGCCCGAACGGCGCCGGGAAGACGACGCTCTTTTCCCTCATTACCCGCCTGTTCGATGCGCCCACGGGACGTATCGAGATCGACGGCCGCTCCGCGGCCGATTGGGGCTTCAAGGCGCTGGGGCCGCTAGGCGTGGTGTTCCAGCAGCCGACTCTCGATCTCGACCTGACCGTGAAGCAGAACTTGCGCTATTTCGCGTCGCTCAGGGGTCTGAAGCGCAAAGAAGCGGATGAGCGTATGGACCGTGCGCTCACGGCGCTGGACATGAAGGAGCGGATTGGGGAGAGAGTGCGCGCCCTTAATGGCGGCCATAGACGCCGTGTAGAGATTGCTCGCGCCTTACTGCATAGCCCGAAGCTGCTTCTGCTGGACGAACCGACCATCGGCCTGGACGACCCGACGCGCGCGGCCATCGTGCGGCATATCCACGAGTTGGCGCGCACGGACAATATCGGCGTGTTGTGGGCGACACATCTGTTCGATGAGATCGAGCCGGACGACGATCTCGTCGTCCTAAGCAAGGGGCGCATCGTGGCGCGGGGCGAGGCGAAGGCGGTGGTGGCGGACACCGGCGCCAAGGACTTGGGCGAGGCTTTCAGGCGCTTGATTGGCGGCGATGCCGAGGAGGACGTCGCCATATGAGCTTCCTCCATTATGTCCGGGCCTTTCGCGGCATCGTCTGGCGGGAACTCTTGCGCTTCCTGCAACAACGAGAGCGATTCTTCGCGGCGCTGGTACGTCCGCTGATCTGGCTCATCATTTTCGCGGCAGGGTTCCGCGCGGCGCTCGGCATCTCGATCATCCCCCCATACGAGACCTACATCACGTACGACGTCTATATCACGCCGGGTCTGCTCGCCATGATCCAGCTGTTCAACGGCATGCAGAGTTCACTCTCCATGGTCTACGACCGCGAGATGGGGTCGATGCGGGTGTTGCTGACAACGCCCCTGCCGCGATGGTTCCTCCTCGTGGCGCGGCTGTTCGCCGGAGTCCTGGTTTCCCTGTTCCAGGTCTATGCATTTTTGGCGGTCGCCTGGCTCTGTGGCGTCGAACTGCCGCCCTGGGGCTATCTCGTGGCCCTTCCGGCGCTCATCCTCACGGGCATGATGTTCGGCGCGCTTGGCATGCTGCTCTCCTCGACCATCAAGCAGCTCGAGAATTTCGCAGGCATCATGAACTTCGTGATCTTCCCGATGTTCTTCGCCTCCTCGGCGCTCTATCCGCTGTGGAAGATGCGCGAGGGCAGCCTCACGCTCTATTACATCTGCTTCTACAACCCCTTCACCTGGGCGGTGGAGCTCATCCGGTTCTCTTTCTACATGAAGATGAACTGGGAGGCGTTGGCGGTGGTGGCCGGCTGCACCGCGGTCTTCCTGGCCCTGTCGGTCTGGGCTTACGATCCCTCGCGGGGCATCCAGCAACGCAAGGCGGCGGCGCCCGCCGCGGCCGGCTGAGGACGCCTCAGAGAGGCCTCTTAAAGGCCCGAGAAGTTCGCGGGGAAGCGTTCCAGAAGATCGGTGTGAAGCGCTTCGATCATCTTGGGATCCCGCTCTCTTTGCGGAACGTCGATGGTCTCGACCGCCACGACATGGGTTGGCCGCGGCGCCAGCAGCACGAGCTGATCGGCGAGGAGTATCGCCTCACGGGCGTTGTGCGTGACCAGCAGCGTTGTAGTCGGGCGAGCCGACCAGACATCGAGCAGAAGCCGTCTCAGGCGATCTGCGGTCTTCTCGTCGAGCGACACGAACGGTTCATCGAGCAGAAGCAGGTCGGGCTCGGTGGCGAAGGCCCGGGCCAGCGCCACGCGTCGGGCTAGGCCCAGAGACAGTTCTAGCGGGTAGCGCGATAACATGTCCGCAATGCCCACCGCGTCGGCCAACCGCTCGAGATCCTTTTCGGAGAAGTCGGGCGCCGCGACCAGCTCGATATTCTGACGCACCGTGCGCCAGGGCAGAAGGCGCGGCTCCTGGAACATGAAGCCAAGCCTCGCGTCGGCCGGCATTTCGATCTCGCCGGAGAACTGGTCGTCCAGCTGGGCGACAATCCTGAGCAGGGTGGTCTTGCCGCAGCCCGACGGCCCCATGAGAACGGTCATGCTCTCAGGCTTGAGGTCGAGGGAAAGATCCCGGATGGCTGTCAGCCTCGTGCCGTCAGCCCCGATATGGGTCTTCTCCTCGATGCGAATGCTAAACTGGCTTGTTACGCCAGCGTGTTGAATATCGTTCAAGGGGCTGCACCAATAGGTATTCGATCGCGAGCATGACCGCCACGAAGGACAGCGTATAGCCAAGGATGGCGGTCACATTGAAGAGCTGGAAGTTGAGGTGGAGTTCGAAGCCCACGCCGTTCGGCCGGCCGAGGAGTTCGACCACAAGCACGATCTTCCAAATGAGCGAGAGTCCCGAGCGCGACGCGGCGGCAAAATAAGGCTGAAGCTGCGGCAAGGTAACGTTGCGGAACTTGCTCCACGGGCTCATGCGGTAGGCGCGCGCCATCTCGTCAAGACCGGGGTCGAGGGCCCGGGCGCCCTCGCGCAAGGTCACCACCACGTTGGGAATCTTGTTGAGGGCGACGGCGCCGATGGCGGCCGCCTCGTTCAGCCCAAACCACACATAGGCGAGAATGATGATCACGAGCGCCGGCAAATTAAGAAGCACGATGAGCCAGGGATCGAGCACCCGGTTCACCGCCGGCATCTGTCCCATGATCAGGCCAATGGCGCTGCCGATGACCATGGCAACCACGAACGAGGCGATGACGCGCCACAGCGTGATTCCGAGTTGAAACAGCAAATCGCCGTGCACCGTCTCTTCGTAGATGTAGTCCAGGACCGCGGCAGGGCCCGGCAGCAGGCGGCTCTGAGCAATCTCGGCCCCCACGAACCAGATGAGCAGAAAGCCAGCCACGGACAGAATCGAGGACCACGGGCCGCGCGTGAGCCACGCGCCCCGGCGGGCCTCCGGTCGGGCAAAGGTCATACTCACTGGCTAGTCTCGTGCCAGAAGGTCCCCGGCGCCAGTTCCGTGCCGGAGCCCACCAGCTTGGTTCCGCCGAGCTCGCGCAGGAATTGGTAGAGGACCTTCGCGTCGGCTTCTTCCGCGGCGATGGGCCGTTCGGGGATGCCCTCCCGGTAGCGGCGTCTCAGCGCCTCGAACGTGGCATCGTTAAAGGTCGGGTCGTTGGTGCCCATGAGCGGCCTCAGCCGGTCCCACTCCGCGTCGGATGTCGCCAGCAGCTCGTTGGCTTTGGCGGCGGCGTTGAGAAAACCTTCGATCGCTTTAGGGTTCTTGTTCGCCCAGGCTTCGTTGAAGACATAGCCGACCATGGCAACCTCGCCCTTGGCGCCGAGCTCGCGAACCACCTCCTCAAGTCCGATCAATTGCGTGAAGCCCAAAGCCTCGAGACGCGCGGCATAGGGCCAGAAATTGAGCACCGCATCGATGTCGCCTTGCTTCGCCCTCTCGGCCAGGAGAGGCGGCGCGCCATATTCTTGGGTTGTGTCGGTCCGCAAGTCGATATTCGCGGTGCGCAGCGCATAAGCCACGATCAGCAGCCAGCTCTTGTCGAGCGGGCCGCCGGCGACGCCAAGCGTCTTGCCCTTCAGATCGGCCAGCGTCTTGATGGGCGAATCCGGGGGAACCATGATGGCGCCGAGCGCCGTGGAGAACGGTGCGAAGGTGAAGTCGGCGCCGCTGGTCCGCTCGCGCGAGACCCAGAGCCAGTCCGTGGCGATGACGTCCATGGAACCGCCTTGCAAGCCAACGGTCGTCGCCTGGGTGCTAGCCAGCGGTGTGACGTCGAGCTCAATGCCTTCCGCCTTGTCGAGCCCGTTGGCCTCGATGGTATCGAGAACCCAGCTTACGGTGCCGAACTTCAGGACACCGACCTTGACGGTTTTCAGATCCTCCGCATGTGCAACGGTGCTGCTCGCCAGAGCGAAAATCAAAAAAGCTACCAGACGTGACCGCAACGGGGCTCCTCCACGTTCATTCTTGGTTCCAGGTTCTTTGGGACGAGCCAGGCGTAGCGCACCCGAAGCTCCTGTCGCTGACGGGCAGGCGCGGCCATGGCCCTTTTGGCAAGGCCCGGAAGCGTTATGGCGCGTAGTCGGCGAGAGTGGCGAGGCATAATCTAACCGATGGACCGCGCTTAGCAAGGTTCCAATTCCACCCTGCCAGGACTCTGGCGGCGTTCCTGGAAAAAGCCCATGGCCCCGGATCCGCATCAGCCCGCCGCCTTTAGCCTATAGCCGTGGCCGCGCACCGTTTCGATCAGAGGGTCGCGGCCCTTGGTGTCGATCTTGCGCCGAAGCCGGGCAATATAGACGTCGACCACGTTGGTCAGGGGATCCTCGCTATAGCCCCAGACCTGGTTGAGGATGCGGGTGCGCGAGAAGACGCGGCCCGGTGCGCCCATCAGAAGCTCGAGGATGGCCAACTCCTTCGCGGTGAGCTTGATAGCCTCGCCGCCACGCTTGACCTCCAGCAACTCGCGGTCCAGCTCGAGATCCGAAACTTTCAGAACGTTGGAGCTTTGCGCGAAGTTGTGCGAGCGGCGGAACAAGGCCTCGATGCGTACCAAGAGCTCATCGAAATCGAAAGGCTTGGTGAGATAGTCGTCGGCGCCGATCTTGATGCCCTTGATCTTGTCCTCCAGCGCATCCATGGCCGTCAGCATCAGGATCGGCGTGTGCTGGCCCTCCTGGCGCAGGCGCTGGCAAACATCGTAGCCGTGCATATCGGGCAGCATGAGATCCAGAATGATCACGTCGAACTCGCCGGTCTTGGCGAGTTCGACACCCTCGCCGCCGGTCGGGGCCACGGTCACCCCATGGTTCTCCGCGCGAAGACCGCGGTCGATGAAATCGGCGACGCGCGGTTCGTCTTCGACCAAAAGCACGTTCACGCCTGTCCCCCCTCGGTATCCGCCGGCAAAGTGACCACGACGGTCGTTCCTTCGCCCTCTTTGCTCTCCATCTCAATCCTCCCCTTGTGGGCCTCCACGATGGCCTTGGCGAGAGGGAGGCCAAGACCGAGCCCTTCCTCGTTCATCTCTGTGGCGTTGCCGCCGCGGCGGAAGCGCTCGAAAATTCCCTCGAGCTCGCCCGCCGCGATGCCGACGCCGGAATCCGAAACCTGCACCGTCACCTTGCCATTGGACCGTCCGACCCCGACCTCGATCACACCCTTGGAGTTGGAGTAGCGAACGGCATTATCAAGGAGAACAAGAAAGAGCTGCCGCAGGCGAGCGGGGTCGCCACGGACCATCTCGTGGCTGGAGTCGTTGGCGAGGGTGATGCCGACGGCCTTGCTGTGAGCGATGACCTTCGCGTCGCCACAGACCTTCTCAACCAAATCCGTCAGATCCAGAGATTGAAGTTTAAGCTTGGCGGCGCCGGCGCCTTGGCGGGCAATAAACAAGAGGTCGTTGACCAGCACGGAGAGATGCTTTGCCTGCTCGACGATGCGCTCGATGGACTGTTTGTATTCGGCGACCCGCTTGTTCTTGCCGCGCAACGAGATCTCGCCTTCGCCGCGGATGACGGTAAGCGGGGTGCGCAGCTCGTGGCTGATATCGGCGAAGAAGCCGCGCCGGGTCTCGTCGATCTTGCGCAGCGACTCGTTTGCTTTGCGCAGCTCTTCGGTGCGCTCCTCGACGATGGATTCCAGATTGGCGTGAGCGTCCTGCAACGCCTTCTGATGGGCCTGGAGATCGGCGGCCATGCCGTTGAAGCTGCGGCCGAGCTCGGCGAACTCGTCGCGGCCCGACACGGAAATGCGATGGGAGAGGTCGCCTTCGGCAAGCTTCCGCGTGCCGTGTAAGAGCTCGGCCAACGGCGCGCGCAAGCCGCGGACCAGAAGAATCAGGAGGCCGAGGGTGGTGAGAATGGCGAGCGCGGCGTGGATTTGGCTGATTCGCTCAAGCCGCCCGAGCAGGGTGGCCGCATCCGCGTCGATCCTCAGCACTTCGGCGGTCTCGTCGGCGACGGCAACCTCGATCAGCTCATTGAGCTCCTGGTCGATGCCGCCTCTGAGGAGCTCAATCAGGTTTTGCCAGGCGATGTCGGGACGGCCGCGGCTCCTGAGCTGCTCGACCTCGGCGAGCTGATCGAGCGTGTGCTGGTACTCGCGCCGGATGGCCGCGAGCCGGTCGAGCTCAGCCGTTTCCGCGCGGTGCTCGGTGCCGCCGACCATGGCCAGTTCTTTCTCGGACAGATGTTCGAGCGCGGCCAGGTCCGACTCGATGACCTTGTTCAGGTAGGCGGCGCCGAGAGGCCGGTCGGTCATGCCCGTCAGCAGAGTGTCCGTCCAGGCCTTGAAGAGCTGTTGGCTATGGCGGGAGAGCTGAAGCTGCCGCTCCAGTTGCTCATGGGCGATGCGGGAGCGCGTCAGATAGCGGTGGGATTGGGCCACGCCCCAATAGGCGAGCGCCGCCGCGGAAAGCGACATGGCGAGCAGCAATCCGGCCGCGATCAGGAGCTTGGTCCGATACCGCATGAAGCCTTCAGATCTCCTTGGCTGTCGGGGAGGGCCTTGGGGCCCTTCTCCACGGCAGTTCTCCCTGCCGTCGAGCGGACGGCAAGCTACCTATACTGCATTTTTTCGAGGAATGACGGGTTCCAGGGGGTGTTTGGCTGGCACTCACTTCGTGAAACCGTCGCGGCAATTCCCGCTTAGTTTGCAATTCTTTCCCGCCTAGCTTGCTAGACATGACAGTATTGACGTTGGATATTTCTCCCCTGGAAGGGAACGCCGAAAAAGCGGGCAAACCGCTGGGCGTCTAGGGGGTTGGGGGCGTCTCTTGCGTTCGGCGTGGCGAAGAACGGGTTCGGTCTGCGGAGCGCGGTCAAGGCCGCAGGACGCGGTCTCAGCGATCGTCGGGGTTCGGCAGACCGTTCGGGAAGTTCTTCCTCACTGTCAGGGGTATGTCAGGCAGGTTCCAGTAGGACTTCCTCGCTTTCGCACCAGGGGGCGCAAGTGAGGAAATTTCTGCGAACGGTTCCTTGGCTCTTTGCGGCCACTGCGCTGATGACGGCCATCAAAGCGCAGGCCGAATACGAGATCCCCGAAGTCGATGCGGAGAAGGGCGCGATCGAAGCCGAGTATCGCGGCGCCTCCCATTGGGGTTTGCCGCGCGCGAACGAAGAGGACGATCTCGATCTCCTGCGCCAAAGTCACGAGGTGGAGTTCCAGTACGGACTCACCGACTGGTGGATGCTCCGCCTCACACCGAATGTCGAACAGCCAGACGGCGAGTCGATCGAACTTGCCTCGATCGGTGTCGAGACGCAATTCGTGCTCGTGCCACGGAGGGGCGGAACGTTCGGCTTGGCGCTGATGGCAGGCTACGGCCCAAACTCGCTCTTCGTCGACGGCGATGACCCGGACGAGTTCGAGTTCGGACCCGTCATCGAGGCCGCGCCGGGACCGTGGCTGTTCACCTTCAATCCGCGCCTGTTCGATGAGGTCGGTAGCGCCCAGGATCAGGAGTGGCTTGGCTTCGAGTACGCCGCGCAAGCCCGCTACAGCGTTACCGACCGATGGGCGCTCGCCGTCCTAGGTTTCGGCGAGATCGAAGAGCTGGTCCACGCCGGTCCGTTCGAGGCTCAGACCCACGTGCTCGGCCCAAGCCTCTATGTGTTCTCGGCGCCGGAGGCGGAACAGGAATGGAGCTTGGGCGCCGGCGTTCTGTTCGGTCTGACGGACGTCTCGCCTGAGACGTCGCTGCGCATCACCTTCGCGGTGGAGTACTGAGATGCGCGTCGCGCGCCGCGTACTCCAGCGTGTCATGGCCGGCACCGCTCTGCTTCTGCTCCCGGTGGCGCCGGCGCTCGCCGAGTTCGAGATTCAAGAGTCGACCATCGACCCCGGCGAGATCCAGCTTCAATATCGCGGCGCTTGGCATTCGGGTTTACCGAAGGGAGACGCCGCGGATCTGGATGTGCTGCCGGACGAGGAAGAGGCCCCGCTGCGCCAGAGTCACGATGTCGAACTGCAGATGAGCATCACCAGCCACTGGCTCGTGGCCCTGACCCACACCTTCGATGAGCCCATAGCGGATGATTTCCGGCTCAGCGCCCTCGAGGTTGAGAGCCAAATAGAACTCATCACATTAGTCGGAGACGGGTTGGGATTGGCCGTGCAAGGCGGCGTTGAGAAACCCCTCTTGGAGGCGAGGCGGGAGGAGGCCTCCGATTTCAGCCTGGGGCCCATCATCGAGCTGGCCAAGAGCGACTTCTTGCTGACGCTGAACCCTTTGTTCTTCCGCGAATTCGGGGAGCTGGCAGAGCAGGAAGGCTGGGGATTCGAGTATGGTTGGCAGGCCAAATACGACGTCACGGAGCGGCTCGCCCTTGCACTCGAAATGTTCGGCGAGATCGACGAGCTAAGGAACAGCGGGTCGTTCGACGAGCAGCAGCATAGTATCGGGCCTGCGTTCTATTACACGCTCGGCGAAGCGGAGGTGGATGAATTCGGCAAGGGCGAGGGCGCCGAGCTTGTCCTCAGCCTTGGCGCTCAGTTCGGTCTTACGGAGCAAACCTCCGACGCAGCCCTGAAAGTCTTTATCGGCTACGAGTTCTTCTAACCGACAACGTCCTTCGGTTAGCGGACGGAGAACTTGAACGGCACCGACACCTCGATCGTCTCTTCCCCGACCTCGTCGGGAATTGCAGGAAATGGCGAGGCCCTCTCGATTGAGGCCATGGCCGCGTTGTCCAGCTGCTTTGAGCCGGAACTCTTGACGATCCTGTGGGCCACGAGTTCGCCGTCCGACTTGACGGTCAGCCGCACGACTGCGGTGCCGATCAGGGTCGTGCGCGGGTTTACCTTGCTGCGCTCGAGATGGGTTCTCAGTTTGCCGAGGTAGGCCCGGTGCGCCGTGGCGTCACCGCCCTTCTTCTCCTCGCCCGAGCTTTCGCGCATGGCTATGACGGTTTCTTGCTGAACCGTGGCGACCTGCTGCGGGAGCGGCTGCTCTTTGACCTCAGGCTCGGGCTCTTTCACTTCTTCCCGTTTGGGTTCGGTCACCTCTTCGGGTTTGACCTCTTCCACCTCCTCGGGCTCGATGACGTTCTCCTGCTCGGGGCCGGTCTCGGAGGTGAGCACTTGTTGCTCCTCGACCGGCTTCACTTCGGGCACGTCCTCGACCGGAAGCTCCTTTTGCTCTTCGATCGCTTCGATCTGCTCGAGTGGTTGGGCGGCCGCCGTCTGCACGGGCGGGGCCTCCACGGCTTCCACCGAGACGACGTCCTCACCCAGCTTGGCGACGCCTTGCAACGCAATGCCTTGCTCGATCATCATGATGTCGTCGCCGGTTCCCTGCTCGAGGGCGGCGCCGCTCGAGGACGGCCAAAGCATGACAGCCGCAAAGGCACCGTGGATGCCCAGCGAGACCAGCCATGTGATGAGACGGAGCGCCATGATATCTCGCTCAGATGCCTAGGGGCTGTTGCCCGCCGCTCCCCCATTGGCCTTCGGCTGGGACAGCAGGGAGACTCGCGCATAACCGCTTTGTCCGACGCGGCCGAGAATCTCCATCACTTCGCCGTAGGGGCGGTTCTTGTCGCCCCGGACATACACGACCGTGTCGCCTTCGGTCTGGCGCAAGGCGGTCAGCGTCGGCACGAGCGTGTCTTCGGTGACCTGCTCTTCGCGGACATAGATCGAGCCGTCACCGGCTAGTGAGACGATCATCGGCTTCTTGGGCTGACTGACTTTTGCGGCCGACGTGCTCGGCAGTTCGACAGGGACGCCGGCGACGAGCAGCGGGGCGGTGACCATGAAGATGATCAGTAGGACCAGCATCACGTCGACCATCGGCGTGATGTTGATCTCGGAGATCGGACGATACTCGGCGTCATCGCCGCCACCGCCGTTATTGCCGAGGGCCATACCCATCAGGAGTGCTTCCCGGCGCGAAGCGGCTCGACATTGGCCCCGCGGGCGCGCCGGCCCTGTGCCTGTTGCCCCAGCTGTGTGTCTTCGGTGACGAGATCGCGGGCAATGTCGATGACGGCGCTATTGCCGCGGGCGAAGGAGCGCCCGAGTGCGACCGCGATCTGGTTATAGGCCATGACCGCCGGGATGGCGGCGGCAAGGCCGAGTGCCGTGGCGATCAGGGCCTCGGCGATGCCCGGCGCCACCACCGCGAGGCTGGTGTCCTTCTGGGTGGCGATAGCGGTGAAGCTGTTGACGATGCCCCACACCGTTCCGAACAGGCCGATGAACGGGGCCGCGGAACCGATGGTCGCGAGGAACGGAAGGCCGACTTCGATCTGGTGAATTTCAGATTTGAGCGCGAGCCGCATCGCGTTCTCGACGCGATAGCGCCTTTCTGTAGGGCTGTCGTCGAGATCGGCTTCGAGCTCGACGTCGCCGGCTTCCAGGATGCGCCGCGCAAGGCCGCCCCGCGCCTTGCCATCCCGAGATTTCGCGAGCCGGCGAACGGCACCCTTAAGCCACGAAATGCGGACGATCTTCTCGAAAATGATTGCCCAACAAGCGACAGAGGCCAACACGAGCAGCAGCATCACACCCTTGACCACCGGGTCGGCCTGCATGACGAGGCCCCAAACGGAGTAGTCGTGCTGGGCGGCAGTTACAGCGATTTCTTGTTCCACGGAACGCGTCCTTACTTGGTCAGTTGGTTGTCGGTCCGGCTGGACACCGAAATCTCTTGCAAGCAGTCGGCCACGTCGCCTGTGTCCGCCTTGCACTCCATCACGTCGTTGATGAGAAAGCTGCCCACCTGATCGCAAGCAGTCCCGGAAACGTCAAACAGCTTCACGGTACGCTTCTTGGCCTTGAGCGGTGCCAGCTCCACGGCAAACCTCTGGCCGATCACACCGTCGGGCCGGAACAGGACGAGGTCCAGCTTCAAGGTGTCGTAGGTCGTGTCGTTCTTGTTATCGATCACGAAATAGGCGCGGCAATCCGTGTCGTGGGCCTCGAGCTTATTCAGCTCGATGGCGATGTTTCCTTCCTCGGCGGTCGCCGTGCCGAGGCTGGACAGCAGAAGGGCCGCTGCCATCAGCGGCGCGGCCGCGAGGTATTTCGTCAGGCCGGACCTTGGCCGGCATTGGTTTGCAATAGTCAGTCGCACAAAAACCTCCCTAACCCAGCCGGCGTGGAGACAATCAGGTTTCGGTTGCCAAAAGGCTTAACCGGCGGCTTTCGCCGCTCCTGCTTTTTCGCTTTCGATCTTGGCTTAGGGCACCTTACGCGATTGCCGGGCTAGTCTACCGGCGTCTCGGCGAAGTTGGACCGACCTCCAAACCAAAGACTAGTTGGCCCTTTAGAGGTGCCGAAGGTTATTTAACGCGGCGGCCAAGGGCGTTCAAGCATCTTGCCCACGGATAGTTTGGTAACTGGTATACCAAAACTCCCCGACCAGTCTTCCCTGTATGTCAGCAAGGGTTGGGTGGCTCGGCGCCTAGTGCAGTGGTAACATTTCCATTAAGATTCTGGCCGATGAGCCTAAATGGCCGCGGTTGACCGGGGGGTTGTCATGAAATTTCGCGTCCTGTTGGGCGCGTTGGTGTCCGGGCTGATCGTTCTCGGATCAAGCGGGGCACACGCGGAGAGGAGCCAGGTACTGGCCGCTGAGGCGGCTCCGGTGCTGCTTGAGGCCGCTCAGACCGCGACCTTCACTCAAGACGATCAAGAGCGCGGACCGCTTTCAAGCGGGGATCAGGCATTCGGCGACAGTGCCGAATCCGACAGCGAGGAAATCTGTACTGTCCTTATGGTCCTGCGTGGCCCGACCTATGCCCGTGGCGGCGTAGCGGGCAAGCATCGCGCATTAGGGCCGCCGGTGGCGGCCGGGCCGCCTGTGCCCCCTCCCAAACCAGGGGCATCAATTTTCAAGAATTCCGCCAAGAACATTTCAATCGGTCTTGGCGCAACTGGGAGCGCAATTGCCGCTCTTTTGATCCGTGAGCCAGCCGGCTGCGGGTCTCTTCCCCAAAAGACGACCTCGGCGTGGGACCTGGATGACGGTCCGGGAGCGCTGTTGGTCGCTTCCTCCGAGAGCGGGGAGACGGACAGCGAGGTCTGCACGGTCCTGATGGTCTGGCGCGGTTTGAAGCGCCACCTTGACGAAGACCAGCATCTCCGGCCGCAGACTCCGACCCTAGCAACCGGTCCCCCAGTCCCGCCTCCTCAAGGTAGCGCGACAATCGCCTCTTTCGCTTTTCCATGCGCGCCCGAACCGGCGAGCGTGGCGGCCGGAGATACTGGGCCCCTGGGGCCTGCGGCCACTCCGCAGCCGTACGGCTGCGATCCTCTTCCCAAACGGACAACCTCAGCGTGGGACCTGGATGATGATCCTGAGTCCACGTTGCTCTGCGAGAGCGACCATTCGGACAGCGAGGTCTGCACGGTCCTGATGGTCTGGCGCGGCGCCAAGCGCGCCATCGTTGAAGCGACGCGGCTTGCTACGCAGGCGCCATTCCCCTCGATCCTCCCCCCTGTCCCGCCGCCCCAAGGGGGCGCATCAACCGCCGATTTCGCCTTTCCATGCGCGCCCGAAACCGGGAGCGCCGCGGCTCGAGACTCCAGGCCCCTGGACTCTCAGCCCGCCGAATATCCCAACAGCACATCTGTCTGGAACTCATCGCGGCAGGACCTCGTGTCGCGCGACCGACTCGATCTGATCGGGTGCGCGCCGCGGTCGCGTGCCGACGCTTCCGAGCCCGTTTCAAACCGACGCGAAATCACAACGACCAACAAGATCCCCTCGAAGGGGTCAACATTATGGGGGACACTATGACGTTTCGCATCTTGCTCAGCACCGTGACGATAGGTGTGGTCATGCTCGGTTCAAGCCTGGCCAGCGCGCAGAACGGGGACACGTCTGAGACAGCGCCAAGCACCGAGGCCGCGCCGTCAAATGGCGAGGCTCCTTCGGGCGAGGCCGCCGATCAAGCGGAGGAAGTCCCTCCAGTCGAGGTGGTGCAGCCGAAGCCGAAGCCGGTGGTGCAGCCGAAGCCCCAGCCTCAGCCCAAGCCAAGACCCCAGCCCGTGGTGCGGCGGACGCCGCCTCCGGCACCGCCGCCCCAGCCAGTGGAACAGGATTTCGCCGACCAGATCGCGCCGATCGGCCAGGAGACCCAAGGGAGCGTGATGTCGGCCACCACCGCTGTGCCCATGGCACCAGTGCCCGGCGCCGAGCTTCCCCTGGAAAAGGTCCCAGGGGGAGTCACCGTCCTTGATGGAGGTGACTTCGCGCGTGAGGGCTACGTCGACACGTTCCAGGAGGTCCTCAGGCAGCGCGTTCCCGGAGTCATTATCAGTGACCTCCAAGGCAACGAGTTCCAGACCAACATCCAGTATCGCGGCTTTGAAGCATCGCCGGTCCCAGGCGTGCCGCAAGGTTTGGCGGTCTACCAGAACGGCGTCCGCATCAACGAGGCGTTCGCCGACAACGTGAACTGGGACTTTCTTCCCGAGATCGCCATCGACAATCTGGCCGTGGTCAGCGGCAATCCGGTCTACGGGCTCAATGCGCTCGGCGGCGCCATCGTCGTCAACATGAAGAGCGGCTTCACCTATCAGGGCGGCGAGGCGATCTTCTCCGCGGGCTCGTTCGGCCGTGCCGAAGGCGACGTGCAAGCCGGTCTGAGGAGCGGGAACTGGGGCGTGTATTTCGGCGGTGAGCGCATCACCGATGACGGCTATCGCGATTTCTCGTCGTCCGAGGTGAAGCGCATGTTCTTCGACCTCGGATATCAGAACAGCATCGTCGACCTCCACTTCAATCTATCCGGCGCCGACAACTTCGTCGGGGTGACGGCGTCCGCGCCGGTGCAATTGCTCGCACTCAACCGCGAACGCACGTTTACCTCGCCGCAGACGACGAAGAACGAAATGATCATGCCGGCCTTCAACGGCACGGCGAAACTCAATGAGACGACGACATTAGGCGGCGTCGCTTACTACAGGTCCTTCAAGCAGAGCCACGACGACGGCAACATTACCGAAGCCGAGGAGTGCGAGGGCGACGCGTCGCTGGAAGGCTTCCTGTGTATCGAAGAAGAGCTGGCGCTCGATCAAACGGGTAATCCCATCGTGTTTGACGATTTGCGCCAGCCGCTCGGCTCGATCGACCGTACGGGGCAGACGGCCGACAGCTGGGGCGGTTCGCTCCAACTCGTGAATACCGACGACGTCTACGGTCATCAGAACCAGTTCCTGATGGGCGCGAGCTACGACAAAGGCGAGGTGACCTACGGCGCCTCGAGTGAGCTCGGCTTTTTCCGGCCGCGCTTCGTGGTCGAGGGCTCGGGCATTGTCCTTTCCGCGCCAACCGAGGTGGAATTCAAGGAGCTTGGTACGGCGAACGAGTATATCGGCCTCTACTTCTCCGATACGTTCAACGTTACCGAGCGGCTCGCGGTCACGGCCGGCGGACGCTGGAATCACGCCAAGATTGAGATTCAGGATTTAAGCGGCAACGCGCCGGAACTCGACGGTGAAAACGACTTCGAGCGTTTCAATCCGGCAGCGGGCGCCACCTACCAGCTCAACCACGGACTGTCGCTCTATGGCGGCTACTCGGAGGCGAACCGCGCGCCGGTCGCCGCGGAGATCGCCTGCTCGGACCCGAACAATCCCTGTCTGATCGAAAGCTTCCTCGTCGCCGATCCGCCGCTCGATCAGGTCGTGTCGCATACGTGGGAAGCCGGCATCAGGGGTGAGCGCACTCAAGGTGCTGAGTCTCTGCAATGGAGCGCCGGCCTGTTCCGCACGCTCAACACGGACGACATCATCACCGTGTACTCGCCGATCGCGGGGCGTGGCGTGTTCGAGAACGGCGGCGATACGCTCCGTCAGGGCATCGAAGCCAGCGTTGCCTACACCAACGACCGCTTTTTCACGTACGCCAACTATGCGTTCATCGATGCGACCTATGAGTCGAACATTGAGCTTGCGGCTCCGGACAATCCGCGTGCCACCGAATGCATAAGCCGTGGTGGTGGCGGTGACGACGATGAAGAAGAGGGCGAAGAGGAAGAGGAAGTCCGGTGCATTTTCGTGCGCCCGGGCGATCGCATTCCCGGCATTCCGCAACATCGGTTCAAAGCGGGCTTCGATTACTGGATCACACCGAAGTGGAAGTTCGGCGCGGACACGCTCGCCGTCAGCAGCCAATACTTCTTCCAGGACGATTCCAATTTGAACGATCCGCTCGGCGGCTATTGGACCGTCGATCTCCATACCAGCTACGACATCACGCCGCGCATTCAGATCTTCGGCCTGGTCAACAACGTTTTCGACCGGGAATACGGCGTGTTCGGCACCTTCTTCAATCTCGAAGCCGGCAACTCAGGCGCTTCCGCCGACCCGCAGCTCGGGGACGATTTCTTCACCAATCCACGCACCATCACCCCGGCACCGCCCGTGGTGGCCTATGGCGGCGTCAAGGTGAAGCTCTGGTAGGGCTTCGATCTGTGTCGTTTGAGCCACAGGTCTGAAGAAAAGAACGATGACGTAAAGAGAGGTAAGCACACGAAGGCAACATTCTAGCGCTGAGATTCAGGAAGAAATCCTAGAGCCGGATTTCCTGAATTCACCCCATTGCTGGCCAAACCCTGCGGAATTGGGTTCACCGCGAGAGTGCCGAGAGGCGCTTGGTCTCGCCACGAAGATGTTGTTCGTGGTGCCAAGTGTTCCCGGGGCTTTTGCGTGGCGTTTTACATGCTTGCGTTTACTATTTTTCCTCGGGGCAAGATTGGGGGATTCGCGGGGGTTTTCAGGAAGCCGGTGCCATCTGACCTCTCCACCGACGGGTGGTTTGGCGACTGAATGAACCCCCCGAATCCTAAAAAAACGCAGCAATAGCCCCAGAACAGGGAAAACCCTTGGTTTCCAAGGGAAACAGGATGGGGGGCTGTTATGAAGAAGCGCTTGTTTGGGGGCGCGTTCGCGCTCGGCGTTGCGGTTTTTGCACCGGGCGAAGGTTATTCACAGACGAACGGTAATGGTTCCACGGCTGAAGAAGCGGCCCCCTCGGCGACAGAGGGCGAGGTTCCTCCTGTCGAGGTCATCCAACCCAAGCCGGAGCCCGCGCCAGCGCCAGTAGAGGCGGAAGCGCGGCCCGAACCAAGGCCAACGCCGCGTCCGGCGCCCGTCGTCTACACTCCGCCGCCTGCTCCCCCGCCAGCAGCGCCCATCGAGCCGCTCGAGCCTGAGCTCGTTCTCCCGAACCTGGTCACGCAGCCAACACCCGAATACTTCGGGCCCCCCGGGGGCGCCGAGAGTTTCGAGCGCTCCGTCAATTCTGCGCAATCGCCGATCGTGCCGACCCAAGGCATCGTTCCGGGCAATCTGCAGGACTTCGCGGGGGCGGCCAGCCGTGTGAGCCGGGAGAAGATCAATGAGCAGGATCCGCTGACCACCAACGAAATCCTGTCGACAATTCCCGGCGTCGCCATCATCAACGACGACGGCCTCGGTCGCCACGGCGGCGTCAGCGTGCGCGGTTCGCCCGCGCGACGCTCGCGCAAGGTGCTCGTCATGGAAGACGGGCGCTCAATCAATCAGAGCTTGTGGCTCGACCCGTCGACTCATTACACGCCGCCCACGGAACGTATCGAGTCCGTCGAGGTGCTGCGCGGCACCGTGATCGCCTATGGCCCCAACAACAATTACGGCGTGGTCAACTTCCGCAATCTTCAGCCCTTCGGCCCGAGCGAGTCGGTCGTTTCGTTTGAAGGTGGTTCCGTCGCGGTGGACGGACCTGGCCTCGACAACAGCGACGCGACCAAGTGGCATGCGCACACGCGGCAATCTACGGGCGATTGGGGCATCGTGCTGTCTTATACCGGCGCCAACGCGCAAGGAGCATGGGACACCGAGCGGCTGCGCTACAACGATTTCTACGGAGCGATCGGCTGGAAAGGAGAGAAGTCCGATTTCACCTTCTCGACGGTCTATTTCGCGCAGCGCGATAATTACGACGAGTCGAATCTCGAAGGAGAAGACGAGGACGCGCCCGGCGAAGTGGAGCGGTTGCTCCTCAACGACTTCAAGCACTGCAAGACGTGCTTCAACCCGGCTTCCGGACTTAACGAGTACAATGCCGACCTGTGGCTGTTCCAGGGTATCTACAATTACTACCTCGACCCGGACACCACGGTCTCCGCGCGGGCCTACGGGCAGTTGCTCAAGCGGTACCGCTACTTCAATTTCGAGGGGGAGAATCCGCTCACAGCCGAGACCAGCTTCAATCCCTTCATCGCCGGCGATGAAGTCTTCATTCCGGAAGGCGTGATGGAAGGCCGGCTGCGCGAGTACAACAATTTCGGCACGGAACTCCGCACAGAGCTGGCCAACCGGCAATTCCTTTTCGGCCTGTCGCAAGACCTGCAGATGGGAATTCGGTACGAGTACAATCAATTTAACGACCAGAACATCCTCGGCCAGCAGGGACGTATTCTCGATGGCTTCGACACGAACGGCCTCACCTTCTTCAATCGGAAGCACGAGGCGGACGCCTTCTCTGCGTTTTTGCAAACCGACATTTCCGTCACCGACAATCTGAACGTGGTGCCGGGAGCGCGTGTCGATCACTACCGCATCACCCGCGAAACTCTGGCGCTTCCCGGGGAGGACGACGAGGAGTTTGACGAGTGCCCGGGAGGTGCATTCGGCGGCGAAGAGTGCGTCATCATCGAGGACTTCAACGGCAATCCCTTCACCGAGTCGTTCGAGAAGACCCATGTCCTGCCCGGTGTTGCCTTCGCCTATGGTTTTGGCCGCAAGGATGCCCAAAGCACTTTCGGTTCGAAGTCGCTAGGGCCGGTGACCATGGAGAAGCCCACGTTCAGCAACACCCTCTATGGCGGCTATCATCGTGGTCTGACCATGGGTGTCCTGCGCGAGGCGGCCTTCCCGCCAGGGGACGAGCTCGGCAACAACTTCCAGCTCGGTGTCCGGTCGACGGCGATGAAAGGCTTAACGTTCGACGTTGCTGGTTTCCACCAGCGCATTGATGACTATCAGATCAAGGGGGCCACGACGACCGCGGGCGGCATAAACGTCTACTCGCTGATCGATGAGGTCCACAACACCGGCTTCGAGGCCTATTCCCGCCTCGACTCGCGGCCCTACACCGGCTGGTCGTTGAACCCCTACCTCGAGGGCAGCTACACGCTGACCGACAACAAGATCGAGGAGGGCTTCAACGAGGACGGCGAATCGGTGGCCGGCAATTTCGTACCTGAGGTGCCGCGCGAGTTCGCTTATCTCACTGTCGGTATCGAGAGCATGTCGGGCTGGAACGCGAGTGTGAGCTGGACCTATCGTGGAGCCTTCTTCACGGACGAGGACAACACGCCCTTTGGCGGCGATCCCGAGGGTGAGAATGGCGAGGTGCCGGGTGTTTGGCTGCTCTCGGCCCGCGCGAACTACACGATCCCCGACACGAATTTCGCTTTGTTCGTCTCGGGCCAAAACCTGACGGATGAACTCTACATCACGGACCGGGAGGACGGCGTGAAGCCCGGCCTCGGCCGCACCCTCATGGCGGGTGCCCGGGTCAAGTGGTGAACGGCGCTAGAGCCGGCATAGGCAGATAGCCGGGGGCGGACAGCACTCCGCCCCCGCCGATAACGGAAACCCCCTCGGGGCGTCCGCGGAAGTCTCGGGAGACACGGTTCTCTCCGTCAATCTTTGGTGGAGAGTGCCAAGTTTTCCCGTGACTTTTGCATGGCGTCCCGCAAGCTCTTGTTTACTATTTTCCCTGGGGCAACGATTAGCGGGGATTCGCGAAGAGTTTCGGGGGCAAGCGTCTACTCTCTCCACCAAAGTGGACCGAGTTCAGTCTGGCTCTTCCGGTTCCTTCCGCTGACAAAAGCAATCGTCCCGCGAAAAGCAGGGAAGATGCCCTTGCGCAAGCAAGGGTCAGAGGACTGGGGGGTCTGATATGAAGAAGCGCTTGTTCGGAGGCGCGCTCGCGCTCGGTGTCGCTATGTTCGCGCCGGGCGAAGGTTTCACACAAACAAACGAAAATGAGCCGGTTTCCGAAGGCGCCGCAGCGACGGCGACGGAGCAACCGGCCGGCGGCGAGCGAGCCTGAGGGCGAGGTTCCTGCCGTCGAGATTATCCAGCCCAAGCCGGAGCCCACGCCGGCGCCCGTCGAAGCGGAAGCCCGTCCCGAGCCGCGACCGCGGCCCCGCCCGGCGCCGCAGCCCGTCGTGAGCGCACCGCCTCCGCCTCCGCCACCCGTTGCTGACCTGCCGCCACTCGAGCCTGAAATCGTTCTCCCCAGCATCATCACGCAGCCGGTGCCTGGCTACTATGGACCGCCGGGTGGCGAAGCCGCTTTTGAACGGGCAATGGATTCGCCTCAGTCGCCCATCAATCCTGTCAGTGGCATCGTGCCAGGCGATTTGCAGGACTTCTCGAGCGCGGCCAGCCGGGTGACGCGGCAACAGATCGACGAGCAGAATCCACTGACCACCAACGATATTCTGACGCGCGTGCCGGGCGTCAATATTGTCGCCGACGACGGACTGGCACGTCACGGCGGTATCGGCGTTCGCGGTTCGCCTCCCCGGCGCTCGCGCAAGGTGCTCGTGATGGAAGACGGGCGTCCCATCAATATGAGCCTGTGGCTCGACCCATCGACCCACTACACGCCGCCGCCTGAGCGTCTGGAAGCCGTCGAGGTGGTGCGCGGATCGGTGATCTACGGACCGAACAACAATTTCGGCGCGATCAACTTCCGCAACTTCCAGCCGTTCGGACCGGAAGAGACGGTGGTGTCGGGTGAAGGCGGCACGGTGTCGTTGGACGGCCCTGGACTCAGCGACGATTCCTCGGCGACCAAGTGGCATGTGCATTCGCGGCAAACGTCGGGCAATTGGGGCACCGTCGTGTCCTATACCGGCGCCAATGCGCAAGGCGCTTGGGATACCGAGCGGCTGCGCTACAACGATTTCTATGCAGCGCTTGGTTGGAAGGGCGTGAAGTCGGACGCGACCGTGTCCGCCGTCTATTTCCGGCAGCGTGACAACTACGACGAAGCGAATCTAGAGTTTGAGGAGGAAGAAGAAGACGGCGATGAGGAAGGCGGCGACTTGGCCGAGGACGATGAGCTCGAGGAAGAAGAAGAAACCTCGTTCCGCTCTGACACCGTCGAAGAAGCCTTTTTCAATGAAATCGGGCACTGCAAGACCTGCTACAACCCGGGCTCGATCTACAACACCTACAATGCCGACGTGGCGTTGATCCAGGGCGTGTACAACTACTACTTCGACGTCGACACGACGCTGAACTACCGCATCTATGGACAGCACCATAGGCGCGACCGGTATCAGAACTTCGAGGGGGCGAACCCCGCCGATGCCGAGGACGATTTCAACGCGCTCTTCTTTGGTGACGACGTGGTCGTTCCGGAAGGTGTGATGCTCGGCCGGCTGCGGACCTACAATTTCGTGGGTACGGCGCTCCAGACCGAGTTCGCCAACCGGCCGTTCTTCTTCGGACTTACCCAGGACATCCAGGCGGGCGTTCGCTACGAGCACCACAATTTTGCCAATGCCAACTTCTTCGGTCGCCAGGGGGAGATCCTGGAGGACGGGGACGAGCAGGGCACGTACGTGTTCAACGTGGATACCAAGGCGGATGCCTGGTCGTTTTTCTTACAGAGTTCGATCCCAGTGACGCAGGCCCTCAGCATCGTGCCGGGCGTACGTATCGATCACTACCGCATCTCGCGCGATATCATGGTTGGCTCCGAGGAGGAGGGCGAGGGCGAGGAACTCGAGGAATGCGTGATCGACGGCCGGGAGTTCTTCGAGGGCGAGGAGTGCGTGGAGTTCGAGGTCGACCGCGGCGGGTTCAGCGAAGCGTTCACCGAGACGCACGTGCTGCCCGGGATTGGCTTCTCTTGGGGATTGTTCGGCAAGCAGACTGTGATGGCTTCGAAATCCCTGGAAGCACCCGAGACCAGCTATCACACGACGATGTATGGCGGGTACAACCGCGGCCTGACCATGAACGTGCTGCGTGAGTCGAACGTTCGCTTCCCGCCGCCCAGCGAGCTCGGCGACAACTATCAGGTCGGCGTTCGCTCGACGGGGATCAAAGGCGTGACGCTCGATGTCGCGGGCTTCTACAAGCTGATCGAGAATTTCCAGGTGAAGGGCTCATCGACCGACGCCGCGGGCAATAACGTCTACACAAACATCGATCAGGTCGAGATCCCCGGCGTCGAAATGTATGCACGGCTCGACACCAGGCCCTTTATCGGCGGGAATCTCAATCCCTTCCTCGAGGGCACCTTCACCTACAACGACGGCACCATTACGGAAGGCGTCGATGAGGACGGCGCCTCCCTCGTAGGCAATCTCATTCCGGAAGTCTCGCAGGAGGTGGCCTATCTCACCGCCGGCATCGAGAGCGTGAAGGGTTGGAACGCCAGCGTGAGTTGGATCTATCGGGGCGGTTTCTTCACCGACGAGCAGAATACGCCGTACGCCGGTGACTTCTCGGGCGAGGACGGCTTCGTGCCGAGCGTGTGGACGCTCGCCGCGCGGGCGAACTACACGGTGCCCCAGAACTTGATCCCCGCCGACTTGGTGCTATTCGTCTCGGGTGAGAACCTCACGGACGAGCTGTACATCGTCGATCGCGAGGATGGCATCAAGCCCGGCCTCGGCCGCACGCTTATGGCGGGTGCCAGGATGAGGTGGTGATCACGCTTCAGATTTTATCTTGAGGCCATTCGAGGGCGGAGCGTTCATATCGTTCCGCCCCTGATTTTTCTCCTGTTCGCCAAGACCTGCTCCAAACCTATCAGGCAAAAACATTGCCATTTATTCCGTCCCGATTTTCCTACATTTGACCTGTGTCAGTGGCTAAGTTTCCTGCCAGGGAAACGCTCGGTGGGTGCGTCTCGTTTTATCTCTTTAACGAAGGAGACTGACCCTATGAACAAACTTGCTATCGCGACTGCGGCATTGGCGTTCGCTGTCTCGCCGGCTTTCGCCGACGACGATCCGACGGATGACGAGGTCGCAAAGATCAAAGAGGCCGTAGCGGCCTGGGGCTGCGAAGGCGGCACCTACGAGAAAGAAACCGAAGGTACCGGCGTTTTCGAGGCCGAGGACGTGAAGTGCAAGGCCGGCCAGTACGATTTCCGGCTGGACAAGGATTTCAAGGTCTTCGTGATCACGGCCGACTAACGCTAACGTCGATTATCGCTCCGGAACAGGGATCTGGGCAGGAAGACCCAACCGCTCGCGAACCGGTGTTGGCAAGGGGGTGCAGCATGACCTGCACCCCCTTTGCTTTTGCTCGCTCCCTGATGGCTCTCGGGCCTATTTCGGCGCGGGAAGTTTGTTTGCCCAAGTTTCCCATCTGGGCTACCTAATATCCCCATTTTAGAGCCGTCTCGAACCATGCCGAAGCCCGGGAAAAATCGCGTGTGGCGGATCGCCAAAGTGCTCAGCCCGAGCACCCTGTGGCATGGTCGATCGGTACGGACGCAGCTTCTGGTTGCTATCGGCGCCGTGAATCTTCTGGCGGCCGTGGTCGCGGGCGCCATCTGGATTCTCAATACGCGTTCGGCCACCCACGCCGAGATCGAATCCTCGCTCGGGATCGCCCAGGGATTCGCGCAAGCGACCATCCGGGATTTGGCGAGCCGAGGTCGGCTTGATCAACTGTCCGAGACGTTACCGCAAGAACTCAGAAGCTTGCGGCATGTGCGCCTCCTGCTGATGGTGGACGGCAAGCTCAACATGATGGCGCCGATCTCGGTCCATGGTGAGCACGTCTCCCGCTGGGCGCCTAAATGGTTTGCCGCGCTGGTCGGTCCGAATCTATCGGGCCGTTCGATCCGGGTGGTTTCCGCAAGCCGCGCGGATCCAGTCATCATTATTGGTGAGCCGGCCGACGAGATCGCCGAGGCGTGGCGTGACTTTGCCTCGCTGGCCGTCATTTGGCTCACGCTCAATTTCGCGGTGCTCGTCATTCTCTACATGGTGCTGGGACGCGTGTTGCATCCGCTCGCAAGCCTTGCCCGCGGTATGCAGAGCCTCAAGGGCGGCCGCTATGCTACCCGCCTCAAGCCCTCGCGGGTCAAGGAGATCGCCCTCATCACCGACCGCTTCAACGGGCTCGCGGGCAATCTCGACGGCGCGCGCGAGGAGAACAGCCAGCTCTATCGCCAGCTCATTTCCACGCAAGAGCAGGTGCGGCGCGAGATCGCTCATGAGCTACACGACGAGGCCGGAGCCTGCCTGTTTGGCATTGCCGCAAACGCGTCGTCGATCAGGACATTCGCCGATCGGTTGGACGGTCCGCCCGGCGCCGAGATTGGCGAGCATGTCGGCGAGATTATGAACGGCACGGATCGTTTGAAAGCGATGAACCGGTCTATCCTCAAACAGCTTAGGCCGGGACCCATAGGACAGGTCTCGCTTACGCAACTCATCAAAGAGCTTCTCAGTGGACTTCAACGAAGCCACCGCGAGACGCAAATTCTGGCAACGGTCAGCGACCTCGCCAAGTCCTACGGTGAGGGATGCGACCTCACGCTCTATCGATGCATCCAGGAAGGCGTGACTGCGGCCGTCCGCAAGGGCCGAGCCAAGACCGTGTACGTGGATGTCTGCGAGCACAAGACGGCAGGCCGCGGCGCCCGAAAGCAGGTTCGCAAGTCCTTGCGTGCCACTCTGCGCTTTGACGGCAGCGGACTCTCCGCCTCGAAGCCAAAGGACCTGACATTTGCCACCATAGCGGAGCGGGCGCGGGCCCTCGGCGGCGCATGCACCATGAGGAATTCCGCGTCCAAAGGGACCACGGTCCGCATTGATATTCCCATCAAGAGCGTGCCCGCAGCGTCCGCGGGGCTCGAACTCGTGGGGTCGCCCTTGTGACCCGCGTCCTTCTGATCGACGACCATCCCATTGTGCTCCAGGGCTGCAAGAAGCTTCTGGAGGAGGCGGGAGCCGACGAAGTGGATCAGGCGCAAAGCGCCTCCGAAGGATTCCGGCTGTATCGCCGGCAAAAACCCGATGTCATCGTTGTTGATCTTGCCATGCAGGCCGGCGCGTTGAGCGGGCTGTCGTTCTTGCGCCGGTTACGCCGCATCGATACGGAGACGCCCGTGCTGGTGCTGACCATGCACCGAGACCCGATGATCGTCGGGAGGGCGCTGGAGCTTGGTGCGAGCGGTTACGTTTTGAAGGATGCACCGCCCGAGGAGGTGGTTCGCGCTTTTCAGAAGGTCAGTGGGGGAGACTCCTACCTCAGTCACGATCTCGCCTCGGACGTCGTGTTCAGCCGCTTGCGGGAGAAAACCAACCGGCTGGAGCGTTTGACCCCGCGTGAACTGCAAACGCTCACGCTTGTGGCCGAAGGGAAACCCTATGGCGAAATCGCAGAAGAGCTCGAGGTGAGCTACAAGACCGTCGCCAATATCTGCACGCAGCTTAAGACCAAGCTCGGCGCACGCACGCGACCGGAACTCATGCGCATCGCCATTCAATACCTGCCGGGACCATCCAGCTTGGGCAGTACAATCGGCGAGCGACCGCGCCGCGGCGAGCCGTTCGACGAGCTCTGAACCGTCTCAAGGGAGACGGTTATTATCCGCGCATGGGCAAGGACGTTTGCCAATCGTGTTACCAAGTCCTGGCAAGACGGCAAGCCAACCGCACCCATTTGCACTGCTAGGCACCGCGTGCACGCGGCCACTGCTTTGCACTGAGCTTTGGTAACAGTTCCAGCAACCAATCAGATAGCTTCCCACACATCGAGTTCCCCCATTAGGGCCTCGTGGAGGTTGGTTCATCGCTGCTGGCAATACCCTCTAATAAGTGCCGCGAAGCGCGTTAGAAATTCAGCGCCCGCGCCGATGAAGCTCCTTCTCAAAAAATCCGCCGTTGACGCCGTAGGCGATCAAGCCGGCATTTCTTGCAATCCTTCGGGAGGAGCAAACGATGAGGTTCCGAAATTGTGCAGTACTTGCAGGGGGCCTGTTCGCCGCTCTGCTTCTGGCTTCAGGGCCGGTCATTGCGGATGAGTCCGCTTCGGCCGAGATCGACAAGAGGGCACAGGACCCCAATCAGTGGCCTGCGCCTGGTCGTGACAATCTTCTTACGCGCTTCAGCCCGCTGAAAGACATCAACACCGACAACGTCGGCAAGCTGGAGATGATCTGGGCGCAGTCGATGAACTCGCTGCGCGGCCAAGAGGGCCAGCCGATCGTTATCAGCGACGTTGGCGGCAAGCCGATGATGTTCTTCGTCAGCGGCTGTCCGAGCATGGCCCTCTGCAACGTGGTCCAAGCTTTGGATCTCAGCGATCCGGACAATCCGAAGCAGATCTGGAACTACGTGAAGACGACCGACCGCGACGAGTCGGCCATTCCGCGCGCCTGCTGCGATACCGTCAACCGCGGCCTCAACTATGCCAAGGGCAAGGTGGTCTTCCACACCCTCGACGGTTTTGTCATCGCGCTCGATGCGAAGACCGGCAAGGAGCTGTGGACCGTCAAGCATGCTTATCCTGAGCATGGCGAGACGCACACGGGTCCGGCCATGATCGCCGAGAACCTGGTGATCGCCGGCTTTGGCGGTGACGAGTTCGCCGCCCGCGGCCGTTTGGACGCATACGATATCGAAACTGGTGAGAAGGTGTGGACCTGCCACTCCACCGGTTCCGACAAGGATGTGTGCCTGACGCCGGAATCCAACAAAGCCAATCCCCATTTTGGGACCGCCGGCAAGGATCTTGGCATCAAGACCTATCCTGAAGGCGAGTGGAAGATCGGTGGCGGCGCACCTTGGGCGTGGTTCAGCTACGACCCCGAGCTCAAGATGATCTACGCCTCGACCGGTAACCCGGGTCACTGGAGCCCCGGCCTGCGCTGCGCCCTCAAGGGTGACGATCATACCCACGAGAAGTGCAACGAATACGATGCAGAGCTCGGCTCCGGCCCGTTCGACAACAAGTGGTCGATGACGATCTTCGGCCGCAAGGTCGAGACGGGCGAGGTGGTGTTCGCCTACCAGATGACACCGTTCGACCAGTGGGACTATGACGGCGTCAACGAGAACATCCTCGTGGACATGGAAGTCGACGGCAAAAAGCGTAAGACGCTTGTTCACTTCGATCGGAACGGTTTTGCCTATGTGCTCGATCGCACCGACGGCACGCTGCTCCGCGCGAACAAGTTCGTGACCGTGGACTGGGCCGAGAAGGTCGATCTCAAGACCGGCCGTCCCATCAAGGTCAAGGCGCATTCGCCGTTCAACATTGGCGTCAACACGTCGTCTTGTCCCTCGGCCATGGGCGGTAAGGACCAGCAGCCTTGCGCTGTCGATCCATCCGATCCGACCATGTTCTATTGCCCCACCAACAACTGGTGCATGGAAGACGAGCCGCAGGAGCGCACGCACACGCAGCAGGGCACGGTTTACGTGTTCGCCAACGTGTACATGTATCCCGAGAAGCCCGGCATCACCGGCAAGTTCAAGAAGTTCAATGTCTTGACCGGTGAGACCGCTTGGGAGATCCCAGATCCCTATCCGAATTGGGGCGGGGGCATGGTCACCGCAGGCGGTCTGGTGTTCTACGGCAGCCTCAATGGCGACTTCCGTGCCGTCGACCGCGACACGGGCAAGATCCTGTGGAGCCGCAAGTTGGGCTCCGGCATCATCGGCAACCCGATCACCTACAAGGTGGGCGGCAAGCAGTATGTGTCGGTGCATTCCGGCATTGGTGGCTGGATCGGCCTACCGGTGACCGCAGGTCTGGACTTGAACGACAAGTTCGGTGCCATCGGTGCCACGGCGATGGCCAAGGCTGCGGGCCTCAACCTGATCCCGCAGGGTGCCAACGTCTATACGTTCAGGGTCTCTGACTAGTTCTCCCTAGTCACGGGCGCCAGGTGCGGAAATCGTCCGGCCCTGGCGCCCGACCATCGGTGTAGGCGGTCCCTTTTTTGGGGCCGCCTATGCGCCTTAGAGGGCGCCCCAATTAGATGTAGGAGTTTTGGTAACGTGACCTTCCGTCCCGCTGGTCTTCTGCCGCTGATCGCCGCCTGCCTGGGAATCACGGTTTGGGCTTCTTGTGCCGGAGCGGCCGACAAGCTGTCTTTCGACAGCACGAAAAACTTCGACGAACTGACCCACGCCGAGAAAACCATCGCGAAGAAGCTTGCCCGCACGACGAAGCTGCACAACCTGCGCGTTTGTGCCGACCCGGGCAACATGCCGCTCTCCAACGACAAGCGCGAAGGCTACCAGAATAAAATCATCGAGGTTCTGGGGCGGGCGATGGGCACAAGCGTGAGTTATTTCTGGCGTCCGTATCTTGAGCGTGGTCTGACCCGAGAGACATTCGCGAACAACGAGTGTGACATTCTCCTCGACATGCCGGCGGACTACGAAAGCCTGCTGACGACCATTCCCATCTACCGCAGCACCTATGTGCTGGCCTATCGCGACGACAGCGGTCTTCACTTCGAGGACTTGGACGATCCGCGGCTCAAGACATTACGCTTAGGGGCGTTTCAACACTCCGGAATCCGGCTGGCATTGGCCAAGCATGGCGTCCGAGACAATGTCAGCATTCATGTCATTAGCCACGATGCGGACCTCTCGCCGGAGAAGCAGCCGTGGCGGCAGGTCCAAGAGGTGGTGGACGGCGATCTCGATGTCGCCGCCGTGTGGGGGCCGTTTGCGGGCTATGTCAAGACCGTGCGGGACGCGCCGCTGACGCTGCAGCCGGTGAATCTGATGGACGATCAGATTCCTCTCGAGTTCAGCCTCGCCATCGGCATGCCGAAGACCAACGCGGTGCTCAAGTACAGGCTGGAAGATGCGCTCGAGGCGTCAAAGGACGAAATCAAGCAGATCCTGGACGATTACGGCGTGCCGCTCGTCCAGTGCAGCAAATGCATCGTGCCTGGTGACATCCCATCTCACGGGTCCTTCTTCGAGCGCGGTCAGCAGGCGGCTCATGAAATCTTCCTGGAGCCGCTCCCGGACGACCAGACCCAACTCGACAAAAAGCAGGCGAGCGCCGATCAGATCGTGACCGAGGAGCGGTTGGACACTTGGCTTGCGGATGGCGCCGACCTGACCCAGGAGCTTTCGAACGCCGTCCTTGCTTCCGATCAGGGACGCGTGGATCTCCTTCTGGAGCGGGGCGCCGACATCAACAAGCGCAATCTGCAAGGGCTGACGCCGCTCCACGGGGCCGCGCGGCAGCGCGACTCAAACATGATGACCTTCCTCATAGAACGCGGTGCCGATGTGAACAGCCGGGACAGCGACGGCTGGACCCCGCTGGCTCATGCGGCCTTTCGCAATCACGTGCCCTCGATCGAAGTACTCGCGGAAGCCGGCGCCGATCTCGAAGTCGGTCCGCCCGGCTTTACGCCGCTTTCAATCGCGCTTGCCGAAGGAAAGTTCTATGCCGCCAAGGCGCTGCTCGAAGTGGGCGCTTCGGCGAACGGCCCGGCGGGTACCGAGCAATTGACGCCGCTCATGCTGGTCGCCAGTCAGCGCGAGGTCGAACAACGGTCGGCGCGGCTCAACCAAGGGCCAAGCTCCGTCGAGATCGCGGAGCTTCTGATTGAGAAGGGTGCGGATGTGAACGCTAAGAGCGCCAATGGGATCACGCCGCTCATGGTTGCGGCTGCTCACGACAATCCACCGCTGATCGGCGTGATCGCTCAGGCCGGCGCGAACTTTGGTGTCAAGTCGCCCGACGGGAAAACCGCCCTTCAAATCGCCGCCGCCAACAACAACAAGGCGGCGCTGCAGCAGCTCGAATTACTCGAAACGTTAGGCGCCACGAGGGCTCCGGGGCAACCCGGGGTCGGCCAATGATGGCGTTGAATGCTTTGAGCCGCCGCGTCCTGTTGGCGCTCGGTGCGGCCGCGCTTTGCTTTGTGGCCGTTGGGCAGGTTCCGGTTGCTGCTCAGAACCTAGCGCCCGGTGGCGAGCCTAAGACCATCACCATCCATTATCTCGGCAAAGCCTATAAGGAACCGCCGCCGCTCTCGCTGCTTGAGAAGATCCTCACCGACGAAGGACTGGCCGGCGCAAAGCTGGGTGTGCACGACAACAATTCGACGGGCAAATTTCTTGGTCAGGAATTTGTGCTTCAACCGGAAATCGTTCCGGAAGACGGCGACCCGGTCGCCAAGGCGCAGGAAATCCTCAAGATCGGCGATGCCTTGATCATCGCCGATCTTGAGCCCAGCGACCTGCTCGCGATCGCCGACCTTCCGGAAGCTGCGAACTCGGTCATCCTCAATGTCCGCAGCGACCAAGACGATTTGCGTGAGCAAGACTGCCGCCAAAATGTCTTTCACATCCTGCCAAGCTACGCCATGCGCGCCGACGCTCTGGCGCAATATCTTATCTGGAAACGGTGGAACCGTTGGTTCCTCGTGACAGGCAAGACGGCAAAGGACAAGGCTTACGCGCAAGCCGTGAAGCGGGCGGCGAAGCGCTTCGGTGGAAAGATCGTCGAGGAGAGGCGTTTGAGTTCGACGCAGGCAATCGCCGGACGGATTCGGACATCAGCAGATCCAGACCAAGATGCCCGAGCTCACGCAAGGGGCCGCGTCTCATGACGTGGTCTGGACGGCGGATGTTGGCGATGCGTTTGGGACCTATCTCTTGTTCCGTACCTATGACCCTGACCCGGTCGTGGGGACGCAAGGTCTGGTCGCGGTCGCGTGGCACCGCGCCTACGAGCAATATGCGGGGACGCAGCTCCAAAATGCGTTCGAAGAGGCGGCGGGCCGGATCATGACCGAGCGGGACTATGCGGCCTGGCTTGCGGCGCGTGTATTCGGCGAGGCGGCGACGCGCACGCAGGAGACGGACGTTTCCGTTCTACGCGAATACATCAATTCAAAGGACTTCAAGGTTGCCGGTTTCAAGGGGCAGCAGCTGACCTTCCGCCCGTGGAATCGACAGCTCCGGCAACCTGTCCTCATCATCGGTCCGCAGGCGCTCGTTTCCATGTCGCCGCAAGACGGTTTCCTTCATCCGCACTATTTGACCGACACGCTCAGGTTCGACGCGCCCGAGAGCAGTGCTCCCTTCCCAGTCAAACCCGTTGAGACACAGGCCCTCCTCATGAACCCGAGATTTGTAGCCGTCGTTCTGCTTGCGAGCCTGCTTACCGTTCCCGCCGCGCCGGGCCTCGCCGTTACGATTTTTGTCGGCAATGAGCGCGACAACACGGTCACCGTGGTCGATGGAGACACCCTTGAAATCAAGAAGACCATAGAGGTCGGTCGCCGGCCTCGCGGCATCATCATGTCGCCGGATCACAAAGAGGCTTTCGTCGCTCTTGGCGATGATGAGGTTATCGCGGTCATCGACACCGAGACGCTGAGGTCTCGCGGCGCATTCCCTCCGGCCCGACCCGGAGCTATTGGCGGTCGATCCGAAAGGCGAGCGGCTCTATATCGCCAACGAAGACGATGCCTTAGTGACCGTGGTCGACCGCAAAAGCGGTGAAACGGTCGGCGAGGTTTCCGTGGGGCTCGAGCCGGAAGGCATGAGCGTTAGCCCCGATTCCGGAGTCACGGTGGCCACGTCCGAGACGACGAGCATGGCCCATTTCATCGACAACAACACGCTGGAATTGCTGGCGAATGTTCTTGTCGACACGAGGCCGCGGGAAGCCACGTTCTCCCCGGACGGCAAGACGGTCTGGGTTTCCGCGGAGGTGGGCGGCACGGTCGCCGTGATTGACGCCGGGAGCCACGAGGTGCTGGAGAAGATCGGCTCCGCCGTTCCGGGCGTACCGCCGGAACTCATTCAGCCACTCGGGGTCGACTTCTCCAAGGATGGCAAGCTCGTTTTCGTGGCGCTTGGACCGTCGAACCGCGTGGCGGTGATCGAGACGGCCACCTACGAGGTCAAGGATTACATCCTCGTCGGACAGCGTCCGTGGCATCTCGAAGCTTTCGCCGGACGGGCGTAAGCTTTATGTGGCGAACGGCCTGACCAACGACATGACCATCATCGACGTCGAAAGCTTGAAGGCCGAGAAGTCGGTGCCGGTCGGACGCTTGCCCTGGGGCGTCGCCGTCATGCCGTAGCGCAGGTCGTGCCGCTGATCGAGGCCGGACATTTTGCCTTGACGGGGCGGGGCGCAGACGCCATGACCCCTAGCATGTTGATCAAAGTCATCGGCGCAGGCGCAGGCGGCGGTCTGCCCCAGTGGAACGGCAAGGCCAGAACTCGGTCGATGCGCGGCATAGCCTGCCGACGGTCAAGCCACGCACCCAGGCCTCGTCGCGGTCAGCGCCGACGGCCGCCAGTGGGTTCTGCTGAACGCCTCACCCGACCTGAGGCAGCAGATCAACGCGACGCCGGAGCTGCATCCGGACCGCGAAGGTCCGCCCCGCAACAGCCCGATCAAGGCGGGTGGGTGCTGACCAACTGGCGACGTGGATGCGGTGGCGGACTTCTGTGTTCGCGTGAAAGCCCAGCCTCCTCACGGTCACCTATGGCAGCGCGCGCGTGCTCGACGTGCTTGCCACGAGCAACAGCATCGCCGAGGTGCTGAACCCAGATCTCGTCAAGCGCGAGACCATGGCACTGGGCCAGGCATTCGCGGTGGTAGGGGCTTCAGGGCCGGTGGGCTTTTCCATCGAGGAATTCACTGGGATTCCGGCAAGATCCCCCTTTATCTCGAGGACGAAGAGAAGGCTCGGGCGGCAGCTTCCAGGAACGGAAGAGGGCGATACTGTCGGCCTCAAAGTCACCGAGGACGCGAGCGGAAAGCACTTTTTCTTCATTCCGGGCTGCTCGGGA
The DNA here is from genome assembly GCA_942491105.1 of uncultured Alphaproteobacteria bacterium. Lineage (GTDB taxonomy): Bacteria > Pseudomonadota > Alphaproteobacteria > Kiloniellales > DSM-21159 > JBBEAM01. Next base: position 5,672 of record CALNZX010000012.1, on the reverse strand, counting down.
CTCGACGAGCCGTTGCGCGAACGCCTCAATGGCGCGCCGCTCCTGTTTTTCGACGGCACGCTCTACACCAACGACGAGATGATCGTTCAAGGACTGTTGCAAAAGACCTGAGACCGCATCGGCCACATGAACATGTCGGGCTCGCAAGGGACGCTTGAGCAGATGGCGCCGCTTAATATCGTGCGTAAAATCCTTCATCCGCTCGTAATTCCAACCCGGTGCTGCGCGACGACTCACCTGAGCGGGCCACGGTAAGGGCGCGGCTGGAAGTGTCATACGACGGAATGGAAGTGACGCTTTAAAGCCCTAGCGGCAATGCCGCGCGTCCCGTGCGCGCATTGCCGATCGCCACAGCATTACTCTGCCGTGGCGGGTGCTCGACTTGCCGTCCGCACCAGGCCGCGCCGTGGTCCAATAGGCTTGAATGCGGTCGGCGAACGGGCCGAGCTTCTCGACGAAAACCTCTTGCCCTTGACCTTGGCCTCTTGGGCTGCCCATGGCGTTGCGGCAGCGCCTGAGCTGCGGTATCCTCCAGGCTACGAAGGTCATGGTCAGCGTCGAGACGAGATGCATCAGCATGGCAATCGCCGTCTTCGCCGAGCAATTGCGACAGGGCGCACGCGCAGCGCCGGCGCGACGAGACTCGAGGACCAGCATGGCGTGAGCAGTTGCATCTGCCGCCAATGATGCTGGACGCGCCCCCGCTGCTCATGCATCTCCTCCTTATCGTCGGAGTCGAACACCGCCTTGAGTGCTTCCGCGTCGCTGCGTAGCAGCGCCTCGAAACAAATGGCGAGCAGGGTGAAATCGTCCGGATAGACGGCCAATCCAGCCAAGCCGGACGAAGCTTTCAGAAGCATGTACTTTGGCTTCCGGTGAGTGATCACCGCCAGGTTCTGCTCGGCTGCGTGTCGGCGCCCATTAGCCCAGCCAGCCGCGCACGGATTGCATCGGGGCGTCTGCAAGATCGGCCTTGGTGTTTTCCTCCAGCTTGTCGACGGCATCGAGCAGGGCTTGGGCGCGTCGCGGGCGGCAGCAAACCCCCTGCACGATGCCCCTCACGTTGCGCGCCATCAGGGTGGCGAGCACCGGCTCGAACATGCCTATGGCCCGGGCCAGGGGCGGAGAAACGCAATCCCCCTTAGCACCCCCGAGCACCGCGCTGTGCACGCCGGTGTGGCGGTCGAGCCTGAGTCGCAAGGGAGGTGTAGGCGATCTCCAGTTAGGTCAATGCCGCAGGGCGTAGTACAACTCCTGCTGGCTTGCAGGCGGATCAGGCCGATGGCATATCTCTGTTCCCGCGATGAATCCTGGTCCCAGTTCGCCGGTCGAACGTTTCAGGGGCGGTCAGGTCGGCCTTCCCTGCGGCTGCTGTCGGGCGTGCCGCAGAACCTGTTGATAGCTGTCGCCCGGGCTGGCGGCGTAGACCAGCGACCCAGTTTTCGGTCCGGGTTTCAGGGTGTGGGTATTGACCAGATGTCCATGATGACGGCGGCGCTGTCGGCGCGCCACTTCGGTCAATCCATGGCGCCGGATTCGAAGGTGATGCCGCCGATGGCGACGAGGGCGCATGGGGCCTTTTTCGCCACCCCACGGGCAACGCCAGACCCGCCACGGCGCCCAGGGCATCTTTTTGAGGATCGTCGGATAAACCGGGCCGAGCGCCACGTAATCAGGCGACATTGACAGGGCGCGGTCGAGTTCGCCGTGGTCATGGGTGCTGATGCCCAGCTTGAGGCCAGCCCGGCGAATGGCAGGCAGATCCGCGGAATCGAGGTCTTCCTGCCCAAGATGAACCCAGTCGCAGCCAGCGTCGATCGCGATGCGCCAATGGTCGTTGACGACAAGCGTCGCGCCCCGCGCCCGGCAGAGCGCCTGCGCGTGGGTGACGGCGTTGCAGAGTTCGGCCTCGTCCATGTCCGTGATGCGAAGCTGCACAAGTTTCACGCCCAGCGGCAGGGTGCGGTGCAGCCAGTCGGCGCTGTCGAAGATCGGGTAAAAGCGATCAAGAGGCTCGATCGAGCTCGAAGAACGGCGTGCCGGTCACGGGCGTCGACGGGGCCGCCATGTCGCGCGGCTCCATCGAGGCCGGCCTCGTAGGCGAGCCGTCCGGCCTCGATGGCTCGGGCAAAGCTCCGGCCATCGCCACCGGGTCGCCCGCCTTGGCGACTGCCGTGTTGAGCAGCACCGCGTCGTAGCCCATCTCCATGGCCACGGCAGCATGGCTCGGCGCGCCGATGCCGGCATCGACCACCAGCGGCACACCGGGGAAATAGGCGCGCATGGTCTTGCAGGCCGTAGGTGTTGGCGAGGCCCCGCGCCGGTGCCGATGGGCGCGCCCCAGGGCATCAGCACCTCGCAGCCCGCGGCGAGCAGGCAGTTCGGCAGCGCCCAGGTCCTCGGTGGTGTAGGGGAACACCTTGAAGCCGTCAGCGGTCAGAATGCGCGCCGCCTCGACCAGGCCGAACACGTCGGGCTGCAGGGTATCGTCGTTGGCCGATCACCTCGAGCTTGACCCAGTCGTGCCGAACAGCTCGCGCGCCATCTGCGCCGTGGTCACGGCCTCCTTCGACGGTGTGGCAGCCGGCCGTGTTGGGCAGCACCTGCACACCGAGTTCTTGGATCATGTCCCAGAATGCCTTGCGCCTGCGGTCACGCGCCGCCTCACGCCGCACGAGACGGTAACGATACCGGCGCCCGCCTCGACGGCACTCGGCAGGACCTCGGGCGAGGGGTATTGCGCCGTGCCGAGCAGCAAACGCGAAGTGATCTCAGTGCCGTAAAGTTCAGCATCCCTTCCTCAGCCGCCCTGCCTTGGCGCCACGATTTCGATCTCGGTCGCGTCATTTTCGGAGAGTGGGGTGTCGACGCGCCGTCGCCGGCCACGAAATTACCGTTCAGGGCCGTTGCGACCTTGGCATCGTTGTAGCCCAGCTCGGCGCAGCTCATCCGCAGTTTTGACGCCTGCGCCTCGGTGGTTTCGCCGTTGACCATGATCTTCAAGGAAAACACCTCCGGTGTGGCTCTCCGGTCGCAAGATAGATCCGACCGGCATCCGTGCCAGCGCAGGCGCAAGCAGGAAACCGTTCCGGTACAGGCCGTTGACGTGGATATAGGTATCCTTGACGGATAATACGAGGCTGATTGTCCGGAAATGCAGGGCGGACGCCGGCACCGAACTCCACGATCTGCGCCTCGCCAAAGGCAGGATGCAGCGCATAGGCCGCGACAGCAGCTCCAGTACGGAACGCACGGTCCACAGGCCCCTGTTCATCGCTTTCGATCTGCGTCGCGCCGACGATGAAACGGCCATCGCCCCACGGCACGACGTAGAGCGGAAAGCGCGGATGCAGCAGGCGCACGGGCCGCGAAAGCGTGACGTCGGGCGCGCGCATGACACGCACGCTCGCCGCGTACGCCGCGCAGCATCTGGCAGCGCATCACGTGCTGCCAGTCCACGGCAGTCGACGAGATGTCCGGCCATCCGGCGGCGTGCCCGCCGAGCTGCATGACCGTCCCGCCATCGCTCTCAGCCGGCTTGAGCAGGAAGGGCAGGGCGTCGCGCGGGCGAGGCATGCGCTTCGCGGGCAATGCAGAGCCCGGTCGAACCGCCCGGCGAGGTCCGGCTCCAGCGCGGCAAGCTTCACTGCCGTCGACCCGCTCCTGGCCTTCGGTCACGCGCGCGAACCGGTCAAGCTCGCGCCGGTCGCGCGACTGGGCCACAACGAGGCTGCCGTTGATCTAGGCTTGCGGAAAAACGGCCTTCCCAAAGATCGAGCGACCGCAAGCCGAGATCGCGGTTGAGCGGTTCGGTTCCCTCTTCCTCGCAGAAAGGCGACAGCATCGCGCCGGCATACTGGCTGCAGGCCTCTGCAAACGGCTGCGCGGTGCGTTCGATCAGCGTCACGGCATGGCCCGCCGTTGCCAGCGTCAGGGCATGCCACAGGCCGCAAATGCCCGCACCCTGAACCGTGATTTTCTTGGAAGCCAACTGCGGGGAACTCCAGGGGAAAAGCTCAAACGATCAACAGCGGCAGTCTACACTTCAATGACCTAGTCGCCCAGTGCCACGCCCTCGCGCCGCGGATCGGCGCCGCCTTCAAGTGGCCATTGCGCATCGGCGATGATGTGCAGTCCGTCGTCATGGGTCGACCACGCGCGGTGACCCCGCGTCCTCATGGCCTCAGCCGGACGCGGTGACCACCCCAGGCCTTCCAGCTCTATCTCGAGCAGCCTCGTTACGGCTGCCGAAGTTGGGCAGGGCGGTTGCGGTCTGCACGTCGAGCCCCCAGTCGAGATGGGCGATCAGCGCCTTCATCACATAAGCATGATGCGTGAGCCGCCGGGTGAACCGAGCACCATGCGCAGCTCGTCCGTCGTCGAACACGATGGTTGGGCGACATGGAGCTGCGCGGGCGCTTGCCTCCCTCGACGCGGTTGGCGATGGCGCGGCCTTGCACGTCCAGTGGCGTGGGTGAAGGAAATCTGTCAGTTCGTTGTTGAGCAGGAAGCCGCCCGCCATGAGGCCCGATCCGAAAGCCGACTCGATGGTCGTGGTCATGGAGACCGCGTTTCCGTCCCTGTCGACGATGGAGATATGCGTCGTGCCGGAACTCTCAACCGTACCATCGCAGCCCGAAGGCGCCGGCCGCACGGCGGGGCCGGGTTCAGCGACCTTGGCATGGCCTGGTTCGGTTTCGATCAGGTTGCCGCGCGATAGCGAGGTAAACCTCATCCAGCAGTCTCTCACGGCACCGGCACGAAGGCATCGGGGTCGGCCATGTAGCGCGCGCCGGTCGGCATAGGCGAGACGCTCCGCCTCGGCAATGAGGTGGGCGGCGCTTGGTTGAAGGGCGTTGTGCCGAGATCGAAAGGCCGAGGAGGGCGAGCACCTGGCCGACGGCGACCGCGCCGGACGACGGCCCATGCCGCAGACGCTGCGGGTGCGATAGGGAAAACGCAGACCGGCGGACGGGTTGCGCGCGATATTTCGCGAGGTCGTCGATGGACAGGGTGCCGGGTGGTGCGGATCGGTCTGGACGGCGTGGGCGATGTCGGTGGCGATCGCGCCTTCGTAGAAAGCGTCTGGGCCGTCCTTGGCGATGATTTCGAAGGTCTCGGCGAGCGCGGGGTTCGAGCTTGTAGCCAACAGCCAGGGACGAGCCGTCTTGCATCGAAGAAATATGCGCGGGCCGACTGGGCGTAAACGTGTCGGGATCGATCTTTGCTCAGCATCTTGGCGAGGCGCGGTCGAGACCGGGAAGCCGTCGCGGGCGAGCTTGATGGCGGGCTGGAATACCGCTGCCCAAGGCAGCTTGCCGTATTCGTCATGCACGAGCTTGAGCGCGGCCAGCACGCCCGGCACGCCAATAGAGAAGTCCGCTTTTCACGTCCTCTTGCCGCGTGGGGAGGGCTTGCCGTTCGCATCGAGGAAGTGCTCCGGCGTGGCGCCGGCGGGGGCGGTCTCTGCGGCCGTCATAGCTGGTCAGGGTCTCGGCTGCCCGCCTCCCAATACAGCATGAAGGCGCCGCCGCCGATGCCGGAGGATTGCGGCTCGACGAGGTTGAGCACCATTTGCGTGGCGATGCCGGCATCGATGGCCGAGCCGCCTTGGCGCAACATGGCAAGCCCGGCCTCCGCGGCGGGAGCGGATGCATGGCGACCACCATGTG
>CALNZX010000011.1:0-72248 GCA_942491105.1 uncultured Alphaproteobacteria bacterium | reverse complement strand
GCAGTCCAGTGTACCACGTGTAACGGTAGTGGTTATATACGCAAGACTAAGAAGAATGGTGAGCCATTCGCTAAGCCAAGTAAGTGTCCTGCTTGTGGTACGTGCAGGCTTCCTGTTCAATCCTACCGACAATCATGGCTGGCTTCAAGTTCAAGCCACCTTCCGCTAAGTGGGCTAGTGCCAATGGCTTTAGTACCAGCAAGACAAACCTTGAGTTACTAGAGGCTGGTGCTAAGTCTAAAGGTATGGATGATGCAGTACTTCTTATCTAAGGTACGCAGACTATCTGCTGTTGATACATACCTGTCATCATTCGTTGATGGCATCCAGAACTACACTAAACAAGATGGTAAGTTGCATGTTAGCTTACTTCAACATCGCACATCGACAGGTCGACTGTCAGGTGCTAACCCTAACATGCAGAACATGCCACGTGGTGGTACGTTCCCTGTGAAGAAGGTGTTTGTATCTCGTTTCAATGGTGGCAAGATACTTGAGGCTGACATGGCACAGCTAGAGTTTCGCGCTGCCGCCTTTTTATCACAAGATGGAGTAGCAATTGAAGAAGTATCTACTGGATTTGATGTACATGCATACACCGCTAAAGTTATTACTGATGCTGGTCAGCCTACGAGTAGACAGGATGCGAAGGCGCATACGTTTGCTCCACTCTACGGCGCAACAGGATACGGAAGAACAAAAGCAGAAGCAGCGTACTACGAACACTTCACAGTGCGGGCTGTAGCTCGAGCACGCGGCGGTAACTGCTCCTCGCATGTTCGAGCGAGCCGACCTTCTCCTTGAGCTCGGCCGCATGGAGGCGCAGCACCGCTTCGGCGTTGGCATCGGGCCATCGCTCCGCCGCGGCGCTCAGAGCGTTCGCTGCGCGCCCCGAATCGTCGCGCGCCAGCCGTGCGGAGGCCAAGAGCACGCACGCGACGAAGTCGTCCCCTCGAAGCTCGGCTGCGTGTGCGGCGGCCTGCTCTGCGGCTGCCGGGTCGTGGAGCTTCGAGAGCTGAATACGGGCAAGCAGGTTGAGCGCCGAGCCTCGATCGGCGGCGCTGAGCTCCAGGCCGGCCTCTCTTTCCAAGGCCTCTGCCGCGGCGCCCCAGTCACCGTTCCGCATGGCGAGCCGCCGAAGCGCGCGCAGAACGACGACGTCGCGGGCGTCGGCGGACAGCGCTTGGGCGTAGTGGCGCCCGGCCGCGTCGTAATCTTCGAGCCGCTCGCAGAGCTCCCCTGCGGCGGTAAGAAGCCGTGCGCGCGCCGAGCCAACGGCGCGTCGTCCAAGCGCTTCCAGAAGCTCGACGCGCCGCTTCATCGTGTCCGGGGTATCGCCAACCAAGGGCAGCGCCTCTTGGCGCGGCCTGCGCTCGAGGAGCGTTCGCTGCGCGGCGAGGGCGCCCGAGTCCGAGGGGTCCGGGGGACGGCTCGTACGCTTCGCCAGACTCCCGGCCTGCGTTTCGACGAAGGAGTCGAGCAGGTCAGCGATCGCCTCGTCATCGATATCGAACGAGAACGGCTCCGATTCGCGGCTCGCTCGAGACACGTCGTCCTCAGCCATCGCGCCCCCACAGCGGGGAGTCCGCGTCGATCCAGAAGCGAACGAGATCGAGGCCCCGAGGAGACATCCTCAGTGCGTCCAGACTCACCTCTTGGTTCAGCAGCACCTCGAGCCCGGCGTCGATTTCTCCGGACGCCAGCAATCCGGCTCGGTCCGCGCTCCGCTGCAGACTCCGGGAATAAACGAGCAATGACGATGCGCGAAGCTTGGTCGCGCCGACCGCTTGTTGCACGGCTTTGCGCGCAGCGCGCTTCAACTTGACCGCGGTTGCGGGTAAGGGCGGATCTCCAGCCTCGACGTCACAGCGCGAGACGCGAAGAACCTCCAAGAGCGTCCCAGCGGCTTGCTCTGGCGACCCGTCGAGGAGCTGGGCGCCTCCGTGCGGCGCTGCCCAGGCGAGTCGGCCGGCGAGGAAACGCCCCGTTGCATCGAGACCCCCTCGCGCGCGCTCGGGGACTACCCAGCGGATTTCGCCGCTACGGCTTGTCCGAGCGACAGGTGCGTCGAGCTCGCTGGAAATCTCGATGGAGCCTGTCCTGGCGCCGAAGCGTTGGGACAGCCGCTCGAGCTCGGTGCAGATTGGCTCGCTCGAGGCCACCTTCTTCGAACGAAGGCGATCGTTGCCGAGGCCGGGGCCCGCGCACAGGACCAGCTCTTGGAGCACGGGGTCGGCGTTCGGATCCCAGAGCGCAGCGATCGAGACACTGCTCAGCTCGACGCTGTGTTCGTCGACGGGTCCGGCAAGACCCAAGGCACGCTGTACTTCCTGGACCGCGGCCGCGCGCGCGTCGTGGCCCCGCCATGTGGCAGCGCTTCTCAAGGCTTCGAGAAGCGATGCGTCGAGCTCGCCGGCGTCGATGCGAGACCAGATGGCGGTTTCGTAGCGTGCGACGGCGGTCTCGACCTCCGTCTGGTCAACGAGCTCGACCAGGCCCGAGATCGCTGTGTCGCTGGCCGGCTCCGCTTCGAGGGCGCGTCTGTACGCATCGGCTGCCGCTTCTGGGCGGCCGAGCTCGATTTCGAGTGCGGCGATTCGTGTCCAGGTTTCCGCGTCGGTGAGCCCGAGCGCTTCGACCGCGCGTAGCTCCTCGAGGGCCTCGGCTTTCGCGCCGAGCTGGTTTTCGAGGAAACCCGCGGCGCCAAGGTGCGCGACGCGCCTCTGATCGTCGGGAATGCTCGCCCGGGACAGACGCTGCAAGCAGTCGACCGCCTCGGCCCATTGTTTGAGTGAGGCGTGCACCTCAGCGGCCAAGGCCAGGGCGCCCGGATGAGCCGGATCGCTGGTAAAGAGCTCGTCGAGCACCTCGAGCGCGCCCGGACGATCGCTCACTCCGCGCAGAAGGCGCGCGCGGTCGTAGAGCAGATCCAGTCGATCCTTCGGGCCGCCAAGGGCAAGCCGACCCGCGACGAGGACTTCGAGCGCCTCGGTGTCTTCCTGTGCGACGAACAGGTCACGAAGCCTCCGAAAGGCAAGGTCGCGGGTGGGGTCCTCATCGAGCGCGCGTCGAAAAAGGTCCTCTGCCTGTTGGAACTGCTGGAGGCAGTCCATCCGCACCACACCCGCTTCTTCCAAAAGGTCGCCCCGCAGCGCGTCCTCGACGAAAGGTGCGAGTCGCTCGCAGGCTTGTGCGACCAACGGCCAGTCGCCGGCTTGCCGTGCCGCGGATCGAAGCGTCTCCCAAAGGGCTAGATCGTCGGGGCGCGCATCTACGGCGTTGCTGAGAAGCGCGACCGCCTCCGCGCCTCGACCCGCTTCGACCAGGGCGCGGCAATGTGCCGCATCGAGCGCCCCGCGCCCGAGCGCCGCGCTGTGCTCCAGCTTATGCACCAGCGCATGGACGCGGAGCGCGGCGTCGTCATTTGGCGAGAGCACCTCGTCGATCGCGACCGCGGCGTCCGGCAGGAATCCTGCGAGAGCTTCGGCTTCGTGCGCAAGCACGAATAACTCATCCGCAGCGTCGGTGCCTCGAGCGATCCCCCAGGCGCGGAGCCCCTGAAGGAGGGTCCCCGCCCGCAAAGCTTCGGTCGGCGCCGCGGCGGACAGCCGAAGCCAGGCGTCCCCTGCGAACGAGCTCTCTTCGCCAAGCGACGCGCGCAGCGCTCCGTAGGCCGCAGCAAAACCATCCATGTCGTCGAGGGTCGCGGCCCCCTTGTCGACCAAAAGCTCTTCGGCCGCCGCTCGTTGGTCGCCTTCGCTGAGCTTCACGGGCAGCGACAGGATCGCAATCGCCGCCGCCGTGGCGGTGCTGGGGGTGCTCGAGCGCACGCTCGTAGGCCCGACATGCACCACCGTCGTCATCGGGGTCCAGGGCGTCACCGAGAAGGAGGGCGAAGAGCTGGGGTACGCCCCCACCAAGGCGGCTCTCCGAGAGCGACGCGTACGCGCGCTCTGTCGCGTTCGCATCGCCCTGACGGCGCGCGACATCGAGAACTGCGAGCGCCGCGGATGTCGAATCGGGTGCATCTACCAGAGCTTGCTCATACGCCTGGCGAGCCGCGGTTGGATTTCCGATCCGCTCGGCGCTTGCCCCCGCAAGGAGCAGCGAAAGCTCCCCGAGCGCCGTCGTTGAATCCGCTTGCGAACGTTCGCGCGCCAAAGAGACCACATCCTCGGGGCGGCCCCCCTCTCGCAGAATCGCATCGAGCAGCGAAACCACGTGGCCGTCGTTCGGAGCGGCGGCCAGAGCGGACCGAAGGACCCGCTCGGCGGCTTCCCAGTCTCGGCGTTGCGCGTAAGCTTGCGCCGCTGCGCAGAGGTGTCCGACGCGACGATCTCCCGATGCGATTTCGGCGCTCTCCTCGTGAGCCCTGGCGAGCAAGCCTGCGTCGCCTCTCCAAGCAGCCTGCGCTCGTGCAAGTGAAGGCGCCCAGGCGCGATGATTCGAGTCTCCAAGAGCGTCTCGAAGGAGCTGATCGGCGTCTTCGTCCCTGTGAAGCGCGTGCCGCAAGAGGTTGTATTTGGCGCAGGCGAGGGCAGCTCGTTCATCGGGCTCGATGTCGCGTTGCATCAGCTGATCGAAACGCGTCAGAACGGCCTCCGGCCGCTTCGCGCGCATCGCTGCGCCCAAGGCTTCTCGGATGATCGCCGTCTTCGAGGACGTGGAGGCTTCGATGGCTGAGCTGTAGAGCGCCTGGGTGTGGTCCGAGCTGTCCGCGTTGGCGCTGCACAGCTGCGCGGCTCTCCAGGCGAGTTGCGCCTGTGTCTCACCCTCAGCGAGCTCGGCGGCCTGTCGGAAGCCTTCGGCGCGCTCGCCGTGGCGCGCGCCGCGGATGAGCGCCACGTCGAGCGCCGCCTGGGCGTAGCTTGAATCAGGGAACCGCTCCGTCGCGTCGCGAAGTGTTTCCAACGCGCTGTCGAGGTCAGCGCTCGACCCTGCAAGCCGCAGCTCGTGCGCGACGAACGCCGGGTCTTCGGGGGCCATGGATCGAAACCAGTTCGATGCGTTTTCAACCGCCGCACCGTCGCCGAGACGCTCCGCGGTGAGAAGCGATTGCTGTCGGATCAGCCGGCTCTCCGGCATCCATCGCAGGGCCGATTCGAGGTAGCCCGCAGCTGCGGTGGCGTCGTCGAGGTGCACGGCGCTGCAGGTCGCCGCTTCCTGCCACAGTTGCGCTGCCATCGGTCGGCGGACGCCCTCCGGAACGGGAAGATCGAGCGGGTCGGGCGATCCGCCCGGTTCGATCGCCGCTTCGAGCATACGTGCCATCGCGGTCACAGCACGCACGAGCTCATCCCAGCGCCGGTGCGCGCGGGCGGTATGAGCTTGCAGTGACCGCGCCTGCCAAGCGAGCGCATGGCATTCACACGCGTGCTCGAGGGCAGCAAAAGCATCATCCGGCCTGCTCGCGCCGAGCTCGTGTAATGCGATGTCGATCCAAAGCGCGGCGCGTAAGATTGGGTCGGCGGCGTGCTTCGCCTGTGCCATCAAGGCATCCCGAACGGCGCCATCCTCACCGCGCGCTTCGGCCAGCCATTCGAGAATGAGGGCAGGTACCGCAGGCTCTGGAGAACGCGCAATGGCCTCGCGCAGGTGAGATGCCCAGTCCTCGGACTGCAGGGCGAGATCCACGAGGCCGCGCCGCTGACAGAAGGGCTCGTGGCTCGCGCGACCTGCGACGAAGGAAGCGCGCCCAGATCGTAGCCACTCTCGCCGCGTTCAGCGAGCCGAAACTGGGCGATCAAGAGCTGGCTGAAAGCCTGGGGCGACCGCGTGCGACTCGCCGTACTGCTCCATCGCCTCCGAAGTCAGCTCGAGCTCGTGCTCGTGGAGCGCCGCCACTTCGTAGAGGATCGCGGCCTGTGTCCTGGGCTCGGTTTCGGATTCGAGCTCACGGCGCAGGTTGACGATGCGAGATTCGACCAAGTCGCGCTTCCGCGCAGCCTCTCCGGGGCTCGGTGGCGGCTTACCCATCATCGGCCGCCCCGGCTACGCCAGTGTCCAGCCGCCGTCGATGACCATGACATCCCCCGTCACGTAGTCCGATTCGTCCGACGCCAAGAAGACTGCACCTCCGGCGATGTCTCGCGGCTGACCCACACGGCCTGCCGCCGTTCGATTGACGATGCTCGAACGAATCTCGTCGTTGTCCACCAAGACTTGAGCGAACTTCGTTTCGATCAGGCCTGGCGCGATTGCATTGACCCGAATGCCTGCACCCCCGAGCTCCATCGCCAGGGTCTTCGTCATCGAGATGACCGCGGCCTTGGTCATCGCGTAGACGCCTTGCATCGGGGCCGCCATGAGGCCCACGACACTGGCGACGTTGACCACCGACCCCCGCGCTTTTCGTTGCTGCAGGTGCCCAGCTACCAGCTGGATCATTCCGAAGTAGCCCTTGACGTTGACCTCGAAGGTCTTGTCCCAGGCGCCTCCGTCAATTGTCAGCATTGGGCCGAAGTGAGGGTTGGTCGCGGCATTGTTCACGAGGATGTCGACCTTGCCGTAGGCTTTCAGCGCCTTCTCGAGCATCTCTTCGCGCTGGTCGCGGTGACCCACGTGACAGGCGATCGCCGTCGCATCGCCGCCGTTGTCGCGAAGCTCACCCGCAACGGTCTCGAGGCCTTCGATCTTGCGGGAGACCAGGACGACTTTGGCTCCTTCCTCGGCCATCTGGGCCGCGATCGCCGCACCGATTCCCCTGCTTGCCCCCGTTACGATCGCCACCTTGCCCTCTAGGCGCTCAGCCATGCCGTCCCCTCCTGTGCTCAGAGACGTATAGCGCCCCGCAGGGTGGTTTTACCAGTGCGATCTGCACGGGGGTTGCGCAGGTCCACGACTGAGCAAAACTGAGGCTTTGCCCGTTTCGCTCGAGGGGTCGTTCTGACGCTGTTCTACGCCATCACCTCTATCATCGTGGGTTTCATCGCGGTGGTCTGGGGAGCCGATCGTTTCGTTCATGGAGCGGCCGGTTTGGCCAGCAACCTTGGACTGAGTCGCCTCGTCATCGGTCTCACGATCGTTGCTTTTGGCACCTCCGCGCCGGAGATGTTGGTTTCGGGCATGGCCGCGGCCGCCGGAAGTCGCGAGATGGGCATCGGCAACGCGATTGGCTCGAACATCACCAACGCCACGCTCGTTCTAGGCGCAGCGGCATTCGCGCAGCCGCTCAGCGTTCACTCGAGGCTGTTGATTCGCGAGATTCCGGTGTTGTTCCTGATCATGGCGCTCGCCTGGGCCTTCCTCTGGGACGGAGAGCTGAGCCGGGTCGAAGGTTTCGTCTTGTTCGCGGGTATGTTCGCTTTGATCGTTTGGATTAGCTTGCAAGGCCGTGAAGAGCGGTCCCGAGACATCAGCGATCCAGCGTTGGCCTTCGAAGACGATCAGATCCCGAGCTCGCTCCCTACACCGAGGGCCGTCGCCGTCCTTTCGGTCGGCCTTCTCGTCCTCTTGGCCGGATCTCGCGTCCTCGTCTGGGGCGCTGTCGGAATCGCCCGCGACCTTGGCGTCAGCGAGCTCGTGGTCGGTCTCACTCTCGTGGCGCTCGGGACGAGCCTTCCTGAGCTGGCTGCTTCGGTTGCCGCCGCCCGCCGGGGAGAACCGGACATTGCGGTGGGCAATGTCGTCGGCTCGAACATGTTCAACTTGCTCGGTGTGCTCGGGCTTCCCGGGATCATTGCTCCCGGCGAAGTCGACCGCTCCGTCATCTTCCGAGACTTCCCGATCATGGTAGGCGCGACCCTTCTACTCCTCTTGATGGCGGTCAACGAGCGGAGCCACATCGGTCGCAAGCGGGGTGCCGCCTTGATTCTCATCTTCATCTTGTATTTCGTGATGCTCTTCTGGGACCCGTCGCTGCCGCACATGCCGTCCTAGGCGTCGCGCGTCCATACCAACGTCATGTTGTTCGCCGGCATCTGAACGCGCTCCTCCAGCGAAAAACCCGTCCGGCCGGCGAGCTTGGTCAGCTCATCGATGTCGCGGACGCCCCAACACGGGTTGCGCGACCGAAGACTCTCGTCGAACGCTGCGTTGCTTGGTGCCGTGTGTTCGCCATGAAGCCGATAAGGGCCGTACGTAATCAGTGGAGCGCCAGGCGCGAGCAGCTTGCGCGCCCCTTCGAACAAGGCCTCGCTGGTTTCCCATTCCGAGATGTGGATCATGTTGATGCTGAGCACGGCATCAGCTTCTGCGAGGGGCCATGCCGGCCAGCGTACATCGAGCTCGAAGGGCGCGAGGAGGTTGCTCCGGCCAAGCTCGGCGACCCAGGCTCCGATGCTCCGCAGGGCATCGGGCGAGACGTCGCTCGGTTGCCATCGAAGGGCTCGAAGCTGCTCCGAGAAGAAGACCGCGTGCTGACCTGTTCCACTCGCGACTTCGAGAACCAGGCCTCGGGGCGGGAGCACTCGCCGAAGCACGTCGAGGATCGGTTGCCGATTGCGCTCGGCCGCAGGCGCGAATCCCTTTGCCATCGTATCGACATAGCTCATAAGTTCCGGTCATCGAAGCAGACACACCGGATTGGAATGGACGCGCAGGTTGGGGGCTAGTCGTGGCGCTTTGCCTCGGCGCCCCTTGGCTCACGCGTGGCTTGCTCTTGCGCGAAAAGGGGATGGTCCTCGCCCTGGCCGATCTCCGAGGATTTCTCTCCGACACGTCCATCGCTTTGCTCGTGATTGGCGCCGTAGGCCTGCTCTTCTCCCTCGGCCGCTACTGGGGCAGAGCGCTCGGACTGCTGATCCTCATTGCGTTCGTCGTGCTGAGTTTCACCATGTACGAGTTCATCTCGGTATTCGATTCTCTCTATGCGCTCAGCCATGCAGGCTTTTTGACCGATTCGGTCTTCCTAGGTGGTTCAGCGGGTCGTCTGGCGCATCCGTTTCTTTTTGGCTCATTCCTGGTTCTCGCGATTCTCGCGGCGTTCTCGGCACGTCGCCCGAAAGAGCGTTGGTGGCGCTGGTGGGGGCTCGCGTTCGCCACGAGCGTGCTCGGCCAGGTAGCCATTCCTTGGTCAGATCAGCAAGACGAGTGGCGTCAGCGTCATGCGGTCTACGCCAACCTAGCGATCGTAGGGGCCTCCCCGAACGAAGAATCAGGAACGATCAGCGCCGAAGTACGAGACGTCTTTCGAAGCAATCTGCATGGCGAGCGCTGGATCGGTCCACTTCTCGATCGGCCGAACGTCCTGCTGATCATGGTCGAAGGAGCTTCGGGCGCGTACCTCCCCTCGGTCGCGGCCGCCCAAGGCGTCGAGAGCACGACGCGGATGCCCAGGCTGGACGCACTGGCGCAGGAGCACATCGTCTTCACGCAAGTGATTTCCCATCAAAGGCAAACCAACCGCGGAGAGTACGGAGATTCTATGCGGGGACTACCCCAAGCTTCTCACCGATCAATCGAAGATGAGCGAGCAGGCCTACGGCTCGGCGCGCCTGTGCCTGCCCCAAGTCTTGCGCAAGCTCGGATACCGCACCGCGTACATACAAGCAGCCCCGCTCGGATTCATGCTCAAGGACCAGTTCATGAAGAAAGCCGGCTTCGATGAGCTCGTCGGAGATCCCTGGTTCGAGAAGAGCTATGCCCGCACCGATTGGGGCGTCGACGACAAAGCGTTCTTCGAGCAGTCCGTCGAGAAAGTGGTCGCGCTTCACGAGGCGTCGACGCCCTTCTTCGCCACGCTCCTGACGGTAGGCACGCATCATCCCTTTACGATACCAGCAGATGCGGGCGGTGACGGTGCACGATCCAGGCAGGAGCGCGCCTTTCTCTGGGCCGACGACGCGCTTGCCGTGTTCCTGGATGAGCTCCAACGACGAGGCGTGCTCCGCGACACGGTCGTGATCATCACCTCGGATGAATCGGCGGGCCTGGCGCGGGCGGAGAGCGCAACCCAGAGGCTGCTCTCTCAAAGCTGGTCGTTCGTGGTGGTGATGCTGCCGATCCCGCAGCGAAAACGAATCGACACGCTCCAGGCCCACGTCGACACTGCGCTTTCTGTGACCGATCTCTTAGGAGTCGAAGGTGAGGCGCGGCAGTTCTTGGGACGAAGCTGGTTTCGCGACTACGCCGTGCCGCGACGGCTCTTCGCAGGAAACACTTATGCACGTCGCGTGATCATGTGGGAGGCAACTGGCAGCGCCGTCGTCTGCAGCGAGTCGTTCCGAGATTGTACGCGGACCATTCCGGAGCGAAGCCTGGTATTCGGACCGAGTCGACGCAGCGAGCCTGCCGATGGGCGTGAGCGGCAGCTCTTGGCCGAGGTCGCGCGCCTGACCCGCTCGGGCCGTCGAGACATGACGGAGACCGAAGCACTCGATCTGCTCGCCCAGGAGGAAATCACCGTGAGGGCCTCCGACGGAAAGAAGCTTCTCATCGGCGGCCAGTATCTACGCGTTCCCGCGGGAACGAACCTCGAAGTGGTGCTGGACCTCGAAGTTCTCGGTGATGGAGCTGTGGTCGACTTTCACCAAGATGTTTTCCTGAACGGCTACTCCAAGTTCGAGCGCAAAGGTTTCCTGGTTCGAAATGGCGAGCGTTGGAAGCTTCGCTACGAGATCGGGGTCCCGGACGACTCCGGTCAACTGGTGGTTCAGCTCTATGCGACTACGGTCGTCGGACAGGCCGCACGCATTCGATTCAACGAAGCGCGTCTCGGGATGAGCCGGGCCGCGATTCGCTCGGAGTCCGTGCGCGTCATCGAGGATTCGAGGTCGCATCCGGACCTGCGCTGAGCTGGAGCCTGCACCGAATTCGCCTGAGCTGCTCCTGTTCCCAGCGCTCGAGCTCGCTTCGAAGGAGCTCGGCACGTTCCCGATTTCCGACGCCTTGGCTCGAGCGCTCGCCGGGATCGATGTCGTGATCGTAGAACAGAGTGGCGTCTGCGCCTCGGTGGTGAATGAGGCGATACTGGTCCTGGGTGATGGCGCCCTTTGGTTCGTAGCCTTCGCTGCTCTGACGAATGCTGCGAAGTCTGGCGCGAATCGCGGAATCATCGAGCGCCGGAAGCCGAAAGCTCTCGAAGAGCTGTCGGCCGCGGACCGGAAATGCTTCGGAGAACGTCGGCCTGCCCACTTGCTCGGGGTCGAGCGTGAACAGGCTCTCAGCGGCGATGTCGCTCGGCAGGGGCAATCCGAGGAAATGAAGAACGGTAGGCGCGACGTCTGCCAGGCTCACACCGACCCGGGGCTCGGCGGGCATTAGATCCGAATGCCAGAGCATGAGGGGCACGTCGATCATCCATGCATTCAAATAGACGTGGTGACCCCAGTACGAGCGCTCGCCAAGGGCTTCTCCGTGATCTGAGAAGAAGATGACCAGGGTGTCGTCCAGCCAATGTTCCTGGTCTGATAGTTCATCAAGCGTCCGAGCTGCCGGTCGAAGTATGCGACTTCGCTCAGGTAGGCATTGCGCTTTCCCTTGCCGAACGAGAAGTCGGATTGGGGCACGTACGGATCATGCGGAGGTAGAAGTGGAGCCAGGCCATCACCGTCGCGCCGTCATTCCACGCTTGCCTCCAGCCGTTCGATCAAAGCGTCGGTCGCCGCCGCATCGCTCGGTGCGAACTCGGTCTCGACTCCAGGCGCCAGAAACTGCCCGACGATCGGAAGGCGAAACCAGCTCACGTCGGGCAAGATGGCCACTTGCCGGTCGATGATCGCCCGCGTCCGGGTGAAGATCGTCTCCGGAAGCGACGCAGAGAGATAGAGCTCGGCGGGGCTCAAGCCCGTAAACGCGCTGCCTACGGCGAACAGCGTCGCGGGGTAGGTCGACGTGGCGTTCTCGAATGCCACGGCGGTTTTCGCCCAGCTCGACAGCGCTGGGGTCACGGCCCGCCCGTCGACGATGCCCCCAACGACGTCCTTTCGGAGGGCATCGACCGTGATGACGATGACGTTTCGACGTCGCTCGGGCGCGATACCGATGGCTGAGGTCTCCAGTAGAGGTCTCGGATCCGGGCAGGCGACACCGTTCACCACCCAGTCCTCGTCGGTGCGAAACTGCGGCAAAACGTAGAGGGTGGTCAACGCACCCGCTCGGCTTTGCGCGATGACCTCACGTTGACCCGTGGCCACCATCGATGGATCGAAGCGCGAGCCCGCGCCGCAGATTAGACATGCCACTGCCGCGCCGAGCACGGCGACGCCGATACCGTGATCGACGGAACAGTCGGTACACGACGGCGGCGCCGAGAACACCCGCCGGAAACACGAGCTGCGCCATCGAGTAGTCGTAGGCTCGGTAACTCACGATCGCGGAGGTGAGCAATGCGACTGCGGTGAGCGTGAGAGCAAACCAGGCCGTGAGCGGGATGCGATCTTGGATTCGCGAGCCCAGGAGCAGCCAAAGCCAGCCTCCTCCGCATGCTGTGGCCACTGCGCGCGAGAGCATGCCGATGCCGCGACCTCGCGCTGCTGATGAAGCAGCCAATGTGGCCCCGAGAGTAAGAAGTCCGTGTGCTCCCAGGCGATCAGGCTCGAAACCGAGATCACCGCAAGCGTCGAGACGAAGACGACGGCGGTCGACGATGTGGCGACGCGCGATGCGGCACCTAGGACCAAGGCGGTCGGGATCGAGCCGATCAAGGCAAGCCAGCAGAGCTGGCTGAGCAGCGCGAACGAGACCTCGCCCTCCGGAAGGAGGCCTAGCAGCAAGAGTGCGGTGCATCCGAGATAGGCCGAGGCCCAGAGCTCGAGAGGCGAAGTCCATGGACTAGTCCGCATCGAGCGCTGCCACCTTTTCATCGAGCGCCTGCTCGGATGCGATCTGCCGGCTCGCGCGGATTGGGGGCTCGAACGCGCTTCGAAGGAGCCGCCATCGCAGATCGAAGGGAAGCGGAGTGAGGCCCCAGATCTCGATGTGGCGGCCCTCCGTGCGGAGGTCGAGCATGAAGTAGTCCCCATACTGCCGGTATGGATGCCTCGACGCGAAAGCGGTGCGCTCCTCCTCGGAGAAGGCATCGACCGCGGCGATGAAGACCCAAGCTTTGGCCCCTTGGGCGTTTGGGATCTCCTGGCGCGGGTGCTGCGACCAGCGATGAGTCACTCGATCGAGCGTGATGTCGAATCGGGGTTCCAAACGAAGCGGCTTGAGGCTCGTATGGAGCTGAACGCCCGTGTCTCGATCGGTCCAGGCTTTCACCCTCGTTGCAAACCGCAACTCCGGCCTGCCGGAGTCGTAAACGTCGGTCGCCCCACGCACCGGAGTGAAGAACCACATCGAGCCACCGACGTATCGCCCCTCGGGCACGATCTGAACGGTTCTGATCGCGAGCGGGACGACAGCAGCAGTACACTCAAGCTCGCCACTGCGACCGGCCCGTGTGCGAATCCATCGGGCCATCGTGAAGAGAGAAGTCGAAGCGGTGATCGCCACGGCAGGGAGCATCGGCCAGGCCCAATACGAATGAACGATGGCGCTCCAGCGAAAGGTCCAGTAGTGAACGAGCCCAGCGAACAGAAACGCGAGCGGCACCAAGTCCCGTGCGCGCGCGGTACCCCGAGCCAAGCGCAGCAGCCACGCCCCGGCCCAGGCCGCTGAGATTCCGAGAATCGGGGCCGTGAACATCAGCTCTGGCACCACCAAGAGGTGCGTTCGAAACCGGTCCCAGGAGAGCGCGCGCCGTGCATTGAACGTGCCAGTGAGCTCGTCCAAGTTGCCCGTTAGCAGATCGACCAAGGCGAAATGGCCGACGAACCAGAAACCGATCCAGACGCAGAACACGAGGAGCTGCGCGAATGGCTCGGAGCTCTTCTTGACGCTGTATGCCCAGTGCAGGGCGATGCAAAACGCGATGTAATAGGCGGGCCAGTCCCAGGTCGCCGCGATCGCGATCACGAAGAGGAAGAAGATGAATCGCGGCCAGGGCCAGAGCTTGCCGCGGGGGCGCTGAATGTAGAGGTAGAGCGCGAGCAGCGACCAGAAGATGAAACCAGCCGAGTGGTTGGCCATGTTGATGTAGATCGCGTTGATGGGAAGTGCGACGTAGAGCGCCGAGGCGGCGAGGGCGTGAGTGTCGTCCCAGAGCCTCCGCACGACGGCGAAGAGCATGATGAGCGCGGCGACGCTCCAGAACCCCGCGACGAGACGAATCGAGAGCTCACGATCGCCGAAGATCTTGACGCTCACGACGTTGTGCAGGTGCAGGGCAAGCGGTGCGTGCGTGTAGAGTTGCTCCGGTTTCGGAGGTACGTTTGCCGTGTCGTACTGAAGCGGGAAGAGAACATCCCAGCGCAAGGTATTCCGCGCAGCATTCTGGTACGCGGCTCCGTTCCAGCCGTTGTGGCCGCGCGTCCATTGGTCGGCAACGCCCCAGACGGCCAGTAGCACTTGCACCGCAAGCACCAGGCAAAAGGCAATGCGAATCGGCCTTCGCCTCTCGCCGACGCGATCAAGGCTCATCCCGGCGCAGTATGGCCGGTCCGGCCGCGCCCGTCAGCTTTCGAGGAGCCGGCGCGCAACCACGTGCGCTTGAATCTCGTTGGCGCCTTCGAAGATGCTGAGGACGCGTGCATCGACCAGCAGGCGTGAGGCCGTGTACTCCTCAGCGTATCCGTTTCCGCCGTGGATTTGGACGTTGGCATCCGCAGATTCCCAAGCCGAGCGGGTGGCCAAGAGCTTGGCCATGCCAGCTTCGAGGTCACAGCGCTTCTCCTGGTCCTTCTCGCGGGCGCTGAAGTACGTGAGTTGCCGTCCGGCCTGGATGCGACGAGATCATGCGGCCGATCTTCCGGGCCACACGAGGGAACTGGAAGATGGGGCCGCCGAACTGCTCGCGTTCGGTCGCGTAGAGGATCGCATCCTCGAGAGCTGCCTGGGCAACGCCCACGCCTCGAGCGGCAGTCTGAATGCGGGCGCTTTCGAAGGTTCGCATGAGTTGTTTGAATCCGGCGCCTTCTTCGCCGCCGAGCAGCGAGTCCGCAGGGAGCTCGAAATCCTCGAAGCTCAGCTCGTACTCCTTCATGCCACGGTAGCCGAGCACCTTGATCTCCGTGCCAGTGAGGCCTTCGTCCACGAACTCCGCTTCGCCGTCTTCGCCAGTCAGTCGGGTCTTTTCGGCGAGGAACATCGAGAGCCCCTTGTAGCCGGGTTCGTCCGCATTCGTGCGCGCGAGGACGGTCATCAAGTCGGCTCGAACTGCGTGTGTGATCCACGTCTTCTGACCGTTGATCACGTAGCTCCCGTCTTGCTGCTTGACGGCGCGCGTGCCGAGATGCGCCAGGTCAGAGCCGGTGTTCGGCTCGGTGAACACCGCTGTCGAGAGAACTTCGCCCGAGGCCAGCTTCGGGAGCCAGCTTTCTCTTCTGCTCCTCGGTGCCGCCACCCATGATCAACTCAGCTGCGATTTCGGAGCGTGTGCCGAGCGAACCGACGCCGATGTAACCGCGGGAAAGCTCTTCGGTGACCACGCACATCGCAACTTTGCTCATGCCCAGGCCGTCATACTCTTCGGGAATCGTGAGGCCGAAGACTCCCAGCTCGCTCATCTGATCGAGGATGTCCATCGGGATCAGAACGTCGTTGCGATGGATGTCCTGCGCGCGTGGAATGACCACCGCATCGACGAACTTGGAGAACTGCGAACGAATCTCGTCGAGCATCTCGTCGCCGTAACCCGGATTTGGGAAGCCGTGATTCCGCGCATGTGTGGCGAGCTCGATGTAGACTTGGCCGTTCGAGTGTTCGTTTGCCGAAAAGGCCGTGACGTTCGGCTCGAGGACGGTTTCTCGCAGGTCGCCGTCGGTGATGCCGACCTCGCTCAGGCTGATGCTTTCACAGGCCCCAGGTCGACGCCCCCGACGATCGGGCGAGCAACCTCTCCGATGTACGCGCGCGCAACCTTGCCTTCGTACTCGCCGCCGACTCGTTCGGCCCAGTCGGCCAGCTGCCGGCATGCCTCGAGCTCCGTCGCGAGGTACGCGACGGCATGCGCGGCCAGCTGATTTTGATTCAGCTTCTTGGCGCTGATGCGCTCGCCATCGGAGACCAGCGCTTTGACGTTGTCGTGTGCCCGCTTGTAGACGCCCTCGATGGCGTTGATGACTTCCTGCATGGCTGCTCCTAACCGTTCGCGATCGCAGCGAGGGTTTCCTCGAGGTTCTTCAACCCTGGCCGAGGCGCGCCCACGAGACACGCGACCGTGCCGTGTAGCTTGTTTTCGTACATGAGCTGGTGTGCCTTGGGGATTTCGTCCCAGGTGAAGAGTTGCGTCATGACTGGCTTGATTTTGTCCTGAATGACCAGGCGATTCGCACGACTTGCGGAATCGGCGTCGGCGAAATGCGAGCCGATGATCGATTTCTGCCGCATCCAGAGGTGCCTCACGTCGAAGTTGAGGTCGTAGCCCGTGGTCGCGCCGCAGATGACGATGCGCCCGTACTTCGGCCGCGAGAAACACGCTCGCAGGGGAAGGTCGCCTTTCCCAACGTGCTCGAACACCACCTCGGGGCCTTTGCGCTCACCTAGGATCTCCCAGATGCGCTTGCCGAAGCCCTTGAGGTCTGCGCTGTGAGCCTTTTCCTCTTCGGGCGTCATGCCGTCCTTGTACTGAAGCGCCGGGAAGTCCTTGCGGTTGATGAAACCATGCGCTCCGAGCTGCATGACGAGCTCCGCCTTGTCGTCACTCGACACGACTGCGATCGCGCGAGCGCCCATCAGTTTGCAGAGCTGCACGGCGAACACACCAAGACCGCCGCCCGCGCCCCAGATCAGCACATCCTCGCCTGGCTGAACCTTGGCCCGATCGACCAGCATGCGGTGAGCCGTGTAGTACGTGAGGCCATAGCTCGAAGCCTCTTCCCAGCTGAGGTGTGCCGGCTTCGGAAGGACCTGCTGCGCCTGGACCCTGGTGAACTGCGCGAACGAGCCGTCCGGGGTCTCGTAGCCCCAGATGGTCTGCAGGTCGTTGGTGCCCGGGTTGACGAGATGGTTGCAGTGCAAGACGACTTCGTCGCCGACTTTGTGATCGTGGACCCCAGGGCCGACTGCCCAGACGACGCCCGACGCGTCCGATCCAGCGATGTGGTACTCGAGACCATGCCCCTTGAGGATGTTCACCGGCTTTCCGAGGCCCGCCCAGATCGCGTTGAAGTTGATCCCGGCCGCCATGACCTGCACGAGCACCTCGCCGGGCCCGAGATCCCAGACGCGAGCCTCTTCCTCCTCGAAAGATTGCATCGGCTCGCCGAACCGTTCGGGTCGAATGACGAAAGCGTGCATCTTCTCAGGCACGACGCCTAGCTCCGGGATTTGGCCGATCGGTACGATGTTTGGACGTTCACTCATGTCTTCCTCATGGGGTCTTGCCGAGCGCTGCTACATAGTCTCGGCTCAGGTGTTCGCAAAGGGCCAACGGCGTTTCACCGCCATCGAGCTCTCGTTCGGCGAGGGCTTCCAACTCTGCTCTCCCCCCTAGGGTCGAAATCCCGTGCTCGCCATGCTTGCGGCTGAAAAGGTCCAAGACCCAGCTTACCTCCCCCTGCCTGCGCCGCGCAGCGAGGGTCGCTTGAATGTGCTTTCGATGCTGTTTGAGCGCGTCGATTAGCGCGTCCATTCCCGTGCCCTGGGTCGCGCTAGTGGCGACGATGGGGGTCTGCCAGTCCGCATCCTGTTCGCCCCCGGCGCCGACAGCTTGGGCGGTTTGGATCGCGCCTTGCAGATCGGCGACGGCGCGCCGCGCCAGCTCCTCCTGATCGGCCTTGTTCACGACCAGGATGTCGGGGATTTCCATGATTCCGGCCTTCAAAAACTGAAGCACGTCGCCGCTCCCGGGCTGGATTACGAGCACGACCGTGTCCGCAACGTCGACGACGTCGACCTCCGACTGACCCACGCCGGTGGTCTCGATGACGACCATGTCATAGGCGGCGGCCAGCACGCGCACCGCAGAGTTCGCCGCGTAGGCAAGGCCGCCGACTTCGCCTGCAGTCGCGATTGAACGGACGAAGAGACCGGCATCCGTCGGGTCGAAGCTCATGCGCGCACGGTCGCCGAGCAGCGAACCGCCCGAGCGGATGCTCGAAGGATCAATGGCCACGATCCCGACGGTGCGACCGCGCTGCCGAACCAGCGAGCGAGCGCCGCGGTCAGCGTACTCTTGCCGACGCCAGGTGGACCGGTGAGTCCGACCCGATGACCCCCGGCTGCTTTTGGCGCGTCCTTGAGTCGCGCCAAGAGCGCCGCCACACGGGCCTGCGACTCCGGTCTCCGATCTTCGACCATGTTCAAGGCGCGGGAGACGGCTGCCTTGTCCGAGGACATCACAGCCAAGGCGTCCTCGCTCGGGTCACTCGGCGGCATGCTGGCGGTCCACCAGGTCGATCAAGTCACTCATGATGTTGTCGAGCTCGAAGTCTTTTGGAGTGTAGACCGCCGCAACCCCTTCGGCGCGGAGCCGCTCGGCGTCCGCCTCTGGAATGATGCCACCGGCGACCACCGGAATGTCGCCGAGACCCGCGTCGCGAAGTCTGCGCACAACCTCGGGAACCAGGGCGAGATGGGAGCCACTCAGGATGCTGAGACCGATGAGATGTACACCTTCCTCGAGCGCAGATGCCACGATTTGCTCCGGAGACACACGAATCCCCTCGTACACCACGTCGAAGCCGACGTCGCGTGCCTTGATCGCGATCTGCTCGGCGCCGTTCGAATGCCCATCGAGGCCCGGCTTTCCGACCAAGAGCTTGGCGCGCCGTCCCATTGCTGCCTCGAGTGCGTCGAGTCGTTTACGGAGGCGCCCGATCTTTTCCGCAGCTGCTCCCGAGCGGGAGGCCTTCACCGTTGCGCCTGCAACCCCCGTCGGGGCCCGGTACTCCCCCCAGACCTGTCGAAGCGTATCGGCCCATTCGCCGGTCGTGACACCCGCATGCGCAGCGGCGATCGAGGCTGCCATCAGGTTGGCGTCGGTCCTCGCAACACGCTCAATTTCTGCGAGGGCTGCGCCGACGGCGGCGTCGTCCCGTGTTTCCTTCCAGCGTGCGAGCGCGGCGCGTTGGCTGGCGTCGACCTCGGGGTCGACCGTGAGAATAGCGTCATCGAGATTCTCCGTGAGCGGAGACGCTGCGCCTTCTATGTACTTGTTGACGCCGACGACGATCTGCTCACCGGCTTCAATCGCGCGAAGACGGGCCGCATTGGACTCGACCAGCTTTTGCTTGATGTAACCCGTCTCGACCGCTTGGACGGCTCCGCCTCGCTTCAAGACCTCCTGCACCTCGGTCCAGGCTGAGTCGACGAGCTGCTGGGTCTTCGCCTCGACCACCGCGCTCCCGTCGAAGAGGTCATCGTATTCGAGCAGATCGGTTTCGTAGGCGAGAATCTGCTGTGCGCGAAGGGACCATTGCTGATCCCAGGGTCGTGGAAGCCCGAGCGCTTCGTTCCAGGCCGGGAGCTGGATCGCGCGCGCCCTGGCGTCCTTGCTCAGGGTGACCGCCAGCATTTCGAGGACGATCCGGATCATGTTGTTCTCGGGTTGCTGTTCGGTCAGGCCGAGGGAGTTGACCTGAATCCCGTAGCGGAACCTCCGCTGCTTGGCATCGGTGACGCCGTAGCGCTCCCGGGTGACTCGGTCCCAAAGCTGGACGAACGCTCGCATTTTGCAGAGCTCTTCGACGAAGCGAATGCCCGCGTTGACGAAGAAGCTCATGCGCCCGACGACTTTGCCAAACTCATCCTCGGGCACCCGGCCCGTCGCTTTAACCGCATCGAGCACGCCGATTGCCGTCACCAGCGCGTACGCGAGCTCTTGGGTGGGTGTCGCGCCGGCTTCCTGCAAGTGGTAGCTGCAGATGTTGATTGGGTTCCACTTGGGAACCTCCTCGACCGTGTAGGTGATCAGATCGGTGATCAAGCGCATCGAAGCGGCGGGCGGAAAGATGTGCGTGCCGCGCGATAGATACTCTTTGATGATGTCGTTTTGGGTGGTTCCGCGAAGGACGTGGTGGTCGACGCCTTGGTCCTCGGCGGTCGCGATGTAGAGCGATAACAACCAGACGGCGGTCGCGTTGATGGTCATCGACGTGTTCATCTGGTCGAGCGGCAGACCATCGAACAGGGCGCGCATGTCACCGATGTGCGAAACGGGCACGCCGACCTTTCCGACCTCGCCGCGAGCCAGCGGGTTGTCGGGGTCGTAGCCAGTCTGGGTGGGCAAATCAAAGGCGACGCTGAGCCCGGTTTGCCCTTTGGCGAGGTTGGTTCGGTAGAGCTCGTTCGATGCGGTGGCGGTGCTGTGGCCCGAGTAGGTCCGCATGATCCACGGTCTGTCGCGCTCGCGCTTGCCGTACTCCGCCATTGGCCGGTCCTTTCCTCTGCGATTTGCCTGAGGGGGCCGAAGCCTACCTCGTTTTGGCCTTCCTTGGGTTCGAAGCCCCTGCGGCCGTTGCGGTGCTCTTTACAGCTTCACACGGTCGAGCCTGAACCCTGTTTCACTATCATACGCTCGTGGAGGGTCAAGCGCCTCCCAAACGAGGTTTAAGTGCCCTTCTCCGCTCTGGCAGATTTTGTAAATTTGCGGTAAATGCCGCGAATGGCCGAGACCAACGCCGCGATGGGACAGCGTCTGCGGGAGCTTCGGCTTCGTCGGGGCCTTCAGCAGAGCGAGGTCGCGCGGCGTCTGAAGATCTCACCTGCCTATTTGAGCCTCATCGAGAAGGGCAAGCGCGTCGTGCAGCTGCCGCTGCTCTTTCAGGCGCTGGAGCTCTACGATGTGGCGGTCGAGGACTTCATGTCGAGCCTCGGCGAGCGACGGGTCGACGATGGCCTTGCCAGGCTCCTCGACGAGCCGTTGCTTCGCTCGCTCGACCTGAGCGAAGAAGATCTCGCCAGCATGAGCGCCGAGCCGCGCATGATGGCGACCATCACGGCGCTGTTCAATCTGTACAAGAACACCCGCAGCCAGCTCGACCATGTGATGACGAGCCTTGCAGAACGGGAGCAGCAGGCCGACGAAGGCTCTGTTCGCTTCGACTACAATCCGTACGACGAGGTGACGGACTTTCTGGAGCAGAACCACAACTGGTTCGAACAGCTCGAGGAACGCGCGCAGCAGTTTCGCCGCGATTGCGCATTCGGACGCCGCGTGACCAGCGACGACCTCGAGCGTGGTCTTCTCGAGCAGGTAGGCGTCCGCGTTCATCGGATTCCCGAGCGCACCGACAGCTCCGTCATCCGAACGTGGAACGCCGAAGAGCGTGTTCTCACCGTCTCGAGCGATCTCTTCGAACAGCGTCTGAAGTTTCAATTGGCGCACACCGATCGCGCTTGGTCTTTTCGACGAAGAGAAGCTTCACGAACCCATCCTCGAAGGCTACAGCGGTCAACACGGGGAGACCCGAAAGCTGCTCAAGATTCACCTCGCCAACTACTTCGCTGGAGCGCTTCTTGCTTCCGTATCCGGAGTTCTATCGAGAGGTCACCAGCTCGCGCTACGACGTCGAGCTTCTCGCGCAGCTCTTCGAATCGTCCTACGAAACGGTTGCGCATCGAATCTGCAACCTTTCGGACCCTCGGCGTCGCGGGGCTCCGATGCACTTCCTTCGGGTCGATGTCGCGGGAAACATCTCCAAGCGCTATTCCGGGGGACGGCATTCGCTTTCCCCACCAGGACGGCTCC
Source organism: uncultured Alphaproteobacteria bacterium (assembly GCA_942491105.1). Taxonomy (GTDB): domain Bacteria; phylum Pseudomonadota; class Alphaproteobacteria; order Kiloniellales; family DSM-21159; genus JBBEAM01. The sequence goes on along the minus strand of CALNZX010000011.1, from coordinate 50,638 downwards.
TGTCCGAAGATGGCCGTGCACCTGGCGTTTCTCACCCCGAGCGTGATCACCAAGCAGTACTCGGCGTTTCCCGATGGTTCGACCTATTTCTGCTTTGCCAAGATCGTGAGTGAGCCTCAGCAGGGCTCGCTCGTCAAAGGCACGACCTACAGCATCGGCCGCGCTCGACGCGCATAAGCCGGAGGCGGTCGGCGAGCACTATGCCGATCTCTGCAACATCGAAGGCATCGGCATGGCGGTCGCCGACGATCTGGTGTTTTTCTTCGGCGAGCCGCACAATCTGGAGGTCTTGCGCGCGCTGCAAGGTGAGTTAACCATAGAAGCCTACGCCGCGCCGGATACCGGGGACTCCCCGGTGGCTGGAAAGACCGTCGTTTTTACCGGTAGCCTGGAGCGCATGACCCGCCACGAAGCCAAGGCAAGAGCGGAAGGTCTGGGCGCCAAGGTCGCGGGATCGGTATCGAAGAAGACCGACTATGTGGTGGTTGGCGCGGATGCCGGCTCCAAGGCCAAGAAGGCCGCGGAACTGGGTGTCGCCACCCTCAGCGAGGATGACTGGCTGAAGCTGATTGGCGGGAGCTGATGGCACAGGAAGCGGGCATCTACATCACCGGTCCCGAAGGACGGGAAAGCCTGCTGCTCGCCTATATGGGCGGCGACTATCATCTCTACGATATCCCGGAGTACTTCGCCGCCGGCAAGGCCTTCGATTGGCAAGACGCTTCGCCCGGGCTCGAGATCAGCGGCCAGGAGGCGCGCCAGGTCAAAGTGCAGGTCGATGCCAACTCCTTCGACTACGACGAGGAATTGATCGAGCTGTGCTACGCGCTGGAACGCGCGACCGCCGGGGACGGCAACCGCGTCTATCGCCTGCGCCAGACCTTCTAAGCCGGCCTAGCGCCGCAGGGTCTCCGTCGCCTCCTCCAGCCACGCCAGATCCTCGCCGTCGAGCAGTGGCGCCAGGCTTTCACGCACCCGGGCATGGTAGGCATTCACCCAGCCCAGCTCGCTCTCGCTGAGCATACCGATGTCGATGAGAGCGCTGTCGATCGGCGCCAGGGTCAGCGTCTCGAAGGCCAGCATCGCTTGGCCATCGGATTCTTCCGCCTCGGCCTCGACAACCGCGACCAGATTCTCGATGCGGATCCCATAGGCCCCTTCCTTGTAGTAGCCAGGCTCGTTGGAGACGATCATTCCCGGGCGCAGCGCGACGCTGTTCGGCAGCTTGGAGATGCGCTGCGGCCCCTCATGCACGCCGAGATAGCTGCCGACGCCGTGGCCGGTGCCATGGTCGTAGTCCAATCCCGCCTGCCACAGCGGCATGCGCGCCAGGATATCCAGAGCGCTGCCGGTCGTTCCCTTGGGGAAACGCGCCGTGGCGATGGCGATATGCCCCTGCAGCACCCGGGTAAAGCGCTCCCGCATCTCCGGCGTCGGCGTTCCGACGGCCAGGGTACGGGTGATATCTGTGGTGCCATCGGGGTACTGCCCGCCGGAATCGAGCAGAAACAGCTCGCCGGCGCCGAGCGCGCGGTTGCTCTGCGCGCTGACACGGTAGTGCACCACCGCGCCATGGGGGCCGGCGCCCGCGATGGTATCGAAGGAAAGATCGCGCAGTTCCGGATTTATCCGGCGGAAGCTCTCTAGTTTATCCGCGGCCTCCAGCTCCATCACCGGGTCGTTGCTTCCGGCACGCGCCGCGCCCTGCCGGGAGAACCAGGCGAGAAAACGGCTGACCGCCGCTCCGTCGCGGCGATGCGCCCGGCGCGCGCCTTCGATCTCGACGGAATTCTTGCAGGCCTTGGGCAGCTGACAGGGATCGCTGGCGTCGATGATCTGCGCGCCGGCGGCTTCCAGCCTGCCGAAAATCCACTCCGCCGCCGTCAGCGAGTCGGCCAGAACCGGCCCGGAGCCGAGCGCATCGAGCGCCCCGGCGAAGGCTTCCGGCGGATGCGCCGTGACCTGAGGATCGATCCAGGCCAGCAGCTCCTCGTTCAGCTTGTTGGCGGCGACGAACCAATCGACGCGCCCATCGTCATGGAGGATGGCGAAGGACAGCACCACCGGCATGTGGCCGACATCCCCACCGCGCAGGTTCAGCAGCCAGGCGATGGAATCCGGCAGGGTCAGAACCGCTGCCCTGGCGCCCTGCTCCGCCAGGATCCCGGAGATTTCAGCACGTTTCTCCGCCGAAGACCTGCCCGCGTATTCAAGCGGATGCGGCCGCGCCGGGGCGGCCGGCAAGGCAGGCTGGTCCGGCCAGACGGCATCGATAGGGTTGGCGGCCAGGGGCAACAGCGCCCCGCCCGCTCGCCGGGCCGCGGCTTCGAAGCCACGCACCTGCGCCCGGGTATGCAGCCAGGGATCGTAACCCAGCCTGCCCCCGGCCAGGGTCTTGGCGATCCAGTCCCGGGGCCCCTGTTCGGCAAGCGGCAGCGGCTCGAACAGCGCCGTATCGACCTCCTCGCGAACCTGCAGGGTGTAGCGGCCATCGACGAAGATCGCCGCCCGCTCCTTCAACACCACGGCCAGGCCCGCCGAGCCCTTGAATCCAGTGAGCCAGGCGAGGCGTTCGGCATGGGGCGGAACGTATTCCCCCTGATGCTCGTCGGAGCGGGGCAAGAGGACTCCGTCGACGCCCTGTGCCGCGAGCTGCGCGCGCAGGGCCGTCAGGCGCTTGCCGGAAACTGCCTTGGCGGAGCTTCCCTCCGCCGGTGTTTTCATATCCATGCAGCAAAAGCTAGGAGCGCCACGCGGAGAGTGCAAGCGCGCACTCACAGGGGCCGGGAAGCGAGCAATGCCGCGCCCCAGGGAGACATGCTGCAACTGCAATGCTGCAGTGCAAAATAGCCCCCTGCTCGCGCGTGGCATTCATCCTTATCTCTGGCCTACCGGAGATCGCGGATCGTTCCAACGCCTCGCGTCGGTCCGGATGAAAACTGTACGCAAAAAAACTGTATGTATCGGAGTTACACGTCATGAAGCGCCTAACGGCTCACGAAATCGCCTCCCTGCGCAGCGATAGCGCGCTTACCGAGGTGCACAACCAGACCTACGTTCTGGTTCAAGAAGCCCGGCGTCTGCAGGCTGCGGCCATGCGCAAAATTCTGGTCAAGCTCGGCGGCGGCATTGCCGACGTCTCTGGCTTGAACCTCCTGACCGCGAAGATCCGCCGCAGCATCAGCCGGCACAGGACGCTCGCCGCACTCTCCGCGCTCGGCGACCGCGACCTGGCCGACATCGGCCTCAACCGCAGCACCATCTATGGCAAGGCCAATGATATTTCGCGCGAGAGCGTGCCGGCCGTTTCCAGCTTTTGGAGCCGTCAGGTCCGGCGCTGGAAGGAAGATAGCGACCGCCGCCGCACGGTTCGCGAACTGCTCAGCATGGACGACCGTATCCTGGCCGACATCGGCTTCGAGCGGAGCCAGGTCTGGGATATTTCCGAAGAGCTGACGCGTAACCGCGGTCTGCTGTCCCGCGCCGTCGCCAGCATCGCGAGCCCGATGGCCGCGCTGGCGCACGAATTCGAGACGCTCGTGGCCCGGCCTTTCGGTTCCAGCAAGCTGGATTGGCAGCCGAACACGCCCGCCAACGACACGAACGTGTCCGCGAGCAACACCAAGCAGGCTGCGTAATACACGCTAGCCGGCACGGATAAACCGGACCCCATTTCTCCTCCCGTGGGGCCGGATCGAACGGCGGTCGACTTTAACGAGTCGCCGCCGTTTTCCGTTGTGTCTCCCGCTAACGCTTGACCAGCTGCAGGGTCGACCACTCCCCCAGGCGAAAGCGGCGGCTGATCGCCAGGCCGTAGTCGAGATGCGCGCTCAGCACTTCCCGCTCCTGGCGGATCAGCAGGCCGGACAGGATGGCAACGCCCCCCGGCGCGAGCACCCGCGCGAGATCCCCAGCCATATCGCAGAGCGGCTGCGCAAGAATGTTGGCGACGATCAGGCCATAGGGCGCGGACTTCGCGATCTCGTGGCTGGCGTAGCCATCGCTCCGTAGCGCGCGGATCGGCGCGGCGGCGCTATTGAGCTTGGCGTTCTCGGCGGTAATGCGTACCGCGATCGGGTCGTTATCGGCGGCAAGGATTAGATCCCGCTTACCGCGCCCCCAGAGCTTGGCCATCGCGATGGCCAGAACCCCTGAGCCGCAGCCCATGTCGAGATAGGGCGGGCGCGGCGGCGTCCGCTTGGCCAGGTCGCCGAGCGCCAGGAGGCAGCCCTTGGTGGTCTCGTGGCGGCCGGTGCCGAAAGCGGCATTGGCATCGATCAAAATCGGGATCGACGAGGCCGGCGGCTTTTCCGTGACATGGCTGCCATGGAGGAAAAACCGCCCGGCGCGCTGCGCCGGCAGGCCGGCCTGGCTTTCCGCCACCCAGTCGCGCTCCTCGACGGCTTGTGATTCGGCCACGGGTAGCGCGACCCCGGCGGCCTGCGCCGCCTCCGCAAGACAGCGCTCCAGTTCCGCGCCGTCCGGCGCCTGCGAAAGGTAGAGATCGAGACGCACCTCGCCCCGCGCATCGGGCAGATCGCTGACCAGCGCCCCGCCGAGCGGCTCCAGAGCCGTCTCGAACAGGCCCAGCGCGGATGCTGGCACCCGCAAGGTTACCCGCCAGGAAGCGCTCATCTGCTAACCCGCCTGATCGGCGGGCACGACGAAAGACGCCATGACCTTCTTCTGCCCGGCCTTTTCGAAGGCGATGACGAGCTTTTCCCCCTCGACCACGCGCACCCGGCCATATCCGAATTTTTGATGGAAAACCCGCTCGCCTACCGAGGGAACCCCCTGGCGCGGCAAGGACTCGATGACCTGGGCGCTGCCTTCGATGAAGCGGCTCGCGGCGCGCCCGCCGGCTTCCCGCGCCTTGGCCCGCAGCATTCCCGGAGAGCTGCGGGTTTCGCCCCAGCTCGAAAACACCGAACCGGCCCAGCTCGGCTGCGCGGCGCCATAGAGACCGGGGTCGGTTTCCATCTCGATGTGCTCCTGCGGCAATTCGTCGATAAAGCGCGACGGAATGGCGGCGGCCCAGGACCCGTGCAGACGGCGGTTGGCGGCATGGCTGATCACCACCCGCTTGCGCGCCCGCGTCAGCCCGACATAGGCCAGGCGCCGCTCCTCCTCCAAGCCCTTGAGACCGCTCTCGTCGAGCGCGCGCTGATTGGGGAACAGACCTTCTTCCCAACCGGGCAGAAAGACCGTGGAGAATTCCAGCCCCTTGGCGGCGTGCAGGGTCATCAACGTGACCTGCTCGCCGCTGTTGGCCTCGTTGTTCTCCATCACCAGGCTGACGTGCTCCAGAAAGCCGCCCAGCGTCTCGAACTCGGCGATGGCGTTGATCAGTTCCTTGAGGTTCTCCAGGCGCCCCGGCGCCTCGATCGACTTATCGTTGTGCAACATCTCCGCGTAGCCGGACTCGTCGAGCACCATTTCGGTCAACTCGGGATGGGGTGTCTCCCGCACCGCTTCGCGCCAACGGTCGACGTCGGCAACGAAGTCCGCCAAGGCCCGCCGCGCCTGGGGCCGCAGTTCCTCGGTCTGGACGATCTGCCGCGCGGCGTCGAGCAGTGAGATCCCCTTGGCCCGGCGCAGGCTCTGCAGGGTCTGGATACTGGCCTCGCCAAGCCCGCGCTTGGGCACGTTGACGATCCGTTCGAAAGCCAGGTCGTCGTCGCCGGACTGGATCAGCCGCAGATAGGCCAGGGCGTCGCGAATCTCCCGGCGCTCGTAGAAGCGCGGTCCGCCGATCACCCGGTAGGGCAGGCCCAGGGTGATGAAGCGTTCCTCGAACTCACGGGTCTGGGCGGTGGTGCGCACCAGGATCGCGCAATCGGAGAGATCGCCGCCATCGCGCTGCAGTCTCTCCAGTTCCTCGCCGACGAAGCGGGCCTCCGCCTCGCCGTCCCACAGCCCGCGCACGCGCAACGGCTCGCCTTCGTCATCCTCGGTCCACAGGGTCTTGCCGAGCCGTCCCTCGTTGTGGGCGATCAGGCCGGAAGCCGCCCCCAGGATATGTGCCGTCGAGCGGTAGTTGCGTTCCAGCCGGACCACCTTGGCGCCGGGGAAATCCGTCTCGAAGCGCAGGATGTTGCCCACCTCGGCGCCGCGCCAGCCGTAGATCGACTGGTCGTCGTCGCCGACGCAGCAGATGTTCTTGTGCCCCGAGGCCAGCAGCCGCAGCCAGAGATACTGGGAAACGTTGGTGTCCTGGTACTCGTCGACCAGCAGGTAGCGGAACTGCCGCTGATACCCCTTGAGAATATCGTCGCGGCTCTGAAACACCGTCAGCATGTGCAGCATCAGATCGCCGAAATCGACGGCGTTCAGTTCGATCAGCCGGTCTTGATAGGCCTTGTAGATCTCCGCCATGCGGCCGTTGGCGAGATCGCCGGACTCGGCCGCGGAAATCTTGTCCGGTGTCAGGCCGCGATCCTTCCAGCGCTGCACGGCGGCGAGCAGGCTGCGCGCCGGCCAGGCTTTATCGTCGACACTCTCGGCGCGCAGGATTTGCTTCATCAGCCGCAGCTGGTCATCGCTGTCGAGAATGGTGAAGTTGCGCTTCAAGCCGACAACCTCGGCGTGATCGCGCAGCATCCGCGCCGCCAGGGCATGGAAGGTGCCCAGCCACCAGCCCTCGACCGAAGGCCGGCCGAGCAGCGCCGCGACCCGCGCCTTCATCTCGCTCGCCGCCTTGTTGGTGAAGGTCACCGCGAGCAGCTGCCCGGGATGCGCCTTGCCGGCGATCAGCAGATGCGCCAGGCGCGTTGTCAGCGCCTTGGTCTTGCCGGTCCCGGCGCCGGCCAGCATCAGCACCGGACCGTCGAGAGTCTCCACAGCTTCGCGCTGCGCGGTGTTGAGCTCGGCGAAGTAGGCCGGCTTGGCCGGGCTGCCGGCTTGCGGCGCCTGATAGCCCTGCGCCGGCGCCTCGGCGAGGCCGGGAGCCGCGTGATCCTTGGGAGTCTTGTGATCCATGTCGTCCTAAAACTTGTCGCGCTGGCTGGATTCGCCAGCGTTATTGTAACGCGCTTACCACGCCCGGCGAACTTCAGGTCGCGGCTTGACCGTCAAGCCGCGCGGCAGAATAGTTCGCAGCACCGCCAAACGCCGGCTTCCGTCCGTAGGGATACACCAGATGCAACGTCAGATCGAACCTATCGAACTCGTCAGCCCCGGCCCCGGCACCCGCCGGACCCTGCAGCTGCGCCGCTATGGCGCCAAGGGACAGGGCCCCAAGGCCTACATCCAGGCTTCGCTGCACGCCGACGAAATTCCGGCGATGATGGTCGCCCACCACCTGGCGCAGCTGCTCGATGCCGCGGCGGAGCGCGGCGAAATCCAGGGTGAGATCGTGCTGCTGCCCTATGCCAACCCGCTGGGCCTGGCGCAGATCTTCAACGGCGAGCACGCCGGGCGCTACGACATCCGCGGCGGCGGCAACTTCAACCGCAACTGGCCCGACCTCGCCGCCCTGGTCGAGGAGGATATCGCCGGCAAGCTGGGCGCCGATGCCCAGAGCAACGTGGCGCTGATCCGCGCCGCGATGCGCGCCGCGCTCGCGGAGATGGAGGCCAAGAACGAGCTTTCCGCGCTGCGCCTCGCGCTGGCGCGCGAAGCCTGCGACGCGGATCTGCTGCTCGACATGCATTGCGATGACGAGTCGCTGATGCACTGTTTCCTGATCCCGCAGCATTGGCCCGAGGCGAAAGACCTGGTGGCCGAACTCGGCTGCCGGGCCGCGCTGCTCGCCGAGGATTCCGGCGGCGCGTCCTTCGACGAAGCCTTCTCCACGCCCTGGACGCGGCTGGCCGCGCGCTTTCCCGAAGCGCCGATACCGGCCGCCTGCGTGGCGGCCACCCTGGAGTTCCGGGGACAGGCCGATGTCTCCGACGCCCTCAACCGTCCCGACGCCGCCGCCATCTATCGCCTGCTGCAGCGCCGCGGCATGCTCGCCGGCGACCCCGGCCCCCTGCCCGCGCTGCTCTGCGAGGGGACCCGGCTCGACGCCACGGAAAGCCTGCGCTGCCCCGCCAACGGCATCCTGAACTACACGGTTGAGATTGGCGCGCAGGTCAAAAAAGGGGATCTGATCGCCGAGCTGATCGACCCGGCGGCCGAGGAGCCGCGCCAGGGCCGGCGGGAAATTCGCGCCGGTACCGACGGTCTCGTTCTCTCCCGCAAGGCCCACAAGTACGTGGTTCAGGGGAATCCCATCGTCAAGATCGTCGGCCACGAGCCGCTGGAAAGCCGCAAGGGCGGCTACCTGCTGGAGGATTAGCGCGCGGCGCCTTAATCCTCTCCCCGCTCCTCCTTGCGCGCCTCGACCAGGGCGCGGTGATAGGCCGACATCACCTCGTGCTCGTGCAGCAGGCCGAGCATTTTCATCGACTGGCGGCTGTCGACCACGGCGAGGTGCGATTCGCCCGAGGCGCTGAAGACCTGAACGGCGCGCTCCAGATGCTCCGAGGTTTCCAGAACCGGCGGCCGGGCGCGGGCCAGCTTGTCCGCGGTCAGCTCGGCATCCTGGCTGGTGTCGAAGGCGAAGCCCGACAGATCGCCGAAGGTAATGGTGCCGACCAGCTGGCCGGCGCCATCGATCAGGAACAGCTCGCCCCAGGGCGCCTTCATCAAGGCATCGCGGACCTCGGCGATAGGCGCGTCGGGCGCGATGGTGGCATAGGTCGAATCCATCATCGAACGGCAGCTCTGGGACCGCAGCACGCCAATTTCCTGCCCGCCGCGCAGATTGACGCCGCGCCGCTCCAGCTGCCAGGTGAAGATCGAGCGCCCGAAGATCTGCTGCACCAGGATGCTGGCGATCGCGGTGGCCACCATCAAGGCGATGGTCAGCTCGTAATCGCCGGTCAATTCGAAGATCATCAGGATGCTGGAGATCGGCGCGCCGAGCACCGCGCCGGCGACCGCCCCCATGCCGACGACGGTATAGGCGCCGTGCCCCGAGGACAGCTCCGGAAAGACGCCGGTCGCGAGCACGCCGAAGCTGCCGCCGAGCATCGCGCCGATATAGAGGGACGGCGAAAACACGCCACCGCCGAAGCCGGCTCCCAGACAGAGTCCGCTCAAGCTGATCTTGAGCAGCGCCAGCAGGGTCAGCATCCAGAAGCCATAGGCCTCGCGCAGGGCGGCATCGGTGGCTTCGTAACCGACGCCTAGGATCTGCGGATAGGCCAGCGCCACCAGGCCGACCACGAGCCCGGCAATCGCCGGGCGGGCCCAAGCGGGGATTCGCGGGACGCGCTCGAAGGCATCCTCGGTCATGGTCACGGCATACATGAAGGCCAAGGCGGCGAAGGCGCTGGCGATGCCGAGCAAGGCGAAGGCCGGGAACTCCCAAAACGACACGATCTCGAAGTTCTGGACCAGAATGAAGGCGGGAAAATCGCCGTAGTGGGCGCGGCTGACCAGGGTGCCGACCACCGCCGCGATGACGATGGGGGCGAAGGCCGAGAGCGCATAGTGGCCGACCACGACCTCCAGCGCGAAGAACACCCCGGCGATGGGCGCGTTGAAGGAGGCGGCGACCGCCGCGGCGACGCCGCAGCCCAGCAGGGTCCGGGTCAGCCGCCGGCCGAGGTGCAGCCGCCGGGCGATAACCGAGCCGATCATGCCGCCCAGATGGACCACCGGCCCCTCGCGGCCGACCGAGCCGCCGACGCCGATGGAACCGGCGGAGATCAGCGCCGCCTTGATGCCGTTCCAGAACGGCATGCGGCCGCCGTTGAGGGCGCTGGCCTCGATCACGTCAGCGACGGCCTGGGGCCGCCGATTGGGCATGAAGAAATAAATCGCCAAACCGATCACCAAGCCGCCCAGGGTTGGCGCGAGGATCAGCCGCCACCAGGGTTGCAAGGCCGCCTGGCTAGCCATCTGCTGACCCCAGAAGCCGAGCGCGCCCCACTGCACCGCGTCGATGGTCAGGCGAAACAGAATCGCGCCCACGCCAGCCAGCCCGCCGATCGCGACCGCCAAGGCGGAGAGGATCACCTGATCGTTGCGGGCGATCCGCTTCAAGGTCGCGGCGATCCGGCGGCGCGACGACAGCCGGGTGCGCAGTCGGGGACGATAGGTCATTTGCAGACTCTGAGTGCCATGGCGGCTCTTTATCGCCCAGGTAATCGTGAAGGGGAAGGCCGGGCGGGCGGATTGCCGCCCGGGAGCAGGCCCGTTAGTCTCGCCCGCGTCTTTCTATTCAGAAAAGCGGAGCATCCGATGTCCAACGCCGCCTCCACAGCCGCGTCCGAAGTTTCCCTGCGCCCCGCCGTCGAGGAGGATGTGCCGGAGATCCTTCGCATGATCCTGGAAATGGCCGACTACAATCGCGGGCTCTATGAATCCGTGGGCAAGCGCTTCGACCCCAGCTCGGTTCGAGTCACAGAGGCCGATCTGCGCCGCGATGGCTTCGGTCCGCAGCGCCGTTTCGAGTGTCTGATCGCCGAAGCGGGGCAAGCCGCGGTCGGCTTCGCGCTGTTCCTGACCAATTACTCGACCTTCGAGGGGCGAAGCGGCATCTACCTCGAGGATCTCTTCGTGCGGGACTCCGCGCGCAAGCTGGGCGTCGGGCGCAAAATCATGCGCCACCTGGCCGCCGTGGCGATCGCGCGTGGCTGCCGCAGATTGGATTTTTCCGTGATGCAGATGAACCCTGCCCGCGGATTCTACGAATCCCTGGGCGGCCGTCATCTCGAGGACTGGCTGCCCTACCGGGTCAGCGACGCCGCGCTTGAAAGCCTGGCGGGAGAAACCTGAGCCGGCCCTAGAGACAGCGCCCGATGGAGCCCTCGCGGCAAACCCGCGCGCCATCGACCCAGGTCGCGCCGGAAAGATCGGCGCCAGTGAGGTCGGCGCCGGAGAGCCGGGCGCCGCTCAAGTTCGCGTCGCGCAGGATCGCCTGATAGAGACGGGCGTTGCGCAGATCGGCCTCGGTGAAGTTGGCGCCTGTCAGGTCGGCTTTGGTCAGATCGGCCTGGGACAGCATCGCCCCCTCGAAATCCACGTTGCGCGCCGTGGCGTTCACGAAACGCGCCTTGTAGCCCTCAATACCGCGCAGCGTGCTATCGCTTACGTCGGCGCGCAGGAAGGAGGCTTCGCGCAGCCGCGCGCCTTCCAGGTCGAGCTCGCTCAGGCTCAGGCCGTTGAAATTACAGCGCTGCCAGTTGACGCCCGGGGCCGGGGGATCGGCGCAATCGGCGAGGGCCGGGAGGGCGGACAGCAACAGCGCGACGAAAGCGAGGGGGGTAAATAGACGCATAATGCTAATTTGGCGATTTGCGGCGGGGCGGCAACTCTATTTCTGCTTAGCGGCTGTCGCGGCCGGGGCGCGGCACTAGCGCGGCCCGCGTGGCGCCTGCCCGGAAGCCCTGCGCGGCACGGCGATTCGATGGCCGACCTCATCGGGCCAGGAAAGCGCGGCATGGGCCTGCGCGAGGTCGCGAATGCGTGCCAGCAACTCCGGCGGCATTTCCGCCGTGCGCCGCGCCGTCATGTCGACGTAGGAGCAGATCGACTCGCAGGAGGCCAGATGCACCCCTTCCGTGCCATGGAACATGCGCAGCAGATAGTGCAGCCTCTTGGCGTCGTAATCGAGCAGTTGCAGCGTAAAACGCAGCGGCTCCCCCTCGGTCACCTCGCGCAGGTAGGTCAGATGCATTTCCAAGGCGAAGATCGACTGGCCACTGGCATCGCGCTGGGCGGCATCGAGGCCGATCGAGTCCAGGAAGACATCGAGGGCTTCATCGAAGGCCAGCACGTAGTAGGCGACATTGAGATGCCCATTGTAATCGATCCACTCCGGCAGAACCCTGGAGCGATGGATTTCGAGCGGCGCGGGGCCGGAAGCTGCGGTATTCATGGCCGGCGAGCTTAATTCGATTGCCGCGGCAGGGCAAAGCCGCGATCGCCGCGATACCAGGGGAATGTCATGAGCCGATTTCTGGCCATACTCGGGAGGCAGGGAACGAAGCTGCTGTTCGGCGGCGTCTTCCTGGGTCTGCTGCTGCCGGACCTGGCCAGCATCCTCCGCCCCACCCTGCCCTATATCGTCGCGCTGTTGCTGACGCTTGCCCTGTTGCGGGTCGATTGGGGCGAGATGGGCCAGGCGGCGCGCCGGCCGCTGACGATCGTGCTGGCGACGCTTTGGATGATGCTGATCTCGCCCATGGCGACCTGGCTCGTGCTGACGGCCCTGTCGCTGCCGCCGGCGCTGAACACCGCGCTGATCCTGATGGCGGCGGCCCCGCCGATCCTGGGGGCCACGGCCCTCGCCATCCTGCTCGGCCTCGACGGCGCCCTGGCGGTGATCGTCGGTCTGGTGGCGACCTTGCTGACGCCGATCACCGTGCCGCCCCTGGCGCTCGCTCTGCTCGGCGTCTCCCTGGACATCGGAATCGCGGAGTTCATGCTACGCCTCGGCGCCGTGGTGGTTTTCGCGTTTCTCGCCGCCGCGGCGGTCCGCAGGCTGGCCGGAACGGCCCGCTTGCGGGACTGGGGCAGCCAGATTGATGGCATCGTCGTGCTGCTGATGCTGATCTTCGCCCTGGCCATCATGGAGGGCGTCACCGAGGTCATTCTCGAGCGGCCCCGAGTCGTTCTGCTATGGCTTGCCGCCGCTTTCCTGGCCAACCCGCTGCTGCAATTGCTCGGGATTCTGGCCTTCTCCTGGCTTGGGTTGCGCCGCGCGCTGACCTGCGGCCTGCTCAGCGGAAACTGCAACATGGGGCTGCTGCTGGCGGCCTTACCGCCAGGCTCCGACTACGATGTGGTCTTGTTTTTCGCCTTGGCGCAGATTCCCATGTATACCCTGCCGGCACTGGTTTTACCCTTTTACCGGCGCATTCTGGCCGCCAAAAAACTGTAGGTTTTCTCTATTATTCCAGCGCCTTAACCGTTTCTTGGTGGGCCGCGCCTTGGCGAATCCGAAGCGTTGCAAAATTGTCACGGTTCAGCGGCCTTGGGCGCGTCCGGCCGGTCAGCTTACTGGTCAAGTTTTAGAAGCTGTGGTACCCCGATGCTATCAAATTTGCGAAGTGTAGCTCGGCTGGGGCGTAACAAGCCGAGTCACTACAGAATGCGCTGGCGCGTCATACACGAAGCGAGCCAGCGGGTGACCTGAGTGAAACTTCGAGACGGGGGAATTTGGTTTACAGTTGAAAAACTGCGGTCAACGCTAACGCATCGCGCTCATGATACTTGCGTGCGCGCTTTAGCGGCCAGACCGGCCTCCAATCTCGAACATGTAGTTGGCTTGCATCCGATGAGAAAAACTGGGACGAGTGAAACAAAAGTGACCATGCCAATCAGCGCGATACTTGCTCCCTATAAAAGGGCTTGTAACCTGCTTGCAGCCGCCGCGGTTACAGGCGCTCTCGCGGGCTGTTCCTATTTTCCGGTCGATGGCCGCGAGGTCCCCGTGCAAGCCGCGGCGACGCAGGCCGTTACCGTTGAACCCCTCGACACCCAGGCGAAGGCGCAGCCCGACCAGTCTCCCGCCGCGGTGCAGACCGCGGCCGCGGCACAGAGCGACGCCTCGATCGCACCGATAGCTTCGGAAGAAGAGCTGGCGGCAAGCTTCGGTCTCGGGCGCACGTCCCAGGAACTGCTCGGTCACCAACTCGCGGCGGCCAGCGACATCGGGTCCGAGGATGGCGATGACGATGGAGATCCCTTGGAGATCTTCAACCGCTTCATGTTCGCCATCAACGATACCGTCGATATTTTCATCCTCAAGCCGGTCGCCGTGACCTACGAATTCTGGGTGCCGCAGGGCGTGCGCAATTCGGTGCGTAATTTCCTGCGCAACCTGCGCACCCCGGTCATTCTCGCCAACGACCTGTTCCAGGGCGAAATGCACCGCGCCGAGGCCACCGTGGCCCGCTTCTTCATCAACACGACGGTCGGTTTGGCCGGCCTGTTCGACATCGCCGGCGACAGCGGCTGGGATTACCACTCGGAAGATTTCGGTCAGACCATGGCGGTTCACGGCGCCGGCGAGGGCTTTTACCTCGTGCTGCCGCTGATCGGGCCGTCCAGCGCGCGCGATGGCGCCGGCCTGGTGGTCGATCACTTCCTCGATCCCCTCACCTATCTCGCGCCGATGGAAACGGGGCTGGGCCGCGCCGGCCTTACCGCCGTCGATTACCGCTCGCGCAACCTGGAGCTGATCGAAGACTTGAAACGCGACTCGATCGATTACTACGCACGTATCCGCTCGCTCTACCGGCAGGTCCGTGCGCATGAGATCAGCAACGGCGACGCCGACGACGCCCCCGGGCCGGCCGTTTCGGCGATCGGCGAAGAGATCAGCCAGCTTCAGCAGCAGTAGAGCCATACGAACGGCAAGGACCGCCGATGTTTCGCATTTCTCTTTTGCTGCTATTCGCCGTGACTCTGGGGGGCACGGCAGCGCTGGACCGGCCCCTGTCCGCTGCGGACGGGGCCGGCCAGCCGGATACATTCCTGGTGCAGTTCGGCAACAAGGCCATCTCCGAACTGACGGATCCGAGCCTGAGCGAAGATGCTCAGTCCGAGCGCTTTAGACAGCTGCTCTACGAAGGCTTCGATATTCCACTCATCAGCCAGTTCGTCGCGGGCCGTTACTGGCGCAACGCCGACGAGACCACGCGCCAGGACTTCGTTCAGGTCTTCGAACACTACCTGGATCAGCGCTTCCGTCCGCTGTTCCGCCGCTACCAGGGCCAGCAGTTCAGCACCACGGGCGTACGCACGGATTCCGACAAGCCTCAGCTTTCCTGGGTCACCATGGCCGTGGACGTCGGTTCGAGCAGCGCCGCGCGTCTGGAATGGCGGGTGCGCGCGGACAACGACGGCTACAAGATTCTCGACGTCAAGGCCGAGGGCGTGAGCATGGCGCAGACCCTGCGCGACGAATACGGCGCCGTCGCGCGCAGCCAGGGCGGGCTGCCGGGCTTGACCAGGGTACTGCGCGAGAAGATCGCCCAGGGCGCCTTCAAGCCCGACTGGGACAGCTAGGCTCCCTGCCCCGCCACCGCCTTCCCTGACAGAACGAAACTTAGCGCGTCAGCGGCTTGTACTTGATCCGGTGCGGCTGATCGGCCTCGGCGCCGAGGCGGCGCTTCTTGTCGGCTTCGTAGTCCTGGAAGTTACCCTCGTACCACTCGACATGGCTGTCGCCCTCGAAGGCGAGGATATGCGTCGAAATGCGGTCGAGGAACCAGCGGTCATGGCTGATGATCATGGCGCAGCCGGCGAACTCCAGCAGAGCTTCCTCAAGCGCGCGTAGGGTATCGACGTCCAGGTCGTTGGTCGGCTCATCGAGCATCAGCAGATTGGCGCCGGACTTCAGCACCTTGGCCAGATGCACGCGATTGCGCTCGCCGCCGGACAGCTGTCCGACCTTCTTCTGCTGATCGGGGCCTTTGAAGTTGAAGCCGCCGACATAGGCGCGCGAGGGCACGCTGCGCTTGCCCAGCTCGATCACGTCCTTGCCTTCGGAAATCTCTTCCCAGACGTTGTTTTCCGGCTTCAGGGAATCCCGGCTCTGATCGACATAGCCGAGCTTGACGGTCTCGCCGATCTTCAACTCGCCGCTGTCCGGCGTCTCCTGCCCGGCCAGCATGCGGAAGAAGGTGGTCTTGCCGGCCCCGTTCGGGCCGATGATGCCGACGATGCCGCCCGGCGGCAGTTTGAAGCTCAAATCGTCGATCAGCAGGTGATTACCGAAGCCCTTGCGCAGGGAAACCGCCTCGACGACCAGATCGCCAAGCCGGGGGCCGGCCGGGATGGTGATCTGCTGCGAGTCCGGCGCCTTGTCGCGGGCCTGTGCGAGCAAATCCTCGTAGGCGGTGACACGCGCCTTCTGCTTGGCTTGGCGCGCCCGGGGGCTCTGCTTGATCCACTCCACCTCGTGATCGAGCACCCGCTGACGGGCCTTTTCCTCCTTGGCTTCCTGCTGCAGCCGCTTTTGCTTCTGCTCCAGCCAGCCGGAGTAGTTGCCCTGGTAGGGGATGCCGCGGCCGCGGTCGAGTTCGAGGATCCAGCCGGCGACGTTGTCGAGGAAATAGCGGTCATGGGTGACGGCAACGACGGTGCCGGGATAGTCCTCCAGATGCCGCTCCAGCCAGGCCACGGACTCGGCGTCGAGATGGTTGGTCGGCTCGTCGAGCAGCAGCAGGTCGGGTTTCTGCAGCAGCAGGCGGCACAGCGCCACGCGGCGGCGCTCACCGCCTGACAGCTTGCTGACATCCGCCTCGCCCGGCGGGCAGCGCAGCGCGTCCATGGCGATCTCGACGGTGCGATCCAGATCCCAGGCATCGGCGGCGTCGATCTTTTCCTGCAGCTCGGCCTGCTCGGCCAGCAGCGCGTCGAAATCGGCGTCTTCCTCGGCGAAGGCCGCGTTCACCGCCTCGAAGCGGTCAACCAGGGCCTTGAGATCGCCCAGCCCCTCCATGACGTTTCCCGCGACATCCTTGTCGGGATTGAGCTCGGGTTCCTGGGACAGATAGCCGACCTTGGCCGCCTCTGCCGCCCAGGCCTCGCCTACGAACTCCTTGTCCTGCCCGGCCATGATGCGCAGCAGCGTCGACTTTCCGGCGCCGTTGAGGCCGAGCACGCCGATCTTGGCGCCCGGCAAGAAAGACAGATGGATGTCCTTGAGGACGGTCTTGCCGCCGGGATAGGTCTTCGACAGACCTTGCATCGTGTAGATGTACTGATAGGAAGCCATAGGTCTCTGCGTCCGCCTTTGGAAAAAACGCTGTTGCGATGAAAATGCGCAGGGGGTCTTGCCCCAGCCGTCGCACTCCGGGCGGCGCGCATCCTATCTGGAAGCGCGGCCGGGTCAACCGCTGTGCGCGCAAGGCTGCTGCCAGCTACTCCCTGGAAAGCGCAGCGCGCGCGGTTACCGCCATGTCGGCGGCGCGTTTCAGGCAGAGCTTCAAGAGGCGTTTGCGGCCCGGCGACAGCCCCGCGACCTCGATCTTGGTGCCCGGAGCGCCGCCAGCCTTCATGTCCAGGATCTGCTGCTTCAGGATCAAGTCCATGAACAGGGCTTGCGCCTCGAGCAGTCCCTCGAGATCGGCGGTATTGATGCTCCCAGCCTCGGCGGCGGCGGACAAGCGCGCCGCCGTCGAGGTCTCGGCGGAGCCCAGCTTGAGCGCCAGGGCCCGGGCGCCGGCGACCAGGGGGAAGAGGCCATGGAGCTTCAGATCGACCCTGCCCTGCACGGTCCGAATGCCGCCGAAGAGACCCAGCGGCGCGGTGACGTCTTCCAGCGCCTGCGCCATGTTACGGACCAGCGCCGTGCCGCCCGCGGCGGCCGCCATGGCGTGGCCCCGCAGCGCCCGCGCCAAGTCCTGATCCCCGGCGACCCGCGCGAAATCGTAGAAGATATCGACCGCCAGAAGGTTCTCTCCCTGGGCGCGCGCGACCCAGCCATCGATGGCGCTGCGCCAGTCTTCGAGCGGGTGCCGCCAGGCGGGGTTGGAGGCCATGACCCCGCCCTTGCAGTAGGGTATTCCAGCGCTGTCCAGGATATCCGAGGCACGCTGGCCGAGCTGCGCGAACCAGGCGTCGTCGGCCGCCGTGCCCGCGTGTACGAGGGCATTGTCCTGATCCGCGGAAAGCAGGGATTCGCCGCGCCCCGCCCGACCCCAGCACCAGGTAAGCCCAGGGCGCCGGGGCCTCGCCCAGGTCCCGCGCGGCCAGTTCCACGGCCCGCGCCGAGATATCGCGCAGCACCGCCGAGATCACGGCGGCGATCTGCGGCGCTTCGACCGCTTCGGCCAGCAGGGATTCCGCCAGCTCCAGCATGCGGTCTTGCACTGCCTTGAGGTCCTCTGGGCGCGCCGCCTCCGCGACCTCGTCGCCCAGCATCAACGCCAGACTGGCGCGCTGCCGCAGCAGCGTACGCGCGGTGACCATTCCGATGGGCGCGCCGTCTTCGTCGAGGGCCAGCAGATGGCGCAGGCCGAGGCGGCTCATCCGGCCGATCGCGACATAGACGTACGCCTGCGCATCGACCCCCACCAAGGGCGCCTGCATCACCTCACCGGCACGCAGCCCCAAGCCGGCGGCGCCCTGCTGCGCCAGGATCCGCACGATGTCGCGTTCGGTAATAATCCCCGGCGCGGCGTCTGTCTCCGCCGCCTCGACGAGCAGGGCGCTGATCCGTCCCCGCCAAAGCTCGGCGATCACCTCGGACAGCGGCGCTTGCGCGGCGATCCGCGACAGCGGCGCGGACATCACCTCGCGCACGCGATGGCGATAGGGATAAGAGTCCAAGCGTTCCAGACTGTCCCGCTCCATCTTAGCGCCTCCTGCTAGGTCTGCTCCCCGGTCCCGCCGTGCCATCCGGCTTCGCGCTGCTGACGCAGCAAGCTTTTGGCGGTGGCGGCAAAGGCCCGCGCCGCGCCAAAGGTAACGACACCCCGGTCGGCAAGCAGCGGAATCATGCGCGCGAAAATTTCCGCCGCGACCAAGGCGTCGCCGAAGGCCGTGTGCCGGCCGCTGACCTCGACGCCATAGCGCCGCGCCACCTCGTCGAGATCGACGTTCTGCATCTCCGGATGCAGGGCCGAAGCCAAGAGCGCCGTACAAAGCTGCGGCGGGTCTTGCCAGGCGAAACCGTGGCGCCGCGCCTCCGCGCGCAGGATCGCCAGATCGAAGCCGATGTTGTGTCCGACGACGGCGCAGCCCGCCGCCAACTCCGCCAGCAAGGGCGCCTGCCGGCGGATATCGGGGGCCGAGGCCACCATCGAGTCGTCGATCCCGTGAATGCCCGTGGAAAGCACGGGAATGGCGATGCCGGGGTTGATCAGGATATCCAGGTTCTCCTGCGGATAAATCCGCATCCCCTGCAGGCGCAGCGCACCAAGGGAAATGATCCGGTCGCGGCCCACGTCGAGCCCCGTGGTCTCGCTATCCAGCACCACCGCCGGCAGCGCGTCCAGCGGGGTTTCGTCATCGACGCCGCTGGCGGCTGGCAGGCGGTCATGCAGCGTGAGATCGTGCTGCAAGGCCCCGTCCGTCGCCTGAAGCCCGGCGCCGGGCACGGAAATGACCAAGCCAAGGTCGCCATCCAGGCCGGTCACATAGGCATCGAGGGGGGCGCCGTCCGTGTGGTGCAGGGTACAGGCGACCGCATGGCCCGCCTGTCGCGCCTTGGCCCCGGCCGCGGTCAAGGACTCGCGTTGCAGGCCGGCATACACACTAGTTCCCACCGCAATATCCCGCGGATCGAATATGGCGCAGGCCGCCGCGTTGACCAGGCTGACCAGTCCGCTGTCCGTGACCACGATCAAGGCTTCCGCCGCGCCGCCGACCACGGCCTCCAGGCGCTGCTCGGCACGTTCCGCCGTGTGCCGCGCCCCGCCAAGGATGTCCGAGATCGTTCCAGCAAGACGCTGCAGTTCGACGCCGGCGTCGCGCGCGGATAGCCAAGCGGGATCGAGGCGCCGCCCCGCAGCGGCATAGGCGATCAGATCGCCGCGCAGGTGTTCGAGATCGCGGAAATGGCGGTCCAGCAGCGTAAAGGCGATCCAAAGGGCGCCGCCGCCCAGCACCGCCGCCGCCAGCAGGGCAATCCCCTTGGCCGACATTTCGCCACCGGAAAGATTATCATAGAGGCCGATGGCCAGGGCGGTGGTCAACGCCAAGGCGGCGAGAGACAGGCAAAAGGCGAAGGCCTGGCGGGCGCCGCGCCGGCCTGACATTCAGCTGGCCGCCGGCTCTGAACCGCCCGCGCTCGCCAGGCTGGCGAAGATCGCCTTGGCGTTGACGCGGCGGTTCATTTCGTCGTGAACGCCGATCACGGCCAGCCGCATGTGATTCTCGATCATCTCGCCATCGTGGCTGCGCAGACGCGGGTGAATCGGCAGCACCTTGAAGATGCGCTTGCCGCTGACCTGGCCGAGGACGCTGATCGGCCGGGGTTCGGCGATCTGCGCCTGGGCGAGCCGCTCGCGAAAGCGCTCGATCTCCGGCTGCCAGCCCCCCGGCATGCCTTGCGGATCGGGATAGAGGCGCAGGGCGCGCTCATGGCAACGCGCGACGATATCCCCCAGGGCCTTGCGATTACCCGGAAAGTAGGGCCGCAGGTAGCCCTCGACCAGGATTCCAAGATCGGAGGCCACGGCGGCATAGGATTCCCACTGACAGAGATCCATGGCCTCCGCGAACATATCCTCCAGCATCAGCTTATCCCAGTGCAGCCCAGCGCGTATGCGGCAGTATTCCAGCGTCCCGCGCTGGGACACATAGGCGGCTTGCTGGGCCAAGAACCGCTCCAGCTCCTCAAGCGTTTCTACTTGGGGCCGTTTATTGGCAAATTTTTTCAGGAAATCACGCACTTAAGTCGACATCCTTTTTTATTTTGACTTTTACAATGCTGTGTTAATTTTACCTTACATAAAGCCCGAGTCGATTTGCTTGTAACAAGTCGACTAGGCACGGGTAAAGGCCCTTGGGGGGGAGCCGCCAACAAGAACTTCATAAAATACAGGCTCATCAAGCGTGTCCCATCTTTGGGCTACTTTATAGGCGGAGAAACCGTCTCGAGTATGACAATGAGGAGGCGTTAGAGACATGGCTGAACAAAGTGTTGCACCAGAACAGGCAGAACGCCACTGGGCGAAGTCTAAGTCGCTGATGTGGTTCTGCTTGGCAGTGTGGTTCTTTTTCTCTTTCTTCATTCACTTCTTCGTGGATGCGCTGAACGAGATCGTCATCTTCGGCTTCCCCTTGGGATGGTACATGGCCGCTCAGGGATCGCTGATCGTCTTCGTTATTCTGTGCTTCTGGTTCGCCGGCAAGCAGAACGCAATCGACGCCGAATTCGGCGTTGCTGAAGAAGAATAGGGGGCAGCGTCATGAGTAACGGTGGACGAGACTTTACCTCCAATCTAGGCCGCATCTACGGCACCTATACGGGTGGCTTCATCGGCTTCGTCGTACTGCTCGCGATCCTCGAGCAGGTTGGCGTCCCGGATCGGATTATCGGCTATCTCTTCGTCATCTTCACGATCGGCATCTACGCCCTGATCGGCATCATCACCCGCACCATGCAGGTGTCGGAGTATTACGTCGCGGGGCGCAAGGTACCAGCGCTCTACAATGGCATGGCCACGGCCGCGGACTGGATGAGCGCCGCGTCCTTCATCGCCATGGCGGGCGGCCTCTATAGCGCCGGCTACAGCTACCTGGCCTTCGTGCTGGGCTGGACCGGCGGCTATGTGCTGGTTGCCGTTCTGATCGCGCCCTATCTGCGCAAGTTCGGCGCCTACACCGTGCCGGATTTCCTGGGGTCGCGTTACGGCGGCAACATCGCCCGGACGATCGGCATCATCATCCTGTTCTGCTGCTCCTTCAGCTACATTCTGGGGCAGATCACGGGCACGGGCATCATCGCCTCGCGCTTCCTCGGTATTTCCTTCGAGGTCGCCGTCTTCGTCGGGCTTGCCGGCATTCTGGTTTGTTCGATGCTTGGCGGAATGCGCGCGGTAACCTGGACCCAGGTGGCTCAGTACATCGTGCTGATCGTCGCCTATCTGGTTCCCGTGGTGATCCTTTCGACCCAGCTTACCGGCGTACCGATTCCGCAGCTGATGTACGGTCAGGTGCTGCAGGAAATCCAGAACCTGGAGCAAACCAAGCCGGCTCTGGAGGGCGCCAAGGCCTTCATGGCCACACCGGCCAACGGCACCGAAGCGCTCAACTTCTTCGCGCTGATTCTCTGCCTGATGATCGGTACGGCTTCCCTGCCGCACGTTCTGATGCGTTTCTTCACCACGCCCAGCGTGCGTGACGCGCGCCGCTCGGTTGGCTGGGCTCTGCTGTTCATCTTCATCCTGTACTTCACGGCTCCGGCCTATGCTTCCTTCGCCAAGCTGGAGGTCTACCAGAACGTGTTGGGCAGGGATCTTTCCAGCCTAGCCGCGGTGTCCGAACTGCCGCGCTGGATCTTCATCTACGGGCCGCTCGAGCTCGTGAAGATCTGCGGTTCTTGGGCGGTGGATGCGCAGGCGGTCTTCGACGCCTGTGCCGCGGCCGGTATTTCGAGCCTCGATCATGCCAATTTCACGATCGCCTCGGATACCGTGGTTATCGCCACGCCGGAAATCGCCGGTCTGCCTTACGTGATCGCCGGACTGGTCGCCGCGGGCGGCCTGGCGGCGGCACTCAGCACCGCCGACGGTTTGCTGCTGGCCATCGCCAATGCGCTGAGCCACGACGTCTACTACCGGATGATCGATCCGAAGGCGTCTACGGCAAAACGCCTGATCGTCGCCCGTATCCTGTTGATCGCGGTCGCGGTCGCGGGAGCGGCGGTCGCCACGACCCGGCCAGGCGGGATTCTCTCGCTGGTCGCCTGGGCCTTCTCCCTGGCGGCGGCGGGGCTGTTCCCGGCCCTGATCATGGGTGTGTGGTGGCGCCGCACCACCTCGCAAGGCGCGATCTGCGGCATGATCGCCGGCTTCGGGATCACGCTGTTCTACCTGATCATGACCCGCTACGGCGGCATGACAGAGTGGTTCGGCGTGAAGAACATCTCGGCCGGCATCTTCGGTATCCCGGTGGCGTTCATCGTGACCTACATCGTCAGCAAGATGACGCCGGAGCCCTCCGAGGAAATGCAGCAGTTCGTTTCGAACCTGCGTATCCCAAGCGGCGGCGTGATGATGGAGGAAAAGACCGACTAGAGGTCTTGTCCGACAGCTCGACGTTCATGGAGAGGGGGCCTTGGCCCCCTCTCTTTTTCCCCTACCGCTACAGCCGGCGCTTGTTCGCCGGCGGCGCATTATCTACCGTTCATGGATTGCCGCTTAGCTAGGAGGCGTGGCGTGGGGCCGTTCTGGGAATACTGGTACTTCCACATCCCCAACTACCTGCTTGCCCTGATGACCTATCTGTTCATCGGGCGCTTTGCCTTGGCCGCGCTGGTGCCCGGCGAATGGGACAACTACATCTGGCGCAACTTCTGCAAAGTGACCGATCCGGTGCTGCGGATGATCGATTTCATCACCCCCCGGATCGTGCCGGGCGCCTTCGTCGTGCTGCTCGCGGCCTTCTGGATGCTGCTGCTGCGGATCGTTTTCTTTACCGCCATGACCTATTTCGGCCTGGCGCCGAGCGCCGGAGTCTGAACGGATGTTCGATCGCACCACTCTGTTCGCCTTCGTGGTCATCGTCTGTGTGATCAACGGCATCTTTTCACCGCCGCTGCTGCTGTTTTTCCTGCAGGGCATCAAGATCTTCTTCGGGCTCTGGAGTCCGGGGCCGAGCGTGATGTTCTATCTCGCCTCGCTCGGCGCCTCGACCGTGACCCTGGTCGTCGCCGGCGTCCCGGCCGCGCTCTACGAGCGCTTTTCCCGGCTGGAGGAAAGCAACGGCGTGTCCATGGTCATCTGGCTGGTCAGCGCCCTGGTGCTTTCGATCCCCGCCTTACAGACCCTCATCGCCATCGGCTAGCCGGGAGGGGAACGCTGACGCGCCCCGCCCCGTCGCGATTATTTTACACCCCGCGCCGGCTGGATGATTCTATGCTTAGGGGCGTGTTTTCATCCTGCAAGCAGCGAAGGACTGCCTGGCGCTTACGATGGAAAATATCGAACGGCTCGCGCAGCTCTCGATCCTGCGGGCGCTGGGGTTCGCGGCGCTGGGCATCGCCACGGCGATGATGGGCCTCAGTTACGAGCCGGTGCTGTGCTTCTTCTGGGGCGCGGGTCTTTGCCTGATCACCGCGGTTATCCTGTTTTGGAAGGGCGTGAACGCGCCGACCCGCAGCCTGCGCAAAACCGAAATCTATATCCTTCTGGATAAGGACTTCGGCATGCCGATGGAGATCGCGCAGCGTAAGATCGGCCAGCTGCTGCGCCAGATCTACTTCCGCTACGCTCAGTTCGCGCTCGGCTTCGCGATCCTGTTCTGGTCGGTCTCCCTGGTGCTGCGCTTGCTCTAGGCTCCCGGCCCGTCGTCAGGCAAAGATCGAGCGTTTCTCCAGATACTGCTGGTGGTACGCCTCGGCAGTCCAGAAATCGCCCGCGGCGGCGATTTCCGTGGCCACCGGCTTGGTATAACGCCCCGAAGCCTGGAGCGCCGCCTTGGAGGCTTCGGCGGCCGCCCGCTGCTCTTCGTCCAGGGTAAAAATCGCGGAACGGTACTGGCTGCCGACGTCGGGTCCCTGGCGATTGACCTGGGTCGGGTCATGCAGCGACCAGAATACATCCAGCAGTTGCTCGTAGGAGATCTTCGCCGGGTCGTATTCCACGCGCACGGTCTCGGCATGGCCGGTCCCGCCTTCGCAAACCTGTTCATAGCTGGGGTTCGCGGTATGCCCGCCGCTGTAGCCGACAGCGGTGTCCGTTACCCCGTCGAGCTTGCGATAGGCAAGCTCCGGTTTCCAGAAACACCCGGAAGCGAAAAGCGCGACAGCCATGGCGAAACCTCCTCGATCGAGAAAAACCTTCTTCTATAGATATGGTCGCCAGGCCCTGGCGCCAAGCGCGCTAGAGCTTGCGGCAGTGCAAAAGATAATTCCTGTTGACCCGATAGCGGCGCCGCTGGTGCGGAGTCAGGAAGCGCCGCGAAGCCACCACCTCGGCCTGCAGTCCCGCCTCGTTCAGGCGCGTCACCAGACCCTGGCCGTAAATCCGGTAATGGTAGGGGTGGCCGTAGGCGGCCATGCGCTTGGCCGGAGTGTCCTCGGCCGGATCCTCCAGAACGTCCGGAATACTCGGGTCGAAGGGCGCCATGATTACCGCCCAGCCGCCGGGGCGCAGCACCCTGGCCAGCTCGCGCATCGCCGCGCGGTCCCGGGTGACGTGCTCGAGGGTGTGACAGCTCAAGACCGCGTCGAAGGCACCGTCCGGCAGCGGCAGCTCGGCCAGATCGGCCAGTATGTCGGCGCCGGGATTGAACAGATCGACACTCCGGTACCGCAGATTCGCGAGGGGGCGCAGACGCTCCTCCAGACAGGGCTCCGGCGCGGTATGCAGGACCCGCAACCTCGCGTTGAGAAGATTTGTGCACCGGGTGAGGTACAACCAGAGAAAACGGTGCCGCTCCAGCGAACCGCAGCCGGGACAGCGGGAATTGCGCCGCCCGGCGAAGCCGAAAGGCAGGAAGCGCTTGGCGCTGACGCCGCAGAGCGGGCATTGCAGGATACCCGGCGCGAAGCTCTCGGCGGCCGGACGCTGATACAGCGCTTCGCGGCGATAGACCTCCGCTTCCTCCAAGCCTTCACCGAGAATCCTCGAACTCAGCCGGGATAGTTGGAAAAGCATCGTTCATCCTATCGCGCCGCGACGCGACACTCTTGCCAAAAATACTTGAAACCGCAGTGTGGCCGCATTGCAACGACATAAACAATCATGCTTTCGATTTCGTAAAATTGTCGTGATTTCAATGTATTTCATAGATAAGGTTGCGCCCGAATTCTTCGGCAGGGGTGTGCTTTCAGGGCACGATTTTAGCCGAGTGAAACGTGGGAGGGTGCGGCCCGCGTAGTAGACGCTGCCTCCCCCTCTGTGTTTCGTCATAGCCAGCGATCGGCGCCGCAAGCAGCGGCGCAGTTTTGGGGGATGCCTACATCATGCGTAAACAGCTTCTTGGCTCGACGTCCGTCGGATTCGGCCTGCTTCTCGGCGGCGCCATGCTGGCGCTCGACCGCGCGATCCGGCCTTGGCGGCCTGCGCCGGCGGCCAGACCGGCGGCAACGACAACATTACCTGCTCAGGCAACAATGACGGGGTGAACATCAACACCATTGGCGGCGAGGACAGGATCGTCATCCAGGCTGGCGGTACGCGCATGGGCAACGCAGGTGACTCGACCATCGCCGGCGGCCAGGACAACGATGTCATCAGGGTCAACACCGGCTCTACTCTCGGTTTTGCGGGCGGGAGTTCCGGCACGCTGGAAGGCGATGCCGGCGAAGACCTGATCGTCGTCAACGGATCCGATATCGGGCGCGACGGCGACGGGCTGATCCATGGCGGAACCAACAACGATATCATTCGCTTCTTCGACGGTAGCCGTCTCGGCGTACGCGCTGGCGGTACAGGCACGATCGACGGCGGCGCTGGCGCCGACCAGATCGTCATCGACAACGGAATTATCGGACGCGTCGGTACCGGCGTCGTGAATGGCGGCACCGGGGAAGACCTCATCCGCATTCGTAACGGAAGCTATCTTGCCGCCCAGGCCGACGGCAGCGCAACGGTATCCGGCGAAGCCGCCAACGATCAGATCATCGTTGAAGACTCCATTATCGGCCGCGAAGGAGATGCGACGGTCGAGGGCAACAACGGCGAGGACATCCTCCGCATCCGCGAGAACAGTATCCTCGGCAGTCTTGCCGGCTCGTCCGGCGTCGTCGACGGCGGATCCGATAATGACCTGATCGCCTTCGACATGGCCGTGATCGGCCGCGAAGGCTCTGCCACTGTGACCGGTAGCGGCGGAGATGACGAGATCCGGGTGCGCGACGGCAGCGTCGTCGGCAGCCTGACCGGCGGCAACGGTACGATCATGGGCGCAACCGGTAACGATCTGATCACCATCAACGGCGCTACCCTCGGCCAGGACGGCACCGCCCTGGTCCAAGGCGGGGCAAACAACGACATCATTCAGATGATTAACGGCAGTGTCATCGGCCAGAACGCCGCGGGCAGCGGCACCGTCGAAGGCAATGACGGCGACGATATCATCACGGCACTCGACACTACGGTCGGCGGCGCAGGCACTGCGATCCTGGACGGCGGCGCTGACAGCGACACGCTCACCCTCGGCGGCACGACCCATCTCAACGCCACCTCCATGGTTCTGGGCGGCACCGAGGACGACAGGGTCAATCTCTTCGACACCGTGACGGCGGACGCCGGCGCGACCCTCGACGGCGGCGCTGGCACCATGGACAACCTGGTGCTGGACGGCAGCGGGACCGGCCTGTTCGACGGCACCATCACCCAGCAGAACTTCGAGATGCTGACCAAGCAGGGCAGCGGCACCTGGACCTGGACCCAGGACGCGGCCTTCAGCGAAGGCGCCTCGATCGACAACGGCGTCTTCGAGCTCAACGCGATCCTGACCGCCAATACCTACATCGACCCGCTGGGCACGCTGTCTGGTACGGGCGAGGTGATCGGCAACGTCGATAACGACGGCACAGTCTCCCCGGCCGGGCCCGGCACCATCGGCACCCTGACCTTCACCGGGGACTACGACGGCGGCGGCGTGCTGATGCTCGACACCGTGATCGGCGCCTCCGGATCGCCGAGCGACTCGGTCGTCATCACCGGCACGGTCAGCGGCGTCACCATGATCGGGATCACCGACTTCGGCGGCGGCGTTCCGCAGCTCACCGGCACCGATCCGGGTGACGGTATCCTGCTCGTCGATGTCAGCGCCGGCAGCACCAACGACGACGATTTCGTCCTGGCCGGCGGGCCGATCGACATCGGCTTCTTCCGCTATGACCTCTCCCTGGAAGCGGACAACAACTGGTACCTGCAGTCGATGCTCTCTCCGGCCGGTCTGCAAGCCGGCGAGGCTCTGGCGGGCATGCTCTCGGCGGCCCAGGACCAGGTGCGCAGCGACATTGGCATCGCCCATAACCGGGTCCAGACCCTGCGTCTCTACGAGGGTGGCTCGGCCGCCCAGATGGCCCAGGCCGGCGACACCCAGCTTGCCAGCCTGCTGGCGGGTACCTCCGATGCCGATGGCATGCGCGGCGGCCATGGCCTGGGTGTCTGGATCGAGGGCTTCGGCCGTGACGCGGAGCTCGACCCCAAGGGTATCGAGGAGTTCGACCAGACCACCTGGGGCGGGCAGATCGGTATCGACGGCGAGATCACCGAGAACCTCTATCTCGGCGTGGTCGGCGGCTTCGCTTCCAGCGATATCGACTTCGACGGCGCCGATGGCGACATCAAGAGCTACACTCTGGGCGCCTATGCCGCCTACATCGACGGCGGATTCTACATCGATGGCGTGATCAAGGGCGGCTGGCTCGACTTCGACGCCTCCTCCGGCGGTGCCTCGAAGGACTACGACGGCTGGCTTGCGGCCGGCGCCGTCAAGACCGGCTACGGCATTGCGTTGGACGAGAACTTCGCGATCGAGCCGAACGCCGGTCTGACCTGGGTCCACGTCGACCACGACGACTTCAGCTTCGGCGGAGTCTCCGTCGACGAGGACTCCGAGGACTCCCTGCAAGGCCGTCTCGGACTGCGCCTGTCCGGTCACTGGGACAAGGACGAAGGCGGTCATGTCTCTCCCTTCATCGAAGTCGGCGTGAACCACGAGTTCATGGGCGACAACGAGATCGAGTTCACCGGCGTCGAATTCGAAAGCGACATGGGCGGCACCTCCTTCGACGTCGGCGGCGGTATCGCCGCGGTCCTGGGGAACGGCGTCGCGGTCTCGGCCAGCGTCACCTATACCGGCGGAGAGCACATCGAGGCGATTCAGGGCAACCTGGGCATCGGCGTGCGCTTCTAAGCCGTTCCAAACGGCAAAGGACAAAAGGGCGGCTGGAGTTCACCAGCCGCCCTTTTTCTTTGCCTACACTTGGCTTAGAAGATCGCGTCGCGTCTAACCGACCGACTGCTCCCACTCCTTCACCTGACGCTCCGCCTCATCCTTGGCGACGCCATAGCGCTCCTGCACCTTGCCGACCAGCTGATCGCGGTTGCCCTCGATCTTGTCCAGCTCGTCGTCGGTCAGATCGCCCCAATGCTCCTGAACCTTGCCCTTGAACTGCTTCCAGTTCCCTTCGATACGATCCCAATTCATTACCGTTCTCCTTGTTTCGTGCCTTGAGTCCGCGCAGCGGGATCCCGTCCCAGCGGCATCACCCAGCCTTGACGTGTCCGCTTGGCGGCGGCGTTTCATTCGATAGCCGGTCGGGATTGAAACAAGCCGCTGGTCGATCCCGCCCGCTGTACTTCATCAACGCGGCGCAGAGGCAAAAGTTCCAGACGCCGGCGGCGGCGGGTCGCGCGCCCATGCTTGACTTCCCCCCGCGCTCCGCACATATGATCGAGTATGATGATCGTCACACCCAGCTTTTGCTCGCTCCGGCGATCGGGATGCCTTCCCGCAGATGGCTTGCCCCCGAGCTAGGGATCGGACTGACGTCCGGCCGGCTTGCGGCTCGGGGTTCGACAGCTCTTTTTCACATATTTCTCAGAACTATAGCGGGCCCGAGCTTTTCTCGGTGGCCGCTCCCCCGATACTTTCATCAGGAGGCATGAAACATGGCCATCGACCGACAGGCGACGCCGATCATCACCAATCAGGATAGCGACCGTCTTTCCGCTCTCGCTGAAAGCCAATACTCGAAACGCGCGGAGATCAGCGAAGCGCTGCTGCAGGAACTGGCGCGCGCCCAACTCGTCGAGCCCAGGGAAGTGCCGCCGCAGGTCGTCACCATGAACTCGCGCGTTCAGGTGCGCGAGGCGGACTCGCAGACGACCCGTGAATACAGCCTCGTCTATCCGGGCAACGAGGATATCTCGCGCGGCAATCTCTCGATCATGACCCCCGTGGGTACGGCGCTGCTCGGGATGTCCGAGGGCGAGAGCCTGAGCTGGACCACGCGCAGCGGCCAGGCCAAGAGTCTCACGGTCGTCAAGATTCTCTATCAGCCCGAGGCCGCCGGGCAGTACGACCTATGAGATGAGCCGGGTACCAGCAAGACGGGATTTTCCATCTTGCGCGGCTACCCGGTTTTTCTTCTGGCCGCTTCGAAGCTCGGGTAAACTTAACCGCAGACAACAGGGATGGAGTGAGCCGCGCCTATGACCTCTTTCTATGGAATCGCCGAAATCGCGCTCTACCTCTTGCTGGCCGCATGGCTGGCAAGCTGCATCTTTATCGTGCGCGGAAAGACCGCCGCAATCCTGGAGACTTTCGGGAAACCGGCCCGCGGCGCGCGCTTTCCCGGCCTCCACTTCAAGTTCCCCTGGCCAATTACCCTCGTGGTCGGGCGGATCAATCTGCAGCTCCAGGAAATCAAGGCCAACGTCTCGGTCAAGACCAAGGACAACGCCTTCATGGAGCTGCCGGTGACGGTGCAGTACCGCGCCAGCCCGGAGCAGCAGGGCGCCGTGGCGGCCTTCTACGAGCTGGAGAACCCGGAGACCCAGATCACCTCCTACGTGCTCAACAACGTGCGCCAGACCGCCTCTGGCATGGACATGGCGGATCTCTACGCCAACCGCGACGGCATCGAGCTCTCCGTCGCCCAGTCTCTGTCGGAGAGCTTCAACCGTTTCGGCTACAACATCGAGAACGTGCTGGTCGACGAGCCGCAGCCCAGCGCCGAGGTGCGCTCCGCCTTCAATCGCGTGATCGCCTCGATCCGCGAGAAGGAAGCCGCCGAGAACATCGCCGAGGCCAAGCGCATTGAGCTGGTCGGCGTAGCCAAGGCGGAGAAGGAAAGCAAGCTGCTGCAGGGCGAAGGCGTCGCCGACATGCGCCGCGCCATCGCCCTCGGCCTAAAGGAAGCGATGGAGGAGATGCGCGGCTCGGGGCTCTCCTCGGAGCAGGCGCTCAGCCTGCTGATGGACACCAACCGTCTGGACACCCTGGACACCGCGTCGGTCCACGGCAACATGGTGATCGTCGACATGCAGGGCGGCGCCACGGCGCTGGCCAGCACGATTAGCGCGGTCAAGGCCGCGGAGCACCTGAACCGGGAGCCCGAAGTTACTCCGCCTGCGCGCCGCTCCCCCCTTCCCCAAAGCGAGGGCTAAGCCCCATTTAGGCGGGAGTGCCGGCCCGCGCTTTCCAGAATTCCCAGGCCCGGCGCATCGGCATGGGGCTCATCTGCAGGCGGTCGGCCAGGTCGATCTCGCCGGGCTTGAGATACTCGATCTCGCCGAGGGCCTGGCTGGCGAGCTGCACCTCGGCGTTCTCCTTCATGTAGATCGACACGAAGACCACGGCCGTCAGGCTCTCGGCGGCGCAGACCGCGCCATGGCCGCGCAGCAGCAGGCAGCGTCCGCTGCCCAGCGCCTCGGCGACGGCCGCGCCCATGCGCGGGCTGGCGACCAGCATGTTGGTGTCGCCGAAGGCGTCCTGGCTATCCCAGCGCGGCACCTCGGCGCCGATCACCGCGCCGGTGTGGGTGACCGGGCGCAGCGCCGTTTGCGTCGCGGTAAAGGGCAGGATCGCCTTGGCGTGGTGATGCGTGACTCCACCGACCTCGGGCCGCGCCTTGTAGATCTCAGCGTGGATGAAGCGCTCGGCATAGGGCCGCAATCCGGTATCCGAGGTCTCGCCGCCGTCGAGATCGAACTCCATGATGTCGGCGCGGGTCACCAGGCTGGGACTGCGCGAACAGGACAGCAGAAAGCGCTCCGGATTTTCCGGGTGCCGCAGGCTGACATGGCCGAAAACGTCGATCACCCCTTCATGGGCCAGAATCCTGTTGGCGATGACCAGTTCCTCGATCGCCTCTTCTCTCGTCATCCCCACTCCCCATTCCAGTCTCCGGGTATACGACCCGGGCGTCGCGCGCTGGCCGCGCCGCGGCGGTCGCTGTCGCGGCCAAGCGCCGCTCAGGCTCCATAAGATGATCGACCTTATAACTCTTCAACAGAAGATAATCCGCGATGAAGGTCCCGCCAGGGGTCTGTAGCCCTCGGCAAGAAGGTCTGCGATGCCGGAACGGCGGCGGAAAGTCTTACCCCCGCTCGGCGAAGGAAGATTCCGGCTGATACGCGACTTCCTTCAAAAGCACCTGCCGCAGCGTGCCATCCGCCTCGAGATAGGGCAGCCTCTGGCCGGCGCCGGCCCCGAGGATGGCTAGCCCGAGGAAACTGGTAATAGGCAGGCTGAAGCCGGCGACGAAGTAGTTATGGGAATGGACCAGCACCCGGGAGTCTTCATGGCCCGCGTCCAGCGCATAGATCACGCGGCTGTTTCCCGTTGCGATGTCCCGGGACACCTTCGCGGTCTCAACGATCCGCGCGTCGTCCAACTTCGCAAGGAGGTAGCGGCTGAGCAGCGGAAACACTCCCTCCCCGTAACCGAGCAGCTCCTGCAGGCGGCCATTCAGAATAGAGTGGTCGCGCTCGGTCAGCACGCAATCCAATGGCCTGAGGTCATCCAGGGCGGAGGACAGGGGCTTCTCGCTTTGCGAAGGATGGCTTGCCGCAGCCTCGGCCTCCACAGCCGTTACGATGTCTTGCTCACATAGAAGTTTCACAGGCATTTCTCTCACTCCTCGCGGCGGCGAGGAGCCGCCCGTCGTTCACCTTGGCCAGATTTTCCGTAAGGCCCCGGACAGAGGAATGAGCGCGCGCTCCTACCCCGCCCGGGGATAGGATCCGGCGAGCAGAGAACCCGCGAACAGAAGATAGCGATAGAGACGGCTGCGCATGGCCATGATGACACCAGCAATGGGCAGGCTTTGCCATCGCCCTTAGGGCGTAAGCGCAATCCACCGGAAGGGGGAGCCCGCTCAGCCCAGCCGCCGCGCCGCCTTGCCCGCCCAGACAGAAGAGGTCTACGCCGGACGCAACCCGGCTCCATCCATTTAGCATTGGCCGCTTTCGGCGCCCTGTGATAAATACGCATCTAAAATACCTCTTTGAGGACCGCATGACTGTGCAGGACCGCCGCGTCGCGATCGGCGCGGAAATTACCCGAATGACCGGCATCGACGAGGCGCTGATCGAGCGTCTGGTTCACGCTTTCTATGCAAGGGTGCGGCGGGACGCGCTGATCGGTCCGGTCTTCGACGCACGCGTGGACGACTGGGATACGCATCTGCAACGCATGTGCGCGTTCTGGTCGTCGGTCGCCTTGATGAGCGGCCGCTACCATGGCCGGCCGACGGTGAAGCATCTGCCGCTACCGGTCGATGCCCGGCATTTCGACCGCTGGCTCGCCCTATTCCAAGAGACCGCGCGCGAGCTTTGCACGCCGGCGGGGGCGGAGCACTTCATCGAACGCGCGCAGCGCATCGCCGAAAGCCTGGAACTCGCCATCGCCAACCAGGACGGTCAGCTGCTGAGCAAGAACCAGCGTCACTACCGGCCCGATGAAGAGGTCTTTCTACCCGGCGGCGCGAGCGGCAGACGGGAAACCGCATGAGCCCGCACGATAGACCGCCCGCCAGCGTCGCCCTGGCCTCTCCGCCTTGCCGGCAGCAGGAAGCCGGTCCTCTCCGCGAGGGCCTGAGCGCGCCTCCAGATCCCTATAGGCGCAAGGAAGTACTGCTGTGGCGCAAGGCCGAACGCGAGAGGCTCATAAGATCGCGCCTGGCAATCGATAGCGAAACGCGGCGGGACAAGGCGCGGCGGCTCTCCCTGCGCCTGCAAGCGCTGATCGGCGATCCGGCCGGGCTGATCGTCAGTGCCTATTGGCCGTTTCGCGGAGAACCCGATCTGCGCGAGATGATGAAAACCATCGACGCCGCCCGCGGCCTCTGCGCGCTGCCGGTTGCCGTCGCGCGGGGGCAGCCGTTGATCTTTCGCGCCTGGCGGCCCGGCGAGCCGCTCGAACGCGGCGAATGGAACATTCCGGTCCCCAGCGAGAAGGCCGAGATCGTCACGCCGGATATCGTCATCGCGCCGGTGGTCGGTTTCGATACCGCCTGTTTCCGCTTGGGTTATGGCGGCGGCTTCTTTGACCGCACCCTGGCCGCTCTGCCCAAACGGCCGCGCCTGCTCGGCGTGGGTTACGCGGAGGCCGCGATCCCGACGATCTTCCCGCTGCCGCACGACATTCCGCTGGATCTGGTGGTCACGCCAGACGAGGTGGTGACGCCAGGGCCGCCCAGCGAAGCGTCATGAAGGTCGCGTTGCGCGCCCTTCTCAGCGGTAAACGCGCGCCTCTGGGCAAGCGCGGCATCGAAAGCGGCATCTTCAAACGGCCGCTCGCGCAGGCCGTCGAGGTGACGAGCCTCGGCCTGCGTGGAGATGAACAAGGCGATAGGCAGCATCATGGCGGCCCGGAGAAGGCGCTCCACCACTACCCATTCGACCACTACGCAAGCTGGCGCGCGGAAATCCCCGCCCTCGCGGCTCACTTCACCGCGCCGGGGGCTTTCGGCGAAAACATCTCCACCGAAGGCATGACCGAAGCCGAGGTCTGCGTCAGCGACATCTATCGCCTAGGTAGCGCACTCGTCCAGGTGTCCCAAGCCCGCCAGCCTTGCTGGCGGCTCAACGAGCGCTTCGGCGATACCCGCATGGCCCGGCGCGTTCAGGATAGCGGGCGCTGCGGCTGGTACTACCGCGTCCTGGAAGAAGGGAGCCTCGGCCCCGGCGACAGCATCGAACTTGTCGAGCGCTGCGCGGAACGCTGGTCCTTGGCACGGATTTCAGATGTCCTCTATCGGGACACTCTGAACCTCGACAGCCTGACCCAGCTCGCCGAGTTGAGCGTTCTCTCCGACTCCTGGCGCAAGCTGGCCCGCAGACGGCTATCCCGACAGGCCGTGGAGGATTGGACGGCGCGTCTCGATACACCGGAAGCCGCAAGCTCCTAGAGCTGCGCCGAATCGCCCCGCAGCAGCCGCAGCATGCCCCGCAGGGTTCCCGGTTGGGAGACCAGGTCCGACAAGGTGTAGCGGTCGAGGGTCGAGAGAAACGCGCCCAGGGCCTCCTCGAGAGGGCCTCGCAAGCCGCAGGCCGGCGCGATGACGCAGGTGTTGCCCGCCGTATCGAAGCACTCCACCAGCGCGAAGCTGTCCTCGCAGCAGCGTACCACGGCACCGAGATTGATATCGGCCGCAGCGCGCGCCAGCTCCAAGCCGCCTCCGCGCCCGCGCAGACTCATGATGAAACCGCCCTGCGAGAGCCTTTGCGCCACTTTCATCAGGTGATTGCGCGAGATGCCGTAGCGCCGCGCCGCCTCCTCGATGGTATGGCGGGCATCGGGTTCGACCGCCATGAGCATGAGCAGCCGCAGCGCGTAGTCGGTATGGCGTGTCAAACGCATGGGCGCGGCCAGTCGGTGAACATGAAACAGGTATATAGGATATTTCTTTACGCGCCAATCGGCGCCCGGCCCCTCCAAGCCAAAGGAAAACTTGAAATCTTGCCAATTCGGGCCGCAGCCGGCGATCTCTCATGGCAGAGACGCGGGAAGCTCGGCTAGTCTCGACCTCCCTGCAAGGGCAGAGGCCGGGCGGGCAAACAGAGAGGGTGAAGACATGCGGCGATTTGTGGCGCTTTTTGGGGGCCTTGCGGCTATTTGCATGATCGTTCCGGCGACCGCTTTCCCGGCGGCGGCGCAGACGGTTCAGTTGGCCGAGGACGTCCGGCCTCTGGTTTCCGGCGAGCGGGTGCAGGTACAGCGTTTGACCCGTAACCTGGAAAGCGCGATGCAGACCCTCAATGAGGGCGGCTTGGCGCCGTTTCAGGACCCCGCCTACGTTCAGCGCTGGCGCGACAAGGTCGAACAGTTCCGCGCGACACTGGAGCGCTACCCGCAGGTCGATGATCCCGACGTGCAGGCCGCCGCGGCGAAACTGGCCGAGCTGACCAACATGGTGGCCTTCGGAATCAGCGAGTCCGGGAAGCAGTCGGACGAACTGGGCGACGTACAGGCGATCCTCGCCGGTATCGAGCGGGACCTGAGCGCCAATCGTGCGCCGCAATGGCTGCCGGCGCCCTTCGATGAAACGGAAGCGAACAACTGGGTGGCGACCGCCGCCACGGCGAAGGTGACGGCGCAGGCTGCCGCCGAGGAGCTGCAGCGTATCGCCCCGCTCGCCCACCTGCCGGACAATCCTGGCACGGTACAGCAAGGCGCGCCCTACGACCGGCACGATCTCGACCGCCTGTACCGCTTCGCCAGCGAGACCGTGGCGGAGGTCGACGCGGCGGTCACGGAAACCTTCGCGGCGCTGAAGACCCGCTTCGAAGCGCAGGACAACGAACTGCAGTACTACCGGGAACTTGACCCGGAAGATCCGCAGCACCGCGCCAATGCCTTCCTCAGGGAAGGCGCAGAGGCCGAGATCTACGCGGAGTTGGACCGCCAGCTCGCCCTGGCCGAGTCGGCCGCCGCCTATCAGCGCGCTTTCGGTCAGGAACCGGGCGCCACGACAATCGCCCGGATCGCGGAAATTCATGCCCTGCGCCAAAGCTATGCGGAAAACCGGGCCCTCGCGGTCGGCGATTCGCGCCTGCCCGAGCCGCAGAGCGACGATGCCGAGCGGATCGCCATCGCCGAGGAGATTCTGGCCGAGCCAAGCTATGGCTTCGGCAGCCATGGTCCCATCGTGCTGACCACGCAAGACATCGTCGAGCGCCAGCAGACCGTGAGCCGGGCAGAAATCAAGGACATCGACGTCAGCCTCTCTGGAACCGTCACCCTGTCGGGGACCGAGACGACCTGGAACTACGCCTGGCAGGAGTTCAAGTTCGCCACGCCGCTCCAGGAAGCCGAAAGCGGCGACTGGTACATCTGGTGGATCACCGCCAAGAAGTTCTCCTCGGGCTGGGAGAAAACGCCGATTGGCGCATGGGTTTCCGGCGCCGCGACCAAGGGCGACCTGATCCTCGAGGAAAACTTCGCCGACTAGATTGAGCGGGCGCGGCTGAAAAGGCGTTTCTAGTCCCGCTCCCGCGCCTCTTTCGGCGACGGGCGCCGCGCGGTCTTGGGGGCAGCCGGCCTGTCGTCGTCATCGAAGAGGACGCGTTCCGCCGCGCCCTCCAGGTCTTCGTACTGGCCTTTCTTGAGCGACCAGAGGAAGGCCACCAGCCCGACCGCGCCAAGCCCCAGGGAAATCGCGATCAGGAAGGGCACGATACTCATTCGGCTGCCCCGCGCAGTGGCGCGTTGCCCCGGCTGACCCAGCCGTCTGTTATCCCGGCCCGGCGGCGCCTGCGCCATCCGAAACCGTTGAGGCGTAGCGCGTTGGCGACGACGAGGATCGACGAGAAGGACATCGCCGCGGCCGCGATCAAGGGCGTGACGAAACCCAGTATCGCGAGCGGCAAGGCCAAAGCGTTGTAGAGCGTGGCAAGCAGGAAGTTTTGCCGCACCAGACGGCTGGCACGCCGCGCCAGCTTCACCGCCTGGGAAACCGAAACAAGACTATCCCCCAGGAAGACCAGGCTCGCGGCGTTGCGCCCGACGTCCGCGGCACTGCTCGGCGCCATGGACACCTGCGCCGTGGCGAACGCCGGGGCGTCGTTCAGACCGTCGCCGACGAACAGCACCCTGCGCCCCCGCGCGATCAAACTCTCTATGTAGGCGACCTTGTCCTGGGGCCGCATCTCGGATTCGAAGAGCCCGACACCGAGCTCTGCGGCCAAACGGCCGACCGGCTGCGGGCGGTCTCCAGACAGAAGGTGTATCTCCAGGCCGCTTCGCTCCAGGGATCTCAAGGCCTCACTGGCTCCGGGCCGCAGCGGGTCGTCGAAACGGAAGACCTCCAGCAGCTCCGCGTTCTTGGATAGGACGGTTTCGGTCCGGCCGGCATCCTCATCCGTCTCCGACGGCTCAGCGGTAGCGACTTGCAGTGCCCAAGCAGCGCGGCCGAGGCGATAGCGATCGGCGCCCGCAATGGCTTCAAGCCCGTTCCCTGGATACTCCTCGACCTGGCCGAACGCAGGCGGCGCAGCACCCGCGCCCTCGGCGCTTCTCGCCAGCGTCTGCGCGAGCGGGTGGTGCGAGTGGGTCGCGAGCGCCGCGGCGAGCGCGAGGTTTCCAGGCGCAACCCTGGCGCGGTTTCGCAGAACCGGCAGCCCCATCGTGAGGGTTCCGGTTTTATCGAAGACGACGGTATCGGCCTCGGCGAGACGCTCCAGAGCCGCGCCGTCCTTCAGCACGACACCCTGCTCGAAGAGGCGGCGCGCGGCCACGACCTGCACCATCGGCGCGGCAAGACCGAGCGCACAAGGGCAGGTGATGATCAGCACGGCCACGGCCACGGTCACGGCCCGGTGGAGATCGCCATCGACCGCCATCCAGCCGATAAAGCCGGCCAAGGCCGCGCCATGCACCACCGGCGCATAGAGTCGCGCCGCCCGGTCGGCGATGCGGCGGTAGATCGGGCGGCCGGCCTCGGCGGTTTCCATCAGCCGCACCATCTCGGCAAGAAAGGATTCCTTTTCCGTGGCCGTGGCGGTGACGGTCAGCGGCGCCGTCAGGTTCAGGGTCCCGGCCTGAACCGTGCAGCCGGCCCGCGCCGGCTGCGGCATGCTCTCCCCCGTCACCAGGGCTCGATCCACATCGGAAGCCCCGTCCACCACCCGGCCATCGACCGGCACGCGCTCACCTGCCGGGATCAGCAGGACCATGCCCGGCAGGACGTCGGATAAGGCGACCGTTTGGCAGTTGCCGCCCGCGTCTATCCTGCGAACGCTACGCGGCACCAGCCGCGCAAGTCCGCTGACCGCACGCCGCGCCTTTTCGCGCATCACATGCTCCAGCGTGCGGCCGATCAGCAGGAAAAAGATCAGCATCACCGAGGCCTCGAAATAGGCGTGACCGCCTCCCTGAATGGTCTCGTAGAGGCTCATGGCGAAGGCCAGGGACACGCCGATGGATATCGGCACATCCATATTGGTGCGGCCATGCCGCAGCGCGCGCGCGGCCGAGCGGAAGAAGATTCGCCCGGAGTAAACCAGCGCCGGCAAGGCGATCAGAGCCGACACCCAATGGAACAGATCTCGCGCGGAGCCCTCGGCCCCCGCCCAGACCGAAACCGAAAGCAGCATGATGTTGCCAGTGGCGAAGCCCGCCACGGCCAGGGCCCGCACGAGCTCGGAAAGGGTTCGATCCGGCGCGCCGTCCTCCCTATCCTCCAGATGCGCCGGGTAGCCGAGGGCCTCCAGTGTGCTCTCTAGCGGCGGCGGCTCGTGATCCGCGCGCCACGACACGGAGATACGTTTCGTCGAGAGGTTGACGCGGGCGGTTTCAACGCCGTCGAGCGCGCCGAGGGCACGTTCGATCTTTTGAATACATCCACCGCAGCGGATCGAGGGCGCGGAGAGGGTGATTTGCCGCAGGTTCTCGCCGGCGGCCTGGCTCGCAAGCCAGAGTTCCTCGGACGCGGCGCTGGGCATCGCGGCCGCCTCCCCTTCGCGCACGCTGTTCTCCGCGGATAAGCCGGTCATTGTAGCTTCCTCGACCTGGCCCTCTACGGCATCACCGTCAAAGCGGCCAGAGTGGTTATTGCGAACGCATCGCCTGATAGGCATGCCAGGTCCCATGCCCCAGCAGCGGAAACACGACGATCAAACCGACAAGCCCGGTCGCGATGCCGAGCAGGGTGAGAATCAGGACTATGGCGCCCCAGGCCAGCATGACGGGCAGGTTGTTCCAGACCAAGGCCATGCTCGTACCCATGGCCGTTAGGGCGTCGAGCCGTTCGCTCAGCAGCATCGGAACCGAGAACGCACTGATGGCGAGCGAAAACGCGGCGAAGAGGCCGCCGACCAGCGTGCCGACGACGATGAGCGACAAACCGGCCGCCGTCGAGAATAGCGTCGGCAGAATGTCGTTCAGCCCGGGAAAGGGCAGCAGCCCGAAGAACAAGGCGTAGAGCAGGACCGCCGCGCGCATCCAGAACAGCATCAGTAGACAGAGCAGCGCGCCGGTGAACAGGACTTGTCCCCCCGAGCGCGGCCGGACCAGGATCATGTTCGCGAGGGTGATCGGCTCCCCCGCCGCAATGCGACGGCTCTTCTCGTAGAGGCCGATGGCGAGCAGCGGACCGACCACCATGAAGCCGGCGAGGGCCGGCAGCAGAATATAATCGAGCGCGAAGGCGAAGAGACCGACGACCACGATCAGGGACGCCGCGAAGACCGCGAGCCCGTAAAACAGGCTATACGCGGCATGCACCCGATAGTCATGCCAGCCGGCCCGCAGCCAGTCGAACGCGGCGGACGCGGGTACCCCCCGCGCATAGCTATGCTTGCGCGGAAGTGGTGGGACGACTTTGGGTATCGTTGCCATTTAGCTACCGCCCTATCGACTGCAGTTCATGCTTCTCGGCTTTCATCAGCACGCTGGTTTCGCGGCTTGGTAGACTCCGTCCGCCGTACCCTGCGCCGCAGGGTGAGCCACGCAGTCCGGCTGCGTCGTGACCGCGACATAAACCAGATGGACATTCGCGAGCACCAGCAGCAGAACGCCCGCCGCAATCACGCCGCCGATCAGCGCGCGCTTCGACAGCTTGCGCGCCGGTCTCGGTTCCGGGTGAAGCTTGGGTACCGCGCTCATGGCTCTTGCGACCCTAAATCGAGAACGTAGAGCGTCAAGATTTTCCGATCGAGCGCGGAAAGCCGCCCTTCCCAATGCGGCATGTATCCCTGCCTGCCATCCTGGATCGTCGTAAACACCGCGCCTCTATCGCCGCCGTAGATCCAGAAATCGTCGCTCAGGTTCGGCGCGCCCAGCTCAACGTTCCCGGTGCCCGCCTCGCCATGACAAGCGGCGCAGTTCTCCGCGAAGACCTCTCCGCCCGCGGCCAAGGCCGAAGGATCGGACGGCGCCGTGCCTTCCGGCTCCGCGCCCGATAGAGAGCGGACGAAGGAGACGACATCGAGGATCTGTTTTCTATCCAGGATCCCGTCGCTGCCGAAGGCCTGCATCTGCGCGAAGCGCGTCTCGGGGTGCGTGGAGTTGATGCCGACCCGTAGGGTTTCCATCACCGCCGCCGGCTCTCCGCCCCAGAGCCAAGCCCGATCCGTGAGGCTGGGATAGCCGTCGCCGCCCTGGGCCTGCAACCCATGGCAGACCGCGCAGTTATCCTCGAACAGGGTGCGCCCCGTCTGACGCACCGTCTGCATCAGGCTCTCGTCGGCTTGGACCTCCGCAAAGTCGAGCGTCTCGATCCGTTGCGTCCAGGCCGCGCGCTCCTGCGCCGCGGCCTGCAGGTTTTCCGCCAGGCTCGTCCTCTGGTTCACGCCGAGGATGCCCTTGGTATAGCTCTCGACGGAGGGCCAGGCCGGCAGCAGGATCCAGCAGACGATCGCGGTCACCACGGTGCTGGCGAGGAACAGCCAGATAACCTTCGGAACCGGCCGATTGAGCTCGGTGATGCCATTCCACTCGTGACCGGTCGTTGTGTAGCCCGAATGGGGGTCGCGTTCCTCTACCGCCATGGTCCATCCTCGTCATCTAGAACGCTTCGAGCGGCGCGGTCGAACTTCGTCTTGTTGGATGGCCAACAGGCATAGACAACCACGATCAATGCCAGCCCCATGAGGTAGAACAGGCCGTAGGATTTGGCGATGCCGACGAGCGTGGCGTGATCGAGATCGATCATTGCAGCGCCTCCTGCTCGTAAGCGGCGTTCGTCAGCCGGCCGAGAATCTGAAGATAGGCGACCAGGGCATCCATTTCGCTGACCTGCCCGGGCTTGCCGTCGAACTGTCTGACGTTGGTGGCCTCGCCATAGCGCTCGGCGACGCCCCCTGCCTTGTCGCTTTCCGGATTGGCCTGCCCGAAGGCATCGGCCACGGCGTTGGCGATCATCTCGTCCGTATAGGGAACGCCGACCCGGCGCAGGGCGATGAGGTGCTGGTCGAGATCGTCGATGGTCAAGGCGTTGCGCGCGAGCCAGCTGTAGGACGGCATCACCGACTGCGGGACGACCGAACGCGGATCGTTGAGATGCTCGACATGCCAAAAGTCGGAGTACTTGCCGCCGATGCGGGCAAGATCCGGCCCGGTCCGCTTCGAGCCCCACAGCATCGGATGGTCGTACTGGGATTCGGCCGCCAGAGAATAGGGGCCATAGCGCTCGACCTCGTCGCGCAGCGTGCGGATCATCTGCGAATGGCAGGCGTAGCACCCCTCGCGGATATAGATGTTGCGTCCCGCCAGTTCGAGCGGCGTGTAGACGCGCATATCGGCGGGCTGTTCAACCGTCTCGTCGATGGTGAACAGGGGCGCGATCTCTACGAAACCGCCGATCCCGGAGACGATGATGATCGCCAGGACGAACGGAATGGTATGGCGCTCTAGCTTGTAATGAAGGCCGAACATCCACTCATTCTCCAGGCTGCAGTGCGTCGGCCGCGGTATCCGCCGCCGCCGGTCTGTCGGCTGCCGGATGCGGCGTGGCCTCGCCGGTCGCGCGCACCGTCATCCAGATGTTGTAGAAGCCCACCGCGGCGCCGATCAGGAACAGCAAGCCGCCGACCGCGCGCGCGATGTAGTAGGGATGCATCGCCACCAGGGAGTCGATGAAGGAATAGGCCAGCGTGCCGCTTTCGTTATAGGTCCGCCACATCAGCCCCTGGATGATTCCCGAATTCCACATCGAAAACACGTAGATGAGCGTACCGGCCAGGGCGAGCCAGAAGTGCACTTCGATCAGCCGCGCGGAATACATCCGTTCGCGTTTCCAGAGCACCGGCACGACGGCGTAAATCGAACCGAAGGTGATGAACGCGACCCAGCCGAGCGCGCCGGCATGGACATGGCCAATGGTCCAATCGGTGTAGTGGGACAGGGAGTTGACGGGGCGGATCGCCAGGAACGATCCCTCGAAGGTGGAGATGCCGTAGAAAACCGCGGCCACCATCATGAAGCGCAGCGTGGCATCGTCGCGAACCTTGTGCCAAGCGCCGTTCAGGGTCATCAGGGCATTACCCGCAGAAGCCCAGGACGGCACCAGCAGCATGATCGAGAAGCTCATGCCCAGGGTCTGCACCCAATGGGGCAAGGCCGTGTAATGCAGGTGATGCGAGCCCGCCCACATGTAGAAGAAGGTGATGCCCCAGAAGCTGATGATCGACAGCCGGTAGGAGAAGATCGGCCGCTCGGCCCGCTTCGGCAGGTAGTAATAGAGCATGCCGAGGAAGCCGGCGGTCAGGAAGAAGGCCACCGCGTTATGGCCGTACCACCACTGCGTCATGGCATCCTGCACGCCGGAAAAGGCGGAGTAGCTCTTGGCGTGGCCGAGCGACACCGGCACCGCGAGATTGTTGACGATATGAAGCACCGCAACGACCAGGATGAAGGCGAGGTAATACCAGTTGGCGACGTAGATATGCGGCTCCTGCCGGCGCGCCAGGGTTCGCAGGTAGAGCACCAGATAGGTCACCCAGACGATCACCAGCCAAATGTCGGCGTACCACTCGGGTTCCGCGTACTCCTTCGACTGGGTCACGCCCATGAAGTAGCCGCTGACGGCGAGGATGCAGAACAGGTTGTAGCCGAGCAGCACGAACCAGGGGCTGAATTGATCCGGCAGGCGCGCCCTGCAGGTTCGCTGCATGACATGGAAGGATGTCGCGATCAGCGCATTGCCGCCGAACCCGAAAATAACCCCGGTGGTGTGCACCGGCCTCAGCCGCCCGAAGCTGGCCCAAGCCGCGTCGAAGGTCGCTTCCGGATAGGCCAGCAGCCAGGCGACCCAATCGCCGATGAACAGCGCGAAGACCGCCCAGACCATGGCGAGCATGACCCCGGCCTTGCTTGGATCGTCGTAGTAGCGGGTCAGCCGCTCCTCGCTCGGTTCCGGCGCGAAGTAGCCGGATAGAACCGCAAACACCGTGAGGATGCCGGCGAGGGCGATGATCAGCCCATGAACGCCGAGCGCCCCATGCTGCCCTGCCCCGGCCAGGGCCAGGCCGCACAACGCCACCGCGATCGAGAGTACGATCGCCAGCAACCGCTCGCCCTTGGTCAGTCCAGCTACCATGTCGACCTTCCCAACATCCGTCCGTCTTTCCCGGAAGGCATCCCCTCGCCTTACGCGCGGTAGAGGCCAACAGGAGCCTTCAACGTCATCGCGGACCGCGTCCTTGAATCCGGCCAGCGGACTATACCACTCCTCATAGTGGTCGCCGATAGTCAGAAGGTCGCAGCCGCAGATTACCAGTAACTTAATGCGCCGGCTGCCTGGCAACGTTGATCTAGGTCAAATCGAAGCAGACGGCCTCGGATTCGCGCCCGTCGCCGCCACCTATAGGCTTTGGCCTCTGTCCATCGGCGCTCATCGCGGCGCGTCGGCGAGAATTGACAAGGATCAATGCTCTCCACCCTGGCCCG
The DNA here is from genome assembly GCA_942491105.1 of uncultured Alphaproteobacteria bacterium. GTDB lineage: Bacteria > Pseudomonadota > Alphaproteobacteria > Kiloniellales > DSM-21159 > JBBEAM01. The sequence continues at coordinate 6,661 of CALNZX010000011.1, read as the reverse complement.
GGGCATGGTCATCAAGAGCCAATATCCTGCGAAAGCTTCAAGTGCGGCGAGGGAGATCGGAGCCATGTCGGAAACCCTGGATCGACTCCAAGAAGAACACCGCAACGCCGCGCGCGTCCTTGCCGCCTTGGAGCGTCAAATCGCGGCCTTCGATGAAACCGGACGGCCCGATTACGATATCGTGCTGGCCATTGCCGACTACTTCACCGGCTTTCCCGAGCGCTGCCATCATCCCAAGGAAGACCTGATCTACCGCAGACTTCTCGAGCGCGCGCCGCAGTACGCTGATTTGACCGTGGATCTCGGTAGCGAACATGAAAAGCTCATGCAGCGCGCACGATACTTCAAGGAGGTCGTATGCAGCGTTCTGATGGAAGCGGAGATTCCGCGCGACACCTTCGCCGAGGCCGCCAGACGCTTCATCGCGGAACAGCGGCAGCATATGACCCTGGAAGAGGAACACTTCTTTCCGGCTTCGCTCGAGGTCCTCACCGCAGAGGACTGGGCCGAGATAGACAGCCGCGTGTTGGATGAAGCCGACCCCTTGTTCAACAGCGCGGACGCCGAGACCTTTGCCATCTTGCGTGAAAACATCCTGCAGTGGGAACTCGACGAGCGGGAGAACGGCTGAAGCCCAGCCCCTGTGGCTAAGCTTTCGCGTCTTCCATCGCCTTGGCGAGTCCCACAAGATCGGATTGACTGAAGCGGACCCGCGCAAGCGGAATCAGGATCGTTGCTTCCACCGACATGAGCCGACGGCACAGCTCACATAGATGCCGCGCCTCCTTGACGAAAGCCCGGTTGGCGGTATCGCCGGCGGCGGCGCCCGCCAGCAGACCGCTCAGCTTCTGGGCGCGCGCACGCAGATCGGCGCAGGCTGACCGAAGCTCTGCCGCGAGCCGATCCATCTGGTCCTCCGGCGCGGCCCTTTCCTGGAGCAGAGGCAGGAAGGCGTACTCCCGTTCCCGCAGATAGCGCGGCAAGCTGACGGAGAGAAAACTTTGAAGCTGCGCGGCTGGTGGCTGCCTGCCGCCCGCTCCCTCCGCAAAACTCTGCAACAGGCAGAGCATGCGGCGTTGCCCGACTAGCTCCTGCTTCATGTTCGTCAAAGGGCGCCGCGCCGAGGACAAGGGCCAAGGCGATTTCGAAGGAAGCGCTTTTTTAGCAGCCGCAACCATGGGAAGCGGCTTTACGCAGATAGCGCCGCAGCATGAGATTCAGGCAGGCGCCCGGCGAGGCCTGGCCCTTCTGCAGATGGCCGATGAGCCCCGCCCAATCTTCTTCCCCAGCCTCGTTCACGAAACTTTCCACGGCTTCGCGCAGCAGTTGCGAAAGGCTGCTTCCGGACAGCTCGGCGCTCTGGCCGGCGCGCGCCAGCATCACGAGATCCATGTCATCGCTCATCAATAGTTCCGGATCGGGGTTCCGCCGCGCTTCCTGGAGGAGATCACCGAGCAGCATCGCGCGCCTCCTACTGCACCAAAGGCGAGCGAACGCCCGGCATATCGAAACCCTGGATCTCGGCCTGTCCGGCAAGGATACCAATGTACTGCGCGACGGCGCGTTGCCAGACTTGGTGATTCAAATACGCACCGATCTGATCCCTGACCGCTTCGAAGGGCAGTTGCTGGCCGTCCACCCGGTCATCCAGCCGCACGACATGAATGCCGTAGCGGGTCTCCACCGGTACCGGAGAGAGCTGCCCCGGTTCCAGCGCCGAGAGAAAACTCTCGAATTCCGGCAGCGTTTGGCCCCGCGTAACCTGACCGAGCGTGCCACCGTCCCGCGCCGAACTGCAGGCGGACAGCTCCTTCGCCAGAGCCGCGAAACGCTGCGGCTCCTGTTGCAGTTGCTGGATTGCCGCTTCCGCCTTTTGCCTGGCAAGCTTGCGCGCCTGCGCATCCTCCGGCGGCGCCGGAAAGAAAATATGGCGCGCCTCGAAGAGCGCCGGGCTGAAGAAGCGCTTTCGATTGTTGTCGTAGTACTTACGGCAAGCGGCCTCGTCGGCCTCTGGAACCGAGATTTCAGCGTCGAGCAGCTGCCGGACCAAGCTCTCCTCATCGCTCTCCCGCCGCCCTTTTCCGAGATCTTGCGGCGCCGCCTTGAAGCCCAGCTTGCGCGCTTCCTGGAGCAGCAGTTCGCGCACCACCAGGGCTCTCGTGGCCTCCTGACGCGCCGCTTCAGGGTGCCCTGCAGGGTGGTTCTGCGTTTCCGAAGCGATCGCGCTCTCAGAAAGCTCGACCCCGTTCACCGCGACGTGCATGACCTGCTCCTTCTCGATATAGCTCTAGACCGCGCGGCCGCCGTTACGCGTCCGCACGATCTGATACCCCTTGCGCCCGAGGTACCAGACCGGTGCCGACCAGATGTGCACCAGCCGCGTGAAGGGAAAGACGAGGAAGACCGTAAGGCCCAGGAAGAGATGCAGTTTGAATATCAAGGGCGCGGCGGCCACGTAGTCGGCGGCGTCCGCCTGGAAAGTCCAGATGCCCTGCGCCCAGGTCATGAACTGAACCATCATGTGACCGTCAAGATGGCCGGCCGAAATCGGGATCGTCAGCAGGCCAAGCAGCAGCTGAACATAGAGCAGCAGCAGAATCGCGATATCGCCGAAGGAGCTGTTGCGGCGGATGCGCGAATCCCAGAGCCGCCGATGCACCAGCAGAGTCGCGCCGGCCAAGGCCGCGATCCCGGCTATACCGCCAACGACCATGGCCAGCAGCTGCTTGAAGGTATGACCGATGCCGAGCAGCTCGAAAAGAGCGATAGGAGTCAGCAGACCGATCAAATGGCCGAAGAAGACGATCAAGATTCCGACGTGGAATAGGTTGCTTCCCCACCGCAGTTGCTTGCGGCGCAGCAACTGGCTGGAGCCACTCCGCCACGTGTACTGCTCACGGTCGAAACGCACCCAGCTGCCGAGAAAGAACACAACCAGACAGATGTAGGGGTAGTAGCCGAATAGCAGGCTGTTGATGAAATCCGACATCGCTCTCTCCTTTCGCCTCAGCTATCGCTGCGGCTGGGCGTAGCATTGCGATCCAGCTCCATTTGCCGCTGCACCCCGGCAATCCGCTCCGCCATCTGCGCAACCCGAGGGCAGCCTTGGCTGTCCTGGCCTTCCGGGCCAAAAGTCACGGCCTGCTCCTCCCACTCGCGATCGATGCGCTTGGTATCGTTGGGGTCGTCGTCGCCTTCGGCGAGCAAGGCCTCGAGCTCGGCCTTATCGAGCTTCTCGGGACAGAGCGCCTCCAGCAGGGTGAACACGCCACCATAGCTTTCCTTGCGGCGGCGCAGCCGCTCGCCAACGGCGGCGACAACATGGATCGGCTGCGCGAGGCGCCGGCGGGCTTCCTCCGGCGCCAGCGCGGAGAGATACTCCAGATACAGCGGCAGGAAGTCCGGCAGCTCGGCGCTATCGATCTCAAGGCCGGCCTGCTCGTACATCGACTTCAACTCGACCATCGCCTGTCCCCGGTCACGCGACTCGCCGTGGACATGTTCGAAGAGATAGAGCGAGCGCGAACGGCTGCGATCGAAGAGATCGACATAGCGTTCCTGTAGATCGAGGAGATCCCATTCGGCCATCTCGTCGAGCAGCGGCTGCAGCTTAGACAGCAGCCTCCCGCCGACCAGGCCTTCTTCTTCCAGCACCCTGGAGACCTGGCCGTCGCGGACCGCGGCGCAGAGTATGTCGCTCGGATAGGACAGGAGAGCCGCGAGTACCTTGTAACTCTGCATCACTCGATCTCCATGGGGTTCTTGGCGTGGCTCTTGGCGCGGCGCGCAAGACCGAAAAGATTGGTTTCGCTATCGCCGCCCGAGCAGCCATTGCCAAAGGAGAAGCCGCAGGAGCCGCGCAGGTTATAGGCGTCCTCCGCGTTCTCCCTGTGGCTGGTCGGAATCACGAAGCGGTCCTCGTAGTTTGCGATCGCCATCAAGCGGTACATCTCCTCGATCTCATTGCCGGTGAGGGACACCCGCTCGGCCACCGCCTCGTCGATCACGCCGTCGACGGTCTTCGCGCGCATGTACTGGCGCATCGCCATCATGCGTTCGAGCGCCTGTACGACCGGCGCTTCCCGCCCGGCGGTCAGCAGATTCGCCAGGTACTTCACCGGGATCCGCAGCTTGGAGACGTCTGGCATGCCGTTCTCAAGCCCAATCTTCCCAGCCTGCGCGGCATTCTGGATCGGCGACAGCGGCGGGCAGTACCAGACCATCGGCAGAGTCCGGTATTCGGGATGCAGGGGAAAGGCGATCTTCCACTCCATCGCCATCTTCCAGACCGGCGAGCGCTTGGCGGCTTCCAGCCAAGCCTCGGGCACGCCGTCCTTCAGCGCCTGTTCCTGAATGTCGGGGTCGAAAGGATCGCAGAACACGCCGAGCTGCGCCTCGTAGAGATCCTGCTCATCGAGAACGCTCGCCGCCTCTTCGATCTTGTCGGCGTCGTAGAGCACCACGCCGAGATACCGGATTCGGCCGACACAGGTCTCCGAGCACACGGTCGGCAGACCCGCCTCGATGCGCGGGTAGCAGAAGGTGCACTTCTCCGATTTCCCGCTCGACCAGTTGTAGTAGATCTTCTTGTAGGGGCAGCCGGAGACGCACATCCGCCAGCCACGGCACTTCTCCTGATCGATCAGGACGACACCGTCCTCCTCGCGCTTGTAGATCGCGCCCGAGGGGCAGGACGCGACGCAGCTCGGATTGAGACAGTGCTCGCAGAGCCGTGGCAGATACATCATGAAGGTGTTTTCGAACTCGCCGTAGATCTCCTTCTCGACCTCGGCGAAGTTGTAATCCTTTGAGCGCTTGGAGAACTCGCCGCCGAGAATCTCTTCCCAGTTCGGACCCCACTCGATCTTGGCCATGCGCTCACCGCTGATCACCGAGCGGGGCCGCGCCGTCGGCGGGTGCTGCAGATCCGGCGCACTGTGCAGGTGCTCGTAATCGAAGGTAAAGGGCTCGTAGTAGTCGTCGATCTCGGGCAGGTCGGGATTGGCGAAGATCTTTGCCAGAAGGCGCCACTTGCCGCCCATGCGCGGCTCGATCTTACCGTTCGCCTTGCGCCGCCAGCCGCCGTTCCAGCGCGCCTGGTTTTCCCAATCCTTGGGATAACCGATGCCTGGTTTGGTCTCGACGTTGTTGAACCAGGCGTATTCCATGCCTTCGCGGCTGGTCCAAACGTTCTTGCAGGTCACCGAGCAGGTGTGACAGCCGATGCACTTGTCCAGGTTCAGAACCATTCCGATCTGAGCGCGGATTTTCATGTTTCTCTCCTCCTCGCTCCGGGGTTCACTCGGCGGCCCGGCGGGACTTCGCCGAGTCCTGCCGGCCTTGGATCAAAGTCGGGCTTTCCGGGTCTTCTAGCCAGTCGACCTTGTCCATCTTGCGCACCACGATGAACTCGTCGCGGTTGGCGCCAACCGTGCCGTAGTAGTTGAAGCCGTAGCTGTACTGCGCGTAACCGCCGATCATGTGCGTCGGCTTGGTCACCGTGCGGGTGACCGAATTGTGGATGCCGCCACGGGTCCCGGTAATTTCGGAGCCGGGCACGTTCACGATCTTCTCCTGGGCGTGGTACATCATCGCCATCCCCTCCTTGACCCGTTGCGAAACGACGGCGCGCGCGGTCAAGGCGCCGTTGGCGTTGAAGGCTTCAATCCAATCGTTGTCCTGGATTCCCGCCTTCTGCGCGTCGCGCTCGCTGATCCACACGATCGGTCCGCCGCGCGACAAGGTCAGCATCAGCAGATTGTCGGTATAGGTGCTGTGGATGCCCCACTTCTGATGCGGCGTAATGAAGTTGAGCGCGATGTGCGGATTGCCGTTCTCCATCCCCTTGCCCGCGAGATAGGGCTGCAGGGTTCTGGTGTCGATCGGCGGTTTGTAGACGCAGAGCTGCTCCCCGAAGGCACGCATCCAGAGATGATCCTGATAGAGCTGCTGCCGGCCGGTCAGCGTGCGCCAGGGAATGAGTTCGTGGACGTTGGTGTAGCCGGCGTTGTAGCTGACATGCTCGCTCTCCAGACCGGACCAGATCGGTGAGGACACGATCTTGCGCGGCTGAGCTTGAATATCCCGGAAGCGGATCTTGTCCTCGGATCGCGGCACCGCCAGATGCGTGTGCTCGCGGCCCGTTTGCTGACCGAGAGAGTCCCAGGCCTTGACCGCGACCTCGCCGTTGGTTTCCGGCGCCAGGCTGAGAATCACTTCGCAGGCGTCGATGTCGCTATCGATGCGGGCCAGCCCCTTGGTCTGTCCCTCCTCCGACACCACGCCATTCAGGGCTTTGAGGAATTCCACCTCCTTGGAAGTTTCCCAGGCGATCCCCTTGCCGCCGTTCCCGAGCGTCTCCATCAAGGGGCCGAGCGCGGTGAAGCGCTTGTAGATATTCGGATAGTCGCGCTCGATCACCTTGACCATCGGCATGGTCTTGCCTGGGATCGGTTCGATCTCGCCCTTCTTCCATTCCCGCACGTCGAAGGCCTGGGCAAGCTCGCCCGGGCTGTCGTGCTGCATCGGCGTTAGCACGACGTCCTGTTCGACGCCGAGCACCTCTGGCGCGATCTCGGAGAACTTCTCGGCGATTGCCTTGTAGATGCCCCAGTCGCTGCGCGATTCCCAAACCGGATCAACGGCGGTCGATAGCGGATGA
>CALNZX010000010.1:0-223454 GCA_942491105.1 uncultured Alphaproteobacteria bacterium | reverse complement strand
TGGCGCTGACGACGTGGCAGCAGGGCCGGACGGGCTATCCCATCGTCGATGCCGGGATGCGGGAATTGTGGCGGACCGGATTCATGCATAACCGGGTCCGCATGATCGCGGCATCCTTCCTGATCAAGGACATGATGCTGCCCTGGCAGGCGGGCGAGGCCTGGTTCTGGGACACCCTGGTCGATGCCTGCCCGGCCAATAACCCCGCTAACTGGCAATGGATCGCCGGCAGCGGCGCGGACGCCGCCCCCTATTTCCGGATCTTCAATCCGGTCACCCAGGGCCGGCGCTTCGACCCGAACGGCGCCTATCGGCGCCAGTGGCTGCCAGAACTGGCCGGTCTTGCCGGATGCCCGCATTCATGCGCCCTGGGAGGCGTCGGAGGCGGAACTGCACGAGGCCGGCCTGCGGTTGGGCGAAGCCTATCCCCGGCCCGTCCTGGACCATGCCGCCGCGCGGCGGCGTGCCCTCGCGGCTTTCGATTCGATCAAGGAGCGCAGCGCATGACGGAACCCGGACGACGCCGCATCGCCTGGTCGCGGCGCGGGGATCGCGGGGTCTGGGTGCCGCCTGGCTGCTGTCGCGCCGCCATGACGTCGGTCTCTACGAGGCCGAGCCGCGATCCGGCGGCCACGGCAACACGGTCGAGATCGACGACGCGGCGCCGCCTGCCGGTGGATACCGGCTTCATCGTCTACAACGAAACCAACTACCCCAACCTGACCCGCATTGTTCGATCGCGCTGGCCGTTCCGACCAAGGCCTTCGGATATGTCCTTCTCGGTCTCCCTCGCCGATGGACGGCTTCGAATATGCCGGCGGCTGCCAGGCGCAAGGGCTGCTCGCCCAGCCCGCCAATATCCTGCGGCCGCGCCTCCAGCGGATGCTGCGCGACATCCTGCGGTTCTACCGCGACGCCACCAAGGCCTCGCCGGCGCTGCCCGGGACGCCTGCGCCTGCGGCGACATCTGCGCTGCATCGGCTATGGCGACGGCTTCGCGCACGATCATCTGCTGCCCATGGCCGCCGCGATCTGGTCCTGCGGCGCCGAGGATGCTGCGACTTCCCGGCCGAAAGCCTGGTGCGCTTTCTTCGACAACCACGGTCTGCTGAATCGCCTGCGCGACCGGCCCCAATGGCGCAGCGTGAGCTGGCGGCAGCCGGGAGTATGTCCGGCGCAAGCTCGGCGACGGCTTCGCCGACGAGCTGCGGCTGACACGTCCGGTGACTGGCACTGCGGCGCACCCCTGCCCGGGTGGTTCGCACAACCTCAGCGATGGGCGCGGCGAGAGCCGTAGCTACGACCAGGTGATCCTCGCCACTCATGCCGATCAGGCCCTCGCCATTCTCGGAGACAACGCCGGCGCCCGACGCCGCCGCCCTGCTTGGCGCCTTCGGCTACCAGGAAAACCGCGTCTATCTGCACAGCGATACTACGTTGATGCCGCGCCGCCGCGCGGCCTGAACCAGCTGGAACTACCTTGGGTCCGAAGTCCGCCCAAGGGGCAGATCGCAGCCCGGCCTCGATCACGCTATTGGATGAACCGCTTGCAGAACCTGCCGACAGAGACCCCGGTCGTGGTCACGCTCAATCCGCGCCACAAGCCCGCTGCCGCCAAGACCTTGGACGAGCATGCAGCTACGACCATCCGCTGTTCGATGCCGAGGCCCTGAAGGCCCAGCGCGAGATGCCCTTCATCCAGGGGGCGCGGCGGCTTGTGGTTCTGCGGCAACTACTGCGGCAACGGCTTTCACGAGGACGGTCTGCAGGCCGGTCTCGCCGTCTCCCAGGCCCTGGGCTGCGCACTGCGCCCTGGCATCACGGGGTACTCCGATTTCACCGTCCGCCTGGACAGTCCTGCCCCCGCCTCGTCGCCGCGACATCCTGCCCGTGGAGGCCGGCTTGTCCGCGCGCCGCTTGCCTCTCTGCTTCATCGCTCTACTTCGGCACGGTGATGCACAGGCGCCTGCGGCCCTTCGTGCATCGCCGTTTCAATTATCGCGTCTTCTCGCTGCTGCTCGACCTCGATGAACTGCCGGCGCTGTCGCGCCGGTTGCCGCTGTTCTCGCACAACCGCTGGAACGTTTTCAGCTTCCAGGACCGGGATCATGGTCCCCGGGACGGCACGCGCTGCGGCCCTGGATCGAGGCCCGGCTTGCCGAGCCGGCGATCGATCTGGCCGGCGGCGAGGTGCGACTGCTCTGCTTCCCGAGGGTGCTGGGCTACGTCTTCAATCCCCTGTCGATCTGGTTCTGCTACCACCGCGACATTGCCTGCGCCCTGCTCTACGAAGTCAGCAATACCTTCGGCGACAAGCACGGCTACCTGATCCCCCTCGATCCAAGGCACGAAACCCCAGACCCGATCCGGCAGTCCTGTGACAAGAAATTCTATGTCTCGCCCTTCATCGGGATGGAGTCCCGCTACGCCTTCCGCTTGCGGGAGCCTGCTGAAAACCTTTCGGTCTCGATCCGCCAATCGGTGCCCGAGGGGGAGTTGCTGCTGGCGACCTGGAGCGGTAAGCGGCGCGCGCTGACCCGGCGCAACCTGGCCGCTGCCTTCTTCCGCTATCCGCTCATGACCCTTAAGATCATTGCCGCGATACATTGGCAGGCCCTGAAGCTGTTGCGGAAAGGCGCGCGTTTTAGCCCCGGGCCCTGCGCGCCGTATGAAGAGGTTGAACTGGTCAGCCAGCCGACAGTCCAGGCCGCTGAATAGGAGCCCTAGGATGGATGCGCGGGAAACGATCGGTGCGGCGGCGCAGGATACGGCGCACCCCTTGGTCGCGGCGCTGGGCCATCGCATCCATGCCGGCAAGCTGCGGGTCGTCTTTCCGAACGGCGATGAGATGAACTTCGCCGGCCCCCAAGCGGGGCCCGAAGCGGAGGTGCGGCTGCACCGTCCGGGCAAGGTGCTGCGCCAGCTCGTCTCGAACGGCGACCTAGGTTTCGCCGAGGCCTATATGGATCGGGACTTCGACACCCCCGATCTTTCGGCGCTGCTCAAACTCGCCGCGCGCAACTACGAGCATTGGCAGGAGATGCTGCGCGGCAAGGGCATCTACCGGGCTCTGCAGCGCCTGTTCCATCTGGCACGGCGGAACAGCCCACGCGGCGCGCAGCGCAACATCGCCTATCACTACGATCTCGGGAACGCCTTCTATCAGTCCTGGCTCGACCAGAGCATCACCTACTCCTCGGCCTGTTTCGAGACAGCCGGGCAAAGCCTGGAAGACGCGCAGCGGGCGAAGTACCGGAAGCTTGCCGCGCAGCTCGACCTGCAGCCGGGACAGCGGTTGCTGGAAATCGGCTGCGGCTGGGGCGGGTTCTCCGGGTACGCCGCGCGCGAGGCCGAGGTCGAGGTCACCGCCCTGACCATATCCCGCGAACAGTACGCCTACGCCAAGGAACGCATCCACCGGGCCAACCTGGACAATCAGGTCGAAATCCGATTGCAGGACTACCGCGATACCAAGGAGCGCTTCGACCGCATCGCCTCGATCGAGATGTTCGAGGCCGTGGGAGAGGCTTACTGGCCCCTGTTCTTCCGGAAGGTTCACGACCGTATGAAGGCAGGAGGCCGCGCCGCCCTGCAGATCATCACCATCGAAGAGGCCGCCTTTGACAGCTACCGCCGCAGCGCCGATTTCATTCAGCGCTACATCTTTCCCGGAGGCATGCTGCCGAGCCTGACGGTGTTGAAACAGGAAACCTCCAAGGCGGGATTGACCTGGCTGCAGGAACACGCCTTCGGGCAGGATTACGCGCGGACGCTGTCTCTCTGGCATGCGCGTTTCGAGCGTGCCTGGCCGCAGCTCAGTCAACACGGGAGCGGCGGCTTCGACGGAGACGCTTCCGCAGGATGTGGACCTATTATCTGGCCTACTGCGAGGCCGGCTTTCTCAACGGCCGCATCGACGTTCGGCAAATCGCACTGGCCCGCGCCTAGACCGCGAGCTTACGCGAAATCCAGCGAACCACCGCACCAAGCAGCGGAAGCTTGGCGTAGAACTGCGATCCCAGATCCCAGTGGTCGATATGCGCGACGACTTGTCCCTCGGCATCGAAGTGAACCTCGGTGAGGCCTTCGATCCATAGTAACCCTTGCGGTGGAAATTCATCGTCCAGCGCAGATAGCAAGCCTCGCCGCCGAGCGCTCGATCCGTCACCTCGAAACGGCGCCTCGACCTGGCGGTACATGTCGTGAAACAGGGCGACCATCTTTTCGACGGTAAAGTCGTTGAAGGGATCGCGAAAACGAACGCCCTCGATACAGAGGCCGCGCAGGTCCTCCACGGATTCCGGAGACAAAGCGTGATAAAACGCCGCGTAGCGCGCGGGGCATCCTCCCGGATCATGCCGCGCGCTCCCGGACATTACGGGCCACGCGCCGGGTCAACGCGAAGTAGAGCCCATAGGGCAGGCAGCGCAGAAGCTTGAGGATATAGGCAAAGCGCCGGGGGAAAACGATCTCGAAACGCGCGCTTTGCAGTCCGCGATGAAAAGCCGCGGCGGCTTGATCGAGGTCCATGAGGAAGGGCATGGGAAATGCATTCCTATCGGTCAGCGGCGTCTTCACCGAAGCCGGGATTGACGACCTGCAGTACCAGGCCATCCTGTTCCAGTTCCGGGCGCAGAGCTTCGCACATATTGATCAGCCCTGCCTTGGTCAGGCCGTAGGCCGAGGAGCCGTGGGCAGCCCACGGTAGCCGGACAGCGAAGCGACGACCGCGATGCGGCCGCGCCGCCGTGAGCGCAGGTAGGGCAGCACCGCCGCCAAACCATTGACGACACCCATGACGTTGACGTCGAGAAGCTGTTGAAAAGGCGCGGCGCGGAAGTCGCGCGCATCGACAGGGATGTGGGTCCCCGCGTTGAGAACCAAGGTCCCTATCGCGCCAAACTCACGCTCGACATGCTCGGTGCAGGTCGCGAAGGCCGTGCCGTCGGTAACGTCCAGGGGAAGCGCGGCGATGCTGCCTGAAAAGCTCTCGGCCTCCTCGCAGAGGCTGCGCAGCGCCTCTTCACCGCGCGCCGAAGCAACGACCTCCGCCCCCTCCTCGGCAAAACGCAGCGCCAGCGCCCGGCCGAGGCCCGAGCTCGCACCGGTAATCCAGACGACTCCTCCGGGCGGAGCTTTCTCCTCGCGCATGCCGCGCTCCCTTGTCTGTGTCGGTCTCTCTGGTGACAGCAGACTCTACGACGAACGGCGTGGGATGGATCATCGCGCCAAGCGCAAGCGCATCGAATACAGCGGCGGGTTCACCCAGTCGCGGCAGTGCCGGAGCCGGGCTATTCGGCGCCCGACAGGCAATCCGCCAAGCTTCCTGCCAGATTCTCCATCAGTGCAATATAGGCCTGGGGTCCCGGCTGAAGGCTGGCGCCAAGCGGATCCAGAACCCCCGCCCGCGTCTGGGTTCCTTCGACCAAGGCCTCGAGTATCTTCGGCTCGAACTGCGGTTCGCTGAACACGCAGACGATCCCTTCATCGCGCAGCAGGCCGCGAATCTCACGCAGGTGCGCGGCACCGGGCGCGCGCTCCGGCGAAAGGGCGACGGCGCCGCGCGCCGCCAGACCGTAGCTTTCCTCGAAGTAGTGATAGCCATCGTGGAAGACCAGATATGGGACTCCACGCAGCGGCGCGAGTTTCGCCTCCAGGCGTCTGTCCAGAGCCTCCAGCGCGGTGACCGTGTGCTCGCCGTTGGCGCGATACTGAGCGGCGTGGGTGGGATCGAGTTCGATCAAGCTCCGCGCAATGGCTTCGGTGATCGCAATCGCATTGTCGGGAGCGAGCCAGATATGCGGATCGTAAGCGCCGTGATCATGGTCATGTTCATGCTCGTGCTCATCTTCATGTTCATGGCCTTCCTGCTGCGCGCCCTGCCTCTGCCAGATGCTCTCATCGCGCGGCGGCAGCAGTTCGACTCCTTCCGTCTGGGAAAGCGTTAGAACCTTGGCGTCACGGGCAAGATTGCGGAGCGGCTTATCAAGAAAAGATTCCAGCCCTTCACCGACCCAAATCGCCAGGTCCGCGTCCTGTAGGACGGCGGCATCGGATGGACGCAGGGTAAAGCTGTGCGGCGACGCCGCGCCGCGCACCAGCAGGTGGGGCGTACCGAGGCCCTGCATGACGGAAGCCGCCAAGCTGTGCAGCGGCAGGATTGAGCTGACCACGCGCGGTGGTGACTCCGCGGCGCTGACTCCCACAAAGCCAGCCCATAGGGCGAAGACAACCGAAAACCTGGCGACGCAACCTCGGAACAAGATCATCGACAATCTCACAAGTTATATTATAACATAACGCAGGAAAACTAGAGGCTGCCCGCCGCGATTGCAAGTCTGGAGACTCCGATCATGACTCAAGCGAGCGACACGCTTTTTCAGGCTCAAGGCCACAATCATCGCGCTTGTCAACGCGATGCCCTGGCAAGGGCCGAGAGCATTTGCGCCGAGCGCGGCTTGCGGCTGACTCCGCTGCGCCGCCGGGTGCTGGAGCTGATTTGGCAAGCTCATAAACCGCAGGGGGCTTACGATCTGCTCGACAAGCTGGGCGACAGCGCCGGCACCAAGGCGCCGCCAACGATCTACCGCGCCCTGGAATGGCTCTGCGCCGAGGGCTTCGTACACCGCATCGAAAGCCTCAACGCCTTTATCGGCTGCCCCGCGCCAGACACTCCCGGAGACAGTCACAGCAGCCAGTTCTTTATCTGCGAGGACTGCGGCACCGCCGCCGAGCTTCGGGATCCAGCGGTAGCCAAGGCGATTCAGCAGCGTGCGCGCAAGCTCGGCTTCGCTGTCGCGGAGCAGACCGTGGAGGTCAGGGGACGCTGTCCCGGCTGCCGGGGAAGCGCCGGATGAGCGGCAAGAAGGTACTGCTGCGGGCGGAAAAGCTCGGCTTCGAGGCATCCGGCCGAAGTCTGCTTGAGGGGATCGATCTCGCCATCCATGAAAGGGAGATCGTGACCGTGATCGGGCCGAACGGCGCCGGCAAGACCACCCTCCTGCGCCTGCTGCTCGGCCTGCTCAAACCCAGCAGCGGCAGTATCGAACGCCGTTCCGGTCTCTCCATCGGCTATCTGCCGCAACGCTTTTCCGTCGATCCTAGCCTGCCGCTTACGGTACGCGGCTTCCTCTGTCTGCCCCAGCGCAAGAGCGCCGCCGCGATGCGCGCGGGCTTGGAGGAAGTCGGCGTCCCGCAGCTGCTCGACGCGCCGCTGCAAACGCTGTCCGGCGGCGAGACCCAGCGCGTTCTGCTTGCTCGCGCATTGCTGCGCGACCCAGACCTCCTGGTCCTCGACGAACCGGCGCAGGCCGTCGATTTCTCGGGCCAGGCGGAGCTCTATGAGTTGATCGCCAAGACCCGGGACCGGCGCGGCTGCGGCGTGCTGATCGTCTCCCACGATCTGCACCTGGTGATGGCCTCGACCGATTTCGTGCTCTGCCTCAACCAGCACATCTGCTGCGCCGGGCAGCCGGAAGCGGTCGAGCAGCACCCCGAGTATCGCAGGCTGTTCGGCCCCGCGGCCTCTGCCCTGGCGCTCTATCAGCACGCCCACGACCATCATCACGATCTCGAGGGAAACCCCGTCCCCGATGCTTGAGCTTCTCGACGATTTCTTCCTGCGCGCGATGATCGCGGCGGTCGGCGTGGCCGCCATCGCCGGGCCGCTCGGCTGCTTTATCGTTTGGCGCAAGATGGCCTATTTCGGCGATACCCTCGCCCACTCGGCGCTGCTCGGCGTCGCGCTCGGCGTGCTGCTCGGCATCAAGCCGGTGCTGGGCGTCGGCGCGACCGTCGTGGTCCTGGCCCTGCTCCTGGTCGCCCTGCAGCAGCAACGCCAGATCGCCACCGATACCCTGCTCGGCATTCTGGCCCATTCGGGCCTGGCGTTAGGACTGGTCGCCTTGAGCTTCCTGCCCGAGGTACGGGTCGATCTTCTGTCCTATCTGTTCGGAGACGTGCTCGCCGTCGGCAGGGCAGACCTGCTGCAGATCTATCTTGGCGGCACCGCCGCGCTGGTGGTGCTGATCGCGATCTGGCGGCCGCTGCTGATGACGACGCTGCACGAGGACCTGGCCCGCGCCGAGGGCGTGGCCGTGCTGCGCACGCGCCTCTTCTTCATGCTCACCATAGCCGTGGTCATCGCCGTGGCGATGAAGATCGTCGGTATCCTGCTGATCACCTCGTTGCTGATCCTGCCCGCCGCCACCGCCCGGCTCTTCGCGCGGAGCCCCGAGGCCATGGCGGTGACCGCCGCGGCGCTGGGCGCATTGGCCGCGATCGCGGGACTGACGGGCTCCTTGACCTTCGATACCCCGGCCGGCCCCTCGATCATCGTCGCGGCGGCGGCGCTGTTCGCCGCCGGGCTGTCGCTCAGATCCCTGAGAAGCTAGGCCGCCTTGGGCGCGCAGTCGCTGACGCCCATGTCGCGCAGCACCTCGGCCACGCTCTCCAAGGCGCCGCGCATCTCCGCTTCGCCGATCCGCCCGATACAACCCATGCGGAAGGAATCCGCCACGGTCAGCTTGCCGGGATAGATCACGTAGCCGCGCTGGCGCAGGGCATCGTAGAAGGCCGGAAAATCGAAGGCCGGATCGGCGGGCATGTGGAAGGTGACGATAATCGGCGCCTGCAGCTCGTCGGGCAGCAGCGTCTCGAAGCCCAGCGCGCGCATCCCCTCCACCAGCAGCTTGCAGTTCGCCCGGTAGCGTCCGCCGCGGCCCGCGACACCGCCTTCGGCCTCGAACTCGTTGAGTGCCTGATCGAAGGCCAGAATACAGTGCGTCGGCGGGGTAAAGCGCCACTGCTTGGTCTTCTCCATGTTGACCCACTGGTCATGGAGATCGAGGCTCAGCGCATGGCAATTGCCCTCGCAGGCCTCCAGCGCGGTTTTCCGGGCAATCACGAACCCCATGCCGGGAACGCCTTCCAGGCATTTGTTGGAAGAAGCCGCCACGGCGTCGAAGACCATGTCCTGG
The DNA here is from genome assembly GCA_942491105.1 of uncultured Alphaproteobacteria bacterium. Classification (GTDB taxonomy): domain Bacteria; phylum Pseudomonadota; class Alphaproteobacteria; order Kiloniellales; family DSM-21159; genus JBBEAM01. Next base: position 214,476 of record CALNZX010000010.1, on the reverse strand, counting down.
GCCGAGATCGGCAAGGCCCCGAACGCCGACATCGAATCGATCAGCAGTCTGCGGCCGAGCCGTGCGGTTACCTCCGCGACCTCGGCGATGGGATTGAGCACGCCGGAGGTGGTTTCGCAGTGGACCACGGCGACATGGGTGATCTCGCCGTCCTCCTGCAGACAGCGCTCGACCTCGGCGACATCGACCGGCGTATCCTCCGGCCACTCCAGCATGCGGAAGGGGTTGCCCGCGGTACGGCAGATCTTCGCCATGCGATGGCCATAGGCTCCGTTGACTAGGATCAGCAGACGCCCGTCCGGCGGCACGAAGGTCGCCAGCATCGCCTCGACCGAGAAGGTCCCGCTGCCCTGCAGCGGCACGGCCGTGAAGTCATCGCCGCCGCCGACGATATCGACCAAGCGCGCGCGCATGCGCCGATTGATCTCGATGAACTGCGTGTCCCGGGAACCGTAATCGTGAAGCATGGCCTGCTTCACCGTCGGCGAGGTGGTCAGGGGCCCCGGCGTCAACAGCCAGGGGTCGCCTGTCGGCGAGGCGGTGGTGCGTTCGCTGCTCATGGCTAACCTATCGACATGTAAAGAAATGACCTGTGAACAGCATCATTGCACGACATGACATCCATTCTTCAAATCGATAATTATAATATGAAGCATTGATAACGTAGATAGAGGCTTCGCACGCCTCCTAGCGCATCCGCCAGGCTTGGGTCGACTTGTAAAGGCCGCGTGTCGCGCCGGCGTGCAGCAGCCGCACGAAGACATTGACGTAGAAAATCATCATGCACATCGCCGCCGCGGGCGCTGTATCCCCCGCGTCCTCCATGTTCAGCGCCGCGATCGACGCAAGCTGCGTGCTCGGGCTGTAGAGGAAAACCACCGCGGAGACCGTCGTCATGGCATTGACGAAGAGGTAGATCGAGATATCGAGAATCGCCGGCAGGCAAACCGGCACGGTGACCTTGTGGAACATGCGATAGAAGGGCTGCTTCAGCGAGGAGGAAACGGCCTCGAACTCGTTGTCCATCTGCTTCAGCGCGGTCACCGCCGTAAGGTGCGCGACGGTATAGAAATGCGTCACCGTGGAGACCACCAGGATGATCATTGTTCCATAGATAAAATTGAGTGGATTGTCCGGATTATTGAAGAAGAAGACATAGGCAAGCCCCAGAACCATGCCTGGGATGGCCATGGGCATCATCGCCAGCAGCTGAAAGACCGAACGTCCGTTCTGAAAGCCCCTGCCCTTTTCCACCATGTAGGCGCCGGTAAAGACGATCAGGGTGCCGATGACCGCGGTGGCCAGGGACAGGACGATGGAGTTGCTATAGGAGCTCCAGCCGCCGCCATCCATGCGGTTGAAGTCGTAATTCTCCAGCACCATGGTGTGGTTATAGGGCCAGAGCTTGACGAAGGCGGCGTACTGGCAGATCGCCAGAATTCCGACGATAAACACGGCGATCAGGGAGCAGTAGCCGAGCATGGCGTAGTCGAAGCGCCGCTCGGGTTTCGGATCGAAGGGCACGGCGCGCGCCGAAAGCAGCGCGACCTGACGCTTCTGCGCCTGGCGATCCACGGCGAAGGCGATCACCGCCGGGATCAGCAGCACCATGGAGACCACGGCCCCCATCTGGAAATTCTGCTGCCCCACCACCTGCTTATAAATGTCCAGCGCCAGCACGTTGAACTGGCCGCCGATCACCTTGACCGAGCCGAAGTCGGTAATGGTCAGGGTAAAAACCACGAAGGCCGCTGAAATCAGGCCGTAGCGCGCTCCGGGTATTGTCACGGTCCAGAAGGTGCGCCACTTGCTGGCGCGCAGCACCGTCGAGGCCTCGTAGAGCCGGGCGTCGGAGATCGACAGCGCCACCAGCACGATGATGAACGCATGCGGAAAGGTAAAAAAGGACGCGGCCATGACGATGCCGATCGGTCCATAAATATCCGCGCCGAAGAGAAGCCAATTGATGATTCCCTGCTTGCCGAAGAGATAGATCAGGGCAATGCCCGGCAGGATCGAGGGCACCAGGATCGGCATCATGGCGACGGTCTTGAACAGGCCCTTCATGGGCATCCGGCTGCGCGTCAGCGCATAGGCGAAGAAAAACGCCAAAGGCACGACGATCAGCGTCGTTATCGTCGAGATCAGCAGACTGTTGAAGATCGATTCGCGCAGCGTCGGGGTCGAGAAGTAGCGCAGATAGTTGCTGCCGCTGAAGTAGCTGACCGGCCGCACCAGCACACGGCGCAGCATGTCCGCCTCGACCTCCAGCCAGCTCTCGTCCTGGGAGAGGACGCCGTCATAAAGCAGCATCTCCTTATCCGGCGAGAGATCGCGGAAGCGGTAACGCTCCGTCGTCTCGCGCAGGGACTTGGGGATCAGCTCGAGGGCCTGTACCCGGGTCCGCTCCGAGGGAACCAGCCCGCCATTGACCGGCCCTTCCATGCGCTCGGCATAGTCCTGCAGCGTTTCCGCCGGCGCCCAGCCGCCGTCCTGCCACAGCGCCACCTCGACATGCTGCAGGCGGAACTCATAAACCTCGAAGGATTTCGAGAGCATGGCGAAGAGCGGAAAGGCAAGCGCGATCAGCAGATAGAGGCCGATCACCAGCATGAAGCCGCGCATCAGCCAGTCATCGCGGCTGAGCTTTGCCTTGACCGGTTCTCTCTTGGGCCGCGTAGGCGCGCCGGCGGCATCCAGATCGGCGACGCTAGTCACTCCAGCCGCCCCCTTCATAGAGGCGGATGAACTCCGGCGGAATGGTCGCCGAAACCTCGTAGCCTTCGCGGATATCCAAGCGCCGCGCCGTGTTGATCGGCAGGTCCGCGACCAGCCGGACCGTGCCTAGGCCCGGGGATTCCAGGGTGGCCCTGAAGAAGGATCCGAGAAATTCGATCTCCGTGACGCGCACCTTGAAAGCGTTGCTGCCTTCGTTTGCGGAGGGGTCGAAGCGGATGTCCTCCGGCCGCACGGCCAGGGTCACCTCGCTGCCCGGCGCGAAGCCGTTGGCCTTGCAGGACAGTTCGACCGTGCCGAGCTTGACCTTGCCGTGCTCGGCCATGGTGCCCGGCGCGAAATTCATCTGGCCGATGAAATCGGCGACGAAGGCCGAGGCGGGCTCGCGATAGATTTCCTCCGGCGTGCCGATCTGCTCGATCACCCCGTGATTCATCACCACGATCCGGTCGGCCATGGTCAGCGCTTCTTCCTGATCGTGAGTCACCATGATGGTGGTGATGCCCAACTGGTTCTGCAGAGCCTTGATCTGATGCCTGAGATGGACGCGCACCTTGGCGTCGAGCGCCGATAGCGGTTCGTCGAGCAGCAGCAGGCCCGGCGAGGGCGCCAAGGCGCGGGCGAGAGCCACGCGCTGCTGCTGTCCGCCGGAGAGCTGCGCCGGATACTTCGCGCCCTGCTCGGGCAGGCCCACGGTTTCCAGGAGCTCGTTCACCCGCGCGTCGATATCGGCGCGGGACATGCCGCGATTCTCCAGGCCGTAAGCGACGTTCTTGCGTACCGACAGGTTTGGAAACAGCGCGTAGGACTGAAAGACGATCCCAAAATCGCGCTCGGATGGCGGCAGGGTCGAGATTTCCCGGCCCCCCTGATGAATCTCGCCGAAAGTCTGGATATCCAGGCCGGCGATGGCCCGCAGCAGCGTCGTCTTGCCGCAGCCCGACGGGCCGAGAAAACACAGGAACTCCCCCTCGATCACCTCAAGGGAAATGTCCTTGAGCGCCGTGAAGTCCCCAAACTTCTTGGTTAGGTCCCGGACCACGAGATAGCTGTGCCCGGTATCGCCCTGTTGTTGTGCGGATTCGCTATGACTCATGACGCGCCTCGCGCAGACCCCCGTTTCGTAGGAGGGGCCGCCGCGCAAAGCACGGCGGCCCACCCCCGATTAAACTACCACGAAAAAAACGCGGTCTGGCTTAGCTTTTGGGCTCGGACTTGCTGTCATAGCGAGACTGCCACTCCTGCAGGATCGCTTCGCGATTCTGCGCCGCCCATTCGAAGTTGTTGTCGATCATCGCGTCTTCGATACCAGCGGGGAAGTGCTCCACCGGCTTGGCGATGCCCGGCATGGCAACCACGGCGTAGCCGTCGTTGTACATCCGGTTGGCATCCTCGGAGATCGTCCAGTCGACCAGGGTCTTGGCGGCTTCCAAGTTATCGGTACCCTTGATGATGGCGGTCGCCTCCATGTCCCAGCCGATGCCTTCGGAGGGGATCACGATCTCAAGCGGCGCGCCCTCGGCCTTCGACTTGGCGCCGCGGAAGGCGAAGGAGACGCCGATGGCGACCTCGCCGCGCGCGGCGTCCTTGCAGGGCTTGGAGCCGGAGTGGGTGTAGTAGGCGATATTGTCGTGCAGGCGGTCCATGTAGCCCCAGCCGCCTTCCTCGCCGAAGATCTGCAGCCAGGAGGAGACGTCGAGGAAACCGGTGCCCGAGGAGTTCGGGTTCGGCATCGCGACATGGCCTTTGTAGACCGGCTTGGCCAGGTCTTCCCAGGAACTGGGAACCGGCAGGTTGTTGGCCTCGCCTTCGACGGTATTGAAGCAGATCGCCGCAACCCAGGCGTCCATTCCGGTCCAGGTCGGCGGGTTGGCGCTATCGCGGAATTTCGCGGAGAGCGCGTCCAGGCCAGCCGGCGCGTACGGCTCCAGCATGCCTTCGGACTTCATCAGCATCAAAGAAGTCGCGGCCAAGCCCCAGATCACATCGGCCTGCGGATTGTCCTTTTCGGCCAGAAGCTTGGCCGTAACGACGCCGGTCGAATCCCGCACCCAGTTGATCGTGATGTCCGGATGCGCCTCGTTGAAACGGGCGGCGTACTTTTCAAGATCTTCGGCTTCGACCGCAGTATAGACGGTCAGCTCGGTCTGCGCGGCCGCAAGGCCGGCGGAAAGGCTCAGCGCCGTGACGGCGAAGAGCCCGCCCGCGACGCAGCTAAGAAAGCGCTGTTTCATGTTCGTAAAACCCCTGTCTCGCATAAGCCGGCTCGTTGTTAGGAACGGGGGCGAGCCGGAACGTTCATCCCCGTGCTTGGTGGATGCGAGAAGCAGGATGCCCCCACATCATTACATTTTTATGACAATGGCGTTGCGCTTCCTTGTCAAGTGCAGAGCCCGCAGCGGCGGCAGCCTGCTACAGGCTAGCGCCGGGTTGCTGCAGCGCATGGCGCATCAACTGCTCGGATAGGTAGTCGAAGGCTTCATCCGTTGAGTCGGTCAGGAAAAACAGGTCGAGGTCTTCCGGGCTGATCGTGCCGAATTCCACCAAGGCATTGAAATTAATAACCTTGGACCAATAGTCGGTGCCAAAAAGGACAATCGGCATGGGCTTGCGGATCTTGCCGGTCTGCTGCAGCGTCAGCACCTCGAACAGCTCGTCGAGAGTCCCGAAACCTCCCGGCATGATGATCATCGCCTTGGCCAGATAGACGAACCAGAATTTCCGCATGAAGAAATAGTGAAATTCGAAATTCAGCTCGCGGGTGATGTAGGGGTTGTCGATCTGCTCGAAGGGCAGGGAGATGTTGAGGCCGACATTCATGCCGCGCGCCTCCGATGCCCCCCGATTCGCCGCTTCCATGATCCCGGGGCCGCCACCGCTGCAGACCACGAAGCGTTTATGCTCGCCGCCGAGACCCTTCGACCACTCGGTAAGGCGAAACGCCAGCTCGCGGGTGGCTTCGTAGTAGCGCGCGTTCTTCAGCTTGCGCGCCGCCATCGCCTCGAGATCCTCGCCCTTGCCCTTGGCGGCCGCGACCTCGGCCTCCGCTTCCGTCTGGGAGACCAGCCGCGCCGAACCGAAGAACACGATGGTGTCGTCGATGGCGAAGTGATTGAAGCGTTCGCGCGGTTCCACGTATTCCGCCATGATACGCAGCGCCCGGGCTCCCGGACCGCTCATGAAGCGCGCGTTTTCGTAAGCCTTGGCCGGCCCCGGCCAAGCGTCCTTGTCTTCGTCCGTCATGTTATTTTGCCTTGTCGTTGCCTTGCGCCGCGCGCTGGATCGCCGCGTCGATCATTCTGTATGCCTCGTCGGGCCCGCCCCACTGCTTGACCTCGACCCACTTTCCGATCTCCAGGTCCTTGTAGTGGGAAAAGAAATGCGCGATCTGCTGTGTCAGGATTTCCGGGAGTTCGCGATAGCTGTTGATGCTGCGGTAGTAGGGATGCAGATCGTCGACGGGGACCGAGAGCAGCTTTTCGTCCTGGCCTTTCTCATCATCCATGATCAGCACACCGACCGGCCGGGCCCGAATGATCGCGCCAGGCACGACGGGGTGCGGCCCCGCGACCAGCATATCGATGGGATCGCCGTCGTCCGAGAGGGTGTGCGGCACGAAGCCGTAGTTGCAGGGATAAAACATCGAGGTGTGCAGAAAGCGGTCGACGAACATCGCGCCGGAGTCCTTGTCCAGCTCGTACTTCACTGGATCGCTGCCGATCGGCACCTCGATTACGACGTTCACCTCGAATGGAGGGTTGCGACCGACGGAAACCTTTTGCAGGTCCATTTACGTCCTTTCGAGAGCATTGCGCGGGTCTTGACCATAGTAAAACATGTCCGGGAGATGGCAGACCAAATTTCCCGGTCTCCCACGTAACGATAGATTAAAGAATGGCTTTCCAATGGCAAACGGCCAAGACAACGCAGCACGGCAACAGACGTTCTTGAAGACGTCGCCCTGGTGGTGGGAAGCCGCGCCCCCTCAAGAGCGCGGCCAAACCGCCGTCCCGGCCAAGATCGACGTCGCGGTCATCGGCGCCGGATTCACCGGATTGAGCGCGGCGATCCAGCTTGCACGCGCCGGGCGCAGCGTCGCAGTGTTCGACGCCGATGACCCCGGCAGCGGCGCCAGCAAGCGCAACGGCGGCATGATCGGCAGCGGCCACCGGGTCGGCCTGGCGATGCTGGAAAAGCGCTATGGCCACGAGCGCGGCGTTGCCGTGCTCAAGGAAGGGATGCGGGCGCTCGCCTTCACCACCGGCTTCATCGAGGACGAGGCAATCGCCTGCGGCTTTACCCGCTGCGGCCGCTTTCGAGGCGCCTGGACGCAAGATGCCTACGACGCCATGGCGCGGGATATCGACAGTCTCTCGGCGCTGATCGGCCTGGAAGCGGTGATGGTCCCCAAGAGCGAGGTTCACCGGGAGGTCGCCACGGACAAGTACCAGGGTGGCTGCATCTTCCTGCAGCACGGCGGTCTGCATCCCGGCCTGTTCCACCAGGGCTTGCTCGAGAAGGCCGAGGCCGCGGGCGCGGTGGTGCTTGGCCGCACGCCCGTGACCGCCTTGGATAAGAACGCGGCCGGATTCACGCTGACGACGCCGCGCGGAAATACCGCCGCCAGCGAGGTGATCGTCGCCACCAACGGCTATAGCGGCCCACTGCTCCCGCACTTCCGCCGCCGCATCGTTCCGGTGCCGAGCTATGTGATCGCCACGGAGGAACTCGGCGAGGCGCGCGTCTCGGCCCTGTTCCCCAGCGGCCGGATGATCGTCGAGAGCCGCTCCCGGCACTGCTACTACCGCCCCTCGCCCGACGGCAAGCGAATCGTCTTCGGCGCGCGCCCGGCGGCCCACCACATTCCGCCGGAACGGGCCGGCGCGATCAGCCGCAAGATCCTGATCGATCTTTTCCCCGAGCTACACGACGTCGCGATCACCCACGCCTGGCGCGGCAACACCGGCATGAGCTACGACGATATCCCGCATCTGGGCAGGCTGAACGACGGGCCGCTCGAGGGCCTGCATTTCGCCCTGGGGTATAGCGGCTCCGGGGTCGCCATGGCGCCCTATCTTGGCTACCGTATCGCCCACAAGCTGCTCGGCGACGACGAAGGCGACACCGCCTTCGACGATCTGCCGCATCCGCCGGTTCCCTTTTATACGGGCTGGCCCTGGTTCCTGCCCTTCGTCAGCGCCTGGTACAGGATCAAGGATTGGCGCGAGGGATCGGTCTAGTACAGCGGGGCCGCGGGCCCTGCGCGACATGCTCCACCAAGGAGGCTTTACCATGAGCGAGACCTTCATCGTCGGTTTGATCCAGAACTGCGCCACGCCGGATACCCTCGCCAATATCGCCGAGACCGTGGAGATGACGCGCGCGGCGGCGTCTAAAGGCGCCGGGCTGGTGATCGCCCCAGAATACTTCACCGGGCTCGACACCGATGGCGCGACCATCGTGGCGCCGGCCTTCGCCGAGGACGAGCATCCCGCCCTGCCCGCTTTCACGGCGCTGGCGGCGGAACTGGGCATCGTCATACAGCTCGGCTCGCTGGCGATTGCGCACGGCGACGGCAAGGCCAGCAATCGCGGCTATCTGATCGGCCGCGACGGCCGGATCACCGCGCGCTACGACAAGATCTGCCTGTTCGACGTCGATTTGGCGAACGGCGAAAGCTATCGCGAGTCCAACACCATCGCCGGCGGCAGCGAGGCCGTGCTCGCGGAGACGCCTTGGGGACCGCTCGGCATGAGCATCTGCTACGACCTGCGCTTCCCGGCGATCTATCGCAGCCTGGCCCAAGCCGGAGCCTGTTACCTGACGGTGCCCGCCGCCTTCACCAAGACCACCGGCACGGCGCATTGGCATATCCTCAACCGTGCCCGCGCCATCGAGAACTCCGCTTACGTCTTCGCGCCCTGCCAGTGCGGCACCCATGCCGGCGGCGCCGAAAGCTACGGCCACTCCCTGATTATCGCGCCTTGGGGCGAGGTGCTGGCCGACGGCGGTACCGAGGTCGGCGTAGTGACCGCCGAGATCGATCCAGCCAAGGTCACGGAGGCCCGCGCCATGATTCCCGCCTGGGGGCAGAAACCGCAGTTCGAACTACGCCGTGCCCAGCGCATCCAACTGGCTGGAGAGTAGCCCTCAGCCGAGGTAGTCGCGCAGCCAGCCGCTGCGGTAGCCGTCCCGGGTCCAGAGGATGGGGAAGAAGCTCTCATCCATGCGGGTATCGCCGGCCCGTTTGTAGCGGCTGTAGACCGGGCTGCGTACGCTCGGATGATGCTCGGCGTCGGAGCGCATGCAGTGGGCGACCACGGCACGGCGCGGCGCCGTCCCGTGATTTGGCCCCGACCCATGCCAGGTGCGGCCGTGGTGAAACACAACGCCGCCACGCGGCACCTCGATGGGAACGATATCGGGCTCGCGAACGCCCGCCGCCTCGGCTGCCCGCTTGAGGTCGGCTTGCTCGTCCGCCGGTGCATGGAACTGGGCGATTTTTCCCGACAGCGGCCAGAGGTGCGAACCGCGTACATACGCGATGGTGCCGCCAGCGGCGCTGGTATCGTCGAGCGCCATCCAGCAGGTCGCCATCGCCTGGGGTTTGATCCAATCCTGATAGCTGTCGTCCTGATGGAAGCCGAGCGACTTGGCGCCCGGCGGTTTCCAGATCACGTTGTCCTGATTCAGCCGGGCGCCCGGCCAATCCATCAGCAAGGCGATCCAACGGCCCACCGCCTCGTCGAGCACCGCCCGCGCGACCGCGCGATCGGCCTTCCAGCCATTGCAGATCTGCCGGGTCAGGCTGGGGTCGTCGCGGCCCTCGCGCCAGTTCCATTCGTCGGGCTGCAATCCCGCTTCGAACTCGCCGCGAAACAGCGGCGCGAAGCGCTCCGCGACGGTCTCGGCCTGCGCGGGGGCAAGAAAACGCTCGACGATCAAAAAGCCATCGCGCTGAAAGCCTTCGGTCTGTGCGGCGGTGGGATCGAACATCGCGCCTCTAGCCTCCAAAGGCGGTCAGGGCCGCCACCCCGCCGACGATCAGCGCAATGCCGGCCCATTGGCCCCAGGTCATGATCTCGCGCAGTATGACCCGCGCCAAGAGTACCGTAACCGCCGAGAAGCTGGAGGCCACGACCACGGTCACGGCGGCGCCGACACCGGTACTGCCAAACACCAGCGCCAGATAGGCGCCGCCATCGAGAATACCCTGGAGCAGCAGAACCGGAGTCCAGCGCAACGGCAGCCGCGGGATTTTCCGGCTTTGCAGCAGCAGGTATGCGATGCCGAAAGCCAAGCTCAGCCAGCGTGCCAGGATCACAGTCTGCCACTCGCCGTGGATCGGCGCGGCATACTGCACCCCGGCAACTCCGAACGCGAAACCGAACGAGGAGGCGAGCGCAATTATCACGGTCTTGCGCAGCGCCGCCGGCGTGAATTCGGCGCCATTCTCGAAGGACTTGCTGGCACGCGATACCACGACAACACCGATCATGACGCAGAGCATCAACACCCACTGCAACAGCGTCGGGCGGACTCCAAGAAACACCGCGATCAGCAGGTTGAGAACGGGATAGCTGCCGACGATCGGCGCGACGATGGTGACCGGACCACGGCTGAGCCCCCAGTAGAGCAGCAGCGTACCGGCCATGATGCCCAAGCCGGCGAGCAGCAGCAGCTCGGCGCCCCGCCAGGTCCAGGCGAAGGGCAAACCCATCGCCAACGCGGCGGCGGTCAGCACCAGTCCCGACATCAGCAGCATCGCGACCAGGGCCAGAGCGTGGCCCAGGGCCCGTCCGGTGAAGCGCGCGAGGAAATCGGCCGTCCCCCAGCCGAGCGCCGTCATCACTCCCCAAACCGCCGGGTCCATTGCGCCTCGCAAGCTTCGAAATGTTCGCTTACAAGCTAGCGGGGACGCCAGCGTTGAGCCAGCGTCACAGCCGACCTAACCTCTTCTTGTCACGCCACGAAATGAAGGAGGCGCAATGTCCGCCGAGGTGCTGCTACACGAAGCGCAGCAGGAAGCCCTGAAAAGCAACTTTCTTGGCTGGCAGTGCCGTGTCCGCCAGATCGCGATGCGCCAGGACGACGGCAAACCCAGCCCCGGGATGTGTCCGGAGGTCACGCTGCCTGGCGAGAGCGAGCCCCTGGGCGCGATCATCACGGTGATCCATCCCGCCGATCCCTATGAAATGACGATGCAGTTTCAGCACATGGTCAAGAAGACCCATGATCCGCGCGAACGCCAGGAGGAGGCGCTGAAGCTGCTGAGCTCCACACACTATCAGGACAGCCCCAGATTCAGCGACCTCATCGCGGCCCTGTTCCGCCCTGGCTCGCAGGGGGGCGAAGCCATCGCCGCGGCCGGCGCCTGCACGCTGCATTTCGCGCAGTTCAATCAAAGCTATACCCTGCCCTGCGAGGTCCGGCGTCTGACCAGGCAGGATCCCTTTTACCAGGCGACCTTCTGGCACAATGCCTTGTTCAACGCGGGCCTGTCCGAGGATTCGCTGATCCTCGGTTTCAAGCCGGACTGGGCTCGGGCGGCTTCGGTGCCGCCGATCATCTAGGAAAAAGGGCTACTCGCGGTAGCTGGGGTCGCGGCGGTCGAGCAGGCGCAGCAGGGCGCCCCACTCGCTCCTGGTCTCGTCCTCCTCGACCAGGCCATCGCCGGTTTCCCACTGCTTGGCGGTGTGCTCGCAGACCGCTTCGGAAAGCAGATTGACGGCTTGCCCCGTGGCGCGGGTGTCGATCTGCACCTGACAGGCCTGCTCCAGATAGTACATCCGTCCGAAAGCTTCGGAGACGTTGCGTCCGCAGGTCAGCAGGCCATGGTTGCGCAGGATCATGGCGTTGTTATCGCCGAGATCGGCGACCAGACGCGCGCGCTCGTCGATATCCAGGGCGATGCCCTCGTAGTCGTGATAGGCGAGGCGATTATGGAACTGCAGACCGCCTTGGGTAACCGGCAGCAGGCCTTCCTCGAGACAGGAAACCGCGACACCGAAGCGGCTATGGGTGTGCACCACGCAGCGCACGTCCTCGCGGGCGGCATGCACGGCGCTGTGAATCACATAGCCGGCCTTGTTGACACCATAGTGCGAAGGCTCGACCTTGTTGCCTTCGAGGTCGATTTTCACAAGATTGGAGGCCTTGACCTCCTGATAATGCAGCCCGTAGGGGTTGATCAGGATGTGATGCCCTTCGCCGGGCACCCGCGCCGTGATGTGATTGTAGATCAGGTCGGTCCAGCCGAAATGATCGATCAGCCGGTAGCAGGCCGCGAGGTCGGTTCGCACCTTCCACTCCTCGGCGCTCCATTCCTGTTGCCCGGTCGTGGCGGCTTCGATGGCGCTCATGGCGCTCTCCCCTGTTAGTCCGCTGCCCTGCCCGTTCCGATATCCGCGATGTCGAAGGGCGTGGTCTGATAGACCTCGTTGACCCAGTTTGCCACCATCAGGTGCGCGAAGGAACGCCAGGAATTGATCGGCGGCTTCTTGGGGTCGTCATCTGGGAAGTAATTCTTGGGCAGATCGATCGGCTGATTTGCGCTGATATCGCGCTCGTATTCCTCCTTGAGGGATACGCCGTCGTACTCAAGATGATTGAACATATAGATATGCCGGTGGCCGGGGTCCTCGACCAGGCAGATCCCGGCGTCATCGGCCTCGGCCAGCACCTGCAGCTCGGGATGCCTGGCGATATCCTCGCCATGCACCTCGGTGTGGCGCGACACGGGAATATTGAACACATCGTTGAAGCCGCGCAGCAGAGGCCGGCCCGCGGTCACCACCCGGTGCGGGTAGACGCCGAACATCTTTTTCGGCAGCTCGTATTTGGGGACGCCATGGAAATGATGCATCGCCGCCTGCGCGCCCCAGCAGATATCGAAGGAGCTATGGACGTTGCTCTGCGTCCAATCGAAAATCTCGCAGAGCTCGTTCCAGTAATGCACCTCCTCGAAGGGCAGCTTCTCGATCGGCGCCCCGGTCACGATCAAGCCATCGAACTTGTGCCCCTGAACCTCTTCCCAGGTCTTGTAGAAGGAGATCATGTGCTCGCGCGGCGTGGTCTTGGGCTGGTGCGAGGACAGGAACAGCAGAGACAGCTCGATCTGCAGCGGCGTCGCGCCGAGCAGCCTGGCGAACTGGGTCTCGGTCTTGATCTTCTGCGGCATCAGGTTGAGCAGCGCGATCTCGAGCGGGCGCACATCCTGAAGGATGGCGTCGCTCTCGCGAATCAGCGGCACTCCCTCCTGCTCTAGGGTTCGGGCCGCGGGGAGATCGTTTGCAATTTTTATCGGCATAACAGCCTGTTACTTAAGAAAGAAAGAGATGAGCGCAAAGCGGCGATTCCGTCCAATCACCTGTTCTGCGCCGGCGCGCCCGGAACCGCCGGCTCCGAGGCATTGTTCTAGCCTCTGCGCGGCCAAGAAAAAAGCCCCGCGAGATATCTCCCGCGGGGCTGTCATACGACAGTCAAGTACGGGTTAGAATTTCCGGTAGGCCTTGTTCAGCTCGACCATCGGGTGGCGCTTCGACATTTGGAACTTAATCAGCATCTCGCGGGCGATCATGTCCCGGTCCTGCTGGTTGTCCGGAAGCTCCATCTCCTCGGGAATGCTGACCCAGCCGTTGATATTGCGGTCGAAGACCGCCGGGCGGCCTTCCTCGTAGCCCATGTGGACGTCCTCGAGCCAGTTGAGGTCGTCCCAGCCCATGGTCTCCATGTATTGCTTCAGGAAGGGCGTGACCCGCTCGTAGTCGGGCAGCAGATTGACATCGTAGCGATAGCCGATGTGCTGTCCGATCTCCTTTTCACGCTCCGATTCCAGGCCGTCGCTCTTGAGGAATTGATCGACGTCCTTGATCTCGCTGCCCTTGTAGCTTGTTCCAGCCATCTCTCGTCTCCTCCTAGAGGTGGTGGTAGTCGGGCACGCCGACGGTGAAGTCGGTGCCCGCGAGGGGAACGCCGGCCATGGCCGAGGATTCCATGGTCAGGGCGGCGAGGTCCTCCGGCTCCAGGCTGTGGACATTGGTCTTGCCGCAGGCCCGGGCCATCATCTGGCACTCGATCGCCAGGGTGTGCAGGAAGTTGTACACCCGCTCTGACGCCGCATCGGGATCGAGCCGCTTCCGCAGCTCACGGTCCTGGGTCGCCACGCCGACCGGGCAGCGCCCGGTATGGCAGTGGTAGCAGTGCCCCGCCTCGACGCCCATTTCATTCTCGAAATCGGCCTCGGGGATATCCTTGTTGCAGTTCAGCGCCATCAGCGCCGAGTGGCCGATGGCCACGGCATCGGCGCCGAGCGCCAGGGCCTTGGCGACATCGCCGCCATTGCGGATACCGCCCGCGTAGACCAGCGAAACCTCGCCGCTCTTGCCGACCTCGTCCAGCGCACGGCGGGCCTGGCGGATCGCCGCGATGCCCGGCACCCCGGTTTCCTCGGTGGCCAGATGCGGGCCGGCGCCGGTGCCGCCCTCCATGCCATCGATGTAGATGACATCGGGGTCGGTCTTGGCCGCCATCCGCACGTCATCGAAAACGCGCGCGGCGCCCAGCTTCAACTGGATCGGGATCTCCCAGTTGGTGGCCTCGCGAATTTCCTGGATCTTCAGCGCCAGGTCGTCCGGGCCCAGCCAATCGGGGTGGCGGGCGGGCGAGCGCTGATCGATACCGGCCGGCAGAGACCGCATCTCGGCGACCTGATCGGTCACCTTCTGACCCATCAGATGGCCACCGAGGCCGACCTTACAGCCCTGGCCGATAAAGAACTCGACCGCGTCCGCCAGCTTCAGGTGATGCGGGTTGAAGCCGTAGCGCGACTGGATGCACTGATAATACCACTTGGAGCTATAGCGCCGCTCGTCGGGGATCATGCCGCCCTCGCCCGAGCAGGTCGCGGTGCCGGCCATGGTGGCGCCGCGCGCCAGCGCGGTCTTCGCCTCGTAGGACAGGGCGCCGAAGGACATGCCGGTGATATAGATCGGGATATCCAGGACCATCGGCCGCTTTGCGCGGGGGCCGAGGACCGTCTTGGTATCGCACTTCTCGCGATACCCCTCGATCACGAAACGCGTCAGGGTACCCGGCAGGAAGGTCAGGTCGTCCCAGCTCGGGATTTTCTTGAAGAGCGAGAATCCGCGCATGCGGTAGCGGCCAAGCTCCGCCTTGATATGAATGTCGTCGATGACATTCGGCGGAAACATGAAGGAGTCGCCGAGGCGATAGTGATCGCGCTTCGACTTCTTCTTGCCTTCCTCGGGAAGCGGCTGTTCGTGGATGGCCATGCGTGCCTCTTTCGGTTCGATATTATTTACGAGGGTCCAGTTCCGAAGCGATCACAGGATCAGCTTCTTCTCCGAAGGCTCGAGATTGTCGTAGTTCCAGAGCTGCTTACCGGCGACCAGCTTGGTGAAGTGGTCGACCCCCTTTTCAGGGAGCAGGTCGTACTGGCTCAGCTTGCGCTTGAGCCAGCCGCGGTCCAGATCCGTGAGTTCGGCTTCCACGCAGTCGACGCCGAGAGACTTGATTTCGCCGCCGACGAAGATGGTGCCGTCATACATCGAGTCGCCCAGGTTATGGCTGGCGTTGCCGCAGATCACCATGCGGCCGCGCTGCATCATGAAGCCGGAGAACGCGCCGGTGTCGCCGCCGACGATGATCGTGCCGCCCTTCATGTCGATGCCGGTGCGCGCGCCAACGTGGCCCTTGCAGACCAGGTCACCGCCGCGAATCGCGGCACCGAAGGTCGAGCCGGCGTTCTTTTCGATCACCACGGTCCCGCTCATCATGTTCTCGGCGCAGGACCAGCCGACACGCCCGCTGACGCGCACGTTCGGCCCATCGATCAAACCAATCCCGAAGTAGCCGAGACTGCCTTCGATATAGAGGTTGAGACGGTTGAGGATGCCCACGCCGATGGCATGCCGGGCGCGCGGATTCTTCAGAACGATGGTGCCATGCCCTTGCTCCATCAACTCGCGAATCTTCTTGTTGATGTCCATGGGGTCCATCTCCCCGGCATCGAATTCAGCGCGCTTGTTGAAGTCGACATCCAGGGAATCCGGGTAGAGGAAGTTCTCTTCCTCGTCCGGCTTGAAGAAGACCTGCTGGGTCCGCCCACGGAGCTGTTCCGTGTGCATCCCCAGTTCATGGGAGCGTTGCTCCTGTTCGGTTATGCCTGCCATACGCGCACCTCCCCCTCATAGGGGTCAAAAGTATCGATTTCATCCTGGAAAACGGCGCGGATCGCGATCTCCTCGGAGGCGAGCGCAACCACGTCGTCGGTTTCGAACAGCACCAGCGGCTTGGCCGCCATCACGTCCTTGGCCATGCCGAGCTGATCGCGCGTCGCCACCAGATAGGTGAAGACGCCATCGACCTCCTCGATCGACTGCTGCAGGGAATCCTCCAGGGTAAAGCCGCGCTCCAGCTTGTCCGCCGTATAGACGGCGAGCAGCTCGGAATCGCAGGAAGACACGAAGCGGTGCCCCCTGCGCTCAAGCTCACGGCGCTTGCCCCAATAGTTCGTGATCTGGCCGTTATGCACGACCGAGATATCGCTATAGGGATAGGCCCAGTAAGGATGCGCCGAACGGATATCGACCGCCGACTCCGTCGCCATGCGGGTATGGCCGATGGCATGGGTGCCCTGGAAGTTGCCCAGGGAGTACTGATCGGAAACCACGGCGGCATCGCCAAGGTCCTTGATCAGTTCCAGGCCAGCCCCGATGGACAGAATTTCGACGCTGTCGATGTCCTCGAGGTAGTCGGCCAGCTTGCCCATGTCGCCGTCGAACTTGAGGCGATAGCGGAAGGCGTACTCGGTCGCCTCCTCGGCCTTGACGATCTCGCCGCCGAGTTCCTCGATACGCCGGTCGACCTCCTTGAGCCGCGCGCCCAATTGACCGCGCAGGGCGAAGCCCTTCAGCAGGTCTTCCTGCTCTGCGATTTTAAAGCGCAGCACCCACTCGCCGGATTGGGGATTGCCGTAAACGGCGAAGCCCGTGGAGTCCGGCCCGCGGTGCTTGAGCGCCTTGAGCATCGCGGTCATTTCGCCCCCGATATTGGAGCTCTTGCCGCGATGAATCAGTCCTGCGATTCCGCACATTGCTCTTCGTCTCTCCTTCTCGATTACGGAAGAACGTTCCAGTAAGTCTCCTGGTCCCAATCGGTGACCGTCGACATGAAGCGTTCCCACTCGTCGCGCTTGTAGTGCGTGTAAACCTTGTACATCTCGTTCGGCATGGCCGACTTGACGACTTCGTCCTGTTCCAGCCGGTCGAGCGCCTCGCCCAGCGACATCGGCAGCTTCTTGACCTGCTTGCCGGCCTCCATGGCGTCGTAGATGTTGCGCTCCTCAGGCTCGCCGGGATCGGTCTTGTTCGAGATACCGTCGTCGAAGGCCTTCAGCAGGGCCGCGGCCATCAGGTAGGGATTGACCATGGAATCGACCGAGCGGTACTCGAAACGGCCGGGCGCCGAGACGCGCAGGGCGCAGGTCCGGTTCTGATAGCCCCAATCGGCGAACACCGGCGCCCAGAACCCGGTGTCCCATAGCCGGCGGTAGGAGTTCACCGTGGAAGATCCGATCGCGGTCAGCGCGCCCAGATGGTTGATCACACCGCCGATCGAATAGAGGCCGATCGGTCCGGGCTTCTTTTCGTCGATCTTGGGGTCGGGCATGAAGTGGTTCTTGCCGCCCTCCAAGTAGGTGAAATTGCGCTCGTGGCCCGGCAGGGTGCTGTTGCCGAGCTTGTTGACCCGCTCGGTTCCGCCGGTCCACAGCGACATGTTGTGGTGGCAGCCCGAGGCCGAAACGCCCATGAAGGGCTTCGACATGAAGCAGGCGATCAGGTTGTTCTCTCGCGCGACCTGGGCGCAGATCTGGCGATAGGTCGACAGCCGGTCGCTGGTGCGCAGGGCATCGTCGAACTGGAAATTCAGCTCGAGCTGACCCGGCGCGTCCTCATGGTCGCCCTGGATCATGTCGAGGCCCATGGCACGGCAATACTCGATCACTTTCATGAAGACCGGGCGCAGGGATTCGAACTGGTCGATATGATAGCAGTACGGCGCCGAGAAGCCGCCGGCCGGCCGCCCGTCCTCGCCCTTCTTCAGCCACATCATCTCCGGCTCGGTGCCGTGGCGCAGATGCAGGCCGTTGTGCTTCTTTTTGAACTCATCGTGAATGCGCCGCAGATTGCCGCGGCAGTCCGAGGTCAAATAGCCACCGGCATCCTCGGCTTCCTCGCGGTTGCGGAAGCAGGTGCAGAACACCCGCGCTACACGCTTGTCCCAGGGCAGCTGCACGAAGGTTTCGGGATCGGGGATCCCCACCAGCTCAGAGGCTTCCGGCCCATAGCCGATGTAGTCGCCGTGGCGGTCGATGAACAGATTGGCGGTGGACCCATAAACCAGCTGGAAACCGCGTTCCGCCGTGCGCTCCCAATGATCAGCCGGGATGCCCTTGCCGACGATGCGCCCGGTCACCGAGATGAACTGGTAGTAGATGTACTCGATACCCAGTTCGTTGATCTTCTTGCGCACGTCCTTGACCATTTTATCGCGGCCCGTCGCATTGACGTAACGCTCGATTTCCATGGTTTGCTTGGCTGCGGGACCGCGCTTGGACGCGGTACTGGTTTTCGCCCTGCTCGCTGCTTTAGTGGTTGTTTTCGCCGCCTGTTTTTTGGCCATTGGATGCTCCCCGTTTTGACTGTCGAATAAGAACGCTTTGCTGCGGTTTTTATCGCCGCTCGATTGGCTGGGCCTCGCCGGCGCCAATCCAAGAGCGGCGTTTCTCTGCGGATCAAAATATGACACCATATTCAAGATCGCTTGAAAACCAATTTTTTGTAAATGGCCATAAATGGTCTGAATTGGTATGATTGCCGCTTGCTGCAAAGCTCACGGGTACGCGCTACGCTAGGATGATGAGTAAGATAACCGCACAACAGCACGACCTGCCGCCAGCCAGCACTTCGGGCAGCGCTTCGTCCATCGCAGCCCAACTGCGGCGCGCGATCATGGAAGGGGTCTACAGCTATCGCGAACGGCTGCCGGCCGAGCGCGAACTGGCCACGCATTTCGGCGCTTCGCGCAGCACCGTGCGCGAGGCTCTACGCCAGCTCGAAGAGCTCAATCTGGTGGTCCGCAGGATCGGCAGCGGCACCTTCGTCAACTACCGGGCCCTGCCCGGCGAAAGCAACATCGCCGAGCTGACCTCGCCCCTGGAGCTGATCGAAGTCCGCTTGGCGGTCGAGCCGCAGATGGTCCGGCTCGCGGTCACCAACGCCACCCATCGCGATCTCGAGCGCCTCGGCGAAGCCTTGGAATCCCTTGAGGCCTGCGGTACCGACCGCGAAGCCTATTCCCGCTACGACGCTCAATTCCACCTCGCCCTCGCGGAGTGCTCGCGCAATCCGCTAATGGTCTGGCTCTACCGCCACGTCAACGATGTGCGCAATCACGCCCAGTGGAGCGCCATGAAGGACGTAATCCTGACCAAGGAACGACTCGACGACTACAACGCGCAGCACCGCGATATCTATGAAGCGATCAAGACCCGGGACGCGGCGCGCGCGGTCAGCATTATCACGGCGCACCTCGCCACGGCGCGGCGTCATCTGCTCGGCGCGAGCCACGCCTAGCCGCCTCCTGCGGCGAGTCGCCGCCCGCACGACAGACCCCACTCATAAGTGAATTCGCGCAGACATCATCCCCCATGAGGGGCATTTTTTGCGCTGTTTCAGACCAATTACATACCGCATTGGCTGGGATTTAGACCTTTTTCGTATTTCCCAACTCATACCTCTTGTGGATTTCTCCCCCTAAAGTGTAACGTTAATTTCTGTCATGTGAGGAAAGTTAGTTTCCTCATCTGCAGTCACATGAACTGTCCAAGGATAATCTCGCACATCTTCGCTGGCTTTAAGCAGGGGGCAAACAAGAGCACCTAGCAACGTGCGAGCAGCTTCGGGAGGGGAAGTATGGATAGCGATATAGCCGCACTGACTACAGTGTTCACTGAGTTCTACTATTGGGTAACGGTAGCGCTCATGTTTCTCATCCATGTGGGTTTTTGCATGTATGAGGTCGGCGCCAGCCGGCGCAAGAATCACATGCATACGCTGATGAAGAACTCGATGGTGATCCCGCTGGTCACCATCACCTGGTTCTTCTTCGGATGGTGGATCTACTGGGCCTTCATGGGGGGTCCGGGCATTACCGGTCCTCTTGGCTACCCGGATAACTTCCACGATTACTACACGCCGTGGAGCGCCGAGGGCATGGGCCCGAATTTGGGCGACCGGATCAGCGGCGTATTCTGGGCGGCATTCCTGTTGTTCGCCTGGACCGCGGCCTCGATTGTTTCCGGCGCGGTGATTGAGCGCATTCGATCCGCCGCCTTCTGGCTCTTCGCCATTCTGATCGGCTCTGTTACCTGGTCGATCGACGCGGCCTGGGGCTGGAGCTACTCCGGCTGGATGGTCGAGATTCTCGGCTACCACGACGCCTACGCTTCCGGCGTGATTCACGGCATCGCGGGCGGCTGCGCGCTCGGCGTTCTGGTCGTCCTGGGCCCACGCCTCGGCAAGTTCGCCGCGGACGGCACGCCGCGGGACATCCGGCCGCACAATCCGTGGATGGTCTGCATCGGGCTGTTCCTGATCTACACCGGCTTCTGGGGCTTCTACGTCGCCTGTAACGTGCCGGTGGCAACGCCCGAGTACATTGCCGGCGAAATCGTGGGAACCACACAGACGGCAACGTCGATCTATCTCACTCCGACGACGCTCTCGGCGATCACCATGAACTTCCTGATGTCGCTCTCTGGCGGCATGCTGGTCGGCTACATGGTCTCCAAGGGCGATGCCTTCTGGACCTATTCAGGCGGTCTGGCCGGCATCATCACAGCCTCTGCCGGGAACGATCTCTATCACCCGATCCAGGCCATGATCGTCGGCGGCATTGGCATCTATCTTGCCTACAAGCTGCACTTCTGGGTGGAGAATCGCTTCAAGATCGACGACGCGGTTGGCGCCGTTGCCGTGCACGGCTATGCCGGTTTCATCGGCCTGGTCATTGCCGGCTTCCTACTTTGGGGCCATCCATCTTCGCCATACGAGGGCTTCGCGGTAATCACGCCGTGGGGTAACACCATTGGCGCGATCATCATGTTCTGGGTTCTGGGTTTCTTCCCAGCCTGGATCCTCGCCAAGATCCTCAACGCGATGAACCTGCTCAGAATTCCCAAGGAAGTCGAACTTCTGGGCTTGGACTTCATGACCAATCAAGAAGCTGCCGCTGCCGCTGCCGACGTACGGGCGACGGAAAAGGCTGCGCATTGATGGGCCGGAAAGGAGAATAGAGCATGTCGACCACGGGAATAGACAGCTGGGCTGTCGATCTTGCGGACATCACGACGATCTACCCTTTTCAGGGTACGGAAGTGATCATGGTGATCATCGCCGTAGCGTTCTGGCTGATCTGGCACGTTTGGCAGTTCAAGCACGAGAACGCCTACCTGAAAGAGAAGTTGACCCACGCCAGTGAGGACAACATCCGAAGATCGATTGAAGAGGGGTAAACCCTCCGGCCTCTCGAAGGTCCGAGAATGACAATGGCGGAGAGGGTGATGCTATCCTCTCCGCCATTTCTATTTCAGCATGAAAGATACAGACGCCATGGCACGGGAATTCTACGCGCAGAAAAGCAAGCTGAAGCATGGTCTGCTGATCGCCGGACTGATCGCGATCATGGGTCTCTGGGTGCTTTTGTTCGCTGGCGAGACAATCCCGGATAGCCAATTGGTCGGCGGTGTCAACTTGGTCCTGGCGTTGGGAATTGCGCTCTATGCCTGGCGCTCCAGCCAGACCGCCGGAGCGACACTGACCATCGACGAGGCCGGGGTTTGGTACAGGGAATGGAATTTCAAACTGCCCTGGTCGCAGGTTGCCGATATCTACGCCAAGGGCAGCCGCCTCAATCCCATGATCGCGCTACAGCTAAGGGACAGCGCGGCCTTTCTGCACAGCCTGCCGCAGGACAAGGCGCGGCGGCTAAAGGCAGGCCGCTATTTCAAAGACCCGCAGCTGCTCCTACCCAATAGTTGTACCGATACCCCCTTTTCCGAAGTCCTCGCCGTGCTACAAGCGTGCCAGGAGGAAGCGCGGAGAGGAGACAGCGAGGCGTGAGCGATAAGCCGATCGAGGAAACGCAGGGCAAAACCCTCGGCTACCAGGACCCTCACGAGGTCGCCGGTGCGCGCGAGAATAGCCTCGAAGTGGCGATCGGCCGCGAGCTGCGCACTTTCCGCAAGAACCTCGACATGACCGTCACCGAACTGGCCAAGGCCTCCGGGCTCTCCGCCGGTATGCTCTCGAAGATCGAAAATGGGGTGACCTCGCCTTCGCTGGCGACACTGCAGGCGCTATCGCGCGCCCTGCAGATTCCAGTGACCTCGTTCTTCCGCCGTTTCGAGGAAGCGCGCGAGGCCACCTTCGTCAAGGCCGGCCAGGGGCTGGCGATCGAGCGCCGGGGCACCCGCGCGGGTCATCAGTACGTTCTGCTCGGTCATTCCACGGGCAAGCAGGTGGTGATGGAACCCTATCTGCTGAAGCTCGACGCGGAAGCCGACGTTTTCCCGCTGTTTCAGCATGCCGGAGTCGAGCTGATCTACATGCTGGAAGGCGAGCTGGACTATCGCCACTCTGATAATACCTACCGGATGCTACCTGGGGATTCGCTGTTCTTCGACGCCGATGCCCCGCATGGCCCGGATAACCTCATAAAATTGCCGATTCGCTTCCTCTCGATCATCGCCTACGCGCGGGACGAGGGCGAATAATTCGTATTCCTGCGAGGAATATTCGTTAAATCCCAGTTGAAATAACCGCGGTCTTCGCTTAGCTTTCAGCCAACGACAACCAACCTTTGGCAAGGCTGAAAATGTGCGGGATCGTTGGCCTCTTTCTTAAGAACCCCGAGCTTGAGGATTCGCTTGGCGATCACCTCTCCTCGATGCTCATTCAGATGACCGATCGCGGACCGGATAGCGCCGGCGTCGCCTTCTATCGGAACCCGGTCTCCGGTGAAGGCACCAAGCTTTCCCTGTTTTCCGCCGATCCGAACTATCCTTGGAAAACCCTGGTCGCGGAGCTGACCAAGGAGCTCGACGACAAGGCGAGTCTGGAGGTCCGCGGCAGCCATGCCGTGATCGTCAGCGGCGAGCCGTTTCATGTCATCGATGCCTGGCTGCGCGAACATCATCCGGACCTGCGGGTGATGTCGGCTGGCTCGACCATTGAAATCTTCAAGGAAAAGGGACTTCCCAAGGATGTCATCGAGCGTTTCGGCCTGCGCAAGCTGACCGGCAGCCACGCGCTGGGCCATACCCGCATGGCGACCGAAAGCGCCGTGACCACGGAGCACTCCCACCCCTTTTCCACCGGCCTCGACCTGTGCCTGGTGCACAATGGAAGCCTGAGCAATCACAACTGGCTGCGCAGCGAACTGCGGCGCCAGGGAGTGGATTTCCAGACCGACAACGACAGTGAGGTCGCGGCGGGTTATCTGACGCTGAAGCTGCGAGAGGGCGCCAGCCTGGAGGAAGCTCTGCAGGCCGGCATCCGCGACCTCGACGGTTTCTATACCTTCGCCATCGGCACCAAGGACGGTTTCGCCGTGGTGCGCGACCCCATCGCCTGCAAGCACGCCGTGATGGCGGAAACCGACGACTGGGTGGCCATGGCCACGGAATACCGCTCCATCGCCGCCCTGCCCGGCTCCGACAAAGCCAAGGTTTGGGAGCCGGCGCCTGGCAAGATCTATAGCTGGAGCCATGCCGCATGATTGAAATCGACCTGCAAGCCGCGACGCTGCGCGACCTTAATCAGCAGCTGCATAAGATCGAAACCGGCTCCAACGAGCGCGAATTCAAGGTTTTACACCCCCTCGGCACCCATTCCATCGCCGTCGGCCTGACCCAGCCGGTCAAGGTCGTGGTGGAAGGCCACGCCGGCTTTTACTGCGGTGGCATGAACCAGCAAGCCGAGATTGTCATCAATGGCCACGCCGGCCCCGGCGTCGCCGAAAACATGATGTCCGGCAAGGTCCATGTGATGGGCAACGCCAGCCAGTCGGCCGGCGCTTCGGGTCACGGCGGCCTGCTCGTGATCGAGGGCGATACCTCCTCGCGCTGCGGCATTTCGATGAAGGGCATCGATATCGTGGTCAAGGGATCCGTCGGCCATATGTCGGCCTTCATGGCGCAGAAAGGCCACCTGGTGGTCTGTGGCGACGCCGGATCGGACCTGGGCGACTCGCTTTACGAGGCCAAGCTTTTCGTGCGCGGCAAGGTCGAGAGCCTGGGCTCCGACTGCGTCGAAAAGGACATGCGCCCCGAGCATCTGGAAAAGCTCGCCGAGCTGCTTGAAGCCGCCGGCAGCGACGCCAAGCCTTCCGAATTCCGGCGCTACGGCTCCGCCCGCAAGCTCTACAACTTCCACGTCGACAACGTGGACTCCATTTGAGGCTCCGATGACCGAGATCAAAAAACCCGATCCCCGGACGCTCAAGCGTTCCGCGACCTTCCCGCCGGAAGTGGTGGCGGAGATTCAGCGCGCCGCCAACGAAGGCGTCTATGAAATCCGCGGCCACGGCGGCAAGCGCAGCCTGCCGTCCTTCGACGACCTGGTGCTGCTCGGCGCCTCGATGTCGCGCTATCCGCTGGAGGGCTACCGCGAGCGCTGCGACACCTCCGTCACGCTGGGCACGCGCTTCGCCGCCAAGCCGATCGAATTGAAGATTCCGATCACCATCGCCGGCATGTCCTTCGGCGCGCTCGGCGCCCATGCCAAGGAATCCATCGGCCGCGCCGCCACCATGATGGGAACCTCGACCACCACCGGCGACGGCGGCATGACCCAGGAGGAGCGTCAGTCCTCCAAACAGTTGGTCTATCAGGTGCTGCCCTCGCGCTATGGCCTCAATCCCGACGACCTGCGCAAAGCCGATGCCTTGGAAGTCGTGGTCGGCCAGGGTGCCAAGCCCGGCGGCGGCGGCATGCTGATGGGACAGAAGATCACGGAGCGAGTCGCCGGCATGCGCGACCTGCCCGTGGGCATCGACCAGCGCAGCGCCTGCCGCCATCCCGATTGGACCGGCCCGGACGATCTCGAGATCAAGATCGCCGAGCTGCGCGAGATCACCGATTGGCAGGTGCCGATCTACATCAAGGTCGGCGCGACCCGCG
The DNA here is from genome assembly GCA_942491105.1 of uncultured Alphaproteobacteria bacterium. GTDB lineage: Bacteria > Pseudomonadota > Alphaproteobacteria > Kiloniellales > DSM-21159 > JBBEAM01. Next base: position 189,476 of record CALNZX010000010.1, on the reverse strand, counting down.
TGAAATACGATGTCGCCCTGGCCATCAAGGCCGGCGCCGATGTCATCGTGGTCGACGGCATGCAGGGTGGTACGGCGGCGACCCAGGATGTCTTTATCGAACATGTCGGTATCCCGACCCTGCCCGCCGTGCGCGAGGCCGTCGAGACGCTGCAGGAGCTGGGCTGGCACCGCAAGGTGCAGTTGATCGTCTCCGGCGGTATTCGCAGCGGCGCCGATGCCGCCAAGGCCTTGGCGCTGGGTGCCGACGCCGTGTCGATCGGCACCGCGGCCATGGTCGCGCTGGGCTGCAACAAGCCGGTGTACCATGAGGACTACCATAAGCTCGGCACCGAGCCCGGCTTCTGCCACCACTGCCACACCGGACGCTGCCCCGTCGGCATCACGACCCAGGCACCGGAGCTGGAGGAGCGGCTGCCGCCGGAACGCGGCGCGCGCCTGCTGAAGAACTACCTGACCACCATGGTGCTGGAACTTCAGACTCTGGCGCGGGCCTGCGGTAAGAGCCACGTCAACAATCTCGAACCGGAGGATCTGCGCGCGCTGACGGTCGAAGCGGCCGCCATGGCACGCGTACCCTTGGCTGGAACCAGCTGGATACCGGGTTGGAATAACGGGTAATCACCACACAAATTTTTATAGATCAGGGGGAAAGAATGGCGAAGGATCTGGCGAAGATCGCGAAGGACAAGGGGATCGAGTATTTCCTGATCTCCTTCGTCGACCTGTTCGGCATGCTGCGGGCGAAGTTGGTGCCAGCGCGCGCCATCGGAGATATGCAGAAGAACGGCGCCGGCTTCGCCGGTTTTGCGACCTGGCTCGACATGAGCCCGGCCGACCCGGACATGTTCGGTGTCCCGGATCCGGAAAGCCTGATCATTCTGCCCTGGAAACCCGAAGTCGCCTGGTTGGCCTCGGATCTGTGGATGGCCGGCAAGGAAGTCGAGGCCTCGCCCCGCGTCGCCCTGAAGCGCCAGATCGAAAAGGCCGCCAAGCTCGGCTACCGCATGAAGACGGGAACCGAGAATGAGTACTTCCTGACCAATGTCGACGGCACCGCGATTTCCGATCCCTTGGATACGCAGGAGAAGCCCTGCTATGACCAGTCCGCGCTGATGCGCCGCTACGACGTCATCACGGAAATCTGCGATGCCATGAACGTGCTCGGCTGGGGTCCCTATCAAAACGACCACGAGGACGCGAACGGCCAGTTCGAGATGAACTGGGACTACGACGACTGCATGCTGACCGCGGACCGCCAGGTCTTCTTCAAGTTCATGGTCAAGACCATCGCCGAGAAACATGGCCTGCGCGCCACCTTCATGCCCAAGCCCTTCGCTAATCTCACGGGCAACGGCTGCCACGCCCATGTCTCGGTCTGGGATAAAACCGGCAAGAAGAACCTGTTCCTCGACGCCAAGGACGAGATGGGCCTGTCCAAGATGGCCTATCACTTCCTCGGCGGCGTGATTAACAGCGCCGACGCGCTCTGCGCGGTCTTCAATCCGACGGTCAACAGCTACAAGCGCATCAACGCGCCGCGCACGCTTTCCGGCGCGACCTGGTCGCCGAACTCCGTCACCTACACCGGCAACAACCGCACCCACATGGTGCGCATTCCCGAAGCCGGCCGCTTCGAGCTACGCCTGATGGACGGTGCCGCGAACCCCTATCTGCTGCAGGCGGGTGTGCTCGCCGCCGGTCTCGATGGGGTCAACAACAAACGGGATCCCGGCAAGCGCCTCGACATCAACATGTACACCGAGGGCGAGCATGTGAAGGGCGTGAAGAAGCTGCCGCTCAATCTGCTCGACGCTATCCGCCTGTTCGAAAAATCCAAGGTCCTGCGCGAGGGCTTCGGCGACGGGCTGGTCGACTCCTACGCGAAGATGAAACACGCCGAGTGGAAGAGCTTCACCGCTTCCGTGACGCAGTGGGAGCGCGACCACACCCTCGACTGTTAGCCGCGGGGGCCGCGAGCCCATCCATCAAGACTTCCTCAACTGGCCGGACTGTTTTAGGTTCCGGCCAGTTCTCTTTGCGCAAGCCGGATCCGAACATGACCTCCCCGCCGCCGCCGCAGGCACCCAACTTCATCCATGTTTATCCCAACGTTCTGCAGCCCGAACGCTGCCGGGAGATCATTCAGCGCTTCGAGGCCGATAGCCGGCGCGCGCCCAGCGCCACGGACCGCGACGACGCTGCCCAGGTGCGCAGCGGCACGCTGCTCGATCTTGGCCGCTATCCCGACTGGCAGGAGGTCGCACAAGAGGTCAACGCCGCCTGTTCCGCGGCGATCCTGCATTATGCGCAGCACTATGGCGGCCTGACCGGAATCCTGCGCCACGAAGCGACCACCCTGACCTTTCCCCTGTTGGAGCGCATCGATCCCGGCCAGGGCTTCAAGTGGCACGTGGACAACGGCCATGCCGGGAACATGGACCGGGTCCTAGCCCTGCTTGTCTATCTGCAAGATGTCGAAGCTGGCGGCCAGACTCAGTTTGCCCACCAGGGGGCGGCGATCTCTCCGCGCGCCGGGGCCTTGGCGATTTTTCCGCCGTTCTGGACTCACCTGCATCGCGGCGAGACTCCGGTCAGTGGCAGCAAGTACAACCTGACCAGTTTCCTGGTCTACGATCACGCCAAGTATGCCGGCAAGGTGATCGGTACGCGCATCGATACCTCGGGGCTACGCCCGCAGCAGGGCCAGTAGTCATGCCTCCGGATCCTTCCCCCGACTTTCCACGCGGCCCGCGTCTCAGGCAGGCCGTCGCCGGCTTCCTGACGGAGATGAAACAGCGCCTGACCCGGGACCAGGGCGGCGTGCCGACCTTCAACGACAACTTTCTTCTCTACCTCGAACGCGAGCTGAACAAGCTCGATCCCTCCCTGCCCTGGGAACACGCCCTGCGCGCCGTACCGGGGCAACATGGCCAATGGCTGCAGTTTCAGCTGCTGCGCCTGCAATGCCTCTTGGCGCGGCGCAAAGCCGGGCGCCTGCAAAGCTACCAGCAGCGCCAAGCCTTCATGCAAAGCCAGGAGGCCCAGGCCGCGCACCTGCCCAGCAACGGCAGCGAGATACCCAGCGATCAGGCCAACATGAGCCAGGGCGCGGTTGAATGCATGTCATGGCGCGGCATGCCACTGTTCAAAACAGTTTTCGATGTCAGCCTCTATTCGATGCTGCTGTGGGAACTCAAGCCGCGCAGCATAATCGAGATCGGTTCGGGCACCGGGGCCAGCGCCCTCTGGCTGGCCGATCTGCTGCGCGCTATGGAACTCCCCTGCGAGATCGTCTCCCTCGACATCAAGAAGCCGCAGCTCGCGGCGCCCGGCGTGGCCTTCATCGAGGGCGATTGCCATGCGATCGAAGCCGCGCTGCCCGAGAACCTGCTTGCCCGCTTGCCGCATCCCTGGCTCGCGATCGAGGATGCGCACGAGAACGTGGTCGGTGTCGTCCGTCACCTTGACCGCTTCCTGCAACCGGGCGATTACTTGATAATCGAAGATAGCGAGATGAAGAAAACAGAGCTGGCGGAACTGTTTTCCGATCCTAGCTTCGCTTTCCACGTCGATAGCCGCTATACCGACTTCTTCGGTCGCAATGCGACCTGCGCTCCGGATTCGATTCTGAAGAGGGTGTCAATCGATGGTCGAGGGACTGAGTTCTAGCGATACAGCAAGCACGGCGCCCGAGGCCGCGCAGGCGATGCACATTCTGATCGCGGACGATCATGCGCTGCTGCGCTCGGGTCTCAGCCTCGTTCTGAAAAATGCCTTCCCCGGAATAGAAATCTCCGAGGCCGCCGATCTGCCGCAGACTCTCGAGCTGCTGCACCAGAATCCTACCGTCGATATCGTCCTGCTAGACCTGCGCATGCCGGGCATGGATGGCTTCGAGGGGCTGCGGCAGATTAAGCAGCTCGCCGCCCGCACACCGGTCGCCATCCTTTCCGCGTATAGCGATCGGGAGCTGATATCCCAAGCCCTTCGCGAGGGGGCCAAAGGCTACATCCCCAAGGCCTCGAGCGACAGCGTACTGCGTCACGCGATCTCGCTGCTCATCGAAGGGGGCAGTTACATACCTCCTGAAATTCTCGAAGCGAAACTCTCCGGCCAGGAAGCGGCGCCTGAAGCCTTGGGCGAAGGCTCGCCGCTGCGCGAGTTGACACCCCGGCAGCTCGATACCCTCGCCCTGCTGGTCGAAGGCTGTTCGAATAAGGAGATCGCGCGCAAGCTCGGTGTCATCGAGAGCACCGTGAAAACCCACGTCAAAATCATTCTGCGCAAGCTCGATGTCTCCAACCGCACCCAGGCCGCGATGCTGGCGACCCAGCAAGGCTGGCCACCCAAGGGCGAATTCACCGACTAGGGCGAGCGGCCCGGTCCTCCCAGGGCTTCGCCGAGGGCCTGCAGCAGGGCATCGGCGCTGATCGGCTTGTGCAAGACAGGCAGCCCGCTGGCGCGCACTTCGCTAAGCCGCGCTGGCTCCGTATCTCCGGTCAATAGCACCGCTGGCGGCCGCTTCTGGAGCGTTTGGCAGAGACGCTCGGTCTCCTCCACTCCGGTTCGGCCATCGCGCAGGCGATAGTCCGCGAGAATGACGTTCGGCGCCAGCTCGCGCCGCGACAGCCGCTCTCCGACTTGGGCCGCGGAAGCGCCGGCAACGACCGTGCAACCGTAACTCCCAAGCAAGGCCTCCAATCCCGCGGCTTGAATTTCATCGTCCTCTAGTACCGCGACGACACAGGCACTTAACTCCACCGCCGCCACGGGGATGTCGTGCCGCACGGCGGCCTCCTGAGACTGTGGCACCGTGACCGAGAAGACAGAGCCCTGGCCGGGGCGCGAGCGTACCGCAACCTCGTGCCCGAGCAGACGGGCCAGCCGCCGCACGATGGATAATCCAAGTCCCAATCCCTTGGTCCGATCACGCTCGGGATTGTCGATCTGGTAGAATTCCTCGAAAATCAGCTCCTGCTTATCGGGGGCGATCCCTACCCCGCTATCCCAGACTTCTATCGCCAGCTCGTTGCCGCGCCGCCGCGCGCCCAGCAGCACCTTGCCCTGCTGGGTATAGTGCAGCGCGTTGGCGACCAGGTTCTCGACGATCCGGCGCAGCAGGATGGCGTCACTGCGCAGAAAGGCGCTACAGGCCACGACACGCAGTTCCACGCCCTGCTCCGACGCCGCGGCCGCGAAATCCAACTCGACCGCTTCCAAGAGATCCGCCGCGGCGAAGCTCGAAATCTCCGGCCGCACCACCCCGGCATCGAGGCGGGAAATGTCCAGCAGCGAGGACAGCAAATCCTCGGTGCTATCGAGGCACTGGCGCAGCGAAGTCAGCAGGTCGGCGCGCACCGCGCCCTTCTCGCGCTCGATCGCGGCGAGAAACCAGGAGGCCGCCTGCAGCGGCTGACGCAGATCGTGGCTCGCGGCGGCGAGAAACCGCGACTTCGCCAGATTGGCCCGCTCCGTTTCGGCCAAGGTTTCGGCAATCGCATCCTCCGCCAGCTTGCGCTCGGTGATATCGCGCACCGAGGTGCGCACGCCGATACGTCCCGCCGCATCGTCGAAGATCGGCTGCCAGGAGATGGCGCCCCAGCTAAAGCCGCCATCCTTGCGCGCAATGCGAAAGGCCACGTCGTTGCCGCTGCCTCCCGTGTGTGCGGAAGCCAGCAGGCCGGCAATCTTCGCCCGGTCCTCGGGATGCACCAGCGGCAGGGGGTACTCGGGAAGATCGAAGCAGCTCTGCGGCGAATACCCGGTCATCCGCTGCACGGCGGGGTTAACCCACAGCAGCTTGCCATCGACGCCCAGCCAGGATTCCCAGTCGTAGGTGTAATTGGCGATGGTCTCGAACAGGCGATCGGTTCGTGCCATCGACGCTTCACCCACTCCGTACTTTCGACCAATCGCGTCCATTGAAGCCTACCGGAGCCGTAAAGTCTCATCATCGTATGGGGTTAAAATATCATACTTTCGTAGCATTTCTCCCCCTCTTGAGGAGTTGCCGCAGGTTAGTAACGGAAGCGAGCATTCACTGTAACTGGGGAAGCCCATACCAATAGCAGTCCAGTGGTCATTAAGCGGCATGCTTTGGCTTTAATTGGTCTGAGAATTTTTGAACAGGCGCGGCTCTGCGCAAAACCTGGGGGAAAAGAAAATGGCCACATCCGAAGGGACGGGGGGATCCGTCTCCGGCTCGACCATCGATCAAAACAATCTGCACCGCACCATTGGCTGGAAGCACGCCTTCTGGGTCGCGAGCGGGGTTCCGGCGCTGGTGCTGTTTTCCATCGGCGGCATCGCGGCGACCATCGGAACGCCATCCTGGATGGTCTGGATTCTGTCGGTTTCCTTCGGTTTCCTGCAGGCCTTCACCTATGCCGAGATCGCCGGCCTCTTCCCGAGCAAGTCGGGCGGTGCGTCGGTGTACGGCGCGGCGGCCTGGGTGCGCTATAGCCGCTACATCGCACCGCTTTCCGTATGGTGCAACTGGCTGGCCTGGACGCCGGTGCTGGCAATCGGCGGCGGCCTAGCGGCCGGGTATATCCTGACGGCGCTGTTTCCCGCGGACGCGGCGATCAACTCCTGGAGCATCGTCTTCGCCGATCTGTCCTTCCTCAAGCCGGATCTGGCGCTGCGAATCGACGCCACGTTCTGTATCGGCGCGATCATCCTGCTCGCCGTCTTCGTCGCCCAGCATCATGGCATTCTGCGCACCGCGCGCATTCAGACCATTGTCGGGCTGGCGGTGATCATTCCGCTGCTGATCGTCGGTATCGTCCCGCTGCTGACCGGGGACGTCCTGACCACGAACCTGGTGCCCCTCGAGCCTCTGACGGGCGCCTGGGACAATGAGGGCTGGACGCTGTTCCTCGGCGGTCTGTTCATCGCCGCCTGGTCGGCCTACGCTTTCGAGACGGCGATTTGCTACACCAGCGAATTCCAGGATCCAGGCAAGGACACCCCCAAGGCGATTCTCTACGCGGGCGGGCTGTGCCTGGTGGTCTACACCGTCGTTCCGCTGGCCTTCCAGGGCGTGCTTGGCGTAACCGGCATGTTGGAGCCCGGCATCGTCGACGGCTCCGGCGTTGCCGCGGCCATGGCCGGCATGGTTGGCGCCGGGCAGTTCATCCAGGGCCTGATGGTGATCATGCTGATCCTGGCTCTGCTGCTGGCGGTGATGACCTCGATGGCTGGCTCCTCCCGGACCCTTTATCAGGGCTCGCGCGATGGCTGGCTGCCGCGCTACCTCTCGGGCACCAACAAGCACGGCGCCCCGACCCGCGGCATGTGGACCGACCTCTGCTTCAATCTGATTTTGCTGATGATGTCGGATTACCTCTTCGTGCTGGCGGTCTCCAACTGCTGCTACCTGATCTTCAACTTCCTCAACCTCAACGCCGGCTGGATCCACCGCATCGACAACGCCGACACGCCGCGCCCCTGGCGCTGCCCGACGCCGCTGATGGCGGTCGGTGTCGGCCTGTCCTTCGTCAACATGGCCCTGCTCGGTGCTGGTGCGAATGTCTGGGGGCCGGGAACGCTGATGTCCGGCATCATCGCCGCAGCGCTGATCATCCCGGTCTTCATGTTCCGCCACTTCGTGCAGGACAAGGGCCAGTTCCCGAAGGAGATGCTCGAGGATCTGCACGTCGATGCCCAGGACATGAGCCGCAAAAAAGCGGGCGTGCTGCCGTGGGTGACCCTGGCGGCGGGCGCGGCGGTTGCCTTCGCGGCCAATCAGATCTTTACCTTGTAACCTCCAACGCCGCACGTCGCGGCAGATTACGCCCGCCCCGGATTGCCTGGGGCGGGCGTTTTTTTATAGCCGCCGGCAGCCAGCCCGCTTTAGCGCCAGCGCCCTTCGAGGAAGGAGAGGATCTTGCCATTGTGCAGGCCGCTGACTTCGATGGCATCGCCGCCGCGCGCCACGATCGGCCGCTCGAACACGAACACGCAGTGCCGCCAGCTCGAGGGACGCCATTCCCTGGGCGGCGCGTTCTCGAAGATCACATCCTCGGCCAGATAGAGCCTGTTCCACTGCACCAGGCCATCGACCTCGCCCTCCCCTAGGGACTCGTAGGAAAAAATTTCCAGCCTGGGCTGCTTGGGGAGATCAGAGAGCAGTGCCGGAAAGGTTTCCTGCGGCGCCGAGAAGGCGGTGAAGTCGCTCTGCACCAGGTCCAAGGTCAGCATGTTGGGGGCGAAACGGTTAAATGGAGACAGGTCGAACCCGGCGACGTCGCCGACACGACCCCGCGCCGCCAGTTTCGGCCCGCCAGCCAGGCAGGTCATGGCCGAGACTTTCCAGGGTATCAGGGCGGCTTCGGGTGTCAGCAGGCGCTTGCGCGCATCCGCCGTGATCGCCAGCAGGTCTTCCGAAAAGACCGTATCGCCGAGAATTTCAGAAAGCAGAACGTTCGCCTTAACCGGCAAGTCCCTTCCTATCCTGAGCTCCTGTGAGGCCTTGGCGATGACCGTGATCTTCTCGGACAGCCCATTTCGCGCAATGATCTCGCGCGCGGTTTCGGCGAGCATGGGGTCGCTTTCGCAGGTGTAGACATGGCTGGCGCCACTGCGCGCCGCGAGCATCGCCAGAATCCCCGAGCCCGTGCCGATCTCCAGCACGACGCTCGCGGGCGTCACGACCTTGGCGAGGGCCTGTTCATAGGCGGCGTGCCGGCTTTCATCCTGCATCATCGCGAAGTGCCAGACCGGCGCCACCTGGCCGCGCAGGTGGCGCAGGGCATGGCCAATGGCGAACTGCGTCGGGTCCAGGCCCGCGGCCCGTTCCAATAGCGCTATGGCCTCGCGCTCGCGCGCAAGCCGGGTATAGACCGACGCCAGCCAATGCAGGCGTTCCGGCGGCCAGGCCGCGCGCAAGGCTTCCTCGCGTAGCGGCTTGAGAATGGCCAGGGCCTCGGGCATGGCCCCGAGAGCCTGCAAGGATTGCGCGAGCTCGGCGCGAGCCTCGGCGTGCCGGCCATCCAATTCGATCACCTGCCGATAGGTTTCGGCGGCCTCGGCCTGACGCCCTTCCGCGCGAAAGAGACGCGCCAGCAACAGCCTGGGCTCCGTTTCCTTCCCGGCAAGCAGGACAGACTTCTGCAAGGCGGCTTCGGCGTCGCGATTGCGGCCATAGCGCGCCGCGACCCAGCCCTGCGCCAGGGCGACACGCCAGTCACGCGCCGTTTCCGGCAAACCGGCCAGCTCGGCCTCGACCTCCCGCAGGCTGCGTTTCCGGCACAGTTTCAGCAGCCTATGCGCGGCTTCCTCGGGCACCGCTACGGATCGCGGCCTTGCCTGACGATCCCAATCCTCTTCCATTAACGTCCTCCGGCCCTGCGTCTATTCAGCGAAAAAAGGCGATTCCCGTCGTTCCGAGTCTAGCTTGCCCAAGCGGCCGCGCGGTAGGCTAGAAAGTTACAGCAGGAAGGGAGAGCGTATGCCAATTCTCGAAGTGCAGTCCCTCAGCCGGCGCTTCGGCGGTTTGACCGCCGTCAACAACCTGAGCTTCGCAGTCGAGGAAGGCGAAATCCGTGGCTTGATCGGCCCCAACGGCGCCGGCAAGACCACGACCTTCAATGTCATCAGCGGATTCTACGCGCCGTCCGACGGGCGGGTGATTTACGACGGCCGCGACGTCTCCGGCATGAAAACCAGCGAGATCGCGCGCCTCGGACTGGTCCGAACCTTCCAGGGTACGACGCTGTTCCACGAGATGACCTGCCGCGAGAACGCGCTGATCGGCTGTCACCTGCAGGCCCAGAGCCCCTTTATCGCGCGGGTGCTCGGTAGCGACGCGGCGGTGCAGCGCAAGGCCGAGGAGGCGGCCATGGAGAGCCTCGCTTTCTTCGGCCTCGACACGCTTGCCGAAGAGCTGGCGATGAACCTGCCCCATGGCTTGCAGCGCGCCCTGGGCATGGCCGTTGCTCTGGCCGCGAAACCCAAGGTGCTGCTGCTCGACGAACCCTTCACCGGCATGAACCCGGAGGAGACCCGGCAGATGATGGGCCTGATCGAGAAGGTCCGCGACAAGGGCGTCACCCTGCTGCTGGTCGAGCACGACATGCAGGCGGTGATGGGGCTGTGCAACCGCATCACTGTGATGAACTTCGGCAGCCTGCTGGCCGAGGGCACGCCCCAGGAAATTCAGAACAACCCCGAGGTCATCAAGGCCTATCTCGGCGGTGCCGAAGGAGCCGTAACCGATGCTGCTTGAGGTCAAGGACGCCGTCGTCCACTACAACAAGGTCATGGCCCTGAAGGGCGTTTCCCTGCAGGTGCCGGAGAATGGCATCGTCACCATCCTCGGCGCCAACGGCGCGGGCAAGACCACCACCTTGCGCGCCATATCCGGCCTGCGCCGCCTGACCTCCGGCGAGATCCACTTCGACGGCCAGCGCATCGACGGCTGGGCGCCGGAGAAGATCGTCGGCGCCGGTCTGGCGCATGTCCCGGAAGGCCGCCGCGTCTTCCCCGACCTGACGGTGCTGGAAAATCTCTACACCGGCGCATTCCTGCGCCGCGACAAGAGCGGCGTCGCTCAGGACCTGGAAAGCGTCTTCAATCATTTCCCACGGCTGCGCGAGCGCCGCGAGCAAAGCGGCAAGACTCTGTCCGGCGGCGAACAGCAGATGCTGGCGATCGGCCGCGCGCTGATGGCCAAGCCGCGCCTGCTGCTGCTCGACGAGCCTTCGATGGGGCTGGCGCCGGTGATGGTCGAGGAGATCACCCGGATCATCGTCGATATCTCCAGGCGCGGCGTGCCGGTGGTGCTGGTCGAACAGAACGCCGAACTGGCCCTGCGCCTCGCCCGCTATGCCTATGTGCTGGAAACCGGCGCCATGGCCTTGGAGGGTGAAGCGGCGGAGCTGCACGAAAACGACCACGTCCGCCGTGCCTATCTCGGCGGCTGATCCTGCTCATGCCCCAGGATGACTCCGCCGTCGATCCACGCAGTCTGCTGGCCGCCGGCTGGACGCCGGAGGACCTGCGCTGGGAGGGGCTTCAACGCGCCGGCTCCGCGGAGCAGCGCGCGGAGGCTCTGCGCCTCGCCCGCGCCAGTTTTTCCGCCAGCGACCCGCGCCTTGCCACCAGCCTGATCAATTGGGCCGCGGCCTTGCCCCGCGACGACGCGGCCTGCCCTGCCCTGCTCCAGGAAGCCGTGGCGATATGGCGCGGCAGCGGCCCCTGGCTGCAAAGCCTGAAGCCGGAATGGCGGGCGCGCAGCAGCACCTATCATCTGCGGATGGAGACCAAGTACCCCGGCGGCTACGACCGCTTCTCCGAGGGGAAGTACGCCAAGCTGGCGGCCGAGGGCCTGGCCGCCGCCGAAGCGCACGCCAAGGGCGAGGCCTGGCCGGACCAAAGGGCGCGCTGGGAGAAGGAACGTCCTGCGGGTTTCAACGACCTGCGGAAGCTGCTGGGCGCGGTGTTGCTCACCGCAGGGCGCTAGCTCTTCTCGGCCCTTCCCTCGCGCCTCCACAGCCCGGCAATCTTCGGTACCAGGGATTCCAAGCCTTTCGGCAGGAAGAGAATGGACAGGATCAGGATGGCGCCAAGGAACAGCGGGCGCGCCTGATCGATGCCGAGCTCGCGCAGCACGATTTCATTGATCACCGTCAGAATGACGACGCCCAGGATCGGGCCATAGAAGGTCGCGGTGCCGCCGACGATGACCCAGATCAGCACATAGACCATGGGCTCGACATCGAACATGCCCGGGTTGATCGTCGTCAGGTAGTGGCCCTGCAAGGCGCCGGCCAGCCCGGCGAAGAAGGAGGCCGAGACGAAGGCCGTCATGCGCGTGCGCCAGGCGTTGACGCCGACCGATTCCGCCAGCTTGTCCTGCCAGTGCAGGGCATGAAAGGTCAGGCCGAGGCGCGATTTTTCGATCCGGTACAAGAACACCAGGGATATCGCGACGACGATCAGCGCCAGGTAATAGAAATTGACCGCGTTCCAGAACGCGATGCTGGTCTCGCCCAGGGTGATGTCCGGAAAACCGGGGATCGACTTCAGCCCCTTGGGTCCGCCGAAGGGATAGCGGAATTTCTTCCAGCACAGGCGGATCACCTCCCCCGCCGCGAAGGAACCGATCAGGAAGTAGAACCCCTTCATCCTGAACAGCGGAAAGGACAGGATGAAGGCGACCAGACCGGCGCAGGCCGCGCCAAGCAGCATCGACAGCGGCACCCACACGCCGAGCTGCTTGCTGAGCAGCGCGCTGGCGTAGGCGCCGACGCCAACGATCACCACGTGGCCCAGGGACCATTCGCCGGTCAGGGTGAGCAGGCGATAGCTGGCCACCACCAGTACGTTGATGACCAGAAAGACCAGCACTTCCTGCTGCGAGAAGGAGAGTTGGTGCGGCAGCAGGATCAGAACGACGGCGAGCGCGAGCAGGCCCAGCAGGAATGGCATGCGGCCCTTCATCAGGCGCGCTCCTTGGTGCCGAAGAGACCCGTCGGCTTGATCACCAGCACGATCAGCATCAGCAGCAAGCCGGTGATGTCGGCCACGGTGCCATCGAAGAAGGTGGTGACGAAGGTGTGCACGAAAGCATAGAGCACGGCGGCAACCACGGCGCCTTCCAGGCTGCCGATGCCGCCGACGATGATGATGATGAAGGCGGTGACGATCACCGAGTGGCCCATCAAGGGTTCGGTCGGCACGATCGGCGCGGTCAAAGCGCCGGCGACCCCGGCCAAGGCCGCCCCGATGAACATGGCGATGCGCGAGGTTTGATTGAGGGAGATACCCTGCAGCGCGGCGGCCTCGGCGTCCTGCGCGGTCGCGCGCAGGGCCCAGCCGAAGCGGGTGCGCTTGAGGAACAGCCAGAGACCGCCCAGCAAGACCAATGCGGCGATCACCACATAGAGCCGCTGCAGCGGTACGGACACGCCGTCGAGGCCCAGCTGCACCGCCTTTTGGATCGGCGGATTGACGTTCTTGGAACGCACGCCGAAACCAAGCGTGACCGCGGATTGCAGACAGAGCAGCAGCCCGATCGAGGCGATCAGCCCGCCGAGCGGATTGTCCCGCAGGGGCCGGAACAAGGCTCGCTCCATGACCAGCCCGACAGCTCCCACGAAGACCATGCCGATGGCCACGGCCAGAAAGAAATTCAGGCCCTGCTCGACATAGAAGAAGAATACCGCATAGGCGCCGAGCATGTAGAGCTCGCCATGGGCGAAGTTGATCACCCCCATGACGCCGAAGATTAGCACCAAACCGACGGCGATCAGCGCCATGTAACTGGCGGCGTATACGGCGTTGACCCCGGTCTGCAGAAGCAGTTCGAGCATCGAATCCTATCCGGCGAAAAAGAAAGCCGGGGCCGGCCGGTTAGCGGGCCGGCCCCGGCGTAGCACTGGGATCGTGCGCAGCGGTGGCTTAGCCGCGCTGGTAGTACATCTCGCCCATGGCATCCATGTGCTTGACCAGAAGCTCGCCATGCTTGTCCCACCAGCCCGGGATCGACTTGAACTCCTTGATGGTGGCCTTGCCACCCTCGATCACCACGACCGGCCAGTCGCCAACCAGGGCGTTGTCGATGCCGAACAGCTCCTTGCCCCACCACTTGGCTTCGCCGAAGGCATGCAGGCCGGTGCCGCCTTCCTTCATGGCGGCGAGCACGTCCTGCGGCTCCACGGAGGCAGCCTTCTCGGCGGCCGCGCGCCACAGGTCCATGATCGACGCATACTCCCAGGACACCGCGCCCCACTCACCGGGCCAGCGCTTGGCGTACTCGGCGTAGAAACCGTTCGGGTTCTGGAAGTTGACCTGGCTCTGGTTCAAGGCTTCGTCGTCGAAGTCGGGGAACTGGAAGATCATGCCCTCGACGAACTCCTGCGAGGTCTTCTCGATGATCTGCTCGTAGAAGTCCGCAGTGCAGGAGATGATCTTGCCCTTGTAGCCCTGCAGGAACGCCTGCTCCATCAGCGGATGAACAAAGTCGGCATAGCTGGTGTCGAGGCAGATCACGTCGGGGTTGTTGGCCATCAGCGAGGTCATCACCGGCGCGAAGTCGGTAGTGCTGTAGTCGAAGAACAGCGGATCGTCGATCACCTCGATGCCCGCCGCCTCGAAGGCCGCGAGATAAGTTGCGACCGAAGGACGGCCGAGCGCGTCGTCCTGGGCGCAGATCACCGCCGTCTTGGCCTCGGGATGATTCTCGGCCAGCCACTCGACGCCGGTGACATTGTAAATCGGATGCACCTCGCAGGGCGCGATCAGGTTCGGCGTATCCGGCGTCAGATCGCTCGGCAGCAAGGTCGAAACCAGCATGCCCGTGCGGTTGGAGATGTCCACGACCGGCGGCATGGTGTCGCCGCCCAGCATCATGATGAACTTGACGTCGTCCTCGTTGATCAGCTTCTGAGCGCCGGCGCGGGCCTTGCTCGGGTCGTATTCGTTGTCATAGGAAACGAACTCGACCATCCGGCTCTCGCCGCCGATATTGATACCGCCATTGGCGTTCACCCACTCGGCCCAGATCTCGCAGCCATAGAGCCCCGGCAGGCCCCAGGCGGCGACCTCGCCGGTCAGCGGAGCGAGAAATCCGATCTTCACGGTTTCGCCAGCGGCGAAGGTTTTCCGCGGTAGGGTCGTTGCCGCCATGGCGGCGCCGATCGCAGTTCCCTGCAGGAATCTGCGACGGCCCAAGCCTTTTTTGTAGAAAAGTTCCGACATTGATTGGCCTCCTTGTTCGTGAGCCTCACGGCGTTACCCGCCGTTCTGTCCTTCGCCCTTCGCCCGCGCGGCGTTTTTATGGTTCTTCGGGCCGTCTAGCGACCGTTAGCGCGGAGCGTCCCAGGACGTCACGCCACAACTCTAAGGCAGTTATCGCTCGGCGTTCAATTCGATTTTGGATAATTGGTATGTAATTGGTTTGCAAAAGGCCGAGGGCGCACGGAATTGGTCCGTGAGCGACGCCGCGGCTGCCGCGCGTAGACTCTAGGCGCGGGGCTTTTCCTTCTCCGGGTCGTAGAAGGGAAAGCGCACCACCTTTGCCGGCAGCCGCTTGGCATGGCCATCGAGCTTGCCCACCTCGACCTCCGTGCCTTCCTCGGCGTAGCGGATATCCATCCGGCAAAGCGCGAAATTTCGCTTCAATACCGGCGAGCGGACCCCACTGGTGACGGTGCCGACCTGTGCCCGTCCGACATGCACGCAGTCGCCATGCGCGGCGGCATCGTTGCCTTCCAGCTCCAGGCCGACGAGCTTGCGCTGCGGGTGGGCCTTGCGTTCGATCAGGGCTTCGCGGCCGATGAAATCCTCTTCCTTGGTCTTCAGGGGCACGGTGAAACCGACGCCGGCTTCGAAGGGATCCGTCTGGTCGTCGAACTCGGCGCCGGCAAAGACCAAGCCTGCCTCGACGCGCAGCATGTCGAGCGCGGCCAGTCCGAGCGGAGCCATGCCATGCGGCTCGCCGGCCTCCCAGATCGCATCCCAGACCGCGACGGCATCGCGCGGATGGCACCACACCTCATAGCCGAGTTCGCCGGTGTAGCCGGTGCGCGACACGACGACCGAGGGGCCGTTGTGATCGCCGATCCGGCCGATGGTGAAGCGGAACCAGCCGATTTCCTCGAGCTTGGGCTGGGCCTCCGTGGTCCAGATGATCTGTTTCAGGATATCCCGGCTCTTCGGCCCCTGGACCGAAAGGTTGTGCATCTGATCGGTCGAGGTCTTGACCCAGGCTTTCAGGCCCAGCTTCTCGGCCTGCTGGCGCAGCCAGATTCCGCCGTAGTCGCTGCCGCCGATCCAGCGGAAGTTGTCGGCACCGAGCTTCAGCAGGGTGCCGTCGTCGATCATCCCGCCGGTTTCGTAGCACATCGCCGAATAGACCACCTGCCCCGGGGCCAGTTTGCGCACGTTGCGGGTCAGGCAGTACTGGCAGAGCGCTTCCGCGTCCGGCCCCAGAATCTCGAACTTCCGCAGCGCCGAAAGGTCCATGACGATAGCGGCCTCGCGGCAGGCCCAGTATTCCTTGTCCGGGCCATAGTCCCGGTAGGAATTGGGGATCCAAAAACCGTTGTACTCGACAAGGTCGCGAGTCAGCGCCGAGGTCCGCTCGTGGAATCCTGTCTGTCTGGTCAGCTCGGGTTCTGCATCGGGAGTCATTCTGAAAGCCACCGCCTTGGAAAAGAGATTGGTTTCCGGATACACGCGGACCTGGATATCGCTCGGCTGCCAGCCGTTGGCAGGGCTGATGTCGTCCGGGCAGGCCGAAGAAACGCAGACCAGATCGGTCAGCGCCCGCATCAGTACGTAATCGCCGGGACGGGTCCAGGGCTCGTCGAGGTGAATCGCGTTGGTCGCGTCGACACCGGTATTGAAAAAGAAATTGATCGCCTCCCAGCCCTTCCGGCGCGGCACGTCGTAGGCTTCCAGCTGGTTGCTGAAGTTGGTCGAGCAATTGGCATGACCTGGATAGCCCATGTCCTCGTAGTACTTCGCCGCACAGGCAAGGCCGAAGGTATCGTGGCGGCCGACGGTATCCCGGACGAACTCGACCTGGGCTTGCTGATCGACGTCGTAGTACTTGTTGAAAAGCCCCGGCGCCGGATAGATCGCTCCCATCAGGGTGCGTGTGGTCGTCGAATCGAGCGGGCGCACGATGCCCTTGTCGAGCTGCCGGCGGTCGAAGGATTGGAAATCGCTGCACTCCCGCCCCTCGATATCCATCACCTGAATGTATTCGCCCGCCTTGACCTCGTAGATCTGAGCCGTCCCCGCGCCGATCCGCAGATCGATCCTGGGGTCCGCCAAGGGTTCCGCCGCCAGACGCGGCGCCGTCTTACCCGCCGGCGCGGCCCTGTCGATCCGCAGTTTGAGATCGGTCGGCGGGCATTGCTCGGCAACGTCCATGGCTTGGCCGGGGGCCGCGACGATGCAGATCGCATCGCGGTCGCAGGTGAAGCTTGCCGAACTTCCCGGCGCGCTATCGCCGTCCAGCGCGCGCAGCACCTTGGCGCCGCCAAGATCGATACCCCTGCGCTTCAAGGCGGCGACGGCCCGTGCCGCGTCCTCGCCCGTCGCCGCCAGGACGGCATGCAGGCCGACTGGCGCGACGAGTTTCTTGGCACCCAGAGCCTCGGGAACGCTTTTCCCCTCGCCATCGAATACGGCGATGTCGCAGGGCTGCAGGCCTTCGGGATCGGTGACGCTCAGGCTGTCGCCGGCGGCAAGCGAGATCACGGCGGAGCCGCCGCCCTTTACGCGGTACAGCTCGACGCCGGGCGGCAGGTCGAGCAATCCGGGGCGCAGAACGCGGGTTGGACGCGGGCCGCCGATACCTTCGGAAACCGCCTGGGGAGTGAGAACCGTCGACATAACTGGGTCTCCGCCTATAGAAGGTGGGTGCTGCCGTTCGTCTCACCGAGCAGAGACCTGGGCGGCATGCGAACCTTGACCCGCCGCGAGGACCTTTGGAAAGTGAGACACGCCCTTCGCCGTCATCTTAGGCATTCCGCCTCGGCGGAATCAAGAAAGGCTGGGGCTCGCCTAGCATTTGGTCTGGAATTGGTATTACTTTGGTTTCACGTCTCGCCGCGAGCAGGATGGCGCCATGAATGAGCCCACGGCCGACTTCGATGCCCGGCAGTTCCGCAACGCGCTTGGCTGCTTCGCCACCGGCGTGGCCGTCATCACCACCCTGGGCCTGAAGCGGGAAATGGTCGGCATTACCGCCAATTCCTTTTCCTCGGTCTCCCTCGATCCGCCACTGGTGCTCTTCACGCTGGGACGCCACGCTTACAGCCTTAAGGCTTTTCAGGCCGCCGATCACTTCGCCGTCAATGTTCTGCGTCAGGAGCAGCAGGACCTCTCCAGCCGCTTTGCCGTCGCGCTCGGCGATAAATGGGCCGGCATCGATTATGAGATTTGGGAGTCTGGCTGCCCCGTTTTGCCCGGAGCCCTGGCCAGCTTCGAATGCAGGATCCGCAACACCTACGACGAAGGCGACCACGTGATCTTCGTCGGCGAGGTCGAGCGCATGCGCAGCGACGCCGGCGGCCAGCCGCTGGTCTTCCTGCGCGGCGGCTATGGAGGCTATGCCCCGCCGCGCGAAGAAACGTGATTCGGCGATGCGCTTTCCAGTTCCCCAGCGCGATCTGCTATAGCTGACGCCATGCGCATTCTGCGGCATTTCCAATCCATCCCGGAGGCTTATCGGGGCAGCGTCGTCGCGATTGGCAATTTCGACGGCATCCATCGCGGCCATCAGGCGGTGATCGCCAAGGCGCGCCGCCTTGCCGAGGAGTTCGCCGCTCCGCTGTCGCTGATGACCTTCGAGCCGCATCCCCGCCGCTTCTTCAAGCCGGACCTGCCGCCCTTTCGCCTGACGCCCTTTCGGGTCAAGACCAGGCTGATCGAGGCTCTCGGCGTCGACTGTCTTTTCGTCATTCCCTTCACCCGCGATTTCTCTAGTCTCTCTGCCGAGGAATTCATCGCGGAGGTGCTGGGCAGTGACGGCAAGAGCGGTCTGGGCGTACGCCACGTCGTGGTCGGAGATAACTTCCGCTTCGGCAACAAGGCCATGGGCGATGTCGCGCTGCTTGAGCGGCTTGGACATGCCAACGGCTTTGGCGTTACGGCCGTGACGGCAGTCACCGGCCCGCAGGAAGAGGTCTACTCCTCGACACTGGTGCGCGATTATCTCAAGGCTGGAAATCCAACCCGCGCCGCGCTCCTGCTGGGGCGCTATTGGGAAATCGAGGGCCGCGTCGCCCATGGCCACAAGCGCGGCCGCAAGCTGGGCTATCCCACCGCCAACATCGATCTGAAGGAGATTCTGGAGCCCGCTTTCGGTGTCTATGCCGTACGCGTCGCCTTCGACCGCGAGTCCGGACGCCACGAAAGCCGCACTGAATGGTACCCGGGGGTTGCCAATATAGGTGTCAGCCCGATGTTCGAGAACCCAGTGCCCAAGCTGGAAACCTACATTTTCGATTTCGACCGGGACATCTACGGCGAGCACATGCGCGTCGCCCTGGTCGATTACCTGAGGCCGGAGCGGCGCTTCGAGGACCTCGAGGCCCTGAAGGCGCAGATGACCGAGGATTGCGAACGCGCCCGCGCCACCTTGGCCTGGGAAGTCTGGGATGCGTCCTGGCCCGCCAGCCCCTTCATGTCCGGCAAGGCCAGCAGCGAGGATAAGCCATGAGCGCGGCGGCGAAAATCACGACCTCCGCGGCGGAGAACGAACCCAAGTCCTATGGCTTCTTCCTGGTTCCGCGCTTTGCCATGCTGGCCTTTACCTCCGCGGTCGAACCGCTGCGCGCTGCGAACCTGCTGAGTGGCAAGACGCTGTACCGCTGGAAAGTCATCACCGCGGACGGCCAGCCGGTCGCGGCCTCCAACGGCACCCGTTTGATCGCCGATGCCAAGGTCGAGGAGGCTGGCGAATTCGACAACGTGGTGATCTGCAGCGGCCTCGACGCGCATCTGTTCCAGGACAAGACGGTCTTCGCCTGGCTGCGCCGCAGCGCCCGTGAAGGGGCGCGGATCGGCGCGCTATCCGACGGCAGCTACATCCTGGCCCGCGCCGGGCTGCTCGATGGCCACCGCTGCACCATCCACTGGAACTGTCTCGATGGCTTCCAGGAGACCTTTCCCGACATCGACGTGCGCTACGAGCTCTATGAGATCGACCGCAATCGCTTCACCTCCTCCGGCGGCACCGCCTCGATCGATTTGATGCTGCACATGATCGAAGAGGATCACGGCCGCGCCCTGGCCGTGCGGGTCGCCGAGCAGTTCATGCACGACCGCATCCGCACCCAGGACGACGACCAGCGCATGTCGCTGCGTCTGCGCGTCGGCGTCGGCCATCCCAAGCTGCTGGCCGCGATCAAGCTGATGGAAGAGAACCTGGAGCAGCCCCTGAGCAGTCAGGAACTGGCCGAGCAGACCGGCATCTCCTCGCGGCAGCTGGAGCGGCTTTTCCAAAAGTATCTCGGCTGCCCGCCGCGCGCCTATTACCTGGAGCTGCGCCTGCGCCGCGCGCACATGCTCTTGACCCACTCCTCTCTCTCGGTCATGGAAATCGGTCTCGCCTGCGGATTCGTCTCGGCCTCCCATTTCGCCAAGCGCTACCGGGAGATGTTTTCCCAGGCGCCGCAGAAAACCCGCCTTGGTCAGCCGGCGGCACGCGCCGTGGCGACCCCGGACTCCCGTAAGACCGGATAGTCCCTCCAGCAACCCACGCGGAGCCAGACGCATGTTCTTTCGCCCCGGCGAGCACAAAGATCACGGACTACCCCACAACCCCTTCAAGTCGCTGGTCGTGCCCCGGCCAATCGGCTGGATTTCCTCACTGGCCGGCGACGGCACGCTTAACCTTGCGCCCTTCAGCTATTTCAATGCCGTCGCCGACGATCCGCCGATCGTACTCTTTTCGCCCAGCGGCCGGCAGCGCGACGACTGGATCAAGGATACGCTGCGCAACGTCGAGGAAACCGGCGAGTTCGTCACCAACATGGCGACCTGGGACCTGCGCGAGCAGATGAACCAGACCTCCGCGGCTGTCGGCCCGGAAGTCGACGAAGCGGCGCTCGCGGGCTTGGAGATGGTGCCGTCGAACTTCGTCAAGCCGCCGCGCGTCGCCGCCTCTCCCGTGCAGATGGAATGCAAGTACCTCAAGACCGTGGAGTTCCCGACCAACCGCGCCGAGGGGCGCTGCTATGTCTGTTTCGGCGAGGTCATCGGCATCCATATCGACGATGCCGCCATCGATGAGAAAGGCCAGGTCGACGTGACTCGTTTCAAACCGATCGCCCGGCTCGGCTACATGGAATACGCCACGGTCGAAAAAGTCTTCATCATGAACCGGCCCGGTTAGCCGTCTCAGACAAGCGAACTGCCGGCGCCTCCTATTCACGTGTTTGGCGCTTGCGAGAGTCTGAAAATCCAGGATCATATTCTCCTCCAAGATCTCATGGGGAGCTTGGACCGAGGGGGGGGGAGAGAGATGTTCCATAGAATCGTGGCGGGCCTGGTCCTGCTGACCGGTTCGGCCATGGGCAGCGCCCATGCCGAGACTCTGCTGGAGCGAGGCGCCTACCTGGCGAACGGCATTGTCGCCTGCGGCAACTGCCATACGCCCCAGGGCCCCGACGGCCCTGTCGCCGGCATGGAGTTCGCCGGGCAGCTGGTGATCGATTGGGAACCCTTTACGGCCTACGCATCCAACATCACTCCCGACCCGGAAACTGGAATCGGCGGCTGGAGCCGCGAAGACGTCGTGCGGGCGATACGCGAGGGCCTGCGCCCCGATGGCAGTCTAATCGGCCCGCCCATGCCGATCGGCCTCTATCGCAACATCTCCGACGAGGACGCCGAGGCCATCGCCGCCTATGTCCTTTCCGTGCCGCCGCTGCGCAACGAGGTCCCGAAAAGCGTTTACCGCATCCCCTTGCCGCCGAGCTACGGTCCACCCGTGGAAAGCGTCACGGCGCCCCCGCGCGGGGATACCCTCGAGTACGGCGCTTATCTCGCCGGTCCGCTCGGCCACTGCGTGGAGTGCCATACGCCCTTCGTCGATGGCCATCCGGATCTCGAAAACCAGCTTGGCGCCGGCGGCAACGCGCTGCCCGGACCTTGGGGGGTCGCCGTCACGGCGAATATTACCCCCCATCCGGAGGACGGTATCCCGGCTGAGGTCAGCGACGCCGATCTCGCGACCATGATCCGGGCCGGCAAGCGCCCCGACGGCGCGCCGATGATGCCGCCGATGGGCTATTCCTACTACGCGAGCATCGACGATGCCGACATGGCGGCCCTGATCCGCTATCTTCGTGCCTTGGAACCGAAGCCCAGCCCTGGGGGCTGATCGCCGAGGAGGACGACATGCGCGACCATCCGTTCATCAAGGGCCTGCACCACGCCGCCTATCGCTGCCGGGATTCCGAGGAAACCCGGCAGTTCTACGAGGATTTTCTGGGGCTGCCGCTGGTCGAGGCCTTCGAAATCGAGGTTACCAAGACCGGGCGGGAAGCCGGCGTGCTGCATAGCTTTTACCGCATGCAGGATGGGTCCCACATCGCCTTCTTCGAAGCGCCGAAGATGGACTTCGATTTCAAGAAACAGCACGACTACGACCTGCACATCGCCCTGGAGGTCGATACCCCAACGCTGGAGCGGATGTTCGAGCTCGCTAAATCCACGGGGCGGGAGGTACGCGGCATTGCCGATCACCATTTCATCCGCTCGATCTACTTCCGCGATCCCAACGGCTACGTGGTTGAGCTCACGGCCAAGACCGGCAAAAGCGGCGACGGTCCGCCGGCCGCCGAAGCGCTGGCGCGCTGGCAGGACAAAAAGAAAAGCGGCTGCTAGGCAAAGCCCTACGGCGGTGCTGCGGTGCCGGAGGCCGATATCCAAAGCGCCAAGAGATACGTTTTCCTATATCCCAGCGCCGCGCCTTCCATATTCCCCGCAAGGCGCCGGGTATTTTGCACGTAGCGTTGAAATGAAAAAAGGTGTATGAAGACGTCACCAGTTGTTACTGACTTCGGGTATTTGCCACCTCATACGGTTGGCCACGCTACTCTAAGACACCGTTACGACTGCGCCATCGCCAAGTTTTTTCTTGGCGGCCAACTAATATTCGAGGTTTGAGAAATGTCCAAAGGTACAGTGAAGTGGTTTAACGGCACGAAGGGCTACGGCTTCATTCAGCCCGCCAACGGCGGCGCCGATGTCTTCGTCCACATCTCCGCGGTTGAGCGCGCCGGTTTGCGCGAGCTGCAGGAAGGCCAGGAAGTCGAGTTCGATATCGAAGTCGGCCGCAACGGCAAGTCCGCTGCTGAGAATCTCCGCGTCGCCTAACACGACCGCGGTTAGAACCGATGAAGGGCCGTCCGGGAACTCCGGGCGGCCTTTTTCGTTGTACAGTGGTAGTTAGCGTCTCGCGGCGCACGGCGTCTCGGGCTAGTCTCGAAGTGGCGGCTCTGCCCTTCCCCCCTGCTGAGGAGAGAGAACATGGGTATCGAAGTTGGAGGCTTGATCGGCCTGCTGGTCTTGATCGCCGACATCTGGGCGATCATCAAGACCGTGCAAAGCGGGGCCACGACTGGCGTCAAGGTTGCCTGGGTCGTTGTCATCCTGATTTTCCCCGTGGTCGGCTTGCTGGTTTGGCTGTTTTTCGGGCCGCGCGGATAAACGCTACGCCTGCGACGGGAAATTCAGCTATGCCGCAGGCGGCGTGGGGCTAGGATTGACCCTGCGCGCGATTTCGAGATGATCGTCGAAGCCGCGCCGTCGTCCCGATGCGCGCTTCCATGGAAGGCTTAGCCTGTGCCGCGCACCTGGGTTCTAATTCTGCTCAGCGGATCGATATTGATCACGGTCAATATGGGTCTACGTCAGAGCTTCGGCCTCTTCCTGCCGCCGATTGCCGAACAGCTCGGGACCGGCCGCGAGCTCTTCGCGCTGGCCATCGCCATTCAGAATCTCGCCTGGGGCTTTTCCTCGCCGTTCTTCGGCGCGCTGGCCGATCGTTTCGGCGCGCGCTACGTCGCCTCCCTCGGCGGTTTTATCTACGTCCTGGGCATGCTGGCGATGGGCCTCGCCATCTCGAGCGAAAGCATCCTGGTCGGCCAGTTCCTGGTCGGTATCGGCCTCGGCGGCGCCGGATTTTCGGTAGTACTCGGAGCCGTAGGTCAGGCCACGCCGCCGGAGAAGCGCTCCTTCGCGATGGGCATCGTCACCGCCGGCGGGTCCTTCGGCCAGTTCGCCTTCGTACCGATCGCCGGGTTCTTCCTGGACAGCTTCGGCGTCGCCACGGCGATGCTCTGCCTGGCCGCCATCGCCAGCACCATGATCGGCCTGGCCTTCGGCCTGCGCCCGCCCCAGGAAGGCAGCGGCGGCCAGATGATGGCGCAGACCCTGCGCGCCGCGCTGAGCGAGGCGACCACCCATCGCGGCTACGTCCTGCTGACAATCGGATTTTTCGTCTGCGGCTTTCAGGTGGTCTTCATCGCCACCCACCTGCCCGCCTACATGCAGGACTTCGGCATCGATCAGCGCTACGCCGCCTGGGCGCTGGCCCTGGTCGGCCTGTTCAACATCGTCGGCTCGCTGACCGCCGGCTGGCTCGGCGGCAGGGTCTCGAAACGTAACTGCCTGGGGGCGATCTACGCCGCCCGTTCCCTGGTGATGATCGCCTTCATCCTGCTGCCGATCTCCGGCCCGTCTTCCCTGGTGTTCGGCGCGGTGATGGGGCTGCTGTGGCTGGGCACCGTACCGCTGACCAGCGGCTTGATCGTGGTTTTCTTCGGCACCCGCTATCTCTCGATGCTCTACGGCATCGTCTTCTTCTCGCACCAGGTCGGCTCCTTCCTCGGGGCCTGGATGGGCGGCCTGCTCTATGATCTGCAGGGCTCCTACGATCTGATGTGGTGGCTGACCATCGCCAGCGGCTTCCTCGCCACGGCGCTGCACATGATGATCAAGGAAGTGCCGGCGGCCCGCATGGCGGCGGCGGAGTAATCCCAGCCTAGGCGGCGGCTGCCTGGCCACCCCAGCGGTCGACCAGGCGCCCCGCCAGCCACCACAGCAGCGGCATCAGCAGAAGACTGACGTAGCCATCCACGGCGTAATGCCAGCCGAGGTGGACCGAGCCCAGCAGGATCGCGGCGACGAAGGCGATCATCAGCCAGGCCAGCGCGCGATTGGCGCGCCAGGCGACCAGCGCGCAGAGCGTGGCGCAGGCGACGTGCAGGCTGGGCATGGCGGAAATGCCGCCGCCAACCGCCAGGTCGTTGCTGCTATGCGCCTGCCACAGCATTTCCTGCGCCTGCAGCGCCCAGATCGAGTAGCTCTCGTCGACCTCGTAGAGATAGGCCATCAGCGGCGCGAAGGGGTTCTCGCCGCCGGCGAAATGGACGTAGTAGACCGGCCCGCCCGAGGCGAAGAGCGTCGCCATCAGCGTCCCCAGGACGCCCCAGGCCAGCACGAAGCTGAGCAGGTACTGGGCGCGGCTGCGCTGATCCGTAGTGCGGAAGATCTGCCACAGGGTCACGGCGTAGATCACGAAGAACCAGAGATTGTAGACCACGTTGATCGCATGGGTGATCAGCGGCTTACCGAGCCAGGGCTGCAGCAGACGCCAGGCATCCTCTCCGCCGTGCAGCGCGCGGTCGAGCTGCGCGATGGGCAGGTCCCAGGTGTAGGGATCGAAAACCGGAATCATCGCCTTCATCGAGGAGAAGCCGGACATGAAGATCGGCAGTACGACCAGCACCGGCAGCGCGTACTTGATCCGCGCGATGTTGAAGAAATGGCGGCGCCAGCCTTGCCAGATATGGCGCAGCGGACGCGCCGGACGGACCAGCAGCAGCACGCCAACCGGGTAAACCAGGCAGACGGCGATAAAGACGAACACACCCGTCAGCTTCACCCAGATCATGCTGTAGAGGGAGATCGTGAAATGCGCGCCCGCGCCAGCCAGCAGGGCCGCGGCGTAGGAAGCGAGCAGGTAGCAGACGACGGCGGCCATGAAGAGACGCTGCTCCACCACCCCCTGCAGCAGCGCCCGGCCCACGCCCGAGCAGCGCTCCCGCCAGGAGGAGGCGGCCGCAACGGCACCGTTCTGCGTCAAATCCACCATTCCACCCTCTTCGCCATGCAGGGCGTTGGGTAGCATCGTTAGGGTTACCAGCCGCTTAACGGGCCGCGTTCTTCAGGGCTCTTTCGCCGGGATGGCAAGCTGTGGTGAGATCGCCCGGCCGCCACATAGCCGAAGAGAATCCGCAGCATGCCCTACCCCCTCGACGAGATCCGCAGCCGCTTTCCCGCGCTCGCACTGACCGACGGCGGCCGGCCCCGTATCTACCTGGACAACCCCGCCGGCACCCAGGTGCCGCAGGCGGTGGTCGAAGCGGTCGCGCGCTGCCTGGTCGAGAGCAACGCCAATCTCGGCGGCTGCTTTCCCACCAGCCGGGCCGCCGACACGGTGGTCGAGGAGGCGCACCGGGCCATGGCCGACTTCCTCGGCGCCGAAAGCCCCGAGGAAATCGTCATCGGCGCCAATATGACGAGCCTGAATTTCCACCTCTCGCGCAGCCTCTGCCGCGACTTCGCGCCCGGCGACGAGATCCTGGTCACCCGCATGGACCACGAGGGCGACGTCGCGCCCTGGCTGGAGATCGCCGCCGACAAGGGCCTGGAGATCCGCTGGCTGCCCTTCAGCCGGGAGTCCTGGTGCCTGGAGCCGCAAGATCTGGAAGCCGCGCTAACCCCGCGCACCCGTCTGGTCGCCCTCAACCACGCCAGCAACCTGCTCGGCACGGTCAACGATATCGCCGCGCTCACCGCGATCGCCAAACGCGCCGGGGCCCTGGTCGTGGTCGATGCCGTGCAGTCGGCGCCGCACCGCCCGATCGACGTCCGGGAGATCGGCTGCGACCTGCTGCTCTGTTCGTCCTACAAGTTCTTCGGGCCGCACCTGGGCATCGCCTGGGGCCGCAAGGCCCTGCTCGAGGAGCTGCACGCCTACAAGTGCCGCTGCGTCGGCGAGGAGCTGCCGGTCAAGTTCGAGACCGGAACGCCACAGATCGAACTGCTAGCCGGGCTGACCGCTACGGTGGACTACTTCGCCTGGCTGGGCGAGGCCTGCGGCGCCACGGGGACGCGGCGCGAGAAAATCGCCACCGCCTATGCCGTCATGGAGGACCACGAGGCGGCCCTGACCCGGCAGCTGCTGGCCGGCCTCAAGGACATTCCTGGGATCGAGGTCCTCGGGGTGTCCAACCCCAACGAAACCGCTCGCCGCGTTCCCACGGTCTCGATCCGCCACGCCACGCGCAAACCGGCGGAGATCGCCGCCGCCCTGGCCGAGCAGGGCATCTTTCTCTGGTCCGGCCACAACTACGCCCTGGAGGTAGTCCGCCAGCTCGCCATCCCCGAGGACGAGGGCGTCGTGCGCATCGGCATGGCGCATTACAACACCGAGGCGGAGATCGATAAAACGTTGAAGAAATTGACCTTAGCAACCGCCTAGTGCCTGCCCGCGTTGACGCCGCTTGCTCAGGAGTTATGATTTCAGCGGAGGGTGGCGGCAACTCGGGGGACTCAAGAAGACAGAACGAGGACGAAGCTGACCGTCGCGCTGCGCGCGGCGGCTCTCGAAACTGTCGCCGGAAAAAGAATACGGGAGAGGCCGGACATGGGAGCATTCAGGAAGGGGCGCGGCGCGGCCAGGCACGGAGGCCGAAGCCATCATCGCTTTTCGAGCCTCCTGTTTCGTTCCGCCATCCTGGCGCTGCTTGCCGTCGTGAGTTCTCTGCAAGCGGCGCCGCCGGCAGCCGCCCAGGACGAACCCCGCGAGGTCGGCAAGGTAATGCTAGTGCTCGACGCCTCGGGCTCCATGTGGGGGCAGATCGACGAGGTTGCGAAAATCCAAATCGCGCGGGAGACCGTCGCCGGCCTGTTCTCCGGCCTCGACGGGGAGATGGACATGGGTCTGATGGCCTATGGCCACCGCGAGGAAGGCAACTGCCAGGACATCCAGACCCTGATCCCTGTCGGCCAGGGCTCGCCCGAGGCCATCGTCGCGGCGGTCAACGGCATCAAGCCGTTGGGCAAAACCCCGCTGTCTGAGTCCGTGCGCCGCGCCGCTCGCGAGCTTGGCTATGCCGAGACCAAGGCGACGGTGATCCTGGTCAGCGACGGATTGGAGAACTGCAACGCCGACCCTTGTGCCGTGGCCGCGGAGCTTGAAGCCGCGGGGGTGGACTTCACCGCCCATGTCGTCGGATTCGATCTTAGCGAGGAGGAACAGCAGGCGCTCAGCTGCATGGCGGAGAACACCGGCGGGCGCTTCCTCGCCGCCTCCGACGCCGCTTCGCTCGGCGATGCGCTGAGCCAGGTCGTGCGGACGACCCAGGAGGCGGCGCCGACCCCGGTCGGCGGCATTGCCTTTCAAGCGCTGCTAACCGAGAGCGGCCCCGTGGTCGAGCGCGGCGCAACCTGGAGCGTTTTTGCCGTCGCCGCAGACGGCAGCGAGTCTGCCGCAGCCACGGACAGCGTCGCCCAGCCGAAATTCGACCTGGAGCCAGGAAACTATATCGCGCGGGTCACCGCCGGGCTTGCCAGCGCGGAAGCCGCCATCGAGGTGACCGAGGACGGCCCTGAGCAGGTCCAGGTCATCCTGAATGCCGGAATCGTCTCGGCCCGGGCTTTCCGCAGCGGCGCCAGCGAAGCTGTCGAGGGCGCGCTAAACTGGACTCTGCTGGGCGCAGGCGGCTCCTCGGATACCAGCACGGCGCTGCTATCCCTGCTCGAAAACAACCCCGAGATCGTTATGCCGGCGGGCAGCTACACACTCGCGGCGCAGCTCGGCGTGGTCGGCGGCAAGACCGCCTTCGAGATCGCGCCCGGCGACCTGCTCGACGTCGAGGTCGTGCTCGAATCCGGCACCCTGGTGCCGGTCGCGGTGCTGACAGAGGGCGGCCGGCCCCTGGTCGGCGACATCACCTGGCGTGTGATACAGACGGACGCCAACGGCGAGGAGACTCAAATCGTCTCCAGCCCGGAGGGCCGCCCGGAGCTCGAGCTGCCGGCGGGCACGCATCTTCTGCGTGTCAGCCGGGGTCATGCCACGGCCGAGCTTCCTGTGACTATCGAGGCGAACACCCGCCACGACCTCATGGTCAATCTCAACGCCGCACTGGTGACCACCAAGGTGACTGCCGGCAACCCCGCCTGGACGCTCTTCCGCTTCGATGAGGCCGGTGAGCGCGTGTCGGCTGGAAGCGCCTTCGGCGTCAGCCCAGTCTGGACCCTGAACGCCGGGCGCTACGTGATCCGCGCCGCCGACGGCAACGCAGTCGCCGAGGCCGAGGTCGAGGTCGCCCCCGGAGACGAGCAGCAACATGTGCTGACCATGGAGTGACACCGCAGCCCTAGAGCCTGACAGCGAAGGAGCAGAGGACCCATGTTGAAAATCGCGCAGTACCGGACTTGGTCCGCCGTTCTCGCCCTGCCGCTGCTCCTCCTAACGGCGGTGCTCGCCGCGCCGGCTGCCGCGCAAGACGGCGACTACTACGACTACGCCCGACCGGAGAGCAACGCGAGCGGGAACGCCATCGAGGACGGGCTGCGCCACCAGGTCGAGCGAGTCATGGAAAAGGGCGGCCAGGACAGCGCCCCGCTGATGTTCAGCCCGGAGTACGCCGAGGCCTACAAAGGCCTGGAAGACTTCGATCCCGGCGCGCCGCTGCCGTCCGCCGATGCCAAATCCCAGAGTTTGCTCTGCGAAAGCTGCCGCCTGCTGCTCGAGATGATGGTCTTCACCCGGGAGAACGTCGTCCAGCTGGAGGAGATGGCGCGGCAGGCGGCGCAGATTTCCGGCGACGACAGTCCGGAAGCGAAGGACCTCCAGAATGCGCTCGCGGCGGCGCGCGCCGATCTCGCCACGATGTCCATACAGGCCGCGGACTGCTTCGACGCCTGCGTGCCACCGGAAAAGATGACGCCGATCATCCCTCCCGGCGGCTACGAAGTGCCGGCGCGCGCGTATCCCGGCGAGCCATTGACCTGCGAGGCCTGCAGCAGCCATCTCCAGCGCCTGCGCCCGGTCAACGCCGAGCTCTACAATGCGCAGCGGGCGCTCGACCATATGGAAGCGCAATTGCGCAGCTACGCAACCGCCTTCGACGATCTAAAGATCGATCCGGAGCGCGATTCCAGCGAACGCCTGGTCCGCGTCGTCTCCCTACTTCAGGCCCGCTACTACAAGGATTTCAAGGATCTGCTGCGTCAGCGGGACAACGAGGAGCGCGAGCGCCTTAGCGATGAACTTGGCGGGTCATTCGG
Source organism: uncultured Alphaproteobacteria bacterium (assembly GCA_942491105.1). GTDB lineage: Bacteria > Pseudomonadota > Alphaproteobacteria > Kiloniellales > DSM-21159 > JBBEAM01. The sequence continues at coordinate 159,639 of CALNZX010000010.1, read as the reverse complement.
CCTTGATCTCAACGGAGAACCCTTCGACCCCGTCGTCGGCCATTACCATTATCCGCCGCCAACCTGGGCCGAAGTCGAGAGACGCATGCCGGAGACCTTCGGCGGCCGCGCCAAGATGATGGCGGGCTGGACGGCCAACTGGTTCATGCGTCTCGGTTACAACTACGCCTACAAGCCGGGCAGCGCCGCGGCCTCCGGGCTGCTCGGCTATCTGCTCGGCGGCGACTACGTCTCCGAGGAGGAGGTCGGCCGGCAGCGCGAGGAGGCGCGGGCGCAGATTTATCTCGACTACATCGCGGCGGCCAGGATAGCGGTGAACCTTAGCCGCAATCTGCCGCCGCAACGCAAGCTGGTCGCCGACCTGCGCGCCAAGCGCAAGGCGATCCTGGCCGACCTAATGGCCTGCCATGTCAAGTTCTGCGTGACGGTCAGGGGTGCCGGCCTGCCGCCGGTCGAGCCGCCCGAAGAGCCGGAGACCGACCGCGACACACCGCAAAACGAAGAGCCCGCGGAAAGCGGGCCGGCGCCAGGCGCCGACGGCGCGGGCTTGCCCGAAGAGCCCGCCCCAGAAGCCGAAGTGAATCCGGCCGACGACCCCGAGGATCCGGAAATGGCTGGCGGAGGCACGCCCGTCGTGGAGCCTCCGGAAGTCATGATTCCCGAACCTCCGACGATCGTCGAGATCCCGCTGCAGCCACTGGAGCCCGCCCCGCTCTTTCCGGGAACCGAGGTCACCGATGGCGCCGCGCCGCCGGAGGACGGCGCAGTTGAGCCGCAAGATGCGACGGGTGACACGGAGGGTGAGGCCGCCAGCGCCGACGGGGCGGGGCTTGAAAATCTCGGCGAGATCGAAGACATGGTCGCTGCCGCCGACGAGCCGGAGCCTCAAGTGGCGGAGATCACCGTCCAGCCGGTGGCGCGCTCCGAGCCCTTCGCCGGCTGCGAGGGCGCAAGCCTCGCCGAGCCTCATCCGGCCTGCGAGCGCCTGCCGGAAGCCGAGCGGGCGGAATGCCGCGAACTGGCGGGGCGCTACGAGTGCCTGCTCGATCATTGGAATAAGACCGAAGCCTGCCTGGCGCGCTGCGAAGCCAAGAGCGCGGGGCAGGACTTTAACGCCTGGCTGCTGGAGACCAACCGGCAGGTGACCGAGAACAACTACGCCGCGGCCCTGCTGGCCCGGCGGCAGTCCGAGGAGGAGGCCGAGGCGCTGATGGCCGAGCGCGGAACCTTGGCGGAGGAGATTGCCGACGCCGAACGCGGGCGGAAGGTCTACTACTACGAGAACACCAACAGCGGCGAGATCGTCTCCCACTTCGGCGAGTACTTCGATCCCGTGCCGCCGCTGGTCTTCAAGGGCGATGGGCGGCTGCCGCTCAACGCCCGCGAGCGCGCGAGGGTCGAGGAGAAGAAGACCCGCCTCGCCGAGATCGAGGCTGAGATCGCCGAGGTGTTGCAGGAGCAGGCGAGCCTCGACCAGGAGCTGACGGCCTGGCGCGACGAGGCGGTGAATGGGCACTTTCGGCCGCCGCCGCAGGCCGGCCTCCAGTGCACTGCGGAGATGTTCCAGCAGGAGTACACCTACTGCGTCCGGAACTGCACCGAGGAGAACTTCAACATCGGCGACAGCTCCTGCCTCACCTCCTTCAGCAGCCGGCTGCACCCCTACGATGTCGCGGTGCGCCGCTTGCTCTACCCGCCCGGTCACCCGATGCGGCAGTAGATGCAGTTCTGGAAAAATTTTCGGAGGATTTGGTAGCGGAGGAGGGACTCGAACCCCCGACACGCGGATTATGATTCCGCTGCTCTAACCAGCTGAGCTACTCCGCCCCGGAAAGAGCCGCATTTATGGGCTTTCGCCCCGCGCTGTCAAGCGCTTGGCCGGGCTTTTCCCCGAGATTTCGCGGTTTTCCCCTTGGCCCGCTTGGCCGCCTCGACCTTCTGGGCCACGGCGACGGCGTCGCGGGCCCAGTCGATCAGGGCTTCGGGGTCGTCGAGCAGCTCGGCCGGAAGCTCGTAGTAGGCCTGGACCACCACCTTGCGTTTGCTGGTGTTGTAGTCGAAGGGCTTGGCGCCGGCCGCCTCGAAGCGCGGCCGGGTGGAGTCGTCGACCCGGAAGTAGACCGTATCGCCCATGATGAAGCCGAAGATGGTGGTGTCGTAGAGCAGGCCGCTGCCGCTGAAAAAGCGCTTGGAGCCGACCGGCCCGAGCGGCGCGAGCATCTCCAGCAGATAGTCCCGGAACTGGGGGTTCACCCCGGAGGTTTCGTTGCCCTTCACCGCCATGTCAGCGCTCCAGCGTCGGTAGTCGGCTCAGCATTCCCCGGCCATCATCGCATCGTAGCGGCGCTGCATCTCCTCGGGTTCCAGCTCCTCGATGGAATGGCCGATAATCCAATCGTAACCGAAGGGGTCGCGCAGGGTTCCCGAGCGCTCGCCATAGAATTGATCCTGCGGCGCGCGGACCAGCGTGCCGCCGGCGGCGAGGGCCCGCTCCATGGCCGCGTCGGCGTCGTCGACATGCAGGTGGATGCCGAAGCTGCTCGGGGCCTCGGGGTCCGGCGCGTGAATCCCGAACTCGGGAAAGGCGGCCGAGAGCATCACGGTGGTACCATCGAAATCCAGCTCGACATGGCCGATGCGGCCGCCCGGCTCGGTCAGGCGGAACAGCTCGGTCGCGCCGAAAGCCTGCTTGTAATAGGCGACCGCCGCCTCGGCGTCCGCGGCGCGCAGATAGACGTAGAGTTCGTGGATGGCCATGGCTGTCTCCTTCTTGCCGAAGAACCGCGCCGATTATCGCCCGGCCCAAACGGCGCGGCCCGAAGCAACCGGCCTCTCCGCCCAAGCTGGCTCGCGGGTTAGTTCGACAAACGCTCGATGTAGGCCAGTAGATCGTCGATATCCTCGGGCAGGAACTGGAAGGCCGGCATCTGCGGCTTGGAGTGGCCGACCACCATCCCCTCGGCCAGCGCCTCGCCCAGGGTCTCGATCGGCCAGTTTTCATGAAAGCGGCGCATCGGCGGCGCGTCCTTGGCGGGACTTTCCCCTACCGCGCCGATGGCATGGCAGCCGGCGCAGTTCTCCTCGGCCAGCACCCGGCCCGCCTCAGGGTCCCCGAGAATCATCGTCCCGCCGCCCGCGAAGGCGGGCCCCGCGAGACAGAGCACCGCCACAGCGGGAAGTGCCCCCGCAAGCCCGCGTAGAAAGTGTTTCATCGCCGCCCTCGTCATTGCATTGGAGTCGTTGAAGGAATTGTAGCATTTCCTGCAGGGCCACTTGTCTTGTTCGCTGGAATTTCGTTTTCTCGCCCTCCATCGAGACCTAAGCCAAGGAATCCTGAGACTCCATGACCCACAGCACTCTCCAGACGCTGCTCGCCCAGGGCGAAGCCGGCGCGCCCGCCATTCTCGCGCCGGATCGCGCGCCCCTCAGCCACGCAGGCCTGCGCGACTTGATGAGCGCGACGGTCGCCCGGCTCAACGCGCTGGGTATCGGCCGCAACGACCGGGTGGCCATGGTGTTGCCGAACGGGCCGGAGATGGCCGCCGCCTTCGTCGCGGTCGGCGCCGGCGCCGCCACGGCGCCGCTCAATCCGGGCTACCGCGCCGAGGAATTCGACTTCTACCTCACCGACCTCAAGGCCAAGGCCCTGCTGGTCGAGGCCGGCAGCAGCTCGCCAGCCCTGGAGGTTGCCGCCAAGCATGGGATTCCCGTGATCGAGCTGAGCGTGCCCGAAGGCGCGCCGGCGGGCAGCTTCGAGCTGAGCGGCGAAAAGCTCGGCGAAGCCGCCGCGACCGGCCCCGCCCAGGCCGAGGACATCGCCTTGATCCTGCACACCTCGGGCACCACCTCGCGGCCCAAGATCGTACCGCTGAGCCAGGCGAACCTCGCCGCCTCGGCGCGGCACATCGGGGCCGCGCTTCAGCTGGCTCCCGAGGACCGCTGCCTCAACATCATGCCGCTGTTCCACATCCACGGCCTGATCGCCGCGGTGCTGTCGTCCCTGGCCGCCGGCGCGTCCGTGTTCTGTACCCCCGGCTTCAACGCGCTCAAGGTTTTCCAGTGGATGGGCGAGGCCGAGCCGAGCTGGTACACGGCGGTGCCGACCATGCACCAGGCGATCCTGTCGCGCGCCGCGCGCAACGAGGCGGCGGTCGAGGCACTCAAGCTGCGGCTGATCCGCTCCTCCTCCTCCTCCCTACCGCCGCAGGTCATGGCGGAGCTGGAGGCGACCTTCGGTTGCCCGGTCATCGAGTCCTACGGCATGACCGAGGCCGCCCATCAGATGGCCAGCAATCCCCTTCCCCCGGCCGAGCGCAAACCGGGCAGCGTCGGCATCGCCGCCGGCCCCGAAGTCGCGGTGATGGGCAACGGCGGCAAACTGCTGGCGGCCGGCGAAACCGGCGAGATCGTGATTCGCGGCCCCAACGTCACCCAGGGTTACGAGGCCAACCCCAAGGCCAACGAGGAAGCCTTCGCCCATGGCTGGTTCCACACCGGCGATCAGGGCGTGCTGGACGACCAGGGCTACCTGCGGATTACCGGCCGCCTCAAGGAGATCATCAACCGCGGCGGCGAGAAGATCTCGCCGCGCGAGGTCGACGAGGTGCTGATGGACCATCCCGCCGTCGCCCAGGTCGTGACCTTCGCCATGCCCCACGACAAGCTGGGCGAGGAAGTGGCCGCCGCCGTGGTGCTGCGCGAGGGTCAGGAGTTGAATGAGCGGGCGCTGCGCGACTTCGCCGCCGAGCGCCTCGCCGACTTCAAGGTGCCGCGCAGAGTCCTGTTCCTGGAGGAAATCCCCAAGGGCGCGACCGGCAAGCTGCAACGCATCGGCCTGGCGGAAAAGCTGGGCTTGGCCTGATGTCCGGCGCGGCCGAACCCCTCTCCTGGCCGGAGTACTATGCAAAGACCGAGGGACGGCCGCCACGCCGGACCCTGCTCGCCGCACTCGATAGCTTCGAGCGGGAAGGACGCAAGGGTTACGCCATCGATCTGGGCTGTGGCAGCGGGCGGGACTCCCTGGAAATCCTCAAACGCGGCTGGGAACTGCTCGCCGTCGACAGCGAGATCGAAGGCTTGAAACAGCTGCACGACAAGACCGCTTGCAGCGCCAAGCTGCAAAGCTGCTGCGTGCGCTTCGAGGAGATGGCCTTTCCGCCGGCCCTGCTGATCAACGCCAGTTTCTCGCTGCCCCTGGTTCCTCCGGGAAAGTTTTGCGATGTCTGGCGCAAGATCGTCACCGCTCTCCTGCCCGGCGGGCGTTTCGCGGGCCAGCTGTTCGGTCCGCGCGATAGCTGGAATGGCCAGAAGGATCTTACTTTCCACAGCGATGAGGCCGTACGGGACTTGCTTCGCGGTTTCGACATCGAGATGCTGGAGGAAGAAGAGGAAGACTCCGTGACGGTACGCGGCGAGGCCAAGCACTGGCATATCTTCCATATCGTCGCACGCAAGGTCGAAGTAGAGGAACAGCCCCGATGAAAATTTGCGTCTTTGGCGCCGGCGCGATCGGCGGCTATATCGGTGCCGAACTCGCCCTGGCGGAACAAGCCGAGGTCACGCTGATTGCGCGCGGTCCGCATCTCAAGGCGATGCGCGAAAACGGCCTGAAGCTGCTGATCGGCGGCGAAGAGAAGGTCGCCAAGGTCGCCTGCACCGACGACCCCAGCGAGGTCGGCCCCCAGGACTACGTCATCGTTGCCCTGAAGGCGCATTCCGTGCCCGCCGTGGTCGAGTCCATGCAGCCCCTGCTCGGCCCCGACACCGCCGTTGTAACGGCGCAGAACGGCGTACCCTGGTGGTATTTCTACAAGCTCGAGGGCCCGCATCAGGACAGGAAACTGGAGAGCGTCGACCCCGGCGGCACGCTGTGGGACAAAATCGGCCCCGAGCGGGCGATAGGCTGTGTCGTCTACCCCGCCTGCGAACTGGCCGCGCCGGGCGTCGTCAAACACATTTCTTCCAACCGCTTCCCGCTGGGCGAGCCCTCGGGTGAGAAAACGCAGCGCCTGCTCGCGCTCTCCAAGGCCATGGTCGCGGCCAATCTCAAGGCGCCCGTTCGTCCACGCATTCGCGACGACATCTGGATCAAGCTCTGGGGCAATCTCTCCTTCAACCCCATCTCCGCGCTGACCGGCGCCACCCTGGACGCCATCGTGAATGACCCGGGCACCCATGGCGTCGCCCGCGCGATGATGCTCGAGGCGCAGGCCATCGGCGAGAAGCTGGGCGTCAGCTTTCCCATCGACGTCGACCGCAGAATTGCCGGAGCCGGCGATGTCGGGGAACACAAGACCTCGATGCTGCAGGATTTGGAAAGCGGGCGGCCGATGGAAATCGATGCCCTGGTCGCCGCGGTTCAGGAACTCGGCCTTTTGGTCGAAATTGCGACCCCGGCGATCGATACCGTCTTGGCTTTGGTGCGGCAACGCGCGACAATCGCCGGATGCTATCGATGAACAAATTCTTCGCCGCCTTGCTGTTCTGTGCCCTGGCCGTGCCGGCTCAAGCAGCGGAAAGCGATTTCACCAGCGAACTGCTGATTGCCATCAACGCCTTGCGGGCCGAGGAGGGTCTGTCTCCGCTATCCCGTAATCCACAGCTCGATGGGTTATCCCAGACCCACAGCGACTACATGGTACGCGACGATTTCATCGGGCACAGCGGTCCCGATGGCCGCGATCTGCAGCAGCGCGCCGATGACTCCGGCTATAGCTACCGCCTGCTCGCGGAAAACATCGCCGCCGGTCCCGACGATCCCGAAACGGTCCTCGCTGCCTGGCTGGAAAGCCCCCCGCACGCGCACAACCTGCGTCTCGCGGAGGCCACGGAAATCGGTCTCGGCTACAGCTCCGGCAGCCTTGTTCTCGAGAATGGTATCGCCAGCGATGTCTGGACCGTCGTACTGGCGGCCCCGGCAACCCAACAGAACGGAACGCAGCCCAACGCGAACGCATCTTCGACACCGCAGGTGGTGCTTGTGCTGCAGCCTGCCTATCAGTTGCAGAAGAATCTGCAGCCGCGCGGCCGCGCGCAGGGAACGCCCTGATCTCTCCGATACTGCCGGACTAAGTTCGAAGGCTGGGGTCCGCTAGACCGATTGCCGTCCTGCCGCCGCACCCCGAAGCTTTTCATGAGATTCGCGGCCGCGCGCGGTGCTTTGCGCGCCGGAGACTCTTCCGGCAATTACCCCCGCAAAATAAATTTTTGCACCCCCTGTTGTTTAACGTTTAATTTACTGAATTAGTCGATTACTTGTGTTCATTGTATAGATTATGAAAAGTAACTAAAAAGCTATCTATTTATACTTAACAAAGTATGAACTGCTTGGGCAAGACCTGGGCGCCGGATGGCCAAAGAAAGAGAGATCGGTATGAAGACGCATACTGCCTTGGCCACTATGGGCCATGCTTTCTATCAAGGTGTGAACGGCTGGCTGAAAGAGACCAAGGGCTCGGTCATGGTGCTGATGGCCTTGAGCCTGCCCGTCGTGGTCGGGGTGACCGGCTTGGGCGTGGACCTTTCAAGCTGGTATGCCGAACGCCGATTAACCCAGAACATCGCGGATTCCGCCGTGGTCGCCGCGACCCATGCGGTGATGGCCGGGATGGATCAGCAAGGCGTGGAAGCCGAGGCCCTGTCCGAGGCGCAGCGCAACGGCTACGAGAGCCGGGCAGGCGACGAGTTCGTGGTGACCCTATTGAATGGGGAAGCGATGGGCGCGTCGACCGCGGAGGTCCAGGTCCTGGTCCGCCGCACGGCACCTGTGTTCTTCACCAGCATGTTCATCGATTACAAGCCTTCCGTCGCCGCCAGCGCCATGGGCGGCATTCGCGGCAACGGCACCAACTGCATTATCGGTCTGGACCCCTACGCGCCGCATACCGTCAATTTCATGGGCAATACCACGGTCAATGTCGGCTGCGGCGTCTACTCCCACTCCGAGGCCGCCGAGTCCCTCTATGTCGGCGGCAATGCGACGCTCTATGCCAACCCAGCGCAGGCGCGTGGCGACATCATCGTTTCCGGCAGCGGCGAAATTTACTCCGCCAATGGCAACCTGATGCCCTTCAACGCGATCAACAACCCGGATCCTTACGCCGATACCAGCTTCCCTGCCGCACCGGGAAGCTGCGACTATTCTGGCCAATTCAGGGTTAAGCCGAACCGCTACGATAGCCTTGCGCCTTCGAGCCCTGGAGGCTCCTACAAGCTCTGCGGCGACTTCAACATCCAGGGCGATCTCGATATGGCGCCTGGGACCTACTACATTCATAACGGCGACATCAGCATTAACTCCCAGGCGGAGATTCACTGCCCCTCCTGTACCAGCGGTTCCGGCCTCACCATCGTGATGACCGGTAGCAGCGCCGGCAGTGTGGGCGATATACATATCAACGGCGGCGCGGTCATCGACATCAAGGCGCCCTCCACCGGAGCTTTCGCCGGCATCGTACTCTACAAGGACCGCACGGCGGACTCCGGCGGCAGCAATCTTCTGAATGGCGGCAGCACGATGGAGCTGCGTGGCGCCATCTACATACCGACCCAGGCCGTGGACTTCCGCGGCGGCGCCGATTTGCCCGGCTGCATCCATTTGATCGCGAGGATGATCGATTTTTCGGGCAACTCCTACCTGCGCAACGACGAAGCCGTCTGCACCGATGTCGGGATCTCCGTCGAATCCTCGACCCAGCAGCGCCAAGTCGTCTTGCTCAACTAAGTCACTGGGATACTTCAGATGAGCACAGTCAAACGCCCCTTCCGGTTGTCTGCAGTGCTGCGCCGCTTCGGCAGGGAGCAGGACGGCGTGATCCTGGCCGAAATTGCAATCGGCTCGATGATCTTCGCGGCCCTGACCATGGCGATCCTGGACTTCGGACTCGGCTACGTCCGCAAGCTCGAAATGATGAATGCCGCGCGCGCTGGTACGCAGCTGGCTCTGGTGCGCCACCCCTCGCTCGACCCCAGTGCCGATGAGGAGGAAGCCCTCACCTCGATCAACGAAATCCGCCAGGCGGTGATCAACTCGGCTTCCTTCCTTACCTCAGACCCCGGAGAAGAAGGCCTGAAGGTCTGGCTGTCCTGCACCTGTCCCGATGCGCAGCCCATCGAATGCGTCCCGCCTTCGGGCATGTCACAGCCCTGCGCGGAAACCCGGACCTATGCCAACGTGCAACTGGACCTGCCTTACGTGTACATGCTGCCCTACCCCGGAATAGGCAGCAGCGTTCAGTTGATGGCGGAAAACTCCGTCCGGCTGAAATAGGAACACACAGATGCCTTCGAACAGGCTCTCCATTCGGTCGATCCTGCAGACCATCGCTGGCTTCCGGCGAGATTCCCGCGGCGTTATCGCGGCCGAATTCGCCCTCTCCCTGCCGATCCTGGTCATGCTGATAACGGGGTTGGTCGAGGTGGGGCGGATCGTCTACACCCAGACCGCGCTCGATTTCGCGGCTCAGGAGGGCACGCGCTTTGCCATCGTGCGCGACGGCGAAGTGACCACCGAGGAGATCGAGGCCTACGCGTCCTCGCGCATGCTCGGCGTGGTCGACGGTCAGATGGCCGTTTTCGCGGCCACGGCCCCCATCGACCCGGGCACCAATACCAGCCTGATTACCATCGAAGTCAGCTTTCAGTACCGTCCCTGGTTTCCCCTGATACCCGGCTTCACGCTGACCGCGGACTCCAGCGGATTCCTGGCTTTCCCGAACGGCGGTTAGCTAAGCCGGCCAGCCGCCGTGCTGAGCTCCGTGGCGGCGATCCAGCCGCCGCCGAGCACCCTGTCTCCCTCATAGAAAACCGCGGCCTGGCCAGGCGAAACGCCGTGCTGCGGCGCCGGCAGGCGAATTTCCGCGCCGCCGTCCCGGCCCGCCAGAACCTCCGCCGCGATCGGCGCCTGGGTATTGCGCAGCTTGACCTGAACGCCCCGCGGCCTTGCCTCCAAGGGCCGTGAGTCCAGCCAGTTCACGGCGCTGATGTGAATGGTATCGCGGGCCAGGGCTTCGTGAGGCCCAACCACGACACGGCGGCTCTCCGGCTCCAGCCGAATTACATAGAGCGGGTCTTCGACGCCACCGATGCCAAGGCCTCGGCGCTGTCCGATGGTGTAGTTGATGATGCCCTCGTGCCGGCCAAGCGCCTTTCCGTCGAGATCGACGATCTCCCCGGCATCCAGGGCGCCCGGCCGCATCCGCTCGACCACCCGCGCGTAGGACCCATTGGGAACGAAGCAGATATCCTGGCTGTCGGGCTTGGCCGCGACCGGCAGGGCGAAGCGCTCGGCCAGGGCGCGGGTCTCCGTCTTCGGCAGCGCGCCGAGCGGAAACCGCAGGAAATCGAGCTGCGGCTGCGTGGTGGCGAAAAGGAAATAGCTCTGGTCGCGGCTGTCGTCGAGGGCCCGGAAAAGCTGACCCTTTCCGCCCGGCCCGGCTTCACGGCGCACGTAGTGGCCCGTGGCCAGGGCATCGGCGCCCAAGTCCCGCGCCTGCCCGAGCAGGTCGTGAAACTTCACCGACTGATTGCAGCGCACGCAAGGGATCGGGGTCTCGCCGCGCAGGTAGCTGTCGGCGAAGTCCTCCATCACCGCCTCGCGGAAGCGGCTCTCGTAATCCAGTACGTAATGCGGAATGTCCAGGGTCTCGGCGACGCGGCGGGCATCGTAGATATCCTGGCCCGCGCAGCAGGCGCCCTTCTTCTCCACGGCGGCGCCATGATCGTAAAGCTGCAGGGTGATGCCGACGACCTCGTAGCCGGCTTCCTTCAACAGGGCGGCCGTCACCGAGCTGTCGACCCCGCCGGACATGGCGACGACGATGCGGGTATCCGCGGGCGCTTTATCGAAACCGAGTGTGTTCATCCCGCTGGCATATAGGCGAAGCGCGGGCTCAATGCAAAGGGCGCGTCATTCCGATAGCAACCGCTTGAGCTGCGCGATCGGCCCCGGATCGACCAGCACCGAGAGGCTGGCCGAGAAATGGCCGCGCGGATAGATGTGCAGCTTGTCCCCAGTTACGCCCCAGCGCCGCGCCAGGCGCCGCCCGCCGGTGTAGGGGGTGATCACATCGGCCTGCCCCAGCACCATGACGACCTTGCCGCGCAGGGATTCGGGCAGATCCCCGGGTTCGAGCAAGGGTCGCCAGCGCGCGACCTCGCGTTCGTCCCATCCGGCTTCCTCCATGCGGCTCTTGAGACCGAGACGCCGGGTCAAGGCACCGCGATAGGCCAGGTTCATCAGTTCGCCGCTGGTCGCGATCAGCAAGCCAGCGTCCGGCCGGCAGGCCTCGGGCCAATGGCGGCTGTGGCTGAGGACAAGCTGGTTGGTCAGGGAACCGAGCGAGACGCTGGCTGTCGCCACCCGCGTGCTGCCCTGACTGCGCGCCCAGGCAATGACCACCGCGATCTCCGACAGCCAGGCCTGGAACAACTCGATCAAACCGAGCGGGCCGCGCCCGATCACGGGATCGGCCGGGCAGATACCCGGCAGGCAGCGGCGGTTGTGCCAGGGGCCCTCGATACGGATCACCCGCACCCCTTCGCGCACCAGCGCGTGGCTGGGATCCTCGCGCTGCGGCCACATTTCTTCTTCCATCAGGATGCCATGCAGGAAGATCACCGTGCGCTCGGCATCCGCCGCGGGCTCCAGCACCCGGGCCCGGGCGAGGTCGCCGAGCACCGGCGAGGCGAAGCGGATGAAATACTCCCGGCCCAGGGTACTTGGCACGGCGTGGGAGACCTCGACCCGGGGCAGCGCGCCGGGCGTATAGGCGGCTTCGGGATCGGCAAGGCGCGTCTCATGGCGCTGCATCACTTCACTGGGGCTTGGCACGCGCCACAGCAGCGGCTCGACGCGGGCATTAACGCCAAGAAAGGCCGCGCGCGTCAGGGCATAGCGCGTCGCCAGCTGTTGCCGCGTCAACTCGGCATCGACCAGAGATTCCGGTCCCGGCGCGGAGTCCGCATAGAAGTTGGAATCCCAACGCAGCAGCGCGCGGTCATAGGCGCCACGGCGCCGCGCCACCTCTTCCATGGCTAGACGCCAGCGCAGCTTGGGCGGCTTGCGCCATCCAAGCTCCTCCTGGAAGCGCGCGCTATCGCCATTGGCCAGTGTCGCCGCCGCCCAGGCCCGCGACAAAGGCAGGTAGCGGGAGGCGATGTACCAGAGCGCGATCTGGTCGAACCAGGGCTTGAGCAGCAGGCGCCCCAGGGCGCCGTCCAGATAGCCCTGGGCGATTGGCGGCGGCAGGCAGCCCGCGTCGGGCGTCCGGCGGCGGATCATCCGGGGACTCCCGGCCAAGCCGCTTCGGAGAGGGCCTTGATCTCGCGGCGGAAGGGAACGGCGTCTCCGGTTTCCGGCTGTTCCAGCTCGCGGGCATAGCGATGACCGCTGTAAACCGCGTGCGCGATCGTCGCCGGCGCGTAGGCGTCGCCGAGCAGTTTCACGCTAGCGATGCCGGCCTCCTTGAGACGGGCTTCCTCCGCCATGAGTTCCAAGTACAGCTCCTCCCTGGGCAAGCGCGCTGTCAGCAGCAGCAGGGAGTCGAAGCCGATGCGTGCTTCCTGACCGCCATGGATATTGGCCGCCACGGCCTCCCCCGCTTGCAGGGTCTTGATCCCCAGCAGCGGCCTGATCTCGACGCCGAGGTCGAGCAGCCGCGTCTGAATGCGCCCCTGTTCCATGGTGTTGTGCGTCCAGTGGGAAACATCGGGCGCCGGTGTCACGAGCACAACCTCCCGCCCCGCTTCACGCAGCAGCTCCGCCAGGACGCCGCCCAGATAGTAGTGATCGTCGTCATAGATCAGAACCCGGCCTTCGGGCAGCTTGCCGGCGTAGATATCGTCCGGCGTAAAGACCGCGAGATCGGCCGCGCCGGGAATGGCCCAGGGATGCTGCCGTCCGACCCCGTCGCGCCGCCAGACCGCGCCGGTGGCGAGGGCGACGTGCTCGAAACCGAACTCCAGGATCTCGGCCGCCGAGAGCCGGCTCTGCCGGTAAATCTCCACGTTCGGCGCGACCAGCAGTTTCTGCTCGCGGTAATCGCGCACCCTCGCATAGGTCGAAAGCCCCGGCAGCTTGGCCTCATCGGCCACCCGGCCGCCAAGCTGCTCGCGCGCCTCGGACAGCGCGACGTCGTAGCCGCGTAGCGCCAGGGCGCGCACCGCCTCCAATCCGGCCGGTCCAGCCCCGACGATCAGCACCTTGGCGTCGCTGGTCTTCGCCGCGATGCGCTCGGGGTGCCAGCCACGGCGCCACTCCTCGGCCATGGTCGGGTTCTGGGTGCAGCGGATCGGCGAAAATGTGTAGTCCCCGGAAACGCAGATGTTGCAGCCGATGCACTCGCGGATGTCCTCGATCCGGCCCTCCTCGATCTTCCTGGGAAGAAAGGGATCGGCGATCGAGGGCCGCGCCGCGCCGATCATGTCGAGCACCCCCCGCTTGATCTGACTGATCATGGCATCCGGTGAAGTGAAGCGGCCGACCCCGACCACCGGTTTGCTGGTCAGGCTCTTGACGAAGGCGACCTGTTCCTCCTGCCCGCCTTCGCCCTGAAAGCGCGCGGTGACGGAATCGTTTTCCCAGCTGCTGACGTTGACGTCCCAAAGGTCGGGCAGCTCGGCCAGCATCTCGACGACCTCGCGGCCCTCGGCATCGCAGGCGATGCCATCGGGTCCAAGCAGCTCGTCGACCGCGAAGCGGAACGCGACGGCGCAGTCATGGCCCACGGCATCCTTGGTTTCCTCCAGCAGTTCGCGGATCAGGCGCACCCGGTTTTCCAGACTGCCGCCGTACTCGTCGCAGCGGTGATTGGTCCTGCGCGACAGAAAGTGCATCGGCAGGGTCAGGTTATGCCCGGAGTAGACGTAGACGATATCGAAGCCGGCCTCGCGGGCGCGCAGCGCCGCCTGGCGGTGGCGCCGGCGGAAGTCGCGGATATCGCTGAGCGACATCGCCCTGGCCTGCACCGGATCGTAGGAATCGCAGGGAATGTGCGAGGGCGCGAAGGGCAGCTCGCGGCTATAGCGATTGGTGCTGGCATGGGCGTTGTAGACCAATTCGATGCCCGCCAGGGAGCCGAACGCGTGGATCGCCTCGGTGGAGCGCCGCAGGGCAGGGATATCCTGCTCGTCCCAGAGCCGCGCCTCGACATGGGTAACATCGGAACTGTGGTGGATCTCGCACTCCTCGGTGCAGATCACCGCCCAGCCACCCTCCGCCTTGATCCCGCGCGACACGGCGATCGAGGTCGGATGAAGGTGCCCCATGCCGTTGCAATGGGGAACCTGATAAAAGCGGTTGCGGGCGGTAACCGGCCCGATCCGGACCGGCTCGAAAAGAATGTCGTATCGCGGGTCGCGCTGCATTTAGTCCTCTAAGCCTTCAAGCCTGCTGTCCCGGCAGCATAGGCGGGGCAGCCGGGCGCGCGCCATGGGCGATTTACCGCAGCGGGCGATTACGATTTATCGCGGGGCCTCGGGCCAGCCGGTCCGGATCAAGCGCAGCTCTTCCTCCGCCAGGAGCGGGGCTTGCCGCTGCAGACGATCGAGCGCCGCCTCGAGCCGCGTCGCGCCCTGGGCCACGGGGCGCAGGGCATCGAGGCTGACACCGCTGGCCGCGACCGGCAGCACGTTGCGCCACGCCCCGCTCTCCCGGCAGGCGATGCCGATGACGCCGCGGCCCGTCGCCTCCTCCAGCGCCTCGTAGTAGCGGCAGTAGCGGCCCGCGGCATCCTGGAAGCTCATGAAGATGCGCAGAGCGCCTCCAGAGATGGCATGCGGCTCGCTGCTGCCGCGCCGCTCAAGCGCGGAGACCAGCTCCTTGCTCTCCAGATAGCCACCCTGACCGGCGAGGATTGCGGCGGCGTCGAAGCTCTGCTCCCCCGCGAGTTCGACGAGCGCCGGCGCCTTAAGAAAAAGTAGAGCGAGCAGCCCCATAAGGACCGCCAGGCTCAGCAAAATAGCCCGGCTGCTCCACGACAGCGGTCTCCGCTGTCTTTCCGGCCGCGATTCGGCAGGACCTTGGGGGACAGCCTGTCCGCCTTGCGCGGAGCTTATCTCCGCCACAAGCCAGGGGGGCGTTTCTTCCTGCAGCAGATCCCGGAAGGCCTCCTCCGCCAGGAGCCCGGCTTCATGCAAGGCCGCGCTACGTCTTCGCAAGGACGGCGATGCGTCCAATTCGGTCTGCAGCTGCGAGAGCCGCTGAGGCGCCAGCTCACCGCTGGCCCCGGCGACCAGCAGGTCATCGGGAGTGCCAGCCCGTCTTTCCTCTTCCTGGGAGCCGTCTAGGTCGAGACCCAAAGCTCGTGCCAAGCCAAGCCGCGCGCGCGCCAGATACACGGCAAGATCCGAGACCGGTATTTCCAGGGTCTTGGCCGCTTCGTCGTAGCTCAGGCTCTCGATATCGACCAAGGCCAGGACAAGTCGTTGTGCCGGCGGAAGCTCCGCGACCGCCAGGCGCGCGTTATGCAGGATCATGCGATCGTCGCGGCGCCATTGCATGCCCTCGCCACGACGCGCCCGCCATTCCGGCTGTTCGGAGACCGCGCTCAACAGACGAAACGCCCAGTTGTCGAAGCGCAGCCCCTCCGGCCAGCTATCCAGCCCTGCTAAGGCCCGGCGCAGCGTCGCCGCAACCAGCTCGTCGCCGCTGCCAGTCGAACCGGTGAGCGCGGCGGCGAGACGCCGCAGGCGCGGCAGCAGCGCGGCCAGCATCTCGCGTGCGTCATCGGAGTCCAAGAAATCCGTCTCCCGCCAAAACCACGGATCGCAGCTTTCGGCGGCAGGGTAACGGCGGAAGCGCCGCCGGTCAGGTGATTTTCAAGACTAATCCGGCTCTAGGCGGCCAAACCCATGTCCCAAAAGCCGATTTCAAGCTTCACCGCGGTGGTGAAGGTTCTGGCCAGGGAAGGCCAGCGCGGCGAGGTCATGGGATTGCCTGTCAGGCCGCGCTGCTCCGCCAAACGGTCGAGCTGCTGGCGCGAGCGCCCGGCCGCCTTATGGAAATCCTCGCCGGAGTACATCTCTATCCAGGCCCGATAGGGATTGCCCTCCAGCCTCGTCTCCGGGTCTCGCGCAATCCATTCGCCGATTTCCGCGTAGCCGAGGAAACAGGGCGCCAGCGCGGTCAGCAAATCCAGCAGGTCGCCGCTCTGCCCGATATCCAGAACGTAGCGGGTATAGAGCATGTTGGCCGGGGCTTCGGGCACGGCTTGCAGTTCGTCTTCCGCGATGCCCCACTCGGCGCAGTATCCGACATGCAGCGCCATCTCCTCGTTGAGCAGGCCATCGACCGTCGCGGCGCAGGCCCGCAGATCCTCGAGGCTATCGGACTTGAGCACGGCGAGCGCCCAGGCCCGCGCAAAGTGCTTGAGGAAGAGATAGTCCTGTTTCAGGTAGTGGCGAAAGCTCGCCTCCGGCAAGTCGCCGCGCGCCAGTTGGCGCAGGAACTCATGCCGGGTATAGGCATGCCATTCATTGTCAGATTCGGTCTTCAGCGCCTGGAAAAACGACATCCGCGCCGCCTCTAACCGAGCAGCAGATTGCGTGTGCTGCCGGGTAGTTTCACCGTCAGCCCGTCGAGCTCCGGCGTGATGATCAGCTGGCAGCCGAGACGCGAGGTCTTCTGCAGGTCGAAGGCGAGATCGAGCATGTCTTCCTCGTCTTCCGAGGGTTCCTCCAGCTTGTCGTACCACGCATCTTCCACGATCACGTGGCAGGTCGAACAGGCCAGCGATCCTTCGCAGGCCCCCTCGATGTCGATATCGTTGCGGTGCGCGATCTCGAGCACGGAAAGCCCCTCGGGAGCATCGACTTCACGCTGCGTTCCATCGCGCTCGATAAAGGTCATCTTGGGCATGTAGACGTCCAGGTCGGAGGTTATGCATGGCACGGTGGCCGATCGCTACTTAAGACGTCGCGGCCTGGAAATCCAGACGGAATCCCACGAACTTCAACGCTTGGACTAGGCCTCGGCGGCTGGGCGCCCAGCACGGAGCTGCTCGGCGGCGGCGGCGATCATCTCGGCGGCTTGCGCCAGCTCGCCTCCGCTGGTGAAGCGCCCGAGGCCGATGCGAAACGCCTCGGAGGCCGCTTCCTCCGGCAGGCCGAGCGCGCGGATCACATAGGAAGCTTCGACCGAGGCCGAGCTGCAGGCCGAGCCGGTGGACAGCGCCAGCCGGGGAAGGGCCTTCAGCAGCGCGTCCCCGCGCAGGCCGGGGATACGCAGATTGAGATTGCCCGCCACGCGGTGTTCGAGGCTGCCCTGCACCTCGATATCGGGCAGGCGCCGGCGCAGGTCTTCCAGCAGACGGGCCCGCAGCGCAAGCAGGCGCTTGCCCTCGTCCTCCATCTCCGCGGCGGCGATGGCCGCCGCCGTGCCCAGCCCGACGCACAGCGCCGGGGAGAGCGTTCCCGAGCGCTGCGCACGCTCCTGCCCGCCGCCATCCATCATCGGCTCCAGACGAACCCGCGGCCGGCGCCGGATGTAAAGCGCGCCGATTCCCTTGGGCCCGTACATCTTGTGGCTGGAGAGCGACAGCAGATCGATGTTCATGGCCGCGACATCGAGCGGAATCTTCCCGGCCGCCTGCGCGGCGTCGCTATGGAACAGAGCGCCCTTTTCGCGGCAGAGCGCGCCGATCTCGGCCAGCGGTTGTACGACCCCGATCTCGTTGTTGACCGCCATGATGGATACCAGAGCGGTTTCCTCGGTGATCGCCGCTTCCAGAACCGCCAGATCGATCAGACCATTCGCCTGCACCGGCAGATAGGTTACCCCGTGGCCTTCGCGCTCCAGGCGCTTGGCGGATTCCAGAACGCATTTGTGCTCGCTGGCCGCGACGATGAGATTCGGCCTGCGGCTTTTCAGGAAGCGCGCCGCGCCCTTGATCGCCAGATTGTTCGATTCCGTGGCCCCGGAGGTAAAGATCACCTCGCGCGGCTCGGCCTTGAGCAGCGCGGCAAGCTGCTCGCGCGCTTTCTCCACCGCCTCGGCGGCATCCCAGCCGTAGCCATGCTCGACTGAGTGGGGATTGCCGTAGACCTCGGAAAAATAGGGCAGCATCGCCTCGACCACGCGCGGATCGCAGGGCGTCGTCGCCTGATAGTCGAGATAGATGGTGTCCCTGGCCCGGTTTCCGCTCATCTGCCGCTCATGCCGTCTCTCATGCCGCCGTCGATTTCGCGTTGCGCCGATGGACCTCGCGCCAAACCTCCAGCGCACGCTCGTAATCGGCTTGGCTGGAGGCCCAGCCGCAGGAGATGCGCACGGCACCGCGCGCCTCCGCCTCGCTGGCGCCCATGGCGCGCAGGACATGCGAGGGCGCGACCTTGCCCGAGGAACAGGCGGAGCCGGCGGAAATCGCGACCCCCGCCAGATCGAAGGCAAGGACCTGGGTTTCGGCGGCAACCCCAGGCATCAGAACGCAGGTGGTGTTCGGCAGGCGCGCTACCTCGGCACCGTAGATCTTCGCCTCGGGGCAGGCGTCAAGCAACGCCGCCTCGAACGCCTGGCGCCAGGTATCGACCTGCCGCCATCCCTGTAGCTGCCCAACGGCCGCCCGCGCCGCCGCGGCAAAGCCGGCGATGCCCGCGAGGTTTTCCGTGCCGGCGCGGCGGCGCCGTTCCTGCCCGCCGCCCTTGATCCGGCTGGCAAGCTCCAGACCGGGGCGCAGCACCAAGGCGCCGCTGCCTTGCGGGCCGCCCAGCTTATGCGCCGAGAGAGACAGCATGTCGGCGTCCAAGGCAGCTACTTCCACATCAATCTTGCCGAAGGCCTGCACCGCGTCGCAGTGCAGCAGCGCGCCATGGCGGTGGCAGATCTCTGCGGCCGCGGCCACCGGCTGCACCACGCCGGTTTCGTTGTTGGCCAGCATCACGCAGACCAGGGCCGGCTCTTGGCACGCCCGCAACGCCTGTTCGAGGGCGTCCAGATCGAGCAGGCCTTGCGCGGTCAGGGGCAGGTGCGTGGCTTCGGCGGCCGCCAGGACGGAATCGTGCTCGCCGGCCGAAACGAAGATCCGGGAACGGCCACAGCCCTGGATCGCCAGGTTGTTGGCCTCGCTGCCGCCGCTGGTAAAGACGATATCCGCTGCCCGGCAGTTCAGCAGTCCGGCCAAGTCTTCCCGGGCATCCTCAAGTCGCTTGCGCGCGGCCCGGCCGAAGCCGTGCACCGAGGAGGCATTTCCGGGCGAGGCCGAGGCCTCGCCAATCGCCGCGAGCGCCTCGGGCCGCAGCGGCGCGGTGGCGTTATAATCCAGATAGATCTGCGCGCCCGAGGCGGACATCACCGCGAGGAGCCGCTGGCCCGGGTCGGCTTGCGCGGGCCACCGCCAGCACTGGTCTTTTTCAGTTCGGCGATTTCTTCGGTGGCCGCCTCGCGCTGCTGCTCCAGGTCGTTGATCCGGCCGCGCAGGCTATGCACCTCGTCGAGCAGGCCCTGCAGGGCGCGCGCCACCGGATCCGGCAGATCGCCGACCGGCGTGCCGTAGGCCACGAAAGGCTGCGGCTCGCTCTTCCTGCGCGGCTGCACCACGCGCCCCGGATTGCCGACGACCGTGGTGCAGTCGGCGACATCCTTGGTAATTACGGCATTGGCGCCGACCCGTGCATCGCGGCCAACCGTGATCGGACCGAGGATCTGCGCGCCCGACCCGATGATCGCGCCGTCCTTGATGGTCGGGTGGCGCTTTTGCTCGCGCTGGCTTTCGCTATCCACCGAGGGCGCGACGCCGCCGAGGGTGACGTCGTGATAGATCGTGACGTCGTTGCCGATCTCGCTGGTCTCGCCGATCACCACGCCCATGCCGTGATCGATGAAGAAGTGCTTGCCGATACGCGCGCCGGGATGAATCTCGATGCCGGTCAGGATACGCCCGAAATGCGAAAGAAGGCGCCCAAGCAGAAACCATTCGCGCCGCCAGCAGGCATTGGCGAGGCGATAGATCATCAGGGCCTGGAAGCCCGGATAAGCGAAAATCACCTCGGCACGCGAGCGCGCAGCGGGGTCCCGCTCCATCATGGCGTCGATTTCTTCGCGTAAAGTCTTGAACATCGCTCGGCTCGTCAGATACTCTCCGCCGCTTCTTCGGAAAAGGACGCGGCTGCCAATCCTGCTAACATGCCCCGCTAACATATCCCAAGGGACATGGGAGTTCCCGATATATCAATCAAGTAATCGGGCGCGCAGGTCAAATATGTCATGCGCAAAGGCAAGCAATAGGCGCCGCAATTCTGTGGAAATACGACATCGGTTCAGCTTCGAACAAAACCAGGAAAACCATGCCCGACGTCATCATTAACGGACCCGAGGGGCGCCTGGAAGGGCGTTATCAGCACGCGGCGGAGTCCAATGCGCCCATTGCCCTGATACTGCACCCGCATCCGCAGCACGGCGGGACGATGAATAACAAGGTCGTCTATACGCTCTACCACACCTTCCTGGAGAGGGGGTTTTCGGTTCTGCGGTTCAATTTCCGGGGCGTCGGCCGCTCCCAGGGCAGCTACGACCGGGGCGAGGGCGAGCTTTCCGATGCCGCCTCCGCGCTCGACTGGCTGCAGGGATTCAACGAGAACGCCCACCAGTGCTGGATCGCCGGTTTCTCTTTCGGCGCCTGGATCGGCATGCAGCTGCTGATGCGCCGCCCGGAGATCAGCGGGTTCATCTCCGTCTCACCGCCCGCGAACATGTACGATTTCAGCTTTCTCGCCCCCTGCCCGTCTTCCGGTCTGATTCTTCAGGGCAAGGACGACGATCTGGTCCCGGAGCCCTCGACCGCCAAGCTGGTGGAAAAGCTTTCCAGCCAGCGCGGCATCGAGATCGACTACCGGGTCATGAAGGGGGCCAATCACTTCTATCAGGGTAAGCTGGACCTGATGGGCAGCGAGGTTGGCGGCTACCTGGATCGCGCCATGGGCGCCGCCGAAAGCAAGAAAAAGACCGCCAAGCGCTAGCCGCGCCGCTCCGGCGGTTAGCTTTCCCGGCGCGCCGCGTGATAGCGGCCGCCGGTCATGGGTTCGCCGACCCCGGTCGTCCCCGGTAGGGACAGAGGCCAGCCTTCCAAGGCACGCACGGCCAGATAGCCGAAGGCCTGGGCCTCAAGGGCATCGCCATTCCAGCCCACGGCCTCCACCGGTTCCACCGCCGCTCCCAGCCGAACCGCCAAGGCCTCCATCAGCGCCGGATTGCGGCGGCCGCCTCCGGTTACCAGCCAGCGCCGGGGCGCCTGCGGCAGCCAGGGCAGCGCCCTGGCCACGGCCTCGACGGTGAAAGCGGTCAAGGTCGCGGCACCGTCCTCCAGACTGAGCCGCTGTACCGGCGTCACGTCGAAGCTGTTGCGATCCAGGGATTTCGGCGGTGGCGCGGCGAAATAGTCGTGGGACAGCAGCGCCGCGAGCGCCTCCTGGGACACCTGGCCAGCCTTGGCCAGGCGGCCATCGAGGTCGAAAGCCTGCGCGCAGTGGCGGGATACCCAGTCATCGAGCAAGGCATTGGCCGGTCCGGTGTCGAAGGCGAGCAGGTTGTCTTGCCCCGCGGCCTCATTCGGGCCGATCCAGGTCACGTTGCCGACACCGCCGAGATTCAGCACCGCCAGCGGGCGCGGCAATTCGGCCGAGAGCACGGCGTGAAACAGCGGCGCGAGCGGCGCGCCCTGCCCGCCCGCGGCGACATCGGCGCTGCGAAAGTCGTTCACCACCGGAATGCGCGTTGCGCGGGCCAACAAGCCGCCATCGCCGATCTGCCAGGTCTGGCGGCGCGCCGGATCGTGAAAGATGGTCTGCCCGTGGAAGCCGATGACATCGATCTGCTCGGGCCGCACATCGGCATAGTCGAGCAGACGGCGCACCGCTTCGGCGTGCAGCAGCGTCAGTTCACGCTCGATCTGCGCGACCTTGCCCTCGCCATCGAGCAGCGCGCGCAGGCGATCGCGGAACTCCGTCTCGTAGGCTACGGTCGTCGCCAGGCCCGGCCGCGCGAAGCTCCAGCCGTCGGTTTCTATCAGGGCTGCATCGATGCCATCGAGCGAGGTGCCGCTCATCAGTCCGAGAGCCAGCTTGCTGGTGTTTGGCGTCATTGGGGCGTCATCGGGTCGGGCGTTCTTGCCAGTGCGTTGTGAAGGCCCCCCGTTCATGCTAAATGACCGCGCTTTCCGCAACCTGAATCGCTGAACCTGCCATGGCATCGCCCCGCTCCGACTTCGTCCGGATTCTGCAAGAACGCGGCTTCATCCACCAGTGCACCGACCTGGAAGCGCTGGATTCCCTCGCCGCCGAGGGCATGGTCACGGCCTATGTCGGCTATGACGCGACCGGAGACAGCCTGCATGTCGGCCATCTGGTTTCGATCATGATGCTGCGCTGGATGCAGAAGACCGGGCACCGGCCGATCGCCCTCATGGGCGGCGGCACCACCAAGGTCGGCGATCCCTCGGGTAAGGACGAGACCCGGAAACTGCTCGACGACGCGCAGATCGACGCCAACATCGCCAGCATCCGCCGCAGCTTCGAGAACTTCCTAGATTTGGGAGAAAGCGGCAATCAGGCGCTGATGGTCAACAACGCCGACTGGCTGGACGCCCTGGAGTACATCCCCTTCCTGCGCGATATCGGCCGCCATTTCACAATCAACCGCATGCTGACCTTCGATTCCGTCAAGCTGCGCCTCGACCGCGAGCAGCCGCTGACCTTCCTGGAGTTCAACTACATGATCCTCCAGGCTTACGACTTCATGGAGCTGAATCGCCGGCACGGCTGCCGCCTGCAGATGGGCGGCTCCGATCAATGGGGCAACATCGTCAACGGCATCGAGCTGACCCGCCGGGTCGAGGGCAAGGAAGTCTTCGGGCTGACAACGCCGCTGATCACCACCGCGTCGGGCGCCAAGATGGGCAAGACCGCCAGCGGTGCCGTCTGGCTGAACGCCGAGCGTCTCTCCGCCTTCGACTACTGGCAGTACTGGCGCAATACCGAGGATGCCGACGTCGGCCGCTTCCTGCGTCTCTTCACCGATCTTCCGCTGGAGGAAATCGCCAAGCTGGAAAGCCTGCAGGGCCAGGAAATCAACGAGGCGAAGAAGGTTCTCGCCTTCGAGGCGACCAAGCTGTGCCGCGGCGAAGCCGCCGCCAGCGAAGCGGCGGAAACAGCGCGGCAAACCTTCGAGGAAGGCACGGTCGCCGAAAACCTGCACAGCATCGAGCTATCCCAGGACCGCCTGAATGAAGGTTTGCCCCTGTTCGTCCTGTTCACCGAGGCCGGCCTGACCGGCAGCAACGGCGAGGCCCGGCGTCTGGTCAAGGGCGGCGGCGCGCGCTTGAACGACCGGCAAATCGCCGATGAGACCCAGACGGTTTCGGCCGGGGACTTCAATGACGAGGGGGTTCTCAAGCTTTCCGCGGGCAAGAAGCGCCATGCGCTGGTCAAGCTGCGCTAGGTCTTACTTTACGCTGCTGCCCTGACCGTCCGGATAGGCCTGGGGCACGAACTGGTTTTCTCCGTCGTCCTCGCCCTGCACCTCGAATAGTCCGCGCAGGAAACCCGGTGTCAGGGCCGACAGCGGGTTGACGCTGATCTCGGGCGCGTCGAGCGGCCCCTCCATCGAATAGACCACGCCGATCACCCCACCGCCCTCGCCCCCGGTCAGGATCGCGCCGAGGATCGGGATCTTGCCCAGAATGCGATTGACCGAGTAGGCCGGTACCAGGGTGCCGCCGATATCGAGCTGGTCGTCCTCGAAGTCGGCGGAACCCTTGATGGTGATACCCAGGCCCGGCCCATAGGCGCGCAGCAAATCCGTGCGCATGACGTCGTCCGCAAAAACGAAATCGCCTGTAAAACGGTTGAAGCCGATGCCATCGCCAGAAAGCAGGTCGCCGATGCCGGTCAGCAGCGCGGCGCTGAGCAGCCGCGCCAGTATCGGCGCATTGACCAGACGGTAATTGACCCCTTCGATACTTGCCTCGAGCGGTCCCTTGGGCAGCGGAGCCGGAGAATGCCCGCGCACCTCCAGCTGCCCGCCCTCCAGGGTATCGACCCAATCCAAGGCCCGTAGCAGCGCGCCGGCGTCGTCGGCGCGGAAAATCAGGCCATACTCCGCGGGCCGCTCGGCGTCGACCCCGGGGCCGAAGTCGACGAGAAAGCGCTTTTCGGCAATGGCGGCATCTTCCTCGACGCTTTGGCCATTCGCCCTCCAGAGCGCGCGCGGAACCCTGCCGTCGATCTTGATGACCTCCCAGCCTTGAGTCCCGCGTTGCAGTTCGAAGCCGACGTTCTCCAAGAAACGGCCTTCGCCGAGAACGATCCTGTCCAGGCGGTCGCCGGCGACTCTCAGCGGCGTGTAGCTGACCTCCTCTTGCGTCTGCGTCTCGGGCTCTTCCTGAGCCACCTCATCTTCTTCGTCGTCGGCCAGCACGGCGGAAAGGTCCAGCTCACCGCCGCCGATACGCACCTCCAAGCCCTCGCCATAGCCGCGCAGGGTGGTGTTGACCAGAAAGCTCTGCCGCAGCCGCAGTTCCGAGAAGGTGGCGGAGGAGACGTTCTGGCTCTCCGGATCGACCGAGAAGGCGCCACGGGCCGTGAAATCCCCGGCATCGAAGACAACGCCGTTGATGGCCAGCAGGCCGGAATTGTCGAATAGCAGCAGCGCCGTCACGTCCGCG
Organism: uncultured Alphaproteobacteria bacterium; assembly: GCA_942491105.1. Taxonomy (GTDB): domain Bacteria; phylum Pseudomonadota; class Alphaproteobacteria; order Kiloniellales; family DSM-21159; genus JBBEAM01. The sequence continues at coordinate 134,989 of CALNZX010000010.1, read as the reverse complement.
CTCACGCCCTCGGGTTTCTCCCACTCCAGAAAGGGAAGTGCCAGGCGCGCCGAGGACATATTGGCGGCGATCTCCGCCTCGCCGGACCCATCGCTGCGTTCGCGCACCCGGGCGCTGGCAGATAGCGGCCCGTCCATGTACTCCGACGTATCTAGACCGAAGGAGGCGAGCTGAGCGGCCGTGAGGCGTGGCGCGGAGACATCCAGCTGGGTGGTGAAATCCTTGCCGTCCTCGAAAAACTCTTCCCAGAGAATGTCGATCGGGATCTGCGCGAAGACGGCCTTGCCTTTCAAGGTCATGCCATCCTTACCCAGGGCTAAATCGAGATCGCCATCGGCAACGCGCTGCCCCAAGAGCAGGTCGCTGATTGCGACATCGCTCAAGGTCCCTGCGGCCTCCACCTCAACGCCGTCGAAGGTCAGTTCGTCGATCAGGGGAAAGACCATGCGCACCTGGGCTTGAGCGTTGCCGGTGATGCTCTGCGGATCGAGTCCCAGATCCTCAATCAGGCGCAGCCGGGGATGGTTGAGCAGAGTCAGCGCTGCGCTGAGCGGCCCACGCGGCGCAAAATCGATCTCCGCGAAGTGAACCCCCTCATCGAAGCCATAGAGCTTGACCGTGGAGCCTGGGCTGCGGATATCCCCGATACCGCCGTCGTCGATCGTGAAGGTCATGCTGGTGGCATCGAAGACCGCTTGGCCGCTGATCCCGCTGATCGGCGTCATCGGCCGCAGGAAATGAACCTCCACGTCCTGATAGCTGTAGCTGCCTTCGAGGCGCTGAATCTGTAGCGCCTCGGGGTCCATGCCGGGCAGGCTGACGCTGGCCCGGATCGAGGCATCTCCGGCCTTCCCTGCGGTGACGTTCTCGGTTACCCAATCGCGCCCGCCGCCCGGCGCATCGACCGGCCAGAGCAGACCGATATCGTCGATCCCGACGCTTTCCGCCTTGGCCTCCAAGGTCATGCCAAGCCCGGCATCCGACCACTGAAGATTGGCGCTGAGCGCCATGAAGGGGCCGATCTCCTCGCCCATGTCCAGGGTAAAGGAAAGGTCCTCAACCCCCAAAAGCTGGTCCGCCCCGGTGTAGACGGCGGCCAAGGCAACATCCCGCAAGGCGAGGGGTTCGGCATAGATATCCGGCAGATCGGCGGTCCCGCCGGGGCTGGTCAGATCGACTCGGATCGACTCGATGCGGCCATCGGGGAACATCGCGCCGGTGAGCGAGCCGGCGGTATACATGTCCAAGCCGCCAAGCGCCTCCAGCTGCGGTGTCAGGCCGGCCAACTGCTGCGGGTTGAGGTTGTCGAAGGACAGCACAAGCTCCAAGGAGCCGATCGCGCTGTCATAGAGCAGTGCGCCATCGATTGCCGCGCTGGGGCCCGATTCGTACTGCAGGTCGAAACTGGCGGAGGCCCGCAGCCCCGGCGCGGCGCGCTCGAGTACGATGGCCGTTTCAGGCGTCGACCAGGAAAGCCCGAGCGATTCGTCGCGCAGATTCAGGATCGCGTCGGTAATCGAGACGCGCCGCAAATAGGACAGGGCGGCGTCGGGATCGCGGTCGCTAAGAAGCTGTTGCAAGACCACCGGCGCCAGCAAGCCGATGTCCTGGCTGGCGCGTTCCTCCGTATCCGGATCGATCTTCGGGGCGACGCCGAAACTGCCGTCTTCCCGGCGGAAGAGGTCCAGCTCGATACCGACGACATCGATTTCGGTCGGCGCGATGGTGCCATTGAGCAGCGCGGAAACGCTGACCCGCACGCCCATTTCCGGCAGCACGGCGACCACTCCGCCATCGGGGCGCACGACCCGCCAGTCGCGCGCGCGCAGTTCCAGGCTGCGATCCCAGCCGCCCCAGGCAAGCAGGGTCTCGCCGACGACGATCTCCAGCTCCGAGGCATCGCTGTTGAAGGCGGCTTCGAGCTGGTCGTCGAGAAACTCCACCGAGATGGGGCCTTCGGTCAGCCGCCAGAAAGCGATCCCCAGCAGAATCGCGATACCCGCGACGACGCCGATCACCGCTTCAATAAAAAGTTTTCCGGAATGTCCGATCATTCGGCCAGCCGCCAGCGTTTTGCGGCCTTGACCCGAGTGCCGCGCTTTCGCAGTCTGCCGGGCGGCTGTGGTGCGGAAAAAGATGAACCTGGAATTCCTACCTTCAAAGAACGACCTGCCTCATCTTGGCGATGCTGAAAAAGCGGCTCTCGGCTTCGAACATTGGAAGGAAGGCCTATCTCGAATCACGGATCGGGAAATTCTCGACTTCGCGAAAACGCTATCAGACGATCCGGCGGGCCGCCACTTGTTGCAGGTCATCTTCTCCAACAGCGGCTTCCTCACGAGCTGCGTTCTGAACGATCTTGCATTCTTTTCCAAGCTCTTAAAACAAGGGCCTGAAACTTGTCTTAGCGAAATCCTCGCGGCCCTGGCGCGGGAAACCGCAGGGAGCGAAGATCAAAATACGGTGATGGCGGATCTGCGCCGTGCCAAGCGCCGCGCTTCGCTGCTGATCGGGCTCAGCGATCTTTCCGGCCGCTGGCCGCTTCCCAGGGTTTGCGAAGCGCTTTCCGATCTCGCGGACGGCGTCCTCGACGCCGCGATCGGCCATCTCTTCCTGCGCGCCGCCGCGCGCGGCGAACTCGAGCTCAAGACCCCGGACTCCCCCTTGGTGGACTGCGGCTACACGGTGCTCGCCATGGGCAAGCTGGGCGCCAGGGAACTCAACTACTCCTCGGATATCGACCTGATCCTATTGTTCGATTCCAGCAAGATCGACTACCGCCACAGCCGCGGTCTTGCCGAGGGCATGGTGCGGATCACCCGCGATCTGGTCCGGCTGCTCGAGGAGCGCACCGGCGACGGCTATGTTTTCCGCACCGATCTGCGCCTGCGCCCCGATCCGGGAGCGACGCCGCTGGCCCTCGATATCGACGCGGCGCTCACCTACTACGAATCCCTGGGCCAGAACTGGGAACGGGCGGCGATGATCAAGGCGCGGCCGGCGGCCGGCGACAAGGCCCTCGGCGCGGCCTTTCTCAAGGAGATGCGCCCCTTCGTCTGGCGCCGCAATCTCGACTTCTGGGCGATCCAGGACGTGCATTCCATCAAGCGTCAGATCAATGCCCAGAAAGGCGGCAGCGTCGTCGCCGTCGAGGGCCATAACATCAAGCTGGGGCGTGGCGGAATTCGCGAGATCGAGTTCTATGCACAGACCCAGCAGCTGATCTTCGGTGGCCGTGAAGTCGGCCTGCGCGAAGCGCGCACCCTCGATGCCCTGCAGGCCCTGGCCGAGGCGCGGCGCATCACCGCCGAGGACGCGGCCACCCTGCACGAGGCCTACATCTTTCTGCGCAGGCTGGAGAACAGGCTGCAGATGGCCGAGGATCAGCAGACCCACAGTCTACCCGAGGACGAGGCCGGCCTCGCGCGGGTCGCCGCCTTCATGGGATTCTCCACGGTCGCCGCGTTCCGGGAAGAATTGCTGCGCCACCTGCGCGCGGTCGAGGACCGTTATGCCCACCTGTTCGAGGAAGCGCCCTCGCTCTCCGGGCCGGGCAATCTCGTCTTCACCGGCGGCGAGCCGGACCCGGATACGGTGAAGACCTTGACCACGCTCGGCTTCAGCGACGGCGCACAGGTTTTCAGCCTGGTCCGTGCCTGGCACCATGGGCGCTATCGCGCGATGCGCTCGGAACGCAGCCGGCAGCTGCTGACCGAGATCATGCCGACGCTGCTGCAACGGCTCGCCGAAACCAAGAACCCGGATACCGCCCTGCTCAAGTTCGACGAGTTTCTGCGCGGCCTGCCGAGCGGCGTGCAGTTGTTCTCCATGCTCTATCAGAATCCCAAGCTGCTCGAACTGCTGGCCGAGATCTTGGGCGGCGCGCCGGCTCTCGCGGCGCATCTCAGCCGCAACCCGGCGCTGTTGGAAGCGGTGCTGTCCCAAGCCTTCTTCAATCCCCTGCCCGAACGCGCGGCCTTGCGGCTCGAGCTGAACGAGATGCTGGCGCGCGCGCAAGACTTTCAGGACCTGCTCGATCTGGCGCGGCGCTGGGCCAACGACCACAAGTTTCAGGTCGGGGTGCAAATTCTGCATGGCTCGGCGGAGATCGAGGAGACCGAGGCCGCGCTGACCGATATCGCCGAAACCGCCATCGCCGAGCTGCTGCCGAAGGTCCAGGAGGAACTGGCGGAGCGCCATGGGCGTCTGCCCGGACGCGGCCTCGCCGTGCTCGCGCTGGGCAAGCTCGGCGCCCAGCGGATGACCGTAACCTCGGACCTGGATCTGGTGTTCGTTTACGATTCGCCCGGGGAGACGGTGACCTCCGACGGCGATAAGCCCCTGCCGCCGAGCCAGTACTACGGCCGTCTCGCGCAGCGCCTGATCGCCGCCCTGTCCTCCCCGACCGGTGAAGGCCGTCTCTACGAGGTCGATCCGCGCCTACGCCCCTCGGGCTCCTCCGGGCCGATCGCGACCTCGCTGAAGGGTTTGCTCGATTACGAGCGCGACAGCGCTTGGACCTGGGAGCTGATGGCGATGACCCGCGCGCGGGTGGTTGCGGGAGACGAGGATTTCGCGCGGGAGATAGAGACCTCGCTGCACGGCATCCTCAGGCTCGAGCGCGACCCTGCCAAGGTACTGCGCGATGTCGTGGACATGCGCCGGCGCCTGGAGAAGGAATATCCCCCCCGCAACCGCTGGGATGTGAAGAACCTGCGCGGCGGCCTGCTCGATCTCGATTTCATCGCTCAGGGGCTGCAACTCGCGCATGCCCATGACAAGCCAGCCGTCCTTGCGACCTCGACCCAGGCTGCCTTATCCGCGCTTGCCGCGGAGGGCCTACTGGCGCAAGACAGGGCGGGCGAACTGGTTGAGGCGAATCGCCTGCTGCGCCGAATACAAGGATTTCTCCGGCTCAGCGCGGGCAGCGATTTCAGCGAGGACGACGCGCCGGCCGGCCAGAAAGCCGGTCTTGCCAAGGCCTGCGGGCTCGCGGATTTCGCCGCCGTCGGCCAGGCGCTCGACGCCGCCAGCGCAACGACCCTGAAAGCCTACCGGGAACTGCTCGAATCCCAGGCCGGGGCGCCGCCGGAACAAGCTTGAAAAGACTAAGTGAAAACGCATTTCACGTTTCGATACCTGCAGTACTGCAATTAGGAGAACAAGAATGAGCGTCGAAATCGGCAAGGCCGCCCCGAACTTCAACAAGCCGACAGACGGCGGCGGCAGCCTGTCCCTCAAGGATCTCAAGGGCAGGAAGGTGATTCTCTACTTCTATCCCAAGGACGATACGCCCGGCTGCACCAAGGAGGCCTGCGGTTTCCGCGACTCCCTGCCCGACTTCAGCGGCGCCGGCGCCGAGATCGTCGGTGTTTCCAAGGACAGCGCCGCCAAGCACGACAAGTTCAAGGACAAGTACGACCTGCCCTTTACCCTGGTCTCCGACGACGACGGTTCGATCTGCGAGGCCTATGGCACCTGGGTCGAGAAATCCATGTACGGCAAGAAATACATGGGCATCGACCGGGCGACCTTCCTGATCGACGAGAAGGGCGTGGTGCGTCAGGTCTGGCGCAAGGTCAAGGTGACGGGGCACGTCGAGGAGGTGCTGGAGGCGGCGCGGAGCCTCTAGGCCATGCAGTTCACCCTGGCCGGCGCCGCCCTTTCCGTGCTCGACGCCGCCGATCCTGCGCAGAAGGTGCGGCGCAGCCGCGCCATCGCCAGCGACTGGCGCGGCGGCCGTATTTCCGAGATCGGATCGGCGGTGCCGCCGGATCAGCCGGCGCGCCCGGAACGGCCGCTCATCACAGCGCCGGGCAAGGTCAAGCGGCGGCGGATCAACCGGGGCCGCGAGGGCCGGGTCGCCCTGCTGCACGCCCTCGCCCACATCGAGTTGAATGCCATCGATCTGGCCTGGGATATCGTCGCCCGCTTCGCCGAGCAGGAGCTGCCGCGCGCCTTCTTCGAGGACTGGGTCAAGGTGGCCTCCGAGGAGGCGGTGCATTTCGCCTTGCTGAGCGAACGGCTCAACGCCCTGGACGCCGCCTATGGCGACCTGCCGGCCCACGAGGGTCTCTGGGAGGCCGCCGAGAAGACCTCCCATGATTTGCTGGCGCGGCTCGCCATCGTGCCGCTGGTGCTGGAGGCCCGCGGCCTCGACGTCACACCCGCGATGATCGACAAGCTGCGCGCGGCCGAGGATGAGGAATCCGCGGGGGTGCTGGAAATCATCTACCGCGATGAGATCGGCCACGTCGCCATCGGCAGCCGCTGGTTCGGCTGGCTTTGCCAGGAGCGCGGCCTCGACCCCGTGGAAACCTGGCAGGGCCTGGTGAAGACCTACTTCAAGGGTGGCCTGAAGCCCCCCTTCAACGAGGCCGGACGGACGCTCGCCGGCTTTCCCGCCGCCTACTACGCCCCGCTCGCTCCCGCTCCAGATTCCGACTGACCGGCGGGCCCGCCCCAGGCCGCCAGCAATTCGGCGAGACGCCGGCTGCCGGCGTCGGGCGCGGCGTCACCACGCACCGCCGCGTACCACGTCAAAGGCAGACCCCGCTGCGTCAAACGGCGCATGACCACCTTGCCCCGCTTGAGGAAGGGCCGCAGCATCCAGCGGCTCAGCACCGAGACGCCAAAACCGCGCTCCACCAGGCCGGCCACAACCTCCGGCGGACCGGCGCGCAGCACCTCACCGGGATAGATCCCGGCAGGACGCATCAGCTGTTCGTACTCGAAGCCCGGTAGCGGCCGGTAGCCATAGGCAAGGAAGCTCACACCGGCGAAGTCGGCGGCTTCGAGATAGGGCTTATCCGCCAGGGCATGGCCACGCGGCAGGACCGCGACCAGTTGGTCCCTGAACACAGGCCGGCGGTCGATGCCCATTGCCTCGGATTCGCCGGGGACGATGGCCAGATCGATGTCGCCGGTCAGCAGGCTTTTCAGAGGATCGTCGCTGGCATCGGCGCTCAGGATGGGGCGCAGCCCGGCGCTGCGTTCCGCGGCCCGCGCGACGAAGGCGGGAAACCAGCCGGCGGCCGAGTAGAGCCCCTGGCCGACGCGCACCGCGGAGAGCCGCGCCGTGCCCTTGCGGCCCATGGCGGCGGCCTCCGCAGCGGCCAATTCGGACAACAGACGCCGCGCGGTCAGCGCCAGACGCTCCCCCGCCTCGGTCGGCCGCAAGCGGCGGCCGTCACGAAAGAATAGCGCCACATCCAAGCGCCGCTCCGCCTCGCGCAGGCGGTGGCTAAGCGCCGACTGAGTCAGACCGAGATTCTCGGCCGCCAGAGTCATGCTTGGCGCCTCGATCAAAGCGACCAGTAGTGTCAGATGCCGGAGTTCAAGCCGCGGGTGCATCCGCTGATTATATGAATATTTCTCATATATATGAAGATAATTATGAATTTGCCTCCGTCCGTGACAGCACGCAGGCTGGAGCGCGAAAAAACAGGAGGACGCCATGCGCGATACCCAGCACGCCGAGCACTTTCATAACCACGGCTACGCCATCGTCCGCGGGCTGTTCGACGCCGACGAGATGACCGGGATACAGGAAGCAGCGCGCGCGGTTTACGCCGAAGGGATTCGGCATCCCAGCAGCTATCGCGACAAGAACCTCTACTTCGATGTCATCGACGATCCGGACGGCGGCCGGGTGGTGCTGCAGGCGCATTGGTTTTCCTGGATCAACGCCACCCTCGACCGTGCTCGCAGGCACCCCAAGGTCTTCCAGGTTCTGCAGCCGCTGCTCGGCGACGATATCAAGCAGATCGCCAATCAGATCCATTGGAAACCGCCGGGCGCGCGGCTGACCGGTTTCCGGTTTCATCAGGATATGCGCTTTCGCGACAAGGACAGCCTCGACGGCGATCCCGTCGCCAACTCGGTCACCCTGGGCCTGGCCATCGACCGCTGCACCGCCGAGAACGGCGCGCTGCAGGTCGTCCCCGGCAGCCATAAGCTCGGCTACCTGGGCCTCAGCGACGATGGCGGCGCCTTGATGAAGGGGCAGACCGCCGAGGGAGAACTGCGCAAGGTAGGGCTCGATCCCGCCAGCATCGTCACCTGTGAGCTTGAACCCGGCGACGCCGTGCTCTGGTCGCTGCTGACGGTGCATGGCAGCGGCGCCAACCGCTCGCCGCACGACCGCGCCTTCAACATCAATTCCTACGTTCGCGCTCCTGCCAGCCGGCGCGGCGAGCTGACTTTCCAGAACGGCCAGCCGGTTGCCCTGGGCGCGGAACCGGTTCTCTGCAAATATGACGACCTCTACAGCAACCCCGGTCCATTCCACGTGACCGACGACTGGTACCTCGACGAAGCGAAGGAGAACCCCGCTGGATAAGCCGCGCTGCGCCTGGGTCAGCGACGACCCGCTCTATATCGCCTATCACGACGATGAGTGGGGCCGCCCGCAACGCGACGAGCGCCATCTCTTCGAGATGCTCATCCTCGAAGGCGCACAGGCTGGCCTCTCCTGGCTGACCATTCTGCGCAAACGGGAGAATTACCGCGCCGCCTTCGCCGGCTTCGACCCCGAGGCCGTCGCGCGGTTCGGCGAAGCCGAGCGCGCGCGTCTGCTTGCCGATGCCGGAATCGTGCGCAATCGCGCGAAGATCGACGCCACCATCGGCAACGCGAAAGCTTGGCTGCAACTACGCGAGGACGCGCCCGCCGGTCCGGTCGCCTATCTCTGGTCCTTCGTCGGCGGCGTGCCCAAGGTCAACGACTGGAAGACGCTCGGCGAGGTTCCGGCTGAAACCGCCGAAAGCAAGGCGATGTCGAAGGCGCTGAAGGCCAAGGGTTTCCGCTTCGTCGGGCCGACCATCTGCTACGCCTTCATGCAAGCCACCGGCATGGTCGACGATCACACCGCCGGCTGCTTTCGGCGGCCCTGAAACTAGGCATCGGCGCTAGGACGCATCCCGTTCGCTGGAGGAGAGCCCGCCCTCGATACGCGAAGCCAGGGCGGCCTGGAGGAAGTCGCCGATATCCCCGTCGAGCACGCCCTGGGCGTTGCCCTTCTCGACCCCGGTACGCAGGTCCTTGACCATCTGATAGGGCTGCAAGACGTAGGAGCGGATCTGGTGACCCCAGCCGATATCGGTCTTGGCGTCGGCTTCCGCCTGGGCCTCGGCCTCGCGCTTCTGCAACTCGTGCTCATAGAGCCGCGCGCGCAGCATGGCCATGGCGGTCGCCCGGTTCTTATGCTGCGAGCGGTCGTTCTGGCACTGCGCCACGATACCGGTCGGCAGATGGGTCATGCGCACGGCACTGTCGGTCCGGTTGACATGCTGCCCGCCGGCGCCCGAGGCGCGGTAGGTATCGACCCGCAGGTCCTTGTCCAGGATTTCAATCTCGATGGCGTCGTCGATAACCGGATAGACCCAAACGCTGGCGAAAGACGTATGACGCCGGGCCTGACTGTCGAAGGGTGAAATGCGAACCAGGCGATGAACGCCGGATTCCGTCTTCAGCCAGCCATAGGCGTTATGCCCCTTGATCATGATCGTGGTCGACTTGATGCCAGCCTCTTCGCCGGGACTTTCTTCCAGCAGCTCGGTCTTGTAGCCCTGCGTCCCGGCCCAGCGCAGGTACATGCGCAGCAGGATCTCGGCCCAGTCCTGGGCCTCGGTACCGCCGGCGCCGGCGTTGATCTCCAGATAGCAATCGTTGGCGTCGGCCTCCCCGGAGAGCAGGCTTTCGAGCTGCAGCTTATCGACCTTGGTCCGCAGACTGGCGAGCAGCGCCTCGCCCTCGGTGACGCTCTCGGCATCCTCCTCGCCCTCGCCCAGCTCGATCAGCGTCTGGGCATCCTCCAACTCCTGTTCGAGAGCGCGGTAGCCGGCGATCGCCTGATCCAGCCGGGTCCGCTCGCGCATCACGGTCTGGGCGGCGGCGGGGTCGTTCCAGAGGTCGGGATTCTCCGCCTCGTGGTTCAGTTCATCCAGGCGTTTAACGGCGGCATCCCAGTCAAAGATGCCTCCTCAGCAGTGTCATGGACTGCCGAATATCGTCCACTACCGCTTGGGTTTCTGCCCGCATAGGCCGTCTCGTCCCGATTGCTTGGAGTGTGTGTCCGCGTTGCGGGCTACTTAGGCCAGCCAGCGGCGCCGGTCAACAAGGGCTGTGTCAATACAGGCCGCCAGTCCCGCTAGGAGACGGGGCCGAAGCGCCGTTGCTGGCGTCGCTGCCGCCGCCCAAGCCGATGCCGCCCTCGATTCGCACCTGATCCACGGGTGGCTCGGTGCCGGGCTTGAACGCCTCCAGAATAACGTCGCTGTCGCCGGCCCTGGCGCGCAGGCCGGTGTCGTGATTGACACGCACCAGATTAATTCCCGGCGGAATGCGGAACGGCACCTTTGGCGTATCCTTCAAGGCTTCCTCGAAGAAGGCCTTGACGATCGGCAACGCGACGGAGGAGCCGGTCTCGCGCGGGCCGAGCGGGCGCGGCGTATCGAAGCCGGTATAGGAGCCGACCACCAGGTTCGGGGTGATGCCCATGAACCAGGCATCCTGCGCGTCGTTGGTGGTGCCGGTCTTGCCGCCGATCGGGCGGTTCAGCTCGGCCAGGCGGCGGCCGGTGCCATGGGTGACGGCGCCCTGCAGAATGTTGACGATCTGATAGGCGCTGCGCGGGTCGGCGACCTGTTCGCGGGTGTCCGGCAACTGCGGCACGTCCTGCTCCTGCCAGCTCAAGTCCTGGCAGGCGTCGCAGGCCCGGTCGTCATGACGGAACACGGTGGCGCCATGGCGATCCTGGATCCGGTCGATCAGGGTCGGCTCGACGCGCTTACCGCCGCTGACCAGCATGGCATAGGCCGTGGTCAGGCGCAGCAGCGTGGTCTCGCCGGCGCCCAGCGCCATCGACAGCAGCGGCGGCATGTTGTCGATAATGCCGAACCTGCGGGCATATTCCGAGACGACTTCCGGACCGATGGTCTGCGCGAGCCGCACGGTCATCAGGTTGCGCGACTTTTCGATACCGATGCGCAGCGGAGTCGGGCCGTAATACTCGTGCGAATAGTTGCTCGGCTTCCACTTCTCCAGCCCGGCGCCCTGGGAGATCACGAAGGGCGCATCGAGGATGATGGTCGAGGGGGTGAAGCCGTGGTCGAGCCCGGCCAGATATACGAAAGGCTTGAAGGAGGAGCCCGGCTGCCGCTCGGCCTGCGTCACGCGATTGAATTCGCTTTCGGCGAAGGAAAAGCCGCCGGTCATCGCCAGCACCCGTCCGGTGTTGGGATCGAGCGCGACGAGGCCGCCGCTGATACCCGGAATCTGCTGCAGCGCGTAGCTGTTCTCGGCGGCTTCTTCCCCGCCGGCCTTGGCAACCAGGACGACATCCCCAACGGCGAGCACGTCCGCGGGTTTGCGCGGCTCCGCGCCAACCCGCTGGTCCTCCAGCCAGGGCCGCGCCCAGGACATCTGGGCGAAGGGGATACTGCCATCCTCGCCCTCGGCGAAGCCGATGCGCGCGGCCTCCGTTGTGACCTCCAGCACCACGGCCAGCAGCCAGTCGTCCTGCGCGGCCAGCGGCCGTTCGATTTCAGACAGCTGCGCGCGCCAGCCGCCTGCGGCAAGGTCCAGCGTGGCGACCGCGCCGCGCCAGCCATGGCGCCGGTCATAGGCCATCAGGCCCTCGTGCAGGGCGCGATCGGCGATGGCCTGAAGCTGCGGGTCGAGCGTGGTGCGGATCGACAGGCCGCCGCCATAGAGCGCGTCATCGCCGTAGAGAGTCTGCACCTCGCGGCGCACTTCCTCGGCGAAGTAGTCGGCCCGGGTCACCTCGGTCGGCGCGCGCTCGCGCACGGTCAGAACCTCGGCGCGGGCGGCCTCCGCCTCGGCGCTGCTGATCTTGCCGTCCTCTTCCATCCGGCCGATCACCCAGTCGCGGCGGCCGACAGCGGCATCGTAGCGGCGGATGGGATGGTAGTTGTTCGGCGCCTTGGGCAGCGCGGCAAGGTAGGCCGCCTCGCCGATCGTCAGCTCGTCGAGGGATTTATTGAAATAGTTGAGCGCCGCGGCGGCGACGCCATAGGAACCGAAGCCAAGATAGATCTCGTTGAGATAAAGCTCGAGGATTTGATCCTTGGAAAAGACCTTCTCCATGCGCATCGCCAGGATCGCTTCGCGGATCTTGCGCTCCAGCGTGGTCTCGTTGGTCAGCAGGAAATTCTTGGCGACCTGCTGGGTAATGGTCGATGCGCCGACCGGCCGGCGGTCCGTGCCCAGGTTGCGCAGGTTCGTGACGACCGCGCCGACGATCGACTGGAAGTCGACGCCGGGGTGCTCGTAGAACCCCTTGTCCTCCGCCGAGAGGAAGGCGTTGACCACCCGCGCCGGGAAGGCCTCGAAAGGCACGAAGATGCGCTTTTCCACCGAGTACTCCGCGAGCAGGCGGCCATCGCCGGCATGCACCCGCGTGACGGTTGGCGGTTCATAGTCGGCGAGCTGATCGATGTCCGGCAGGTCGCGGCCATAGTCGTAGATCAAATAGCCGACGATCCCCGCCGCGACGATGCCGCCGAGCGCCATGAGTCCAAATAAGCCGGCAATCCACTTCCACATCTTCGCGCGCCCGGAGCCTCCATCAGCCTGCGTGAAGGGCAGATATAACATAAACAATAGGGAGGCAATGTGGCGCGCGCAGCCTCTGCAGGCTTTGCCGCGCTACTGTTGCTGAAATGCCTGCTGGCGCTGAAAATAGGAATCGACGGCGTCGATGATCGCCGCCGTGATCTTGCCGCGATGCGCTTCCGACAGCAGCAAGCGCTCCTCATCCCGGTTCGACATATAGCCGATTTCCACCAGTACCGAGGGCACGATCGGCGACTTCAGGACCGCGAAACCGGCGAAGCGATGGGTATTCCTGAGCAGCTCGGTGCGCTGGCCAAGCTCGCCGACCAGCGTATTGGCGAAGGACTTCGATAGATTCATGGTCTCGCGCTGCGCCAGATCGATCAGAATCTGCGACACCACTTCGGTTTGATTGGTCAGGTCGACGCCGCCGATGATATCGGCCTTGTTTTCCTTGGCCGCCAAGGCCGCGGCCTCGGCGTCCGAGGAGTTCTCCGACAGGGTGTAAACCGAGGCGCCGCGAATCTTGCCCGAAGGATTGGTGTTGGCGTGCAGCGACAGGAAGAGATCCCCGGTGAAGCGCTCCGCCAACGCGAGTCGCTCCCGCAGCTCGAGAAACACGTCATGATCGCGCGTCATCGCAACGCGGTAGCGTCCGGTGGCCTGCAAGGCATCCCGCAGGGCGCGGGCGTAGCGCAGGGTCAGATCCTTCTCGAACAGCCCCGAAACCCCGATCGCCCCGGGGTCGACTCCGCCGTGGCCGGCATCGATGACGACGGTTGGCCGGAAATCGACGGGATCGCGGGGCGCGAGCGCCGGCAAGGCCGTCTCGAAGCTGGGCAGCCGCCGATCCGATTCCACGGTCTTGCGGCTTTCCTCGCTGAGAAAGGCCTCGCGCGACACCGGCGCCAGATCCAGCACCAGGCGGTGGCCGAAGCCGTCGCGCGGCGGCAGGACGAAGACCGACTCGATGGCCGAAGGCTGCGCCAAATCCAGCACCACGCGGCTGGTCCCCGGCGTAAACAGACCGAAGCGCAGCGCCGAAACCAGCCCCTTCGACTGAGTCATCTCGCTATGGGCTTCCGGCCAATCGAGCTGCGGCAAGTCGATGACGACACGATAGGGATCCGGCAGGGAGAACACGCGGTAGCGCGGCTCCTCGGTCAATTCCACGACGAAGCGGGTCTTGTCCCCGTGCGCGCCGAGGCGCACATCCGTGACACTTGGCTGTGCGAACGCGGGCCAAGCGGTGACCAGGATCGCCAGGACGATCGCTATTCTTGCTATCGCGTGAACTGTCTTTGGCATTTCTTGAGCGCCGCCAGGATATCCTTAATAGAAATGCTAGGAGAGTAAATATACCTGATGAGATTCTGCGGTACCAGACGAAAAATGCACTCTGACTCCTTGGAATCAAAAAATAATTCCTCTTCGAGACCGCCAGGAATCGCGAAAAACTGGCTGCCGCGCAGCCGCGAAAACGCCCTGAAAACGGCAGCCGCTAAAGTGATTGTCTCGGGCAGGGAAGATGACGTATTCTCGCCGTGCTTATCGCGCAACGTAGTAGAGCTTGACGGCAACCCCGCCATAAACTGCCGTTGCGGCGGTGAAGCGCACTGAAACACTCTGCGGCCGTACCGCTTTTCGATATCATGTTCCGGAAAGCTTTGGCCGCGCTCCGCCGAATCGGCACAGCCCGAGTGGCGGACACCACCTGAAACAGCGCCACGAGGTGCGCAAACGACATGCAGGCACGGAAAACCCGATCCGGGAACTTTTACCTTCGGCTCGCCGTGCCGCGCCGCATTCGTTCCGCGACCAATATGACCGCTTTTTCAAACACATCGCGGCACTCCACCCGGCTAAGGCCGGGGCAGGATCGCCTCCTTCTTACCCATCACACATATCGCGCGCCGCCGATCCGACAACCGATGCAGCATAACGCTCATCCGGGATCCGTTGCCGGTCGCGCTACGGAGTTTTTAGTTCATGACCAAACGCATGTTGATCGACGCCAGCCACCCGGAAGAGACCCGGGTGGTCGTCGTCAGTGGGACTCGTGTCGAGGAATTTGACTACGAAGTAGCTAGCAAGAAGCCCCTCAAGGGCAACATCTATCTGGCGAAAATCACCCGCGTGGAGCCTTCCCTGCAAGCCGCCTTCGTCGATTATGGCGGCGGGCGCCACGGCTTCCTGCCCTTCAGCGAAATCCACCCGGACTACTACCGCATTCCCATCGCCGATCGCGAAGCGCTGATCGCCGAGGAAGAGGAGCTGCGCGCTCAGGACCCCGACGCGTCGTCGGACAACGGCGACGAGGCTCCCGAAAGCGCCGTCGACCGTGCCGATCAGTATGTGCGCGAAGAGGAAATCGCCGCGCAGATCGCGGAGGAAGACGACGCCGGCCAGGACAATGGCGACGAGGAAAGCGGCGGCGAAGACGCCAGCGGAGAGGTCGAGGAGCTCGATTCGGAAACCTCCGTCGATACCGTCGGCGGCGACGAGGTGGAAGAAGCCCTGCGCCGCCGCGCCAAGCTGCTGCGCAAGTACAAGATCCAGGAAGTCATCAAGCGCCGGCAGGTGCTGCTCGTCCAGGTCACCAAGGAAGAGCGCGGCACCAAGGGCGCGGCGCTGACCACCTATCTCTCGCTGGCCGGGCGCTACTGCGTGTTGATGCCCAACACCGGCAAGGGCGGCGGCATCAGCCGCAAGATCGCCAATGCTTCCGACCGCCGCCGGCTCAAGGAAGTTCTCGCCGAGATGGAAATTCCCCAGGGCATGGCGGTGATCGTGCGGACCGCGGGCTCCCAGCGCACCAAGGCGGAAATCCGCCGCGATTACGATTATCTGCTGCGGCTGTGGGATGAAATTCGCACCAGCACCCTGGAATCCACCGCCCCCAAGCTGATCCACGAGGAAGCCAACCTGATCAAGCGGGCGATCCGCGATCAGTACGCGCGCGATATGGACGAGGTGTTGGTCGAAGGCGAGGAAGGCCACAAGGCGGCCAAGGCCTTCATGAAGATGCTGATGCCGAGTCATGCCCGCAACGTGAAGCTCTACAAGGACGAGACGATTCCCCTGATGCACAAGTATCAGGTCGAAACCCAGCTCGAGGCGATGTACTCGACTCAGGTCCGGCTCAAGTCCGGCGGCTCCATCGTGATCAATCAGACCGAGGCGCTGGTCGCCATCGACGTCAACTCGGGCAAGGCGACCAAGGAACGCCATATCGAGGAAACGGCGCTCAAGACCAACCTCGAGGCCGCCGAGGAGGTGGGTCGTCAGCTGCGTCTGCGCGACCTCGCCGGGCTGATCGTCATCGACTTCATCGACATGGAGGAATCGCGCCACAACCGCGATGTCGAGCGGCGCCTCAAGGAGGCCCTGAAGAGCGACCGGGCGCGCATTCAGCTTGGCCGGATCTCGCCCTTCGGTCTGTTGGAGTTGTCGCGCCAGCGGCTGCGCCCCAGCCTGTTCGAAACCTCGAACGAGGGTTGCCCGATCTGCGGCGGCACCGGCTTCATCCGCTCCAAGGAATCGAGCTGTCTGCAGCTGCTGCGGACAGTCACCGAGGAAGCCATCAAGGGCGGCGCGGAGAGCCTGTCGGTGCGCCTGCCAACTGAATTGGCGCTTTACCTGCTCAACGAGCACCGCACGCGCATCGCGGAGATCGAGCAGCGCTATGGCATCTCCCTGCTGGTCAAGGTCGACGACGACCTCGGCCCCTCGGAGTTCGTGGTCGGACGCATCGATCCCGAAGGCCGGGCGCAGGAGCAGGCGCCACGCAGCGAACCCAGGGAGCGGAGCAGTCAGCCCGCGCGCTCCGAGAACGACAACGAGCAGCGCAAGCGCGGTCGCCGCGGCGGCCGCCGTCACAAGCGGGACGACGAGGACTCCGTCGTGGAGGCCAAGGAAGAGGAGGCCGTTGCCGAGGAGACTCAGCAGACCGCCCCGCGCCCCGACGAGGACGACTCCGAGGAGAAGAAAGGCAGCCGCCGCCGCCGTCGCGGCAAGCGAGGCGGCCGCCGGCGCTCCAAGCGCCGGGACGAATCCGGTGACGCTCAGCAGGAGGCTCAGGACGGCCAGTCCGAGGAGAGCCCGGCCAAGGAGAACCAGGCCGAGGATCAGCAAGCTGGCGATAACCAGCCTGAGGACCAGCAGGCCCCGGCCAGCGCGGAAGCGGCCCACGACGACGATGGCCAAGCTACCGCCGAATCCCAGGGCGAGAGCCTAGACGGCAGTCCGGAAGAAAAGCCCGCCAAGAGCGGCCGGAGCCGCCGCCGTTCGCCGCGCCGCAAGACCGCCAAGCAGAGCGAAGCGGCCGAGACGACCGAGAACGACGGCCAGCAAGAAGCGGCTGCGCAGGAAGACTCGGCCCCCGCGGAAGCCGCCGACGCGGCTCCCGAGGCCGAGGCTCCCGCCAAGCCCGAAAAGCCGAAGCGCAGCCGCAGCCGGAAGCCGAAGGCAAAGCCCGCGGACTCCGAAACCGCCAGCGCCGAGGAGGCTCAGGCGGCCCCCGTGGAAAGCCCGAAACAGGAAAGCCCGAAGCAGGAGAGCCCTCAGCCGGCCGAGGCAGCCCCGGCCCCGGTCCAGGAAGTGCCCGCGCCGGCTCCGCAGGACAGCGCCGAGCAGGCGCCTCCGGAAACCGAGGAACAGCCGAAACGCCGCGGCTGGTGGAACCGCGCGCTCGGCTGAATCCGCCGCGGCGCGAGCCCCGAGTAGCCAGGCGGCTAGCTAAGCCGCGCTGGCCGCTAGCCTAAACGGGAACTCGCTTGGCTCCCGGACAACCAATCGCCGAGGCGTTCCGTCGCCTCGGCGATTTCTTCGTACGGTCCGGCAAAGGAAAAGCGGACGAAGCGATGGCCGCGCTGCGGGTCGAAATCGACCCCGGGAGTCGCCGCGACATTGATCTCGCGCAGCATCCGCTGGCAGAAATCCGGGCTATCGTTGGTCAGCCGCGTCACGTCCGCGTAGATATAGAAGGCCCCGTCGGCCTGCGCCAAGCGGTCGAACCCGGCCTTGGGCAGCTCTTCCAGCAAGCGCGCCCGGCCACGGCCATAACCGGCGACGATGGCATCGAGCTCATCCAGGCAATCGAAGGCCGCAAGGCCAGCCTCCTGGGACAGCGTCGGCGCCGAGATAAAGAGATTCTGCGTCAGGCATTCGACGGGCCGCACGGCGGCCTCCGGCAGGATCATCCAGCCGAGCCGCCAGCCGGTCATGCAGTAATACTTGGAGAAGGAATTGACGACCACCGCCCGGTCGGAAAATTCCAGGGCGCTGACCGCCCGTTCTCCATAGGTGATGCCGTGATAGATCTCGTCGGAGATCAGCAGAATGTCCTCGGAATCGCAGTACGCCGTCAGACGGCGCATTTCCTCGGCGCTCAGCATCGTCCCCGTGGGGTTGGAGGGGCTGGCGACGATCAGCCCATCGACCGGCCGGTCCAGACTCGCGAGTAGCTCCGGAGTCGGCTGATAGCGGTGCTCCAGGTCGGTCTGCAGCAGCACCGGCTCGATATCGAGCGCCGCGAGGATGTTGCGGTAGGCCGGATAGCCTGGCGCGGCGAGCGCGACCCTGGCGCCGGGCGCGAAGGCCGCCAGGAACGACAGCAGGAATCCGCCAGAGGACCCCGTGGTGACCGCGACACGCTCCGGATCCACGTCGACGCCATAGACCAGCCGGCTATGCGCGGCGATGGCCTTGCGCAGCTCGGGCAGGCCCAGGGCATCCGTGTAGCCGATGGCGCCCCGGTCGATCGCCGCGTGCGCCGCGGCGAGCACCGCCGCGGGCGCGCTGCTGCCGGGTTGTCCAACCTCGAGGTGCAACACGCCCTCCCCAGCCGCCGCGCGCGCATTGGCCTCGCGCAGGACGTCCATGACGATGAAAGGCGGGACCTCGCCGCGTTTCGCAAGCTTGAAGGACATCCCTACTGAACCCGGACCGATAGGCCCGCGCCCCGCGGATCGGTAATCGCGTCGCAGCGATCGGTTTCATCCCGCAAGCCGCGCGGGCAGTAGAAAGCGTTGATCCGGCCAAAGCCGGGGGATTCCCCAAGCTCATGTCCGCGCTCACGCAGCGCGCTGCGGATGTCCTCCGGCAGGCCCGGTTCGTGCGCGACGCCGTCGGGCTGCCCGACATGCACCAGCCTGGGCGCCTGCACGGCCTCGGCCAGAGGCTCTTCGGCCTCGAAGACTTCGAGGACCAGGCGCGCGATGTTGGCCGGGGCCGCGGGCCCGCCGCTCGACGCGATGGCCATGCTGAGACGGCCGGTGTTCTCGTTGCCGATCAACGCCACCGGATAAGGCAGACCGCCGCCATTGTCGGGACTCGGCGGCGGAGCCAGCACGATTCCGGTCCCGGTCGCGGTCAATCCGACGCCGAATAGGTTGTTCATGCTGAAGGCGCAGGCGACGGCATTGCCATAGCGGTCGCCGACCACGAAGCCCGTGCCGTTGATATCCAGAGGCAGGCGCTTGGGCGGCGGGGCGAGGCTGGAGGCCGGGGTGCTCTGGCCGCTGCTGTAACCGGAGATCATCTGCTGAGCGCGGCTTTCCGCGAGCAGGTCACCCAGCGGCTCGCCCGCGGTTCCGCCTGGGCGCAACCAGGCCGTGCGCGCCGAGGCGGCACGCAGGCTGGCCTCGGCCAGGAGATGCGCGCGCTCCGCCGGGCTCGCGGAATCGTAGTCTTCCTCCCGCAGCATTTCGACGATCTGCCCGGTCATCACGCCACTGACAGACGGCGGCTGTGGCAGATAGAGAAGATGATTGCCCAGCACCGCCGAGGGTGCGGGTTCCTGGAGCAACGGCAGGGCCGCGCGCACGTCCTGCGCGCTGAGCGGGATACCGAGCTGGGTTACAGCCTCCGCGAAGCGTTCCGGGAACGGCCCTGAATGCAGATAGCCGGCTCCTTTCAGGCGAATGCCGCCCAGGACTCCGGCAAGCTCTCCCTGGGTCAGCTTATCCCCCTCCGACAGCGGCCGCCCGCCTGGCAGGAAGATCTCCGCGAACTCCTGATTCGGGCGCATCCCCTGCTGCACTGCGCTATCCAAGTCACGCAGCAGCGCCCGGCTGGCGCGATGGCCGAAACGGGCCAGGGTTTCCGCCGGGGCCACGACTTCCTCCCAGCGAATCGATCCGCCATTGGCGTGCAGAACCGCCATGGCGCGCGCCATCAAGGGCACCACCCCCCCGGACGCCGAGGCATTGGCGGGAAAAACGATGGATTCGGCGCTTTTGTTCGGCTCGTAGAAATGCAGACAGGCGCCACCGGCATTGAGGCTGGCACGCGACGGCAGGGTGACGGCGAGCGCGAAGCTCATCGCCACGGCGGCATCGGCGGCGGTGCCGCCACGGGTCAGAATTTCCTGCCCGATCCGCACGGCATTGGGCTCGTCGGCCGCCGCGATGCCCGCGAATCCATCCTCGACGAATCCGATATCGCCGATTTCGGGGTCCGGCGTGCAGGCCGCCAGGGCCAGGGAAAACGCGGCCGCCACGGCAAGGCCGACCCGCGCCGTCTTGGCGCGCCTTGCCATAAACCCGTCATCTTGGGCTGCTGTAATCGCGCTCTTGTCATCCCGCGTGCATTGATCGCGGCCTACGGGCATCCTAGGTTTCGCTTGGTTGTCTGGGTCTTGCATGCCGGCTGTACGTGACTTGAGGTTCAGGATGATTTCCTTGCTTAGACGCATTCGTGACATTTCAGCCGCCCTGCTGGTGGTTGGTGCCGTCCTGCTGCCGGCCAGGGTGGAAGCGCAGGTATCCCTGATTCGGGACGCGGAGATCGAAAATACCATTCGTGAATATTCGACGCCAATATTCCAGGCCGCCGGGATCAGCCCAAGCAGCGTCGACATCTTTCTCGTCAATAACAAGAACCTCAATGCCTTCGTCACTCCGGGCATGCGCATGTTCATCAACACGGGCCTGCTTGCCAAGGCCGAAAGCCCGCTGGAGGTCATCGGAGTCATCGCGCACGAGACCGGGCACATCTCCGCCGGGCACAATCTGGGGCGGCGCGACGAGCTGGATAAAGCCGGGCTGACCGCCCTCGCCGCCTATCTGCTCGGTATCGGCGCAGCGGTGCTTAGCGGCGAGCCTGGGCTCGGCCAGGCGGTGATCAGCGGCGGCGCCGACATCGCCTTGAAAAACTATCTCTCCTTCTCGCGCGGACAGGAAAGCGCCGCCGATCAAGCGGCCGCGCGCTACCTCGAAGCGGCCCGCACCGACCCCAGCGGGCTGCGCGATTTCTTCGAGGTTCTGAGCGACCAGATGGTGCTGCAGGGGATCAATCAGGACCCCTACCTGACGACCCATCCGCTGACCCAGGACCGGATCAATTTCCTCAATCAGGCGGTCCGCGAGAGCCCCTACACCGGGCAGGGCGTGGCCGAGGCATTGATCGTCAAGCATAAGCGCATGCAAGCCAAGCTGATCGGCTTCCTGGAGCCGTCGCAGACGGTGTTTCGCACCTACCCCGAGGAGGACACCAGCCTCTATGCCCGCTATGCCCGCGCCATCGCCTACTACAGGCGCTCGGAAATAGACCGCGCCCTGCCGCTGATCGACGGCTTGATCGAAGAGAATCCCAACGACCCCTACTTCCATGAGCTGCGCGGCCAGATGCTGTTCGAGCACCAACAGATCGAAGAGGCGCTGCCGGCCTATCAGAAAGCCGTGGATCTGCTGCCAAGATCGGCGCAGCTGCGCTTGCGGCTCGCGCAGGTCCAGTTGCAATTGGATCGGCCTGAATTGGTTCAGCCGGCGCTGGATAACCTGACCTATGTGCTTGCCGAGGAACCCGATAGCACGCGCGGCTGGCGCCTCGCGGCAACCGCCCATGCCCGCCTCGGCGATAAGGGCCAGACCCATCTGGCGCAGGCCGAGATGAGTTTTGCCAAGGGGGCTTATCGCGATGCCGTCGGCCAGGCTAGGGCCGCGCAGAAAACGCTAGTGGAACACACGCCGGCCTGGTTACGGGCACAGGATCTGGAGCAGTATGCGGAACGGGAATACCGCCGCGAACAAGAGCGCAAGGCCCAGTAGCGCCATACGGGAGATCACGGATGAAGACCCTCACTATTTTGCGGCGTCGCGGCATGGCCCTGCGCCGCGCGCTCCTCGCCCTTGCCTTGCCCCTGGCGCTGGCCGCCCCCGGCGCGGCGCTGGCCGCCGACCAAGACGGCTTCTCGGCGAAGGACAAGACCGCTATCGAGGCGATAGTCCGCGGCTATCTGCTGGAGCACCCCGAAGTCATCGTCGAGGCCCTGGAAGAGCTGCAGCGGCGCGAGCAGGCGCGCAGCAGCGAGCTTCAAACACAGACCCTGCGCACCGCCGGCAAGGAGCTCCGCTTCAATCCGGACTCGCCCGTCATCGGCAACCCCGATGGCGACGTCGTGATCGTCGAGTTCTTCGATTACCGCTGCCCCTACTGCAAGCAGGTGGCGCAGGCTCTGCGTGAAGTCGTGGAAGAAGACGGCAACATCCGCCTAGTCATGAAAGAATTGCCGATCCTCAGCGAGGAGTCCCACATGGCGGCCCGCGCTGCCCTGGCGGCCGACCTCCAGGGCCGCTACGAGGACTTTCACTTTGCGCTGATGAGCGAGCCGGGAAGCCTGAACGAAGACACGGTCTTCGCGATCGCCGAGGATCTGGGGTTGGACAGCGACCGCCTGCGCGCGGATATGGAGTCGCGGGAGATCGTCCTCGCGCTTGAAGAGGTTTATGCCCTCGCGCAAAGTCTCGGCATTCGCGGAACGCCGGCCTTCGTGATCGGCGACGAGCTGGTTCCCGGCGCGATCACGCAGGAAATCATGCGGCGGAAGGTGGCCGAGGCGCGCGCGGGCGCGAGCTGACGCTCAAGGCAAGGCCCTTTATCGCTTTGCCGCTTCACGCCCTTATGCTACCGCTAAAGTCCTGAAAACGACCGGCTTGAGGGAGGACTCAGGGTGGCATCGGCGCCCAGTGTACTGATTTTGAACGGCCCGAACCTGAACCTTCTGGGTACGCGGGAACCCGATATCTATGGGAAGACGACCCTGGAGGATATCGCGGCCGCCTGCCGTAAGCAGGCTGCGGCGCTGGGACTCGAGGTCGATTTTCGGCAATCCAATGCCGAGGACGAGCTGATCGGCTGGATTCAGACCGCGCGCCAGTCTCACGACGCGGTGATACTCAACGCCGGGGCCTACTCCCACACCTCGATCGCGATCCTCGATGCCCTACAGGCAATGGAACTACCGTTGATTGAGGTCCATCTCTCGAACATCTATAAGCGGGAAGCCTTTCGGCATCATTCCTACGTTTCGCAGGCCGCCGATGGCGTAATCTGCGGTTTGGGCATGGAAGGTTATCTCTTGGCGCTACGCGCGCTGGCCGGCAAGTTAGGCAGCGAACAGGAAGTTTGATGGCAAAATTCGAATTAAACGAAGAAGCGTTGCGCAAGGTCGCGGCGATACTGGAAGAAACCGATCTCACCGAGATCGAGGTCGAATCCGACGGCCATCGCATCCGCGTCGCCAAGCAAAAGACGCAAGCGGTGGCCTATAGCGAACCGGCCCCCGCGCCGGCGGCGGCAAGCGCGCCCGCGGCCGCCCCCGCGCCGGCGAGTGGCGGCGGCGTTCCGCAAAACGCCATCACCTCGCCCATGGTCGGCACCATTTACACCTCGCCGGAACCCGGCAAGCCGCCCTTCGTCGCCGTCGGCGATCAAGTCAAGGAGGGCCAGACCATTCTGATCATCGAGGCGATGAAGGTGATGAACACCCTGCCCGCCCCGCGCGCCGGCACGGTCAAGGAAGTCTTCATCAGCGATGGGCAGCCGGTCGAATTCGGCGAGCCCTTGATGGTCATAGAGTAATCGGCGCGGTCATCCGGATGTTCGAGAAGGTTCTCATCGCAAACCGGGGCGAAATCGCCCTGCGCATCCATCGTGCCTGCCGCGAGATGGGAATCAGCACGGTCGCCGTCCACTCGACCGCTGATGCCGACGCCATGCACGTCCGCCTTGCCGACGAGAGCGTCTGCATCGGTCCGCCGCCGAGCCGCGAAAGCTACCTCAATATGCCGGCGATCCTCACGGCGGCGACGATCACCGGTGCCGACGCGATACATCCCGGTGTCGGCTTTCTGTCGGAGAACGCCAACTTCGCCACCATGGTCGAGGAACACGGCTTCACCTTCATCGGTCCGGCTCCCGAGCATATCGCCCTGATGGGCGACAAGGTCGCCGCCAAGGAAGCCGCCGTGAAGCTGGGCATTCCAGTGGTGCCGGGCTCCGCGGGCGCCGTGGAGACCGAGGAGGAAGCGCAGCGCGTCGCCGCCGAGACGGGCTATCCGGTCCTGATCAAGGCGGCCGCCGGCGGCGGTGGCCGCGGCATGAAGGTTGCCTGGGCGCCGGAGGAACTTGGCGAGGCCTTCCGCATGGCCCGCAACGAGGCCAAGGCGGCCTTCGGCTACGATCAGGTCTACATGGAAAAATACCTGTCGAAGCCGCGGCATATAGAAATGCAGATGCTGGCCGATGGCAAAGGCGGCGTTATCCATCTGGGAGAGCGCGACTGCTCCCTGCAGCGCCGCCACCAGAAGCTTCTCGAGGAGGCGCCCTCTCCTGCTCTCAATGCCCGACAGCGCGAGGAAATCGGCCAGATCGCGATCAACGCGCTGCGCGACATGGGCTATGCCTCGGCCGGAACCCTGGAATTTCTCTTCGAAGACGGAAAATTCTTCTTCATCGAGATGAACACCCGTCTGCAGGTCGAGCATCCGATCTCCGAGGCGATCACCGGGATCGATCTGGTGCGCGAGCAGATCCGCATCGCCGCCGGGCATGCCCTGCCCTTTACCCAGGAAGACATTTCCTTCAACGGCCATGCCATCGAGTGCCGGATCAACGCCGAGAACCCCGAAACCTTCGTGCCTTCGCCTGGGCTGGTGACCGACTATCACCCGCCGGGCGGCCTGGGGGTGCGCGTCGACTCCGGCCTCTATGCCAATTACCGGGTACCGCCGCACTACGACAGCCTGATCGCCAAGCTGATCGTCCACGGCACCACCCGCAACGAATGCCTGATGCGCCTGCGCCGGGCGCTCGACGAGATTGTCATCGAGGGTATCGACACCTCGATCCCGCTGCATCGCCGGCTGATCATGGACCCGGACTTCATCAACGGGGCCTACGATATCCACTGGCTCGAGAAATTCATGGAGCGCTAGCCCGCGCTGGAAATCTTCTCCGACACGGCTAGACTAGTGCCATGCATCTGACGCCGGAGCTGCTGCTGCGCGCTTATGCCGTCGGGATTTTTCCGATGGCCGAAAGCCGCAAGGATCGGGAGATCCACTGGATCGACCCTGAGCTGCGCGGCGTCATTCCCCTGGAACGCTTCCATATTCCCCGCAAGCTGCGCCGCAAGGTGCTCCGCGGCGGCTTTCGGGTAACCTGCAATCAGGCCTTCGCGGAGGTGATACGGGCCTGCGCCGATGCGCAGCCGGATCGCCCGGAAACCTGGATCAACCCGACCATAGAGCGGCTCTATATCGAGCTCCATGGCATGGGTTTCGCGCACTCGGTGGAATGCTGGACGGAGGACGACGGAGAACCGCGGCTCGCCGGCGGTCTCTACGGTGTCAGCCTGGGCGCCGCTTTTTTCGGCGAGTCGATGTTCACCCGGGTCACCGACGCCAGCAAGGTGGCGCTGGTGCATCTCGTGCTGCGCTTGATCCACAGCGGCTTCCGCCTGCTCGATACGCAGTTCACTACCCCACATCTCCGACAGTTCGGCGCCATCGACCTGCCGCGGGAAACCTACAAGGCCCAGCTTTCCAAAGCCTTGATGGAAACCGCGGTGTTCGACGCGGCGCTCTCGCACGAGGATATGAAGCGTCTGCTTGCCTTGCAGCAGGAGTCCGAGGACTCCTGAGCCGCTACTGGGCGGTCCCGCCTTCCGCGGTACCTTCCTCTGCGTCCCCTTCTTCCGGGGCGGCGTCTTCCGCGTCAGTCTGGGCGCTCTCGTCCCGGCAGGCCTTGACCCAGATGTCGTAGACCGGGTGCTCCATGGCCGAGACGGCGGGCGAGGAGGCAAACATCCAGCCGGAGAAAACCTGGACCGAAGGGCCATCGGGCCGCTGATCGACGATTTCCAGGAAGGCGGCCGACTCCGGAGGCTCCTCCGGCGGCGTTTCGCGGCAGGTACGCGCGATGACCTCTAGGCTGCCAAAGACGACCTGCTCGCCGATCGGCGCCTCGAAGGTGGAGATCCGCGCGGTGATCTTATCGAGGCCCTGCAGCACGGCGATCTTGCGGGGAATGGTCTGGCTCTGCGCCCAGGCCGGAGACGTGGCAAGGCAGAGCAAGGCGAGGATGCCCGGCACAACGCGCTTCATGCGCCGTCCTTGCGATAGGGGTTCTCGAGACTATCGAGCAGCGCGCCCAGCACGGCGCGCAGTTGTTTTTCGTCGCATCCCATCAGGATTCCATCCTCCAAGGCGTCCTGCGCCATCTCGCGCAGCTCCTCGAGGTTTTCGTTCAAGATCTTGATCTTTTCATGGCAGGAAACGGGCTCGCCGTCTGGCTGGACCCAAACCGGGATATCGAAGGATTTCTCGCCGGGAGCGCTCATCGCCTAGACCTAGTCCTGCCTGCGCCCGCATACAAGCCGCATCAGGCGGCCGGTTTTTCCGCCCGGAACCGCAGGCGCATGTAGTCCGCGGTCCAGTTGCCCGCGTCATCGCGCAGGCTTTCCGCCAGAACTTCGGTCACCTCGGCGACCAGGGCCGGACGCTCCGCCTGTGGCAAGCGGTTGATGAAGCTTTCGCCGAAGGTCGCCAGCCAACCCGAGATATCCCCCGGTAGCGGCGTCGGCCGCGGGATCAACTCGATATAGGGAACGCCGAAGCCTTGGCTCTCCAGCTTCCCCCGATACTCCTGCGGTGTGGGAAAATACCAGGGTACGGCGTCCTGGCCGTCGTAGCCGCGCCGGTCGAGCGCGGCGATCAGGGCATCGCGAATGGTCTGCACATTGCCGGCGCCCCCCATCTCGGCGACAAAGCGCCCGCCCGGCTTGAGCGCGCGCCAGACTCCGTCGATCACCAGATCGGGGCGCAGCATCCAGTGCAGCGCGGCGTTGGAAAAGACCGCATCGAACTCGGCCTCGAAGGTCAGTTCCTCTCCTGATCCGACCTCCGCGTCGAGGCCGAGTTTCCTGGCCCCGGCGACCTGCTCGGCGGAGAAATCGAGTCCCAGCACCTGGGCGCCGCTCGCGGCCAGCTTTACGGTCAGAACCCCGTCGCCGCAGCCCAGATCGAGGATCCGCTCGCCGGCCTGCGGCTGCAGGAGATCGAGCAAGGGCTCGCCGAGCTTGGCGACGAAGCCGGCATTATCCTGATAGCGGTTCGGGTCCCAGCTCTGGCGCGCGGTGGTCACTGCGACCCACCATCGCTGGCCGCGCCGAACACGAAGCGGCCCAGCAAATCGACCAGATTGACCGCGCCTTGGGTGTATTCGATACGCGCGCCATCCGAGAGATTCTCGACATCGCCGCCCGGCTCCAGGGCAATGTAGGTATTGCCCAGCAGCCCGTCCGAAAGGATCCGCGCCGAGGTATCGACGGGCAGTTGCACGGTGTCGTCGATGCTCAGGGTCACGTTGGCGAAGAAGGTGTTCGAATCCAAGCTGAGGGAGGACACGCTGCCGATCTTGACCCCGGCCATGCGCACGTCGCTGCCGGTGGTGACGCCGCTGGCATCGTCGAACTCGGCGACCACTTCATAGCCGCTGACCCGCGCAACCTCGCCACTGGAAAAAGCGATCATGATGAAGGCCGCGGCGACGACCAGCACCACGGCGCCCATAATGGTCTCGAAGATGTTTCTGCGCATTCCTTACCTCCGCAAAGCCGGCTGCCGCTCAGGCGTCCTGTTCCGGCGTCCAAGCCTCATAGTCGCTGCTGCTGGCCGCGCGCTTGCCACCCATCAGCGTATGGCCCGGCGGTCGATAGGCCAGTTCGGTGCCGCTCATATTCGCCTGGTGCGGCTTCATCCACGGCCGCATGGCGGGGCCGCCCTCGGGCGGGATCTCGTCGGTCGTATGATGCAGCCAGGCATGCCACTCGGCCGGGACACGGCTGGCCTCGACCTCGCCGTCATAGAGTACCCAGCGCCGCTCGCGCCGCAAGGAATCGCGATGCACCGTGCCGCCGCCGCGCTCGCGGTAATAGCGATTGCCGGCACCGTCGCTGCCGACCTCTTCGCCGCGCAGCCAAGTATAGAGCTTGGTTCCGATAGAGACCATCTTCACCCCAGGTTTTCAGCCACTTATCCCCGCTACGGCGACTCCGCCGCGGGGCGGCCCGAAATATGTCATCTTGCCGCTGCGCCGTCCAGTCGCGCCTCCCCGCGCCGGATCGCTGGACAAACCTCGGTCCGCCCCGGATAAAGTGGCGCAGGCTCCAGGCAGACTGAAGACGTTTCCAGGGGGATAGATGCAGGATCAGGCGCGCGACTTCTGGCGAAACTCCGGGTTTCATCTCGTACAGCGCAATGCGGCGGGACATCTCGAGGTCAGCGACGACTTGCTGCGCGCCTATCTGAACCGCCCCGAAGTTCGCCCGATTCCAGAATCCTGCCAGGCCGAGCGGCACTTGCACGCGGCACTGCTGGAGGACCCGCGCCGCAGGGTCAAGACGCAGGAAGTCGCCGCGCTGGCCGACGCCGACGCGCAGGAAAACTACCGCATCGTGCTGTCCTTCCGCGATCGCCTGGTCGAGAAGAAAACCGTCGAAGCCGCCTATCTGAGCTGCTTCGAAGCGCCCGGCGCGGTGCCCGTCCCGCCCTTGTTCATCGACCAGATGGCGCATCTCGTGGTGCGGAACATTCTTGAGGCGACGGAGTATCCGCTGCGCGCGCGGGCCGGCGAGTTCTTTTTCCGCGAGCAGAAGGTGACTATCAACGACGGTTTTATGATGGCCGCCGATGCCGAAACCGTCGAGATGTATGCCTCCAGCGGCGGCTTCGGAGACCTGGGCCGTTTGATTTCGGACTCCCAGACGCCGCTGCGCACCGTCGATCTGGATGTGCTCGACGAGTCCAACGCGGCACTGTACTGGCAGCGCGACGAGCGCCACGACACCGTCCTCAATCTCAACTTCTCGGGGCCCGGTTTGGACGCGCTCTGCCGGGTCCTGGAAGCCTGGGTCGCGCACTTCCTCCAGGTCGCCGTATCGATCCAGCCGGTCCAGGAAATCAGCGACGAACGCTGGGTCTGGCATATCGGCCTCGACAGCGAGGCGACCCGGCTGCTCAACGATCTCTACGAAGGCGAGGACGTCGGCGAAGCCCGCTTGGCGCGGCTGCTGTCGTTGTTCCGCCTGGAGTTCCGCAATCCCAAGGAGATGCGCGAGGACATCGCCGGACGGCCGATCTATCTGGCTCTCTGCATGAACGAAAGCGCCCTGCTCCGGCTCAAGCCGCAGAATCTGCTGGTCAGCTTGCCGCTCGCCGCGCGGGCATGAACGCAGGCTCGCGAGAAGCGCCGCGGGCCGCTTCCGGGGCCGCGGCCGGCATCCTCACCGTGGTCATGGCCGCCTGCACCCTGGCGCCACTGACGACCTTCGCGCGCCTGTCCTACGACAGCGGCGCGACACCCAGTTCCGTGCTGCTGGCGCGCTATCTCTGCGCGACGCTGCTGCTGTTCGTCATCCTGCGGGTGCTGCGCCGTCCCCTGTTGCCGCCGCGCTGGGCCTACGGCAGTTTCTTCGGCGCGGGACTCTGCTGGTTCATCGCCGGAAACTGCTATCTCGCGGCCGTGAGTTTCATACCGGTCAGCCTTGCCGCGCTGATTTTCTACACCAATCCGCTGATGGTCGCGGTGCTGGCGCGCTTTACCGAAGGCACGAAGATCGGCTGGCTGGGCGCCACGGCATTCCTGGCCGCCTTCGCGGGGCTGGCGCTGGCGCTTGGGCCCAGCTTTCAGGCGCTCGACTGGCGTGGCATCGCCTTTGCCTGTGGCGGGGCGACCGGGGCGGCTGGCGCTTTGCTGTTCACCGGGCGGCTCGGACCGCGGGTCGACGGTTTCAGCCTGACCTTCTGGGCCAACGCCTTCGGCGTTCCGGGCATGCTGCTGCTGATCCTGGCCACCGGAAGCTGGTCCCTGCCGCTGCAGCCGCAGGGCTGGTTGCCCTATGCCGGCGGCGCGTTCTGTTATGCCCTGGCGATCGCCCTGATGTTTCTCGGCGTCCGCCTCGCCGGTGCCGCCAAGAGCTCGATGATCCTCAATCTGGAGCCGGTCTTGACCATCGCCATCGCCGCGGCCCTGCTCGGCGAGCGCTTGACCGCGCTGCAGTTCCTCGGCGCGGCGCTGGTGATCGCCGCCGTGGTCATGACCGGCCTCCGCCGGCGCGCGCTCGCTGCCTAAGCGGCGAGGATGTTGTGCTCGGGTCCGAAGGGAAAGCCGGTGATGTTCTCGGCTCCCGTCTCGGTCAGGATCAGGATGTCGTGCTCCCGGTAGCCGCCGGCGCCGGGCTGCCCCTCGGGCAGCATGATCATCGGCTCCATGGAGATCACCGCCGGGTTCGAGCAGGGTTTCCACGTCCTCGCGCAGCTCCAGACCGGCCTCGCGGCCGTAGTAGTGACAGAGCACGCCGAAGGAATGTCCGTAGCCGAAGCTGCGGTACGCGAGCAGATCGTGTGACCGATAGATCTCGTTCAGCTCCCGGGCGATGTCGCAGCAGCGCGCGCCGGGACGGATCAATTGCAAACCGCGGCGATGCACCGCGCAGTTGATCTCCCAGAGTTCGAGATGGCGCGGACTGGCTTCGCCGAGAAACAGCGTACGCTCCAGCGCCGTGTAGTAGCCCGCCAGCATGGGAAAGCAGTTGAGACTGAGGATATCCCCGTGGCGCAGGCGCCGGCTGGTGACCGGGTTGTGGGCTCCGTCGGTGTTGAGGCCGGACTGGAACCAGGTCCAGGTATCCATCAGCTCGGCATCGGGAAAGCTGCGCGCGATCTCGCGCACCATGGCCTGGGTCGCGTGCAGGGCGACCTCGTGCTCGCCGACCCCTTCGGCGATGGCTTCGACGCAGGCCGCGCCCCCGAGATCGGCGATCCGCGCGCCCTCGCGGATTCTGGCGTGCTCTTCCGGCGATTTGATCATCCGCTGACGCATCGCCGGCTTGGCCGCGTCGATGAGCTCGGTTCCCGGCAGCAGTGCGGTCAGCTTGGCAAAGGTTTCGACCGGCATATGATCCAGCTCGACACCGAGCCGCCCGCCATCCGGCACCAGCTGGGCAATCGCGTGAAAGTAGTTATCCCGCTCCCAATCCGTGTAAATCAGGCAGTCGCCGCTGCTCCGCCGCCAGGGCTGTCCACCATCGATATTGGCGGCGACCAGAGTCAGCTTGTCCTGCGCCACCACCAGGCCATAGCGGCGCCCGAAGGAGCAGTAGAGGAAATCCGCGAAGTAATTGATGTTGTGGTAAGAAGTGAAGAGAACCCGGTCGACGCCGCTCGCGGCCATCCAGGCGCGTAAAGCGGCAAGACGCCGCGTCATTTCTTCCTGGGAAAAACTTGGCGCCGCCTTCGGGCCATTGTGGATTTTCTTCAAGCGCTCCATGGAGTCTACCTCCTCTCGCAAGAAATCGCGATTCGTACGCCAAATACTGCGCGTTAATCTTCAGTTAACACAAAATGTGGTGCGAACACCGTTATTTTGTGTTCAACTATGATCTTGATACTAACTCTAGGCTGTGGCTCTGCGTTTCACGCAGCCATGGGGGGAATTCCAAGATGCGTATAGGGCGGCATTTCAGCTTCGCCGACCGGGATGCCCTGGAGGCATTGCCGCTGCGCCGCTATGTCGATCTCTCTGGAGATATCGCGGATCAGCCAGGACCGCGGGTCCCTGCGGACTGGAGCCCCGAGGCCAGCGATCTGCTCGTGGAGCAGGTGCTGCGCCGGGGCGACGTTCCGACTCGTTTGTGCAAGGTCGAGGAAGCCGACGTTCCGGAATGGCTATGGCGCTCCCAGCCAGACGAGACGGCGCTTGCCGCGCTGCCCGAGGAACAACGCCAGACCGGCGAGAGCGATGCCCGCCAGGTTTTCCGCCGGATTGCCGGCGCCTGGACCTATTGGGGCTGGAAAGCCGGCTATTTCGATACCGAGGAAGACGCGCGCGCCTTCTTCGACGAGATCGCCTGCCTGCTCGCCTACCAGATCGCAGCACCCGATATCGTGCAGTGGCGAAACAACGGCCTGTTCTGGGCTTACGGCCTGGCGGGCGAGGATACCGCCGCGTCCTATCGCGTCGACTTCGGCAACGGCGAAGCGGCCCGCAACGACGCGGGACTCAAGCATCCTCTGCTGCACAGCTTCTATCTGCAGTCTCCCGGCGATGACCTGCTCTCTCGCGAAGCTCTCGTGCTGCGCGAGGAGCTCGGCTCCGGAACCAATTACAGCAGCAATAGCGTGACCGGCCTGCTCACGCACCTCCAGGCCGGTGACGCCACCGCCGCCGCGGTCCGCCAGGTAGGCGTGACCCGGCGTGCGCGGCGCGCCATCATTCTCGATGCCACGCATCCCGGCGCCTCCGCCTTCGTCACCTGGAAGGCCGCCGAGCAGCGCCGCGCCGCGGCTCTGTCTCTGGGCGCCAGGCTCTACAGAAAACAAACCGCTGCCCAGGGCGAGGATGAAGCCGAATGGTCGGCGCTGATCGAGGGGGAGCGGCACGGACGGCAAAGCCGCTGTTACCTGCGCGTCGATGAAAGTTTCATGGCCGCGCAGCAAGGCGGCAGCGCGCTCAACGCCGAGGATCAAAGCCTGTGGCGGGCGCTGCGCGACCATGCCTGGCAAGCCGGCGATCCCGGGGCGATCTTCTCCGACACCGTCGAAGCCGCCAATGGCTGCGCCGCCGATGGCGAGCTCCTAGCCTGCGACCCCAGCGGCGCTTTCCATTTCCTTGAGGACAGCGCGGCGCCGCTAGCCACCATCAACCTGCTGGCGCTGCGCGACAAACCCGCCGGGATCGACCTGAATTCCCTGGAGCAAGCCGTCAAGCTGCTCACCATCGCGCTCGAACTCTCCGTGCTCTCGTCCGCGACGCCGTCGCGCCGGATGGCCGAGCGCTGCTATGCCTACCGCCCGATCGCGCTCAGCCACGGCAATCTCGCCGCGCTGCTGATGTCCCTGGGGCTGGCCTACGATAGCGATGCGGCGCGGCAGACGGCGGCGGCGATCACCGCCTTCATGACCGCCACGGCCTTTGCCACCTCCGCCGAAATGGCCCGTGAGCTGGGCGCCTTCCCCAGGTTCGACGCCAATCGCGACGCTGTGCTGCGCGGCCTCGCGCGCATGAAACGCGCCGCCTCCGGCCCCCGGCGTGGCAAGAAGCGGGCCGGCGACAAGACCGCCCTGCAGCCCGTCCAGGTCGCGATCACCGGCCTCGCCGAGCGCTGCGCGGAGACCTGGGCCGCGGCGCTAACCGCCGCCGAGGCACAGGGCTTGCGCAACGCGCATGTCTCCCTGGTTTCCGCCGCGCCGGAGATGCATCGCCTCCTCGATTGTACCTGCATCGGCTTGGAGGCGCTGCCCGGCCTGGTCAGGTTCGCCCGGCTCAGCGATGACGGCTTCTACAAGCTGATCGACGCCGCCGTGCCGCAGGCGCTGCGGGCACTGGGCTATCACGAGCAGGGGATCGAGCGGATCATCGGCTACGCGGTCGGTCATGGCTCCCTGCGCGGCGCCCCTGGCATCGATCAGGCCCGGCTGAAGCAAAAGGGCTTCACGGAAGTCGCCATCGAAGCCGTCGAAGCGGCACTGGCAAGCGCCTTCGATATCAAATTCGTCTTCAACAAGTGGACCCTGGGCGAGGAGTTCTGCACCAAGGTCCTGGGCCTTCCCCAGGACCGCCTCGACGACCCAGGCTACGAGCTGCTGCCGGCCTTGGGCTTTACACAGGAAGAGATCGCGGCCGCCAACGTCCATTGCTGCGGCGCCATGACCCTGGAAGGCGCGCCTGGACTGAAGGATGAGCATCTCGCCGTGTTCGCCTGCGCCGCTCCGGGAGCCGCCGGTTTCGGCCCCGTTGTCGGCCCGGCGGCCAAGCTCGCCATGGCGGCGGCCATCCAGCCCTTCCTCAACGGCAGCGTCGACCTTGAGCTCGCCCTGCCGCGCTCGGCCACGCCGGAGGACTGCGGAAAGCTCTTCCACGACGCCTGGAGCGGCGGCCTGAAAAGCCTGCATCTCACCCGCGAGGCAGCGCGCCTCGGCGAAGACCTCGAATGGGAAGACGGCTTCGCGGAGGCCGCCATTCAAAACCAATCGGAGCAGCTGCCCGAGCGCGTGGTGGAGCATATCGTCGCGCGCCATGCCAGCCGTACGCGGCTGCCGCAACGGCGCAAGGGCTATACCCAGAAGGCACAGGTCGGCGGACACAAGGTGTACCTGCGCACCGGCGAATACGAGGACGGACGGCTCGGCGAAATCTTCATCGATATGCACAAGGAAGGCGCGGCCTTCCGCAGCCTGATGAACAACTTCGCCATCGCCGTTTCCCTCGGGCTACAGTACAGCGTGCCGCTGGAGGAATACGTCGAGGCCTTTACCTTTACCCGCTTCGACCCGGCCGGAGAGGTCGAGGGCAACGACGCCATCAAGGTCGCGACCTCGGTGCTCGATTATCTCTTCCGCGAGCTTGCCGTCAGCTACCTGGGCCGCGGCGATCTGGCGAATGTCGAACCCAGCGATTTGATGCCCGATGCCACCGGCAAGGGCGAGGCCCAGTCCGAGATCATCCGCCAGGTCGCATCGACCGGCTACGTGCGCAACCAGTTCACCGTTTTCCAAGGCGGAATCGGCGCGCGGAGCGGAACTTCGGCGGCGCGCGATCTCTATAGCGAGGATCTGGAAGAACCCGATCAAACGGTCACGCAATCCGGCGACCCCTCGAAGGAACAGACATGAGGGCGGGCAGGACGATTGGCGGCGAAGGCCGCCGTGTAGGGGGACCGGCGAAAACGCGCGGCACGGACCAGCCGCGACCGAACGCCGCCGAAGGGGTGTGAAGTTCTCCCTGTGACCTTGCGGGGTGTTGCAGTTCGCGGCACCCCGATTTTTTCATCCCCGACCGATCTTCGCCGCCAGCGATTTCCCCCTGGCCAGAGCGCGCGTCGCGTCCAGCTTCCTGGAGTGTCGCCTCAAGACTAGCCGCCTTGAGGAGCGGCGGTTAAGGTCCGCGGAAATTCCCACGTCCCTTTCGACACCACAGCATTCTGGAGGAAACTATGGCAGGTCAGATCGACGCCCGTCTCGCCGAACTCGGCATCGAAGTGCCCGAGGCCGCGGCCCCGGTCGCGAACTATGTCGGCTATGTAACCGCGGGAAACATGGTTTTCGTATCCGGTCAGGTCACCCTCAAGGACGGCGATTTTCAGTATGTCGGCAAGGTTGGGGATAAAATCTCCATCGAGGACGCTCAGGAAGCGGCGAGGATATGCGCCATCAATATCATCGCGCAACTGAAGGCCGCCTGCGGTGGCGAGCTTGACCGGGTGAAGCGCATCGTCAAGCTCGGCGGCTTCGTCAACTCCACGCCGGACTTCACCCAGCAAGCCCAGGTGATCAACGGGGCATCCGATCTGATGGTCGAGGTGTTCGGCGAGAAGGGCAAGCATGCCCGCTTCGCCGTGTCGGCGAGTTCCCTGCCGCTCGGCGTTTCCGTCGAGGTCGACGCCGTCGCCGAAATCGAGTAGCGGTAGGAATGGCCTTGACCGCTTCTCGCGGCCGAGGCCAAATCCGCGCATGTCGGACACCAGCACCTCTCTGCCACAGGAAGCCGCGGACTTTCTAAAGCGCTATCCCGAGATCGAGTCCATCGATGCGATCTACTCGGATCTATCGGGCGTGATGCGCGGCAAGCGCTACCCTGTGGACCAGATCGACAAGATTTATAGCGCGGGCCTGAATTTTCCCGGCTCGGTTTTCCTGCTCGCCGCGAACGGCGAGTCCATGGACCCGGAGGGCTTTGGGTTTTCCGATGGCGACCCGGACGAGATCGCCAGGCCGGTGCCCGGGACGCTGCGCCCGGTGGCCTGGGCTCCGCGCCCGCTCGGCCAGGTCCTGCTCAGCTTCGAGACCCTGGAGGGCGAACCCTACCGGTTCGACCCGCGCAATCTTCTGCGCCGGGTGCTGGACCGCTTCGACGAGATCGCGCTCAAGCCGGTCGTCGCCTTCGAGCTCGAATTCTACCTGATCGACCGCGCGCGCACGGCGCAGCGCGAGCCGCAGCCGCCGATATCGCCGCTGACAGGCGAGCGCGATCATGCCACCCAGGTTTACGGCATGAACGAACTCGACGCCTTCGACCCCTTCCTCGACGACGTACGCCGGGCCTGCGACCTGCAGGGCATTGAAACCGGCGCGATCTCCGCCGAGTACGCGCCGGGGCAGTTCGAGATCAATCTGCTGCACAGCGACGATCCGATCCGCGCCGCCGACGACTGCGCCCTGTTCAAGCGTACGGTCAAGGGCTGTGCCCGCAAGCACGGCTATCAGGCGACCTTCATGGCCAAGCCCTACATGGACCAGGCCGGCAGCGGGTTGCACCTGCACTGCAGCCTGCTCGACGCGGCCGGGGAGAACGCTTTCGCCAAGGGCGAGGAGGGTGCGCCGGACGACATCGGGCCGCTGCTGCGCCATGCGCTCGGCGGCACCCTGGAGGGGCTGCCGGAATCCATGGCCATCCTGGCGCCCAACCCGAATTCCTTCCGCCGCTTCCGGCCGAATCTCTTCGTGCCGCTGCGCTGCTCCTGGGGTCACGAGAACCGCTCCGTGGCGCTGCGCATCCCCACCGGCGGCCCGCAATCCCGGCGCATCGAACACCGCGTCGCCGGCGCCGACGCCAACCCCTACCTGGCCTTGGCGAGCTTCCTGGCTTCACTGCATTACGGCATCGCGCGTGAAGTCGACAGCGGCCCGGCTTTCGAGGGAAACGCGGGCGAAACCCCGGATGGCGAGATGCCCCTGCGCCCGCGACGGGCGCTCGACCGGCTGCGCCGGGGGAGCGTCCTCAAGGACTACTTCGGCGAGGAGTACCTGCGCACCTACGCGGCCTGCAAGGAGGCCGAGTACGACGCCTTCGAGGACCGCGCCAGCCCCGCAGAGTACGAGTGGTACCTGCAGGCGGAGTAAACCCCGTCCTACTGCGCCTGCATTCCCTGCATCATCTGCTGCAGCATCGCCGGGTCCATCTTGGTGAGCGGCATGTCCGCCGGCGGCTCGAACAGCGCCGCGTTCTGGGCGCCGCGCTGGATGTTGCTGCGCTGGATCACCACACGCTCCTGCCCTTCGCCGCCTTCCATGCGCACGAAGATGCCGTCGTCGGTGACCCAGGCGTAGCCGACGCTGCCCTCGGGGTCGGTCACCCGATACTTGGTCACCTCCTCGCCCTGGAGCGTTTCGCGGCCCATCTCCTCCGTTGGATAGTCGCGAATCTTGTACTCCGGCACGCGCGCGGCGAAGGTGTTGTTGAAGGGCATTTCCATGGCCATGTTCATCTGCGGCATGATCATCACGATGCGCTGTTGATCCGGCCGCACGATGGAAATCTGCTGCATGCCCTGAAACTGCATCTCGGTACGCTGGCGCCCGGAGTCGTGATAGACCCGCGCGGGGATATTGCCCTGCGTGGTCTCGATCGTCTGATCGGCGCTGTAGGAGGTGGACAGCACCGGGAATTCCGCTGCCCAGGACATTCCCGGCAGGACAAGGAAACTGCAGAACAGAACGCGGCAGAAAAAGGACATCGGGGCGTCTCGCTGATAGTGAATCGAGGCCGCGAGTCTATCGGCAGTGCCTGCCTGCGTGAAGCTCTCTTGCGGTGACAAACTTGATCCGCCCAGCCTCCCAAAGCTCCCCGCCGCGCGCTCCCTACGGGGCAATCGCTGCCTCGGCCGGGAGTTTCTCGATTTGCCGCTTGCTCCGGGGCCTTGCGAACACACATTCTGAGGCATGCCCGATGGATCGGAACCGGCAGTTATCAGGGTTGTAAGCTCATTGACGGAGGTTCCCGCCGCCGAGTGGGATGCCTGCGCCGGAGCGGATAACCCCTTTGTTTGTCACGCCTTTCTGCTCGCCCTGGAAGAAAGCGGTTCGGCGACGGAGGAAAGCGGCTGGCTTGGGCAGCATCTCTGCCTGGAGGATTCCTCGGGCCGCCTGCTCGGCGCCGTACCGCTCTATCTCAAGAACCATTCCTACGGCGAATACGTCTTCGACTGGGGCTGGGCCGAGGCCTATGAACGCGCCGGCGGACGCTACTACCCGAAGCTACAGAGCGCCGTGCCCTTTACCCCGGTGACCGGTCCGCGCCTGCTGATCCGGGGCGGCACCGAGGAAGCGGCGGTGCGCGCAACCCTGATCGCGGGGCTGCGCGAGATCTTCCTTCGTCACGGCGTCTCCTCGCTGCACATCACCTTCCCGACCAAGACCGAATGGGAGGCCTTCGAACAGGCCAATTTCCTGCCGCGGCTCGGCCTGCAGTACCACTGGCGCAACGCGGATTACCGCAGCTTCGACGACTTTCTCGCGGCCCTGGCCTCGCGCAAGCGCAAGGCGATCCGCAAGGAGCGCCAGAAGATCGCGGAGAGCGGTATCGAGCTGCGCGCGCTCTCCGGCGGCGCCTTGCAGGAAAGCCATTGGGACGCCTTCTACGCCTTCTACGTATCCACGGCCGATAAGAAGTGGGGACGCCCCTATCTGACCCGGGAATTCTTTTCCCTGCTCGGCGAGCGCCTGGCCGACAAGGTGGTGCTGATGCTGGCCGAGCTCGACGGACGCCCCCTGGCCGGCGCGCTCAACCTCAAGGACAGCACGACGATCTACGGGCGCAACTGGGGCTGCCTCGCCGAGTTCAAATTCCTGCATTTCGAAACCTGCTACTACGCCGCCATCGACTACGCCATCGAACATGGGCTGCAGACCGTCGAGGCCGGCGCCCAGGGCGAGCACAAGATCCAGCGCGGATATCTGCCGGTCGAAACCTATAGCGCCCACCTGATCCGCGATCCGGGGCTGGAGGAAGCCGTCGCCGATTACCTGCGGCGGGAGCGCCAGGCGATCCGTCAGGAGATCGCCGCCCTGGCCCAGCACAGCCCCTTCCGGCAGGAAAGCGTGGCATGACCCCGCGCTGGCCCCTGGCGGTCGCGGCGGCCATGCTGCTCTGGCCGCGGCTTGCAGGCGGCGAGGCCGGCGATCACGCGGAGACCTGCCGCGCCGCACAGGACCGGGCGGCGCTCGAACCTTGCCAAGCCGCGCTGGAGGCCGATCCAAACGATCTGGAGAGCGGATTCAAGCTGGCCTGGACAATGCTTGGCCACAATCGGGAGACCGACGCCGTGGAGCTGTTTACCGCGCTCGCCACGGCCCACCCGGAGAACGAGAACGCCCACTTCAACCTGGCCGGGGCGCTGGCCTCGGTCAGCGCCTACGAGGACGCGACCGCGCCGATCGAGCGCGCCTTGGCGCGCCAAGCCCCACAGCGGAAAACGCAGCGTCTGGCGGCCGCGATCTATCTCAACGCACGCAGCTACGAGAAAGCGCACGCCATGCACCGGATATTGGCCGAGGCGGGCGAGCGGACCTCGATGTTCGATCTGGCGGAGGATTACGCCCTGGGGCGCGGCACCGGCTACGACCAGCCGCTGGCGCGGCGCTGGTACGAGAACGCCGCCAAGGCGGGCCATGTCGGGGCCATGGTGGTGCTGGCCGCGAAGCTGGAAAGCGGCGCTTTCGGCGCGCCCAGCAATCCCGCGGCGGCGGCCTACTGGCGGCAGGCGGCGGCACAGGCCGCGCGCGGTCTGCCCGGCTGGGAGTAGGCCTGGCCTACTCGACCGGCTCCGCGACTTTCTTGCCGCCGCGTTTGTTCTTTTTCTCGCCGCCCTTGGCCGCCCCGGTCTCGTCTTCCGGATAGGTGAAGACGAGGCTGGCCCCATCCTCGCTCACCGCGACACGGGCCACGCCGCCCTTGGCGAGACGTCCGAACAGCAGTTCCTCGGCCAGCGGCTTCTTGACATATTCCTGGATGATCCGCGCCAGCGGGCGAGCGCCGAAGGCGGAATCGTACCCCTTCTTGGCCAGCCATTCGCGGGCCGCGTCGGTCAGTTCGATGACGACGTTGCGGTCGGCGAGCTGGGTTTCCAGCTGGATCACGAACTTGTCGACCACACGGCTGACCACCTCCGGCGAAAGCGCGCTGAACCCGATGATGGCGTCCAGGCGATTGCGGAACTCGGGCGTGAACAGACGGTTCACCGCCTCCTCGTCCTCGCCCTCGCGCTGGCCCCGGCCAAAACCGATCGCCGGCTTTGCCATGTCGGACGCACCGGCGTTGGTGGTCATGATCAAAACGACGTTGCGGAAATCGACCGTCTTGCCGTTGTGGTCGGTGAGCT
Organism: uncultured Alphaproteobacteria bacterium; assembly: GCA_942491105.1. GTDB lineage: Bacteria > Pseudomonadota > Alphaproteobacteria > Kiloniellales > DSM-21159 > JBBEAM01. Next base: position 94,974 of record CALNZX010000010.1, on the reverse strand, counting down.
TTCCGTAGTCCATCACCTGCAGCAGGATATTGAAGATATCCGGGTGCGCCTTCTCGATCTCGTCGAGCAGCAGCACGCAGTGCGGGTGCTGATCGACCGCGTCGGTCAGCAGGCCGCCCTGGTCGAAACCGACATAGCCCGGCGGCGCTCCGATCAGGCGGCTGACCGCGTGGCGTTCCATGTACTCGGACATGTCGAAGCGCGTGAATTCGACGCCCAGGGTATGAGCAAGCTGCCGCGCGACCTCGGTCTTGCCGACGCCGGTGGGGCCGGAGAATAGATAGGAACCGATGGGCTTTTCAGGCTCGCGCAGGCCGGCGCGGGCAAGCTTGATCGCCGCCGAGATCGCCTCGATCGCCTTGTCCTGTCCGAACACCATGGTTCGCAGATCGCGCTCCAGGTTCTGCAGCGCCGTCCTGTCGTCCTTGGAGACGGATTTCGGCGGGATCCGGGCGATCTTGGCGACCACCGCCTCCACTTCCTTGACGCCGAGCTGCTTGCGCCTGCGCGATTCCGGCAGCAAGGCCTGGGCCGCGCCGGCTTCGTCGATCACGTCGATGGCCTTGTCTGGCAGCTTGCGGTCGTTGATGTAGCGCGCCGAGAGCTCGACGGCCGAACGCAGCGCCTCGCTGGTGTAGCGCACATTATGGTGCTTCTCGTAGTAAGGCTTGAGGCCGCGCAGAATCTTCACCGTATCCTCGAGCGAAGGCTCGACCACGTCGATCTTCTGGAAACGGCGGACCAGCGCGCGGTCCTTCTCGAAGTAGTTGCGGTATTCCTTGTAGGTCGTCGAGCCGATGCAGCGCAGACCACCGCTCTGCAGCGCCGGCTTCAACAGGTTGGAAGCATCCATCGCGCCGCCGGAGGTCGCGCCGGCGCCGATCACGGTGTGGATCTCGTCGATGAACAGGATCGCGTTGGGGTGCTCCTCAAGCTCCGTCATCACGGCTTTCAGACGCTCCTCGAAGTCGCCGCGATAGCGGGTCCCCGCAAGCAGCGCGCCCATGTCGAGGGCGTAGATCGTCGCGCCGAGCAGCACCTCGGGCACCTCGCCCTCGACGATGCGCTTGGCCAGACCCTCGGCGATGGCGGTCTTGCCGACGCCGGGATCTCCGACATAGAGCGGGTTGTTCTTGGTGCGGCGGCAGAGCACCTGGATGGTGCGCTCGATCTCGTGGGCGCGGCCGATCAGCGGATCGATCTTGCCCGCCTCGGACTTGGCGTTGAGATCGACGCAGTAAGCCTCCAGGGCCTCGCCGCCCTGCCGCACGACATGCTCGGCCTCGGCATCCTCGTCGGCGCCGCTGATGGTGCGCGGCTCTTCCTGCCCCTTCACCTTGGCGATGCCGTGGCTGATGTAGTTGACCGCGTCGAGGCGGCTCATTTCCTGCTGCTGCAGGAAAAACACGGCATTGCTTTCCCGTTCCGAGAACATCGCGACCAGGACATTGGCGCCGGTCACCTCTTCGCGACCGGAGGACTGGACGTGAATCGCCGCGCGCTGCAGGACCCGCTGGAATCCGGCGGTCGGCTTGGCATCGCCCGCCAGCGCCGAAATCAGGCTGGAAAGCTCGTTGTCGATGTAGTCGCCGATGGTGCCGCGCAGCTGCTCCAAATCGATGCCGCAGGCACGCAGAACGGCTATGGCGTCGCTATCCTCGGTCAAGGCCAACAGCAGGTGCTCTAGCGTCGCGTACTCATGGCGGCGCTCGTTGGCCACGGCCAAAGCGCGGTGCAGGGTCTGTTCCAGGTTAGATGAAAGCATTGCGCGCCTATTCCTTTTCTAAGGTGCACTGAAGAGGATGCTGGTGCTTGCGTGCGTAGTCCACCACTTGAGTGACCTTGGTTTCGGCAATCTCGTAGGTAAAAACACCGCAAAGCCCAACGCCGCGCTGATGCACATGCAGCATGATCTGCGTCGCCTCGTCGCTATTCTTACCAAAGAAGCGTTGCAAAACATGCACGACGAACTCCATCGGAGTGAAGTCGTCATTGAGCATCAAGACTTTGTAAAGAGACGGTTTTTTTGTCTTCGGCTTGGTCTCGACAATAACCCCGGTATCGGAACCCTGGCCACCGCCCTGGTCCTTCCGGTCACCGGCAAGCCATACTGAATCGGTTCTTAGCTGCCGCATCTGTCCTTTTCTTCGTGGCCTGAGTCACTGGAAAATCTCAAGGAAATCATACCCCACAATATTGGGGGCAGGCCATGGCAGGAAAAGGGCCAACTGCGCAATTTACCCCAGGAACCGTAAGACAGCGACGATTCGCGGGCGCGATTAGACAATTTCCTCGGCCCGGTGGCAGGCGACATCGCGGCCGTCCACCCGGCGCAGCGCGGGGCGCTCGGCCCTGCATTGCTCCTGCGCGAAAGGGCAGCGGGTATTGAAGGCGCAGCCGCTCGGCGGGTTGATCGGCGAGGGAATTTCGCCGCTCAGCGGGATTTTCTCCCTGCGATTATCGGGATCGACGGCCGGGGTCGAGGCGAGCAATGCCTGGCTGTAGGGATGCCGCGGGCCATCGAAGAGCACCGCGTTCTCGGCATGCTCCACGGGCCGGCCCAGGTACATCACCAGGACCTCGTCGGCGATGTGTTTGACCACGCTGAGATCGTGCGAGATGAAGAGATAGGCGACCTTCATCTCCTCCTGCAGATCCATCAGAAGATTGAGAATCTGCGCTTGAATCGAAACGTCCAGGGCCGAGACCGGCTCGTCGGCGACCAGAATGCGCGGCTCCAGCATCAGCGCGCGGGCGACGGCGATCCTTTGGCGCTGGCCGCCCGAGAACATATGCGGGTAGCGGTTGTAGTGCTCGCGCCGCAAGCCAACCTTATCCAGCATCTCCTCGGCCTTGGCCCGCCGCGCCTCGGCGCCGAGATCGCCGTTGATGACCAGCGGCTCCTCCAGTATGGCGCCGACCTTCTTGCGCGGATTGAGCGAGCCATAGGGGTCCTGAAAGACGATCTGCACATCGCGGCGCAGGCGTTTGCGCCGCTGCGTATCGGCGCCGACCACATCCACGCCGTCGATCAGCAGGCTGCCTTCGCTCGGCTCCTCGATCAGGGTCACCAGACGCCCCAGCGTGGATTTCCCGCACCCCGACTCCCCGACCACCGCCAGGGTCTTGCCGGCTTCCAGGGAGAAGCTGACGCCGTCGAGGGCTTTCACGATGGCCGGTTTCGCGAACACGCCGCCGCCGACCCTGTAGTGACGCTTCAAGTCCCGCGCTTCGAGGACCACTTCCCCGCTCATGCCGCGTCCTCGCCGCTATCCGGCCGGCCGGTCGGCTGGCCCCCGTCAAGGGGATAGAAACAGCGGTGATAGCCGCCGGCATCGCTTTCGAGCGGCGGCTGTTCACGCTGGCAGCGCGCGGTGCGAAAGGCGCAGCGTGGATTGAACAGACAGCCTTCGGGGCGATCCCCAGCGCCAGGAACCACGCCGCGGATCGTCGGCAGACGCTTGGCCCGCGGGCTGCGCTCCGGCAAGGCCGCAAGCAGCGCCGAGGTGTAGGGATGCTTGGGGTCGGTAAACAGCAGTTCCACGTCGCGCTGCTCCACCTGCTGTCCGGCGTACATCACCGTGACCCGGCGCGCCGTCTCCGCCACCACGCCCATGTCGTGGGTGATGAGAACCATGGCCATGCCGCGCTCGCGCTGCAGCTCGACCAACAGCTCGAGGATTTGCGCCTGGATGGTGACGTCGAGCGCCGTGGTCGGTTCATCGGCGATCAGAAGCTTGGGATTGCAGGCAATCGCCATGGCGATCATCACCCGCTGGTTCATGCCGCCGGAGAGCTGGTGCGGAAAGGACGAGAGCCGGCTTTCCGGCGAGGGAATGCCGACCAGGCCGAGCAGCTCGGCGGCGCGCTTGCGGCGCTCCTTGCCGGTGCCGCTCTCATGCATCTTCAAGGCTTCGGTGATCTGGAAGCCAACCGTGAAACAGGGATTGAGGCTGGTCATCGGCTCCTGAAAGATCATCGCCATATCCTTGCCGACGATCCGCCGGCGCTGCTGCGCCGTGATCTGCGAAAGGTCCTGCCCGGCGAAGGCCAGCCGGTCGGCGGTGACCCTCGCGGTACGCGGCAGCAGCCCCATCAAGGCCAGCATGGTCACCGACTTGCCCGAACCGGACTCGCCGACGACGCCCATCAAGTCGCCTTCCTCGAGGGTCAGGTCGATGCCGTCGACCGCGCGGAAAGCGCCGTGAACCGTCGGGAACTCGACGCTGAGATTGCGGATTTCCAGCAGGGCCATGGTTCAGCTCCGCTTCAGTTTCGGGTCGAGGGCGTCGCGCAGCCCGTCGCCCATCAGATTGAAGGCCAGCACCGTGATCAGGATCGCCAGGCCGGGGAAGGTGATCACCCACCAGGCGCGCAGGATGAACTCGCGCGCGTCGGACAGCATGGTGCCCCACTCCGGCAGCGGCGGCTGCGCGCCCAGCCCGAGGAAACCCAGGGCGGCGGCGTCGAGCAAGGCGGAGGAGAAGCTCAGCGTCGCCTGAACGATCAGCGGGCCGAGACAGTTCGGCAGAACCACGACGAACATCAGACGCAGCAGACCCGCTCCGGCGACCTTGCTGGCGGTCACGTAGCTGCGGGTCATCTCCCCAATCGCCGAGGCACGGCTCAAGCGCACGAAGTGCGGCACGTACACGATCGCCACGGCGATCATCGCGTTTTCCAGGCCAGGCCCGAGAATTGCGACGATGACCAGGGCCAGCAGCAGCGAGGGGAAGGCCAGAATGATATCCATCAGCCGCATGATCGCGGATTCGACGATGAAGTTGCCGAAAGCGGCGATCATGCCGAGCAGGATGCCGAGGGTCAGGGAAATGCTGACCGCGATACAGCCCATCATCAGGGAATACCGCGCGCCGTGCATGATCCGCGAGAGGATGTCGCGGCCCAGGGGATCGGTGCCGAGCAGATACTTCCAGGTCCCCCCCTCCTGCCACACCGGCGGCGTCAGGGAGTCTTGGGTATTGATCTCGGCGGGGCCGTAGGGCGCGATCCACTGCGCGGTCAGCGCGACGAAGACGACCAGCAGAACGATGAAAAGACCGGCCACGGCGCCGCGGTTCTCGGCGAAATAGTGCCAGAACTCGACGATCGGTCCCGGCGGGGCGCTGGGTTGCGGTTTCGCAGGAGCATGGCGCTGAACTGCTGACATCTGCTCCTCCTAGCGGGCGTGGCGGATGCGCGGGTTGATCAAGCCGTACAGCAGATCGACCAGCAGATTGACCGCCATGATGATGATCGCGACCAGCAGCAGCCCGCCCTGAACGGCGGTGTAATCCCGGCTCTCGATGGAATCCACCAGCCACTTGCCGATGCCCGGCCAGGCAAAGATGGTTTCCGTCAAAATCGCGCCGGCCAGCAAGACCCCGACCTGCAGGCCGATCACCGTGACCACGGTGATCAGGGCATTGCGCAGGGCATGCAGCCCGACCACCCGGCGCGGCGGCAAGCCCTTTGCGTTGGCGGTGCGGATGTAATCCTCGCCCAACACCTCCAGCATCGCCGAGCGGGTCTGCCGGGCAATCACGGCGAGGGGAATGGTGCCCAGCACGATGGCCGGCAGCACGAGATGGCTGAGCGCCGAGGAAAAGGCGCCCTTTTGCCCCGAGAGCAAACTGTCGATCAGCATGAAGCCGGTCGGCGTATCGAAATAGTAGAGCAGATCGATACGGCCGGAGACCGGTGTCCACCTCAGGATTCCGGAAAACAAGATAATCAGCAGCAATCCCCACCAGAAGATCGGCATGGAATAACCGGTCAGGGAGACCACCATGGTGGTGTGATCGAATGCGGAACCGCGGCGCACGGCGGCGATGATGCCGGCCGGCAGGCCGATCACGACCGCGAAGATCATGGCGCAGACGGCGAGCTCCACGGTCGCCGGGAACAGTGTGAAGAATTCATCCAGGACCGGCTGCTTGGTGGCGATGGAACGCCCAAGATCGCCCTGCAGCAGATCGCCGATAAACCAGAAGTACTGCTCCCACAGGGGACGGTCGTAGCCGAACTGGGCCATCAGCGCGGCATGGCGCTCCGGCGCGACGCCGCGCTCGCCTGCCAGAATTTCGATGGGGTCGCCGGGGATAATGCGGATCAGCCCGAAGGTGACCACGGTCACGCCAAACAGCGTGGGAATCAGGATGGCGATTCGCCGCAGAAAATAGCGCAGCATCTCGTCGTGCCTCTAAAACGGAGGCCGGCGGCGCGGGGTTTTTCCACCGCGCCGCCGGACCAAGATGATCGGCTTTCGCCTACTCTTCGATATCGACGCCGTAGAAGACGTGTCCGCCGAAGGGATCGATGCGGAAGTCGATGACTTCCTTGCGTACCGGCTTGAAGACCACCGAGTGGGCGATGGTCACCCAAGGCGCTTCTTCCTTGAAGATCGCCTGGGCCTCTTCGTAGAGGGCGGTGCGCTCCTCAACATCCGCCGTCCGCTTCGCCTGAATCAGCAGGTCGTCGAAGGGCTTGTGGCACCAGCGCGCGCGGTTGGCGCTGTCCTTGGCCGCTTCGCAGCCGAGCAGGACGTAGAGGAAGTTGTCCGGATCGCCGTTGTCGCCGGTCCAGCCGAGCAACACCGTCTGGTGCTCGCCCAGCTTCGAGCGGCGCAGGTACTCGCCCCACTCGAAGGACACGATCTCGGCCTCGACGCCGACCGCCGCCCAGTCGGCCTGGATCAGCTCGGCCATGCGCCGCGCGTTCGGGTTATAGGGCCGCTGCACGGGCATCGCCCAGATGTCGGTCTTGAGGCCGGTGACGCCGGCTTCCTCAAGCAGCTTCTTGGCGGCTTCCGGATCGTAGGCGTAGTCCTTCACATCGTCGTTGTAGGACCAGATTGTCGGCGGGATCGGGTTCTTGGCGATTGTGCCGGCGCCCTGGAAGACGATGTCGATGATCGCCTGCTTGTTGACGGCCATGTTGAGGGCCTGGCGCACGCGCTTGTCGGTGAAGGGTTCCTTCTCCGTATTGAACCCGAGGTAGCCGACGTTGAGGCCTTCCTGCTGCAACAGGTTGATGGCGTCATCGCTGCGCATCGCCTCGATGTCCGCCGGATTCGGGTAGGGCATCACGTGGCATTCGCCCGCCTGCAGCTTCTGGTAACGCACGGAGGCGTCCGGCGTAATCGCGAAGATCAGGTTGTCGAGCGCCGCCTTGCCGCCCCAGTAGTCCGGGTGGGCTTTGAAGCGGATCACCGCGTCTTTCTGGTAGTCGACCAGCTGGAAGGGGCCGGTACCGACCGGGTTCAGGTCGACGTTCTCTGGCGTGCCGGCTTCGCTCATCCGATCGGCGTACTCGGCCGAGAGGATCGAGGCGAAGTCCATGCCTAGATTGGCGATGAAGGGGGCCTCCGCCTGATTGAGCACGAACTTGACGGTGTGATCGTCGACCTTCTCGATCGCCTTCAGCAGATTGCCCATGTCCATGGAGTTGAAATACTCATAGGAGCCGCCGGAGACGTTGAAGTAGGGATGATCCTCCTTCCACTGGCGCTCGAAGGAATAGATCACGTCGTCGGCGTTGAACTCACGGGTCGGGGTAAAATCATCCGTGGTCTGCCAGGTCACGCCCTGGCGCAGATGGAAGGTGTATTCCAATCCGTCGTCGGAAACCTCCCAGGACTCCGCGAGCGCCGGAACGATTTTCGTGGTGCCGCGCTCGAACTCGACGAGACGGTTGAAGATCTGGCGCGAAGAGGCATCGAAGGTTGTTCCCGCCGTGTAGAGCGAGGGGTTGAAGCCCTCCGGGCTACCCTCGGAGCAGTAGACCAGCGTCTTTGCTTCCGCAGAGGCAGCAAAGGCGACAGACGCGACCAGCGCGGCCGCGAAAAGGTTGGTTGAGCGTTTCATCGATAAGTCCCTGTGTCGTTATTTTGGACTGCTATTATTATTTTTTGGCCCCCGTCGGATCGGCTAAGCGATGGATCGGCGGCGCAGGCTGTGCTGCCTGCGGATAGGAGGCATCAAGTCCAGATTAAAGTCAAACGCGCGATAGCCGTCCGCCACCTTTCGCCTGAAACGAGAATAAAGGGGGGAGAATTGCGCAGTTCTTTTTCCCTCTAAGCTTGCTTGGCGCAAGAATCATAAAGGCCCGCGGGGTGACGCCCCCGCGGGCCTTTATCGACTCGTCCGGCCGGCGCTGCCGGCCTGCCATTTTCGCTGCGCTGTTAGGCGGCCAGCGGCTTGGTGATCTTACCGACAGCCACATTGACCTGATCCTGCAGGGGCTTGAAGGCCTTGTTGGTCACCTCGACCGACATCTCCGTCAGCTTGGCGCTCTCGGCCATCGCCGTGTCGAAGGACTTGCGCGCAATCTCGGACTGCAGATCGACGACATCCTTGATGGACGTGGCGCCGAGCATGGCCTTAGTGCCTTTGAAGCTCATCTCCAGGGCATTCTGCGAGTAGGAGAAGAACTCCTTGGTGATGCTCTCGCAGCCCTTGGCGAAGATCGAGGAAGACTGCACCATCGCGTCGAAGTTCTGCTTGTTGATCTGGGAAATCTCGTCATAGCCCTTGAACATGGCGTTCGAGGTTTTCTCGGCCTGCTCCTGGGTCATGGCGACAGCCTGCTCGACCTGCTTGGTCGCGGCCTCGGAGCTCGCCTTAACGACGCTCTCGACGGTTTCCTGACCGGCGATCATCGCGGCCTTGGTCCTGGTTTCGCTATTCTGGGCGGCAGCTTTCGCCGCGCCGGTCGTCTTTTTCGTACTCATATCTGCGCTCTCCTCTTCTGGGTGCGTCTTGAGAAACTCTTCGCTGCGCACCGATCGGGCCATCGGCCTTTTTTGTGCAGTGCAGCATTGCTATAGAAATATGGATTCTCCGCCATCTGTCAAGGCGATTATTGTGCACTGCACAAAAATCTCATCTTCCGGGTTATCCAAGAGCCGCAGCTTGCCCGGACGCGACCCCTCTGTCAGAGTTGCGCCCGCGTGGCTGGCGCGAAGGAGTCGGCTGGAAGGCTGGCCGCGGAACCGACTGCGCCAGGATAAGGAGGGTTATGACCTACTGTCTCGGCATCAAAGTCCAGGAAGGCCTGGTTTGCCTGGCCGACGGCCGCATCACCAGCGGCAGTCAGGTTTCCAATGCCCGGAAGCTAAGCCTCCACGGCACGCAGACGCATCGCTTCACCATCATGACCTCGGGTCTCAGGTCGCTGCGCGACAAGACTCTCGCCTATCTCGATCGCGACCTGCGCGCCGAGCATGGCAAGGCCGCGGGATCTCTGCTCGAAGCCGTCGACCGCTATGGCAAATGCCTGCGGCAGGTCGAGGAGGAGGACCGTACCGCCCTCGAGAAGTCGGAGCTCAACTTCAACCTGCACAGCATCATCGCGGGGCAGCTTCCCGAGGATAAGGAACCGACGCTGTATCTGGTCTATCCAGAGGGAAACTGGATCGAGGTCGATTCCCGAACGCCCTACCTTTCGATCGGCTCGACCGCCTACGGCAAGCCGATCCTCGACCGGGCGCTGACCAGCGACACCGAGATGCAGAACGCCCTGAAGCTGGCCTATCTGTCCTTCGACTCCACGCGCTACTCCTCGGCCGATGTCGGCTTTCCGGTGGATATCTGCGCCTATCTGAAAGCTACCGGCGACTGGCGCATGGGTCAGTACGACTACGACGACCTGATGGAACAGCGGGTGTGGTGGAACGAGCATCTGACGGAACTGGCCAAACGCATGCCCGACGGGCCCTGGGTCGGGGATTTGCTGTCCGGCGCCAAACCCGCCCTGCCCTTGTCGCTGGTGCGCGAAGACTGAAGCGCTTCGTTCAGGCCCTAACCGGCGCCTAGAACAAAGAGGCCCCGCCTCGCATCCCGTCGCGGCCCATCTCGATCTCGAAATTCAGGGACGGATCGTCGTCGCTGGCGCGGCCACCCGAATTCCTATCGCGCAGGCGCTTGTCGAGGTCGATTTCACGCGGCGGATTGACCGCGAGACCGGTCCGGTCCAAGGCGTAGAGCCAATCCGGGAAGGTCAGCTCGGCATAGCCGGGCATACCGTACTCCCAGGCGTTGTAGTGCATCTGGCCATCTTCACAGGCGACCACCCACCAGTAAAAGAAACCGGAATAGAACCGCTTACCGACCGGCGGCGGACCGTAGAAGCCGCTGTCCGCGAGCGCGCTCTTGAAGGCTGCGCCTTGTTCCGGCGTCAAGCTCGCCTCGGAGGTCTGCCAGCCCCAGGGGGCCAGAGGATCGTTCAGGGTCACCTTGGTCAGCGAGGCCACACCCTGGGCGCGGGCGCTGTAGCTGCCGCCGCCGTTCGGGCTCAAGCGCAGCTCATAGCTGCGCAGCTGCTCCTCGTAGACCGCGTTGTTGACCAAACGATAGCGGTCAAGCGTCCCCTCCGCGCAGCCTTGCCGGATATCCTCGCCGTTCAGATAGCTGAACCAGGTGAGCTTTTGCGCGCCGGGTGTCGACTGATCGCCCTGGTAGGCGCAGGCGGCGAGCATCAGGGCGCCGCCGAGCGTGGCGAGCGGGGCAATACGGGATAGCAAGCGGATCATGGCAAACCTCGCATCAAGGGTGGCTTCGGCGCGGGTACGTTCCAAGGGTATTTCCCCGATTAGGATAAGCGCTAGACAGGGAGTCCTCCATTCCTTAGAATCACAGACAAGTCATTGCCTTAGGGCGGACTCTTCGGGGGATGGCTGCGGTTGTGGAGCTAATTCGCGGGGACATCATGCAGAATATCGCGCGTTCCGTGAGAAACAGTGGTGTGTTTCTTTTCTTCGCCGTTGCGCTCGTTTTTGCGAGCAGCAGCAGCGTAGAGGCGAAATATGCCTCAATTGTGGTCGACTTCGAGAGCGGCAAGGTGCTGTACGAGAAGAACGCGGACACGCGTAACTATCCGGCCTCGCTCACCAAGATGATGACCCTCTACATGCTGTTCGATGCGCTGGACAAGGGGCAGGTCACCCTGGAGACCCGGATGCCGGTTTCGGCGCGCGCCGCCGGCATGGCTCCCACCAAGCTCGGCCTGCCCAAGGGCAGCAGCATTGCCGTCGAGGACGCGATCCTGGCGCTGGCCGTCAAGTCGGCCAACGATGTCGCCACCGTGGTCGCCGAGCACCTAGGCGGCACCGAGATCGAATTCGCCCGCATGATGACCGCCAAGGCGCGCGGCCTGGGCATGGATCAGACGACCTTCCGCAACGCCTCGGGCCTGCCCAATCGCGGCCAGCTATCGACGGCCCGCGATATGGCGCGGCTATCCGCGGCCCTGATCCGGCATTTCCCGGATTACTACGCCTACTTCTCCTATAGCTCCTTCGAGTACAACGGCCGCACCTACCGCGGGCACAACAACCTGCTCGACGACTACGACGGCGCCGACGGCATCAAAACCGGCTATATCCGGGCTTCGGGATTCAATCTCGCCGCCTCCGTGATGCGCGATGACCGGCGGCTGATCGCGGTGGTCTTCGGCGGCCGCACGGCGCGCAGCCGCGACGCTCATATGGTCGAGCTGCTGGACCGCGGCTACGTTCGCGCGGCGGCGCTCGACGTTCCGCCGCCCGCGCCCGGCCTGCGCAACCCCTTCCGCGAGCCCACCGCCATTGCGCAGACCCGCTCTGAACCGCAGAGCGTGCAGATCGCATCGACCGAGCCGGCGGAAACCTCCTTCAGCCTGATCCCCTCCGCCAAGGCCGCGGAAACCGGCGGCAGCTGGGCGGTGCAGGTCGGCGCCTTCCACAGCTACGCGCCGGCCGAGGCCATGGCCCAGACCGCCGTGCAGCGGGTGCCGGACCTGGCGCAGGAAAGTAAGATCGAAATCCCCTCCGCCGAGGGCAATCAGGGCACGCTGTATCGTGCCCGGCTCAGCGGTTTCTCCGAGGGCCTGGCGCGCGAAGCCTGCCGCCGCCTGGAAGCCGCCGAAATGGATTGTCTCGTCGTTAAGGGCGGAAGCTGACGCCGCTACTCGGCGGCGGCGGCGTAGGCCTCTCCAGAGACCGCGCGATTCCATTCCGAAGATAGTCCGGCCTCGGTCTCGGCGATCTGCAGCAGGGTGCGCCGCGCCCGCCAGCTGACATCGCCACTGGCGAGACTGCGGGCGCCGAACTCCGACATCCACTTATGGGTCTGACGGATCAAGCGCCGCTTGTGGCCGCGCTGCCAGCGCTCCAGGCTCCAAGCGCGGCCCGTGGCGTAACCGCTATGCGCCGGCATGAATACCCAGAGCCCGCGCCGCTGGCCTTGCTGCACCACGGTGACGCGCTGGGGCAGGTATTCATCGCCCTCGAAGTGCGCCATCAGCAGGAGGGACCGCACATCCAGACCGCCGATCACCGCCCCCTCGACCCGGCCGGTGGCATGGCGCGTCAGCACTGGGAAATAGCCGCAGTTGGCCTGCACGCGCCGGAAGCCGGGCAACACCGCCGGAGTCTGTGTCAGGGCCTCTGCCCGATGCGGCATAACCAGGGCGCGCACCTCGGCATCGAGCAGCGTGCCGTAGAAGAAGAACTCCATCGGATATCCCCTCGAATCCGCGCGTTACAGGGTCTGCGGCATAACAGCCGGGCCGCGTGATGTAGTGGCCACGCGGCAGGCTGTCAAACGGGAATCCATGTAATCTTCAGGACAGTGCCGGCGGCTCCAGACCGCTGGCGCGCAGCTGGCGGGAAAGCTCCGCGTAGAGCCTATCCAGATGGGCCTGATCCGGGGCTTCGCAGCGCGCGACCAGCACGTCCTGGGTATTGGACGCGCGCAGCAGCCACCAGCCGCCATCGGCATCCTTGACCCGCACGCCATCGACGCCGCTGACCTGCGCGCCCTCCGCGTCGAGCCGGCCCCGCACCTCTTCGATCACCGCCAACTTGCGCTCCGCCGGGCAGTCGAAGCGCAGCTCCGGCGTGTTGACGACCGGCGGCAGCGCGGCGCGGAAATCCGCCAGGCTTTCGCCACAGCGGGTCAAGGCCGTCAGCAAGCGGACGGCGGCATAAAGGGCATCGTCGAAGCCGTAGTAGCGGTCGGCGAAAAAAAGATGCGCCGACATCTCGCCGGCGAAAGGCGCGTTTTCCTCCAGCATCTTCGACTTGATCAGGGAATGCCCGGTTTTCCACATCAGCGGCCGGCCGCCGAGCCGGGCGATCTCATCGAACAGCACCTGGCTGGCCTTGACGTCGGCGATGATGGTCGAGCCTGGACGCTCCTTCAGAATATCCCGGGCCAGATACAGCATCAGCTGATCGCCCCAGAGAATGCCGCCGTTCTCGTCGACCGCGCCGATCCGGTCGCCGTCGCCATCGAAGGCGATTCCGAGATCGCAGCCCTCCGCGCGCACCGTATCCTGCAATTGAACCAGATTTGCCGGCACCGTCGGGTCGGGATGATGACTGGGAAAGGTGCCGTCGATCTCCGCATTGAGCAGGCTGTGCTGCCCTGGCAGGCGCTGGGTCAGGCGGCTCATCAGCTCGCCCGCCGCGCCGTTCCCGGCATCCCAGGCCACCTTGATCTGCGGATCGATCCTCATGCCCTCGGTGATCCGGGTCAGGTAGACCTCGCTCAAATCGTGGCTCTCGTCACCGGCCTCGCCGCGCGCGAAGTCTCCCGAGGCCGCCAGCTCTCCCAGTTCCTGGATCTGCTGGCCGAAGAAGCTCGCCTTGCCGAGCATCAGCTTGAAGCCATTGTGATCCGGCGGATTGTGCGAGCCGGTGACCATGATGCCGCCATCGGCGTCGAGCTCGTAGACCGCGAAGTAGAGCAGCGGCGTCGGCCCCCGGCCAATACGCAGCGGCGTCACGCCGCTGGCGCGCAGCCCTGCGGCGACCGCATCCTCCAGTTCCGGCGAAGACAGCCGGCCGTCGTAGCCCAGTGCCACACGCTCCCCGCCCCGGCCCCGCACCACGCTGCCGAAGGCCCGGCCCAAAGCCTCGGCATCGGCGGCGGAGAGGGTCTTCCCGACCACGCCGCGAATATCGTATTCGCGCAGGATCGAGGGGTCGAAGCGATGTGCGGTCATGGCTCAGTCCTTCTTCTTCGCATCGCCGTCCGGCCGCCCTACGGAGCAGTAGCGGATGCCCGCCTCGCGCATCGTCGCCGGGTCGTAGACATTGCGCAGATCGACCATGGCGGGCTGGTTGAGCAGGGACTTGATGCGATCCAGGTCGAGATTGCGGAATTCGTTCCACTCGGTCACCAGAACCAAACAATCGGCGCCCTGCATAGTTTCATAGGCGTCGTCGCAGAAGGTCACGCCCTCGACCAGTTTCGCCGCTTCCTCCATGCCTTCCGGGTCGAAGGCCCGGATCGACGCACCGGCGTCCTGCAAGGCGGCGATGATCGACAGGCTGGGCGCATCGCGCATGTCGTCGGTGTTCGGTTTGAAGGTCAATCCCAGCAGGGCGATGGCCTTGCCCGCCACATCGCCACCGCAGTGATCGGCGATCTTCGCGGCCATGCGGGTCTTGCGGCGCTCATTGACCTCGACCACGGCCTCGACGATACGAATCGGCGCCTCGGCCTGCTGCGCCGTGCGCACCATGGCGATGGTGTCCTTGGGAAAACAGCTGCCGCCATAGCCCGGCCCCGCGTGCAGGAACTTCGAGCCGATCCGGCCGTCGAGACCGATGCCCTTGGCCACCTGCTGCACATCCGCGCCGAGCTTTTCGCAGATATCGGCGACCTCGTTGATGAAGGTGATCTTGGTCGCCAGAAAGGCATTGGCCGCGTACTTGGTCAGCTCGGCGGTTTCCAGATTGGTCACCAGGATCGGCGTCTCGTTGAGATAGAGCGGCCGGTAAAGGGACTGCATCACCTGGGTCGCGCGCTGGGTTTCCGCGCCGATCACCACCCGGTCCGGGCGCATGAAGTCGCCGATCGCCGAGCCTTCGCGCAGGAATTCCGGATTGGAAACCACATCGAAATCCTGGCCTAGCTTCAGGTCCGGCCGGGTTTCGGAGATGATCTTGGCGACCGCCCGCCCGGTTCCCACCGGCACCGTGGACTTGGTCACCACGACACAGTAGCCGGTGATCGCCTCGGCGATTTCCGCGGCCGCGGCGTAGACATAGCTGAGATCGGCATGGCCGTCGCCGCGCCGTGACGGGGTACCGACCGCGATAAAGACCGCGTCGGCGCCAGCGACAGAGGACTTCAAATCCGTCGTGAAAGTCAGGCGCCCCGCCTCGACGTTGCTAGCCACCAGGCCGTCCAGCCCTGGCTCGAAGATTGGAATCTCCCCGGCTTCCAAGCGCGCGATCTTGCCTGCATCCTTGTCGACGCAGATCACCTGGGTACCGAACTCGGAAAAACAGGCCCCGGAAACCAGCCCGACATAGCCGGTGCCTATCATCGCAACTCGCATGGATATTCTCCCGGCTTAGCGGTTTGGGGCGGCGTAGTCGTCGAGAATGCGGCGCATCTCCTCGCCGAGATCGTCGCGCGCCAAGGCGAAGGCCACCGTGGCTTCCAGGAAGCCGGCCTTGTTGCCGCAGTCGTAGCGCGTGCCTTCGAAGCGCAGTCCGTGGAAAGGCATCTCGCCGATGGTGCCCGCCATGGCGTCGGTCAGCTGAATCTCTCCGCCGGCGCCGGTCTTCTGCCCGTCGAGTTCCCGGAAGACCTGCGGCTGCAGGATATAGCGGCCGATGATCGACAGGGTCGAGGGCGCATCCTCGGGCTTCGGCTTCTCGACCAGCCCCTTGGCCTTAGCCAGGCGGCCGTTGTCGGAGGTGACATCTAGGATGCCGTAGCGGCTGGTGTGTTCCCTCGGCACGTCCATCACCGCGACCAGGTTGCCCCCGGTTTCCGCGAAGGCCTCGGTCATCTGCTTCATGCAGGGGGTGCGTGACTGCACCAGATCGTCGGGCAGCAGCACCGCGAAGGGCTCGTCGCCGACCAGGTGGCGGGCGCACCAGACGGCGTGCCCCAGGCCGAGCGGCTGTTGCTGCCGGGTGTAGGAAACCTGCCCTGGCGCCAGCACCGAGGCACGCAGCGTCTCGAGCAGCTCGGTCTTGCCGCCGCTCTCCAGGGCCTGCGCGAGCTCCAGCGCCTGATCGAAGTGATCCTCGATCGCGCTCTTGCCGCGTCCGGTGACGAAGATGAACTCCTCGATGCCCGCCGCTTTCGCTTCCTCGACCGCGTATTGGATCAAGGGCTTATCGACGACCGGCAGCATCTCCTTGGGGACCGCCTTGGTCGCCGGCAGGAACCGCGTGCCATGGCCGCCCACGGGGAAGACCGCCTTACGAACCTTGTTTTTCATCTATCTTCCGCTCAATCGGAGACGTGGGTGCATTCTCTTGCCATAGGGGCCGAAGCGAAACAACTCGCCCTTAGCCGCGTAGCAGGATTTCCTTGGCTTGATTCAGCTTCGTCGCAAGATAGTTGGAGCCGCCGTGATCGGGGTGAAACTTCTGCATCAAGCGGCGATGCGCCTCGCGCACCTCGGATTCGCCGGCCCCCGGCTCCAGCCCCAAAATCTCATAGGCCTCCGCCTCGGTCATCTCGCCGCCGGCAGGTCCCGCCGATTGCCCCTCTTCCTCCTCCGTCTTGCCGGCGCCCGCCGCCGCGCGCCACTCGGATCCCCGCATACGATCCAGGTAGGCCTCGAGCACCTGCGCCGATTGCTCGTCCTCGGCGCGGCAGGTGCGCCATAGCTCCATCAGTTGATCCTCCTGCATCTCCGCCAGCCGCAGCCCGCGAAACGCGCCTTCCACCACCGTGCCCTCCATGGCGCCGCTGTCGTGGTCCAGGGTCATGCGCAGGAAACGGGTGCGCACCTCGGAGGTCTGGCCCGGCGCCGGGCCGCGCGCCGCCTTGGCCCGCTGCAGGAGCCTTAGAATCATGCCGGACCGCAGCAGCAGCGGCAGCAGGAACGGCAGCGCGAAAACCATCAGCAGGCGCGCGCCGCCGAAGAACAGAAAAACCATGAAGGCGAGCCCAGCGGCGGCTAGCAGCCACTTCAGGGCGGTCACCACGCTGCGCGGCTCCGCGTTGACGAACCAGCGCAGCAGCAACAGGCTGCCGGCGAGCAATGCCAGCCCCAGAATGAAATAGGAGATCATTGCGGCGCGGTCCTCGCAGCCCTGCTCAACGGACCTGGCGGGTCAGCAGCAGGGTGGCCCCGCCGCGCGCCTTGCTGAAATCGGCCAAGGCCTTGCGCCCACCGGCGGCGAAGACCGCGACGGCCGACAGCAAATCCCGCAGCTGCTGCGCCGATGAGGAATCGAA
This sequence comes from uncultured Alphaproteobacteria bacterium, assembly GCA_942491105.1. Lineage (GTDB taxonomy): Bacteria > Pseudomonadota > Alphaproteobacteria > Kiloniellales > DSM-21159 > JBBEAM01. Next base: position 77,779 of record CALNZX010000010.1, on the reverse strand, counting down.
GGAGCAGCAGGCCCCGCCGGACAGCTTGGCGATCTGTTCGAAGGCATTGCGCGCGATGCCATCGCCGCCCTCATGAAACATGAAACAGGGCAGCCCCTTGAGGCCGAGCTGCCCGGCGAGGTGGCCGAGGTGGTCGATGTCCTCCTCGACGGCATCGCCGACAAAGACCAGGGCATTGACCTTGCGGGCTTCGGTTTCCTTCAGGGCATGGCTCAGCACCCGCCCGATCTGGGTCTGCCCGGCGAGGCAGCTCACCGAGGTCATGGCCTTGAGCAGCGCCGGAGAGTCGGTCATCCACTTGCTGGTCTTGCAGTCCTTGAAACCGCGATAAAAGACCAACTGCACTTCCAGGCCGCCGAGTGCCTGGGTCGAGAGGAACATCTCGGCCTGCAGATGGCAGGCCCGGTCCCAGGTCGGCTGACGGCTGGCGGTCGCGTCCATGGCGAAGATCAGCCGCCCGCGCCCGCCGCCGCTGGGCTGGGGCGCATGGCGCACCTTATCCAGGAAGGCCTGGACCTCCTGGCTCTCGCTTGAGGCCGGTAATTTCTTATCGTCGTTCATCGTTGCCCTTTCTACAGCAAAACATGGGGCTGATCGGGCAAGGCTTCCAGCGGCATCACGCGATTTCGGCGCGCTCCAATCCGATGGTGTCGAGCAATTGGCGAACTTCCTGGCGGGCCGCGACATGGCTCATGGTCAATTCCACGCCCGCGCCGCGTTCCCGCAGGTCGAGCAGGGTCAGGCCCTTGGGAAAGAGCTCACGGAAAATCACCCGCTCTCCGAAGCCCGGCGCCAGACGGAAGCCGATGCGCTTCGACAGGTCGTCCAGCAGACGGCCGATCTCCCGCTTGTTGCGGGCATCGACATGCGCCAGGCGATTGCGCATCACGATCCAGTCGAGCGGCGGCCGCCCGGCGCGGGCGCGATTCTGGCGCTGCTCCCAGACCATCTCGCTGTAAACGCTCGGCCCCAGCACCTTGTGCGCCTCGGGGTCGATGCGCGCCAGCAGGTCGAGATCGATGAAGGAATCGTTGAGCGGCGTCACCAGGACATCGGCCAGGGCATGGCCGAGCCGCGAAAGGGTATTGTCGCTGCCCGGCGTATCGACCACGACGAGGTTGCAGCCCCGCAGTTCCTGCAACGCGGATTCCAGGCGCTCGCTTTCCTCCATTTTGGCTTCGCCGCGGTTCGCCAGCTCCGAGCGCTCGACCCGGATCAGCTCCGGCAGCGGCAGCTTCGGCCCACCGCCGGCGACAAAGGCGCGGCGGTTCTCGATGTAGCGGCTGAGCGTTCCCTGACGGGCATCGAGATCGAGCACGCCGACCTGCTTGCCGGTCTGCAACAACGCGACGATCAGATGCATCGCCGTCGTCGATTTCCCCGAGCCGCCTTTCTCGTTGCCCAGCACGATGATGCGCCGGGGGTCGGCGGCGGCGCCGATGCGCACAGAAGGATTGGGAATCGCCGAACCGCCGGACGCCAGCACGCTCATGCCGGGCGGATCCAGATCGCGGTGTCGTGGAACACGGCGCCGCCGCGCGGCGCTCCGGCGTCGGCGCTGGTCAGCAGATTGATCCCCAGGCCTTCCTCGAAGGCCCTGTTGGGATGGATCGATTCGACCACGGCGACCCCGCGCTGCAAGCCGTCGAAGGGGCGGACGTGGATTACCAGGGAGCCGCGGTCGTTGCCGATACGCAAGCGCGCGCCCTCCGCGACGCCGAGGTCCGCGCAATCCTCGGGATGCAGCAGGAGCGTCGGGCGGCCTTCGCGCTTCTGCGAGCCCGGCGTCTCGTTGAAGGTCGTGTTGAGGAAACCGCGCGCCGGAGCCGCGACCAGCCGAAAAGGATGTTCCTCGTTGGCCAGGTCGATGGCCGTCCAGTAATCGGCAAAGCCCGGCATACCCGCGTGATCCCGGCCAACCCCGGCCCAATCGGCACGGAAGCGGAACCGCCCGTCGGGCTGCGGGAAGCCCGTGAGATGATGCATCTCCTCGAAGGGCTGCGCGCAGTCGAGGCCGCGCTTGTCGTGGATTTCCTCGGGCGCGGGATGGCCGGAGCGGCGGAAGGTCTCGGCGATCAGCTCCCAAGCCGTCATCTCGAAACCGGCGTGCTCGGCGCCCAGACGCTTGGCCAGCTCGCAGATCACCCAGTGGTTCTCGCGGCAGCCCTCGGGCGGCTCGATCACCTTGCGGGCGACCTGCAGGAAAGTGTGGCCGCTGGCGGTGTAATAGTCGTCGTGCTCCAGGAACATCGTCGCCGGGATCACGATATCCGCCATCTCCGCCGTCTCGGTCAGAAACTGCTCGTGCACGCAGGTGAAAAGATCGTCGCGGGCGAGGCCGTCGAGGCATTTGCGCGTCTCGGGACAGACCACCGCAGGGTTGGTGTTCTGAACCAGCAGCGCCGTTACCGGCGGACCCTCGCCGATATCCCGGGGGTCGCCGGTCATCACCGGGCCGAAGCGCGACTGGTCGAGTTTGCGCACCGATTTGTCGAGCCGGTCGGAGCCGTCGATCACCGTCTTGTCGAGGTGGTAGATCGCGCCGTTGCCCCAGAGCGCTCCGCCGCCCCGGTGTTTCCAGGAGCCCGTCACCGCTGGCAGGCAGGAAACGGCGTGCAGATTGGCGGCGCCGTTGCGGGTCCGCGCGAAGCCGTAGCCGACGCGAATAAAACTGCGTTCGGTTTCGCCGTAGAGCTTGGCGAAGGCCTCGATCTGTTCCACCGGCAGCCCGGTGATTGCGCTCGCCCAGGCCGGCGTCTTCTCGCGGAAATGCGCCTCGGCCGATTGGTTCCAGTCCGTGAACTGCGCCATGTAATCGCGGTCGGCGTGGCCGTCGCGCAGCAGGATATGGATCACCGCGGCGGCCAGCGCGGCGTCGGTGCTGGGCCGAACGGGCAGGAACATATCCGCCTGCTCGGCGGTACCGGTGCGGTAGGGATCGATGACCACCAGCTTGGCGCCGCGTGCCTTGCGCGCCTTGGCGATATGGCTCATCACGTTGACCTGGGTGTTCACCGGGTTGCCGCCCCAGACCACGATCAGATCGCTGTGCTGGAGTTCGCGGGCGTCCACCCCCTGCTTGGCGCCGACCCCGGCCAGCCAGCCGGATTCCGGCAGCATGGTGCAGATCGTCGACCACTGGCGGGAGTAGCCCTTGACGTGGCGCAGCCGCTCGATGCCGTCGCGCTGCACGTGGCCCATGGTGCCGGCGTAGAAATAGGGCCAGACCGTCTCGGCGCCGTAGCGCGCCTCGGCCTTCAGGAAAGCCTCGGCGGTGATATCCAGGGCGTCGTCCCAGGAGATCGGCCGGAAAGCTTCAAGCCCCCCGCCCTTCTCCCCGATCCTTTGCAGCGGCTGGGTCAGGCGGTCTGGATGGTGCACCCGCTCGGCATATCGCGCGACCTTGGCGCAGACCACGCCGTCGGTATAGGGGTGATCCTTGAGGCCGCGCACCTTGCCGATGCGCGTCTCGGACAGGCGCTCGACCTCCAGCGCGCAGGTGGAGGGGCAGTCGTGCGGGCAGACGGAGTAGACCGTCTCCGGCCGGGTTTGGGCATCGAGAGGCATGAGCGGAATCTACGGCAGAGCGGGGCTGGGAGCAATCGCGGCGGCGACAGGACTCATCCTTTCCGCCCCCGGCCCTTCATCTCCTCCCAATCGGCGTCGCTGAGGGATTTCAACAGGTTGAATTGCCCGGCACCGCCGATCCACTCGCCGCCGTCGAGGTGCACCAATTCCCCGGTCATATAGCTGGAAAGCTCCGAGACCAGGAAGACGGCGAGATTGGTCAGCTCGCTGTGCTCGCCGAAGCGGCCCAGCGGAATCTTCTCCTTCCAGGCGCGGTCGACGTCGTCGTTGGGGATCAGCCGTTCCCAGGCGCCCTGGGTCGGGAAGGGCCCCGGCGCGATGGCGTTGAGGCGGATGCCGTATTGGCCCCACTCGGCGGCCAGGCTGCGGGTCATCGCCAGCGCCCCGGCCTTGCCCATGGCCGAGGGCAGGACATAGGCCGAGCCGCTCCAGGCGTAGGAGGTCAGCATGGAGAGCACCGTGCCCTTGCGCCCCGCCTCGATCCAGCGCTTGCCGAGCGCCAGGGTCACGTAGGCGGTGCCGTGCAGCACGATGCCGAGCACGGCATCGAGCGCGCGGTGGCTGAGGGTCTCGCTCTTGGCCGCGAAATTCCCGGCCGCGTTGTTGACCAGCACATCAAGCGGCCCGTCCTGCCAGAAGGCCGCGACCATGGCCTCGACCGCCTCGGGATCGCGAATGTCGCAGCCTTGCCAGGCGACCCGCTCCGCGCCGAAGTCCTTGGCGAACTCGGCGGCGGTCTCCTTCAGCACCTCCTCGCGGCGGCCGCAGATCGCGATGCTGGCGCCGAGCTCCAGGAAGCTGCGCCCCATGGCCTTGCCCAGGCCGCTGCCGCCGCCGGTGATCAGGATGCGTTTGTCTTTCAACAGATCGGGCTGGTACATCTTACCTCCTTCGCCGCGCGGAAACCGCTGGGGGACAGCATGCTGGAAAGAGCGCCCGACTACGAGAGCCTGCAGGCGGCTTTCCGCTGGCGCATTCCAGAGCGCTACAATATCGGCGTCGACGCCTGCGACAAGTGGGCCGATGGCAGCAACCGGCTGGCGCTGGTGCATCTCAAGAGCGACGGCGGAGTCGCGCGCTATTCCTTCGACGATCTAAAAGTGATGTCGAACCGCCTGGCCAACGCGCTGCGAGGCCGGGGCGTCGCGCGTGGCGAGCGAATCGGCATTCTGCTGCCCCAGGCACCGGAGACCGCGGTCGCCCACCTCGCCGCCTACAAGCTCGGCTGCGTCGCCGTGCCGCTGTTCGGGCTGTTCGGCGAGGAAGCGCTGGAGTTCCGTCTCGGCAACTCCGGCGCCACGGTGCTGATCACCGACGAAACCGGCCTGGGCAAGATCGCGCCGCTGCGCGCGCGCCTGCCGGAGCTGTCCCTGATCCTCTCCATCGACGGACCCGGCGAGGGCGCTTTCGGCTTCCACGGCGAGCTGGAGCACGCCAGCGGCGATTTCACGCCCGAGGATACCGGCCCCAACGACCCGGCGGTGATCATCTACACCTCGGGCACCACGGGGCCGCCCAAGGGCGCGCTGCACGGGCATCGCGTGCTGCTCGGCCACCTGCCGGGGGTCGAGCTGCCCCAGGATTTCTTCCCGCAGCCCGGCGATCTGTTCTGGACGCCGGCGGACTGGGCCTGGATCGGCGGCCTGTTCGACGTGCTGCTGCCCAGCCTGCACCACGGCATCCCGGTGCTGGCGCACCGCTTCGCCAAGTTCGATCCCGAGGAGGCCTTCGCGATCATGGCGAATTTCGGCGTGCGCAACGCCTTCATGCCGCCGACCGCGCTGAAGATGATGCGCGGGGTCAAGGACCCGAAGGCGCGCTATGGCTATGACGTCCGCTCGATCGGCAGCGGCGGCGAAACCCTCGGCGCCGGGCTGCTCGACTGGGGCCGCGAGACCTTCGGCCTGACCATCAACGAGTTCTACGGCCAGACCGAGTGCAACCTGATCGTCTCCAACTGCGCCAGCCTGATGCCGGTCAAGCCCGGCTCCATGGGCCGCCCGGTGATCGGCCACGAAGTCGCGATCCTCGGCGCCGACGGCGCCCCCCTGCCCGCCGGCGAGGAAGGCACGGTCGCGGTAAAGGCGCCCGATCCGGTGATGTTCCTGCAGTACTGGAACAACCCCGAGGCCACGGAGGCCAAGTTCGCGCGCAGCGCCGAACACGGCGACTGGCTGCTGACCGGCGACCGGGGGCGGATGGACGGAGACGGCTATCTCTGGTTCGTCGGCCGCGACGACGATGTCATCACCTCCGGCGGCTACCGGATCGGCCCGGGCGAGATCGAGGACTGCCTGATCAAGCACCCGGCGGTACAGATCGCGGCGGCGGTCGGCGTGCCCGACGAGCTACGCACCGAACGGGTCAAGGCCTTCGTGGTGCTGGCCGAGGGCCGGCAGCCCAGCGAGGAACTGGCCAGGGAAATCCAGGACTTCGTCAAGACCCGCCTCGCAGCCCACGAATACCCCCGCGAGGTCGAGTTCATCGCCGAACTGCCGATGACCACCACCGGCAAGATCATCCGCAAGGAACTGCGGGAGCGGGGCTGAGCCTTCACCCCATCCCCAGCTTCTTGGCCAGTTCGAAGTCCCAGAAGGTGGCCTCGATCTTGTGGCCGTCGGGGTCGCGCACGAAGCAGCCGTAGAAGGGTTCGCCGTATTCCGGCCGTGGCCCCGGCGCGCCGTCGTCGCTGCCGCCGGCCGCCAGCGCGGACTCGTGGAAGGCGTCGACCTCATCCTTGGAGGCGGCGTTGAAGCTGATATGCGTGCCGTTGCCGACCGAGGCTTCGCCATCCAGCGGCTCTTGCACCCAGAACTCCGGGAAGGCCCTGCCATAGGCCACGGCGCCCTCGTGCTCGAACACCCGGCGGCCGCCGAGCGCCGGTAGAACCTTGTCGTAGAAGGCGGTCGCCCGCGCGAAATCCTTCGTCCCGAGGGAGACGTGGGAGAGGATGCTGGGATTGTCGTCGCTCATGGTCGAGGTTCCTTAGAGCCGATTGCGCATTGCAGAACCGCGAGTGTCCGGGTTTACAGCGCCGCTTTCAAGACCGTGAGGAAGCGCGCCACGTCCAGGTCGTTGACCCAGAGATGCGGCGTCACCCGCACGGACTTGCCGCGCACGGAGACGTAGATCTTCTGCGCCTTGAGTTTGTCCGGCAGGTCCTCCGGCACGCCGTCTGGAAAGATCAGGCCGAGAAAATGCCCGGCGCGCTTGTCGCTGGAAATCGTTTGCAGGCCCAGTTCACCCGCCGCTTCGGCGACCCGGGCATTGATCGCCGCCAGTGTGGCCTGGATGTTGCCGACGCCCCAGGCGTTGAGCTGTTTCAGCGCCGCTGTCGCGGCCGGAAGCTGGATGAAGCGGGCCCGCTCGCCCTGGTCGAAGCGCCGCGCGCCGGGCATGTAGTCGGCGCTGTAGTCGGCGAGCCGGGCGAAGTCCTCGGCGCCGGCCCGGCCGTGCCAGGATTCGTCCAGCGCCCGGCCCTGCTGCCACTTCGGCGCGACATAGAGGAAGGAGAAGCCGTAGGGGCAGAGCAGCCACTTGTAGCCGCAGGAGGCGAGGAAGTCCGGCTGCACCCGGCGCACGTCGAGGGGCAGCGCGCCGAGCGACTGGCTGGCGTCGATCGCCAGGGCCGCACCCTGCGCCCGTAGGGCCGCGCCGATGCTCTCGAGATCGAGCAGCCCGCCGTCCTGCCAGTGATTGTGGGGCAGCGCGGCGATGGCGGTCCGGGAATCGATGGTATCGAGCACCGCCGCCGTCCAGTCTCCATCGCCCGGCCGGGGCACGGTCTTGATCTCGCCGCCGCGCTCCGCCGCCAGGCGCTGCCAGGGATAGACGTTGGAGGGGTACTGTTCGGCCACCATGACGATGTTCTGCCCGGCCTCCAGCGGAAGATTGACCGCCGCCGTGGAGATGCCGAAGCTCGCCGAGGGTGTCAGCGCCACGTCCTCGCCGCTGGCGCCGATCAGCAGGGCGAAATTCTCGCGTGTCCGCTCCGCCGGCTCGAAGAAATCGCCGGGCACGATCGACCAGGGGTGGCGCTCGGTCCGCAGGCCGCCCTCCGCCGCCGCCGCCGCCGCGTTCAGCAGCGGCGACATATAGGCGCAGTTCAGATAGGCGATATCCTCTGGTACGTCGAAGAGATGGCGCTGACTGGGGATGATTTCGGACACGGCGGACCTCTGTGCAGGCGGAACAGGCCGCGAGCCTAGCGCCCGCGCCGTCCCGCGTCAGCCCCTGGCAAGGGAAATGCTAGCGGCGCACCAGGTTGATCAGGAAAACCAGCAGTCCGGCGCCGATGGTCGCGGCGATGATCTGACCCAGGATGCCGCCCACGGGCACGCTGAGAAACTGGAACAGGTAGCCGCCGATCACCGCGCCGACCACGCCGACCACGATGTTGCCCAACACGCCGAAGCCGCGGCCGCGCATCATCTGGCCGGCGATCCAACCGGCGATCAGGCCGACGATCAAGAGGACGGCGAGGGATTCCAAAGCCATGCTGCGACTCCTTCGAAAAGACGGCTAAGACTGTGCGGATCGAATGCGGGCGGCAAGAAACCTTTTCCCTTGACCAGGGTGCCGCAGTCTGTCCAAAGGCACTAGATAGCGGCAGATAGATTTACCGGAGGCGCAAGGTGACCAAGATTATCGATTACTATCCCTCGTTGATCAGCCCCTTTTCCTATCTGGGCAGCAAGGGTATCGAGGAGCTGGCGCAGCGCCACCGCGCCGAGGTGCGGGTGAAGCCGATCAGTCTCGCGACAATCTTCCCCAAGACCGGCGGCGTACCGCCGGCCAAGCGCGCGCCGGAGCGCCAGGCCTATCGCTTCGCCGAGCTGGAGCGCTGGTCCAAGCATCTCGGCATGCCGCTCAACCTGAAGCCGGCATACTTCCCGGCGCCCGACATGGAAGCCGCGCGCGCCGTCATCGCGGCGGCGGAAACCGGCGGCGACCCGATGAAGCTGGCCCATGCGATTCTCAAGGCGGTATGGCTGGAAGAGCGCAATATCGCCGATTTCGGCACCCTGGAAGAGATCGCCAACGAGACCGGGCATCACGCGACCGCGCTGCTGGCCGCGGCCAGCGAGCCGACGACCAAGACGACCTTCGAGGGCTACACCGAGGAAGCGCTCGCGGCTGGTGTCTTCGGCGCGCCGAGCTATGTTTACCAAGGCGAGATGTATTGGGGTCAGGATCGCCTCGACTTCCTCGACCGGGCGCTCAGCGAAAGCTAGACTGAAGCCCGAATTCGCGCGGCAACGACAGGCCGCGCACCACAGTGCAAGGAACCGCATGACCACCTTTTCCATCGCTGGCGTCCAGCTCGTCCTGGAATCCAAGAACAACGTCGAAGCCATCTGCCGGATGGTCGCGCGGGTCAAGGCCCGCTTCCCCTGGGTCGACATGATCATGTTCGGCGAACTGGCGCCGCAGGGCTATTCGACGCTGAACGCCGAGGAACTGCCGAGCCCGACCGAGGCACGCTTTCAGGAAGTGGCGCAGAAGCACGGCGTCTGGCTGCTGCCCGGTTCACTGTTCATCCGCGAGAACGGCCAGATCTTCAATTCCGCGCCGGTGATTAACCGCGCCGGAGAGATCGTCGGCCGCTACCGCAAGATGTTTCCCTTCTACCCCTACGAAGCCGGGGTCGCGGCGGGCCAGGAATTCCTGGTCTTCGACGTGCCCGAGGTGGGACGTTTGGGGGTGTCGATCTGCTACGACATGTGGTTCCCGGAGACCAGCCGCACCCTAGCCTGGATGGGGGCCGAGGTGATCCTGCATCCGACCCTGACCAACTCCATCGACCGCGACGTCGAATGCACCATGGTCCGCGCCACGGCGGTGCAGAACCAGTGCTACGTGGTCGATATCAACAATGCCGGCGGCGCCATGGGCGTCGGACGCTCCGGCATCGTCGGACCCGAAGGCGACAGAATTTATGAAGCCGGCTCCGGCGAGGAAATTCTCGCCTATGAACTGGATCTGGCGCGGGTGCGCCGGGTGCGCGAGCGCGGCATCTTCGGCCTCGGCCAGGTGCTGAAATCCTTCCGCGACAGCCCGGTCAGCTTTCCGCCCTACATCCAGGGTCACGCCTCGCCGAGCCTGCAGGCGCTCGGGCCGCTGCATCTACAGCCGTCGGCCAGCGCCGATGTACAGGGCGAAATCCAGGGCGAGACCGCCGCGCCGCCGCAGATCGCCGCCGTCTCGGCGGAGTAAGCTTCAGGTATCTCCCGGCACGCCGTAGGCCGGCGCCGTCGAGGGATCGATGGCGCGGGTAACGTAGGGGCGCAGCTGCGGCCGCCAGAGTTCCCAGAGCGCCGCCAGTTCGGCGATGGGGTCGCCCTCGCTCCAATCGATCCGCAGATCGGCGACCGGCCAAGCCACCTTCTCGACCAGGATCAGCCCGGCGGAATGCACCGGCCCCTCCTCGCCCCCCGCCTTGAGCGCCGCCCGCATCGCCGCGAGCAAATGATCGGCTAGGCTTTCGCCGGCATCCGCCGCGAAGCCCTCGATCATCGCCTGGGGCACCGACTCCCCCGCCAGCAGATTGCCCAGGGCCAGGCAATTTTCCCCCTCCGCGGCCGCGAAGGTGCCCAGCGTCTTGCCGCCGTTGTGCCAAGCCTTGCCGCCCTGAGCGTCGATCATACCGATCTGCCGATAGGCCGCCGTGGGGTAGCCGTCGAGCAGCTCCCGCAAGGCGGCTTGCGCGCTGCTGCCCGCGGCCAGCAGGTCGAGTCCCATGGGGCCCAAAGTCGGGTCGGTGATGTTCTGGCTGGCGACCACGCCGATGCCGGCGCGCCCGTGAGCGCAGCGCGCCGCCACACAGGGCGAGGAGGAAGAAACCGCCATGCCGAGCATGCCGGTCTTGGGGCAGCGCCCGAGAATCGAGAAGGTCATGCTTCCTCCTCGGGGATCACCGCCGTGACATCGATTTCCATCACCCATTCCGGCTTGGCCAGGCCCGAGACGATCAGGCCCGTCGAGACCGGAAAGACCCCCTTCAGCCATCTGCCGATTTCCCGGTAGACCGGTTCGCGGTAGTCACGGTCGGTGATGTAAACCACGATCTTGACGATGTGCTCGAGACGGCTGCCGGCTTCCTCCAGCAGCTGCTTGACGTTCTTCATCGCCTGTTCGGTCTGGGCCCGGGGGTCGCCCTCGCCGATCACATTGCCGTCGAAGTCGGAGCCGATCTGGCCGCGCAGATAGACCGTATTCCCGGCGCGCACCGCCTGGCAGAGGTCGTTGTCGAGGTCCTGTTCGGGATAGGTGTCCTTGGTATTGAACATGCGGATGCGGGTATGCGTGGGCATGGCTACTTTCCTTCCCCCCGTTTCGGCAGGACGCGCTCCGAGAGGCCGGCCGCCTTTTGCACGAATTCCAGCGGGCCGCTGAAATCGAAGTTGTTGTAAACCGCATTGAGATGCGCGAAGGGCGGCGACTGGGCGAAGAGCTCGAAGGTTAGACGGTGCCCGGCGTAGTCGCTGTTCAGCAGGTCGCGGGCGAAGGCCAGCAGCTTGCGCCGGTCCTCGGCCAGCCAGTCTTCGTTCACGCTGTAGTACTTCTCCAGCCAGGGCGCGATATCCGGCGCCTCGAAGGAGGCGGAGTCCGGGGTGATGCAGATCTGTCCGCCGCAGAGTTCGCGCGCCAGATGCATGGCCTCGGGCAGCTTGGAGCAGGCATGGACCCGGCCGGTGTAGAGCAGCGACTGATTGGGCATCAGCAGCCCGGCGGGACTGCGCTCCCCCGCCGCGATCGCGGCGGTCAGGTGGGCGTTGATGCCCTCCCGGTAGCACGCCAGCGCCGCCAGCTTCTCGCGCACCGCCGGCTGCTTGTCGAGGCCGGTCTGGCGCACGTTGAACAGGGCGGCGCCGATCATCATGTCGGCAATCGTCAGGATACGCTGCACGAAGGGAAAGGCCGAGTAGCGGTGCAGCGTGCCGCGAATGAAGGTCGCCGCCTTGGTGTGGCGGTAGAACAGCACGTTCTCCCAGGGGATTTCCACGTCGTCGAAGATCACCAGGGCGTCGATCTCGTCGAAGCGGTTGGCCAAGGGGTAGTCCTTCGCCGCCGCGCGCCCGGCAAAACCGCTGCGGCAGATGTGTTTCACCCCCCGCTGTCCCATTCCGCAGATGAAGCCGAGGGCATAGTCCGACAGCTCCTGGTCTCCCCAGTTGGCGATGGTCGGCTTGACGAAGGCCTGATTGGCGTAGGCCGCCGCCGTTTCATACTTGGCGCCGCGCACGACGATGCCCGCATCGGTCTCCTTGACCACATGCAGCAGCATGTCCGGATCCTGGTCCTGCGGCCGCTTCGAGCGGTCGCCCTTGGGGTCGGTATTGGCCGAAACGTGGAAGGGATCGGCGTGCAGCGCCTTGAAGATGTGTGCCTCGATGTTGCGCGCGAACTGGGGGTCGACCTCGTTGAGCACGTCCTGGCCGTCGTAGAGCGACCACATCTCCCCAATGGTTTCGTCGCCGACGCGAATCACCACCCCGCCGATATCCTTCATCACCAGGTCCACGGCGCGGCGCTTGTCGTACCAGTCCTGCTGCGCCTTCGGCAGCTTGAGACCGATGGCGTTGTCCTCGCCGGTCTCTGGGTCACGGTAGGCCATGACCTCCCGCGTTTCGGGATCCTGGGCCATGTCGTAGATACGGGCACGCACGTCGACGATCGGCTTGAAGGCGGGATGCGCCGTCACGTCCTTGACCCGCTCACCGTCGATCCAGACTTCGCGGCCGTCGCGGATCGACTCCCGGTACTGCTCTCCCGTGCGGATCATGGTTTGCCTTCTCCCTCTGCTGGATCGCGTGGAAAAGGGTTTCCGAGCCCGGCGGCCCTGTAAACAGCAATCTTTCCCAAGGTTCTTCGCGACACTGGCGCTCAACCTTAACCGGTGCTCTTATTTCGCCCGGATTCGATGACGAGCGCACCACGAGGAGAATACGGGGTATGGACGCTAGGCAAGTTAAGACCGCCGCCGACGCCAAGAAGATCGTTCAGGAGCGCGGCCTTGAGTACGTCAAGGTCGGCGTCTTCGACGTCGACGGCATCCTGCGCGGCAAGTACATGGGCCGCGACAAGTTCTTCGCCGCTCTCGATAAAGGCTTCGGCTTTTGCGACGTGGTCATGGGCTGGGATTCCAACGACCAGCTTTACGACTTTTCGAGCATGACCGGCTGGAACACGGGTTTTCCCGATGCCCCGGTCGAAATTCTGCCCCACACCTGCCGCGATATCCCCTTCGAGGATGGCATGCTGCTGTTTCTCGCGCAGTTCACCGGCGCCGGCGAGGCCTACTGCCCGCGCGGCCTGCTGCGGCGGGTGATCGCCAAGGCCAGGGACATGGGCTTCGCGGCGCAGGCGGCCTGCGAGTTCGAGTTCTTCGTGTTCGACGAAACGCCCGATTCGGTTCGTGAGAAGCGCTACCGCAATCTGCAAAGCATCACGCCCGGCCACTTCGGATATTCCTTTCTGCGCAGCTCGGTCCACGCGGAGCTCTACGAGGAAATCCTGGAAACCTGCACGGCGATGGACATGCCGATCGAGGGCCTGCACACGGAGACCGGCGCCGGCGTGCTCGAAGCGGCGCTGCTCTACTGCGAGGCGCTGGAGGCCGCCGACCGGGCCGCGCTGTTCAAGACCATCGTCAAGGTGATCTGTCAGCGTCAGGGCCGCATGGCCACCTTCATGGCCAAGTGGTCCGCCGACTGGCCGGGGCAGAGCGGGCACATCCATCTCTCGCTGACGGGTAAGAACGGCAAGGCCGCCTTCTACGACGCCAAGAAAGAGCACAACATCAGCGATACCATGCGCCACTTCATTGGCGGGCAGCAGGCCCTGATGCCCGAGCTGCTGTGCATGGTCGCGCCGACGGTCAATTCCTTCACCCGGCTGATCCCCGGCTTCTGGGCGCCGACCGCGGCGACCTGGGGGATCGAGAACCGGACCTGCGCGCTGCGCGCGATTCCCGGCGGCGAAAAGTCCCAGCGGGTCGAGTACCGGATCTCGGCGGCGGACATCAATCCCTATATCGCCACCGCCGCGGCGCTGGCTTCGGGCCTTTGGGGCATCGAGAACGAGATCGAGCCCGACGCGCCGATGCAGGGCAATGCCTATGAGAAAAGCGTACCGGTCAAGCGCAGCCTTCCCGCCACGTTGTTCCAGGCGGCGGAGAAATTGAAGCGCTCCAAACCGGCCCGCGAGCTGTTCGGCGACGATTTCGTCGGCCACTACGCCCAGACCCGTCAGTGGGAAGAGCGCGAGTTCCGCCGCGCCATCACCGATTGGGAGATGGACCGCTACTTCGAAATCATCTAGGGCAGGAAGAAATCGCTAAGGGAGAAGACCGTGGCCGATACCTTGAAATGTTTCACGCCAGTCGATGGCAGCCTCTACGTCGAGCGTCCGCTGTCCAGCGCGGGCGAAATCGGCGCCGCCCTGGATAAGGCCCGCCGGGCGCAACAGGCCTGGCGCCTGGTGCCGCTCGCCGAAAAGCAGGCGATCCTGACCAAGGCCGTCGACGCCTTTCTGTCCAAGCGCGACGCCATTGCCGAGGAGATTTCCTGGCAGATGGGCCGCCCGATCTCCCAGGCGCCCGGTGAGCTCGGCGGCTTCGAGGAGCGCGCGCGCCATATGATCGCCATCGCGCCGGAAGCGCTGGCCGATGTCGAGGTCGGCGCCAAGGAGGGCTTCACGCGCTTCATCCGCCGCGAGGCGCTGGGCGTGGCCTTCATCGTCGCGCCCTGGAATTTTCCCTACCTGACCTCGGTCAACTCCGTGATCCCAGCGCTGATGGCGGGCAACAGCGTGCTGTTGAAGCACTCCGCGCAAACCCCGCTCTGCGCCGAGCGCTACAGCGAGGCCTTTGCCGCCGCGGGCCTGCCCGAGGGCGTTTTCCAGCATCTGCACATGAGCCACGACGCGGCCTTGAAGCTGGTCGGCAGCCAAGGCGTCGACTACGTCGCCTTCACCGGCTCGGTGCCGGCCGGCCATGCCGTACAGGACGCCGCGAGCAAGCGTTTCATCGGCGTCGGCCTGGAGCTCGGCGGCAAGGACCCGGCCTATATCCGCGCCGATGCCAACCTGCCCCATGCCATCGAGAACGTGCTCGACGGCGCCTTCTTCAACTCCGGCCAGTCCTGCTGCGGCATCGAGAGAATCTATGCCCACAGCTCCGTCTATGACGATTTCGTCCAGGGCGCGGTGGAGATCGCCAGGGCCTACCGCCTGGGCAGCCCGGTCGAACCCAATACCAATCTTGGACCGATGGTGCGCGCCTCCGCCGCCGACTTCGTGCGCGGACAGATCGCCGAGGCCGTGGCCGCCGGCGCGACGGCCCATATCGACCCCTCGGCCTTTCCCGCCAATGCCGAAGGCACGCCCTATCTGGCGCCGCAGGTCCTGACGGGGGTCGATCATTCTCAGCGGGTGATGACCGAGGAATCCTTCGGGCCGGTCGTCGGCATCATGAAGGTCGAGTCCGACGAGGAAGCCATCGCACTGATGAACGACAGCGATTTCGGCCTGACCGCCTCGGTCTGGACCCAGGACGAGGAGGCCGCCTTGAAGATCGGCAACGCCGTGCAGACCGGAACCTGGTTCATGAACCGGGCGGACTATCTGGACCCGGCCCTGGCCTGGACCGGGGTCAAGGATTCCGGTCGCGGCTGCAGCCTCAGTTCGGTCGGCTACGAGCAGCTGACCCGCCCCAAATCCTTCCATTTGCGCACCGCCATCTGACGCGCTACACGCGAGACGGACTTTCATTGGAGCATCGCATGACGAACTTCGACCACCTCAAGGCGAACTGGAATTTTCCGACACAGATCCTGTTCGGGCCTGGGCGTATCGCCGCCCTGCCCGATGCCTGCAAGGCAGCCGGCATGCTGCGACCGCTGCTGGTCACCGATCCCGGCCTCGCCGCCTTGCCGATGGTCAAGGAAGCGGTCGAGCGCAACGACGCGGCCGGCGTGCCAACCGGCCTGTTCAGCGAGATCAAGGGCAACCCCGTCGGCAAGAACGTCGAGGACGGCCTCAAGGTCTATCGCGATGGCAAGCATGACGGTGTGATCGCCTTCGGCGGCGGTTCGGCGCTCGACGCCGGCAAGTGCATCGCCTTCATGGCCGGTCAGACGAAATCGATGTGGCTGTTCGAGGACAAGGGCGACAACTGGAAGCAGGCCGACCCCGATGGCATCGCTCCGGTGATCGCCGTGCCGACCACCGCCGGCACCGGCTCCGAGGTCGGCCGCGCCGGGGTGATCCTGGATGAATCCGATCATACCAAGAAGGTCATCTTCCATCCCAAGATGCTGCCGGTCACGGTGATCTCCGATCCCGAGCTGACTATCGGCCTGCCGCCGCACATCACCGCGGCCACGGGCATGGACGCGCTGGCCCACTGTCTGGAAGCATACTGCGCGCCGGGCTATCACCCCATGGCCGAAGGTATCGCCGTCGAGGGCATGCGCCTGGTCAAGGACTGGCTGCCGACGGCGGTCAAGGACGGCAAGAATATCGAGGCGCGGGCGCACATGCTGGCCGCCGCCTCGATGGGCGCCACGGCTTTCCAGAAAGGGCTCGGCGCGATCCACGCCCTCTCCCACCCCATCGGCGCCTACTACGATACCCACCACGGCCTGACCAACGCGGTCTTCATGCCCTACGTCCTGGTCAACAACCGCAGCGTCATCGAAGACAGAATCGTGCGTCTGGCCGCCTGGCTGCAGATTCCCGATCCCTCCTTCGGTTCCTTCATGGAGTGGGTCCTGGCGCTGCGTCAGGAGCTGAACATCCCGCACACCCTGAAGGATCTGGGCGTCGGCGAGGAGCGCTTCGAGGAGATGGCGCCGATGTCGGTCAACGACGCCACCGCCCCTGGCAATCCGATTCCGATCACCGTCGACTCGGCAATCCGGATGTTCCGCGCCACCTATGAGGGCCAATTGGCCTAAGTTCTCTCGCGAAAGATTATTTCGCGCCGGTCGCGGCGCGGGCAGCGGATGAATTTCTCTCCGCCGCCCGCCGCCGCTTTGCTGCGTTTTTCCAGCCTCCCCCACTGACGCGTTGAATCCGCCGTCTTCCCGCCGCAAATTTTGAGGAACGGGAAGGAGGCTTACATGTCCGTCTTCGAACATGCCGAGTTCGACAACCACGAACAGGTTGTCTTCTGCCGCGATCCAGAAAGCGGCCTGCGCGCCATCATCGCCGTTCATAACCTCAACCGGGGTCCCGCGCTGGGCGGCTGCCGCCGCTGGGCCTATGCCAGCGAAGACGAAGCGCTGACCGATGTGCTGCGGCTGTCGCGCGGCATGACCTATAAGGCCGCCTTGGCCGAACTCCCCTTCGGCGGCGGCAAGTCGGTGATCCTTGCCGAGGACGGTCAGGACAAGGCCGCGCTCTACGCAGCCATGGGCCGCTTCGTGGAAAGCCTCGGCGGGCGCTACACCGCCGCCGAGGATGTCGGCACCTCGGTCGCCGACGTCGAGATCATGGGCGAATACACCCGCCATGTCGCCGGTGTCCCGGCGGGCGGCTCCGGCGATCCCTCCCCAGCCACGGCTTACGGCACACTGCATGGCATCAAGGCCGCCGTGCGCCACAAGCTCGGCCAGGACGATCTCAAGGATCTGCGGATCGCCGTCCAGGGACTGGGTCATGTCGGCTACAATCTCTGCCGCTATCTGGCCGCCGAGGGCGCGCGCCTGGTCGTCGCGGATATTAACCGCGAAGCCGCCACGCGCGCCGAACAGGAATTCGGCGCCAGGGTCGTTCCCGTCGAGGAGATTCTCGCCGCCGAGGCCGATGTCTTCGCGCCCTGTGCGCTCGGCGCGGTAATCGACGACCGGTCGATTCCCCTGCTGCGTGCCAAGATCGTCGCCGGCTCCGCCAACAACCAGCTCGCCGAGCCGCGTCATGGAGAAGCCCTGCGCGAACGTGACGTGCTCTACGCGCCGGACTATGTGATCAACGGCGGCGGCCTGATCAACATCAGCCACGAAACCCGGCCAGGCGGTAAGCCTTACGACAAGGCCAAGGCTTTCACCCATGTCGCGCGGATCGGCGACACCTTGACGCAGATTTTCGAGCTCGCCGACAGGGAAGGGATTGCTACCTCCCGCGCCGCCGACCGGATCGCCGAAAGCCGCTTCAAAGATTCCAAGGCGAAGGCCGACGCCGCTTAGCTTCACGAAGCTTTGACAGCACAGCGGCCCGGCGTACGGGCAGAGTGGCGGCATGAAAACCGCCAAGTCTGCCGCCTTGCGGCTTCCGCTGTCGCTTGCCCTCGCCGCCTGTATCTATGCGGGCGGCGCGCTGGCGGGCGATATCAACACCACCTCCGATGGGGTCGCTATCGAAGGCTATGACAGCGTCGGATACTTTTCCGCCGGCGCCTCCCGGCAAGGCAAGGCCATCTTCGAGACGCAGTGGAACGGCGCCACTTGGCGTTTCGCCAGCGCCGAGGAGCGCGATGCCTTCGCCGCCGATCCCGAGGCCTTCGCGCCGCAGTTCGGCGGCTACTGCGCCAATGGCCTCAGCCAGGGCCACAAGGTAACCGGCAATCCCGGGATCTGGCGGATTATCGACGGCAAGCTCTACCTGTTTCACGCCGAGCGCGGGCGGCAACGCTGGGACGATGCCGCGGACATCCAGCAATACATCGCCGATGCAATGAAGACCTGGAACCGGCTTAAGGACGAATAAGACCGCGCGGGGCTTAAGGCGTAGTGCCCGGACAGCCCTTGAGATAAAATTCGAGTCGGCTTGGCCCGCGCCGCCTCCCTCCAGCTGGGAAAGTATCCGACATACGGGGCAAAGGACCCATCGAACCATCCGTTCGAGCATCCGCATAAGGAGGGATTGCGTCGTCCGCTCGAAAGAGGAGGTTCCGATATGCTGTTGTCCGCCCCCATCTTCCGGCTCAAGCGCCAAGCCAGATTGCTCTCCCGCGAGGCCGCCATTCCCCTGCACCAGGCCCTCGATTGTGTGGCCAGGGACGAAGGCTTCGAGAGCTGGAGTCTGCTCGCCACCCGCGAGGCCGCCAGCGGGCCGGCAGGCAAGCTGCTGGCGCGCCTAAGCCCCGGAGATCTCGTGCTGCTGGCCGCGCGGCCTGGCCAGGGCAAGACGCTGCTGGGACTGGAACTGCTGCTGGAAGCCGCCAAGGCCGGCGGCCGCGGCGTCTTCTACACCCTCGAATACAGCGAGAAGCAGGTGCTGGAGCAGCTCCGCGCCCTGGGCGCCGCGCCGGGCGCTTTCGACATCGACACCTCGGATGCGATTTCCGCCGACTACATCGCCGAGAGCCTTGGCGCCGCGCCGCGCGGAAGGCTGGCGGTGATCGACTACCTGCAGCTGCTCGATCAAAGGCGCGATCATCCGCCGCTCACCGCGCAGGTGGCCCAGTTGAAGGCCTTCGCCACCGCGACGGGCGCGGTGCTCGTCTTCCTCTCGCAAATCGACCGCGCCTACGAGGCCTCGGCCAAGGCGCTGCCGGATATCTCCGACCTGCGCTTGCCCAATCCGCTCGACCTGAGGCTCTTCACCAAGAGCTGCTTCCTGGGCGAGGGCAAAATCCGCTTCGAGGCGATGAGCGCGCCCTAGACCGGCAACTCCTCGTCGAGGGACATCAGCGAGGCATTGCCCCCGGCCGCGGTGGTATCGATGGAGAGCGAGCGCTCGGTGGCGAAGCGGTAGAGATAGCGCGGCCCGCCAGCCTTCGGGCCGGTGCCCGACAGCCCCTCGCCGCCGAAGGGCTGCACCCCGACCACGGCGCCGATCATGTTGCGGTTGACGTAGGCATTGCCGACCTTCATCCGCTCGACGATATGGCTGACCGTGGAATCGACCCGGCTGTGAATGCCCAGGGTCAGGCCGTAGCCGGCGCCGTTGATCTCCTCGATCACCGAGTCCAGTTTTTCAGCCTGGTAGCGCACGACATGCAGGATCGGGCCGAAGACCTCCCGCTGCAGCTGCTTCAATCCGTCGATCTCGAAGGCCGCCGGGGCGACGAAGGTGCCATGCGCCTGTGCTGGACCCAGTTCGCAGGCCTTGATCAGACGGCCTTCGCTGCTCATCCGCTTGACGTGGCCGAGCAGCATGTCCCGCGCCTCGGAATCGATCACCGGGCCGACATCGGTCGAGAGCAGCGCCGGATCGCCGATGGATAGCTCCTCCATGGCGCCGGTCAGCATCTCGATCATGCCGTCGGCCACATCCTCCTGCAGATAGAGCACGCGCAGCGCCGAACAGCGCTGGCCCGCCGACTGGAAGGAAGAGAACACCACGTCCTGCACCACCTGCTCCGGCAAGGCGGTGGAATCCACGATCATCGCGTTCTGGCCGCCGGTCTCGGCGATCAAGGGCACGATCGGCCCATCGCGCTTGGCCAGCGCCCGCTGGATCAGCTTGGCGGTATCCGTCGAGCCCGTGAAGGCGATGCCGGAGATCCGCTCGTCGGCCGCCAGCCGCCCCCCGACCGTGGCCCCATCCCCTGGCAGAAGCTGCAAGACCGCGTCCGGTATCCCGGCGCGATGCAGCAGCCGCACGGCGGCGGCGGCGATCAGCGGCGTCTGCTCGGCCGGTTTGGCGATCACCGCGTTGCCGGCGGCCAGCGCCGCCGTCACCTGGCCGCAGAAGATCGCCAGCGGGAAATTCCAGGGGGAGATGCAGGCGAAGACGCCGCGGCCATGCAGGGAGAGCTCGTTGCGTTCCCCGGTCGGTCCCGGCAGGCTCAGCGGCGCGGCGAAGTCGGCGCGCGCGCGCGCCGCATAGTAACGGCAGAAATCCACGGCCTCGCGCACCTCGGCGACGCCGTCGGCGATCGACTTCCCTGCTTCGCGGGTACAGATCGCCATCAGCTCGCCGATGTTTTCTTCCATCAACTCGGCCATGCGGTCGAGACAGGCGGCGCGCGCCTCGGCGGGCGTGGCGTCCCAGTCCGGGGCTGCATTGGCGGCGCGGGCGATGGCGTCGTCCACTTGCTCGGCGGTGGCCTCGACCACGTCGCCGACGACCCGGCGGTTGTCGCTGGGGTCCCGGATCTCGCGCGCCGTGCCGCGCAGCTCGGCGCCGCCGACCAGAGGGGCGGCCGACCAGGGCGTCGCCGCCGCCTTCTCCATGGCGTCCGAAAGCCTGGCCAGCGCCGGGATATCGGTCAGATCGCGGCCCTCGGCGTTCTTGCGCTCCTTGCCAAATAGATCGCGCGGCAGGGGAATCGCGGGGTGGGGCAGCCGTTCCAGCGCCTTCACCTTGACGATGGGGTCGGCCACGATTTCGTCGAGCGGCAGCTTCTCGTCCTGGATGCGGTTGACGAATGAGGTATTGGCGCCGTTCTCCAGCAGACGGCGCACCAGATAGGCGAGCAGATCCTCGTGGCTGCCGACCGGCGCATAGATGCGGCAGGGAATGCCGAGCTTGTCGGCGCCGACGATCTGCTCGTAGAGCGCCTCGCCCATGCCGTGCAGACGCTGAAACTCGAAGCCGCGCTCGTTGCCCGCCATCTCCAGGATCGCCGCCAGGCTGTGGGCGTTGTGCGTGGCGAACTGGGGATAGAAGGCGGCGGTGTTGGCCAGCAGCTTCCGCGCGCAGGCAAGATAGGAGACATCGGTCGAGGCCTTGCGGGTGAACACCGGATAGCCCTCCAGCCCCGCTTCCTGGCTGCGCTTGATCTCGGTGTCCCAGTAGGCGCCCTTGACCAGGCGCACCATCAGCCGGCGCTCGTGGCGCGCTGCCATGTCGGCGAGCCAGTCGATCAAACGGCTGCAGCGCTTCTGATAGGCCTGGATGGCAAGACCGAGGCCGTTCCAGCCGCGCAGCTCGGGATCTCCGGAAACCGCTTCGATCACATCGAGGGAGAGGTCGAGGCGGTCGGCTTCCTCGGCATCCACGGTCAAGCCGATGTCCTGCTTCTTGGCCTCCAGGGCCAGCGCCTTGAGGCGCGGCACCAGCTCCTCCATCACCCGGTCGCGGTGAGAAAAATCGTAGCGCGGATGCAAGGCCGACAGCTTGACCGAGATACCCGGTGCCTCGACCGGGCCGCGTCCCTTGGCCGCCGTGCCGATGGATTTGATCGCTGCCTTGTAGGACTCGAAATAGCGCTCGGCGTCTCGCATGGTCCGCGCCGCCTCGCCCAGCATGTCGTAGGAGTAGCGATAGCCCTTGGCCTCGGCGGAACGGGCCCGTTCCAGCGCCTCCTCTATGGTGCGGCCCATCACGAACTGGCGGCCGAGGATGCGCATCGCCTGAGTCACGGCGCGGCGAATCACCGGCTCGCCGCTGCGCCGCACCAGCTTGCGCAGGGTAAAGCCGAGATCGTTGCGGTCGGCGGCGTCGACGCGCACCACCCGGCCGGTCAGCATCAGCGCCCAGGTCGAGGCATTGACGAAGAGGCTTTCGCTCTGCCCGAGGTGGGATTCCCAGTCGGCGCCGCTGATCTTGTCCTTGATCAGCTTATCCACGGTATAGTCATCGGGGACCCGCAGCAGCGCCTCGGCGAGACACATCAGCACCACGCCTTCCTTGGACGACAGCTCGAACTCGTGCATGAAGGCATCGATCCCGCCCTGGCCGACCCGGCCGCGACGGACCTCTGCGACGAGCTGGCGCGCCCGCTCGTTGATCCGCTCGCGGGCTTCCGCGGGCAGCTCGGCTTCCGCAAGGAGCCGCCGGACGACCCCGGCTTCGTCGGCGCGATAGTCGGCGCGCAGGGCCTGGCGGAGCGGCGGCACCTCGGCGAGACGGCGGTCGATGATCATGCGATGGCTCCCTATCTCTAGCGTTGCTTTCCAAGACAATACTCTGTCATCGAAAGAATTTTCTCCTGAAGCAGCAGGCCGGTGTGATATTTTCTAGAATATTATTCTGAAATTGGACGATGAAGCAGTGATTTCAAAGCCCCTAGACCGGATCGACCGGAAGATTCTCCGCAACCTGCAAGGCGACGGTCGTCTCAGCAATGTCGAGCTTGCGAGAAACGTCGGCTTGAGTCCCACGCCCTGCCTGGAGCGGGTGCGCCGGCTGGAACGTGACGGCTATATCCTCGGCTACGGCGCACGGCTCGACGCCGGCAAGCTGGACGCGGGCATGCTGGTCTTCGTGCAGGTCACCCTGGAGCGCACCACGCCAGACATTTTCGACCGCTTCGCGGAGGCGGTGCAGCGCCTGGAGGAAGTCGCCGAGTGCCACATGGTCGCGGGCGGCTTCGACTATCTCCTGAAGGTCCGGGTCAAGGACATGGCGGCCTACCGCCATTTCCTCGGCGAGGGGCTTACGTCTCTGGCCAGCGTCCGCGAAACCCACAGCTACGTGGTCATGGACGCGGTCAAGGACGGCCGTGAGATACCTATTCCGCAGGAGTAAGCGCGGCTCCATTGACCGCGGCGCAGTGGCGCGGGCAGTATCCCGGCTCCTAAAATTCCGTATCCGTATAAAGAGGGGAAGACCATGTCCGTAACACGGCTGCACGCCGGTCCGCGAATGAGCCAAGTCGCCATCCACGGCGATACCGTTTACACCTCCGGCCAGGTGGCGATGTCGGCGCTCGAGAAAGACGAAGCCGTCTCGATGGCCGAGCAGACCTTGGAGATTCTCTCCAATATCGACAAGCTGCTGGCCGAGGCTGGCACCGACAAGTCCAAGCTGATCACGGCGACGATCTGGATCACCGACATGGCGCAGTTTCAGGAGATGAACGAGGTTTGGGACGCCTGGGTCGCACCCGGTGAGACGCCTTGCCGCGCCTGTGTCACGGCCAATCTGGCCAGCCCGAAGCTGGTCGTGGAGATCATGGTCACGGCTGCCAAATAATCTTCGCGGCGGGTTCACGTCTGGCGCCGGAAGGCGCTAGACTGAACCCGTAACAGCATGGAGGCCGTCATGGCCATAGCCGCGAAGCACAGGCCGGAAGGGCCGGTCATCCGCAAGATCGGCATGCCCTACGAACTGGATGAAGGCCTGGGAGCGCGCGCGCGTATCGGGCTGATCGTCCTCGCCACGGACCAAACCGTGGAGCACGAATTTCGCCAGATCATTACCCCGCTCGAAGGTGTCGCCTTCTACGAGAGCCGGATCCGCAACGCCCAGCAGATCACACCGGAGACCCTGGCTGCGATGGAGAAAGAGATCGCGCCCTGCACCGAGGTCATCATGCCGGGTTGCCGTCTCGACGTGGTCGCCTACGGCTGTACCTCGGGGGCCATGGTGATCGGCGACGAGCAAGTCGGCGCCCGTATCCGCTCGGCCCGCCCGGGGATCGCCTACACCACGCCGATGAAGGCGGCCTATGCCGCCTTCGAGGCGCTGGGCATGAAGCGCATCGCCTATATCGCGCCCTACATGGAATCGCTTTGCATGCGGATGTGCGCGGAGATCGAGGACCACGGCTTCGAGGTGCCCGCAATGGGCAGCTGGAACGAGCCCGACGACGACAAGGCGGCGCGGCTTTCCGCCGAGACCGTCGCGGCTGCGGTACGCGATCTCGGCAGTTCCGATCTGGTTGACGGTGTTTTCGTCTCCTGCAGCTCGATCCGCATCGCGCTCACCGTGGAGGCGATGGAGGCCGAGATCGGCAAGCCGATCACCTCCAGCAACCACGCCATGGCCTGGCATTGTCTGCGCCTCGCGGGCTATGGCGATGCCATTCCCGGATACGGCCGGCTGTTCCGCACGGGATTGGCCGAAGCGTAATGGACCTAACGGTCTCAGGCCTGCGGGTCATGATCACCGCGGGCGGCGCCGGAATCGGACGTGCCATGGCGGAAGCCTTCGTCGAGGGCGGCGCCAAGGTCCATCTCTGCGATATCGACGAGGCGGCGCTGCGGGAAACCGAAGCGGCCCTGCCCGGCGTAACGGGCCAGATCTGCGATGTCGCCGACCCCAAGGCCGTGGACGCCTTCTTCGCGGCGGGCGCTGAAAACCTCGGCGGTCTCGATGTCCTGATCAACAACGCAGGGATTTCCGGCCCGACCAAGCCGGTGGAAGACATCGCCGACGCCGAGTGGCGGCAGACCCTGGCGGTCAATCTGGACGGACATTTCTATTGCCTCCGCAAGGCGGTGCCGCTGCTGCGCGCGGCCGGCGGCGGGTCGATCGTCAATCTGTCCTCGGCCGCCGGGCGTTTCGGCTTTCCCCTGCGCACCCCCTACGTGGCGACGAAGTGGGCCATCGTCGGCATGACCAAGTCCCTGGCCATGGAACTCGGCAAGGACAAGATCAGGGTCAACTGTCTCTGTCCCGGTCCCGTCGACGGCGAGCGCATCCGCCGCGTCATCGCCGCCAAGGCGGAGCAGCGCGGCATCTCCGAGTCCGAGATGCAGGCCGATCTGCTGAAGGACGTCTCGCTCAACTGCTTCGTCAGCCCCCAGGATATCGCCAACATGGCGGTCTACCTCGCCTCGCCCGCCGGCGCGACGATCAGCGGCCAGGCCCTTTCCATCGACGGCAACATAGAAGTTCTGAAATAGGCAGCATGGAATGAACGATAGCGGCGGCAATTTCCGCAAACACGTCGGCTATGAGGTCGACGAGTGGCGCGAGGGCTTCGCCCGGATGACGCTGCGTGTCGAGGACAAGCACATGAACCGCAGCGGCCTGCTGCACGGGGGTGCGCTGGCCACACTGATCGACGCGGCCTGCGGCTACGCCGGGACCTATTCCGCCGACCCCAGCAAGCCACGGCGTGGCTTTACCTTGCAGCTCTCCACGCAGTTCCTCGCCACGGTGAAGAACGGCGCTGTGCTGACCGCCGAGGCGCGGCAGAGCGGTGGCGGCGCGAAGATCTTCTTCGCGGAATGCAGCGTGAAGGATCAGGACGGGCGTCTGGTCGGCAAAGGCCAGGGCGCTTTCCGGCACCGCAGCTCCGCGGTCCGCTAGGACGCCGGCCGCCCGATCGCCGAACGCAACGCCCCTGCCGCCGCTTCCGGGTCCGCCGCGCCGCAGATCGCCGAGACCACGGCCACGCCTTCAACCCCCGCGGCCATGCAGATAGCGGCATTCTCCGCGCTGATTCCGCCGATGGCGACGGCGCGTAGCGGCAGGGTGTTCAGGACCCCGCGGATTCCATACGCGCCAATCGCCTTCCCCGCGTCCGCCTTGGTCGCCGTGGCGAAGACCGGCCCGATCCCGAGGTAGTCGACCTGGCCACGCTCGACCCTGCGGGCCTCCTCCGGGTTGCCGGCGGAAACCCCGATGATCGCGTTCTCACCCAGAAGCTTCCTGGCCTCGGCGGCAGGCAGGTCGTCCTGCCCCAGGTGTACTCCCGCGGCCCCCAGCGCCCGCGCCACTTCGACATCGTCGTTGACGATCAGCGGCACGCCCAGAGGATCGAGAATCTCCTTCATCCGCCGGCCGAACGCCACGCTATCCGCGAAGCTGGCCCGCTTCTCGCGCAGCTGAACCAGGGTGACACCGCCCGCAAGCGCGGCCCGCAGCGTCGCCTCCAGCCCGCCGGCGGCGACATCCTGGCTGCCGAGCACAAGATAGAGACCGAGATCGAATTCCGGCTTGCCGCTCACGGCTCGACCTTCGCGCGCCGCGTCAACTCCTCCGGCGTCATCTCGTAGAGCGCATCGAGCAGCGCCACGCGAAAGCTGCCCGGCGCCTGGGCCCGCTCCGCCGCCATGTCTCCAGCCACGCCCATGATCACGGTGGCGGCCAGGGCCGCGGCGAAGGCATCTTCCTCGACAGCGGCGGCGGCGCCGGTCAGCGCGGTCAAGGCGCAGCCAACCGCGGTGATTCTGGCCATCAGCGGGGAGCCATTGGCTACGCGCGCGTGGCGCACGCCGTCGGTAATGAAATCGACCGCGCCGGTGACCACCACGGTCAGGCGCTGCTGGCGCGCCAGCTCCGTCGCCGCTTCGATCGCCGCATCGACAGCAACCGTGGAGTCGACGCCCTTGCCTCCCCCGCCGATCTCGCCGGCGACCGCCAGGATTTCCGAGCCATTGCCGCGCAGAATCGTCGGCTTCAGGCTCATCAAGCGCTTGGCATTGGCCCGCCGGTAGGCCGTGGCCGGCGCGCCCACGGGATCGTAGACCCAGGGCTTGCCGAGCTTGCCGGCGCGGTCGGCCGCGATGGCGGCGCTCTCCACCCAGTTGTCGTCGAAGGTGCCGCTGTTGACCGTCAGGGCCGAGGCGATGGCGACGAAGTCGGCGACCTCGCCGACCGCATGCGCCATGGCCGGCGAAGCCCCGGCGGCCAGCAAGGTGTTGGCGGCCAGATCCATGGCCACGAGATTGGTGATGTTGTGCACCAGGGGCGCTTGGGTACGGATACGTGCCAGCACTTCCGCCGGCGGCGTGACGTCGATCATGTGTCCTCGCTAAGTTGTGCGTCGAGCAGGGCGTGGCGGGACACCCGGCCCCAGGCCAGGGCCGCATCCTGCGCCGCCGCATAGGATCGGTAAATCCGCGCCGCGATATCCGAGCTTCCGGCAAGCTCCGCCAGCACCTCCTTGGAGGCCGCGCGCGCCGCTTGTAGCACATCTTCGGGGAAACGGCGCAGCGCGACCTTGCCGCCGCGCCGCATCTGCTGCAGCGTCTCGGCGTTGCGCCAATCCGCCTCGGCTTGGCCGCGCAAATTCTCCGCCGCGCAGGCCTGGGCGACCAGAGCCTGGAGATCCTCCGGCAGCGCCGCGTAGGCCGCGAGATTGACGAGGCATTCCGCCGAGCCATTGGGTTCGTGAAATCCGGGCCAGTAGTAGTATTTCGCCGCATCGGCGAAGCCCATGGCCTGGTCGCTCCAGGGGCCGAGGAACTCGGCGCCGTCGACCACGCCGCTGGCCAGGGCCTGATAGATCTCGCCCGGCGGGATCGAGACGGCACTGCCGCCAAGCTTGCGCAGCACCTCGCCGCCGAGACCGGGCATGCGGACCTTCAAGCCCTTGAGGTCGTCCAAGGCAGCGATCTCTCTGTTGTACCAGCCCCCCATCTGCATCCCGGAATTCCCCGCCGCGAAGGGTTTGACGCCATGGGCGCCGTACAGCTCGTCCCAGAGCGCCTGCCCGCCGCCGAAGTCGAGCCAGGCGTTGTGCATCTCGGGATGCAGCCCGAAGGGTACGGCGGTGTAGAAGGGCGCGGCGGGAATCTTGCCGGCCCAGAAAAAGCTGGCGCTGTGCCCCATTTCCGCGGTGCCGCTCTGCACGGCGTCGAACACCTCGAAAGCGGGAACCAGTTCACCGGCGCCATGCAGCTCGACCGAAAGACGTCCGCCGGACAGCCGCGTGATCGACTCGGCCAGACGGCGCGCGGTGGTGCCAGGCCCCGGCGCGTCCTTTGGCCAGGAGGTCGCCATGCGCCAGCGCAGGCTGTCCCGCGCCCGCGCGCCGGAAAGCGGCACGGCCGACGCGGCGGCCACGCCGGCCAGGAGATGTCGTCGTGTCAGAGTCGTCATCGCGGTTCTCCCTCGGGAACCGTCCGATCGCGTCTCTCGGCGATGAAGGAGCGGCTCCCTTTCGCTGGCATGATCCAGTTCAGGTTCAACGGGTTTTCTCTCAGCCACCACGCAAGCCTTGCGGTGACACCCCGGCCTTCAGGGCCCTAAGTGGGCAGCGGCGGCCGCGCTTGTCAATGCCCGAAGGCAACGCGGCGTTGCCGAGGGCGGCGCAAGCGGATAGTAAAGACCAACTTTCGCGCCCAGGAGACCGCCGTCATGCCCGCTACGCCAGAGATCACCCAGACCGCCCGCACCACGGCCCGCATCCTGATGGAGATCGAGGCGGTGCTGTTCCGCCCCGAGGATCCCTTTACCTTCACCTCCGGCCGCAAGAGCCCCGTCTACATCGATTGCCGCAAGATCATCTCCTTCCCGCGGGCGCGGGCGACTCTGATGGACCTGCTGGTCGACGAGATCATGGACAAGGTGGGACATGAATCCCTGGACGTGATCGCCGGCGGCGAAACCGCGGGGATCCCCTTCAGCGCCTGGATCGCGGAGCGCCTGGGCCTGCCGATGATTTACGTGCGTAAAAAGCCAAAGGGCTTCGGCCGCAACGCCCGCATCGAAGGCGCCTTCAAGGATGGCGACCGCATCCTCTTGATCGAGGACATGGCGACCGACGGCGGGTCGAAACTCAGTTTCGTCGACGCGCTGCGCGAAGCCGGCGGCGAAATCGCCCACACCGCGGTGATTTTCCACTATGGAATTTTCCCGGAAGGCCTGCAGCGTCTGACCGACGCGGGCGTATCCCTGCATGCGCTGGCGACCTGGTGGGATGCCCTGGCGGTCGCCGAGGAGCTGGGCTACCTCGATGCCAAGGGGATCGAAACCGTGCGTGCCTTCCTCAACGACCCGAACGGCTGGTCGAAGGCGCACGGCGGCAAGACCAGCGAGGATATCCCCTCCTAGCTCATTGGCCGATTTCCCCCGCTGCCCGGCTTGAATCCTATGCTGGCCAAGGCGGCATTAACGCATTAGTGTATGTGTTGGTGCTAGATAATAAACCATGGGGATTGCTATGCTGAGCAAACTTGGGTCGTTCTCATCGCGGAAAACCTCCAGGACGCTGCTGCTTCTAGGGTTAGCCGCCGTCGTTTTTGTCCTGGCTGCTGGTTTCTTCAGTGGCGAAGGGATGGCCGGCCGGCCCTGGATCGACGGGCGCTAGGCTCTCCAACTCTGAAAGCTAGTTGGGCCGGACCAGGCGCACTGCGTAACGGTGCGAGCTGGTCGAATAGGCGCTGTGTTTTCTTGTGCTTTCCGGCTTGCTTGGAATGGGAGCCAAACTCGGGTTTCGTTTAAGCGAAAGTTTTAATCTTCTAAAATCAATCTTGAGGATCATCATGCTGAGCAAACTTGTGCCGTTCTCATCGCGGAAAACCTCCAGGATTCTGCTGCTTCTAGGGTTAGCCGCCGTCGTCTTTGTTGTGGCCGCTGGAGTCTTCGGCGGCGAGGGGATGGCTGCCCGGCCCTGGATCGACGGGCGCTAGGCTCTGCAACTCTGAAAGCTAGCTAAGTCTGGCCGCACGCATAATATAACGGCGTGAAATGGCCACATGAGGCGCTGTCGGTTTGGTCTTGCTGCGCTACACTGCGGCCATGATGAAACTGCTTTCCGCGCTATGCTTTCTCGTGCTTCTCGGAATTGCTCCACCGGCTCACGCCGGCGGCGGCGGCACGCTGACCATCGGCATCACCCAGGCGCCCTCGACTCTCAACCCCAACATCGACGCCATGCTCGCCAAGAGCTACCTGCTCGGCTTTATGCGGCGGCCTTTCACCCAGTACGACCAGGACTGGAAGCTGATCTGCCTGCTGTGCGAGACCCTTCCGACCTTCGAGAACGGTCTGGCCGAGAAAATCGTGTTGGACAACGGCGATGAAGGGATCCGCACCACCTGGACGATCCAGGCCGGCGCCACCTGGGGCGATGGCACCCCGGTCACGACGGCGGACGTACTCTTCACCTACGAACTCGGCAGCGACCCGCTTTCCGGTGTGACCTCCTCCGAGCTCTACAAGCGGATCGTCGCGATCGAAGCGATCGACGACAAGACCTTCCGGATGACCGGCGACCGCATCACCTTCAGCTATAATTCGCTCGGCGATTTCGACCTTCTGCCCGCGCATATCGAACGGGAAATCTTCGAGTCCGGCCCAGAGAACTATCGCAACCGCACCGCCTACGACAACGACCCGACCAACCCGGGCCTCTACTTCGGCCCCTACCGTCTGGTATCCCTGGAGCGCGGCTCCAGCTACACCCTGGAGCCCAATCCGAGCTGGTATGGCCCCGCGCCGGCCTTCGAGCGCATCGTGCTGCGGGTGATCGAGGATACCGCCGCCCTGCAAGCCAATCTGCTGTCCGGCGCCATCGACATGATCTCCGGCGAGCTGGGGCTGAGCGCCGATCAGGCGGTGCCCTTCGCGGCGGACCGTGGCGAGGCCTACAACATCGTCTTTCAACCTGGTTTGATTTACGAGCACGTCGATCTGATGCTCGAAAATCCGGTCCTGCAGGACAAGCGGCTGCGACAGGCCCTGCTCCATGCCATCGACCGTGAGCTGCTGGTCGAGCAGCTCTTCGCCGGGACCCAGCCGGTGGCGCAAAGCAGCGTCAGTCCGTTGGATCAAATGCACAGCGAGGATATCCCGCGCTATCCCTTCGACCCGGGCAAGGCGGCGGCGCTGCTCGAGGAGGCCGGCTGGGACAGCCTGAAAAGCGGCATCCGCCACAACGCCGCCGGCGAGAAACTCAGCCTGGAAATCATGACCACCGCCGGCAACCGCAGCCGCGAGCTGGTCGAGCAGGTGCTGCAATCGATGTGGCGCTCGGTCGGGATCGAGATCACGATCCGCAACCAGCCGCCGCGCGTCCTTTTCGGCGAGACCATACGCAAGCGCGAATACCCCGCCATGGCGATGTATGCCTGGATATCCGCGCCGGAGAGCGTGCCCTACAGCACCCTGCACTCGACCCAGATACCCAGCGCAGAGAACGGCTGGAGCGGGCAGAACAGCAGCGGCTATAACAATCCGGAGATGGACGCGCTGCTGGAGAGGCTGGAGCGTGAGCTCGATCCCACGGCGCGCAAGGGCCTCTGGGAGGCGCTGCAGCGGATCTATATGACCGACCTACCCGCCCTGCCGCTCTACTGGCGCTCCAACGCCTATGTCCTGCCCACTTGGCTGAAGGGCCTGCGCCCGACCGGGCATCTGGGACCGAGCAGTCTCTGGGTCGAGGAGTGGAGCCGCGAGGAGGAGAACTGATGTGGCGCTACCTGCTGCGCCGCGCCGCCGAATCCCTTATCGTTCTTTTCGTCATGTCCTTCGTGATCTATGGCCTGCTCGGGCTGATGCCCGGCGACCCGGTGGATATGATGATCCAGTCGAATCCCAAGCTCACCGCGGGCGACATACAGCAGCTGCGGGAGATTTACGGCCTCGATAGGCCGATCCTGCAGCGCTATCTCGCCTGGCTCGGCAACGCGCTGAGCGGCGACTTCGGCTACTCCCGGCTGTTCGCCCTGCCGGTCGAGGCGATCCTGCTGCCGCGCCTGGGCAATACCCTGATGCTGATGGGCGCGGCTTTCGTCATCGCCTTCGGCATCGCCCTGCCGGCGGGGATCGCCGCGGCGCGGCGGCCCTGGGGTCTCACCGACGGCCTGGTCAACCTGACCGCCTTCGCCGGCATCTCCCTGCCGCCCTTCTGGCTCGCCATCCTGCTGATTATCCTGTTTTCCGTGACCCTTGGCTGGCTGCCGGCTGGGGGCATGGGCGACGGCAGCCTGAGCCAGAGCCTGCTGTATATGGTTCTGCCGGTCACCACGCTGACCCTCGCCGCGGTCGGCAGCCACATCCGCTTCGTGCGGGCGGCGATGATGGAGGCGCTGCGCCAGGATCACATCCGCACCGCGCGCGCCAAGGGCCTGAAGGAACGCCAGGTCGTCTACGGCCATGCCCTGCGCAACGCCATGATCCCCATCGTCACCATCCTGGCCCTGGACTTCGGCACGCTGTTTTCCGGCGCCTTGATCACCGAAACGATGTTCGGCTGGCTGGGCATGGGCAAGACCATCTATGACGCGATCATGGGCAACGACTACAACCTCGCCCTGATCGGCCTGCTGATGGCGACCTTCGTGGTGCTGCTCGCGAACCTGCTCGCCGATATCGCCTATGGCTGGCTCGACCCACGGGTGACCTACCGATGAGCGGACAGCCGCAGGACGTACTGCTGGCCGCCGAGGCGCGCGGCGCTTCCGGCCAGGCTCTGTCCTTTTCACGGCTGCTCGCCCGCCGCTTCCTGCGCAATCGGCTGGCGGTGGCGGCCGGCGTTTTTCTCATCTTGCTCGCTGTGGCGGCCCTGACGGCCCCGCTGTTCGCGGCCCTGCTCGGCAGCGACCCCGAAAAGGTCAATCTTCTAGCAATCGGCCAAGCACCCTCGCTCGCGCATCCCCTGGGCACCGATGAACTGGGCCGCGACCTGCTGCTGCGCATGCTCTATGGCGGCCGCGTCTCCCTGGCCGTTGGCCTGATGGCGGCGCTCTGCGCGGCGAGCATCGGCACCCTGCTCGGTCTGCTCGCCGGGTACTTCGGCGGGCGGCTGGACTCCCTGCTGATGCGTGTCGCGGACTCGGTGATCGCGCTGCCCCTCCTGCCGCTGCTGATCGTGCTGGCGGCGATCGACCTGCGC
This sequence comes from uncultured Alphaproteobacteria bacterium, assembly GCA_942491105.1. Lineage (GTDB taxonomy): Bacteria > Pseudomonadota > Alphaproteobacteria > Kiloniellales > DSM-21159 > JBBEAM01. The sequence continues at coordinate 45,063 of CALNZX010000010.1, read as the reverse complement.
GAGCTCGGCATAGCGGACTCCATCGCCCAGTCCGAGGACGTCAGCCTCTACCGCATCGTTTTCCTGATCGCCCTGGTCGGCTGGACCACGGTTGCCCGGCTGGTACGCGGCGCGACACTCAGCCTGAAGCGGCGTGAATACGTGCGCGCCGCAGAGGCTCTGGGCGGCGGGCATCTAAGGCTGATGGCGGTGCACATCCTTCCCAACGCGGTGTCGCCGCTGATCGTTGCCACCACGCTCTCGGTCGGGAACATCATCCTGCTGGAATCGGTGCTGTCCTTCCTCGGCCTCGGCATCCAGCCGCCGATCCCCTCCTGGGGCAATATGCTGACCGGCGCTCAGGAGGTGATCTGGTCCAACCCCATGCTGGCGGTCTGGCCGGGTATCTTCATCTTCCTGACGGTGATCTGCTTCAACCTGCTCGGCGACGGCCTGCAGGACGCCCTCGACCCGCGCAGCGTGGTCAGCCGCAAGACGCTGCGCAGCCGCGCTCTGGCCGCCCAGCAATAAGTCCGGCAGCGGCGGCTAGTGGCTCATCAGCACTGGGACGGTCATGTACTTCAGGATAGTCCGGGTGACCCCGCCGAGGATCAGTTCGGTCAGCCGCGCGTGGCCGTAAGCCCCCATGACCAGCAAATCGGTATCGTCGTCGGCCATGCGCGAAAGCAGGGTCTCGCCGATACTGAGCTCGCCCGAGGCGACGTGGCGGGCTTCCGCCTTGACCCCGTGGCGCGCCAGGAAATGCGCGATATCGGCGCCGGGCTCATGGGACGGGCCGACGATCTCGCGCGGCGGATCGATGCAAAGCACGGTGACCTTGTCGGCGGCCTCGAGGAAGGGCAAGGCATCCTTGGCCGCGCGCGCCGCCTCGCGGCTGCCGTCCCAGGCCAGCATGACATTTCGCCCGAATCCAGGACGCGCGCCGATGTAGGGAACCACCAGCGCGGGCGCGCCGCAGGTCAGCACGCTGTGCTCCAGGTTCGCCCGCCCGCCCGGCGCGGCCGCATCGGGATTGTATTGCGGCAAGATCAGCATATCGGCGTAGCGGCCATGCTGGCCAACCACCGCCGGGATATCCTCGACGAAGCTGCGCACGCTGCGGAACTCGGATGAAACGCCGGCTTTGCTGCACGCCGCTTCGAAGCCTTCGGCGGCGGCCTCCTCGCGCGCTTTCATACTCCCCTCCTGTGCTTCCAGGGCGCCGTGGGGCATTTGGCCCATGATGAAAGCGGGGAAGACCGGGTCCGGCGCAATGTAGAGGCCAATCAAATGCGCATCGAGCCGCAGCGCCAGATCGACCGCGGCGGCGATTTCCTTATCCGCCGTGCCCGCTTCGCCGAGCTGCAACAACAGGGATTTCATGGCCATGGATGGCTCCTTCGTGAAAAGCGATGGGACGCTGCAATGATCTTCGCAGTATCTCTCCGGCAGATCGCGGCCTCATTGATCTGCGTCAAGGGATCCGGCGGCGAAAACAGCGGCCGGCCTAAGCCTCGGTCTTGCGGATGTGCTGGCGCAGCTCCGATAGACGGCCTTCCTCGAAGGCATGGCAGCGCACCTCGCCGCTGCTGGTCTTCAAGGGCAAGGGGGTTTCCGTTTGGCAGCGCGCGTTGGCAAGCGGGCAGCGCGGATGGAAATGGCAGCCAGAAGGCGGCGAAATCGGGCTCGGCACCTCGCCGGCCACCGGTATACGCGGCCGCCCGCTCATCTCGAGGTCGGGAATGGCATCGAGCAGCATCTGCGTATAGGGGTGCTGCGGCCGGTCGAAGATTTCCTGCGCAACGCCCCACTCGACCAAGCGGCCGAGGTACATCACGCCGAGATAATCGGAGATGTGATAGACCACCGCCAGGTCGTGGCTGATGAAGAGATAGGTCAGATCGAGCTCGCGCTGCAGGTCGCGCATCAGATTGAGAATCTGCGCCTGCACCGAGACGTCGAGGGCCGAGGTCGGCTCGTCGCAGACCAGAAATTCCGGATTGCTGGCGAGCGCCCGGGCGATGGATATCCGCTGCCGCTGCCCGCCCGAGAACTCATGGGGATACTTGGCGCCGTCCTTGGGCGACAGCCGAACCTGTTCCAGCAGCTCCGCGACGCGGCGCGCGACGGCGGCCTCGTTATCCAGCAAGCGGTGGAAGCGGATCGGCTCGGCGACGATATCCTGGACCCGCCAGCGCGGATTGAGGCTGGCGAAGGGATCCTGAAAAATCATCTGCAGGCGGCGGCGCAGCGGCGCCATCTGCCGCCGCGTCTTGTGGCTGGCGATATCCACACCTTCGAAGGAGATCGACCCCTCGGTCGGCGTATAGAGCCCCACGATCAGACGCGCCACCGTCGATTTCCCGCAGCCGGACTCGCCGACCACGCTGAAGGTCTTGCCGCGCGGAATATCGAAGGAGATCCCATCGACCGCGCGCAGATATTGTTTCTCGCCGCCTTCCAGCAAGCGGTTGAGCAGGGTCGCCGACACGTCGAAGTGCTTCACCAGCCCGCGTACCGAGACCAGCGCCTCCTCCGGCGCGTTTTGACTCATCTTTTCCTCAGTCATCGTCCACCGCCATGGCCGGAGCCTGGTCGTACAGCCAGCAGGCGGCGCGTGCATTGCCGGCCGGGATCAAGTCCGGACGTTCCTGCGGGCAGCGCGCGAAGGCCTTGGGGCAGCGCGGATGAAACGCGCAGCCAGACGGGATTTCAGTCAGCCGGGGCATCGACCCCTCGATCTGCGCCAAGCGCTCGAGGCGGCGCCCGACCATCGGGATCGAGCCCATCAGGCCGGTGGTATAGGGGTGCTTTGCCTGCATGATCACATCGCGCACCGGCCCAACCTCGGCGATCCGCCCGGCGTACATCACGGCGACGCGGTCCGCGGTCTCCGCGATGACGCCCATGTCGTGGGTGATCAGCATCACAGCCGCGCCATGATCCCGGCACAGCCGCTGCAGCAGCTTGATGATCTGCGCCTGGATCGAAACGTCGAGCGCCGTGGTCGGCTCGTCGGCGATGACCAGCCGCGGGTTGACGCAGAGCGCCAGCGCGATCACCACCCGCTGCCGCATGCCGCCGGAGAACTGATGCGGATACTGGTCGATGCGCCGCTCCGGGGAGGGAATGCCGACCTCTCCCAGTAGCTGCAGGGCGCGCTCCCGCGCCGCCGAATCGCCCAGCTTGGTATGGGTCTGGATGGTCTCGATCAACTGCTGACCGACCGTGTAGAGCGGGTTGAGGCTGGTCAGCGGGTCCTGGAAGACCATGCCGATTTCGCGGCCGCGGATCTTGCGCAGGGCGTCGTCGTCGAGGTTATCGATGCGCCGCCCCTCTAGATAGATCTCGCCGGCCGCGATACGCCCCGGCGGTTCCAGCAACCCGATGATCGCGGTTCCGGTCAGCGACTTGCCGGCCCCGGATTCCCCGACCACGCCCAGCACCTCGCCTTCGCCGATCTGGAATGAGATATCGTCGACGGCGACCAGGGTCCCGTGCCGGGTCGGAAATTCGATCCGCAGGTTGCGAACCTCGAGCAGCGGCGGCTTGCTGGTTTCGGACATCGCCGGCCTAACGCAGTTTCGGGTTGAGGACATCGCGTAGCCAATCGCCGAGCAGATTGACCGCCAGGGCCAGGGCGGCAAGCGCGATGCCGGGAAAAATGGTGATCCACCACTCGCCCGAGAACAGGAAGTCCTGCCCGACCCGGATCAAGGTACCGAGCGAGGGCTGGGTAACCGGTATGCCAACCCCGAGGAAAGAGAGCGTCGCCTCGAGAATGATCGCCACCGCCAGATTGATGGTCGCGATCACCAGCACCGGCCCGGTCACGTTGGGCAGCACGTGCTTGATCATGATCAGCACCGGCGGCACGCCGATGATCCGCGCCGCCTGCACGTACTCCTTGTTCTTCTCGACCATGGTCGACCCGCGCACGGTGCGCGCGTACTGCACCCAGAAAGACAGGCCGATCGAGAGCACCAGCACGTAGAACGCGGAATCCTCCTTACTGGAAACGCCGAGCAAGGCATGGGCGACACCGTCGATCAGCAAGGCGATGAGAATGGCTGGAAAGGTCAGCTGGACGTCGGCGATCCGCATGATGATCGAGTCCACCGTCCCGCCCAGATAGCCACTCACCAGCCCCAAGGTAATGCCCAGCGTGGCCGCGAAGATCACCGAAGCGAAGCCGACCAGCAGCGAAAGCCGCGCGCCGTACATGATGGTCGACAGCATGTCGCGCCCCTGATCGTCGGTGCCGAGCAGGAAGCGCGGATCGCCATCCACGGCCCAGATCGGCGGCACCCGCGCATCGAGCAGGCTGATCGTGGAGAGATCGAAGGGATTATGCGGAGCGGCCCAGGGCGCGAACATAGCCCCGGCGATCATCACCAGGGTGACCAAGGCGGCGAGCATGGTGACCTTCGACTGCCGGAAGCTATAGACCATGTCGCTGTTCAGGACGCGCCGCAGCCGGTCGGCGAGCAGCGCGCCACGGCCGCGCGCCACGCCGCCGTTACCGTCCAAATGAAGGTCCCGCTCGCCCATCTAAACCGCCAGCCCGCGTTCGCTGCGCAGCCGCGGATCGACATAGTAGTAGAGGATGTCGACGATCATGTTGATGACCACGAAGAGAAAGGCGATCAGCAGCAGATAGGCCGCCATGATGGGGATATCGACGTTCTGCACCGATTGCAGAAACAGCAAACCCATGCCCGGCCACTGAAAAACCGTCTCGGTAATGATCGCGAAGGCGATCACCGTACCGAACTGCAGCCCGGTAATGGTGATCACCGGCACCAGGGTGTTCTTCAGGGCATGGCCAAAGTTGATGGCGCGCTTGGAAAGGCCGCGGGCGCGCGCGAACTTGATGTAATCGGTGCGCAGCACCTCCAGCATCTCGGCGCGCACCAAGCGCATGATCAGGGTCAGCTGGAACAAGGCCAGCGTGAAGGCCGGCATGATCACGGCCTTGATGCCGGAAATCGTCAGCAGTCCGGTCGTCCAGAATCCGAGATCGACGACCTTGCCCCGCCCGAAGGAGGGCAGCCAGCCGAGCTGCACGGCGAAGACGAAAATCAGCAGGATGCCGATCAGGAAGCTGGGCAGGGATACCCCGATCAGGGACACTGTCAGGAAAATCTTCGACAGCCAGGAATTCCGTTTCAGGCCGGTGTAGACGCCCATCGGAATGCCGATCAGCACCGCAATGATGGCGGAGACGATGGACAGCTCCAGGGTCGCCGGCAGGCGGCTGGCGAGCATTTGGCTGACCGGCTGTTTGAACTGATAGGAGGTGCCGAAATCGAACTGGACCGCGTTCCAGATGAAACGCCCGAATTGTTCGTAGATCGGATCGCGCAGGCCGAGCCTGACGCGCAGCGCCTCGCGTTGCTCCGGCGTGGTCTCGACCCCGACCATCTGGTTCACGGGATCGCCGACGTAGCGGAACATCGTGAAGGCGATCAGCGCCACCGCAAGCATCACGGCAATCGACTGCAAAAAGCGGCGAACGACGAAGGAAGTCATGTCGGTCCTCTCCGCGTCACCATGGCTGAAAACGGCACCGAGGCAGGCTGTCCGGCGCCCGCTCCTTCCGCCCAAGCGGGACGAAGGAGAAGGCGCCGGTCAAATGACAACCCGGTAACGATCTATTCGTTGACCGTCACGTGATACAGCATGAACTGATTATCGGCGCGCTGCACGAGGTCCACCTTGTCGGACTTACCCCATGCCAGACCCTGCTGATGCAGCGGAATGTGCGACACCTCGCCGGTGGTGATCTTGAAGGTCTTGAGGATCAGATCGTTCCTCTTGTCCTCGTCGGTCTCCACCAGGATCTGCTTGGTCAGCTCGTCGACTTCCTCGTTGCAGTAGCCGCCGAGGTTGAAGGGGCTGCCGGCGCCCTTTTCGTCCCGGCAGTTCTCGATGTTGGCGAGCACGTTCCAGGAGTCGAAGGAGCTGGGGGTCCAGCCGAGAAGATAGAAGCTGGTATCGTAGCCGCCGGACGCCAGAACCTTGGCGAAGTACTGCGCCTTGGGCTGAGCCAGCAGGTCCACCTTGACGCCGATCCGCGCAAGCATCGCGACAATCGCCTGGCAGATCGCCTCGTCGTTGACGTAGCGGTCGTTCGGGCAGTCCATCCCGACCTCGAAGCCATCCGGATAGCCAGCCTCCGTCAGCAGCTCCTTGGCCTTGTCCGGATCATAGGCCGGCCGCTCGAACTGGTCGGCATGGGCGAAAAGGAAGGGGGAGATCATCAAGGCCGAAGGCTCGGACAGCCCGCGCATCACCTTGTCTTTGATCGCCTCGATATTGATCGCCAGCATGAAAGCCTGACGCACCCGGACGTCCTTGAAGGGGTTCTTGCCCGTGACGTTGGAATGCAACAGCTCGTCACGCATCTGGTCCATTCCGAGGAAAATGGTGCGCAGCTCGGGACCGGTCAGCGCCGAGGTCCCCTCGTTGCTGTTTACCCGCTCCAGATCCTGCACAGGCACCGGATACATCATGTCGATTTCGCCGGAGAGCAAAGCCGCGACGCGGGTGGCGTCGGAGCCGATCGGCGTGAAGATCGCCTGGTCCAGATTGTGCTGCGGTTCGCTCCACCAGTCGTCGTTCCGCACGAAGACGCTCTGCACGCCGGACTCGTGACTCTCGAGCCTGAAGGGGCCCGTGCCGTTGGCGTTGAAGGCGGCGTAGCTTTCCTGGTCGCCGGAGGCGGTGGTCGGCGCAACGGCGTCGTTCGCCTCGGCCCACTCCTTATCCATGATGTACCAGGTATCCCATTCGTAATGCAGGATGGGATTGGGCTCGGTGGTGATGAAATCGACGGTGTGATCATCGACCTTGACGACCTCGACATCGGCGCCGATGCGGGTGGTCAGATCGGAGCCTTCGGCGCGCACGCGATTGGCGCTGAAGACGACGTCGTCGGCGGTGAAGGGATTGCCGTTGTGGAAGGTCACGCCCTCGCGCAGATGGAAGCGCCAGCGCGTCGGCTCCACGATCTCCCAGCTTGTCGCCAAGGAGGGTATAATCTCCAGGTCGGAATTGCGCCGAGTCAGCCCCTCGTACACGTTGCCGAGAAAGCCCAGCGTGAAGGTTTCGTTCAGGGTATAGGGATCGAGCGACTTAGCATCGCCCTGGAAGGCCCAGCGGAGCGTCTCCGCCTGGGCGACCGGCGCGGACAGCCAAACCACGGCGGCCGTGGCCGCAACCAGCAAGCCAGATTTTATACGCATATTTTCTCCCCTTAGACGTTAAGCCTCGTGTTTTCGTGCTTGCGCACAGTTCTCATTCTTATTTCCAGCAACTATGGGTATCTACATCTTACAACCTTTGCAATATGCAGCAGACCTCACCCCAAGGATCACAAGGATCATAGGGGGGTGAGTAAAGTAACCACGCCGAAGCCCACGACGACCAACCCGAGCGCGCGGCTGACCCAGGCGATCAGACTGTCGGGCAAGCGCTGACGCAGCGACGACGTCCCCAGGCTCAGCAGCAGCCACCAGAGAGTCCCGCCTGAAAAGATGCCGATCACGACCAGGGCCGAGGCCCAGAGCTCGTGCAACTCGCCGACCACCTCGGGGCCGAACAGGCCGAAGCCGGCGAAGATGCCGAGAAAGGCCACCAGGGTGGTCGGATTGAAGATTGTCAGGGTAAAGCCGGTCAGCACGTCGCGCAGCCCCATGCCCAGGGACAGGTCGGACAGCGCCAATTCCTGCTCCGGCAGGTGCTTGGGCTTCTTGACGATCATCACCGCTCCGAAGACGAGCAGAAACAAGCCGCCCGCGAGCTGCAAGCTGTCGCTGTGATCGTTGAACCATGTCAGCAGCAGAGACAGGCCATAGAAGGCGGCGCCCGCTATGACGGTATCGGCTATCGCGCCGCCCAAACCGGCGACGAAGCCGCGCGGCCAACGGCCGCTCAAAGAAAGCTGAACCGTAAAAGCTCCCAAAGCCCCCACCGGAATGGCAACCACGAACCCAATCAAGATAGATTTCATCAACAGGACGAAGCTGACCATTACAGAACTTCTTAAGCGATTCCGATTATCAATCACAGCCTAGATATTCGCCGGCGCCATGGCGCTCACGATTGCGTCACATGCGGCGAGCGCCATAGTCTGACAGCGCCGCGCAACGGCAAGCAGCAGGAGAATGGGCCAGATGACCGCTATCTATATCGCCTTGGGCTTGTTGGCCCTGATCGCAGGCTACGTTTGGCTGACCTATAACTCCCTGGTCGGCTTGGTCAATCGCGCCCGCGAAGCCTGGAGCGACATCCAGGTGCAGATGAAGCGCCGCTACGATCTGGTGCCCAATCTCGTGGAAACCGTGAAGGGCTACGCAAGCCAGGAAAGCGACGTCCTGGAGCGCGTCACGCGCGCACGCAGCGAGGCCATGGCCAACACCGGACCGGCGGCTTCCCAGGCGCAGTCGGAAAACTTCCTCACCGGCGCCTTGAAGAGTCTTTTCGCTCTCTCGGAAGCCTATCCCGACCTGAAATCGAACCAGAACTTCCTGGCGCTGCAGAACGAGCTTTCGGAGATCGAGGATCACATCCAGAAGTCGCGGCGCTTCTACAATGGCAATGTCCGCGGCCTCAATACCAAGATCCAGCAGTTCCCCAGCAACCTCGTCGCCAGGCAGTTCAAGTTCGACGCCTGGGAATTCTTCGAGCTCGACGAGGCCGACGCCGAGGCGCGGCAGCCGGTCAAGGTCGCCTTCTAACCGTGGCTTTGTCTCTCCGGCTTTGCGCCGCGCTGCTGTTTTGCCTCGCCGTCCTCCCCCTGACGGTGGCCGAGGGCGCCGAGAGGATCGCCGATTATTCCGTGGAAATCGAGGTCGAGCCCGATGGCGACTTCATCGTCACCGAACGGATCGCGGTGGTGGCCGAAGGCAAGGATATCAAACGCGGCATCTTCCGCGATTTGACGACCCTGACCGATTCGAGCTTCGGCCTGCTGCGCCCCGACTTCCAAATCCTGCAGGTGCTGCGCGACGGCGAAGCGGAAGCCTACCGCAGCGAAAGTAGCGGCCAGGGCTACCGCATCTATATCGGCAAGGCCGATGTCCAGCTGCGGCCCGGCCGTTACGACTATCTGCTGCGCTATCGCATCGGCGGCCAGACCCGCTTCCACGCCGACTACGACGAGGTCTACTGGAATGCCACCGGTGACACCTGGAGCTTTCCCATCACCCGGGCCTCGGCAACCGTCATACCGCCGCGCGGCTTCGAACTGGTTAGCCAGGCCGCCTATACCGGCCGCCGGGGAGAGACCGGCGCGCAGGCCGTCTTTCGCCGCGACGATCTAGGCTATCCGCGCTGGGAGACCACGGCCCCGCTCGCGCCAGGCGAGGGCCTGACGGTGGCCGTGTCCTGGAAGAAGGGGCTGGTTGCGGAACCCGACACCGCGGGACGGCTGCTCGATGCCCTGCTGTCCGGGCCAGGAACGCCGATTGCGGCGGGCGCCTTGCTGCTGATCCTCCTGTATTACCTCGCCGCCTGGCATTTCGTCGGGCGCGACCCGCAAAAGGGGCCGGTCGTCGCGATCTACGATGCCGCGCTGCCCCCCGCCGCGATGCGCTTCATCCAACGCAAGGCCTTCGACCGCACCGCCTTCGTGGCCGCCTTGCTCAACATCGCCGTGAAAGGCCATCTGCGCATCGTCGAGACATACGCAAGCGCCTACCGGCTTGAAGAGACGGACCCTGGAGAGCGGCGGGAAGCTCTCTCCGAGGGAGAAGCGAAATGCTTCCGCCGTTTGTTCGCTAGCGGACCCACGGTCGAGATCGAAAAGGCAAACAGGTCCCGCTTGACCAAGGCGCAGAGCGCCCTGAGCAACCACCTGCGCGCGACCTACGACAGAGTCTTTTTCAGCACCAATCGTTTCTGGTTCTTCGGCGGCCTGGCGATCACCCTGCTGGCCTGGCTGGCGGTGGCGCTGACCTCCCAGGGCGAGGTTTCCGCGATCATGATGGCCGCTTGGCTGGCGGCCTGGACCGTCGGGACCAGCGTACTGGTGCTGCGGGCCTGGCGCGCCTGGCAGGAAGTGCTGCGCGGCGCCTGGGGCGAAGCCCTCGGGGCGCTCCTGCTGACGGGATTCAGCGTTCCCTTCGTTGTCGCCTGGGTCACCGGGGCCGGCCTTATCTTTACGGAGCTCGGTTTGGCGCCAACGGTCTTTCTGTTGGCCGTCGCGATCGTGAACCTGCTGTTTTTCGAGCTGCTCGAAGCCCGCACCCCTCTGGGCCAGGAGATCGCCGATGAGATCGAGGGTTTGAAGCTCTATCTCTCGGTCGCGGAGAAGGCTCGCCTGGAGTTCCACAATCCGCCGGAACGCACGCCGGAACTCTTCGAAAAGATGCTGCCCTATGCCTTGGCACTCGGCGTTGAAAACCGCTGGTCGGAGCAGTTCGATGCGACCTTCGCCAAGCTCGAGCGCGACGGTGGCGCCTATAGCCCGAGGTGGTATCGGGGACAGGGTTTCTCCGCCAACCGGCTTGGCGGCTTTTCCGACAGCTTCACCTCCTCGCTGGCCAGCGCCTCAAGCACACCTAGCAAGTCCGGATCCGGCGGCTCCTTCGGCGGCGGCTTTTCCGGCGGCGGAGGAGGCGGCGGCGGCGGCGGAGGCTGGTAGCCGGATCGCGGCCATGTGTCGCGGCCGCTTGAGCGATATGGCGGTCCGGGGCTAGCTTAACGCGGCGCAGGACTGCGGCCTTGACGCCAGAACCGAATACGCCGATGAACGTCGCGCGCGCCAGTGTTGCGTGGCGCCGCGCGAATTTTGAAGTTAACTTGCTGTCTAAGCCCCATCGAAAAGCAGGCCCTATCGAGGCAATGGACTACGAAACTTTCTTTGCCGACCGGATCGCCGCGTTGAAAGCGGAAGGCCGCTATCGCGTTTTCGCCGACCTGGAGCGCAAGGCCGGGGCGTTTCCCGCGGCCCTGCGTCACGGCAAGGACGGTGCCAGGCCGGTCACCGTCTGGTGCTCCAACGACTATCTGGGGATGGGCCAGAACGACGCCGTGCTCGAAGCGATGCAGGAGGCGATCCGCAGCTGCGGCGCCGGCGCCGGCGGAACCCGCAACATCTCCGGCACCAACCACTACCATGTCCTGCTCGAAGACGAACTCGCCGACCTCCACGGTAAGGACGCCGCCCTGCTGTTCACTTCGGGATATGTCTCGAACTGGACGACGCTGGGCACCCTGGCCAAGGATCTGCCCGGCTGCATCGTCTATTCGGATGCCCAGAACCATTCCTCGATGATCGAAGGCATCCGCCATAGCGGCGCCGAAAAGCACGTGTTCCGCCACAACGACCCCGTGGACCTGGAACGGCAGCTCAAGGAAGCCGACCCGGCGCGGCCGAAATTGATCGCCTTCGAGTCGGTCTATTCCATGGATGGCGATATCGCGCCGATCGCCGAACTCTGCGACGTCGCCGATAGCTATGGCGCCATGACCTACCTCGACGAGGTTCACGCCGTCGGCCTCTACGGCGCGCGCGGCGGCGGGATCGCCGAGCGCGAGGGATTGATGGACCGCCTGACCATCATCGAAGGCACCCTCGCCAAGGGCTTCGGGATCATGGGCGGCTACATCGCGGGTTCCAACGCCTGTATCGATTTCGTGCGCTCCTACGCGCCGGGCTTCATCTTCACGACCTCGCTGCCGCCGGCTATCGCGGCCGGCGCGCTGGCCAGCGTGCGGCATCTCAAGGCCAGTTCCGTGGAACGCGAGCAGCACCAGGAGCGGGCCGCGACCTTGAAACGCCGCCTTACCGAGGCCGAGCTTCCCGTGATGCCCTCGGCGAGCCATATCGTGCCGCTGTTCGTGGGTGATGCCGCGCGCTGTAAGCAGGCCAGCGACATGCTGCTCGACCGCTTTCAGATCTATGTCCAGCCGATCAATTACCCGACGGTGCGACGCGGCACGGAGCGGCTGCGGCTGACCCCGACACCGCTGCACAGCGATGCCGACATGACTCGACTCGTCGAGGCCTTGCGGCAGGTTTGGATTGCGCTGAACCTGCCGATTGCAGCCTAAAGGCGCCGATTTCGCGGGCGCCGCGATTCTACCTCAAGCCCGCCGTGACCCTAGCCTGCCGGCGTAATCGACCGCCGCGCCGGGAACGCACGGCTTGACATCGTGTAGCGCGCGAGCTTTCCTCTGCCTTAACGAAATAGAAAAACCCAAGCATTGCTGACGTATTTTAGGTGCTCGGGAAAAGAGCGATAAACAAGAACAGTGAACTTCACGGGGTAGGCGCTGGGAAATGAGTGACCAGAATGACATTCTTGTGCATTTCAAAGAAGTTCAGAAGAGTTACGACGGTGAAATACTTGTCGTAAAAAATCTCAACCTTGAAATCCAACGCGGCGAATTCGTCACCATGCTTGGGCCCTCGGGCTCGGGCAAGACGACCTGTCTGATGATGCTGGCTGGCTTCGAGCCGGCGACCCACGGCGAAATCATCCTCGACGGCGTGTCGATCAACCACGTCCCTCCGCACAAGCGCAACATCGGCATGGTGTTCCAGAACTATGCCCTGTTCCCGCACATGACCATCGCCGAGAACCTCGCCTTCCCGCTTCAGGTGCGCAAGATGCCGAAGAGCGAGATCGAAGAGCGGGTCCAGCGCGCCCTCGACATGGTCGAGCTCGGCGCTTTCGGCGGGCGCCGCCCCGGCCAGCTTTCCGGCGGCCAGCAGCAGCGCGTCGCCTTGGCGCGCGCCCTGGTTTTCGAGCCCCAGCTCGTGCTGATGGACGAGCCCCTGGGCGCGCTCGACAAAAACCTGCGCGAGCAGATGCAGTACGAAATCAAGCATATCCATGACAGCCTGGGCGTCACCGTCGTCTATGTCACCCACGACCAGACCGAGGCCCTGACCATGTCGAACCGCATCGCGGTCTTCGACGATGGCATCATCCAGCAGCTGGCTTCGCCGGACGAGCTATACGAGAAGCCCTTGAACGCTTTCGTCGCCCAGTTCATCGGCGAGAACAACAAATTGGTCGGCAAGGTTACCGCCGAGAATGGCGACCTCTGCTCGGTCGATGTCGCCGGATCCACCATTCAGGCGCTTTCGATCAACCACAACGGGGTCGGAAACAACACGACCCTTTCGCTCCGCCCGGAGCGCGTCTTCATCAACCCGGGCGAGAACCAATGTCCAAACGTCTTCGAGGCCAAGGTCGAGGAATTGATTTACCTCGGAGACCATATGCGCACGCGCGTCAGCCTGCTCGGCCACGACGAATTCGTCGTTAAGGTGCCGAACTCCTCGGGCCATGTTCACCTCAAGCCGGGGGAAACGGTCAAGGTCGGCTGGCTAGCGGAAGATTGCCGAGCGCTCGACGCCTAGACGTGAGCCGCGGCAGTCTCGCCAAGGCGAACCAGCTTTGCGCGAGCGTTGTAAAGCGGGGGATGGAAAAAAAACATCTCGATGGCATGGAGCTAGCTGCCAAGGATTGACCACCCCCTTCACACTTAAAGGCACTACTACAGGGAGACTGTGTATGTTCTACAAGACAATCAGGAATACATCGCTTGCGGCGGTCAGCGCCGCGGCGCTGGGCGTGCTCTCGATGGGCGCGGCTCAGGCCGAGACCGAGTTGGTTATCGTGTCCTGGGGCGGCGCCTATACGGCGAGCCAGCAGAAGGCCTATCACGAGCCTTACATGGCCGCGAATTCCGACATTAAAATCATCAACGACGACTCCTCCGCCGAGGGTCTCGCCAAGATGCGCGCCCAGGCGGAAGCCGGCAACGTGACTTGGGATCTGGTGGATATGGTGGCCTCCGACGCCATCACCGCCTGTGACGAGGGCTTGGCTCTCGAGATCGATCACGACGCAGTGCTCGCGCCCGCGCCCGACGGCACGCCGCCGAGCGAGGACTTCTTCGAGGGTACCCTGTTCGACTGCTTCGTTCCGCAGATCGTCTACTCCACCACCTTCGGCTATCGCACCGATGCTTTCGGCGACGAAGGGCCGACGAGCATCGCCGACGTGTTCGATACCGAGAAGTTCCCCGGCAAGCGCTCCTTGGAGAAGAAGCCGATCAACAACCTGGAGTGGGCGCTGATCGCCGATGGCGTTCCGGCCGAGGAAGTCTATGACGTTCTCGAAACCGACGAGGGTGTCGCGCGGGCCTTCGCCAAGCTCGATACCATCAAGGACCAGGTCGTCTGGTGGACCAAGGGCGCCGTTCCGGCCCAGTTGCTGGCCGATGGTGAGGTCGTGATGGCCTCCGCCTACAACGGCCGTCTGTTCTCCGCCATCGCCGAAGCCAAGCAGCCGATCGCGATGATGTGGGACTGGCAGGTTCTGGATCTCGACGGCTGGGTCGTTCCGGCCGACGGCAAGAATGTCGACGCCGTGCTCGAGTATCTCTTCTGGGCCACCGATACGCAGCGTCTCGCGGATCAGGCCAAGTACATCTCCTACGGTCCGGCGCGTCATTCTTCCGGCCCGCTGGTGGGCAACCACGCCGAGCTCGGCATTGACATGAAGCCGCATATGCCGACCAACGCGGAGAATGCCAAGACCACGCTGCTCACCAACTACGAGTGGTGGGCCGATCACCGCGCGGAGCTGGACGAGCGTTTCCAGGCTTGGCTGGCGCAGTAACGCAGCCTCTATTCGGCACGGGGCGGAAGCCCCGCCCCGTGCCGCTTTCTTTCTTTGGTTAGATCATTTTCGAGCACACCACGGAGCCAAGCCATGGCGGAAGCTGCCTCCAACAGTTACCAGGTGATGACAACGGCCGATGGGACGCCGCTGAAGGTCAGCCTCGACCGCGCGCTAAGACGCAGCAAGCTCAAGGCTGTGCTGCTCGTCGCTCCACTGTTCATTTTCATTCTTTTTTCCTTTCTCGTTCCGATCTTCGACATGCTGTTCCGCAGCGTCGAGAACCAGATTGTCGAGGAAAGCCTGCCGCGCAGCGTCGCGGCGCTGCAGGATTGGGACCCCGCAAGTGGCGAACTGCCTTCCGAGGCGGCCTTCGCGGCCATGGTCGCGGACATTCAGGAAGGCGCCGAGGCCCGCACGATCGGCCGGGTCGGCACCCGGCTGAACTACGAGCTCAGCGGTATGTCCAGCCTGTTCCGCAAGTCCGCGCGCAGGGCCAAAAAAATCACCGAGCCGCCCTATAAGGAACAGCTCATCAACGTCGATGAGGACTGGGGCGACATTAATGTCTGGAAGCTGGTCAAGAGGGAAAGCGGTGCCTTCACGCTGTCCTATTATCTCTCCGCGGTCGATCTTGCGACGACGCCGGACGGCGAGATTGTCGCGCAGCCCGAGTATGCGCAGGTTTACGTCAATCTGTTCATCCGTACCCTGTGGCTCAGTCTGCTGATCACCGGGCTCTGCCTGCTGCTCGGCTACCCGATTTCCTATCTGCTCGCCATACTGCCGACACGCACCAGCAATCTGTTGATGATCATGGTGCTGTTACCCTTCTGGACCTCGTTGCTGGTACGCACCACGGCCTGGATCGCGCTGCTGCAGCAGGAAGGGGTGATCAACGATATTCTGGTGTGGACCGGCATCATCAGCGAAAGCGGCCGATTATCGATGATCCACAATCAGACCGGTACGATCATCGCGATGACGCATATCCTGCTGCCCTTCATGGTCCTGCCGCTGTACAGCGTGATGAAGACGATTCCAAAGAGCTACATGCGCGCCGCGATGTCGCTCGGCGCCAACCCGACCCTCGCCTTCATCCGGATTTACATGCCGAACACCGTCGCCGGTGTCGGCGCGGGCAGCATTCTCGTGTTCATCATTTCGATCGGTTACTACATCACGCCGGCCCTGGTCGGCGGCACGTCAGGTACGCTGATCAGCAATTTCATCGCCTATCACATGTCGACCTCGCTGAACTGGGGTCTGGCGGCCGCGCTCGGCACGATCCTGCTGGCCGTCGTTCTGGCGCTGTACCTGCTCTACGACAAGATCGTCGGCATCGATAATATGAAGCTGGGATAAGAGCCATGCCCCCACCACTTTACGCCGGACCGGGCGAACGTACCTGGTACTATAGCTACCGCCTGATCTGCGGCCTGATCTTCGTTTTCCTGATCGCGCCGATCCTGGTGATCATGCCGCTGTCCTTCAACGCGGAACCCTTCTTCACCTTCACGCCGGAGATGCTGTCCTTCGACCCGGCGGGCTATTCGACGAAGTGGTACCAGGAGTTCTTCAGCAGCAGCAACTGGCAGCAGGCCGTCGAGAACAGCGTCATCATCGCGATCTTCGCGACGCTCTTCTCCACCGTCCTCGGCACGGTGGCCGCGCTGGGCCTCAGCCGCTCCGTGATGCCTTTCCGCACCGCGATCATGGCGATCCTGATCTCGCCAATGATCGTGCCGCTGATCATCTCCGCCGCGGGCATGTATTTCTTCTATTCCAAGATCGGCCTGCAGGGCACCCACATCGGTATCATCCTGGCGCATACCGCCCTGGGTACGCCCTTCGTGGTGATCACCGTGACCGCGACCCTGGTCGGCTTCGACCATAGCCTGACGCGGGCCGCCGCCAACCTGGGCGCAGACCCCGTGCGCACCTTCTTCAAGGTGATCGTTCCGCTGATCCTGCCGGGTGTGATTTCAGGCGGCCTCTTCGCCTTCATCACCTCCTTCGACGAGGTCGTCATCATCCTCTTCGTCGGCAGCGTCGAGCAGCGCACGATCCCCTGGCAGATGTTCTCCGGTATCCGCGAGAACATCAGCCCGACCATCCTCGCGGTGGCGACGCTGCTGATCCTCTTCTCGATCACGCTGTTGACCACGATCGAGATTCTACGGCGGCGTTCGGAGCGCCTGCGCGGTATGTCGCCGGGCTGACCGCGGCTTCGCCACGCGGCTAAAACAAAACGCCCCCGAGGACATTCCCGGGGGCGTTTTCTTGTCCAGCAGCAAAACTGGCCGTCTAGTAGGGTCAGCCCTCCTGCAGCAGCAGCTTGGCGTGCGGCGGGCCGGGCCGCACGGAGACGACACGGAAGGTGTGCGCATCGCCGTCATGCTCGCGCAGCGTGACGTACTCGCCTTCCTTGAAACTGTGCGTGTCGAAGCGGAACCCCGCCTCGTCGCTCTCCTCGTCGCCCTGAATGTCATAATGAAAGGCCCAGGTCCCGCCGCGCAGGTGCACCAAGTGGCCGAACTCATCGTCCTCTCCACCCCAGAAGCGCCAAACGCGGCAATCCTTGCGGTGCGCCCGCCAAGCCTCGGCGTCGATATGCCCTTCGGCATCGAGCGGCGCGCGGAACTCATAGCCATGGCTGGCGCTCCCCTCGGGATAGTCGGGATCCCTGGCAAGCTCTAGGCGTACGGTCAAAAGTGTCATCTGTTGCTTCTCCAAACTTAGGATGGCTTGCCGGGTTTCCCCGCCTCCGGGTTATCGGGATGGGTCTCGATAAAATGACGCAGGACGGCGAGCAGTTTGCTTGCATGCTTCAGGTCGCCGCGCTTGACGGCCTCGCGTATGTCGTCTTCCAGGATCCGCCGCATCACCGGAACCCCGCCAGGGGTATGAATGATGTAGTAGGCGATCTCGGCGGCCAGAATTTCCGGCACATGCTCGTGCTCCGCGATGGCGTCGACTTCCGCCTCGGTCATGTCGCTGAGCGCGATGCAGTCTTGAAGCGTGAGGACCATGCCGTCAGCCCCTAGTGCGCAAGCAAAAGAGGCAGCGGCGAATCATTCAGCACGCTGCGGGTGGCGCCGCCGAGCACGAACTCGCGCAAGCGGCTGTGCCCATAGGCTCCCATGACGACCAGGCTGGCTTCGCAGTCTTGTGCCTGGCGCAGCAACAGGCCGCCCACCTGGGAATCGCTCGCGGATAGTTTGTGAAACTGCGGCTCGATGCCATGCCCGGCAAGGAAAGCCGACAGGCGCTCAATCGTGACGGCTTCCTCCTCTCCATCGATGGAAATGACATGCACTGCCTTGGCGGCCTCCAGAAAAGGCAGGCCGGCGGTAATCGCGCGCACGGCCTCGCGGCTGCCGTTCCAGGCGACCGCGACCGTATCTCCCGTAAACTCGGGTCCATCCTTGGGGAGAACCAGCACGGGCCGGCCGCATTGAAAGAGCCCCGTCTCCAGGGCGGGAGCATAGATCGAGCCTTCATCCCCGCCGGGATGCGCGACGGCTATGACATCGAAGAAGCGCCCGAGATCCGCGACGATCTCGTCCTCGCGCCCCTGAATCTGGGTCCAGGCGACATCGAAGCTCTTGTAACTGCGGGCGCCATCGGCGGCCTTGGCATCCAAGCCATGGGCATGACACAGCGTCTCGTAGGCGGCGCGAGCGGCGCGCAAGGCCACTTCCCGGCGGGCCTCGATATCGGCGCTGACCTGCTCGACCAGAGTGCCGGTCATTCCTTCGCCGACGACGGGGAGCGCGTCGCGGGGGTCCGCCTCGACGTGCAGCACCTCAAGGTAGGCGTTCAAGCTTTTTGCCAAGGAAAAGCTGCCCTGCAGCAAAGCCTCGCTGCGTGGCCCGCCATCGACAACGGCAAGTATCGAAGTGATTGCCATCTTCCTAATCCTTTCCGCCATAAGCGCTTGCTTGCCTTACAAACTGTCACATCCGACGACATAACGGCTTGACCTAGGTCAATGGGCCACGCCGTTAAGCAAAGCCGGTCCGCTCTTCCTCCAACAACGAGGGGTCCTGGTGAATGATCACCTCGGCACCGGGAAAAAAGGTCTGCAGTTCGGCTTCCACGGCATCGGCGACCGCGTGCGCGCGGTAGAGCGACATGCCGCCGTCCATTTCGACGTGAAGCTGGATAAAAACTTGGGGTCCCGCCCGCCGCGTGCGCAGATCGTGAAGCCCGCGCACGTCGCCATGCGCCTGCACGATATCGCGGATACGCTCCTGATCCTCGGGCGGCAATTCCCGATCCATCAGCATGTTGTAGGCTTTCCAGCCGATCCGCCCGGCGCTGTACAGAATGAAGGCCGCGATCGCGAGTGCGATCACCGGGTCGGCATAGCGCCAACCAAACTCGGTGACCAGAACCAGAGCGAGGATGACCGCGCCGTTCATCAAGAGGTCTGAGAGGTAGTGGATGGAATCGGACTCGATTGCCAGGGACTGGGTCTGCCTGACCACATAGGCCTGAAACCGGGTCAGGACGAAGGTCAGAACGATGGAAAAGACCATCACCGCGATACCGATGTTGCCGTGCGCGATCTCCCTCGGCGAAAACAGGCGCTGCCCCGCTTCCGCCAGCAGGAAGAGCGCCGAGCCGGTAATCAGCGCCGCCTGGGCCAGGGCGGCCAGGGCCTCCGCCTTGCCATGGCCGAAGCGGTGTTCCTCGTCGGCCGGCGTGGTCGCGGTGCGAACCGCCAGCAGCATGATGCAGGAAGCCGTGACGTCGAGCAGGGAGTCGATCAGGCTGGAGAGCAGAGATACGGAATCCGTCAGCCACCAGGCGCCGAGCTTGACCAGAATCAGCACCCCGGCCGTCGAGACCGAGGCATAGGCCGCCAGGCGCATCAGGCGCGCGACCGAGCGGGGGCCGCGCGGTTTGCCTGGCCCGTCGGCGGTCATGGATAGAGCCGCTGCGTCTGCCAAGCCTGGGCCTGATCGCCGCGGGTATAGACGACGCGATCGTGCAGACGGAAAGCGCCGTCCTTCCAGAACTCCATGTACCGCGGCACGATACGAAAGCCGGACCAGTGCGGCGGCCGGGGCACGCTGCCCACGCCGTATTTCGCCGCGAACTTGGCGACGCGCTTTTCCAGGGCGAAACGGCTTTCCAGCGGCCGCGATTGATCGCTCGCCCAGGCCCCGATCTGGCTCTGGCGCGGTCGGGACGCGAAGTAGGCATCCGCCTCCTCCGCCGTGACCTGCAAGACAGGTCCCTCGATCCGTACCTGCCGGCGCAGGGATTTCCAGTGAAACAGCAAGGCCGCCATGGGCTGCCCGAGAAGCTGGCGCCCTTTGCGGCTTTCGTAGTTGGTATAGAAGGTAAAGCCGTCCCGATCCGCGCCCTTCAACAGCACCATGCGCTGCGAGGGCATCCCATCCTCGCCGACGCTGGCCAGCGCCATGGCATTGGCATCGTTGATCTCCTGCTCTTTCGCCTCGGCGAACCAGTCTTCAAAGAGCGTCAAGGGGTCGGTAGGCGGCGAATCGGCGAACATGAGGTCCTGGCAAGCGCTAAAGAAGGGAGGGACAGAGTCCTCAATCTTACTTGGCGTCGAGTATAGAGCACTGCAAGCCACGGCCAAAGCAAAGCGGTGGCGCCCATAAGGCTGGCAAGCGCCTGCGCGCACTCCTATATCTGCTTTGGCATGCCGGCTGAAACGGCTAGCATCGCCTTCTCGTCATTCCAGGATTTTCGGGGCAACGACCGCCAGCCATGAAGGATCTCTATCAAATCCTAGGCCTGACCAAATCCGCTTCGGCGGAGGAGATCAAGGCCGCCTACCGCAAACTGGCCAAGAAGCTGCATCCCGACCTCAATCCAGGGAACCAAGAGGTCGAGAAGTCGTTCAAGGAGCTTAGCCAAGCCTATTCGATCCTCTCCGACCCCGAGAAGCGCAAGCTCTACGATAGCGGTGAAATCGACGCCTCCGGGCAGGAAAACCCGCGGCCCGGCGGGTATTACAAGTCCCATGCCTCCAGCGGCGGCGGCAAGTACGACCCCTTCGACATCGGCGATATTTTCTCCTCCGAGGATATCATGTCCGATCTATTCGGACGGCAGCGCGCCCGGCGGCGCGGCGCGCCTCTGCGCCAGCGCGGCGCCGATGTGTCCTACACGCTCTCGGTTCCTTTTCTGGAGGCCGCGGCCGGCGCCAAGCGCCGCATCCAGTTCGCCGAAGGCAAGCAGCTGGAAGTCAATATCCCGGCCGGCACCGAGAACGGCCAGACGCTGCGCCTCAAGGGCCAGGGCCTGCCGGGCGTCAACGGCGGCCAGGCCGGCGACGCCTATGTCGAGATCACCGTCGAACCGCATCCCTTTTTCACGCGCAAGGGCAACGATATCCATATCGAGGTCCCGATCTCCCTCCCCGAAGCCGTGCTGGGCGGATCGATCTCCGTGCCGACCATTCAGGGCAGCGTCACCATGAAGGTGCCCGCGGGGTCGAACAGCGGAAAGACCCTGCGCCTCAAGGACAAGGGCGTGGCGGACCGCAAAACCGGCGCGCGCGGCAGCCAATTCGTCAAGCTGAGGGTCATGCTTCCCGAGGAGCCGGATAGCGAACTGACCGAGTTCCTCAAAACCTGGAGCGCGGCCAAGGCCTACAATCCGCGCCTCAAGACGGGAATGAACTGATGCTACTGACCCTGGAGGAAGTGGAAGTCCGCACCGAGCTCCAGCGTACGGAGATTTTCCACTTCATTCAGCAGACCTGGATCCTGCCGGTGCAGGAGGACGGTCTCTATTTCTTCGACGAGGCGGATGTCGCGCGGGTCCATTTGATCGTGGAGCTGCGCAACGATATGGCGGTCAACGACGAGGCCATTCCGATCATCCTGCAGCTGCTCGATCAGGTGCATAGCCTGCGCCATGCCGTCGAGGAGCTGCAAGGCGGCATCGCGGCGCTGTCGGAAAGCGCCCGAGCCGAGCTCGACGCCGCGATGAAGAAAGCGGCCGGCGGAAAATAATCGCGTCTCTCCAGCCTAAAGCCGCGATCCGCCAGGTCCACTGTGGCTGCGCGGGGAACCGGGCCGCCGTCAGATCCACGGGGAATGAGCGCTTTTCCTTGATTTTTTAAGGCATTCCGGCGCGCCTGCCACTTTGCTCCGCTGGAATCTTCCGTGTAGGATGCCGAGGAATCCCAGTCGCCGCCGACGTCAGCCGCGGCATTATCGATTTAGCGAGGAAGTATGCCAAAGCCCGATGGCCTCATGACAGGCAAGAAAGGCCTGATCATGGGAGTCGCCAACGACCGCTCCATTGCCTGGGGAATCGCCAAGGCGGTTCACGACCATGGTGGGGAGCTGGCTTTCACTTATCAGGGCGAGGCACTGGAGAAGCGGGTGCGCCCCCTGGCGGAAAGCGTCGATTCCGATATCGTTCTGCCTTGCGATGTCAGCGACGATGCCTCGATGGATGCCACCTTCGCCACGCTGAAGGAGCGCTGGGGCGGTATCGACTATCTGGTCCATGCCATCGCCTACTCCGACAAGGAGGAGCTGAAGGGCAAGTACGTCCAGACCAGCCGCAAGAACTTCGTCCATAGTCTGGACATCTCCTGCTACTCCTTCACCGCCGTGGCACAGCGCGCCGTGCCCTTGATGAACCAGGGCGGAAGTATGGTGACCTTGACCTACTACGGCGCCGAGCGGGTCATGCCGCACTACAACGTCATGGGCGTGGCCAAGGCCGCGCTGGAGGCGAGCGTGCGGTATCTCGCGGCCGATCTGGGCGATAGCAATATCCGGGTCAACGCCATCTCGGCGGGGCCGATTCGCACCCTCGCGGCGTCCGGGATCGGCGATTTCCGCTACATTTTGCGGTGGAACGAGCTGAACTCGCCCCTGCGCAACAACGTGACCATCGAACAGGTCGGCAGCGCCGGCCTCTATCTGCTTTCCGATCTTTCCGGCGGAGTCACCGGCGAGATTCACCACGTCGATAGCGGCTACAACATCGTCGGCATGATGGCGGTGGATCAGGCGGCGGAAGTTTCCCGCCTGCTTGAGGGCTTCAAGTCGCAGGATTGAAGGCGCCATGCCCGGTAATGCCTTCGGCCACAGTTTTACCTTCACGACCTGGGGCGAAAGTCATGGGCCGGCGATCGGCTGCGTGGTCGACGGCGTTCCGCCACGCATCGCCCTGAGCGAAGCCGATATCCAGGTCTGGCTCGACAAGCGCAAGCCCGGCCAATCCCGCTTCACCACCCAGCGCCGCGAAGCCGACGAGGTGAAAATCCTCTCCGGGGTTTTCGAGGGGCTGACCACGGGCACCCCGATCTCCCTGCTGATCGAGAATCAGGACCAACGCTCCAAGGACTACGGCGACATCAAGGACAAGTTCCGGCCCGGCCACGCCGATGTCACCTATTGGGCCAAGTACGGCATCCGCGACTACCGCGGCGGCGGGCGTTCCAGCGCCCGCGAGACGGCCATGCGGGTCGCCGCCGGCGCCGTCGCGCGCAAGGTCCTGGCCGAGATACTGGGCAGCGGCGTGGCGATTCGCGGCGCCTTGATACAGATGGGCCCTCATGGCATCGACAGGGGCAACTGGGACTGGGCGGAAACCGGTAACAATCCCTTCTTCTGCCCCGATGCCAGCGCCGCGACAGCCTGGGAGAGTTACCTCGACGGCGTGCGCAAGGCCGGCTCCTCGGCCGGCGCGGTGATCGAAGTGGTCGCCGAGGGCATTCCGGCCGGCCTCGGCGAGCCGGTCTACGATAAGCTCGACGCCGATCTCGCCAAGGCACTGATGTCGATCAACGCCGTCAAGGGCGTGGAGATCGGCGCCGGTTTCGCCGCCGCCGCGCTGAGCGGCGAGGAGAATTCCGACGAAATGCGCATGGCGGGCGATAATATCTCCTTCCGCTCGAACAACGCCGGCGGCGTCCTCGGCGGCATTTCGAGCGGGCAGGACATCGTCGCCCGCTTCGCCGTCAAGCCGACCTCCTCGATCCTGTCGCCGCGCGCTACGGTCGATAGAAACGGCGTGGACACCGAAATCGTCACCAAGGGCCGCCACGACCCCTGCGTCGGCATCCGGGCCGTACCCGTTGGCGAGGCGATGGTGGCGATCGTGCTGGCAGATCACCTGCTGCGGCATCGGGCGCAGCTTGGCTGATCTGGTCCTCAGAGAAGCGGAGCCTGGCGACATCGCTCTGCTGGTGCGCCTGCTGAGGGAAGCCTATGTCTTCTATGGCGACCGCAGCACGCCCAAACCAAGCGAGCTCAAAACGCGCCTGGAGCGCCACCTCGGGGCCTCGCCCGGCTTCGAGGCGGTGATCGCCGAGACCCAGGACGGCAAGGCCCTGGGCGTCGCGATCTTCGCGCCGGTGTTCTGGACCAGCGACTGCGAAATCGCGCTTTTCCTGAAGGAACTCTTCATCCTCAAACCGGCGCGGCGCAAGGGCATCGGCCGAAAGCTGATGGCGCGCCTGGCCCGGATCGCCGTCGAGCGCGGCTGGACCCGCGTGGTCTGGACCGTGGACGACTACAACGACCCGGCGGTGAAGTTCTACAGCCTGCTGCCCGGCGCCCAGCCGCTGACCAAGACGGTCTATGTGCAAGCCGGCCTCGGCCTGGAACGCTTCGCCCGGGAAGGCTAGCGCTCGAACTTGGCGACCAATTCCAGGTGCGGCGACCAGACGAACTGGTCGACCGGCGCCACCCAGCGCAGGCGATAGCCGCCGTCGACCAGGACCCGGGCATCGCGGGCGAAGGTCGAGGGGTTGCAGGAAACGGCAAGCAGCACCGGCACCCGCGAGGACGCGAGATGCTCGGCCTGGGCCTGGGCGCCGGCGCGGGGCGGATCGAAGACCACGACATCGAAGTCCACCAGCTCGTCGGCCATAAAGGGGCGGCGGAAGAGATCGCGCTGCTCCGTTTCCACCCGTCCCTGCAACGCAGGCAGCCGCGCCGCATTGGACAATGCGGCGATGGCGGCGGCATCGCCGTCCGCCGCCCTGAGCGATCCCTCGCCGAGCAGCGGGAAGGAAAAACTACCACAGCCGGAAAACAGGTCGAGCAGGCGCCGGGCGCCGTCCGGGCGCCCTTCTAGCAGCAAGCCGCCCAGCGCCGCCTCGCCTGCGCGGCTGGGCTGCAGGAAGCCGCCTGGCGGCGGCGTCACCTCGACCCCGCCGAAGCTCAGCTTGGGCGCGCGGCGCTGGGCGACAGGTTCGACCTCGCCCTTCGCCTCGCGCCAGGACAGCCGCGCCAGATCCAGCTCTTCCGCCAGGGCGGCCAAGGCCTCGCGGGCGGCGAGATTGAGCTCCTTCTCCCCCTCTAGCAGCAGATCGAGGCCACTATCGGTTTCGCTGAGGGTGACCGTCAGGCCCGCTCTGCCGCTGGGCACGGCGGTCAGGGCCGCGCGCAGCGGAGCCACGGCTGAGAAAAGCGAGGGCGTCATGATCTGGCAATGCCTTAGATCGACCACTTTGTGACTGTAGCGCTCGTTGAAACCGAGCTTGAGGGCGCCCCCCGCGGCCAGAGCCGTCATCACGACCCGGCGGCGGGTGCCCGGCTCGATCCAGTGGGTCGGCCTGATTTCCTCGGCCTCGAGGCCGCGCTGGCTCAAGGCCTTGGGGACCAGAGCGTCTTTCCAGGCGCGATAGGAGGTCATATCGAGATGCTGCAGCGCGCAGCCGCCGCAGGGACCGAAGTGGGGACAAGGAGGATCGGCCCGGCCAGGGCCCGGCCGCTCCAGCTCGATGATCTCGCCGCGAAAGCCGGCGGCGGTCTCGCCAGTGATCCTCACGCGCAGTTCGTCTCCCGCCACGGTCAGCGGCACGAAAACCGGCTTGCCATCGACTTCGGCGTAGCCGTCGCCGCGCGCACCCACGGCCTCGATGCGCAACGAAATCTGGCGTCCGCCGCCCTTGCGTGCCTTTCGGCGCATTGTCACCTACCCTTTGCCTGCGAAAGCCGCCAAGCTGTCGCGCTGTATCCGCGGAACTAATAACCGGAAGACCGCCCCATGCCGCAACCTAAACACGTCATGAAACTGCCCCTGCCCGAGGAAGCGAGCCTCGACGAGGACACCCGCGCCTATTTCGATCTCTGCCGGGAGAAGCTCGGCATGGTGCCGAACGTGCTTCAAGCCTACGCTTTCGACCAGGAAAAGCTGCGCTGCTTCGGCAAGATGTACAACGAGCTGATGCTGGGCGACTCCGGCCTGTCGAAGCTGGAGCGCGAGATGATCGCGGTGGTCGTCTCTTCTGTAAACCGTTGTTATTACTGCCTCGTCGCCCACGGCCAAGCCGTACGCGCACTCTCCGGCGATCCGCAGCTCGGCGAGATGATGGTGATGAACTACCGCGTCGCCGAGCTCGACCAACGGCAGCGCGCGATGCTCGATTTCGCCTGGAAAATGACCGAGACGCCCTGGGAGATAGGCGATCCCGACCGCGCGGGCCTGCGCGAGGCCGGTTTTAGCGATGGCGATATCTTCGACATCTGCAACATCATAGGCTTCTTCAACATGTCCAACCGGGTGGCCAGCGGCGTGGACATGATGCCCAATCCCGAGTACCACGCGCGCAATCGAGACGCGGAATGATAGCCCCAACAGCGAGACTCACATGCGGATCGTCCTCTTCATCCTGAAATGCCTGGTAGGCATCTTCGCCACGCTCGGTCTGATCGTCCTCGGCTGCGTGATCTTTGCATTCTGGGCCGGAGATTCCCTGAAGGAAGCCGGTTGGAGCGAGACCAGGGAGGTTCCCGAAGCCGCCGTGCTGCAGCTCGACCTAGCGGGCGGCATCGTCGATAAGCCCTCCGACGATCCCTTCGCGCGCTTGGGGTTCGATACCGCGGTACCACTGCGCGAGACGATTTCCGCGCTGGAGGCCGCGGCCGGCGATCAGCGCGTGAAATCGCTCTACGCCCATCTCGGCAGCGGCGATATCTCCCTGGCCCAGGCGCAGGAGCTGCGCGCGGCGATCCTGGATTTCAAGCAATCCGGCAAACCGGCCATCGCCTTCGCCGAAACCTTCGGCGAGGGCGGCAACGGGACCATCCACTATTATCTCGCCAGCGCCTTCGACGAAATTTGGGTGCAGCCCTCCGGCGAGGTGGCGGTCACGGGATTTTCCCTGGAGACGCCGTTTCTCCGCGAGGCGCTCGATGAGCTCGGAATCCGCCCGCGGCTGGCGCAGCGCGAGGAATACAAGGGTTTCGCCAATACCTTCACCGACCGCGATATGCCCGAGCCGCTGCAGGAAAACCTCGGCCAGTTGATCGAGTCCTGGCTGACTCAGATGTCCCGCGATATCGCTGAAACCCGCGCCCTGGACCGCGAGGCCGTGCTGCGCGCCATCGACCGGGCGCCGCTCTCGGCCTCCGACGCCAAGACCGAGCGTCTGATTGACGAGATCGGATACCTGGATCAGGTGCAGACGGCGATTCGTGCCGAAGCGGGCCCTGAAGCAAGCTTTTATGGTCTGCGCGATTATGCGCGGAAGCTCGGCCAGGAGGCGCCACAACCCGAGGAGGGCGCGGCCATCGCGGTGATCACCGGCGAGGGCGCGGTCACACTGGGCGATGGCGGCGGCAGCGGTTTCGGCGAGGCCAGCATGGCCGCCAACCGCATCGTCTCGGCCTTCTCCGCCGCGGTGGAGAACCCGGACGTCAGAGCCATCATCTTCCGCATCGATAGCCCGGGCGGCTCCTACGTCGCCTCCGACGCCATCTGGCGCGCGGTGCAGCAGGCACAGACCGCCGGCAAGCCGGTGATCGTGTCGATGAGCGGCGTCGCCGCCTCGGGCGGCTACTTCGCGGCGATCCCGGCGGAGAAGATCGTCGCCCTGCCGGCCACGGTGACCGGCTCGATCGGCGTGGTCAGCGGCAAGATGGTATACCGCGAGCTGCTGGACGATCTCGGCATCACACTGGAAGGCCCCCAGGCTGGCGCCAACGCCAACTTCTGGAGCGGTAATCAGGACTTTACCGAGGCGCAGTGGGAGCAGCTTCAACAAGGTCTCGACCGGATCTACGCCGATTTTACAAGCAAGGTCGCGGCCGGTCGCGGCATGGA
Source organism: uncultured Alphaproteobacteria bacterium (assembly GCA_942491105.1). Taxonomy (GTDB): domain Bacteria; phylum Pseudomonadota; class Alphaproteobacteria; order Kiloniellales; family DSM-21159; genus JBBEAM01. The sequence goes on along the minus strand of CALNZX010000010.1, from coordinate 17,377 downwards.
TATCGAGGCGGTGCTGTCAATCGCCGGAGGCCGGGTCTGGACCGGCGAGGACGCACGGGCCGTTGGGCTGGTCGATGCACTGGGCGGCTTCCGCACCGCGCTCGATCTGGCCCGCGAGGCCGCGGAATTGGGGGACGAGCAGAGCCTGCGCCTGATCGACTATCCTGAAGCCGAAGACCCCTTCGAAGCCGTGGTCTCGGAGTTCTTCGGCTTGCGGGCCTCCAATCGCACCAGCCGCGAGCTGATTCATTCTCTGGGCCGTCTGATGCGGCTGGCGGCGCCCCTGCTCGACTCCGTCGAGTCCCTGCAACGTGACCCGCGCGCGACCACGCTGATGCTACCCCGCCCCTACCGTCCGGCGGACTAGCGCTCGCGCAGGCCGCCGAGCAGAAACTCGATATTGCCTTCCGGGCCGGTTATCGGGCTTTCCGCGACACCCAGCGCGCGCCAGCCCGGCTGGGCGTCGAGCCAGGCGGAGATTCGGTCGCAGACTTCCCGGTGCAGTTCGGGATCGCGGACCACGCCGCCTTTGCCGACCCGCGCCTTGCCGACCTCGAACTGCGGCTTGATCAGCGCCACCAGGTGGGCGCCGGGACGGGTCAGGGCAAGGCCCGCCGGCAAGACGACCTCCAGACCGATGAAGCTTGCATCACAGACCACCAGGTCGATGGGTTCGGACACCTGCTCCCGTGTCAGGTGCCGGGCGTTGGTCTTCTCCAGCACGACGACGCGCGTGTCCTGGCGCAGCTTCCAGGCAAGCTGTCCGTGGCCGACATCGACGGCGTAGACCTTCGCGGCCCCCTTGCTCAGCAACACATCGGTAAATCCGCCGGTTGAAGCGCCGATGTCGAGGCAGATTGCCCCGGCAGGGTCGATCGCGAAGGCCTCCAAGCCCTTCTCCAGCTTCAAGCCGCCGCGCGAAACCCAGGGGTGCTCCTGGCCACGGACCTCGAGGGGCTGCTCCGCGCTGACCGGTTGTCCGGGCTTGTCGATGCGCTTTTCCCCGCTGAACACCAGCCCGGCCATGATCAGGGCCTGGGCCTTGCTGCGGCTTTCGACCAGGCCGCGTTCCACCAAGGCCTGATCGGCGCGTTGTTTGTTGCCGCTCTTCATGCTGTCCGGTTCACCGGTGAATCAGACCGAGCCGCTCGCGCAGCGCGAACCGCAGGATCATCATGACGGCGGTGATCGTGAGCCCAACGGCAAGGCCGATCCACACCCCTGTGCCGCCGAGATCGGTCCAAAAGCCCAGCCATAGGGCAGTCGGCACGCCAACCCCCCAATACCCGGCCGCCGCCAGCAGCAGCGGCACTCGGGTATCCTTCAGGCCGCGCAAACAGCAGGAAGCGATCACCTGTCCGGAATCGGCGAGCTGGAAGATCGCGGCGATGCCGAGAAAGATCACGGCGTAGTCGAGCACCGCGAGATTTTCCGCCAACTCCAGGTCGAGAAAGCCGTCGACCAGGGCCACCGGGAAGAACCAGAAGACGATCACGGTCAGAACAACGAAGATCAGCCCCAGGCCCAGCGCGCTCCAGCCGGCATAGCCGATCACCGCCCACTGCCGCCGGCCGTCGGCCAGACCGACCCTGATGGTCGCCGCGTGGCCGAGCCCCAGCGGCAGCATGAAGGCAACGGCGACGCACTGCAGGGCGATGGTGTGGGCCGCCAGCTCGATGGTACCGATACGCCCCATCATCTGCGCGGCCGCCGCGAACATGCCGGCCTCCATCAGGATGGTGGCGCCAACCGGCGTGCCGATCCGGAATATCTCCCAGAACAGCGGCCAATCCGGCCGCCAGAAGCGGATCATCAGGGCGTAGCGCTTCAGCTTGCGGTGGGTCACCGCATAGACCAGCAGGCCGGCGAACATGAAGCAGGCGACCAGCGAACTTGCGATCCCGGCGCCGACAAGCTCGAGCCGCGGAAAACCGAAATTCCCGAACATCAGGGCGTAGTTGCAGAGCGCGTTCAGGCCCACCGCCAGCAGCGAGACGATCAGAATGACCTGGCCTTTGTCCATCGCCGACAGGAAGGAGCGCATGACGATAAACCACAGGCTCGGCACGAAGCCGAACAGCATGGCCTGAATATATGCGCCGGCTAGGGCGGCGTTCTCGGGAAGCTGGCCGAGACCGAGCAGTATCGCCTCCATCTGCCACAGGACACAGGACAGCGGGATACCGATGGCCAGGGCCACCCAAAAGCCCTGACGCACGGAACGGCGCACCTGGCGCGGCTGCTTGGCGCCGCGCGCGTAGGCGACCAGCGGCGCGACGGCACTGCAGAGTCCCATGGCGAACAGCCAGCACGCGAAGAACACGCTGCTGCCCAAGGCCGCCGCGGCCAGTTCCTGAGGCCCGAGCCAGCCGATCATCACGATATCGATGGTCTGGATACCGACCTGGGCCAGCTGGGCGCCGATCAGCGGCAGGGCGAGCGCCAGCGTCGCCTTGGCCTCGATGAGCCAGGGTTTCGCGCCCGGCGGCGGAACCGCCGCCGGAAAGGAGCTTGCGAGGTGCTGTGGCATAGCCTGGAAACTATGCCGATTTTAAACGCCGCCCGATAGCCGGGGCCGTGCAGAGCAGCTATGCGGCGGGACAGCGAGTTTAGGCGCGGGCTGGCGCGATCTCGGTGTCGTTCCAGCCGAGCGCGTGCAGCGCCGTCGAGGAGATGTTTGGGGCCGTCAGACCGGCCGCCTCCCACTGCTTCTCCGGCTTATCGTGATCGATGAAGATATCCGGCAGGCAGAGCGGGCGGAACTTCAGGCCGCTTTCCAGCAGGCCCTCGCGCGCCAGGAAGTGCATGACCTGCGTGGCGAAACCGCCGATGGCGCCTTCCTCAAGCGTGATCATCACTTCGTGCTCGCCGGCGAGGCGGCGCACCAGATCCTCGTCGAGAGGCTTGGCGAAGCGCGCGTCGGCCACCGTCGTGGAGAAGCCCCGCGCCGCCAGATCGTCCGCCGCCGCCAGAGCTTCCTGCAGCCGCGTTCCGTAGGACAGGATCGCGACCTTGGTGCCCTCGCGCAGCACCCGGCCCTTGCCGAGTTCCAGCGGTGTGCCGCGCTGGGGACGCTCGAGCCCGAGCCCCTCGCCGCGCGGATAGCGCAGCGCCGAGGGGCGGTCGTCGATCAGCGCCTGGGTCGCGACCATGTGCATCAGCTCCACCTCGTCGGCGGCGGCCATCAGCACGAAACCGGGCAGGCAGCCGAGAAAAGTGATGTCGTAGGAGCCCTGGTGGGTCACGCCGTCGGCCCCGACCATGCCGGCGCGGTCGATGACGAAGCGTACCGGCAGCTGCTGGATCGCGATATCGTGCACCACCTGGTCGTAAGCCCGCTGCAGGAAGGTCGAATAGATCGCCGCGAAGGGCTTGAATCCCTCGCAGGCCAGCCCGCCGCAAAAGGTCACCGCGTGCTGCTCGGCAATGCCGACGTCGAAGGTGCGGTCCGGGAAGACCTCCTGGAACTTGTTCAGCCCGGTGCCCGAGGGCATGGCGGCTGTGACCGCGACGATCTTGTCGTCGTGGCGCGCCTCCTCGACCAGGGCGTCGGCGAATACCGAGGTATAGGCGGGGGCCTTGGGCGCCGGTTTGGCTTGCTTGCCGGTTACGACGTCGAACTTGGCAACGCCGTGATACTTGTCGGCGGCCTGTTCGGCCGGCTCGTAGCCCTTGCCCTTCTGGGTTACCGCATGGATCAGGATCGGCCCGTCCCAACTGGTGTCGCGGGCGTTCTTGAGCACCGGCAGCAGGTGATCGAGGTTATGGCCGTCGATCGGCCCGATATAGAAAAAGCCCAGTTCCTCGAACAGCGTGCCACCGGTCAGCATGCCACGGGCGAATTCCTCGGCGCGCTGCGCCGCCATCTTGAAGGGGCGCGGAAACTTGCCCGAGATCTCTTTACCGAGATGGCGCAGCGACTGATAGGACTTCGAGGACAGCAACCGGGAGAGATAGGCGCTCATCGCGCCGACCGGCGGCGCGATCGACATGTCGTTGTCGTTCAGCACGACGATCAGGCGGCTGTCCTTGGAGCCGGCGTTGTTCATCGCCTCGTAGGCCATGCCGGCCGACATCGCGCCATCGCCGATCACCGCGATGACGTTGTTCTTTCGCCCCGCCAGATCTCGTCCCACGGCATAGCCGAGGCCTGAGGAAATCGAGGTCGAGGAATGCGCCGCGCCGAAGGGGTCGTAGACGCTTTCCTTGCGGCTGGTGAAGCCGGAGAGGCCGCCGCCCTGGCGCAGGGTGCGAATCTGGTCGCGCCGCCCAGTCAGAATCTTGTGCGGATAGCACTGGTGACCGACATCCCAGATCAGCTTGTCGTCGGGCGTTTCGAAGACATAGTGCAAAGCCACGGTCAGTTCGACCACGCCGAGCCCGGCGCCCAAGTGGCCGCCGGTCATCGAAACCGCGTCGATCAATTCCGCGCGCAGTTCGTCGGCGAGCTGCCGCAAGGCGCTCTCCGGAAGCTTGCGCAGATCGCCAGGAACCTTCACCTGATCCAGCAATGCCGTTTTGCTGTTTTCGTCCAAAACTGCCCCTTCCACGCGACGATCGGCCCGTTATGAGCTGCGTTGCACCACAAAGCGTGCCGTATGTCTTAGAGAATCTGCCTTCTGGTCGAAGATTTCAAGGCAACTCAAACTTCCGGCCACTTCGGCCTCGGCCCTGCGGCGGGCTTCGGCTGTCCCTAGCAACCCCAGAAAGGTGGCTTTTTCAAGAGCTGCGTCCTGTCCCACCGGTTTACCGAGCGCCCCGGCGTCGCCCTCGGCATCCAGCAAATCGTCGACGATCTGAAAGGCCAGCCCCAGATGCCGCGCATAGCCGGCCAGCGCCTGCCGCGCCACGGCGCTGGCCCCGCCGAGAATCGCACCTGCCTCGCAGGCGAAGGCGATCAGGGCACCGGTTTTCATGCCCTGCAGTTCGGTGACGCCCTGCAAATCCAACGCGCCGCGCTCCGGCGAGATGTCCAGGGTCTGACCCCCGACCATGCCTGCCGTGCCCGCGGCGGCGGCCAAACCGGCGACCAACTCGCCGCGCAGCGCCGGGTCGGCGGCCGTCGCCGAATCGGCCAGCACCGCGAAGGCCTCGGTCAGCAAGGCATCCCCGGCAAGGATCGCGATGGCCTCGCCATAGACCTTATGCAGTGTCGGCCTGCCGCGCCGCAGGGGGGAATCGTCCATCGCCGGCAGATCGTCATGGATCAAGCTGTAGCAATGAACCATTTCCAGCGCCGCCGCAGCCCGCAGCGCCTCGGTCTCCGGCACCTCGAACAAAGCCGCGCTGCAGAGCAGCAGATGCGGACGCAGCCGCTTGCCGCCACCCAAAACGGCGTAGCGCATCGCCTCGATCACCTGGCCGCGCGGTCCCGCCACCGGGGGCAGCAGGGCTTGCAGCATCGGTTCGATCGCGGCCGCGGAACGGCCCAGGTCTTGCGCGAAATCGCTCATTTTCAATGCGTCTGGAATGCGGCGTCCGAAGCGCCGGTCACGTCTCGGGGTCGAAGGGTTCGGTCTTCGGGCTTCCCTCGCCGCTGAAGGTGATCTTCTCGATCTTGGCCTGAGCCTCCTGCAGCTTGGCCTCGCAGTGCGCCTTGAGCTGCGATCCGCGCTCATAGGACGCGATCGCGTCGTCGAGCTTGCCCTCGCCGCTTTCCAGCTTGGCAACCAGCGTCTTCAGCTCTTCGAGAGCCTCTTCGAAGCTCATCTTCTGGACTTCGGCGGGTATTTTTGTGTCGGCCATGGCGCGTCTCCTCGGAAGCTCCGGGCTTATGCGTTCATCAGGGCGCGGACATGCGCGGCGGCGCAGCGCCCAAGGGCATGAATATCGTAGCCGCCCTCCAAGGTCGAGATCAGACGTCCGCCGCAGGCGCTTTCCGCGATGTGCAACAGCTCGCCGGTCGCCCAGGCGTAGTCGTCCTCGTGGAACCTCAGAGAGGCCAGGGGGTCCTCCTCATGGGCGTCGAACCCGGCGGAGATCAGGATCAGCTCGGGCTGAAAATGCGCCAGCTTGGGGAAAACCCCATCGCGCATCGCCCGGCGAAACTCATCGGAGCCGGCCATCGGCGGCAAGGGCAGATTGATGATGTTGCCGGCGACGCCCCGCTCCTCCGGCCGCCCGGTCCCTGGATAGAGCGGCGATTGATGGGTCGAGGCGAACAGCAGGTCGGGATCGTTCCAGAACGCGGCCTGGGTGCCATTGCCGTGATGCACGTCGAAATCCACCACGGCGATACGCGACAGGCGGTGCGCGTGGCGGGCATGCAGCGCCCCGACGGCGATATTGTTGAACAGGCAAAACCCCATCGCCGTCTCCGGCTCGGCGTGATGTCCCGGCGGACGTACGGCGCAAAAGGCGTTCCGCGCTTCCTCCGCCATCACGGCATCGACGGCGGCGCAGAGCGCGCCGGCGGCGCGCAGCGCCGCATCGCCGGAACCCGGCGACAGCGTGGTATCGCCATCGAGGTTCGCATGGCCGCTTGCGGGGATGGCGGCGAGAACCCGCGCGATATAGGCCTCGGGATGCACCCGCGCGAGCTGCTCCCGGCTGGCCTTGGGCGCTTCCCGGCGCTGCAAGGCGCTAAACTCCTCGGCATCGAGCGCTGCCAGTACGGCCTTGAGACGTTCCGGGCATTCCGGGTGCATCTGGCCGGTATCGTGATGAAAGCAGTCCTCGTGGGTATAGAGCAGGGTGGTCATGTGGCTCCAGTGATAGGCTTGACCCGCGGCCCCTAGGCCACAAGGCGTTGTTGCTTCAGGCTTTTTTGAGGGTAAAGCGGTAGACGCCGTCGTTTTCCGCGCTGTCCAGCAGTTGATGCCCCGTGGTCTCGCAGAAGTTCGCGAAGTCCTCCGGCGCGCTGGGATCCGTGGCCTCGACCGTCAGAACCATGCCGGGTTCCAGGGCCTTCATGGCCTTGCCCGCCTTGAGTACGGGCAGCGGGCATTTCAGGCCCTTGGCATCGAGGTGTTGATCGCTCATTGGTCGCTTCTCCCATCCCGGTAGGTCACGGCATAGCCGAGGAGCGCGGCCCAGCCAAGCAGCAGCAGCAGGCCGCCGACCGGCACCATGGCGCCAAGATCGGAGAAACTGGTGAAGGCCATGACGTAGAGCAACCCGCTGAACACGATCATGCCGAGCAGGAAGGACCAGGCGGCGACACGGCTCCACAGATTGGCGCGAGGCAGCAGGCCGACGGCCAGCAGAACCACGGCATGCATGCCATGATAGCGCAGACCGGTATCGATCCAGCCCTGGGCCTGCGGCGCCATGCTCGCCGGCAGGCCGTGCGCCGCGTAGGCGCCGAGCGCCACCGCAAGAAAACCGGCGAGGGCGCCGGCGACGATACTAAAGCGGTTCACAACGGCATCTCCCTTCCTGCGACCCAGGTCCTGCTGTACATCTGGGAAGCGCCTGCGAGCAAAGCAATTCGGGAGGTAAGCATGGCCGAAAGCGCGGTTCTCTACAAAGCCGATGGGGCAATCTGCCGCATCACCTTCAACCGCCCAGAGCGTCTGAACGGGCTCGATCGCGCGACGCTGAGCGAGGCCCTGGCCGCCCTGAACCGGGCCGAAGCGGAGTCGCAGGTTCGCGCCGTGATCCTGACCGGCAGCGGCCGGGCCTTCTGCGCCGGACAGGACCTCTCGGAGCGCGAGATCATCGACGCCCCGCGGAACAGACGGCCGGAGCTGCTCGAAGACTCCCTGGCGCGCTTCTATCACCCGCTGGTTCTCAAGCTGCGGCACTCGCCGCTGCCGGTCGTCGCCGCGGTCAATGGCATCGCCGCCGGCGCGGGCATGTCCCTGGCCTTGGCTTGCGATCTGATCGTCGCCGCCGAGTCCGCGAGCTTCATACAGGCCTTCCGGCGGATCGGGCTGCAACCCGACTGCGGCAGCAGCTTTTTCCTGCCGCGTCTGATCGGCGAGGCGCGGGCCCGTGAACTGGCCTTGCTCGGTGAAGCCCTCTCCGCCGCCCAGGCCCTCGACTGGGGCCTGATCAACCGCTGCGTGCCCGATGCCGATCTGATGGCCGAAGCCGAGACCTTGGCCGGAAAACTGGCCGCCGGCCCGCGCCGCGCCCAGGCTCATGCCAAGCAGGCGCTGGCGGTATCGCTGCAGGCTAGTCTGTCCGATCAGCTCGACCTGGAAGCGCGGTTCCAGCGCGACTGCGCGGCCGATCCCGACTTCGCCGAGGGTCTTGCCGCCTTTCGCGAGAAACGCCCGGCCAGCTTCCGCTAACGGCAAAGCGCTTTGCCATCGCGAACGGCGGTGTTAGTTAGCGCCGCCATGGACATTCGCGCTTTCGACTTCGAGCTGCCCAGCGAGCTGATCGCCCAGCATCCCGCGGAACCCCGGGATTCCGCGCGGCTGCTGGAAATCGGCGCGGAACTGGCCGATCGCGGTCTGCGCGATCTGCCCGGACTGCTGCGCCCCGGCGACCTGATGGTGTTCAACGATACCAAGGTCATTCCGGCGCGCCTGCATGGACAGCGCCCCAGCGGCGGCAAGGTCGAGGTGACCCTGCACAAACAGCACGCGCCCGATACCTGGGACGCTTTCGCGCGCCCGGCCCGGCGTTTGAAGGAAGGCGATACGCTGTCCTTCGCCGGGGATTTCGCCGCCGAGATCGCCGAGAAGCGCGAGGCAGGCGAGATTCGCCTGCGCTTCGATCGGGGCGGCGCCGAGCTGCTCGCGGCCCTGAAGCGCCACGGGGAAATGCCGCTGCCGCCCTATATCCACCGGCCCGAGGGCGGGGAAGCCGGCGATCTGGGCGCCTATCAGACGATCTACGCGCGCCGGGAAGGCGCCGTGGCGGCGCCGACCGCCGGTCTGCACTTCACCGAGGCGCTGTTCGCCGCCCTCGACGCGCGCGGGGTCGAGCGGGTGAATGTGACCCTGCATGTCGGCGCGGGAACCTTCCTGCCGGTCAAGGTCGAGGACGTGACCCAGCACAAGATGCACGCCGAGATCGGCGAGATCGACGCCCAGGCGGCACACCGGATCGATAGCGCCAAGCGCGCGGGGCGCCGCATCGTTTCCGTCGGCACCACCTCCTTGAGGATCCTGGAGTCCGCCGCCGGCGAGGATGGTAGTCTCGAAGCCTTCTCCGGCGAAACGCGGCTGTTCATTCTTCCCGGCTACCGCTTCAAGATCGTCGACCTGCTGATGACCAACTTCCACCTGCCCCGCTCCACGCTGTTCATGCTGGTCAGCGCCTTTTCCGGCCTGGAGCGGATGCAGTCCGCCTACGCCCACGCCATCGCCGGGCGCTATCGCTTCTTTTCTTACGGCGATGCCTGCCTGCTGCACCCAAAGGAGCCCGCATGACCGCTTTCGGCTACCAGAAGCTGGCGCAGGACGGCGCGGCGCGGCGCGGACGGATTTCGACCGCCCATGGCGAGATCGACACCCCGGCCTTCATGCCCGTCGGTACGGCGGGGACCGTCAAGGGCATCCTGCCGGAGCAGGTGGCGGCGACCGGCGCCCAGATCCTGCTCGGCAATACCTACCACTTGATGCTGCGTCCCGGCGCAGAGCGGGTCGCCGCGCTCGGCGGGCTGCACGAATTCATGCGCTGGCCGGGACCGATCCTGACCGATTCCGGCGGTTTCCAGGTGATGTCCCTGACCGAACTCCGGAAGATGTCGGAAAAGGGCGTGGTCTTCCGCTCCCATGTCGACGGCAGCATGCACGAGCTGACTCCGGAGCGCTCCATCGAGATCCAGCGGCTGCTCGACTCCAACATCACCATGGTGCTCGACGAGTGCACCCCCTACCCGGCCAGCGAGAAGGACGCCGCGGAGTCCATGCGCCTCTCCCTGCGCTGGGCGGAGCGTTGCCGGGCGGCCTTTAGCGAGCGGCCGGGCTACGGCCTTTTCGGCATCGTCCAGGGCAGCACCTATCCGGAGCTGCGCGAGGAGAGCGCCAAGGGTTTGATCGCCACCGGCTTCGACGGCTACGCCGTCGGCGGCCTCGCGGTCGGCGAAGGCCAAGCCGAGATGTTCCGGATTCTCGACGCGACGGTGCCGTTCCTGCCCGACGACCGGCCCCGTTACCTGATGGGGGTCGGCAAGCCCGACGATATCGTCGGCGCGGTGGAGCGCGGCATCGACATGTTCGACTGTGTGCTGCCGACCCGCAGTGGACGCACCGGCCAGGCCTTCACCCGACGCGGCAGCGTCAACCTGCGCAACGCCCGCCATGCCGAGGACCCGCGCCCGCTCGACCCTGAAAGCCGCTGCCCCTTCAGCGCCAGCTACAGCCGGGGCTATCTGCACCACCTCTTCAAGGCTGGGGAGATGCTGGGACCGATTCTGTTGACCCTGCACAACCTCAGCTATTTCCAGGAGGTGATGGCGGGGCTGCGCGGCGCCATCGAAGCTGGAAATCTCGCCAGCTTCGCCGCCGGCTTCCGCGCCCAGCAGGCCGAGGGCGATCTGCCGCCGCTCTAAGCGCGCGCCAGATAGACCGTCTGGGTGAAGTCGCTGTCCTGCAGGGGATTGTGGAAGACGACCGGCGCGGCCTTGGCTTCGGCAAAGACGCCGGCAAGCCGTTCGGTGAAGCGGTCGTCCGGCGCGTCGTTGGACCAGAGGCCGAAAACGCCGCCGGGCTTGAGATGCCGGGCAAGCGCCCGCAGCCCTTCGGGCCGATAGAAGGACTCACTGCGCGCGTCGAGCAGCGCCTCGGGCGAATGGTCGATGTCGAGCAGGATGGCGTCGTAGCGGTGGCCTGGATTTTCGGAGTCGAAGCCGGATTGCCCGCTCGCCAGGGCGAAGAAATCGCCCTGCAGGAAGCGGCAGCGCGGATCGGCGGTCAATTCTGGACCGAGCGGCAGCAGGCCTTCCTGGTGCCAGGCGATCACAGCCTCCAGGTACTCGACCACGGTCAGCGAAGCCACCCGTGAGTCCCGCAGCGCCGCCTGGGCGGTATAGCCGAGCCCGAGCCCTCCGACGATCACCTCCAGGCTCTCACCCGCCAGCTCCGCCAGGCCCAGTTCCGCTAGGGCAATCTCCGAGGCGGTGAAGAGGCTCGACATCAGGAACTCCTCGCCGAGCTTGATCTCGAAAACATCGAGGTCGAGCTTCAGCTCCCGCCGGCGGCGCAGGCTGAGCAGGCCGATCGGCGTATCGCGGCTGTCGAGCTCCTCGAAAAGACGTCCCATGAAATCAGTTCGGCATGGACATGCCGGGCGGCAGGGCCGTGCGCTTGGTCGTATCGACGCAGAGGAAAACGGCGCGGTCGGGCTGAAACATCGGGCAGTCGTTGGTGAAGAAGTCCTCGCCGAGACGCAGCAGGCGCTCGTTCTCGCCGCTGCAATGGCGGCTGACGTTCTCGATCAGCGCTTCCCAGCCATCCTTGCGCGGGCCATAGCAGTAGGCGATCACCCGCGGCTTGACCGTCCCGGGGTTGGCCCGCACCACGGCATCGAGTTTTTCATGCACGCTTTCGGGCGCCGGCACCTGAAACGGCGTGGTGCTGCAGGCCGCCAACAGCAGGCCGATCCCCAAGACAACTAGACTCCGCATGACTCCTCCCGACTGCGCCCAAAACGGGCCTCACCCAATCGCCTCTTCACTCGACCGGCGATCTATGGCCAGCATGGTAGAGGACAGGCTGCCGAGTCGCTTCCGTGAACGCTATCTTTTTCGCCATCGTGTTGATCGCTTTCCTGGTCGCCGCCGTGCGGCAGGTGACCTGGGACGGGCTCGGCGAGGCCGCGCCGATGGATCATCTGGCTGCTGCGATGATCGACTCCGCCAAGGGCTCCGTCGAGTTGGCCCTGGGTCTGGTCGGGGTCATGGCGCTGTTCCTCGGCCTGATGAAGGTCGCGGAAAAAGGCGGTCTGCTGGTGATCATCGCCAAGACGGTGCGCCCCCTGATGGTCCGCCTGTTTCCCGAGGTGCCGCCGGATCACCCGGCGATGGGCGCGATCATTCTCAATATCTCGGCCAATGTGCTCGGCCTCGGCAACGCGGCCACGCCCTTCGGTATCCGCGCGATGCAGGAACTCGACAAGCTCAACCCGCAGAAGGGCACGGCGACCAACGCCATGGTCCTCTTCCTTGCGATCAACACCTCCAGCGTCACCATCCTGCCGACCGGGGTGATCGCGCTGCGCGCCGCCGCCGGGTCCGCCGATCCGGCGGGCATCGTGCCGACCACCCTGGTGGCGACGATCTGTTCAACCGCCATCGCCATTACCACGGCCAAGCTGCTGCAGCGCTATTTCGCGGTCAAACCGCTGCCGCCAGAGGAGCAAGCCGAACAGCCGGAAGAGGCCGTCGAGGACAGCGCCGGGGCCCCGGCCATGCAGGGCGGCAGCGAGGCCTATCCCACCTGGGTTTCCATGCTGGTGCTCGCCGCCATCGCCGGCTTCGTGCCCCTGACGGTGCTCTACGGCAATGTCATCGCGCCCTGGATCATCCCCGGCCTGATGGTCGGGCTGCTCGGCTTCGGCGTCGCCAAGCGGGTGCAGGTCTACGAGGCCTTCGTCGAGGGCGGCAAGGAAGGCTTCCAGGTCGCGCTGCGGATCATCCCCTACCTGGTCGCGATCCTGGTCGCCGTGGGGATGTTCCGGGCCAGCGGCGCGCTCGACCTGCTGATCCGCCCCCTGGGGGCGATCACCAATCTGGTCGGCCTGCCGCCGGAAGCCCTACCAATGGCGCTGCTGCGCCCGCTTTCGGGCTCCGGCGCCTATGGCGTGATGGCCTCGATCATCGAGGACCCGGCGGTTGGGCCGGACAGCTACACCGGCTATCTGGTCAGCACCCTGCAGGGTTCGACCGAGACCACCTTCTATGTGCTAGCGGTCTACTTCGGCGCCGTGCAGATCAAGCGCATACGCCACGCCCTGGCCGCCGGCCTCTCGGCGGACGTCGCCGGGGTAATCGCGGCGGTGCTGATCTGCAGCCTGCTCTACGGCTCGCTCTAGGCGATGGAGGAGGAGCGCCTTCCCACCCATCTCTGGGTGACGGCCAACATCCGCCGCTGCAACGACGCCGGGGTACCGGCGATGCTGCTGCGCCGCGGCGAGAAAACCGGCGGCCTGGTGATGCTGCGTCTGAACCGCCTCGACGGCACCAGCGAGGTGCTGGTGCAGCAGCGCAACATCGACGGCGTGCTCGGCTGGATGAAGGTACTGGGCCCGGAACCGGTGCCAGATGCAGACGCCAGCGCCTATGTCGAGCGCAGCAGCAGCCGCGACCCCGACCTCTGGGTGGTCGAGATCGAGCACCGCGACGGCTGGCACCCCTTCGAGGGGCCGGTATTTTGATCTGGAGCATTGCGCCCGGCGGACGGTGCCGCTATCAGGCAGCATGCTTGAGAGCCTGACCCGCCAGGACATCGAAGCCGCCGCCGCCTGGGCCAAGGACCGGGACGAGGAGGCGCTGTTCGCGTTTTCCGGCATCCAGCCGGCGCCGCTACGCTGGGCCATCGTAATCGACGGCAAGCTCTATCCATTAAGGCCCCTGGTCGCCGCCGCGCTGCGCCTCAAGCTCGGCGCCGAGACGCCGGTGATCGAGGTCACAACCAAGGCGGCCAAGGCGACGCTGGAGCGGCTGGACTTCGCCCCCTACGACGCCTGGGGCGAGGGCGGTTCGATCCGCACCGGCTAGGCGCTGTCCTCGGCGGCGAACGCGAAGGGCGTGAAGCGCCGCTCGTCGACATCCACGGAAATCGCCCGGCCGAGAGGCGGAAAAGCCCGCTGGGCGCAGTCGGCGCGCTCGCAGACCCGGCAGGAGGTGCCGATCGGCACGATGGCGCTGGGGTCGTCGAGGTCGAGCCCCGCCGAGTAGACCAGCTTCGGCGCCTCGGCGATCTCGCAACCGATGGAAACGGCGAAGCGCTTTTCCGGGCTGAGGAAACCGCCGCCGCCCTTGGTCACGGTGCGGGCGACGCAGAGATAAGTGGTGCCGTCGGGAAGCTGCGCGAGCTGGGTCAGGATGCGCCCCGGCGCGGCGAAGGCCTCGTGCACGTTCCATAGGGGGCAGGCGCCGCCGACCCGGGCGAAGTGAAAGCGCCCGGCGCTGGCCCGCTTGGAGATGTTCCCCGCCATGTCGACCCGCACGAAGTAGAAGGGCACGCCCTTGGCGCCTGGCCGCTGCAGGGTCGAAAGCCGGTGGCAGACCTGCTCGAAGGACGCGCCGAAGCGCTGCTGCAGTTGCTCGATGTCGTAGCGCAACCGTTCCGCCGCCTCGCGAAAGTGGCCATAGGGCATCAGCAGCGCCCCGGCGAAGTAGTTGGCGAGCCCCATGCGGCAGACCGTCCCAGCCTCGCGGCTCGACAGCCCCGCCTTGGCGACCAGCGAGGCGATGCCAGCGGCCTGGTCGAGCAGAGCGATATGGTAGGCCAGTTGGAAGGCACGCTGCCCGGCGCTCAGGGTATCGGCCAGCAGCAGCCTGCCCCGCCGCGCGTCGAGACGGCACAGCGCCGCCGCGCCCTGGGCCTCGGCCTCGCCCGGCGTGAAGGGCTCCACGGCGATCCCATGACAGCTGTGCAGATAGGCGGCGAGGCCCGCCTCCATGTCGCCGACGCGGAACCCCTGAGCCGCCTGCAGGGCTTCGGCGGCCTCGTCCAGTTCCTCGATGTGATTGTTGCGGTAGTAGAAATAGTCGCGCACCTCCTCGTAGGGAAACTGCGCGCCCTCCAGACCATGCAGACGCTCGTCGCCGATCACCTTCTCGGCCAGGCTGCGGTAGTCGTCGTGGGACTGGCGATAGGCCCGGTGCAGGGTCAGCATCGCCTGGGCGACCTCGGGCGCGGCCGAGGCGACGCGGCGCAGTTCTCCCAGATCGATCGGGTTGCCGCTCAACAGGGGATCGTTGAGCACGTCCCGCAGATTGGCGACCAGCCTGTCGTCGGCCGAATCCGAGAATTCGTGCAGATCGATGCGGAACCGCGCCGCCAGCCGCTGCAGCACCGCCAGGGTCAAGGGCCGCTGATCGTGCTCGATCTGATTGAGATAGCTGGGCGAAATCTCCAGAGCCGCGGCGAAGGCCGCCTGGGTCATCCGGCTGGCCTCGCGGAAACGGCGCATCTTGGCGCCAAGAAAGACCTTTTGCGGCATCGCGTCCTTCGCAATCTTCGCAAACTGCGCGGATTTGCTGTGAAGAGCTTTGCACGAATATCGTTGTTTTCCGTAGCTGTCACGCCCTAAATGCGAAACTTGTAAAGCCTTAGCGCCGAATTGCGCGCGCAGTGGAGGCGGCAACGCGATGACGGAACAGCAGGTCGACAGCCCCGGCTTCGGGCCGAGCGAAACGCGGGTGCTGGATATGGTGCTCCCCGGAGACACCAACCACTACGGCACCCTGTTCGCCGGCAATGGCCTCTCCCTGATGGGCAAGGCGGCCTTCATCACCGCGACCCGCTATGCCCGTGCCGCCATGGTGCTGCGCGCGGCCCGCGAGACCGAGTTCCTGGCGCCGGTGCGCGCCGGCGAGCTGATCGAGCTGATCGGCAGGGTGACCGGCCGCGGCGGCTCCTCCGTGGAGGTCGCCGTCGAGATGGTCGCCCAGGGCGTTACCGGCGGCGAACGCCGCACCTGCTGCACCGGCGGCTTCACGCTGGTCGCGGTCGACGACACCGGCAAGGCGGCACGCCTGATGCCAAGAGACACGAACGCATAGGAAGCGAGAGACAAAACGAAATGAAGAATCACGAGCTGCGCGTCTATCCCTCCAAGCAGACCCCGCCCCGCGAGCAGCAGCTCGCCTGGAAGATGGCCGCCGTCTGCACCGATCCCGTGGCCATCGAGCCGGCGGTCGAGGACATGATCATCAACCGGATCATCGACAACGCCTCGGTGGCCGTGGCTTCGCTGAACCGGCGCCCCGTCGCCAATGCGCGCAGCCAGGCGCTCTGCCACCCGCGCGACAAGGGCGCGCAGGTCTTCGGCATGCCCAACGACAAGGGCTACAGCCCGGAGTGGGCGGCCTGGGCCAACGGCACTGCGGTGCGCGAGCTCGACTACCACGACACTTTCCTGGCCGCCGACTACTCCCATCCCGGCGATAACATTCCGCCGATCCTGGCGGTCGCCCAGGTCAAGGGCCGCAACGGCCAGGACCTGCTGCGCGGCATTGCCGCCGGCTACGAGCTGCAGGTCAATCTGGTCAAGGGCATCTGCCTGCACGAACACAAGATCGACCATGTCGCCCACCTCGGCCCCTCGGCCGCCGGCGGCATCGGCGCCCTGCTCGGCCTCGACACCGAGACCGTCTACCAGGCGATCCAGCAGGCTCTGCACGTCACCACCGCGACCCGCCAGTCGCGCAAGGGCGAAATCTCGAGCTGGAAGGCCTATGCGCCCTCCTTCGCCGGCAAGATGGCGATCGAGGCGGTGGACCGCGCCCTGCGCGGCGAAGGCGCCCCCTCGCCGATCTACGAGGGCGAGGACGGCCCGGTCGCCTGGATGCTGGATGGCCCCGACGCCCACTACATCGTGCCGCTGCCCGAGCCGGGCGAGGCCAAGCGGGCGATCCTCGACACCTACACCAAGGAACACTCGGCCGAGTATCAGAGCCAGGCGCTGATCGATCTGGCGGCCAAGATGGGCAAGAAGATCGAGGATTTCTCGGCCATCGAGGACATCCTGATCCACACCAGCCACCACACCCACTACGTGATCGGCACCGGCGCCAACGACCCGCAGAAGATGGACCCCACGGCGAGCCGCGAAACCCTCGACCACTCAATCATGTACATCTTCGCGGTGGCGCTGCAGGACGGCACCTGGCACCACGTCAAGTCCTATGCCCCCGAGCGCGCCCAGCGCCCGGATACCGTCGAGCTGTGGCACAAGATTCGCACCACGGAAGACCCCGAGTGGACGCGGCGCTACCACTCCAGCGACCCCAACGAGAAGGCCTTCGGCGCCAAGGTCGAGATCACCTTCAAAAACGGCGAGAAGATGGTCGAGGAGATCGCCGTGGCCGACGCCCATCCCTTCGGCGCCCGCCCCTTCAAGCGGCCGGACTACATCCGCAAGTTCAAGATTCTGGCGGAGGAGGTTCTGCCCGAAGCCGAACAGGCGCGCTTCCTGGAAGTCGTTCAGAAACTGCCGGAACTGACCGCCAAGGACATGTCCGAGCTCAACGTTCAGGCGCCCCAGGACAGCCTGATTAACAACACGCGGGATGACCGCGGCATCTTTTAACGCCGAGGAGCCAAGCCATGCTGAAAGTCAACACGAGCCCGGCCGAAAAGCGCGCCGCGCTGCGCCAGGGTCTCGACAGCGGCCGCCTGCTGAAGGTGCCAGGCGCCTTCTCGCCGCTGGTCGCCATGGAGCTGGAGGAGCTCGGCTTCGACGCCATCTACATCTCCGGCGCCGTGCTCTCCGCCGATCTCGGCCTACCCGATATCGGACTGACCACCCT
>CALNZX010000009.1:0-91703 GCA_942491105.1 uncultured Alphaproteobacteria bacterium | reverse complement strand
CAGGGATATGCCGGCACCCCGGACTTTCTCAAGGTCATCCTCGACAAGGGCGAGGAACTCGGCCTCGACTGCGGCTCCATCGTCAAGGCGCTGGTGTCGGGCGGCGCCCTGTTCCCCAGCCTGCGGCAGGAATACGCGGCGCGCGGCGTCACGGTGCTGCAATGCTACGCCTCCGCCGAGCTTGGCCTGATCGCCTATGAGTCCGAAGCCATGGAGGGCATGGTGGTCGACGAGGACGCGCTGGTCGAAATCGTGCGCCCCGGCACCGGCGATCCCGTTGAAGACGGCGAGGTCGGCGAGGTGATAGTGACCACCTTCAACGCCGCCTATCCCCTGGTCCGCTTCGCCACCGGCGACCTTTCGGCGGTACTGCCCGGCCCCAGCCCCTGCGGCCGCAGCAACATGCGGATCAAGGGCTGGATGGGCCGCGCCGATCAGGCCACCAAGGTGAAGGGCATGTTCGTCCACCCCGCGCAGATCGCGGAGGTCGTCAAGCGCCACCCGCAGATCGTCAAGGCGCGGCTGGTGGTGGCGCGCAGCGGCGAGAACGACACCATGACCCTGCTCTGCGAAACCCAGGACCGCGGCGCCGCCTTGGCGGAAGCGATAGGCCAGTCGCTCGCCGCCTATACCAAAATGAAGGGCGCGGTCGAGCTGGTCGCCCCCGCTACGCTGGCCAACGACGGTCTGGTAATTGAGGACGCGCGCAGTTACGACTGACGCCATGACCGAAAACAGCGATAGCGGCTTCAGCCGCAACGGCTACGAGGGCTTCTTCACCGGCCTTTCACTCGATCTTTGGCGGCAGGCGACCAGCGCCGACCAAAGCGAAGCGGAAGCAGCCTTCCTGGCCGAGATCTTCGGCCCGCCGGCGCCAGACGGCGGCAGCGAACTGCTCGATACACCTTGCGGCAACGGCCGCCACGCCCGGCTTCTCGCTTCCCTGGGCTACAGGGTCACAGCGGCCGATCTTTCCGAGGAATTCCTCGAAGAAGGCCGCGCCCTGGCGGCCGAGCAGGGCCTGGAGATCGAGTGGCATTGCCGTGACATGACCGATCTGCCCTGGCCGTCGCGGTTTCATGGCGCCTACTGCCTCGGCAATTCCTTCGGCTACCGCGATTATCAGGGCATGAGCACCTATCTGCAGGCGGTTTCCGCGGCCCTGCGGCCGGGCGGGCGCTTCGTTCTGGACAATGCAATGTCGGCGGAATCCCTGCTGCCCAATCTCGAGGAGCGGGTCTGGGCCGAGGTCGGCGATATCATCCTGCTGGCGCAAAACGACTACGTGCCCGAGGAAAGCCGTCTGGATACCTGCTTTACCTTCGTGCGCAACGGTTCGGTCGAGGAGCGCACTGTCTCGCACTGGATCTTCACCGTCGCCGAGCAGCACCGGATGCTGGAATCCGCGGGATTCCAGGTGGTTGAATTCTTCGCCGACGTCGCCGGCAGCCCCTTCGAGGCCGGTTCGCCGGAACTGGTGCTGGTTGCGGAAAAACTGAAATAAAACAAAACGCTGGCGAATTCACATTGTCGCCACAATCTGCCCTAGCCGGACCACATTCAGGCTCTACCAGGAAACCTACGGAGACTTCCCCTCTCTGTAGGAGGCGACCAGCCCGTCTCCGCTTTTGCCCCCCAATGGCTGGACAAGGCGGTCGCCGACTCCGACCCTCGGCGGCCGCCGCTTGCATCGCGCCAGGCCGCGAAACGCCGGCAGCGGCGCGGCGCGCGTTTCCAGAGCGCCGAGACTCTGCTATATCCCGCGCGCCATGAGCGCCATCATCGCCAGCGATCTCGCCTGCCAGCGTGGCGGCCGACCCGTTTTCAGCGGGCTCGGATTCACGCTGGCCGCCGGGCAATGCCTGCTCCTGACCGGGGCCAATGGCAGCGGCAAATCCAGTCTGCTGCGCGTCCTCGCCGGACTGCTGCCGGTCAGCCGGGGCCGCCTGACCTGGGGCGACTTGACGCTGTCCAAGTCTTCTTCCGCCGGCCTCCAGCACCACACGGCCCGGCTGCATTACCTGGGCCACCTCGATGCCGTGAAACCGGGCCTCAGCGTGGCCGAGAACCTTGCCTTCTGGGCGGCGCTGCAAGGGGGACACCACGCCGCGGAAGCCCTGATCCATTTCGGCCTCGACGATCTCGCCGGGGAACCCGCGCGGCTGCTCTCGGCCGGGCAGCGGCGGCGCCTCGCGCTGGCCCGTCTGATCGCCGCGCCGCGCGAGCTCTGGCTGCTCGACGAGCCCAGCGTCGGGCTCGATAGCGCCGCCCGCCTGTGGCTGGGCAACGCCCTGGCGGACCATCTGTCCGGCGGCGGCAGGGCGGTGATCGCGACCCATCAGGATTTACAGCTCGCGGATGCGGAGCATCTCGATCTGGGCGACTTCCCGCCGCGGCCGCCGAGCGTCGAGGAAGTCTGGTGAAGAGCTTTCTCCTACTGATCGGCCGCGACCTGCGGCTGGCCTACCGGGCCCGGGGAGAGGCTTTGCTGGCGGTGGCCTTTTTTGTGCTGGTGGTGGCCCTGTTCCCCCTGGCGATCGGGCCGGAACCCCGCCTGCTGGTGCGTATCGCTCCGGGCATTCTCTGGGTCGCCGCCTTGCTTGCGGTACTGCTTTCCCTCGACCGCCTGTTTCTAACCGACCGGGAGGACGGTTCCCTCGACCTGCTGCATCTGGCGCCGCTGCCGCTCGAGGCCGTGGTGCTGGCCAAGCTGCTGGCGCACTGGCTGACCAGCGGCCTGCCGCTGGTTATCTGCGCGCCCCTGATCGCGCTGCTCTACGACCTGCCGGCAGCCGCCTATCCGGTGCTGCTGGCGGCGCTGCTGCTCGGCACCCCGGCGCTCAGCGCCATCGGCGCCATCGGCGCGGCCCTGACCCTGGGCGCGCGGCGCGGCGGCATCCTCTTGCCTTTGCTGGTGCTGCCGCTTTACATCCCTGTGCTGGTGTTCGGGGTCGCGGCGATCGAAGCCAGCCTGAGCGGCCTGACGCCACGGCCGCACCTGTTGCTGATCGCCGCCTTCGCCCTCGCCGCGCTGCCCCTGGCCGCTTTTTCCGGCGCCGCCGCCTTGCGGCAGACGCTCGAATGATTAGCTTGGCCTTGTACCCCGTGGAGATGTGACAGCCGATGCACCGTTTCGCCAACCCAGGCCGCTTTCTGCGGATCACCGACCGGCTGCTGCCGTCCTGCATCCTGCTGACGGCGCTGTGCCTGGGCATCGGCTTCTATCTCGCGTTGTTCGTTTCCCCGCCCGACTATCAGCAGGGCGAGTCCGTGCGCATCATGTATGTCCACGTGCCCGCGGCCTGGATGGCGCTGTTCGTCTATGCGGTGATCGCCCTGGCCTCGGCCTCGCTGCTGATCTGGCGGCATCCCCTGGCCGGTATCGCCGCCCGCGTGTCGGCGCCGCTCGGCGCCGGATTCACCGCGCTGGCGCTGGCCACGGGATCGCTCTGGGGCAAGCCGATGTGGGGCACCTGGTGGGTGTGGGACGCGCGGCTGACCTCGGTGCTGATCCTGCTGTTTCTCTATCTCGGCCTGATGGCGCTGCAGAACGCCTTCGAGAATCCCGAGCGGGGACAAAAAGCCGCAGCCGTCCTGGCCTTGGTCGGTGCTATCAACCTGCCTATTATCAAGTTCTCGGTCGACTGGTGGAACACCCTGCACCAGCCGGCCAGCGTCTCGCGGGTCGGCGTGCCGGCGATTCACAGTTCGATGCTCTGGCCGCTGCTGATCATGGCCGCCGGTTTCACGCTGTTCTTCCTGACACTGCTGATGGTGCGGGTGAAAAGCGAAATTCTGGCGGCGCGCATCCGCGCGATGAAGCAGGCAGCGGCGGCGAAACGGTAGGAGCGGCATGCAGGACTTTTTCGCCATGGGCGGTTACGCGCTTTTCGTCTGGCCCTGCTTCGGCCTCGCGATAGCGATGCTCGGCGGCTTCGCCGCGCTGTCCTTCGCCCGGCTCAAGGCCCGGCAGCGCGAGTACGCGGCCCTCAAGGACGCCCGCGACCGGGCGGCGTCATGAGACCCAAGCGGCAACGCCTGGCCATGGTGCTGTTGGGCATGCTGGCCCTGGCCGGCGCCACGGCGCTGGTGCTGACGGCGTTCGAGGACAATCTGGTGTTCTTCTACTCGCCCAGCGACATCCAGGCCAAGGCGCCGCCGCCGAACCAGAACCTGCGCGTCGGAGGCCTGGTCCTGGAGGGCTCGCTCACCCGCCTCGACGACGGAGGGGTGCGCTTCACGATCCGCGATAACGCCCATCAGCTGCCGATTGTCTTCGCCGGCATCCTGCCCGACCTGTTTCGCGAGGGACAGGGCATCGTGGCCCAGGGGCGGCTCGGCCCCGATGGCGTCTTCCATGCCGAGGAGGTGCTCGCCAAGCATGACGAAAACTACATGCCGCCGGAGGTTGCCGAAGCCCTGAAAAACTCCGGCGAGTGGCAGCGCGGACAAACCCAGGAAGAAAACCGGTGATCCCGGAGATCGGCCATTTCGCCCTGATCCTCGCGCTGGTCGTGTCGATCGTGCAAGGCAGCCTGCCGATGCTCGGCGCCGCGCGCGGCAAGACCGCCTGGATGCGCGTCGCCGAACCCGCGGCGCTGCTGCTGCTGCTGCTGATCCTGATTTCCTTCCTGGCGCTGGTGCGCTCCTACATCGTCTCCGACTTCACCGTCTGGAACGTGGTCGAGAACAGCCATTCGGCCAAGCCGCTGCTCTACAAGATCTCCGGCGCCTGGGGCAATCACGAGGGCTCGATGCTGCTCTGGGTGCTGATCCTGACGGTCTACGGCGCCGCCGTGGCGCTGTTCGGCGGCAACCTGCCGGAACGCTTGCGGGCCCGGGTGCTCGCGGTGCAGGCTTGGATCGCCACCGGTTTCATCGCCTTCTCGCTGTTCACCTCCAATCCCTTCGCGCGGGTCTCGCCGCCGCCGCTCGACGGCAACGACTTGAATCCCCTGCTGCAGGACCCCGGCCTCGCCTTCCACCCGCCGATGCTCTACCTCGGCTATGTCGGCTTCTCCATGGCCTTCTCCTTCGCCGTGGCCGCCCTGATAGAGGGCCGGGTCGACGCCGCCTGGGGCCGCTGGGTGCGGCCCTGGACCCTGCTCGCCTGGTGCTTCCTGACCGGCGGCATCGCGCTGGGGTCCTGGTGGGCCTATTACGAGCTCGGCTGGGGCGGCTGGTGGTTCTGGGATCCGGTGGAGAACGTCTCGCTGATGCCCTGGCTGCTCGGCACGGCCTTGCTGCACTCCGCCGTGGTGGTCGAAAAGCGCGAGGCGCTCAAGGCCTGGACCATCCTGCTCGCCATCCTCGCCTTCGGCTTCAGCCTGCTGGGCACCTTCATCGTGCGCTCGGGGCTGCTCAGTTCGGTGCACGCCTTCGCCAGCGACCCGACGCGCGGCATCTTCATCCTGATACTGCTCGGCCTGGCGGTCGGCGGGGCGCTGCTGCTGTTTGCCTTCCGCGCGCCGAAACTGCAGGCTCAGGGCCTGTTCGCGCCGATCAGCCGCGAGTCGGGACTGCTGCTCAACAACCTGCTGCTCTGCACCGCAGCCGCCACGGTTTTCGTCGGCACGCTCTATCCGCTGCTGCTCGAGGCGATGGGTGGCGGCAAGGTCTCGGTCGGCCCGCCCTACTTCAATCTCACCTTCGTGCCGCTGTTCCTGCCGCTGGTCCTGGTCATGGGGATCGGGCCTTTCTTGAACTGGAAGCGCGCCGATCTGGCCGGTGTCCTCGGCCGCCTCAAGCTGGCGCTCGCTGCCGCGGTGATCGTGGGTCTGGGCACCTGGGCGCTCAGCGACGGCGCGGCGGTGATGGCTTGCCTAGCCTTTGGACTGGCGGCCTGGCTGCTGCTCGCGACCCTGAGCGAATTCGCCGGACGGATCGCGCTGTTCCGCGCGCCCCTGGCCGAGAGTCTGCGCCGCGCCCGGCGCTTGCCGCGCGCCCACTACGGCATGACCCTGGCGCACGCGGGCCTGGCCATCGCGATTTTCGGCATCACCGCCTCCAGCGCCTGGAAGCAGGAGGAGGTGCTGTTGATGCGGCCCGGCGAGTCCGTGACCCTGGCCGGCTACGCCTATCGTTTCGAGGGCGTGGAGCGGATCCAGGGGCCGAACTACCGCAGCGACATGGCCAGCTTCACGGTGACCCGCGGCGGCGACTTCGTCACCACCCTGACCCCCGAAAAGCGCCTCTACCCGGTGCAGAACACGGCCACCACGGAAGCCGCGATCCACACCACCGGGCTGGCCGATCTCTACGCCGTGATCGGCGACCCCCAGGACCCGGCGGCGCGCGAGGGCGCCTGGACCGTGCGACTCTATCACGAGCCCCTGGTGCCCTGGATGTGGGCCGGCGCGATGATCATGATTCTCGGCGGGCTGGTCTCGCTGAGCGACCGGCGGCTGCGGGTCGGCATGCCGTCACGCCGCCGCAAGCCGCTTCCTCCCGGCGCGGCGAAAGCATGAAGGAAGCCCCCATGAGAGAGGAGACTCCGCGCGCCATGAAGATTCTGATCCGGGTGCTGTTCATCGTCCCGCTGACGATCTTCGCCGGCACCCTGGGCTATCTCTATTTCGGTCTCGATCCCGACCGCGATCCGCGCGCCGTTCCCTCGGCCCTGCTCGACAAGGCCGTTCCGGAGTTCGCCCTGCCGGGCGTCCCCGGCTTGGCAACGCCGGGACTGGCCAGCGCCGATCTCAAGGGCGGCGGCGCGGTGCTGCTCAACGTCTTCGCCTCCTGGTGCGTGCCCTGCCGCGCCGAGCATCCGGTGTTGAGCGACCTGGTGGAGAGCCGGGGCGTCACGCTCTATGGCATCGACTACAAGGACAAGGCGGCCGACGCCGTGGCCTGGCTCGAGGAGCTGGGCAATCCCTACGCGGCGGTCGGCCATGACCTGACAGGCCGCGCCGGTATCGAGTGGGGCATCACCGGCGTGCCGGAAACCTTCGTGATCGACGGCGAGGGCGTGATCCGCTTCCGCCACGCCGGGCCCTTGACGCCGGAGCTGGTGGAAGAGCAGCTGCTGCCGGTCTTGGAGCAGCTGGAATGAGGGTCGCGGCGCTGATCCTGGCGATGCTGCTGGCCGTGGCGGCCGCGCAGGCCGTCGAGCCGGACGAGCAGCTCGACGACCCGGCGCTGGAAACGCGGGCGCGGGCGCTGTCCCAGGTGGTGCGCTGCGTCGTCTGCCAGAACGAATCCATCGATAGCTCCAATGCCGGAATCGCCCGCGACCTGCGTATCCTGATCCGCGAACGCCTGCAAGCCGGCGACAGCGACCAGGAGGTGCTCGACTTTCTAACCGCGCGCTACGGCGACTTCGTGCTGCTGAAGCCGCCGGTCGCGCCGAAGACCTACATTCTCTGGTTCGCGCCGGCGGCGGTGCTGCTGCTTGGCGGTCTGGGCATCGCGGTCTTTCTGTTGCGCCGGCGCGCCGCCGCAACTCCCGGCAGCGGAACCGAACTGACGGCGGAAGAGCGTCGCCGCCTGGCCCGGCTGCTGAAGGACCGCGGCCCATGATTTTCTGGATCGTCGCCGCCGTGCTCTGCGCGCTCTGCGTTGCCTTGCTGCTGCGCCCGCTCGCCCGCGAGACCGCGGCGCCGGCGGCCGCCGAGCAGGACATCGCCGTCTACCGCGATCAGCTCGCCGAGGTCGAGCGCGACCGCGCCCAAGGCCTGCTCGGCGCGGCAGAGGCACAGGAAGCGCGCCGCGAAATCGAACGTCGCCTGCTGGCCGCCGATGCGGCTCGGCAAGCGCGGCCCGCGCCCGCGCAGGGCGGCAAGGCGGCGCTGGCGCTATGGTTTGCCCTGGCCCTGGCCGTGCCCTTGGCCGCCATGGGTCTCTACCTGCAGCTCGGCAATCCGGAAACGCCGAGCCAGCCCTTCGCCGAGCGCACGGACGAGCGCCGTGACGCCGACCAGCTCAGCGCGCTGGAAGCCCAGCTCACGCAGCGCCTGGCGCAGGACCCCGAGGAGCCGCGCGCGTGGGAAATGCTGGGCGAGATCCGCCTGCGCCTGGGCGCCTATGCCGGCGCGGCCGAGGCCTATGGCGAGGCCATCGCGCGCGGCGCCCCCGACGCGCAGCTTTATGCCGCCCAGGGCGAGGCCTTGACCGCGGCCGCCGGCGGCCAGGTCACGCCCGCCGCCGAGGCCGCCTTCGACGCCGCCCTGGCGCTGGCGCCGCAAGACCCCCGCGCGCGTTTCTATCGCGGCTTGGCGCAGGAGCAGTCGGGCGCGCCGCACGCCGCGCTGGAGACGTGGCGCGGACTTGCCGCCGACACCCCCGCCGATGCGTCCTGGCGTCCATCCCTCGCCGCGGAGTTCGCGCGGGTCGCCGATGGCCTTGGCCTGACCGGCGAGCAGGCGCGCCTGCCCGCGGGCCCGGCAGCGGACAGCGCCGCCGGACCCAGCCGCGAAGTCATGGAAGCCGCCGAGGCGATGAGTCCGGAGGAGCGCGCCGCCTTCATCCGCTCGATGGTCGAGGGTCTCTCGACGCGCCTGGAGCAAGACCCCGATAATCCGGACAACTTCGACGGCTGGCTGCGTCTCGCCCGTGCCTATGCCGTGCTCGGCGAGATTGAGAAGTCGCGCGCCGCCCTGGCGCGGGCCGAGGCCATCGCCGCCGCCCTGCCGCCGGGCGATCCGCGCCGCGAGGCCTTCGAGCAGGCACGCCAGCCCGCCCCTCCCTCCGCCGATTCGGTGCAATAGCTCGCTCTTATTTTCGCTTTGCTTCGGCCAAGCGGGCGTCTAACTTTGCTCTAGCTGAATAACAACGCCTCGCGCAAAGCGGGCGGCAGAACTGGCAAGAGGCTGTACAGGGGATTGGCATGGCGCAGGCGCAGCCAGCGCTCGTGGTTGAGGATTTGCATAAGTCTTTCGGCCCGTTAGAAGTACTCAAGGGGATTTCCCTTACGGCAGAGGAAGGCGACGTGATCGCCATGATCGGCTCCAGCGGATCCGGCAAGTCCACCTTCCTGCGTTGCATCAACCTGCTGGAAACCCCGGATGCCGGGCGCGTCTCGGTCGCCGGCGAACTCATCGAGATGACCAAGGACCGGCGCGGCCGCGCCGCGCCCGCCGATCAAAAGCAGGTCGACCGCATCCGCACCCGTCTCGGCATGGTGTTCCAGGGCTTCAATCTCTGGAGCCACATGACCGTGCTGCAGAACGTTATCGAGGCGCCGGTCCATGTGCTTGGTATCCCCCGGAAGGAGGCTACGGAGCGCGCCATGGAGGTGTTGGAAAAGGTCGGCATCGCCGACAAGACCGACTACTACCCGGCGCATCTTTCCGGCGGCCAGCAGCAGCGCGCGGCGATCGCGCGGGCGCTGGCCATGGAGCCCGAGGTGATGCTGTTCGACGAGCCGACCTCGGCGCTCGATCCCGAATTGGTCGGCGAGGTGTTGCGCGTGATGCGCAAGCTCGCCGAGGAAGGGCGAACCATGATCGTGGTGACCCACGAGATGGGCTTCGCCCGCGACGTTTCTTCCCATGTCGTTTTTCTGCACGAAGGGCGCGTGGAGGAGGAAGGGCCGCCGAAGGAGGTCTTCGACAGCCAGAAATCCGAACGGTTCCGCCAATTCCTGGCGAGTACCTAAGGCAGTAAATGCAAGGTCTACAGGGAGTATAAATCAATGAAAAAGCTCTTGGGTCTCATTGCCGCCGCGGCCGTCGCGCTCAGCGCCGGCTCCGCGCTGGCGGAAATGCAGAAGGTGCGGGTTGGCACGGAGGGTGCCTATCCGCCCTTCAACTACATCGACGACAGCGGTGAGCTGAAAGGCTTCGATATCGATATCGCCAATGCCCTCTGCGCAGCCGCCAAGTTCGACTGCGAATTCGTGGTGCAGGATTGGGACGGTATCATTCCCGGTCTGATCGCCGAAAAGTACGACACCATCATCGCCTCGATGTCGATCACCGAGGAACGCAAGCAGGTCGTCGACTTCACCGACAAGTACTACAACACTCCGGCGAAATTCGTCCGCGCCAAGGATTCCGGCATCGAGGTTCCCGATGACCTCGAGGGCAAGATCGTCGGCGTGCAGTCGGCCACCATCCACGAGAACTTCCTGCGCGATAACTTCGGCGACATCGTCGAAATTCAGAGTTACGGCAGCCAGGAAGACGCCAACCTCGACATGGTCGCCGGCCGCGTTGACCTGCTGCTCGCCGATTCCGTCGCGCTGGACGAGGGCTTCCTGCAGACCGAGGCCGGCGCCGGATTCGAGTTCGCCGGCCCCGACTACAACGATCCCAAGTGGTTCGGCGACGGCGCCGGGATGGCGGTGCGCAAGGGTGACGATCAGCTGCGCGAGGCGCTCAACGCAGCTCTGGCGCAGATTCTTGCCGACGGCACCTACAAGGCGATCAACGACAAGTATTTCCCGTACGACGTCTATGGCAGCAATTGACCGCCGTTAGACCATAACCATACGCCACCGCCGGGTCCCGATCCGGCGGTGGCGTGCTTCTTTCCTTTCGACCGGCCCGAGGCGCCCGCATGATCGATCTCCACGGCTATGGCTGGATGCTGCTCGATGGACTGCAGGTCACGCTTCTGGTCGGCGTGGTGTCCTTGATCCTGGCGATCGGCTTCGGTCTGATCGCCGCCTGGGGCAAGTTGTCTTCCTCGCGCGCCGCCAACCGGGCCGCCGAAATCTACACCATCGTCATCCGCGGCGTGCCGGAGCTGGTGCTGATCCTGCTGATCTACTACGGCAGTTCGACTGCGGTACTGCGCATCAGCGAGGCGCTGGGCAACAAGGTCCGGCTCGACCTCGACCCCTTCACCGCCGGGGTGATCACCCTCGGCTTCATCTACGGCGCCTTCACCACGGAGGTCTTTCGCGGCGCCTATCTGGCGGTACCGGTCGGGCAGATCGAGGCCGCGAAGTCCGCCGGCATGGGCCGCATTCTGATGCTGCGCCGGATCATCCTGCCGCAGATGATGCGCTATGCGCTGCCGGGCCTGGGCAATGTGTGGATGGTTCTGATCAAGGCCACCGCGCTGATGTCCGTGATTCAGGCCGACGAGCTGCTGCGCAAGGCGCGGATCGCCGCCGGCGCGACCCGCGAGCCCTTTACCTTCTATTTCGTGGTGCTGCTGATTTTCCTCGGCATCACGCTGGTTTCCATGCAGATCATCCGCCTGCTGGAAGGCTGGGCCGAGCGCGGCGTGCGGAGGGCCTAGGGGATGGATCTTCAGGTCGTCTGGGACACCCTGCCGGAATTCCTCGCCGCGATTCCGACGACGCTGCTGCTGACCTTCGCCTCGCTGGCGCTGGGCCTGGCCATGGCGGTGCCCCTGGCGGTGCTGCGCATCTCCAAGAACCCGCTGATTTCGATGCCGGTGTATTGCTTCGTTGTGCTGTTCCGCGGCACGCCGTTGCTGGTCCAGCTCTTCCTGATCTACTACGGCAGCGGCCAGTTCCGGGAGTTCTTCGAGGCCGCCGGACTCTGGACCTATTTCCGCGACGCCTGGTTCTGCGCGATCCTGGCCTTGACCCTGAACACCGCCGCCTACACCACGGAGATCATCCGTGGCGGCATTCTTGGCGTGCCCCACGGCGAGGTCGAGGCGGCACGCGCCTGCGGCATGTCCGGCCTGCTGCTGTTCCGCCGTATCGTCCTGCCCAAGGCGGCGCGCATCGCCTTCCCGGCCTATACCAACGAGGTGATCTTCCTGCTGCAGGCGACCTCCCTGGTGTCGCTGATCACCATCACCGATATCACCCGGGTCGCCACGGTGACCGCCGCGCGGTCCTTCGATTTCTTTGAACTCTATATCGCCGCCGCGATCATCTATATCATCCTGGTGTACGGCCTGACCGGTATGTTCAAAAAGGTCGAGTATTGGATGTCCGGCCATCTGCGCGCGCGGCCGGACGCGGACAGCCCGCCAGACCGCCAATCGGCCTTGGAAGGTACCGCTGGCTTAAGGTAAACCGGTTCGGGGCCGGCTAGCGGCCCGAAGCGCCAGGGGAGATGGGGAAGCGATGAGCAATCGGATCGAGCATATTACCGTGGTCGGCGGCGGCACCGCAGGCTGGATGTCGGCCTTGATGCTGGTGTCCTTTCTCAACCGTTCGACCCACAATCCGATCAAGATCACCCTGATCGAATCCGCCAACATCCCCACGGTCGGCGTCGGCGAGGCCACGGTGCCCGGCATGGTCGGCCTGATGAAATCCCTGGGCATCGACGAGTTCGAATTCTTCAACCGCTGCAACGCCTCCTTCAAATGCGGCGTGCGCTTCGTCGACTGGAACAAGAAGCCCGACGGGTCCTCACAGACCTTCGTGCATCCCTTCCAGACCGCGCCCTACATCGACCACTTCCGCTCGGCCTATCACTTCCACCGCTTCGCCGGCGCCGAGGACGACTTCGCCGGCAGCGTGATCGCCAATCAGGAGATGGTCGACGCCGGCAAGGGCCCCCGGCCGCTGAGCGCCAAGCAGTACGACACCACCTTCAACTACGCCTACCACCTCGATGCCGGGCTGTTCGCCAACTTCATGCGCGACCTCGCCATCGAGCGCGGGGTCGAGCACATCTACGACGACATCGAAGACGTCAATCTGGACGAAAACGGCCGCGTCGCGTCCCTGCAGCTCAAGGAAGGCGGCACGCGGCCGGTCGAGTTCGTGATCGACTGCACGGGCTTTCGCGGCCTGATCATCAACCAGGCGCTGAAGGAGCCCTTCACCTCCTTCAACGACATGCTGCTCTGCGACCGCGCCCTGGCCTTGCAGGTCGATCATGTCTGCGAGGACGAGATCGAATCCTGCACCACCTCGACGGCGCTGGGCGCCGGCTGGGTCTGGAACGTCCCGCTCTACAACCGGGTCGGCACCGGTTACGTCTTCTCGAGCAAGTTCCGCAGCGACGACGAAGCCATGGCGGAGTTCCTGGCCCATCTCGGCCCGCGCGCCGGGGGCAAGGAGCCCCGGGTGGTCCCGATGCGCGTCGGCCGGAGCGACCGCTGCTGGGTCGGCAACTGCCTCGCCGTGGGACTGGCCAGCGGTTTCATCGAGCCGCTGGAATCGACGGCCATCTATATCGTCGAGATGCAGATGCGCTGGTTCCTGGAATCCTTCCCGGATAAGAGCGTCAATCCCTTGCTCGCCAAGCGCTACAACCGCTGGATGGACGACCTCTACGAGGAGATCGTCAGCTTCATCGTGCTGCACTACCGCACCTCCAACCGGGACGACACGGAGTTCTGGCGCACGGTGCGCAACGAGACGCCGATACCCGATAGCCTGGCCGAGAACCTGGAGACCTGGCGCTACAGCCTGCCCGGGCCGGTCGATACCCAGAACAACAAACTGTTCAACTACTGGAACTACCTCTACGTCCTCTTCGGCAAGCGCTACTACGACGACGTGGAGTACTCCCTGGAGACCTTCGTACCCGAACAGCAGTGGCGCCTCTATTCCGAGCGCATCGATACCATCAAGCGCAACATCCGCGAGCGCCTGCCGACGCATAAGCAGCTGCTCGACCAGATCCGCGGCCAGGCGACGGGCCGGCTGACCCTGCCCGACAGCGGCGCCATGAATGTCAGCCAGCGCGCCCTGGCCGAACCGACCCTGGCGGCCGGAGAAAGCCGCGCGCAGCAGCGGCCACGACCGCAGCAGGCGCAGGGCGGGCGCTAGGCCGCGCAGGCGGCGACCGTGAAGCGGGCACGGCGGTGCTTCGGCGCCTCGGCTTCGTCCAGCATGGCAACCGCGAAATCCTCCATCGAGATTCGCGAGCTGCCGTTGACATCGACCAGGAGCTCGTCCGCACCCGACTTGTAGCGCCCCGTGCGATCGCCCGGCAGCAGGATCGCCGGAGGACTGGCGTAGGTCCAGTCGGCGGTGGCGTCCGCCTTACAGACTTCGAACTGCGCGACGCAGGCACGCGCGATCGCCTGCCAAGCCTGGGGAACGTAACGCGGATCGTCGACCGCCTGTTTGCCGCCACTGCCAGGCACCAGGAGACTGCCCGCGCCGCCAACAAGCAACAGCCGCGTCCCGGCAAGCGCGGCGCCCCGCAGGAGGGACTCGGCCGTCGCCACCAGTTCGCCCTCGAAACCGGGCGCGGGCCGTGTCGCGCCGATTACCAGATTCTGGCCCCGGCTGAGCGCGGCGACATCCTCTATCTTGGAAGCGTCGCCACGCTGCAGCTCTACGCTACGCGGCAGGCCGCGTGCGGCTTCGGGATTCCGGGTCGCGGCGGTGACAGCATGACCGCGCGCGAGCGCTTCGCCAACGATGCGGCGGCCGAGCTGCCCGGCGGCGCCAAATACGGTGATACGCATAGGTCTTCTCCTTGTTTTCGTCGAATTACGTCAGAACTTCCCGGGGGTGCGGAGCAAAGGCTGCGGCGTCTTTCGGAGCGGGGAGCGGCGGCTGGGTCCTTTGGACGTCACGTCGGCGCAGCAGCAGCATCGCCAGCAGCACCAGCAAGGATCCCGGCAGCCAATGCCAGGTCATCCGCTGCGGCTCTCCCACGAACAGCAACAGCATCGCGACGAAAGGCATCAGATAGGTGTAGGCGGTCACGGTTCCGGGCGTGAGCAGAGCGGTCGCCCGCTGCATCAGCCAGAACGTCACGGCGCTGGAAAACACCCCAAGATAGACCAGCAGCAGAACATCGGAGAGCTGCAGCACCGCCAGGGTCCCCGCCGCTTCCCGCATCAGTCCCAGCAGCGCAATCAATAAACCTCCGGTCAGCAGACTCCAGAAGGTTCGCTGCGCCGGGCCTTTCGCAAGATAACCGCGTCCCAGACCCCACTTGCTAAGCACCGGGTAAAGCGCCGTGGCCAGACAGCCGAGCGCGAAAAACGTCTCGCCGATGCCGAAGCGCAGGCTGTCAAGCCGCCCGCCCGCTTCGGCCCAGGCAATAGCCAAGGCACCGCCGCCACCCAGCAGCAGGATCGCAAACAACCGCCAATCCGGCCTTTCGACGCCGGCGATCCGGCCGAGGCCGAAAGCGAGCAACGGCACGCAGACATAAATCGCGGCCATCGAGAGCGCCGTGGTCCGATGTGCCGCCCAAAACATTGCGCCGAAGAAACCAGCCAGGCAGAGACCCATGACGGCATAGAGGACCATCCCGCGAAAACTCGGCCGGAGGGCACCCTCCCGGACCGCCAGGGGTAGGATCGCCAAGGCCGCGATGGCAAAGCGCAGCGCGGTGAGCAACAGCGGCGGCAGCCCCTCGCTCATCAGACCCACGGCGGGAAACGAAAGGCCGACGATTCCGGCCCAGAGCAACAGTCCCAAGTGGGCCCGCGCGATGGCTGTGTTCACTTCGTACATGCTCGAGACTCCCGGTTGCTCTTCCTGGCGATCCCCGCGCCGCCGGTCCGTCCGGCGGCAAGCTGACGCTCGCCGTTCCACAGCAGCATTTAGTCTCGACTGTTCTGGTTGAGAATACGGATGATATTTACGAAACTCATTACTATAAGTGAATAATGGATCGCCTGACCGCACTGAACGTATTCCGCCATGCCGCCGATCTCGGGAGCTTCGCCGCCGCCGCGCGGCAACTCGGCTTATCTCCCGCCGCCGTCAGCAAGAATATCGGCGAGCTGGAGGCCCATCTGGGGGCACGACTGTTCAACCGGACGACCCGGCGAATGAGCCTGACCGACGCAGGCGCCCGCTACTACGAGCGCATCCGCAGAGTCCTGGAGGAGCTGGAAGAGGCCGACAACTCGCTAGGCGCGATGCAGACGACACCCAGCGGCCTGCTGCGTGTCAGCGCGCCGGTTACTTTGACCCTGATGACATCGCTTTCGGCCGCCCTGCCGCGGTTCCTCGAGCGCCATCCTGCGCTCTCTCTCGAGCTACGCATGGACGACCGGCGGAGCAACCTGATCGAGGAGGGCTTCGATCTCGCCATCCGGGCCAGCGATAGCCTGGAAGACTCCAGCTTGATTGCCAGGAAACTGATGCCGATGCCCCATGTGGTCTGTGCCGCGCCAGACTATCTCGCTCGCCATGGCACGCCCAAATCCCCGGAGGACCTGCGGAGGCACAACTGCATCCAGTTCACCCTCTCCGGCCATGCCGCCAGCTGGGAATTCCAGAAGGGCGGCCGTAAGTTCCAAATTCCTGTCGATGGACGTTACAAGGTCACATCGAGCTTCGCCGTGCGCGATGCGCTGCGCGCGGGTTTCGGCCTCAGCCTGATTCCACGGATCTATGTACAGGACGACATCGCCGCCGGCCGTCTCAAGCCGCTGCTCGAGGCCTGGGCCACAACCGAAACCTCCGTCTACGCGGTCTACCCCTCGCGCCGGCATCTCTCCGCCAAGCTACGCGCCTTCCTGGATTTTCTCGCCGTTGAGCTGAGCTCCGGGGAATCGCGCCCCCGGGAAGGCGCGCTTTAGGTATCCTTCTCGAAGGGCACGCCGATCATGCGCTCGGCGATCTCCAGTTCTCGGCCCTCAAGCGCGTTGATCCACCTGCCGATGGCGTCGAAATCGACCCACTTCACCCAAGGCGGTGGGGCTTCGCCCGCCGCCGCATAGGCACCCGCATAGTGGGTGACGTAGTTGACCGTGCGCTTGTTGCTGCGCAGGCCAAGCAGGTTATCCTGCCGCGCCGCTTGAAAAAGTATCCGGTCCGCTATGACCGATATTTCCTTGGGGATCATGCCCCAGAGATGAAGCAGGTGATAAGCGCCGGGGAAAAACAGGCAGCAGTTGGTATCCGCTTCGAAGCCTTCCTGGCCTTTCGGAACGGTCAATTCCGAACCATCCGGGCGGCGCAGGATGCGTTTCGCCAGGACATAGTCGACAGCGTCCGATTCGAAGCTTTCGAGGGCGCGCAGGCACTGCTCCAGATGATCCCGCTCCAGCCAGTTGTCGGCATCGAGGAATCCGATTGCGTCGTAGCCGCCGCCGATCGCGAGCATGGCGCCGATCGCCCGCGGCGTATTGCCAAAGTTCCCCACCCCCCGGTCGAGCACCAGATGGCGGACCTTTCGCCGTCCGATCCAGTCCTGGGAAAAGCCATCGGCGACCAGAATATGGTCGGCCGAGACGCTCTGCTGCGCGACGCTCTCCAGGCAGCGCTCCAATATGGAACGCGACTCCTTATAGTAAGGCGTCACGATCGCGATCTTGCTCATTGCAGGGCCCACCCTTCCGCTGGCCGCCGACTCACCGGCAGCGGCGCGAGTTTACGGCGGGACGCATGACGGGAGAAAGGCTTCTGCGCGGCCGGCGGTGATTATTCAGGCGCCTCTCATTCCCGCAGCAGGTCCGGCAGCACGAAAAGATGGCCATCATGCTCGCCGAGATGGGCGGAAATGCCGTAGTGCCGGGCAAGAATGTCGCGGGTCAACACCTGGCGCGGCGGCCCTTCGGCGGCAAGCCTGCCCCCGGAGATCAGCAGCAGCCGGTCGCAAAACCGCGCCGCCAGGGTCAGATCGTGCATCACGATCACGGTCAGCCCCCCGGCCCGCGAGCGCGCCTGCAGCAGCCGCATGATTTCGATCTGATGCCCCGGATCGAGCGCGGCCACCGGCTCGTCGGCAAGGAAGACCGGCGCCTCGACCGCCAGCGCCCGGGCCAGCATGGCGCGCGCCCGCTCGCCGCCGGAAAGCCGGTCGATGGGCCGCGCCGCGAAGCGCGTCATATCGGTCTCGGCCAGCACCCGCTCGACCACGGCATCGTCCTCGGGGCGGGTGCCCGGGCCATGCGGTAGGCGGCCAAGCCGTGCCAGCTCGCGTACCGGCAGGGGCCAGGCCGAGGTGGCGTGTTGCGGCAGATAGGCGAGCTGCGTGGCGCGGCGGCCGCGCGGCAAAGCAGCGAGGTCCTCGCCCCCGAGGCGCACGCTGCCGCGATAGCCGAGCAATCCGGCGAGGCAGCGCAGCAGCGTCGTTTTCCCCGCGCCGTTCGGGCCGATCAGGCCCAGGGTTTCGCCGGCACCCGCGGTAAAACCGATGTCCTCGAGCACGTCGGTATTACCGAAACCCGCGAAAAGCCCCTCGACCTGCAGCAGCGCGGTCATGCTTCCACCCCGCGCCGCAGCTTGATCATCAGGTGCAGGAAGAAGGGCGCGCCGATCAGCGCGGTCAGCACCCCAAGCTTGATCTCCTGATCCCCGGACAGCAGCCGAGCGGCGATGTCCGCCAGGGTCAGCAGCAGGGCGCCGCCGAGCGCCGAGGGAAACAGCAAACGGCGCGGATGCTGCCCGACCAGGGGCCGCAGGAGGTGCGGCACCACCAGACCGACGAAGCCGATGATCCCGGTCACGGCGACTGCCGCCCCGACGGCCAGGGCCGCGCCGCCGATCACCCGGCGCTTGACCGCGGCCAGATCGAAACCGAGGCTACTCGCCGTATCCTCGCCCAGGGTCAAGGCCTCCAGCGCCCGTCCGCTGCTGGCGATCAGGGCGCAGCCGAGAAGTATTGGCGGCGCGACCAGCCAGAGATGCTCGAGACTGCGGTCGGACAGGGACCCAAGCATCCAGAACACGATCTCCAGCGCCGCGAAGGGGCTGGGCGCGAGGTTCAGCGCCAGCGAGGTCAGCGCGGTGGCGAAGCTGCCGATGGCGACGCCTGCGAGAATCAGGGTCAGACTGCCCGGATCGCGCCCGGCGACCGCGAAGAGCAGCAGCAGGGCCGCCAAGGCGCCGATCACCCCGCCCAAGGGCAGCAAGAGCGCGAGCTGCGCCGCGAGTCCGAAGTAGATGGCGATCACCGCGCCCAGGGTGGCGCCGCTCGACACCCCGATCAGGCCGGGCTCGACAAGGGGATTGCGCAGCAGGCCCTGCAGGGCCGCGCCGCTGAGGCCGAGGGTACCGCCGACCAGGATGCCGATGATCACGCGCGGCAGGCGGATCTCCGTCAGAATGGTCAGCGCCAGGTCGGGCTGCGCCCGGCCCAAGGCCAGCAGCTCGCCGGAAAAGGGAACTCCGCCCGGGCCGATCGAGAGCGACAGCACCGCCGCCAGGCCGAGCAAGAGCAAGAGGGTCAGGGAAAGCGACAGTGGCCGGGCGGTCATTCTTGCCGCTCCAGGCTATCGACGATGCTCTCGAGGGATTCCGCCAGGAAGGGTGAGCCGCAGGCCCAGAGCCGCTCCGGCACCTCGATGATCCGGGCATCGAGGCTGTCCAGGGCCGGGTGCCGCAGAACGGCGGCGGCCAGGGAACGATCGCTCTCGCCCTGCGACTCGACGACAATGACCTCGGGCCGCTGGCGCAGCAGGGTTTCCAGCGGGATCTGCGCCCAGCCCTCGTAGCCAAGCTCGGCGGAGATGTTCTCGATCCCAGCCAGGGCCAGCACCTCGCCGATCAGACTGTGCGCGCCGTGGGTATAGCCGCGCGCCTGCAAGACCAGCCCCCGCAGACGCGGCAGCCGGGCCGCCCGCGCCGCGGCTTTCTGCAGCCTGCCATCGAACTCCCGCCGCAGGGCCCGTCCTCGCGCCTCAAGACCCAGGGCTTCGGCCACCAGCCGCAGATTCTCGCGCGCCTGGGCCAGGCTGCCCGGTTGCTCGATCAGCACTAGCGGTACGCCCTCGCCGCGCAATAGCTCGAGGGTGTAGGGCAGCGAATAGGTGGACGCGAGCACAAGATCCGGCTCCAGGCGCAGCACCTCCTCCGCCGTGCCATGGCTCGACGGCAAGCCCTTCGCGAGCGCGGTCGCGGGCGAATAGGCGGGATTGTCGGCCAGCGCGGAAACGGCGGCGATACGCGCGCGTGGCGCGAGCAGCAAGAGCAGCTCGTCGGTGCAGAGATTGAGCGAGACGATGCGCTGGGGCGCGGCCGGGACGCGGGCTTCCGCCGCCCAAGCGGCGGCGGCCGAGAGGCAAAGCGCGACGCAGCCGCACAACGCGATCCCTCTCCCTGCCGCCATCCTGCCGTCTCCCCTCACGCTACATCCCGAAACGGACGCCGAGGAAGGCCTCCAGACCGGATCCCTCGAAGCCATCGGCGGTTTCGTAATGCTCATCGAAGAGGTTCTCGACATGGCCGAAAATCTCCACACCCTCGTATAGCGCGTAGGAGGCGGCGGCGCGAACCACGGTGTAGTCCTCGAGGTCGACCATGCCGCCGTTGTAGCCGACGTCCCGGATACCGCTGAGATGCACCACGCCGAAGGAAACCTGGCCGCGCTCGGTGACATCGAAGCTGGCATCGGCCGCGATCTTGTGGCGCGGCCGGCGCAGCGCCTGCTCGTCCGTCGATCGGTCCTCGGCGTCGGTGAAGGTGTAGGTCACGCTCAAGCGCGCCCAGTCCAGCGGGTCGACGGTGACGAAGGCTTCGACGCCGTGAATGTCGAGATCGACGTTGTTGACCGTGGTCGAGTTGCCCAGCATGTCGAAAACGGTTTGCACCGAGTTCTTCACCTCGCTCTGGAAGTAGGTCGCGCCGAAGTTCAGCCGGTCCTCCAAAAGCCGCTGCTCGAAACCGGCCTCGAAGCCGAAGGAGCGTTCGGGGTCGAGATCCGGGTTGCCCATGAAGGTGCTGCCGAAATTATTCGGCTGAAAGCCGAAGCGCTCGAACAACGAGGGGATTTTAAAGCCGGTGCCGATGCTGCCGCGCAGCGTGGTTCCGCTCGATGCGATGGTGTAGCTGGGCGAGATGTTCCAGGTGACCTGGTCCGGATAGGCCTCGACGATATCCCAGCGCGCGCCGCCGACCACGGTCAGCCCCTGGTAACTGAAGGTATCCTGTAGATAGAGCGAGCCACGGTCCTGATTGACGTCGGTCATGTTGGTGATGACGAAGCCGCCGAAATCGCTGAAGCCCGAGGAATCGAGCGTCTCGTGGAAATACTCCAGGCCAAGCGTGAGCGTGTTGTGGTCGTCGATATCGACATCGTTCTGCAGGGCGGCCGAATAGACCTCGCCAAGCCGCTCGGTGCGCACCGTGGTTGGAAAGATGCCGTCGAGGGCGTCGGGATCGTCGAAGTCGTCGCGCTCCGAGCGCGAATAGGAAACGGTCAAGCTCGGCCGGTAGCGGCCATCGAAGAAATGTCCCGCCAGCGCGGCATAGCTGTTGATCGTGGTCGTCTCCTCATAGGAGTCCGGATCGTTGGCGGAGGTATCGAGGTCTTTCTCGGTGTCGATGATCTCACCGAAAAGCGTAAGGTCGAGCCGCTTGCCGAGCGCGAGATCGAGCTTCGCCGAGGCGTTGAAGCGGGTATAGCCGTCATCCTCGCCGTCGTCCCCGGCGGGGCGGTAGCGAGACGGGGTGATGTCGTCGCCATCGGTGGTAAAAGCCCCTGCAGTGACGCTGAAGCCAAGGTCGCCGATGCTGCCCGAGGCGTTGGCTTGGCC
Organism: uncultured Alphaproteobacteria bacterium; assembly: GCA_942491105.1. GTDB lineage: Bacteria > Pseudomonadota > Alphaproteobacteria > Kiloniellales > DSM-21159 > JBBEAM01. The sequence goes on along the minus strand of CALNZX010000009.1, from coordinate 70,424 downwards.
GCGGAAGCTGTCGCGGCTGCCGTATTCGGCCAGGATACTGGCCCGTGGCTTGCCGCCGCTGCGCCGGGTGATGATGTTGATCACGCCGCCCATGGCCTGACTGCCGTAGAGCGCGGCCAGCGGCCCGCGCAGCACCTCGACACGCTCGACATTCTCGAGCGGAAAGTGGGCGAAGTTATAGGCGCCGTTCGGCGTCGAGGGGTCGGCGACGATCTTGACGCCGTCCTGCAGCACCAGAACATGGTTGGAGTTCATGCCGCGCAGGAAGATCGAGGTCTGGGTGCCGGCGGCGCCGAGGGCGACCACCCGCAAACCCGGCACCTCCTTCAGGGCCTCGCCCAGGTCCCGGTATTGTTTCTTCTCGATCTCCTCGCGGGTGATCACCGAGGTACTGCCCGGCGCGCCTTGCAGCGGCCTTTCGCTGCGCGTCGGCGTGACCACGATCGGCCCCAGATTGAGCGCGCCGGTCTCCGCCGAGCGCGCGGAGTGGCTGTGCCCGAGGCTCCCCAGGAGCACAGCGGCGGATATAGTGGCGGTAAGGATGTGATGACGCATGTCGACCCCCCAATAACTTTGTCTAGGAGGTGCCGGGGTCCGTAGTCTTCGATCCTCGCCCAGGCGCCTCCGGTTCATCGTTCCGGTCGCCACGACGGGATTCCGCTCCACCGGCCCGGCCCGTGCCGTGGAAGGGCGACTTTGGCGGCAGGTCTCCTGGCTTGCGGGTCTCGACCGTGTTTCCGCCTTCCCGGGGATATCCCCAGTGGCACAGTGGAAACGCGGCTCGCCGCTTACAGTTGCGGGTGCAGCTCCGGACTGGGCGAGCGTTGGGAAACAACGCGCGCCGGCCGGATTCCCTCTTCGGTCCCTCGCGGGACCACCACCAAGACTGGATTTAACGCTATCTAGGCCAGGGAGCACTAGCCCGTTTGCGGCATCCAATGCCGCGATCTGCGCCGCGCAGGCCTCCGCAAGCCGGGCGCAGTCTTTCCACGGGTAAACTCAGACCCGGGACATGTCCTGTCCCGCCAGGCGCCCCAGGACAACCGCGCTCAGCAGACCGTTTCCGGAAAGGTATCCGGAATCGCCGGAGCCGGAGACTCCGCAGGCCGCTCCGCCCGCCGCCCAGAGATTGGGCAGCTGACTAGCGTCGGGGCGGAGCACCCGGCCGGAAAGATCGGTTACCAGCCCGCCTTGGGTATGAAACAGCGCGCCGGTGACCTGGACGGCGCAGTACGGCGGTTGCAGCGGCTGGACAGTGTCCAAGGGCCGGCCGAAAGCATCGGGCGAATCGCCACGCTTGCCGGCTTCGAAGGCTTCCAGGGTGGCTTCGAGGGCCTCGCCGGGCAAGCCGAGCAGCAGCGCCAATTCCGCCAGGGTATCGGCGCGGCGAATGGCACCCTGCGCCTCCGCGTCGCGGAAATCGTGGAACTGACGGGCGATGTCGGCGATCCGCTCATCGAAGACCGTGAAAGCGCGTCTCTCGGGTTGGGCGAGCACGGCGCGCGCGGCCTCGGAGTAGCCCACGGCCTCGTTCCAGAAGCGTTGGCCCTCGACATTGACCTGACAGCCACCCTGGGTGATGACGGCCCAGGTGATCAGAATCCCATGCGGATGAGCGACATTACCGTGCCCCTGAAAAGCGCCTGGCTGCCCGATCGCGGCACCGAGTTCCCGCCCCCAGGTGATCGCTTCGCCCCGATTGCCGCTGTGCCCGAAATACAAGGCGTCCGAAATATCCGGGATGTAACGCGCGACCATCTCGGGATTGCCGCCGAAGCCGTTGCAGGCAAGCAGCAAACGCGCGCAGCCAATGCGTTCGAGCGTTCCGTCGGGCCGGGTGACCTCGACCCCACGCACCAAGCCCTCGGAATCGGCCTGCAAGGCGGTCACGGGCGCCGAGCAGACGATGTCGATCCCCTGTCGCTCCACCGCGGCGCGCAGGCTATCCACCAGCTCCTGCCCGGAGCGCCCAGGCAGGCCGTGCATGCGGCGGCGCGAATGGCCTGGATAATCGAAATCGGCGACAACGCTAAAGTCGAGGCCGTAGTCGTCGCAGAGCCATTCGATGGCCGGCGCCGCTTGCTCGGCCAGTCTGGCGACCAACTCCGGGTCGTTCTCGTCATGGGCCTTGCGCTGAATGTCGGCGGCGAACAGCGCCGGGGTGTCCTCGATTCCCAAGGCTTTCTGAAAGCGTGTTCCCGGCGCGGGAATCAAGCCGGCGGAGAGCGCCGTCGACCCGGAGGGCACGCTGTCGCGTTCCAGAATCAGGACTTCGCTGCCGCCTTCATGGGCGGCAAGGGCGGCGGCCATGCCACAGGCTCCGGCGCCCACGATCAGAGTTTCGACCGAGAAATCGTAGTGTTTCTCAGGCGATCGGATCATTTTTCGTCCTCGAGTGCCTCTGCGTAACGCGCGCCGGCCTCAAGCAGGCGTTGCGTTCCAATTCTCTCGTTCAGGCCGTTGAAATTAAACATATTTTCAGCATACGGCCGGTTGCTGCCGTGCCTGTGCAAACTACGGTAGTAGGCCTCCGCGGTCTTCGCGAGCGCGCGGACGATGCCGCCGGGAAAGATCACAAGGTCATAGCCAAGCGCCTCAAGATCCTCGGCCGTCATGTCGGGCGTGGCGCCGCCTTCCACCATATTGGCCATCAGCGGTGCCCGCTCTCCCAGGGCTTCGGAAACCTTGCGCAGATCCTCTTTCGAGGTCGGCGCCTCGATGAAAAGCGCATCGGCGCCAGCTTCCAAATACCGCTCGGCGCGCTCGATCGCCGAGGACAGGCCCTCGACGGCCACGGCATCGGTCCGGGCGATAATCAAGGTCTCCTCGCTCTTACGGGCATCGGCCATGGCGGCGATCTTGCCGTGCATTTCGCCAGCCGGGATCAGGGATTTGTCGGCCAGGTGACCGCATCGCTTGGGATAGGTCTGATCCTCAAGCTGAAGCGCCGAGGCGCCGGCCCGTTCGTAGGTCCGCATCGTATGCTGTGCGTTGAGGGCATTACCGAAGCCGGTGTCGGCATCGATGATCACCGGCAAGGAGACACGGTTGCGGATCAGCCCCATCACCTCGGCCATTTCGGTCATCGAGGTGAGGCCGATATCGGGAAGACCGAGGCGGGTGTAGGACACAGCCGCACCGGAAAGATAGAGCGCCTCGAACCCGGTCGCCTCGGCGAGGGTTGCCGTGAGGCCGTCGTAAACACCGGGCGCCACCAGGATTCGCGACTCGCGCAAGCGCGCTTTCAGGGATTGCATACTCAAGTTTCCAGCTCCCCGAGAAAGTCTTCGCAAGACATCACCCTTGCCACGCTGTCCAGCGATAGAAGGCTGGCCCGATGTACGTCCTCGCGAAACGCGGCCGCGCCGTCGGATAACAGGATCGTTTCGAACCCGCGCATATGCGCGTCGCGCACCGTCGAGGCGACGCCGCCATTGGTCACAATTCCAGCGATCACCAGCCTGTCGATCTCCAAGGCCTGCAGTACGTATTCCAGGCGGGTTTGATAGAAGGCGGAGTACGCCACTTTTTCGATCGTCACGTCCGCCGGCTGCAAGGTATCGACCAGCGCGTGACCGAAGGTACCGGGCTCGAAGTCGCCCGCGCCGAGGAAAGGGCGCAGCGACTTCAGATGCTCGCTGATCAGCGGCTCTCCCCCGCGCCGCGGAACCAGCGTGAACTGCGCAGAGATGTACTGTCCGCCCGCCTTTTTCATGGCATCGACGACCGGGCGCAACCGCTGCGGCAAAGCCGCGATCGCTTCGGCCTTCAGGCCTGCTCGCCCGTAGGCGCCCTCGGGGTGAAGAAAATCGTTCTGCAGATCGATGGTCAAAAGCGCGCTGCGCCGGGGCTCTATAGGGTGCATTACTCCGCCTGGCCTGGTGATAGAATCACGTTACCGTAGGGGTCGACCGTCCCGGCGATGCCCGGCTCGATCAGAATGGTGGTGTCCGGCTGCTCGAGTATCGCCGGCCCTTCGATGACCAACCCCGTCGGCAAGGCCAGCCGGTCGTAAATCGGGGTATCGTGCCATGCCCCGCCGACATGTACCCGCCGGGTGGTCCGCGCAACCGGAAGCTCACCGGGCTCCAGCGCACGCGGCGCCAGGCTGGAGAGATCGAGCTTCGGCCGCAGACCGATCACAGAGGAGCGCAGATTGAGAATACGGGTCGTGGAGTTGGGTAGTAGGCGGCCATAGAGCGCGCGGTAACTATCGTCGAACGCGGCCTGGATATCGGCGCGTTCGAAGGGCGCGACCCGGCCCTCTTGCAGAGCAACCGGAAGCTGCACGGATACGGTGTGGGTTTGCCCCACATAGGCCATGTCGAGCTCGAAAACCACCTGCCGCCCCGCAAAGGACACGGCGGAGTCGTCGAGCAAGCCATGCCCCTGGTCGCTGTGGGCCTGCATCAGCGCAATCAGCTCGTCGATATCGACATTCGTGGTCAAGGCATTGACCGTCTGCACGAAGTCCTGGCGCATATCGGCGATGATGCAGCCCATGGCCGAAGTCACCCCTGGAAAGCGCGGAACGATGGCGCGGCCGAGACCGACATCCCGCATCAGCGCGCAGGCGTGCAGCGCGCCGCCGCCGCCGAAAGGCATGAACGCGAAGTCCTTGGGGTCGAATCCCCGCTCGATGGAAACCAGCCGGATCGCGCCGGCCATGCGCGCGTTGGCCACGGTAATGATCGCCTCCGCGGCCGCTTCCACGGACAGTCCCAGGGGCGCGCCGACGTGCTCCAGGACGGCTGCGCGCGCGGCCTCGACGTCGAGACGTTCCAGGGACCCGCCGATCGGACTCTCGGCATCGATCCGGCCGAGAATGACGTTGGCATCGGTTACCGTCGGCCGCGTGTTGCCAAGCCCGTAGGCCACAGGTCCCGGATTGGATCCGGCGCTTTCGGGGCCGATGTTCAGCAAGCCGCCCTTGTCGACCCAGGCGATCGAACCGCCACCGGCGCCGATGGTCGTGATCTCGATCATCGGCGTGCGGATCACCATGCCGAAATCGATGCTGGTCTGCGCGGCAAGCACGCTCTTTCCGTCGGCCACCAGGGAAACGTCGAAGGAGGTGCCCCCCATGTCGCCGGTCACGATGTTGGGGAGCCCTGCTGTCTCCGCGATGTAGGCCGCGGCGATGACACCGGCGGCCGGTCCCGAGAGCGCGGTGCGCACGGGCCAGCGGCAGGCCGCCTCGGCGGTCATGACACCGCCGTTCGACTGCACGATCAAGAAGGAACGGTCGAAGCCAGTCTCGGTCATCGCGTTCTCGAGACGGGCCAGATATCCCGAAACCTCTGGCTGCAGATAGGCGTTCAGGGCCGTTGTCGAGAAGCGCTCGAACTCGCGGATCTCCGGCAGGATCTCGCTTGAGCCGGTAACGTGCTCGTTGGGCCAGAGGTCCCGCAATACCTTCAAGGCCGCTTGCTCGTTCTCGGCATTCGCATAGGAATTGACGAACAGCACCGCGACGGCTTTGCAGCCCTGCGCCAGCAACTCTTCGCCGGCCGCGCGCACGGCGTCCAGATCGACGGCGGTCAGCACCGTGCCATCCGCCAGGACGCGTTCGGGAACCTCCAAGCGCAGACCGCGCGGAATGACCGGTTCGAAATCGCCCCGCAGGCCCCAGGTACGCGGACGGTCGCGCCGGCGCATCTCAAGCACATCGCGGAAGCCCTCGGTCGTGATCACGCCGATGCGCGCCCCCTTGCGTTCCAGCAGGGCATTGGTCCCCGAGGTGGTGCCATGTACCACTGTGGTGACGCCCGAGAGATCGGGCAGGTGCTTGCGGATACCGTTGAGGAAGCCCTGCGACTGGTCCGGCCGCGTCGTCGGCACCTTGGCGACGCGCGCCTCTCCCGTGGCCTCGTCCATGATGAAGACATCGGTGAAGGTGCCGCCGACGTCGACACCTACGAAAAGATCTCTACGCATTTACGCCTGCCCTCGCCACGCCGTGCCAAAGGCCAGGTCGGCCGCCTCTTCCGAGAAATAGCCCTCGGCGACATCGTGCGCGACGCGCGCCGGATCGCGTCCGGACGCCGGCCCATATCCGCCGCCGCCCGGCGTTTCCAGGCGCACGCGCTCGCCTTGCTTGAGCTTGATGCCGACCATTTTCGAAGCCATCGGCGGCTCGTGCCAAGCGCTGTCGTTCTCATAGGAAAAACGGTTCAAGGCGGCATCGCCACCGCCGGCGATGCCCTTCGGCGCGAAGCGGCCACGCTCACCGAAGATGAAGGCCTCCGCGTGCTTTTCGAGCAGTTCGATCTCGTAGACCGCGCCGAGCCCGCCGCGCTGGGCGCCGGCGCCGCCGCTGTCCGGGCGCAGCGCCCATTTGCGGAACAGGACCGGATAGGACGCCTCCAGTATCTCCAAGGGCGGGATCGTCGCGGTCGAGATTGGCGCGTTGCCGTGATTGAGCCCATCCCCCTCGATCGAGCCGCCATGGCCGCCGCCATAGAAGGAGAACATCACCCAGCGCCTGCCGTCTTCGCGCCGCCCGGCGATCGACAGCGCGTTGATGGTTCCATAGGCCTGCGCCACGGCGCGCTCCGGCGCGGCCTGCGCGACCGCCGAGAAGATCACGTCGATCATCCTGAGAATGGTCTCGGTATACCCGCCCGTCGGGGCCGGAAACTCCGCCGCCAGCAGGCTGCCCTCGGGAATCGTGATGTCGATCGGCCGCAACACGCCGGCGTTGGCCGGAATATCTGGGAAGATGTGCTTGATGGCGACATAGACAGCGGCGACAGCGGTTCCCTTCGAGATGTTCACCGGGCCGTCGGTTTCCCCGGCCGTTCCCGTGAAGTCGATCGCCAGCCTGTCGCCCTTGATCGAAAGCTCCACCTGGATCGGCAAAGGCACGTCGGTGATGCCATCGTTGTCCAGAAAGTCCTCCGCGCGCCATCTGCCGTCGGGCAGCTCGACGATCTCGGCGCGCATCAACTTCTCCGCCCGGTCGGAAAGCGCATTCAATGCCTGGCGAACCGTCGCCGGGCCATAGTCTTCCAGCAGAACGGCGAGGCGCTTGGCCCCCAGGTCGAGGGCATTGAGCTGACCGTTGAGATCGCCCATCGCCGATTGAGGCATGCGCGTGTTGCGCATCAATATATCGACGACATCGGTGACCACTTTGCCTTGGCTCATGATCTTGACCGGCGGCAGAACGAAAGCCTCCTGGAAAACCTCGGTCGCCTGCGGATTGTAATTGCCCGGGACCGCGCCTCCCAGATCATGCCAGTGGCCGACCGACGCCAGGTAACAGAACAGCTCGCCGTTGTGAAAATAGGGCCGAACGAGACGCATGTCGGAGAGGTGCGTCCCGCCAAGATGCGCATCGTTGAAGATATAGACGTCGCCATCGGCGGGGCCGCCCTGGGCCGCGCACTTGTCGATCACGGCCTTGACCGCGAAAGCCATCGCGCCGACGAAAATCGGCAAGCCGGACTTTCCCTGGACGAGCGTATCGCCGGTTTCCGCATGATAGAGGCCGTGTGAGGCGTCGTGCGCCTCGGCGATGATCGGATTGAACGCCGAGCGAAACAGCGTCGCATCCATTTCATCGACGATCTGTTCCATCCGCCCTGCGAGAACCGCCAAGGTTACGGCGTCCATCGTCTATCCATCCCGCGATTCCCGCCCATCCTGCGCTTCCCGCCTGTTCGAATTGCGCCGTGCGACCCATGTGCCTGCGCGCTCTAGCTCTACAATCTGCGTTTTCTCCTGGCAAGTAAATGTATAAAAAAGATACAAATACTGAGATCTTTTATGCTACACGTCTGATACCACTCGATGTGAGAGTGTAGGGAGTAGAATGTGAGCCCAGAAGCAAACGCATCTACGACGGGCGCCAAGGCCGAACGCGTGTATCTCATACTTCATGATGAGATTTTGCGCGGCGAGCTCGCGGTGGGGAGTCTTCTCCCCAGCGAACCCCGCCTCGCCGAGAAGTATGGCGTTTCCCGGGTGACCGTACGCAGCGCGCTGGAAAAGCTGTCGGCCGAAGGCCTGATCGAACGCCGCGCCGGCTCTGGTACCAGGGTGCGCGCGCCGCTTGTCCCGCAGACGGATATCTCGGCGGACTTCGCGACCCTCATGCCCCAGCTCGTCCAGATGGGACAGGCAACCACGGCGCGGCTGCTCAGCTTCAGCTATACGGAACCGCCCGCGCCGATTGCCGAGGCCCTGCGGATCGCGCCAGACGTGATGGTCCAGCGCGCCGTGCGTTTGCGCATGATGTCGGACAAGCCCTTCTCTCATCTGACCACGCATGTGCCCCAGGATATCGCGCAGGGCTATTCGGAAACGGACCTTGCGACAACGCCGCTGTTCCGCTTGCTGGAACGCTCCGGCGTAACCGTCGACCACGCCAGCCAATCGATTTCCGCGACGCTCGCGGGGCCTGACGTCGCGGAAACCCTCGACGTTCCCGTTGGGACCGCGCTGATCTCCATCGTCCGCGTGGTCTATGACACAAGCGGTCGCGGCGTTGAGCATCTCAGCGCCCTGTATCGTCCGGACCGTTTCCGTCTCGAAATGACTCTGAACCGGGTCGGCAAGGCCAATGAGCGCGCCTGGGCGCCCGCCATGCTGAACTCGAAGGGCCAGGCCTGATGCCTTCCGCGGCCCGCACGCTGTTCGACAAACTGTGGGACTCGCATGTGATCGTGGCCGGGGAAGATGGCACCGCGCTCCTCTGGGTGGACAGGCACTATGTGCACGAGGGCTCGCACCACGCCTTCGCAAAGCTGCGCGCGCGCGGGGCGCGGGTCGCCGAGCCCGCATTGACTATCGCCATCTGCGATCACTATGCCCCGACCCGTGGCCGGGAGCTGCCAATCGCCGATCCCGACATCGCGCGGATGACAGCGGGCCTCGAGACCAATGCAAGGGATTTCAACCTCTGTCTTTTCGGACTTACGGATCCGCGCCAGGGTATCGTGCACGTGGTCGGACCGGAGCAAGGGCTGAGCTTGCCGGGAATGCTGGTGGTCTGCGGCGACAGTCACACCTCGACCCACGGCGCGCTCGGCGCCTTTAGCTTCGGCATCGGCGCGACGGACGTCGCCCATGTCCTCGCCACCCAGACAATCCGGCAGAAAAAGCCCCTGCGGATGAGGATTGCCTTCGAGGGCGAACTGCCCCCGGGAGTCGGCGCCAAGGATATGGCCCTGCATTGGATTTCCGCATTGGGCGCGGACGCGGCGCAGGGCTGCGCCGTCGAATATTCTGGCGAGGCGGTCTCTGCGCTGTCGGTCGAGGAACGCCTGACGCTGTGCAATATGTCGATCGAGGGCGGCGCGCGCTGCGGGTTGGTGGCGCCGGACGGGAAAACCCTCGCGTGGCTGCGGGAACGTCCCTACGCGCCAGCCGACTGGGACGCCGCCGTGGCGCAGTGGTCGGAGCTGGTCACCGATGCGGAGGCGACATTCGATCGCGAGGCGCGCTTCGACGTTTCCGAGATCGCCCCCATCGTGACCTGGGGAACGACGCCCGACGAGGCTCTGCCGATTACCTCCAGGGTTCCCGAGCCGGCGCGCGAGTCCGATCCCGCCCGGGCGGCACGCATTTCGGAAGTCCTGGCCTACATGGGCCTCGCCCCGGGGCAACCGCTCGAAGAAATCGAAATCGATCAGGGTTTCATCGGTTCCTGCACCAACGGACGGATCGAAGATCTGCGCGCCGCCGCCGCGGTTCTCAAAGGCCGCCGCGCCAGGGTGCCAGGTCTGGTTTCTTCCGGTTCCCGCCAGGTCAAGCTGCAAGCCGAGCAGGAAGGCCTGGACCAGGTGTTCCGGAACGCGGGGCTGGAATGGGCGGACTCGGGCTGCTCTCTCTGCGTCAGTATGAATGGCGACCGCGTGGCGCCGGGCCAGCGCTGCGCGTCCTCCACCAACCGCAATTTCAAGGGCCGGCAAGGCGCCGGCGCGCGCACCCATCTGATGTCCCCGGCAATGGTCGCGGCGGCTTGCGTGACCGGAAGGCTCACCGATGTCCGGCGGCTGACCGCCGTCGAGGCCGCCTGATGGCAGGCTGGCGGGAACATAGCGGCCGCGCGGTTGGCCTGCCCATTGACAACGTCGACACCGACCAGATCATTCCGGCGCGTTTCATGTCGACGCCGCGGGCCGCGGGCTATGGAAATTTTCTGTTCCATGATCTGCGCCACGGCGCCAATGGCGAGACGCGCGGCGGTTTCCCGCTCGACGAACCTGCCGCCGAGACAGCATCGATTCTCATCGCGGGGCGGAATTTCGGCAGCGGCTCGTCCCGGGAAGCCGCGGTCTACGCCCTGGTCGACGCCGGGTTCCGCGCTGTCCTGGCGCCAAGCTTCGCGGATATCTTTTCGGCCAACGCGGTGAACAACGGCCTCCTGCCGGCAACGCTGGCCGCGCAGGACATCGCCGTGCTGCTGGCCGCCGCGCCTTGCCATCTGAAAATCGACCTGGCGGAGCGGAGGATCGTGCACGGCGGCCGGGATTTCAGTTTCGCGCTGAGCGACGACCGCTGCCTCAAGCTGGTCAATGGCTGGGACGACATCGACATGACCGCGGCGCATGCCGCGGCAATTTCCAATTTCGCTCAATCGAGACGCAAGGCAGCGCCTTGGGTTTGGCCGCGGACGGTCTGTCCGGTGGCAAGCGATGAGGATCCTTGAATGGACACCTATCGCGTTCGCTGTGCCCTCCAACCTACCTGGGCCCGGAGGCATGAAAGACGTCAATCAACCTATGACTGAACAGGAGCAGAACATGAGCCAACACTTTAATCCGCTTCGCCGCCTTGCCTTGGGGTGCGCGGCGATATTGCTCGCGGGGGTCGCGAGCACGGCGCCGGCCAAGGCTGACGGCGAGGTTATCATCGCCGTCGGCGGCGGACTTTTCGAGCGTGGCCTGAGCGAGAACATCGCGGCAGCCTTCACACGCGAAACCGGTATCGATGTGCATTTCGTCGCCGCCAGCCCCGGAGAGCGCGCCGCGCGCGTCAAGGCAATGGCCGAGGCGGACCGTTTCGAATGGGATATCGTGCTGTCGTCGGAGCGTCACGCGCGGCTGCTGTCCGAGAACCTGTTGATGGGAATCTGCGAGTCCGGAAACCTCACCGACAAGGTTGTCGAAGGCGGCTGTAAGGACTTCGGCGCTCTCGGCGTCGTCGGCGGCCTGCCCCTGGTGCAGCGCACCGATAAGTTCGACGGCGAGATCATGGAGAGCTGGGCCGACTTCTTCGACGTGGAGCGCTTCCCCGGCCCGCGCGGCCTGCCCAACTACGGCAACCCGCTGGTCGTCATCGCCCCGGCACTGCTGGCGTCCGGCGTTCCCGCGGATGAGCTCTATCCGATCGATTTCGAACGCGCCTTCGAGGTGCTCGACCGGGTTAAGCCGGAGATCGCCGTGTGGTGGCGTTCCGGCGACCAAAGCCAGCAGATCTTCCGTTCCGAGGAAGCCGTTGCCGGTCAGCTTTGGTCCGGCCGTGCGCTGGGTCTGGTCAACGAAGGCATGCCGCTCAAGGTTATCTGGGAAGGCGCGCCGGCCGACGAGGCCTACTGGGTGGTCCTTGAAGAAGGCCCGAACCAGGCAAACGCGCTGAAGTTCCTCGATTTCTACTACAGCAATACCGAGGGACACGCCGAGTTCTATGCGATGACGAACTGGGATACCGCCAACCGCGCCTATCTCGAGGGCTTGCCCGAGAGCGAGCGCGCCAACCACCCCGGATTCTTCGTCGATAAGATGTTGAAGGAAGATTACGAGTGGAGCGTCCCGAACGCGGATGAGACTCTCAACCGCTGGAACGAGTGGCTGTCGCGCTAACTGCGCAATCTTGTGTGTTGGCCGCCGGGCACTCCCGCCCGGCGGCCGGCATCCCTTTCAGAAACCCACGATGTCTCAAGGAAAGTAACTTGCCGAGCCGCGAAAATTCAAACCAGAGCCGAGGCGCGTCCCTCGACATCAGCGACGTCAGCAAATCCTATGGAGATGTGAAGGCCGTCCGCGAAGTCTCTCTTTCCGTCAAGGCGGGAGAGTTCCTGTCACTGCTCGGCCCCTCCGGATCGGGCAAGACCACCTTGCTGATGATGATCGCGGGTTTCGAGTATCCGGATTCAGGCCGGATCGAGGTCGGCGGCGAAGACATGACCTATGTCGAACCCAACCGCCGCAACATCGGCATGGTGTTCCAGCGCTACGCCCTGTTCCCGCATATGACCGTGGCCGCGAATGTCGCCTTTGCCCTGCGCATGCGGCGGGTACCACGCAACACAATCGAAGAAAAGGTCCGGCAGGCGCTGGCGATGGTTCGTCTGAGCGACTACGGACACAGGCGCCCGGACCAGCTTTCCGGCGGCCAGCAGCAACGCGTCGCGGTGGCGCGCGCGACAGTCTTCGACCCGCCCATGATTCTGATGGACGAGCCTCTGGGCGCGCTCGACAAGAAACTGCGCGAACAGCTGCAGATCGAAATCAAGGCCCTGCAGCGCGAGCTCGGCGCCACGGTGATCTATGTGACCCACGACCAGCAGGAAGCGCTGACGATGTCCGACCGGGTCGCCGTCATGAATCACGGCCGCATCGAACAACTCTCCAGGCCGAAAGACCTCTATGAGAAGCCGGAAAGCGCTTTCGTCGCCGATTTCGTTGGCGACACCAATCTGCTCACCGGCAAGGTCACCGGCATCGCGGAGGGTATCGCTTCGATCGATATCGGGGACGGCAATCAGGTGCAGGGCACGATCGTCGGCCAGCAGGGCGCGCAGGTCGAGCTCGGTGGCACGGCGACCCTCTCGATACGTCCGGAGAGAACCCGCCTGGAGGAGTCCGGGGAGGCGCGCCTTGCCTTGACCTGCGTCGATGAGATTTACACCGGGCATGACATGGTCATCGTCGGGCGCCTCGATGCGGAGCGCAGCTTCCGTATTCGTACCAAGAGCCTGACCACCGTCGTCAACAGCGGCGAGCGGATGCAGGTCGGTTGGAACCCGCAAGACGCGCTTGTCTTCCCGGGCAACGCGCCCGAGGCCTGATCGATGAAGACAAACAGCTATTCGATGGGCCGCACGCCCGCGCTGATCTTACTACTTCCCTTGGTCGCGTTGCTTTTCTTCGCCGTGTTCTGGCCGGTCGCGAACCTGCTCAGCCGCAGCTTCTTCGCGCCGGATTTCACGCTGGAGTATTACGACACGATCCTGTCGGACCCGCTGTACTGGCGGGTGTTTCTGCGCACGTTCTGGATTAGCGCGCTGTGCTGCCTGCTCTGTCTGCTGATCGGTTTTCCCATAGCCTACGCAATGGCGCGCACGACGGCCTGGCGCGCGATGCTGATCGCGGCCTGCGTCCTCGGCCCGCTGTGGACTTCGATTCTGGTGCGCTCCTACGCCTGGATTTTCCTGCTTCAGCGTAACGGCGTGATCAACGATCTGCTGATCGACCTGGGCATCATCGATACCCGTCTGCGGATGCTCTACACCGAGGGCGCGGTGCTGATCGCCATGACCCACGTCCTGCTGCCCTTCATGATCCTGCCGATCTTCTCGACCATCAGGGCGATCCCCACGGACCTGGAACGCTCCGCGCGCAATCTCGGCGCCAGCCGGTCCCGCGCCTTTCTGGCGGTCACCTTGCCGCTAAGCCTGCCCGGCGTTTCCGCGGGAGTGCTTTTCGTCTTTATCCTGGCCATCGGCTTCTACATCACGCCGGCGCTGGTCGGTGGCCCGCGCACCATGATGATCGGAACCCTGATCGCCCAGCAGGTGACCGAGCTGCTCAATTGGCCGCTGGCGGGTGCGATCTCGCTGCTGCTGCTGGTCATCAGCGTCACCGCCGCGCTGGTGTTCCAGCGGGCACTGTCGGTGGGGAGGATCGTCGGCAATGACTAAGTCCGCCGCAAAAAGCCGCCGTCCAACGGATGCCGGCCGCATCGCCTGGGCAGGCCTCGTGGTTCTGCTGCTCAGTTTCCTGATCATACCGATTTTCATCATCGTCCCGATCTCGTTCGGGTCGGAGCGCTTCCTGCAGTTCCCGCCGCGGAGCCTCACGCTCGACTGGTATTGGGAATTCTTCTCCGATCGCGACTGGCGGGCGGCGACCCTGTTCAGCCTCGAGGTCGCGGTCCTGACAATGGTCAGCGCCGTTCTGATCGGCACCTTGGCGGCCGTCGCCATGGTCCGGGGTTTCACAACCGGCCAGCGCGCGGTGACCGTGCTGACCCTGACCCCGATCATCGTGCCCAACATCGTGCTGGGTGTCGCCCTATACCTCAGCTTCGCGCCGATCGGTCTGACCGGAACGCTGAGCGGCTTCGTCATCGCCCATACCGCGCTCGCAGTGCCTTTTGTCGTGCTTACGGTTTCCGCCGCGCTGCATCGCACGGATCCCGCCCTGGAGCTCGCCGCGATCAATCTTGGAGCCAATAAACTGACGGCTTTCGTTTTGATCACCCTGCCGCTGATCACCCCGGCGGTCGCCATCGGCGCGGTCTTCGCCTTTCTGGTCTCCTTCGATGAAGCGATTCTCTCCTTCTTCCTGTCGGGAGTTTCCAACAAGACGCTGCCGCGCAAGCTTTTCGAAAACATCGACTTCGATATCTCACCGCTGATACCCGCGGTGGCGACAATCCTGATGTCGATATCCCTGCTGCTGATGACCGGGGCGCAGGGCCTGAACCGCCGCAAGCGGGCGGCAGAAAAGAAGGACGCCGGGTGATCCTTCCCGCGCCCTCCGGCGCCGGGTTACACGAATGGCCGCCGCCGCTTCGCGCGTCGGCGGCCGCAACGCAGAAGGAATGACGATGAGTCGCCGATTGGGCCTGACCGCGAAGTGGGTTCTGGTACGCCGCAACGGAAAGCCGCAACTGCTGCAAGACGCGACCGTGGTGGTTGAGGACGGCAAGGTCGCGGACATCCTGCAGAACGCCGAGGGGACAAACGGTCTGGAAAGCATCGTTCTGGACCAGCACCTGCTGCTGCCGGGCTTTGTGAACACCCATACCCATTGCCTCAGCACGCCGCTGTTCCGGGGCGTGTTCGAGGACCGCGAGAATGCACAGGATAACGGCACGATCATCGAGAAGGTGATGATGCCGCTTGGCGAGATCATCTCGGAAATCGGCGACGACGAGATGATCGAGGCGATCTGCAGCCTTGGCATGCTGGAGGCGATCAAAGCCGGTTCCACAACCATCGTGGACATGCCGCGCTCCGACCACGACGCCTTCGCGACGGCGGCGAGAAAGATCGGGCTTCGTGCCAATATCCACCCCTATCTGATGTCCGCAGGGGCGCTGCCCTGGACCCTCGAGGAATCGCCAGAGGACGCCGTCGCGGCCGAGAAGGCCATGGCGACCTTTCATCGCTGGCATGAGCATTCCGATGAAGGGAGCGATGGCCGCGTCAGGATCGGACTCGGCCCACACGCCACGGACACCTGCGCGCCCGCCCTGATGCGGGCCATCGCGCGCACGCGGGATGACTTCGACGCGCCGGTGACCATCCATCTTTCGCAGAGCGCCCGGGAGGGTGAGCTGTCCCAACAGAGGCTGGGCATGACCCCGACCGCCTATCTCGACGCGGTCGGCATGCTGAACGACGGCTTGATCGCCGCGCATTGCCTCTACGCCACCGATGACGAGCTCTCCCTGATGGCCGCGCGCGGCGTCAGCATCGCCCACTGCCCCTTGACCTACGCGCGCTCGGGCAAGATGGCGTCGCGAACCCGCTTTACGGACATGGGCGTCTCGACGCTGGTGGCGTGCGACGCGCATGCCCTGGATATCTTCGCGGACCTGCGCATGGCCGCGATCAACTCCAAGTACCGGAATTCAGATCCTGGAGTCGGAACCGCCTGGGAGCTGGTCGACTGCGCCACGCACGGCGCCGCCGAGGCGCTCGGACGGACCGACCTGGGCAGGATCGAGGCTGGCGCCACCGCCGACCTGGCGGCGGTGCGGCTCGATCAAGCGCATACGCAGCCGGTCTACGACCCGGTGAAAAGCCTGGTTTGGTATTGTAGCGGCCGCGACATCGACCTGGTCATGGTCGCCGGGGAAGTGCTGGTGCGCGGTGGCGAATTCGTGCGTAGCGACGAGGCCGCCATCGTATCCGCAGGCGCCCAGGCCCTGTATCGGATCTGGGATATCGCACGCGAGCGCGGGATTATCTAAAGCGCGGTACCGTTGGAAAGCCGCCGCCGCTTGCCAGCGGCGGCAGCCATCCAGACGGAAAGCGCACGCCTTAGCGGCGCGGAGCGTAATCGGCGGTCGCGGCCGCCGGCGGCCAGATCGCCACGTTCTTGCCGGACTGAACCTGTGCCGTGGGAACGGCGAGGTAGTCGGGACCAGACAGCGCGGTATGGGTCTGCGGGTCGAACTTCCAGCGCCCGAAGAAGCAGGCGTGGTCCATCGCGCCGATGACCTTCGACAGGCTTTCGGGTTCACGGTCGGACGCGGTGGCCATGGCCTTCAATAGCCCCTGGACAAAGCAGTAACCGAAAGCCTGGTCCACGGTGCCGGACTTCTCGAAACGCGCGCTGACCTTGGCTTCGAAGGCGGCGTGATCGGCGTTATTCTCCGGATCGTAGAGCAGAGGCGTCCACAGCATGCCTTCGCGCGCATCGCCGGTTTGCTCCTGAAACTCCGGCCGGGACGGATAATAGATGCCGAAGTGGATCGCCTCCACGGCCTGCTCCTGATATTGCCGCGCCAAAGCGATGCCCGAGTTGGAGGCGGTCAAGGCCGAGACGATGGCCGCGGGCTGCAGGCTGCGCAGCTTGGAAAGCTGCGGGTAGTAATCGGTATGCTCGATCGGCACCATCTCCACCGCGACCACTTCCCAGCCGCCTTCCTCGAACAGCTTGGTGGTGTTCTGGGCATGCGCCTGACCGTTGTCGGTATCCTCGAGCAGGAAGGCGACGGTCTTGTTCTCCGCGCCAAGTTTCCCCGAAGCCGCCAGGTCGTCGAGCGTTTGAAAGATCGCCTGCGCATAGGCGCTGCTGTCGAAGTTCCCCTTCCAGAACAAGCCGTATCTTTCGGGGTCGGTGGCGATCTTCTTGGAAATCTCGCTGCTGACCGGCTGAACGCTGACGATCGGGCGGCGGTATTGATCGGAAACCTCCATCATCGCAATGGCGACGGAGCTATGGATCAAGTCGCCGAGAACCAGATCGGCATGATCGCGTTCCATGAGTTTCTGCGCCGCGCTGACACCGATCTCCGGCCGAGACTGCGAGTCTTCGGAGATCAATTCAATGGTGAGGGTTTCGCCACCGATCACGATCCCTCCCGCCGCGTTGGCCTCTTCCACCGCCAGCATTACGCCCTCCAGGGTCGCAATGCCGGAGTTCGCCGCCGGCCCCGTCAGCGGACCGACGACACCAATCGTCAGCTCCTCTGCTTGCGCCGAAACCGCTATCCCGGCAGCCAGGATCATGGCACCGGCAGCATGGGCCGCGCTCTTCTTCCACGCCTTCATTGACTTCCTCCTTGTTGTGTTTTGTCGTTGGGTTCGAATAACGCTCAGATCGGACCGCGAACCCGGCTGCGATAGAACTCGCTGACGTAGGGTTCGACCCTTTCGAACAACTGACGCATCGGCGCGACGCGCAGATTGAGGCGCTCGAGCGCGGCCTGGGCCTCCGCGCCAAGCGCGGCAAAGTCGATAGCCAGTGGCCGCCCGCCGAGAACCACATCGCGGCCACCGACCATCACCCGGTCGACGCCGGTTCCGTCCTCGCAGAACACCACCTGCCGAATGGGGTCGTTGACCGGCATGTAGTGCGGCCGCTCCAGATCGAGGCTGACGATGTCCGCCAGATAGCCCGGCGCGATCTGACCGATCTCCTCGCTGCGCCCCAGAATTTTCGCGCCGCCCATGGTCGCCGCGCGCAGGATCTCCGGCGCCTCGAGCCAGGTCTCATGATCGCTATCGCGGATCCGCGAGGCGTAACAGGCACTCCGCATCGCCTCGAACATATTCATGTTGTCGGAACAGCTGCAGGTATCCGTACCGATGCCGACGACAATCCCGCGATCGAGCATGTCGCGCACCCGCGACAAGCCTGTTCCCAGGCGCATGTTGCTGCCGGCGTTATGCGCGACGGAGACGCCTCGCTCGGCCATGATGTCGAGGTCCGCGTCGTTCAGCCAGATGGCGTGGGCCGCGGTAAAGCCGGGCCGCAGCAGGCCCAGCCGGTCGAGCTCATCGACCAGGCTGTGGCCATAGCGCTGCTTGGCGGCCTGCGCCTGTAACCTGGATTCCGCGAGATGGGTCTGCAGGCCGAGACCGCGCTCCTCGGCAAGTTCGCCGCAGGCACGCAGGAAAGCTTCGGAACAGTGCAGCGGAATTGTCGGACCTAAGGCAAAACGGACATCGCCGAGTGCAGCGTCCTCGAAGATCCGCCGGCAGGCGGCGATGCTGTTTTCATAGGGGCCGGGATTGAAACGCGCGACCTCCGCGGCAAGATCCGGCGGCAGGGAGTCTCCAAGACCGGGGATGGCATCGTAGAAGCCGATATCCGACATCATTGGAGCGAGGGTCGCGCGGATGCCCACCTGGGCGTAGGCTTCCGCCATGGCCAGCATGCCGTCCACGGTCGGATGCGGAGCCTCGGCGAAGAGGTCATAGCAGGCTGTCGTGCCCTTGCCGACCATCTCGGCCGCGCCGATCAAGCCGATCCTGCGCTTGTCGTCCAGCTCCCGCCCGCCGCTGATCCACGGCCCCGCCGCGATCAGCAACTCGAGCGGCCAGCGATCGCCCATGCCTTTACTGAAGTAACCATGGCCATGCGCGTGGACGTTAATCAGACCGGGGATCAGTATTTTCCCCCGCATGTCCACGCACTCGGTTCCCGGCGTCACCGGGAAATCACCCGGCGCGCCAAGCGCCTGGATCCGCTCGCCGGCAATCAAGATGTCCCGGCGCGCGGCGCTGCCCGCGGCAACATCGACGACCAGCCCGTTTTGCAGCAGCCGCCGGGGCTGCGAAGGTTCCGCGTTCATGGCATCTCCCTCCTCAGGGTTTTGGCAGTAGCGCCATCAGCTCCCTGACATCGGCGAGCCTGTCGAGCCGCATCACCGTCTCAAGAATGCGGGCGGCATGCGCCTTCCCCCAGACCGGCTCGCCCAGGCGCTGGAACTTTCGTTCGAGGTCGGCCTCGGAGTAAGGATCCTCGGTGTCGCCCTTGTTGCTCAGGACTTCGGCTTTAATCCGTTCGCCGCCGGTCAGGGTGATCGTCACGCGGGAGGGACGATGCTCCGGCATCATTCCCGTCAGCGCGGGGTCCTCGCGCACGAAGACCTTTTGCGCCAGCGCGCGTGTCGTTGCGTCGGCACGTGCCTCGGGGCCAAAGCTCTCCGGCTGGGCGCCTCCGTTGACGATCGTCGTCGCCACAGAGAAGGGCAGCGAAAACTTGGCCGCCAGCATGTTGCCGGGCGCCTGATCGCAGAGCTGGGCGGCCAGGGAGTAGGTCTCGACGTCGATTCGCTCGATCTGCTCCGCCGCGAGCTTGCCGTCGGGCCGCTGTGCGAGGATCAAGCCGAGCGCATCGAGGCTGCCATGATTGTACCGGCAGCAGGCGTGCATCTTGAAATAGTTGCGCGCGATCTCCCAGCGCTCGCCAAGCGCCTCGGTCATGAGATGCTCCTCGAACACCTCGGAAATGACACTGCCATAGACCGTGCGCAAACCTTCCGCTTCGCCGGTAAAGCCGGCGCGCAGCATCTGTTCCGCGCGCAGCCCGAGTTCGTTGCTGATGCCGGAGTAGCTGTTCCGCACGGTGCCGCCTTCCAGCATGGTGCGGCGGCTGGTCGTCAGGCCGAGGCAGGAGCTGAGGTTGACCAGGTCGCGGAACCCCTGGGCATCCAAGCCGGAAAGCTTGCCCGCCGCGACCGCCGCGCCAACCGTCCCCCAGGTGCCGTGCGGATGCATCGACATGCGAATCTTCGATGCAATGCCGATGCGCGACCCCACCTCGTAGCCCAGCGCTATCGCCAGCAGCAGTTCGCTGCCGCTGCAGCCGGTGGCTTCGCCGCGCGCAAGCGACGCGGGCACGACGTGGATACCCGGATGCCCCCTGGCGAATTGATTGCCTTCGTCCAGCTCCAGAAAAGTACCGGCGGTGCCATTGGCGAAAGCAGCCATCGAACGGGCGAGCTTTGCCGATGCGCCGACCACGGTGGCTGGCCCCGCACCCTCTTCTTCGGCAAGCAGCGTTACTAGAGACCGCATCTCCGGTTCCTGCATCGCGGCGCCGATCACCGCGAGGCTGTCGGCGACCACCCAGCGCGCGCGCGCAACCACCTCGCCTGGCAATTGGGCAAAACCGGTCGCGGAGAGGAACTCCGCCAAAGCCTGCTGATGCGAGCTGCTTGAACCTTCGGGCATGGCACTCTCTCCTTTTCTGAAAGCGTTCCTTGGAACGCTCCTGACGCTAACTGTCGTGGCTGGGTAAATCTCCCGCCCCTGCTCCTGCCGTTTGCGCGGACGGGCCGCTCACTCCACCGCCCCTCCGGTTTTCGCCGCGGCCCGGCGATCGCTTCTCCAGTTCCCCAGGCGTTGCTCGAGGCTCTGCTTCAGCAAATCCAACCGGGCCAGCCCGCGTGGCACGAAGAGAACGACAACGATGATCAGGCCGCCGAAAATCAGCATGCGATGATCGCCGGCGACCCGCAGACCCTCGGCAGCGATGGTCAGAAGGAAGGCCCCGATCAGCGGCCCCTGCAGGGTCGCAATGCCGCCGATCAAGGTGATGGCGACGACCTGGATCATCAGCGGCAGCCCCATGGCCGAGGTTGGCGTCAAGACCAGCACGTAATGGGCATAAAAGGCGCCCGCGATTCCGGCGATAAAGGCGCTGAGAGTGAAAACAGTCAGTTTCTGGCGCGTCAGATCGACGCCAAGGCTTTCCGCCGCGACCTGGGAATCCCGGATCGATTGGACCAGAAGTCCGCTTTTCGAGCGCACGTAGCAAGCCAGAAAAATCAACACGGCGAACATCAGGATCCAGGCCAGATAGTAGCTCGACATGCGCTCCGACGGCCCGAACTCGATCACCCCGAGCAAGGGCACGGTGATGCTGGAGAAGGCTGGGATTCCCCAAAGCCCGAGCTCGCCACGGGTGAGATCGACCAGGTTCGAGCAGGTGATCCTGACAATTTCAGCGACGGCCAGCGTAACGATGGCGGCGTGCGGCAGGGACTTGATCCGCAGCATCGGCAGGCCGACGAAGAAGCCGAGCAAGGCCGCAGCCAGCGCGCCGATCCACAGGGTCAGCCAAGGCGTCAGGCCGTAGTTGATCGATACCAGCGCAGAGACATAGGCGCCGATTCCGAAAAAGGCCTGGTGGCCGAAAGTCTTGAGCCCGGCATAGCCGGTCGAGAGATTCCAGCTCGACGCAAATACCGTCCAAAGCATGCAGAGGGTGAGCACATGCAGGAAGTAGCCGTCGCTGCTTACCAGCGGAAATACGCCGAGAAGGAGGACGAAGATCCAGAGCTTCGGGCTGCGCCGCCACCACGCCTTGCTGTTCATTTCAAACTCACGATTCACGCTGCGTCGTGCCGAACAGGCCGGCGGGCCGCAGCCAGAGCACGAGGATCAAAACGCTCAGCGCGATGACTTCGCGCCATTCGGAGGAGAAGACGCTGACGCCCAGCGCTTCGATGATGCCTAGTAGGAAACCGCCAAGTACGGCGCCAGGAAGACTGCCCAGGCCGCCGAGCACGACGACGACGAAGGCTTTCAACAGTAGAGGCACCCCCATCCAGGGATTGATGGAAACGATTGGGGCGAGAACCGCGCCCGCCAACGCCGCGAGCGAGGCCGCGAGACCGAAGGTGTAGAGATAGATCCGGCTGGTATCGATGCCGCAGGCAGAGGCCGCTTCGGGATCGGAGGCGACGGCGCGGACCGCGACGCCATAGCGGGTATAGCGCAGCATCAAGGAGATCAGGATCACGACGGCGATCGCAACAATCACGATCAATATCCGCTGCATCGGCATGCGCACGCCGAAGATCGACACCACACCCTCGATGAAATAGGGCATCGACTGGAACCGCTCGCCCCAGATCATCAGGGCGAGGTCCTGCAGCACGATCGACAGGCCGAGCGTGACGGCGATGGTGCCGAACTCCCAACCAGGCCGTTTCAGCAGGACATGCACCGTGTACCGGTGCAGCAGAACGCTGACCAGAAAGACGCCTGCGATGGCGAAAAGAATAGAGGGCACGGTCCCCAAACCGAGGAGCTGGGCGGCCGTTAGAACGAAGAACCCGCCCAGCATGAAAAACTCGCCGTGCGCGAAGTTCAGCACCCGCATCGTGCCCCAAATCAGCGCAAGCCCGCTGGCCATCAGCGCGTACATGGCCCCGGAGACCAGGCCATTCATGACCTGCTCCCAAACGAACCCAACCGTCAGCATGGCGCAGCCTCGCCGTTTCGCGCGGTACCGAAATAGACGTCCTGGACGATCGCGCTCGCGCCGATCTCCTCGGCCGGTCCGAAGGCGGCCAGGCGGCCACTCTCCAGCAGGCAAGCCTGATGCGACATCGACAGCGACAGTTTGACGTTCTGTTCGTTGAATATGATCGTCAGGCCTTGATCGCGCAGCATCAGGATGATGTCGGTAATCTCATCCACGGCGCGCGGCGATAGCCCGAGGTAAGGCTCGTCGAGCAGCAATAGCTCCGGCTCCGCCATTAGCCCCCGGCCGATGGCGACGAGCTGCTGCTGCCCCCCGCTGAGGTCACCCGCGCGGCGATCCAATAGGTCTTTGACGACCGGCAGCAGAGCCAGCACCTTTTCGCGCGCCGCCAGACGCTCGCTGCGCGCCAGCTGATAGCCGCCAAGGTCCAGATTTTCCCGAACGCTGAGTGCCGCGAAGAGACGCCGGCGTTCCAGCACGATGCCGATTCCAGAAGCGATGCGCTGCGGCGTCGATAGGCGGCTGATATCCTCGTCCCTCAAGAATATCCGCCCGCGGCAAGGCACCAGCCCCGCGATTGCCTTCAACAGCGTGCTCTTGCCCGCGCCGTTGGGACCCAGGACGCAGACGACGCTGCCCTTGTCGATGCTCAGGCCGACGTCCCACAGCACCTGAAAGGAACCGTAGAAGACACTCACCTGTTCAAGCCGGAGCATGGCGTTCCCCTAGGTAGAGCGCGCGCACGGCTTCACTTTCCGCGATCTCGCGCGTCGGTCCCTCGGCGATCTTTTTACCCTGGTGCATGAATACGAGCCTGGGGGCGAGCTGCTGGATCACCGCCATGTTGTGCTCGATAATCACCAGCGAGACGCCAGTGCGATGCATGTCGCGCACGACCTCGACCAAGCCAGGGATGCTCGCCTGATCCACGCCCCCGGTGACCTCGTCGAGAAGCACGACATCGGGCGCGGTGGCCAGCACTCTGGCGAGTTCCAGGCGCTTGCGTTGTCCCGTACTGAGATTTGACGCCAGCCGGTCCATCATCGCGCCGAGCCCGACGAGCCGCAGACAACGCTCGGCTTCCACGGCGGCCTCGGCAAGCGCGTTGCCGCAGGCCAGGGCGCCGATCATCACGTTCTCCAGAACGCGCATCTCGGTAAAGGGCAGGGTGACTTGGAAGGTACGCGATAAACCGGCCCGGCAGCGTTTATCCGGCGACCAGCCGGTCACATCCCGGCCATTCAAAAACGCGCTGCCCCGAGTCGGGGAGAGGCTGCCGGCGAGCAGATTGAACAGTGTGGTCTTGCCCGCGCCGTTCGGACCGACGATGCCGACGGCCTCGCCGCGGCCAACGCTCAGATCGACGGAATCGACCGCGGAGACGCCCCCAAAAACCTTGGTGAGCCCACGGGCCTCCAGTACCACGCCCTGCCGCTCATTATCGCCTTCGCCGCTGAGCGACATTCGACAACGCCCCACATCGTCCGATTCTGGGAAACCGTGCTGGAACCGGCGCGCTTACTCGCTGGCGCTCAGCGCGCGAAACGCACTGCTCGACAGCGGCGCGGGCCAGATCACCTCATTCACCCCGTCCTGTACCTGCGCGATCGGCACCGCCAAGTAATCGGCGCCGGACCGCGCGGTATTGCTCTCGGGATCGAAGACGTAGCGGCCCATCACGCAGGGCAGATCGGACGCCGCCAGCTGGGCGACAATGGCATCCGCCTCCAGGGTGCCGGCGCTGTCAATCGCGGTGAGCGCCAGGTTCATGTAGCAGTAACCATAGGCGAGATCGGTGTTGACCTCCCGATCCAGGGCCTGAGTGGCGCGCTCCGCGAACGCGCGATGCAGCTCGATGCGATCCGGGTCGAACAGCCGCGGCAGCCAGACCATGCCTTCGGTGGCGTCTCCCGCCAGCTCCGCGAACTCGGTGATAAGCGGGTAGTAGATGGCCGCATGCAGCATCTCGAGCCCCTGCTCGTTCCACTGACGCACGAAGGAGGCACCGGACTGCGGCGAGGTGAACGTGGTCACAACGAGGTCCGGATCGAGCGCACGCAGCTTGGAGATCTGCGGGAAGAAGTCGGTGTTGTTGATCGGCACCACCTCGACAGTATCGACCGTCCAGCCGCGTCCCTCGAGCGCCTTTGTCACCTCGGCCACATTCGAGCGGCCGGCGTCGGTTTCCTCGACCACGAAGGCGAGGCTGCGCCCTTCGCCGGGAACGACACCATCCGCGATCAAACTATCGGTGAAGTCTCTGAGCGCCAGGGCGTAGGCATCGCTGTTGAAATTCGCTTTGAAAAAACGGCGGTACTTGTCGTGGTCCGCGCGGATCTTCTCGGAAATGCCAGAGGCGATCGACTGGCCGCTCATCATCGGCGTCTCGTACTGCGGCGACAGCTCCATGATGGCGAGGCTGACCGAACTGTGGAAGCCTTCGCCGATCAGGAAGTCGACCTCGTCGCGGCCCAGCAGTTTCTGCGCGCCGGCCACGCCGACTTCAGGACGGGACTGGGAATCCTCAACCAGCATGGCGACGGACTCCCGGCCGCTGGCGGTTTGCACACCGCCCTTTTCATTCCATTCGTCCAGGGCGAGCCGCATGCCGTCACGCAGGGAAATGCCGGTCGCCGCGGCGGGCCCGGACATCGGCAGAACGACACCGATCTTGACCTCCTCGGCGGCTGGCGCGGCCAGACCGACAAGCAAGGAAACCGCAAAGCTCGCAACGCCCAAGCGTGGATTCATGATCGCAGACTCCCCCTGTTAAACGCACCGGAGAGCCTAGTGATACAGGGTCATTACGTCAACATAACATTATGTTTATATAACAAATATGCCACGTCTCTTCGACGCAGGAAATGGCTGCCCGTCCACCCGTCTCGGGCGCGCAAGCGGACTCATCAATCAGCCTTGCTGCAAAGACGGCGGCTAGGGCGAGGGATGCCAGATCCGGGCGTCGTTTTCGGTGACGCGGACGACCTTCATCCCATACTCGTAGCGATCTGGCCGGTAGAGCCCGCGGATCAACTCGACCGGGCGCCCCTGGTCATCGCGCACCACCCGGGTAACGTGGATCAGCGCGGTACCGACCGGGACGCGGAGCAAGGCCGCGACATCGGAATCCGCCGAGCGCGCACTGATCGACTGATCCGCGCTATCGACTTTTACGCCCGCGCGCTCCAGCAGACTGAGCAAGGGCTGGGTCTTCAAATCGGCTTCTCCAAAAGACCGGCCCAAGTCTTCCGGCAGGTAGGCCACGAGATGCGACAGCGGCTTCGAATCGAAATAGCGAACGCGCAGCGAGCGCTGAACGATCGCCTTGTCTGGAAGCTCCAGCCTTTCGCGCACATCCGCGCTTGCCGGAATGTAGCCGAACTCGATGACATCGACCTGCGTCTTGAGTCCCATGTTGACGAGGTTCTCGAGCAGGCCGCTGATGTTGGCGTGCAGACGCGATGAAAACTTCTTGGGAACCACGAAGGTTCCGCGGCCGCGCTTGCGCTGAATGAGTCCTTCCGCCTGCAGATCGTCCATCGCGCGGCGAATGGTAATTCGCGAAACCTCGAACTGATCGACCAGTTCTTGTTCCGTCGGCATCGCCTTGGAGGGCACATACAAGCCATCCAGAATTCTCTGCCGCAGGGTTACATAAACCTGATGGTATAGCGGCAATGGAGAGTCAGACCCATGCGGCATTTATTTCCTCCAAAACCATTCCGGCGGCCTGCCTTTGCCGCGCCCCAGCGGCGGCCTCTCTAGGATGGACATCCTGCTACAGCAAGGTAAGGCCGATCGAAGTTCCACCCGCCAAGGCTTCGATCATATCATCTTATTTCCAAGACTTTGCAGCAGTATTATTTATTGTATTTCAGTGTCTTGAGGTCTTTCATATCGGCATGCATTGGGGCTGGACACAAGCCTCTGCGCGCGATCCTGGATTGCCAGGGCGCGTCCCGGGCAGGCGGCCGCAGCATGCAGACAACGCGCGCGAAGCTATCAAATGCGATCGCAGCACCGCAGCGAAACGCACTCAATTCTCTGACGCCCCCACGCAAAGAAGAAGTTTCCTTGCCCCCTATTTATCGCTTTAAGCATTTTCTTTGCGCTATGCAAAGTCGAGGAACCTGGATAGCATTCTTTACCGTCTGCCGTTCGGTATTCACAAGGTAACGGCCAATAAGTTCATACCGGGAGACTGAGGAGACTTACCCATGGAGAGACGAACAGCGGCTAGGGCCAGCGCATTCGCGGCGGCCCTGGCTATAGGAACCGCCAGCGCGTTTTGCGCCCTGGCGGCGGACAGCGTAAAGATCGGCGGCAGCTTCGGGCTGACCGGCGGGCTTGCGCCATATTCTCCGTCACTGGTCGATGCCGCCCGCCTGGCCGAGCAGGAAATCAACGAGAATGGCGGAATCCTCGATGGCCAGACCCTTGAGCTACTGGTCGTCGACGATCAGACCAATCCCCAGGCCGCGGTCGATGCGGCGCAGAAGCTGATCTCCGTCGACAATATCGCGGCGATGATCGGCCCCTTCGGCTCGGCTCAGGTTCTGGCGGTCGCGAACAATGTTTCGGTGCCCAACGGCGTGCCACAGCTCGCCCCTACCGCAACCTCGCCCAAGCTTACCGACCTCGAGGATAACGATTTCATCTTCCGCGTGGTCGCCAGCGACGCCTATATCGGCAAGGTGATGGCCGAGGTCGTGCTCGAGCGCGGCCTGAAGACCGTATCGCTGATGTATCTGAACAACGACTATGGCGTCGGCCTGTCGGAGACCTTCCGCCAGACTTTCACCGCGAATGGCGGCACGCTTGCCGGCGACATCGCCTTCGAGCCCAACAAGGCGTCCTATCGTGGCGAACTGGCCTCTATCGCGTCCGGCGGAACCGAGGCTTTGGTTTTGATCTCCTACCCCGCCGATGGCGGCACGACGATTCTGCGGCAGGCACTGGAGAACGCGTTCTTCGAGACCTTCGTGCTGACCGACGGGATGAAGGAGCAAACGGTGCTCGACGAAATCGGCGCCGAGAACCTGACGGGCAGTTTCGGGGTGGCGCCGGAATCGCCGCCGGAAACCAATGCGGTGCAGAACTTCAACGCCGCCTATGCCGCCTACTCCGAGCACGAGGTGGACAGCCTGTTCATCCGCGAAACCTATGACGCCACCATGCTCCTGGCGCTGGCCATCGAAAAAGCCGGCTCCGCCGACCGCACGGCAATCCGCGATGCCCTGCGCGCGGTCGCCAACCCACCAGGCGAGACGATCCTGCCCGGCGACTGGGCGAAGGCCAAGGCCCTGCTCGCCGAAGGCAAGGACATCGACTACCAGGGCGCGGCCGGCCCGCACGACTTCGACGCAGTCGGAGACGTCGATGGAACCGTCGGCGTGTTCGAGGTTTCCGCCGATGGCTTTACGACCGTCAAGGTGATTGGGCCCTGACGGCCAGCCCGTCTTAGCGCCTGAGCTTTGCGATAGCTCCGGCGGCACGACGCGCCCCGGCGGAGGACTCCGCCGGGGCGTTCGTTTAAGCTGGGCGCCTGCCCTTCGCCACGAGCTAACGAACACGAGGAAAGATGCCGCGCGCATGATCGACTGCCCGCCACGCGACCTAGCCGGGTATGGCCGGAACCGCCCGCGCGCCGCCTGGCCGGGCGGGGCGCGGATCGCCCTCAACTTCGCGCTCAACTACGAGGAGGGCGGCGAGCGCAACCCCCTCGACGGCGACTCCCAGGCCGAGACTTATCTGGTCCCCGAGATCGTCGGCCTGCCGCCCGCCAAGGAACGCAACCTGCTGATCGAGGACCTCTTTGAGTATGGCAGCCGGGCCGGCTTCTGGCGGCTGCTCGATCTCTTCGCGGAGCGCCAACTGAATTTCACCTGCTGGGCCGTCGGCATCGCCTTGCAGCGCAATCCCGACGCGGGCAGAGCCATGGCCGAGCTCGGACACGAAGTGGCCAGCCATTCCTGGCGCTGGATCGACTACGCCCAGATGCCCGAGGCACAGGAACGCGAGGACATCCGCAAGACCGTCGCGGTGATCGAGGAGCTGACCGGGCAGGCACCGCGCGGCTGGTACACCGGGCGTTACAGTGCCAATACCCGGCGTCTGGTGATGGAGGAAACCCAGACCCTCTATGATTCGGATGCCTACAACGACGACCTGCCCTACTGGAAGGACGTCGCCGGGACGCCACGCCTGATCGTCCCCTACACGCTCGACACCAACGACTTCAAATACGCAACGAACCCCGGCTGGATGTCCGGCGAGGATTTTTGCGCTTACCTCTGTCAAGCCTTCGACCGTCTCTACGAGGAAGGCGCGCGGGAAGCGAAGATGATGACCGTGGGCCTGCATTGCCGCCTGTCCGGACGGCCCGCGCGAACCCAGGCCCTGGCCCGCTTTCTCGACCATGTCCAGGCCCATGACGATGTCTGGGTTTGTACCCGCGAGGAGATCGCGCGCCACTGGATGGCGCACCATCCAGCCTAGGCATCACCTGAACGCGGTTTTCGCGGTGATGCCGGCTCCGGCGGCGGGGGTGGCACCTCCCGGAACATGCCATGCGGCGCGCGCTGCAGGATAATCTGCAGGAACAATCCGATCAGGAAGACCCGCAGGTAGGCGCCGCGTGTGGTCCAGTCCGCCGGGAGCTGGCTGGTCAGGATCTCGGTCAAGGACCAGATCGCCCAGATTGCCAGGGCGCCGAAGATGGCGCCACGATTGTTGCCGCTGCCACCGGCGACCAGCATCACCCAAACGATGAAGGTGGACATCAGCGGCTCGAAAGCCTCCGGGCTGATGAACTTCACGTAGTGGGCATAGATGCCGCCGCCCAGGCCCATGATCATGCTGCCGAACACGAAGGCCTCGAGCTTGAACTGCATCGCGTTCTTACCGGCCGCTTCCGCCGAGGCCTCGTTATCGCGGATGGCGCGCATGATCCGGCCCCAGGGCGCGCGGCGGGCCCGCTCAAGCGCCCAATAGAGACCCAAGACGATCCCCGCGACCAGCGCCAGAAAGGCGAGATCGTCATAGGGCCGCGGCAGGCTGGCGAAGGGGCGCGGAATGTGCGAAATGCCGATGGCGCCGTTGGTCACGCCTTGCTCGTTCTTGAGAATCAGACGGAGGATTTCCGCGATGCCGATGGTTGCGATCGCCAGGTAATCGGCCTTCAGCCGCAGGGTCAGCCGCCCAATCGGCCAGGCGATGAGTCCGGCCAGGATCGCGGCCGCCAAGAGACCGATTGGGATCGGCAAACCGAAACCGCCGAGGTGCTCGGGCGAGGGGCGCGCGGTCAGGATCGCCGAGGAATAGGCTCCCACCGCGAAAAACCCGGCGATGCCGAGATTGAACAGCCCGGTAAAACCCCACTGGATGTTCAGGCCCAGCGCCAGGATCGCGTAGATGCCGCCCAGGGTGAGCACGGCGGTGGCGTAGAGCAGCAGGCCGGTCGCGGATTCCATGTCCTAGAGCACCTTTCCCTTGAACAGTCCGGTCGGCCGCCACAGCAGCATCAGCACCATCAGCGTGAAAGCTATGGCTGCCTTGTAGGTCGGCGAGACCAGAGGGTCGCCGAACAAGGGGTAGGTCGAGAGTTCCTCGGCGAGGCCTATCACCAAGCCGCCGACGATCGCACCGTAGGGCTTGCCGATGCCGCCGAGAATCGCGGCGGCGAACATCGGCAGCAACAGGGAGAATCCCATCAGCGGCTGAATCTGCGTGTCGAGCCCCAGAAACACGCCCGCGGCGGCGCAGAGACAGCCGGCCAAGCCCCACATCGCGCGGATCACCGCTTCGGTTCGGATCCCGCAGATCCGCGCCAGGTCGGGGTCGTCGCTGACCGCGCGCATCGCCTTGCCGGTAGTGGTGCGGGTCAGGAAGAGGTGCAGCAGCGCAACCAGAACCACCGCCGCGCCGACGATAAAAAGATGCTTTTCCTGCAGGCGCAGGCCGGCCCAGATCATCGGCCGCTGGATGCCGCTCTGATAGACCTCCGTCCCCGGCCCCCAGATCAGCATGATCGCGGAGCGCAGCATCAGGGCGACACCGAAGGAGGCGATGATCACCATGACCGTGCGCATTCGTCTGAGCGGCCGGTAGCACAGCCGGTCCAAGACGACAGAGGCCGCCGCGGTCAGCACCATCGCCAGGGGCAAGGCCATATAAGGCGACCAGCCGAGCTCCATGACTCCGAACAGCGCGAAGTAGGCGCCGAGCGCGATCAGGTCTCCATGCGCCAGATGGGCGATTCTCAGAATCGAGAAAATCAGGGAGATACCGATGGCGCCCAGGGC
Organism: uncultured Alphaproteobacteria bacterium; assembly: GCA_942491105.1. Taxonomy (GTDB): domain Bacteria; phylum Pseudomonadota; class Alphaproteobacteria; order Kiloniellales; family DSM-21159; genus JBBEAM01. The sequence continues at coordinate 39,712 of CALNZX010000009.1, read as the reverse complement.
ATAGATGCTGCCGATGACGATGCCGGGAATCAGATAGAAATTGATGAAGTCGAGCATCGCCGACACCTACCCGCCCAGGAAGGAACGCAGGACGTCATCGTCGCCGAGCAGCTCCTTCCCGGTGCCATGAAAACGATTGGCGCCATTGACCAGAACATATCCGTGAGTCGCGATCTCCAGGGCCTGGCGGGCGTTCTGCTCAACCATCAGGATGCCGACCCCGCTGCGGTGGATCTCCACGATGAGATCGAACATCTGGTCGATCACCACAGGCGCCAGACCGGCCGTCGGCTCGTCGAGCATCAGGATGCGCGGCTCCAGCATCAGCGCCCGGCCGACCGCGAGCATCTGCCGCTGCCCGCCGGATAGCACCCCGGCAGGCGCGTGTCGGCGCTCGCGCAGCGGCGGGAAGAGATCGTAGACCCGGGCGATACCCGCGCGCCGGCCCCGCGGCCGGCGAATCGCGCCCATCTCCAGGTTCTCTTCCACGCTCAGGCTAGGGAAGACGTTGCGCTCCTGCGGCACGTAGGCAAGGCCGAGCGGCGCCATTTCCTCCGGCGGCTGTCCGGTCACCTCCGCGCCATCGAAATGAACACTGCCCTGGCGGATTTTTAGAAACCCGAACAGCGCTTTCATCGCGGTCGATTTGCCGGCACCGTTCGGGCCGACGATCACACTGATCTGATCGGGATCGACGCCCAGACTGATGCCGCGCAGAACGTCGTCGCCGCCATAGCCGCCATGAATATCCCGCGCTTCCAGCAGCATCAGGCGCCCGCCTCGCCACCGGCCGCGGCTTGGCGCGTCCCCAGATAAGCTTCCAGTACCGCGGGGTTCTCTTGAATCTCGGCCATCGTCCCTTCGCAGAGCACTTCGCCGTGGGCCATCACCACGACCGAGTCGCAGAGTTCGGTCATCATGTTCATGTCATGCTCGATGATGAAAAAGGTGTAGCCCTGCTCGGCGCGCAGCGTGGCAATCCGGTCGATAAGAGTCCGCAGCAGGGTGCGGTTCACCCCCGCCGCCGGCTCGTCGAGCAAGACCATCTTCGCGCCGGTCATGATCACCCGGCCAAGCTCGAGGAGCTTTTTCTGCCCTCCCGAAAGATTGCCGGCCCGTTCCGTGGCGACATGCGACAGCGACAGAAAATCGAGGACCTGCTCCGCCTCGGCGCGAAGCTCGCCTTCCTGGCGGCAGAGCGCGCCCCAGCGCAGCCAAGCGGCCCATAGCTTGGCGCCAATCTGGCCTTCGGGGACCATCATCAGGTTCTCGAGCACCGTCAGGGTGGAGAACTCCTGTGGAATCTGAAAGGTGCGCACGAGACCATGACGATGCAGCTCGTAAGGCCGCAGACCGGTTACGTCCTGCCCGTTCAGCTTGACCTGCCCGCTGCTTGGCGTCAGGGCGCCGGCGATAATATTGAACAGCGTGGTCTTGCCCGCGCCATTGGGTCCGATCAGACCGGTGATCGAGCCCCGCGGCACCTTCAGCGAACAATCGCGAATCGCCGTAAAGCCGCCGAAGCGTTTCGAGACCGCGTCAACCTCGATCACCCTTTTCCTCCCTAGGCAGCGGTTCTTTTTTGAACCTTGCTTTGCCGATGCTTGATCAGTAGCGCAGACTAAAGGCAAAAAACAAGCAGCATTCGCTTTTGGAATTGACCTTCCTGCAAATCCGATGATCTAGTCCTAATACGATTAAGAACCGTAGCGCCAAAAGTGGGAGACGCAGCGTCGTGGCCAAGGACGGAACATCCGGCAACGGTTTCGCCAACATGCGTGAGCGCATGCGCAGCCTGCCTCTACAAAACATTGCCGATATCGCTAAAAAGGGTTTTGGCCGCAAAGACTTGATCGTTTTGTGGTTTGGCGAGGGCGACCTGACCACACCGCAATTCATTTGCGATTCAGCCAGCGCCGCAATGAAAGCGGGCCACACTTTCTATACCTATCAAAATGGCATTCCCGAACTGCGCGGCGCCCTGTCCACCTATATGACGGGCCTCTACAACAAGCAGATCGATTCCGACCGGGTGACGGTGACCCCTGGCGGCATGGCGGCGATCCTGCATTCCTTGCAGATGGTGATGGACGCTGGCGACAACGTGGTGGTGATCGATCCAGTCTGGCCGAACATCCGCGGTGGCGTTCACCTGCTCGGCGGCGAGCTGCGCAGCCTGCGGATGGACGCGGATCCCGAGACCGGCTGGAAGCTCGATCTCGATCAGCTCGCCAGTCTGATGGACGACCGCACCAAGGCGGTGTTTTACGCCAGCCCAGGCAACCCGACCGGCTGGATCATGCCTTCGGAACAGCAGCGCGCCTTGCTAGAGCTGTGCCGCGCCCGGGGAATCTGGATCATCGCCGACGAGGTTTACACCCGCTTCCATTACGAGCGCCCGGCCGCGCCCTCGATGCTCGAGCATGCCGAACCCGAGGATCTGGTACTGGTCGTCAACAGCTTCTCGAAAGCCTGGTGCATGACCGGCTGGCGCATGGGCTGGGTGACGCATCCGGCTTCCTGCGGCGACACCCTGGCCATGCTGGTGCAGTACAACACCAGCGGCACGGCAACCTTTCTGCAGCACGCCGGCGTTACCGCGATCGAGGAAGGCGAGCCCTTCGTGAAGATGCTGGTCGATCGCTGCCGCGAGGCGCGGGATGTGGTCTGCGATTCCCTGGAGAACCTGCCGCGGATCCGCAATCTCACCCGGCCCGAAGGCGGCATGTATGTCTACTTCCAAGTCGATGGCATGACCGATTCCCGGCAGGCCTGCGGCGAAATCCTGGAGCGCAGCGGCGTCGGCCTCGCACCGGGGTTTGCCTTCGGCGACGAATCCTATCTGCGGCTTTGCTATTGCACCGACCCGAAGATCCTCGCCGAGGCCATGGAACGGATTCGTCCCGAATTCATGTAGGCAGGCCACTCTGCCGGGAGCGGCTATTTCACGTAAAGCTTGGCCTCGCTCGGCGTCAGTGGCGCGACGCCGGAATCGGTGATTTCGATGGGCATGCTGCAGCACACGCAGCCAAGACCATCGGCATAGAGCGCGGGGACGAGATGGAAGGTCATGCCCGGTTCCAGCACCCGCTCCTCGCCGCGTTTGATGTTGATCACGGTCGATTCGCCCCAGGAGGGCGGGAAGGCCGACCCGATGCCATAGGCGGCACGCACGACGAAGGCATCGCCATAACCCTCGCCCTCGATCACCGCGCGGACCAGGCGATCCGCGGCGTCGGCCGTCATGCCCGGCTTGATCCCCGCGAGACCGGCTTCCATCGCCTTCTGGGACGCGTCGTGCATCCGCTGCAATTCCGCGTCGGGCCGGCCGAGCGAGAAGACCCTGAAGGTCGGAACGTGATAGCGGGCCACGGCGCACGCGATCTCCGCGTTGACGATCTCGCCCTGCCGCAAGGGCTCTCCGATCCAGCCGGCATGCGCCAGCGCGGTCCGCGCGCCGAAAGCCAGGAAGGGCTGGCAGGCCATGCGGTCGCTGCCATTGCGAATCGCCGAGGCGGTCATCACGGCGCCAAGCTCGGTATCGGTGACACCTTCCGCCATCGCCGCGAAGCCGTCATCCAGCGCGCGCGCCGTAAGCTGACCGGCCGCCCGCAGATAGCGTAGTTCCGCCTCGCCCTTTACGATACGCACGCTCTCGACCAGTCCCGTCGAATCGCGCAGCTGAGCATCGGGCAGCAGGCTCTGCAGACGCAGGTAGTGGCCGATGCTGAAGTTCGGGGCGTCCTGCTCGATCCCGAGTGCGGCGGATTTCAAACCCCGCTGCTCCAGCGCCCCAACCAGCACGGAGATGAAGTCGTCGGAATCGTCGACGCCGTAGCTGGCGGAGACCCACATCTTGTCGGCGAAGACGCGGACATTGCTGAGTTCGGTGCGCCGCGCGACCCAGAAGGCTTCGCCCTCGACCGGCAAAACCAGGAACATCAGGGAATGGGAAATGCCGCTCTGATAGCCGGTGAGATAGTAGTAGTTCTGGGGAATCGAGATCAGCAGGGCATCGAGATTTCCCGCTCGCATCTTTTCGCGCAGGGCCGTCAGGCGGCGCGCGTACTCGGCCTCGCCGAAGGGCAGATCATTGGGTGAAGGAGCCGTGGAGAGCTGCGATGACATCTGTGTTCCTGTACTGCGTAGGGCGTTGCGGAGCCGGCGGGCGTGAAGGCCCTTAGGACGAGAGATAATCGAAGGCGGTCAGGGCATGGACCCGCACGACATTGATGAAATCCTCGAGACCCACGGATTCGTTCGGGGCGCTGATGTTCGTGGAGTTCGGCCCGTAGATGTAGGCGGGAATGCCCGCATGCCGCCAAAACCGGCAATCCGAACCGCCAATGGAAACGATCGGCGTCGGCGCCGCTAGACCGATCGAAGTCACGTTCTTGGTAATCAGCTGCACCAGCTCATGCTCGGGATCGCAGTAGCTCGGGTCCGTGATCATATGACCGGAGGTCGAAGCCTCTGGGAAATCGGCCAGGATCTCATCGATCTTGGCGAGCACCCGATCGCTGGTCACCCCGATCGGCATACGGACATCGACTTCGAAGTCGCATTCCGAGGCGATCATGTTGACCTTGGTCCCGCCGTTCATGACCCCGATATTGACGGTGATCTGCGACATCAGATCGGCCGTGCCCTGGCCCATGATATCCTCGATCAGGCTCCGCACTTGCGGTGACTCGAGCCGCTCGGTCACCTTTGCCGGCAGCTCGCAGGCAAGCTCCTTGAGCGCGTCCAGACGCTCGACAATCTGACAGGCGATGCGGATCGCGCTCTTGCTGAGATTGGGATAGGGCCCATGGGCGCCCCGGGTGCGCACATGGATCTTGAACTGCATGATCCCCTTCTCGCCGAAGCGCACCGTGCCGACGCCGCCGGGCTCGGCATTGAGGACGGCGTCGCCGCGCACCCGCTCCGCCATGTTTTCCAGCAGGTACTTCGCGCCCCAGGTGCCGCCGGTCTCCTCGTCGGAAACCGCGGTGTAGGTCAGGCGGCCCTTGAAAGAATCGGTCAACCGCGAGAGATAGATGTAGGCGAATAGCAGGCCGATGGTTCCGGCCTTCATGTCCGAGGCGCCGCGCCCATAGAGCCGGCCATCGGCGATCCGCCCGGACCAGGGATCCTCTTTCCAGGCATCCAGATTATTGACCGGGAAAACGTCGACATGTCCGTTCATGACGAGATGCCGCCCCGGCTTGTCCGAGGACACCTCGGAGATCAGGTTCGGCATCTCTTGCTGCGGCGCCACCAGATCGAAGGCAAGCTTTTCTTCCGATAGAATCTGGCCCAGGACATCGACCGCTCTGCGCGTATCGCCGGGCGGGTTCGGAGACTCCGCCTGCACAAAACCGCTAAGAGCCTGCTCGAGCCGCTGCTTATCCGCCTCGATCCACTGCAAGAGCTGTTGGCGCGGGTCACTCACGAAGTCATCTCCTCGGTTCGGCGTTTAAACTTTCGACGTTGTGGCAGGCGACATGACGGCCATCGTCCAGCGTGAGGCTTTCCGGATAGACGCTCCGGCAGATCTCCCGCGCTTCGGGGCAGCGCACAACGAAGGGACAGCCCTGCAGGGCGTCCTCGGCGCTCGCCGCGATGGCCGCGTCCTGACGGGGCGGCGGCGTGTAATCGGGGTCGGGAACCGGAACCGCGGCCAGAAGTTCCCGGGTATAGGGATGCTGCGGGTTCGTCATCACGCTCAGCGCCGCGCCGGCCTCGGCCAGGCAGCCGCGGTAGAGGATCGCGACGTCGTCGCAGATTTGACAGATCAAGGAAAGGTCATGGGTGATGAACACCATGGCCATCTGACGCTCCTCGACCAGACGGCGGAGCAGGCTGAGAATCCCCGCGCGCACGGAAACGTCGAGCATCGAGACCGGCTCGTCCGCCACCAGCAGCGTGGGCTCCAGGATGATGGCGCGGGCAATCGCCACGCGCTGCCGCTGCCCGCCGCTCAGCTCGTGGGGAAATCTATCGACAAAGGCCTCGGCGGGCCGCAGCTCGGCATCCTCGAGCGCCGCCAGAACCTTGCGATGGCGCAGCTCGGGATCGGACTCGCCATTCACCAGCAAAGGCTCGCCGACCGTCCGCCCCACCGTGAAGCGCGGGTTGAGAGAACCGTGGGGATCCTGGAAGATCATCTGCACCCGAGTCCGGAAGGCCCGGCGCTCCACGCGCGTCAGCGCGGCCAGATCCTCGCCCTCGAACAGCAGCCTGCCCTCGCTCGGCGTCTCCAGGCCAAGGACGATATTGGCGAGCGTCGACTTGCCGCTGCCGCTCTCCCCAACCAGGCCGAGTACCTTGCCACGGGACAGGCTCAAGGAAACCCGGTCCAAGGCGCGTATCTCCGGGGATTTCTTGCTGAACATTCCCGACAGGGCCGAGCCCCGGCCGAAAATCTTGGTGACCCCGTTCAGTTCCAGGATCGTGTCTTCGCGCTCAACTGTCACGTCAAGCCTCCCCCGCCTCGGCCCATACGGAATCCGAGAGAAAGGCCGCCGCCATTTCCTCGGCCGATTCGGCGTAGTGGCACGCCACCTTCACGCCACCGAGATCGCGCAGCTCGGGCGTCGCCTCGCGGCACTTCTGCTGCACGAAGGGGCAGCGGTCCGCGAACACGCAGGAGCTTGCCGAAGCGCCCTTGGACGGGGGGCGCCCGGGGATGCTCATCAGCGGGCGCTCGGGCTCGCGGATGTCCGGGAAGGACCGGCGCAAGGCCATGGTGTAGGGGTGCTTCGGCGCTTGAAGCAGGGTCCGCGCCGGGCCGATTTCGACGATCCGCCCGGCGTACATTACCGCCAGAGAACGGCAGAGTTCGGCCACCACGGCGATGTCGTGGCTGACGAATATCAAGGTGGTTTCATGCTCGCGCTGCAGGCGCTTGAGAACGTCCAGCACCTGGCGCTGCACGATCACGTCGAGGCCGGTCGTCGGTTCGTCGGCGACCAGCAATTGGGGCTGCAGCAGCAAGGCCAGTGCGATGATCGCGCGCTGACGCATGCCTCCGCTAAGCTGATGGGGGAAGGATTTCAACCAATCCGGATCGAGCTCGACTTCGCGAAACAGCTCCTTGGCCTTCGCCAGCAAGGCGTGGCGGCCGTCCTTGCGATGCGCCTGCCAGGTCTCGGCGAACTGCTTGTGGAGCGTTGTCACGGGGGACAGGGCGACGGCGGCGCCCTGGGGAACGTAAGCGATCTCCTGCCAGCGCCGCGCCCGCAGTCGCTCCGCGGAGATGCCCAGCAGCGGCTTGCCATCCAGATCCATGGCCTCCGCCGTGATCTCCGCGACACTGGGCAGCAGCCCAAGCAGCGCGGTGGCGAGCGTGGTCTTGCCGCAGCCCGACTCCCCGACCAGCCCCAGGCTGCCGCCCCGCTCCAGATCCAGCGAGATATCGTCGGCCGCGAGCACCCGGCCATGGCGGGTCCTGTAAGCGACCGAGAGCTTGCGTATGCTGAGGTACGACATGGCTACCAGAGTTTCGGATTGATGTAGCGCTCGAGTTCCCGGCCGATCAGGAACACGGCGATCACGAAGAGCGTCAGACAGAGGCCGGGTGGGATCGTCCACCACCAGGCGGTACGGATGGAGCCGGAGATGTAGGCGTTGTAGAGCATCTGCCCCCAGCTCACGGTTTTGGGGTCGCCGAAACCGAGGAAGCTCAAGCTGGCTTCCGACAGCACGGCCCAGGAGATTCCAAACGCGACGTAGAGCAGCGACAGGGGCAGGACGTTCGGAAAGATATGCACGAAGATGATCCTGAGATCGCTGGCGCCGGCGACCTTCGCCGCTTTCACGTAGGTGCGCTGCTTGACCGAGAGCGACTGGGCGCGAATGACCCGCGCCGTGGTGCGCCACATCAGGCAGGAAATCGTAATGATGATGTTCCACAGCGATGGCTCGAGCAGCACGACCAGAATGATCGCGAAGGGCAGGAAGGGAACGGAGAAGGCCAGGTCGGTGATGCGCATCAGGATCGATTCGATCCGGCCGCCGTAATAGGCCGCGAAGAGGCCGATATTGGTACCGACGATGGCCATGAACATCGTCGAGACGATGCTGACGAGCAACGCCGTGCGGGTGCCGAGAACGAGCTGCGTAAAGATATCGCGCCCATAGTAGTCGGTACCCAGCGGACCGTGCTGGTCGGGTGTCAGCAGCCGCGCGACCGTGCCGTCGGCAAGGTAGTGGATCTCCATGTGGTCGCCGAAGGTGATCCAGGGCGCCAGGGCCGCCACGGCGATGAAGATCATCAGGATCACGGTGCCGCAGAGGCCGCCTGGCGAGCGCAGCACCAGCGCCAGCGCCGACACCCTGGCCGCCCCGCCCTGGCCGCCGCTCAGAGCCGCGGGAGAAACCGCCGCGTCACTCATAGCTCACCCTCGGATCGAGATAGAGGTAAAGGATATCGACGATGAAATTGAGCAGCACCACCACGCCGGCCATCAGGAAGAAGGCGGCCTGGGCGACCGGATAGTCGCGATGGTGCACAGAATTGACCATCAGGCGGCCCATCCCCGGCCAGGAGAAGACGACTTCAAGCAGCACCTGCCCGCCGAAGGCAAAGCCCACCATGATCGCCGAGTAGGTGATCACCGGCATCAGCGCGTTGCGCCGGGCGATGTTGCGCACCTTGCTCTCGTGCAGCCCACGCGCGCGGGCGTAGGTCACGAAGTCGTCCTGGGCGACCTCGATCATGCTCGTGCGCATGATCAGGAGAGGGTCGGAGAGGAAAACCAGCACCGCGACGAGCAGCGGCAAGGCCAGATGATAGAGCAGATCGAAGCCGGGCAAACGCTCCCACCAGGTCTGGGGAATGAAGGCGATGGTCTCCATACCCCCGATCGGGAACCAGCCAAGCTGATAGGAAAACAGCACCAGCACGATGATCGCCAGCCAGAACACCGGCACGGCGCGCGGAATGAGAATGGCGAGGTTAGAGAGCGCTTCCAAGCGCGACCCGCGCCGCCAGCCAAGCCGCGAGCCGAGAAACACGCCAAGCCCGATGGCGATGGTTACCGCCGGCAGCATCAGGATCAGCGTGTTGACCAGCGGCTCCCACAAGACCTCCGTGACGGGGCGCCTGAAGTAGAAGGACTGCCCCAGGTCGCCCGTCATGAAGTTGTAGATGTACTGCAGATATTGCACCCACCCCGGCTGATCGAGACCCCAGGCGGCGCGTATCCGCTCGAGCTCTTGCGGGGCGAGTTCGCCTTGCCCAAGGAAAATCACCAGGGGATCGCCCGGGACTAAGCGGAACAGCGCCCACATCATCGACAGGACAAGAAACATCGTGATGACGGTCTGTATGAACCGCCGGATGACGAATCCCCTGGTGCTCAAAACGGATACCTACTTTTGGTTTTGCCTAGAAACGCGACTTATTCCGGATACCGCAGCCGGCCTTCGTCATCCCAGGTATAGCCAGCCTCAGCCAACATGGCGCGGGCCTTTTCGATATCGAATTCCGGAATGCCGATCGTCGCGTCCGACTCCGGTACTTCGGGCGAAAGGAAGGTGTCGTTGCCCATCGAGGCGGCACCGTCGACCAGCGTGTTGACGAGCTGCTCACGGTCGATGGAGATCGCGAAAGCCTTTCGAACCGCCACATCGTCGAAGGGCGGCAGGGCCAGGTTGAAGCGAATCTCGCGCGGGGCGTGACTCGGGGCGCTGCCGACACCGATGTTGGGGTTGGCTTGCAGCTGCTTGATCTGCGACGGGGTGAGCGACCAAGCCATGATGTCGCTGTCGCCGGCCTCGAGCATGCCGATCTGGCTATCGATGTTGGGCACGATCAGCCAGTACATGCTGGAGAACTTCGGCGGCATGAACCAATCCGGGTTGGCGTCGAACTGGAAGTACTCTTCCTTCTTCCAGACGCCATAGCTGTAGGGGCCGTAACCGACCGGATTGTCGTTCGGCCAATCCGCGGGCGATCCCAGGGACGTGTCCTTCTCGACCTCCTCCCAAATGTGCTTCGGCGCAATGAAGGCATAGCCGAGAATGTTCGGCACGAAGGGCGCGTAAGGCTGCTTCAGGTTGAAACGCGCCTTGCGGTCGCCGACGATCTCGACGCTCTCGATATGCTCGTTAAAGCGGGCATAGGAGGCGAACTGATGCTTGGCGATGAAGTCGAAGGTAAACTTCAGATCCTCGACGGTTAGCGGTTCGCCGTCATCGAACTTCAGGCCATCGCGCAGGGTGACATCGACCGTCGTCGAATCGACCACCTCCCAGCCTTCCAAGGTCCAGGGCGTCGGCTCAAGGTCGGGGCCCCGCATCACCAGCGGCGCGTACATGAAGCGCAGGAACGACGCATTGACCACTTCGCCGGTCGCGAAGGGGTTCAAGGTGGCGATGTCGTACTGGGTGGTCACCCGCACGTAATCCCGGTCGCCGATCGGCTCGGCCATGTAATAGGTCCAGGGGATGTACGCGAGACCGACCCCGTTGCCCATCACCGGGACCACGCCCTTGATGCGGTCCTTGCGGTAGGGATTGACGTAGTCGCGATAGTAGATCGAGACGCCGGGGCGATCCTCCAGCAACAGCCGCTGCGCCTGATGGATCAGCTCCCTGCGCTTTGCCGGATCCATTTCCTCGCGTTGCGCGTTGTTCAGTTTGTCGAATTCGGGGCTGTTGTAGTTGCCATAGTTGAAGCCGCCCTTCTCCAGACGCCGGGAGTTGAAGAACTCCGTCATGAAGAAATCCGGATCGATGCGGTCCGGCGCGCCACCCCAGCCTTCGGCGGTCAGATGCGGCGCGTTGTGCTCGCCGGCGGTGAGCGCGAAGACCGTGTTCAAGGTCGCGTGCTGCGCCTTGACGGTCACGCCCAGCTTCTCCCAATTCGGAGTCAAGATCCGGAACAGCTCGATCATCTCGGGCCAGTCCGGCGCGATTGCCTCGATCGGTCCGACGAGTCCACCCGGAACCCGCTTTTCCTGTGCGCTTAGAAAGCTAGGCAGGCCGAGGGAAGTCAACGTGAAGGCACCCCCTGCCAACAATGCCTGACGGCGTGTCAACTCGTACATTGTTCGTTCTCCCTGTTATTTACGGTAGTCGGTGAAGCCACTCACGCGAGCGGCAGCGTAAGCGGTGCGATTTCTTCGGCAGCGCGGCCGGAATGGTCCCTGTCCTGGGCCCTGGCCGCGCCACTGGATTGGATTTCCTGAATGCGCGCCGCGACCTCGCCGATGTCGACCCCGGCAACCTGGCGGTTACGCATGGCGCCGCGCCCGTTGACGAAAACATCGCGCACGGCCCGGTCCGCGGCCGTGAAGACCAGGCAGCGCAGCGGGTCGTAGACCGGCATCATCGAAGGATCGTCGAGTTCGACCAGAACCAGATCGGCCTTGGCGCCGACCGCTAGGCGGCCGATATCTTCGCGCCCGAGGATCTTGGCGCCGCCGAGCGTCGCCGCGTTAAAGGCATCCACGGTCCGTCCGCCCGAAATCCGACGCTCGGCGATGCGCGAGGCGATCACCGCGTGGCGCATCTCCTCCAGCATATTATGGGGATGGGTGTCGGTACCGATGCCCATGGGGATGCCGGCGCGCACGTAAGCGCCGAAGCTTTCCATGGTAATGCCGTAGCGGCTGAACACGGTCGGGCAGTGAGACACCGCCGCGCCGCTCTCCGCGAGAATTTCGATGTCCTCGCGGAAGTCCCAGCTCAGCCAGGAGTGATGCCCGAGAAACAAGCCATGGCCGATGGTGACGTCGGGCGCCAGGAAGCCGATCTTTTTCAGCCACTGCATCTGGGTCATGCCGAAACGGCGCGTGACCTCGATAAACTCCATCACCGCCTCGCCGGCATGAAGCTGAACCGGACAGCCGCGCTCCCGGGCCGCCGCGAGCGCGTCCATCAACAGCTGTTCCTCGCACACATCGATCGCCATCGGCGTAACCATGGCGTCGAGCCGGCCGGAGGCGTGCTGCCGCGCCTCATCGATCAGCGCCAGGGCGTTTTGCAACGCCGCCTTCCCGCCGTCGCTTTCCTCGCGGTAGCTCAGCGTGTGGGAATTCGGGACGCTCCAGTGACGGCTTTCGAACAGCGGCGAGACATAAACCCGCAGACCGGAATCGGCCGCGGCCTCTAGCCAATCGGGATAGGGGAAGGACATATCGACGACGGTCGTCACGCCGCAGCGCAGCATCTCCCAATAGGCGAAGCGCGCATTCCAATGGCGGTCCTTGGCGTCAGCCGCGAAAGCGGTACGGCCGTCGTAGAGTCCGCTCTGATAGAAGTTTGGATTGCCCAGCTCCTCGCGAACGCCCTTGAAGCTCGGCTGGTTGGAGGGATGGGTATGAACGTTGATCAGGCCGGGCATCACCATCAGGTTTCGCCCGTCGATCTCCTCGGCACAGGTCCCGTCATAGGCCGGGCCGATGTAGAGAATTCCCCCTTCATCGAAGGCGACATCGGCGTTTCTCAGGTACGCATGCGTACCTTCCTCGCCGTTCCAAGCCACCACCCAGTCTGCCTTGCGGACGCAGGTTACATCCGCTCTGTCCGATGCCATCAACCTCTCCCGGTAGGATGCAGCATTTATTTTGTGAAATATTCTTTATATGCTATAGAGACGGCTGTCCATTCTTTTTTACTTGCGCAGAGAGTCGATGCCGGATCGAGATTGGAGGCTGCAGAATGAGCCCGCGTCGCTCGAAAACCGCTCCGTCCGGCGGGTTGAAGACGAAAGACTGCTGACCGGCAATGGCCGCTTCGCGGCCGACCAGGCGCCTCCCGACAGCCTCTACGCGCAGTTTCTCCGCTCCCCCCACGCCCATGCGCGCATTACCGGGCTTGATAGCGCGGACGCGCGCAAAGCGGCCGGAGTCATCGCGGTCTTCACGGCGGAGGACCTGGAACGCGACGGTGTCGGCGCCCTGCCCTGCGGCTGGCGGATTTCCGGTTCCGACGGCACGCCGATGGTGACGCCGCCGCATTACCCCCTCGCCAAGGACCGGGTCCGCCATGTTGGCGACCCGGTGGCGCTGGTGATCGCGGAAACCAAGAAGCAGGCCGAGGACGCGGCGGAGATGATCGCCGCCGACTTCGACCCACTGGAGGCGGTCGTCGATGCCGCCGAGGCCGTGCGCCCCGATGCCGTCCAGATCTGGGAGGAAGCGCCGCGCAATCTCAGCTGCGCTTGGGAAATCGGCGACGACGGCGCCGTGGAGATAGCCTTCGAGAAGGCGGCGCAGATCGTCCCGATCGAACTGCGCAACAATCGTCTAGTCGCCAATCCCATGGAGCCGCGCTCAATCGTCGCCAGCTACGACGCAGGCAGCCGGCGCTACAAGCTGATCACCTGTTCGCAGAACCCGCACTCGGCACGCGCCGCCCTTGCCAACCACATTCTCCGGATTCCCGAGAACCGGCTACAGGTCGTCTGCGGCGATGTCGGGGGCGGTTTCGGCGCGCGCATCAATGTCTATCCCGAGGATGCCGCCCTGATTTGGGCCGCCGGGCGTCTCAGGCGCACGATTTCATGGACGGCGAGCCGTCTCGAAACCTTCCAGACCGACACCCAGGGGCGCGATCACCGAACCCAGGCCTGGCTTGCCCTGGATCGAGACGGACACTTCCTTGGGCTGCGCGTGCGCACCCTGGCCAACATGGGCGCCTATCTCGGGCAAAGCGGATCGGCAATCGCCTCCTATTACTACGCGCAGCTTCTATCTGGCGTATACCGGATCCCCGCGATCCATTGCGAAGTGCGTCTCGTCTTCACCAACACCGTGCCCATCGATGCCTATCGCGGGGCCGGACGGCCCGAGGCGACCTACGTGCTCGAGCGTCTGGTCGACGAGGCGGCGCGCGTCCAGGGCCTCGACCGCATCGCGCTGCGGCGGCGTAACTTCATTCCCCGCGAGGCCTTTCCCTATACCACGCCGCTCGGCTTGACCTACGACTGCGGCGACCATGAGCACACGCTGCGCGCCGCCCTCGAAGCCTGCGACTACGAAGGCCTGCAGGATAGGAAACGGGCCGCTGGAGACAGGGGTCTGCTGCTCGGCTTCGGGCTGTCCAGCTATGTCGAGATCGCCGGCGCCTACCCCGCGCGAATCACGCGCGCCTACGGCTCGGCGAGCGGGCGCAGCGAGTCCGCGCATGTGCGGATACACCCCGGCGGCACGGCGACGGTCTTCACGCCGATGCAGGCGAACGGCCAGGGGCACGAAACGACCTTCGCGCAGCTGGTCGCCGAGCGCCTGTGCCTGGCCATGGAAGATATCGAAATCGTCGAAGGCGATACCGACCGCACCCCCCTGGGGCGCGGCAGCGCCGCTTCCCGTTCCCTGGTGGTGGGAGGCACGGCATTGGCGCGGGCCCTGGATAAAATCGTCGCCAAGGCAGGAAGCATAGCGGCGCATCTTCTGGAGTGCGAAGCCAGCGATCTGCGGTTTCTCGACGGCCAGTTTCAAAGCACCGATAGCCCTCGGCGCATCAGTTTTCGGGAGGTCGCCAAGGCCGCCTACGACGGTGTCGGCTTTCCCTTGGACGAGATCGAGCCGGGCCTGGAGGCCATCGCCTTCTTCGAGCCCGAGAACTGGACCTATCCCGCCGGGTGTCATATCTGCGAAGTCGAAGTCGATCCCGATACGGGCCGGGTGAGAATCGCGCGGCTCGTCGCGGCGGACGACGTGGGCAACGTCGTCAACCCGATGATCGTCCATGGCCAGATCCACGGCGGTCTGGCGCAGGGAATCGGCCAGGCGCTTTTCGAGGATTGCGTCTACGAGGCCGGCAGCGGGCAGCTGCTCACGGCATCCTTCATGGACTACGCCGTCCCCCGCGCCAACGATCTTCCGCTGTTCGACGTCGAGCTCTGCCCGACCCCAACCGCGTTGAACCCCTTCGGCGCGAAAGGCTGCGCCGAGGTTGGCACGGTCGGTATCCCCCCGGCGATCGTGAATGCCGTCCTCGACGCTCTCCGCCCGCTTGGCGTGACCGCCATCGAGATGCCGATGACGCCGGAGCGCGTTTGGCGCGCGATTCAAAAAGCCTCCCAAGAGCGCGTGGCTGACAATGTTCGATAACCGCGCTATTAGGATAGGCAACTATTTTTCCGCTTTCGCCAATGACGCCGGTCATTCGCCTGGCAACTAAACGAATACTTCTTGCCTTATCCAATAGGACCAAATCTCAGGTCATGCCCCAGCCCTCTTCCGAACGGCAAAGATCGAAGTCCAAGGTCGGCCTGGCGCAACAAGCCTACCGGCTATTGGAACATGCGATTATCGTCGGCGAGCTACAACCGAATCAGGTTTTATCGGAACCGGAGCTGATGCAGGCGACCGGCATGGGAAGAACGCCGATCCGCGACGCGATCCAGCTCCTGGCGGACCACCACCTCGTGACCATCGCCCCCTACCGGGGGGCTTTCGTCAGTCCCCTCGAACCGCAGACCGAGCTTCTGCTGCTCGAGATGCGCCGCGAATTGGACCCGGTTCTCGCCCGCGCAACGGCGGAAAATGCCGGCCGGGAAGACTGCAAGAAATTGGAGAGTCTGGGACGCGAAGTCAGTAATGCGATCGATAAGAATGATAGCCAAGCCATCATGGAGTTCGATGGGCAGCTTAAGGAATTGATGCTGCAAATCTGCCAAAACCCCTTCCTGGCGACGGCGCTGCGTCCGATTTATGCGGTGTGCCGCCGGTTCTACTTTAACGCCGTGCATACGCCGGACCGGTCTTTAGGAGAGGTCTATTTAGGAATGATCGCAGCCTTGGCGGCCCGCGATGCCAAACGCGCGGAAAAGACGGCGCTCAAGGTGGTTGAGAAGGTCGAAAAGATCGCCCGCAAACAGCTATTCGGCGCCATGAGATGACGCGGCCCCTGGAACTTTCCGCGGCGAAGGCGAAGGCGCCGAAGAAGCTGACCTTGGCCGAGCAAGCCTATCACCGGCTCGAGGAAATGATCATTACCGCCGAGCTGCCGCCCAACACGGTTGTCAGCCTCGTCTCGCTCAGCAAACAACTGGGGATCGGGCGCACCCCGATCCAGGAGGCCGCCAAACGCCTCGCCGGAGATTTCCTGGTCGAGATCATCCCCCGGAAAGGGCTGCGCGTACGCGATGTGCCGCGGGACGAACTGGAAACCCTGGTTCAGGCGCGCCGGCCCCTGGAGCGTCTGCTGGCGCGATTTGCCGCGCGCAACGCCACGGCCGATGAACGCAAGCGTCTGCGCGAGGGCGCGAAGGCGCTGCTGGCGGCCGCGCGCAGCGGCGATGAGCGCGCTGTCGTTTCCGTTGACGGCACGCTCAAGCAGCTTGCCTTGACGGCCGCGCGAAACCCCTTCCTGACCGCCGCGCTGGGCCCGATCTTCACCCACTTCCGGCGCCTGTATTTCACCTCTGTCCCGGTTCCGGATCTGACTGTCGCGCGAGTCTTCCTGAAGGCCTACGAAGCCATCGCCTCGGGCAACGAAAACGCCGCCGTCGCCGCCATGGACGACGTCATGGGCGAACTGGAACGCGTGATGGGACTATCGAAAGCCAATACCAGAAAACGATAAGCAGACGGAGCCGCTGGGCGGAGCTACCAGTTATAGTCCACCGTGGAGCGCGCGAAGGCCTCCAGATACTCCATCACCCGCAGGGTCGCCTGCTCGGCTTGCTCGGGATCGCCCGCCGCGATCGCCCGCAGGCGTTCGGCGTGGACCCGCGCGGCCTCGGGCAGATCGGCATAGCGCTCGTAATAGGCGAACCAGAAGCGCCGTGAGCGGCCATGAAACAGCTGGATGGCGCTGGCCAGGCACTCATTATGGGTGGCGGCTACGGGCAGGCCGTGGAAATCCCACGTCCCGGTCATGAACCAGCGGCCGTCGCCCGCCCCGGCGGCATTCTGAAGGCGATCCGCGAGCTCCTCCATTTCCCGCCGCTGCGCGGCCGTCGCCCGCTTCGCCGCGGTGCGCGCGACGAGCAGCTCGAGCTGGCCCCGGACCTCGAGAAGCTTCAGGTGCTGAGCGAAGTTGATCTCGGTCACCATGATGCCGCGGCGGGGCAAGACGACGATCAGTTCTTCTCTTTCGAGCCGTTTGATCGCCTCGCGGATCGGCGTGCGCCCGATACCCAGACGCCGGCTCAAGGAGACTTCCGAAAGCGTGCCGCCCGGGGGCAGTTCCAGCAGGACGATCATACGCTCAAGCTGCTCATAGGCGCGCTTGGCGAGAGAAGGATCCTCCTCCGGCAGAGGCTGGTTCAAGGCGTTCGGCATTGGTTGTCGGTTACCCCATTTCCTTGCGATGCGGCTGCATAGCGGCGGCCAGAGATTAACAGCAAGGTTTTCCAAGGCCAAATGCTTGCGGCTTGTCAGCCTTCAAAATCGAATTTAAGCTGTCTACAACTGATGTATCAAATATACATCGCAGAACGATACGTGCTCAACGGCGTCTTAGGCGCACAGTTGCGCCACTTTAGGGAGGGGGGAGTTATGGCGGAGAAATCCAAGCTCACGGTGCCGGATTTGCGGGCCCGGAAAGCCGCCGGCGAAAAGGTCGTGATGGTTTCGATTCCCGACTACCCGATGGCGGTCTGGGCCGAGCGCGCGGGTATCGATATCCTCGCCGTCGGCGACAGTCTTGGCATGATCTCCTACGGCCATCCCAACACCCTGCCGGTCACCATGGAGACCATGATCGAGCATTGCCGCGCCGTGCGCCGCGGCGCCCCGAACAGCATGATTTTGGTCTCGATGCCCTATGGCAGCTATGCCTCCGCGGAGACCGCCACGGTCAATGCCCTGCGGCTGATGAAGGAAGCCGGCGCCGACGTCGTGAAAATGCAGGGCGGTAAGGAAAAATCCGGCATTATCAGCGCCATTGCGGATGCCGGCGTGCCGGTGATGAGCCACGTCGGCATGTGCCCGCATTTCATGCATCACTACGGCGGCTTCCGCTTGCAAGGCAAGACCGCGCAGGACGCGCTGTCGATCATAGAAGACGGCAAGGCCATCGAAGCGGCCGGCGCCGTCGGCTTCGAGGTCGAAGCGGTTCCAGCGCCTGTCGCCGCGGCGGTGGACAGCGCCGTCGAGATTTTCACCTTCGGTATCGGCGCGGGCGCCGCCTGCTGCGGACAGCTGCTTCTAGGCGCCGATCTGCTCGGCATGTTCGACCAGTTCAAGCCGAAGTTCACCAAGCGCTACGCGCAGCTTGCGGACACCGCCGTCGAGGCGCTGGGCCGCTATGCCGAGGAGGTGCGCAGCGGCGCCTTCCCCGATCAGGATCACGCCTACTCCATGAAGGCCGAGGAGGAAGCGCTGTTGAAGGAGGCCTTGAAGACCTTGTGAAGGCTGAGCACAGCCAAACAAAACAACGCATCTGGGAGGAATTAAGATGCTCAATTTTCGTAGCTTTGGAACCAAGTTCGCGGCGCCCGTCCTGGCCGCCGTCCTTGGCCTGAGTCTCGCTGGCGAGGCGACGGCGCAGGAAGTCTGGCGCATCCAGTCGCTCTGGCAAGCCGGGTCGATCAATCAGAAAGTCTTCGAACGCTTCGCCGAGAACGTGAAAACCGCCTCGGACGGCCGGCTTGTCGTCGAGCCCTTGCCGGTGAAGTCCGTGGTCGCCCATAACGAGACCCTGGAAGCGGTCGGCAGCGGTATCCTCGAAGGCCAGCACACCGCCTCCGTTTACTTCGCGGGCCGCGATCCGGCATTCGGGCTGCTCGGCGATCTCAACGCCGGCTACGAAAACCCCTATCAGATGACCATGTGGTTCTATCAGCGCGGCGGCATCGAGCTCGCGCGCGAGCTCTATCGCAAGAGCAACATGTACTACGTCGGCCCGGTTCTCTGGGGCGTCGAATCGATCCCGATGTCCAAGCAGGTGGATAGCGTCGCGGCATTCGAGGGCGTGAAGCTGCGCATGCCCGAAGGCCCGGCCTCCGACATTTTCCGCCGGATCGGCGCCGCGCCGACCAACATTCCCGGGTCCGAGGTCTACACCTCGCTCGAGCGCGGCGTGATCGATGGAACCGACTGGGGAACGCTTTCGATGAACCAGGACCTCGGCTACCACAAGATCGCGCAATACCCGATCTATCCCGGCATCCATTCCATGCCGGTCGGCGACGTTGCGATCAACCTGGATACCTGGGAGGCCCTGCCCGAGGATCTCAAGAGGATCTTCGAGCTGGCGGTGCGCGACTTCAACCTCGACATGATCCAGACTCTCGATTCGGGTGACATCGGTGCGCGGCAGGCCGCCCGCGACGACGGCGCGACTCTGATCGACTGGTCGGCCGAGGAGCGTCAGAAGCTGCGTCAGGTCGCGGCGGAAGTCTGGGCCGACTACGGCAGCAAGAACGACCTCGCCAAGCGCATCTACGAGTCCCACCACGCCTTCCTCAAGGACCTGGGGCTCCTGAACTAACACCCTGGCGTCTTGTATTTCCGATCCCGGGACGGCAACAAAGTCGTCCCGGGATAATTTTCAGGTGAAGGCTTATGCTCGATTTACGCTTCGTTGATCGCCTCGAAAAGCGGATCGGCCAGGCCATCAGTTACGTCTTTCTGCTGTCCGTCGCCGTCATGGCTTATGAAGTGATCGCCCGCTATCTCTTCGGCGCGCCGACGATCTGGGCCCATGAAACCACCATCACCATGACGGCTCTCGGCTTTCTGTTCGGCGGCGCCTACACGATGCAGCAGCGCGGGCATATCCAGATCACCGCCCTATACCGTCACTTTCCGCCCAGGCTGCGATGGATCGCCGATCTCTTCGCGAATTTGGTCATGCTGTTTTATGTCGGCGTCCTGATCTATGCCGGCTGGATTGTCGCCGGCAAGGCTTGGGCGACGATGGAAACCTCCGCTTCAGCCTGGAATCAGCCGACGCCCGTGATCATCAAATCCGCTCTGGTCGTGGGCTCCCTGCTGCTTCTGATTCAGGGCCTTGTCCACCTGTTGCAACTGCTGGGCCTGGCCGAAAGAAGCGACGGCGAAACGCTGGGGAACGACTAGATGGATCTCGCGACCGCATCCCTGCTGATCGTAGCCGGGATCACCTTTCTTCTCGCCGTCGGCGTCCCCCTCGCCTTCAGCACCGGCGCCTTGGCGATGGTCGCTGCGCTGTTCGCCTTCGGTCCGAACAGCCTGCCGCTGATCGCCAGCCGCACCTACTCCCTGGTCAGCGAGTTCGTGCTGGTCGCGGTCCCTATGTTCATCCTGATGGCGTCGATCCTGGAACGCAGCGGCGTCGCCAAGGATCTGTTCAAGGCCATGCATCTGCTGGCCGGCGGACTGCGCGGCGGACTTGCTATCCAGACCATGGCGGTAGCCGTGATCATGGCGGCGATGACGGGGATCATCGGCGGCGAGATCGTACTGCTCGGCCTGATCGCCCTGCCGCAGATGCTGCGGCTCGGCTACGACAGAAAGCTGGCCATCGGCGTGGTCTGCGCCGGCGGCTCGCTCGGCACGATGATTCCGCCATCGATCGTCCTGATCGTCTATGGGCTGACGGCGAACGTTTCGATCGGGGCGTTGTTCGTCGCGACCCTGATCCCCGGCCTGCTGCTGGCGGCGTTGTATGCCGGCTACATTCTGATCCGTTGCTATATCAACCCCGAACTCGGGCCGCCGGCGCCGATCGAGGAGCGGCGGATCCCCCTAGCGGAGAAACTGAGCCTCGCCAAGGGTCTGATCCTCCCCTGTCTCGTGGTCTTCTGGGTGCTCGGCACGATCTATGCCGGTATCGCCTCGGTCAGCGAGGCGGCGGGGATGGGCGTGATCGGCGCCCTGGGGTCGGCCGCGCTGCGCGGCGAGCTGACCTGGAACATGGTCCGCGAATCCCTGCACCGCACCATGTCCACCTGCGGCATGCTGCTCTGGCTGACCTTCGGCGCCAACGCCCTGATCGGCGTCTACAATCTGATGGGCGGCACCGGCTTTATCCAGGATCTGATGACGGGGTTGCCCTTCGCCCCGCTGACCATCGTCTTCATGATGATGCTGATCCTGATCGTCTTCGGCCTGTTCATGGACTGGATCGGCATTCTGCTGCTCACCATGCCGATCTTCGTGCCGATCATCACCACGCTCGGCTTCGATCCGATCTGGTTCGGGGTGCTGTTTTGCATGAACATGCAGATCTCCTATCTGACTCCGCCCTTCGGACCGGCGTGCTTCTACCTGAAATCCGTGGCGCCGCCGGACATCGAGCTGGGTGAAATCTTCACCGCGATGTGGCCCTTCATCGGTCTGCAGGTCACCGGATTGCTGATCGTTCTGTTCTTCCCCGAAGTCGCCCAATGGCTGCCGCGAATCCTATTTGATTAGTCACCGGCAGGGATGTAGTATCCATCTGATACATCAGTTGGCGATTGGAAAACCCGCGCCGAAATCAGGAGCTTGGCGCGCCGATCAAGGAGGATGAGAATGCCGAAGCTTTTGGACGACGCCGGAGTTGCGCGTTATCGGCGCGACGGATTTTACTTTCCTCTCAGAGCGATGTCCGCGGAAGAAGCGCGGAGCTATCGCGAGCGGCTGGAGGCTTACGAGCGGACCACGGGAGAGCCGATCCACAGCAACTACCGCCATAAGGTGCATCTGCTGTTCACCTGGGCCAACGAGCTGGTGCACCACCCGAAGATCCTCGACGCCGTCGAGGACGTGCTCGGCCCGAACCTGCTGTGCTGGACGACGAACTTCTTCATCAAGGAAGCGAATACCCCGGACTTCGTCTCCTGGCACCAGGACTCGACCTATTGGGGCCTGAGCAGCGACGAGGTGGTCACCGCCTGGGTGGCGCTCAGCGACGCGCCGGTGGAAAGCGGTGCCATGAAATTTCTGCCCGGCAGCCACAAGATGGAGCAGGTGGAGCATCGCGACACCTTCCATGAGCACAATCTGCTCAGCCGGGGACAGGAGATCGCCGTCGACGTACCGGACGACAAGGGCGTTCTGGTTCCCTTGAAGGCGGGCGAGTTCTCTTTGCACAGCGTCAAGCTGGTGCACGGCTCCGAACCCAATCGGACCAACGACCGCAGAATCGGTTTGGCGATCCGCTACATCCCAACCCATGTCCGCCAGTTGAAGACGAACGACTCGGCGATGCTGGTGCGCGGGCACGACGAATTCGGCAATTTCGACCCCGAGCCGCAGCCCAAGGGAGACCTCGACGAGGCCGCGCTCGCCGCCCACGACGACGCCGTCACCCGGCAGCTCGCGGCGCTCTACTCCGGCACCGATCAGAAGGAATTCCGCCGCTAGAGAAGACGCCGGTTCAAGCCGAGAAAGCAGACAGCTCAGGAAGCGTGAATTTGCTGGGTGACCGCTTTCACGCAGTCCATCAGGCTGGACACCATGGGATTCTGGTTCCGTCCCGATGGCAGCACGAAACCGAAGGTAATCTCCAAGGCCGGTTTCAGCGGCCTCAGCGCCGCGCCTTGGCGTTTCTGCCCCTGGGCCGTGAAGGCATCGACAATGGTGATGCAGCCCGTCTCCACGGCGATCCGGCAGGCGGAGTGCATGCTCGAGGTTTCCATCGCGACCTTCGGTGAAATCGCGAATTCGCCGAACTTCGCGTCGATCCAGCGGCGCATCAATGAATGCATCGGCAGCATAACGAGCGATTCCGAAAGCAGGTCCGAAAGCTCGAGCGACTTCTTGCGGGCCAGGGGATGGCTCTTGGGCATCACGACCATCAAAGGCGCGCGCGCGAAGGCCTGACTGTCGGCCTTGACCGGTCCCTCGATCGGCAGCAGCACGATGCCGAGGTCATAACGGTCCTGCGATATCCACTGCGTGATTTCGCGGCGCGGCCGGATGTCGATGGAAACGCGCACAGAGGGAAACTGCAGCGCGAACTGGCCCAGCGCCGCCGGCAAAATCTCGTTGGCGATGGGCGACATCGTGATGACCCGCAGATGCCGCCCGGCGCCGGCACGCACGTCCTTGGCTATGGTTTCTATATCGTCCAGGCCCGATAGCACCCGCTCGACTTGCGGATAGAACACCTGGCCCTCCGGCGTCATCTCCAGCCGCCCGCCGCGCCGCACGAAGATCGCGAAGCCGAGTTCGTACTGCATATCAGAGATCATCCGGCTCACCGCCGGCTGCGTGACGCAGAGCTGACTCGCGGCTTTCGTCATGGTTCCCGTTTCGACGATCGCCCGCAGCGCATAGAGCCAGTTCAGTTTCATTCCGCCTCCGCAAGATCATAACGGTTCCGCATAATGTCATATCTTATTAGCACTTAAGTTTATTGCGAGGGCGGACTAGATTGCCCTCGAAGCAACCTGTCCAAGATAGGCTCCGACGCCCCGATGCCTCCCCGCCCACCAGCCAGACCCGGCGCCCGCAGATCCGAAATTGAAACCCCCGCCTTGATTGTCGAGATGGATCTTCTCGAGGCGAACCTGCGCGCCATGACCGATTGCATGCGGTCCCATCCAGGCGTCGTCTGGCGCGGGCACGCGAAGACCCATAAATGCATCGAGCTGGCGCGGCGGCAGATCGCGGCCGGCGCCGTCGGCATCTGTGTGCAAAAGACGGGCGAGGCCGAAGTCTTCGCCGAGGCGGGAATTGAGGACATTCTCGTCACCAATCAGATTGTCGATCCGCGCAAGCTGCGCCGCCTGGCCGGCCTGGCACGCAAGAGCCGCATCGCGATCTGTTGCGACGATCCAGGGAACGTGGAGGCAATCGCTGCCGCCGCGGCGGCCGAGAAAACCCAGATCGACGTTCTGGTTGAAATCGAGACCGGCGCGCAGCGCGCCGGCGTCGCGGGCAAAGCGGATCTGATCGCCGTGGTTACAGCGATCGAGGCGGCAAGCCACCTGCGCTTCCGGGGGCTGCAAGCCTATAACGGCCCGGCGCAGCACAAGAGGACGGCCGTCGAGCGCAGGGCGGCCATCGACCACGCCAGCCGTTGCGTGCGGGAGGCCCTGCTGACCCTCCAGGAAATCGGCGTTGCCTGCGAAACCGTCACGGGGGGCGGAACCGGGACCTTCCCCTTGGAGGCTGCGAGCGGCCTCTACACGGAAGTCCAGCCCGGATCCTTCATCTTCATGGACGCGGACTACACCCGGAACCAGGAAACCGAGGACACGGTTTTCGCCGCCTTCCGTCAAAGCCTTTTCGTGCTCACCAGCGTCACCAGCCTGCGCCGCGGGCGCTATCTTCTCGTCGACGCGGGTCACAAAGCCGCCGCCGTCGATTCCGGGATGCCGGTCGTCTTCGGACAAAGCGGGATGACCTATGCGCGCGCCGCCGACGACTATGGCCTGGTCGAGCTTTCCGACGAAGCTCCGGAGATCGCGCTGGGCATGACCATCAAGCTGATCCCGGGGCACTGCGATCCAACCGTGAACCTGCACAACTGGATCGTCGGCGTCCGCGATGACCTGGTGGAATGCGTTTGGCCCATCGACGCGCGCGGCGCGCTGCTCTAAGGCAGCGGCCAGCTAAACCGTGTAGTCGGCGTCCCGTCCCGGCACCGGCGAGCGTTTGAAGACTCCCGCCTTGAGAATTTCCTCGGTGCCGCCGACTTCCGTAGCCCGCGTCTGCTGGTCGCGCTTGGCGCGCCGGTCGACCTCTTCCGGATCGCAGATCTCGCGCAGCTTGGCTTCGAGCCGCGCCAGCGTCTCCCGGTGGTCCTGCGAGGCAGCCAGATCGTTTTGTTCCGCCGGATCGGCTTCCAGATCGAACAGCTGCGCCGCCATCCCGACGTGATAGATCAGCTTCATCGCGCCGTCGCGCAGCATGAAGGCACCAGCCTTCGACCCGGTCGCATGGTACTCGGCGAAGATCGGGCGCTCTGGCGTTTGTCCCCGCAGCGTGTCGAACAGCGAGCGGCCAAGCAGGTCTGCATCCTCGCCGGTCAGGTTCCCGCCGCCGGCTTCGACCAGCGTCGGGAAGAGGTCCACGTGAGACACGGGCGTGTCGAGCGTCTTTCCGGCCGGGATGTCCGGCCCCGCCATGATCAGGGGCACGCCGATCGCTTCTTCGTAGAGGCAGCTCTTGCCGAACAAGCCATGAGCGCCGAGGGATTCGCCGTGATCGCTCGTGTACAGCACCCTGATATCGTCCAGGGATATCGTCCGCTCGACCGCGGCCAGCACCTTGCCCACCTTTTCATCGACCATCGAGATCAGCGCGAAATAGCTCGCGGCGATTTTCCTCAGGGCGTCCGCATCCCACATGTCGCGATAGTTCTTGGATTCGCGCAGCGCCGCCAGGGCCGGATGCCTGGGCTGCTCGCCCTCCGCGACCTGCACAGGCAAGGGCATGTCCGCGACCGGATAGAGGTCCAGAAAACGCCGCGGCGTCTTGAAGGGCGGATGCGGACACGCGAAGGAGACGATCAAGGTCCAGGGTGCCGTGCCGTCCGCGTGCTCGTCGATCCAGGTCAGTGCCTGCGTCAGAATGTCTTCGTCATATTCGCCGTAATCGGAAAGCCCTTCGCCCGACTCGTAGAGATAGACGGCGCGCTGGGCGCTCATCGGCGGCTCCTGCCCGCACCAGCGCAGCAACGCGGAAACCTGTCCGCGTCCGCCGGCGATGTGCATCGGCAGGATTTCCTCGCTCAGACCGTTGTCGTCCTCGCTGCTGCGGTAGTGCAGCTTCCCGATGGAGGTGACCGGATGTCCTTGGTCGCGCAGCCGGCGCATCCAGCTCGGGATCGAACCGTCGTAAACGAGGATATTGTCCCAAAAGCCGCTTTGATGGGGGAAGCGCCCCGTCGCCAGGGCCGCGCGCGAGGGTCCGCAGAGTGGGCTCGCCGCGTAGGCATTGGTGAACAGGGTCCCCCGCGCGGCGATCCGGTCGATATTCGGCGACTGCACAAAGGGATGCCCGTAGCACCCGAGCGCCCGGCGCGTGTGATTGTCCGATACGAGAAGAATTGTGTTCTTGGGTGTCACCAACGCCCAATCTCCATTCAAAGGTTTGCGCGCGACGTTCGTCAGTCGCCGGGCGGCAAAAGCGGAATCTCGCGCGTCTTGCCCGGCGCATAGATGATTTTCCCGCTGGCGGTCTCGAGCCGCCGTTCAACCGGCGGCGTTTCCAGAACCATGTCGCAGATGTCGGCGAGGGTCGCGCCCACCGCTTCGATCCCCTCTTCCCGGCAGGCGTCGCGGATAGCGTCCAGGCCGCGGATATAGTGCTGGCGGTTGCGCTCGTTCGGATCGGTGAAATCATGATCGTTATGGGTGACCTGGTTGATGCAGGGAACCGCCGGGTTCCGCTGCTTCACCTGCCGCACGATATTGCGCGCGATCCGCTCGTAGTCCGCCTCGGGAAAATCCGGACGCAGGTCCCAGTGGTACCAGCAGCCGTGCTTTTCGATCACCGAGGAGACGTCGACGGAACTCGGCATGTTGACCAGATCCATGTCCCCCGCGAGCTGCCGGAAGAAAGGATGCGCGCGATGGGGATCGGGTTCCGCGCCCCACCAGTTGGAATAGGTATGGGGATAGAAGCGGCCGGGCATGGAGACACCGGCGCCGCGGAATCCCAGCTCGCCAAGCACCTTGTAGATCGCGTCGTTGCCGGACATCGCGCCGGGCCGGAAGTACAGCGGGTGAAAACCGAAGGCCTCGGTCCAGATATCCCGCGCCTCGGTCAGCGCGGCGCGCAGTTGATCTTCGGTCAGGCCGCCGCATTCGGCCGGGTACTTTCCGTCGCCGAGCCGCCAGGGATGCAGATGCAGCGCCAGGCAATGCCCCTGGCTCTGCAGATCCAGAAACAGGGCGGTCTGATTCACGGCGGCTTCCGGGTGAATGAAAAAGGTCACCGGCCAGCCGTACTCGCCGGCGATATCCGTGTAGGCGCGCGTCCAGACGGCGCTGGTATCGTAGTCCGGCGGGCCACTGGCCTTGGCGTCGGTTTCCGTATTCGGCCGCTCGCAGTCCATGGTGACGACGACGTATAGCTTTTCCATTGGCCTCTCCTAGCCCTTCGCGATTTGGGGCAGCCACAGCGCCAGATCGGGCACCGCGATCAACAGCCCCATGATTGCCAATAGAGCGCAGATGAATGGGATGACGCCGATGATCACGTCGGTGATCTGAACGTTGGGCGCCAGGCTTTGCAGGATGTAGAGGTTGATGCCGACCGGCGGCGTCAGCACCGCGATTTCCATCGTGATGGTGTGCACGATGCCGAACCAAAGAAGGTTGTAGCCGGAGCTTTCGATCAAGGGGATCAAGGTCGGCAGCGTGATAAAGATCATCGAGGCCGGGTCGAGAAACATCCCGAGCACGAGATAGAACAGCAGCACCATCGCCAGCACCGCGTAGGGCGGCATATCCAGCGCCACGAACGCGGCGGTGAATTGCTGCGGCACTTGATGATAGTTGAGAACGAAACCCAGGATCATCGCGCCCGCGAGCAGCAGGCCGAGATAGCCCATGGTTTTCATCGTCGACAACACGGCCTCGCCGAGACCCTTCAAGGTCATCCCGCCGATGGTCATCGCAAAGAAAATCGTGACGACTGCGGCGACGGCCGCCGCCTCCGTCGGCGTCGCGACGCCGAAATAGATGGCTCCGATAATGATCATCGCGATAACCAGAATCGGCGAATAGGCGAGCACGATATCGCGCGCCGTAATCCGGTCTTCGTCGTTCTTCTCGGGGATGTCGCCCGGGGCTGCGTAGCGCCAAATCAGAATCACCACCAGGAACGTTCCGGCGATCATCAGTCCGGGAACGACGCCGCCGAGAAACAGCGCGCCGATCGAGACCTCGCTGACGATCCCATAGAAGATCAGGATCAGGCTTGGCGGGATCAGGACGCTGAGGGTTCCGCCGGCGGCGATCGCGCCGGTGGACAGCCGCACCCCGTAACCGAGCTTGAGCATCTCCGGCAGCGCCACCCGCCCGATCGTCAGCGCGCCGATCAGGCTGGCGCCGCAGACGGCGCCAAAGCCGGCACAGGCGCCGATGCTGCCATAGGCGGCGGCGCCGCGCAGCGGCACGCCGCGATGCATCGCCCCATAGAGGCGCGGCCCGATACTGGAGCGCCCGACCAATTCGCCCAGGAAGATGAACAGTGGAACGGCGAGCAGGATGTAGTGGACCCAGGTTTTCCACACCATGAGCTCGACGCTGATCAGCGAGGTCGAAAAGCTCTGGATCGTCCACAGGAAGGGCAGCGATGCCGCGAACATCGCGAAGGGCACCGGCAAGCCGAAGGCGATGAGCACCACCAGAATGCCGAAAATTGAGATCCCTATCGTGTACCATTCCATCGCAGTTACGCCCGCCTTGACGCTTGGAGAGAAGCCACCTGGGAGATCAGGCGAACCAGTGCCAGCAGAGTGAAGGCCGCCGCGCACAGGCCGACCGCCACCCAGAGGAAGTATTCCGGCCACTCGATCACGGACGAGGCCGCCCCCGAGTGATAGGACCGGATCGCCGCGCTACCGGCAAAGCTCGTGAACAAGAGACCGACAGCCAGAACGATCACGGCATTCACCGTTTCAATGCACCGCGCGATACCCTTCGGCAGGGCATCGATCAGCATGGAGACCTTGGGGTTGGCGTCTTGCGCGAAGGAATAGGCCAGCCCCGCGAAGGCGAGCGGCAGAAGCAGCAGCGCCGCGGCCTCTGTCACCACCGGATCGGGATCGTTGAGTACGTAGCGGCGAAAGACAGAGACCGTGATCCAGAACGCATCGAGGAGAACCAGCCCGCCACCGGCATAGGCCAATACCTTCGCGGCGTCTCTCAGGCGGCGCTCAACTCCAAGCAGGCTTTTCATGTCTGGTGCTATGCGGGCTATGGATGATGAAGATGAGGGTGGCGCGCAGAATTGATCTCAAGACTGCGCGCCAGCGAACCCTCCGGCCAGAGGCATTTATGGCTTAGCCGCCGAACTCATCCATCAGCGTCATCAGCTTCTCGGTCATCTCAGGACCGCAGCCTTCCTCGATCTTGCTCGACCAGCCCGACAGGGCCGAGGCGACCAGCGCTTCACGCTGATCCTGGGAGAAGGACATGACCCGCATGCCGTTCTCCATGATGCCGCGGCCGACCTGGGCATTGACCCACTCCTGATACTTGGGCTCGAGCCAGCGGGCGGTCTCCTCGCCAGCCTCGAGCAGGGCGCTTTGATCGGCCGGCGAGAGCGAATCGAACTTCGCCTTGTTCATGGTGTACATGTTCTGGCCGTACATCATCTTGACGTTGGCCATGTACGGCAGCACGTCCCACATGCTCCAGGCGCTGTAGGTGCCGAAGCCCATCGTCGCGCCGCTGACCACGCCGCGCTCGGCGCCCTGGTACACCTCGTTGGGCGACATGTAGACCGGCTTTCCGCCCCAGCCCTCGATGATGTTGCTGACCATCGGACCGAAGGAGCGGACCAGTAGCCCGTCCATCTTCTCCAGATCGTCCAGATCCTTGGCGAAGTACCAGCGCTGGTCGTAGGAGGAATTCTGCGGCAGCACGACGATCAGGCCGAGCTTCTCGAACTCGTCCTTCATCAGTTCGTTGTAGGCGATGTCCAGCTCGATGACGCGGCTCATGTCGATCGCGGCCGGCATGAAGTGGGTGACGTTGGTGCAGGGCAGGCGATTGTCGACGGCGCCGCCGACGACTGGGCTGATATCGGAGACCCCGCCGAGCAGGGAATCGATGGCCTTCTTGAAGGGATGCAGCGTTCCGCCGGGGAAGACCTCGACGGTCACGCGCCCTTCCGTTTTCTCGGCGACGAGCTCCGCGAAGTGCTTGAAGCCCTCGACGCGGATATCGTTTTCCTTCACGTAGGTGGCTAGGCGCAGCTTCGTCTGCGCCTGCGCCGGCGCGCCTTGTAAGACGACCGCCGCGGCGAAAAACCCAGCCGCAATGGTCCAAACCGCCTGCTTTCCAAATTTCATTTTCCTGCTCCTCTGTCCCGTTTTCGCGTTGTTTCGTCTCAGATGTCCCGGCCCGGCAAGCCCGGGCGGAAACCGCATCCTGCGCGATTGCCCGACTATAGGCGCCCCCAGATCATGAGAATAAATGATAAAAAGTACTATCAATATGCGGAATGGTAATATTAGGCCGCGCCAAGCTCGGCCTGGCTGCCCCAGATGCGCCGAGCCTGTCCGAGATCGAAGCGCGCTACGCCGAAGCCGATGCGATCATCACGGAAATCGCCGAGCGCGAAGGCATCGACTTCATCCCCATCGCCCCGCTCCTCTGCCAGCCCGTCTGCCAGATCTACGATGGTACCGGCCTGCTCTATATCGATGATGACCACCTCTCCGCCTATGGCGCCGGACAGGTGCTCGGCAAAGCGCTCCATAGCGAAGCCTGGCCATAATGGGAAGTCAAACACCTCGGTAGGGAACGGCCATGCACCTGCAGGACCTGCTCGAAGAGGAGGGCTGCGGTTTCCTGGCGAATGGCCCCCGTCGCCGGCTGCCGTTCATTATACTTTCTAGGCCAACCACCATTTCCTGCCACATCTCTTCCGCAAAGAGTGTCGTGCGGGCGCCTGCGCTATGTGGGAGCGGAGGCTTGTGGCTCGCCTGTCGTCGACGAAGGACCTCCGTCGCCCGCTACTGCCAACGCACACTGCCACTACATTTCCAAGCTTTCCTCAAAAATTCCAACCTATCGAACGTGACAAGCTAGGAAATGATCATTGCCAATATCTCGCAATCTCGGCACCTCTTTTCGGCAGATGTCCGTGGCGAGTGGGCAGCGTGTATGGAAGCGGCAGCCGGGCGGCGGACTGATCGCGCTGGGTATCTCTCCTTGAATTTCCTCGGCTTCCTTGTCGGCGCGCAATTCCGGCTTCGGGATCGCCGCCAGGAGCAGCTCGGTATAGGGGTGGCGAGGCGCGGCGTAGATGTCCTCTTTCAGCGCGATTTCCACGATCCGGCCCAGATACATCACCGCGACGCGATCACTGATGTGCTTCACCACACTGAGGTCGTGGGAGATGAACACATAGGTTAACCCGCGCTGTTCCTGTAGATCCTGCAGCAGATTGATCACCTGTGCCTGGATAGAGACATCGAGCGCCGAGACCGGCTCGTCGCAGACAACCAGCTTCGGTTCTAGGGAGAGTGCGCGCGCGATCCCGATCCGCTGACGCTGGCCACCGCTGAACTCATGGGGATAACGCTCACCGGCTTCAGGGCCCAAGCCAACGTCGGCAAGCAGGGAAGCAACCTTTTCCCGGCGCTGCCGCGGCGATCCGATGCCATGGATAACAAGCGACTCTCCGATGATGTCGCGAACCTTCATACGCGGGTTGAGAGAGCCAAAGGGATCCTGAAAGATAATTTGCATTTCCCTGCGTGCCCGCTTCATCGCGGCAGCGCCGAGGCTCTCCAACGCCACGCCATCGACTTCCACTTCGCCTGAGGTCGGCTTGAGAAGACGCAGCAGCAGGCGGCCGAGCGTAGACTTGCCGCAGCCGCTTTCCCCCACTAGGCCCAGCGTTTCACCACGACGAACAATCAAATCGACGCCATCGACAGCATGCACGACGCCGGCCGACTTGGAGAGCAGCCCCCCCTTGGAGACCGGGAAATGCTTGACCAGATTCCTGGTTTCGACCAAAGGCCGAGAATGCGCATCAGACCCCGTCGGCATGCGGCACCTCCTTTCGCCCTTGCGGCATCCTGTCTTCCTCGACCAGCCAGCAGGCGGCGATCCGATCTTCTCCTGCCGGTATGTCAGGCGGCGCCTGTTCAAGACAACGCGGCATGACATAGGGACAGCGGGGATGAAACCGGCACCCCCGCGGCAACTGCTTCGGATTGGGAACGCTGCCCTTGATCGTATCCAGGCGATGGCGATTCTGCTCCAGCCTGGGGATCGATGCGAGTAGGCCCTTGGTATAGGGATGCCGTGGATTGGCGAACAGCTGCGCTACGGTCCCGCTTTCGACAATCCGTCCGGCGTACATCACAAGCACCCGGTCCGCGAACTCGGCAACGACGCCGAGATCATGGGTGATCAGCATGATGCTGGTATCGACCTCCTCCTTGATCCGCTTCATCAGACGCAGGATTTGCGCCTGGATCGTCACATCGAGTGCCGTCGTCGGCTCGTCGGCGATCAGCAGCAAGGGATTGCAGGCCAGCGCCATCGCGATCATGACGCGCTGGCACATCCCCCCCGACATTTGATGCGGATACTCGTTCACACGCCGTTCGGCATCGGCGATCCTGACCATGCGCAAGGCCTCGATCGCTTTCTCGTGGGCCTGCTTGCGGGAGAGCTTCTTATGTAGCCTGAGGACCTCCGTAATCTGGTAGCCAACCGTCAGAACAGGATTCAGGCTCGTCATCGGCTCCTGAAAGATCATCGACATTTTGTTGCCGCGCAGTCCGCGCATCTCTGCGTTGGAAAGCTTCAGGACTTCCCGGTCCTCGAAGCGGACCGTACCGCCGGCGTAGTAGCCAGGAGGACAAGGCACCAGACGCATAATGGACCGCGAAAGAATGCTCTTGCCCGATCCACTCTCGCCCACCACCGCGAGGGTCTCGCCCCGCTTGAGGTCGAAACTGACGCCGTCGACGGCCCGAACGATGCCGTCAGGGGTACGGAAGTGAACGCTGAGATCGTCGACCTCAAGGATCTTTTCTGTGCCTTGGCTCACTGCGCAGCTCCATGGGTTCCACGCATTCGCGGGTCGAGAATATCGCGCAGGCCATCGCCGAGGAGATTGATTCCCAGGACAACGACCGCGAGCGTTACCGCCGGGAAGATCGTCTGAGAGGGATAAACCATTAGTGTCCGCCTGCCCTCGGCAAGCAGATTGCCCCAGGTGGGTTCCGGCGGAGGTACCCCTAACCCGAGGAAGCCTAGGGTCGCTTCGGCAACCATCGCGTAGGCGAAGATGATGGTTGTCTGCACGATGATCGGCGACATGACATTGGGCAGGATATGCCGAAAGAGGATCCGGACATGGGATGCGCCGAGGCCGCGCGCCGCTTCCACGTACTCGCGATCGCGCTCGGATATCACCGGGCTACGTGCCACCCGCGCCACGCGCGGCGCGTAGACAAGGCTTAGAGCGATCACAACGTTGCTCAAGGACTGTCCAAGCGTCGCCATCACCGCGAGTGCGAGCAGAATCGACGGAAAGGCCATCAGGCAATCCGTGATGCGGCTAAGGACCGTATCCACCCAACCGCCGAAGTAGCCGCTGACGATCCCGACAATCGTACCGAAAACCAATACCAGGAGCGAAACGGAGGCGGAGATCGTCAAGGACAGTTTCGATCCATGGACAATTCTCAGGAAGATATCCCGGCCCAGGTGATCGTTTCCAAACCAATGCGCGGCGGAAGGCCCTTGATTGCGCAGTATTGGGTTCAGCGCGTTGGGGTCTCCGGAGAAGACCAGGGGCAGAACGAAGGCGCAAAACAAGACGATGGCGACGATCGTGCCGCCCAAGAAAGCAAGGCGATTCTGCCGGGCCCGTTTGTATGCCAGATGTACGCTGCTCAGCATGGCGTTCACTCGTACCTGATTCGCGGATCGAGCACCGCGTAGAGCATGTCGACCAGGAAATTGATCAGGATGTAGATCGTGACGATGGCAAGCAGACAACCTTGGATCACCGGGTAATCGCGGTACTGAATACCGGT
The DNA here is from genome assembly GCA_942491105.1 of uncultured Alphaproteobacteria bacterium. Taxonomy (GTDB): domain Bacteria; phylum Pseudomonadota; class Alphaproteobacteria; order Kiloniellales; family DSM-21159; genus JBBEAM01. Next base: position 6,166 of record CALNZX010000009.1, on the reverse strand, counting down.
GATCAACATGCGTCCCAAGCCGGGAATGGCGAAAAGCGTCTCGATCACCACGGCGCCACGGAACACCGCCCCGAAGTTGATGCCAACTACCGTGACCACCGGGATCAAGGCATTCTTGAGGACATGGATTCGGATGATTTTGGACTCCGGTAGCCCCTTCGATCGGGCAGTCATCACGTAGTCCTGGCGAAGCACATCGACGACGCTGGAGCGGGTCATGCGCGCTGTCACCGCGGCCATCAGGAAGCCCAGAGAGAAGGCCGGCAAAAGCAGGTGCATGAACCACTCCACCGGACTATCTACGATCGGTACGTAGCCCATAGATGGAGCCCAGCCCATATAGACCGAAAACAGCAAGATCAGGAGCAGGCCTGCGACGAAATCCGGAATCGATAGCCCTAACAGAGCAAAGGACATTGCGGCCTGATCGTAAGCCGTGTTCTGACGGATACTGGCGAGGATGCCGAGCGGCATACCGATCACGACCGAGAACATCATCGCGAGTAACGCCAGGGAGAAGGTACGCGGCAAACGCTCGATCATCATGTCGAGGACCGGGACATTGGCGTTCAGGGATTGACCGAGATCTCCCTGCACCGCGCGCCACAGCCAGGCAAAGTACTGCTCCGGCAGCGGCCTGTTGAAACCCATTTTCTCGCGGAAAATCTCGATTTCCGCGGGCGTGGCGTAGCTGCCGAGCATCATCGATGCCGGATCGCCCGGCGATAGATGCAGCAGCAGAAACACGACGATCGTGACCAGAAAGAGTGTCGGAATGGTCGAGAACAGTCGCTTCAGGAGATAGTTATGCATGTGTACTTCCCGTCTTGCGGCCTAGATACCGAAGCGGTCGCGAAGACCGTACCAAGACATCGCAAACGGTAAGAACCAGGGACGACCGAAATAGTAAGGTCTGGTGTTGAACGGAAAACTTTCGAAAGCGGTTTTGCCGCCTTCCCTGCCCAGTGCGCGATCTGCCAGCTTCGCCCCGAAATAAGGACCCATGGCTAGGCCGGAACCGCAATAGCCCATGGCATAGTATAGGCCATCGGCGTCCCCGATGTGTGGCATGGTGTCGAAGCTGTAGGCGACGTAACCGGTCCAGGAATACGCGATTTTCACATCCCGTAACGCCGGAAAAATGCGCCCCATTTCACGATAGAGATGCGCGCCCCCGGCGCGCCCGCCGAAGAGAATGCGCTGTTCGCCCGGCGTCGGGCGGAAGTAGTGATGCAGTCGCGAGGTATCCCCCATCAAGCGGCGCGTCGGCAGAAGCGTTTTGATTTGCTCACCCAGATCCTCAGTTACCAAGATTTGGCTTTTGATCGGGATCACGCGCCGGGCGAGATAGGGCACCAACGAGCCGGTATAGCCGTTGGTAGCAATGATCACCACCCCAGCATCGACCACACCGCGGCTTGTGGTGACTTTAAAGCCCCCCGCATGGCGCTCAATACCCTTTGCCTGGGTGTGGGATAGCATTTTGGCGCCCGCTTCCTGCGCTTTGGAGAGAAGACCCGCGTGGAACAGTCCTGGATGCGCGCCGGCAAAAAGACTTCGCAACACGCCGCCATGGTAAACGTCGCTTCCAATCTCTTTATGCTGTTCGGCGCGAGGGAAAACCTCGCTCTCAATTCCCAAATGCTTGTGCATGGCCTCGGAGTCTCGCGCCAGGCTGTCGTAGTCCTTCGCGAAGCGTGCCCCCATGAAGCGACCGCGCTCCTCCAGGAAGCACTCAATTCCTTCCGATTTGATAAGGCCGGTCGTGAACTCGTAGGCGCGCCGGCTTTCACCGTAGATCGCCTTGGCCTCTTCCATTCCCCGCTCGCGCACGAGACGAGAAAAGGAGGTTTTCAGCCGGCTACCGATCACGCCGCCGTTGCGCGTGCTTGCACCGAAACCCAGATCCTTGTCGTCGATAACCAGCACATCGCTACCGCCGCGCGCCGCGAATAGAGCGGCGCTCAACCCCGTAAAGCCGGAGCCGACGATAAGTATGTCGGTACGCGAGGGAAGGCTATCGGAACCGGAAGATGCGAGCGGCGCGCGAGCCCACCAGTAGGAATGGTCGAAACCGGCCGCCGTCGGTTCAAGGCTAGACATGTGCAGACTCCGCCAGGATGAGCCGCTGCCCCATCCCGAACGAAGGGAATGGGGCAGCGGAAAATTGCAGATTATTGGATATCGACGTTCCAGAACCTGATGATGCCCGACGCATTCGGCTTGAAACCGACGACGTTCTTCTGATGGGCTTCAAAGAAGCTCGGATTGAGCAGCAGCATGGCGGGAACATCCCGCATCATGATGCCTTGCGCCTTGTTATAGAGGGCAAGACGCGCCGCCGGATCGACGACAGTGCGCGCTTCCTCGACGATAGCGTCATACTCTTCGTTCGCATACTTGTTGACGCTTGAGCTGCTGTGCAGACGGCGGAAATAATGCTGATCCGGGTCGAAGCGGCCCGAACTCGTCATCATGCCGAGCTGGTACACAGGCTCGGTTGCGTAAATCGAGGCGACCAGGCCGCTGATGTCCTGGAAACGAAGCTCGATATTGACACCAATGGCCGATAGTTGCTGCTGCAGCGCGAGGGCTGCGTTACCCATGTATTCGATGTCGTTGGAAGACAGCAGCTCAATCGGCTCGCCGTTGTAGCCAGACTCCTTGAGCAGCGCTTTCGCCGCGTCAACATCGTAGTTGTGCCGTTGACCGGTTTCCTCGTTGTACCATGCGGCCTGTGAGGGATGCATGAACGCCGGGTTCGCGACTCCGTGGCCGCCCGCCGCGATTTGCAGAACCGCATCCAGGTCGACAGCCGCGGCAACCGCGCGGCGGAAGTTGATATCCTGGGTGAACGGCTGATTCAGGCCGAACCAGAGGACGACCCACTCCAGCGCGGGCACTTCGACAGCCGCCACATCGGAGCTTGCGCTAAAGCGCTCGAAATCCACGAGATCAAGCCGGCTGGCGAAATCGATCTCTCCGGTTTCCAGGCCGGTAACGCGGCTGGAACGATCTGGAAGAATGCGAAAATCGATCATATCGACCAAGGCAGTGCGGTTTCCGCCCAGGCCGGTGGGTCCATCGAAGCGCGCGTCCGCGCTATACTCGGGAAAGCGCTTTAGATGCAGATACTGATCGGCGCGATACTCGTCCCACATAAAGGGGCCGGTGCCGACTGGGGTCGTAATATCCCCGCCCTGCGCTTCCGCGTAGTCCGACGGCATGATGTATCCGCCGAAGGGCCCGCCCAAAGCCGCGAGAAACACGGAAGACGGCTTTGATAGAGTGATTTTCACCGTCAGGGGGTCGAGGATTTCGATCGTCTCAATCCCCGAGTAGTCCCCTTTGTTGGGGCTAATTTCCTTGCTGCGAAGCAAGGAATACTTGATGTCCTCGGCATCCAGCGTGGAGCCGTCGTGAAAGACCACACCGTCCCGCAAGGAGAAGGTGTAGACGTCTCCCGTATCGCTGATCTCCCAGGATTCCGCCAACTGGGGAATGATTTTGAAATTTTCGTCGAAGGTAACCAAATTCTCCATCACATGATGCATGGCAACATGCGAACTCAGGTTACGCGTGAGATGCGGATCGGTAATCGCGGTATCCGCATGCAACGCGACGGAGATCGTCTTTTCTTGCGCTTGCGCCATACTGGCGCTGCCCAAGAGCAGCAGCGCGGCAGTGCCGCGCGCCAGATATTTTAGTCCTCGATGCAATTGCATAGTCCTACTCCTTGCTCTCCAGATTTATGCCGGAGGAAGTACCGGCATGGCCCGCGGTTAACCGCGAGAATTCTTGTTTGTCCCCGCAAGCTCACGCTTCGATTGCTCGGTCGATTTCAATAAACTCTTCGTGGCGGAGCACTTTTCGCATCTCGTCGAATAGAACCAGGGACGCGGGATCGCTGATGCCCTCTTTCTTCAGGGTTTCGAGCGCCAGCTGCATGCCTCGGGTTGCAGCAGCGATCGCAGTGTCCGGCCAAATAATCAGGCGATAGCCCATGGCAGCGAGGTCTTCAGGCGGCAGGATCGGCGTCCGCCCGCCCTCGACCATATTGACCATCAAGGGCGCCTGGATTTTCTTAGGTAAAAATTCGAGCTCTTCGACGCTTTGTGGCGCTTCGACGAAAATCATATCGGCGCCGGTGTCCGCATAGCGGTTGGCACGGTCGATGGCCTCTTCCAGCCCCAGACTCTGGCGTGCATCGGTGCGCGCGATGATGACGAAATCAGGATCAGATCTCGCGGACAGGGCCGCTTTTAGTTTCGTCACCATTTCTTTTGCGGGAACGACCTCAGTGCCCTGGTAATGGCCACAGCGCTTTGGGTGCTTCTGGTCTTCCATGAAGACCCCAGCAGCTCCAGCCCTCTCGAATCCGGAAATCGTCCGCCAGACATTGACATGGTTGCCATGACCATTATCCGCATCCGCCAGGACCGGAAGTTCCGTCGCTTGGACGATACGCGCGGTCTGCTCGACCATTTCGGTCATCGTGGTCAGCGCGATATCCGGAACAGCCAAAAGGCTGGCCGTCATCCCGCTTCCCGAAGCGCCGACCGCCTCGAAACCGGCAAGCTCAATGAGACGCGCACTCAGTGCATCATGAGCAAAGGGCATGATGACGGGTGAGCCTGCGCTCAGTAGATTCCGCAGCGTTTGGCTTGCCGTTGTCATTGCGTTTCAGCCTCCTAGCTCTTGCGCCGGTTAAGGTATTCGGTGATCAAGATCGTCACCGTGATGAAAAGCAGCAGGCAGGTCGAAACTGCGGCCAGCGTGGGATTGATTTTTAAAAGGGCATCGCTCCACATCTGCTTGGGCAGAGTGGTGACAACTCCGCCGCTGACGAAAATCGCGACAGTCAGTTCATCCAAAGAACGTACGAACGCGAAGATGAAAGCGGCGAATACTCCCGTCTTCAGAATCGGCAGCGTGATGCGCCACAAGGTCTGCATCTTGTTGGCGCCTAGGCTCCAGGCCGCCTGATCGAGCCTTTGGTCGTAGTTCTTGAGCGTTGCCATCAAGGTAATGACGACATAGGGCACCGCGAAGACGGTATGGCCGAGCACCAGGCCCAGGGAAGTCCCGACCAAGCCAATCTGCGCATAGACGTAGAACAGGCCGATTGCCACGACGATGTGCGGCAGGATCAACGGGGAGACGATAAAAGCCATGATAATCGGCCGGCCGGGTACCCTCTGCCGGCTCAGCACAAAGGCCGCTGGCAGGCCGATCAGGATTGAGAGAATGGCCGTCGCTGTCGCCACGAGAAGGGAGCGTATCGTCGCATCCTGCCAGACCGGAGACGCGAGGTACTCGTTGTACCAACGTAGGGAAAAGCCGTAAGGCGGCCACTCGATGAACTCGCCTTCAGTAAAAGACACGGGGATTAAAAAGAAGGCCGGAACCACGAGATAACTGAGGACGAGAAGGGAAACCGCCCAGAGGACAATCCGCTTTTTACCCTGGCGGTTTCTGCGCAGTCCGCTGAAGACCCGCTCCGCCGCCGCGGAGATGACTGCGCAGAGCGTCCCCAGGGCGGAGAACAGCATGTCCCCGGCAAGCGCGCCGAGACGCCGCAGCCCCTTGTCGCTGGCCGCCCCTTCCCTGCGCTGTCCAGCCAAGGTGGAAGCGCCGACGATGCGATCGTAGAGAAAAAAGAACGTAAAGGTGATCAGTAGCAGAACCACGGAGATCGCCGCCGCGAAGTTCCAATTCAGCATCTCGTTGACGTGGAACAGAATGAGCTGGGCAATCATCAGTTCCTTACGGCTGCCCAGAAGAATGGGCGTGATGAAAAAGCCCATTGTGATGATGAAAATCAGCAAGGCGCTGGCCGCAACACCAGGCGCCGATAGGGGAAAGTAGATCCGCCAGAAAGACTGCCCGCCCCGCGCGCCCAGGGTTCCAGACGCCTTGGTGAGGTTTGGGTCGATGGTCTGCATGACCGCGAGCATGGTCAGGATCGCGATCGGCATCAATGCGTGGCTCGTGCCCACCATCACGCCGGCAAAGTTGTAGATTAGCGAAAGAGAATCATCGATGGCGCCGGTCGACTTCAGCACCTCGTTCACTACGCCATTGCGCCCCAACAGCACGATCCAGGCGAAGGTCCGCACCAGAAAGCTGGTCCAGAATGGCATCAGAACCCAAAGCAGCATGGCGT
>CALNZX010000008.1:0-370135 GCA_942491105.1 uncultured Alphaproteobacteria bacterium | reverse complement strand
CCGTTCCGCCATGGCGGCGTTGTCGGGATGGATTGCCCGGGTCACGTCGATGGCGGTGCCGCCGGAGGAGATGTTGGCGGTGCGTTTTAACTCGACCACCTGGCCTTGCGGCGGTACGGAGTCGAGCGTCAAGCCCGCCAGCGAAAGCAGGCGTTTGGTTTCGCTGTCGATGACGATGTTGTTCATCAGGGTCGCATAGCCGGCGCTCCGCCGTGGGTCCTTGTTCACCTCGTCGATCAGCTGTTGGATGCTCAGCATACCGTCGCCGACCACACGTGCCGGCAGACGGCGTGCCGCCGCGATCAGCTTGCCATCGACAACCAGCAGGCGGTGGTCGTCGCCGGGAATATAGGTTTCGAGGATGACGTTCGCGCCGTAGCTCTTGGCTTCCTCGAAGGCGGCACGGACTTCGTTTGCGTTTTGCAAACCGACGAACACACCGATCCCCTTGGCCAGGGAGTTGGGCTTCAGAACCACCGGATAGCCAACGCTTTCGGCGCTCCGTACGGCCTCCTCTACGGTGCTGACATGGGCCACCTTCGGGGTTGGCAGGCCGGCCGAGCCAAGAATTCTGTGGCTGAGAAGCTTGTTTTTCTGCAGCTCGGTTGGGATCACGCTTTCCTGATCGCTCAGGGTTTCGCGGTAGCGGTGCATCTTGCAGCCCTGGCCGAGCTGCACGTAAGCGGCGTCGATGGTGATCCGGTGCCAGGGAATCTGCCGCTCATCGGCTTTGTCCAGAATGGCGCGCAGGTTCTGATTGAGTGTCGCGGCGGTGAAGCGCTGCTGGTAGTCGGCGATGCTCTCGCGCAGTTGCAGCTCGGCCTCGTCGAGCTTCCGCTCATCCCAGGGATACAGCAGATCGGCGGCGAGCTGCACCGCGGCGTTCCCACAGACCCTGCCCAGCGTGGGATCCTTGAATTGGAACTGAAAATCGGCCAGCTCCCCATCCGACACGCGCGATCCGAAATTGGCGATGCTGGGATAGATCTCGCGCTGCAGAATCGCCGCCAGGGCGCTGGTTAGCCAGACAAAGCCACGGGTTGGCCCCCTTAGCAGGTCGGGCAGCGCCCTGGTTTCGCCGTCGATACGTAGTTCCGTGGTGGCCAGAATGGGGAGCGATGCGCACATCGTCTCGATCAGCCGGGCTGGCACGGGCCCAACCGCGAGCCTGAGTCTTTGAGGAACCGCGAGGGTGTAGTGCAGCGCGGTCTGCTCCATATAGCGGTTGTGATAGCCGAGCTGCTGGACGTGGCGTATCTCTAGATCGCGGCTCGACTGCGGCATCCCGTTGCATAGCTCCTTGAAACTTCGCGGGCATGCTAAGGGAAAGCTCTAGCGCGCGCATCCTGATTTACCCGGACACGGCCGAGGCCACGGGCAAGCGGTGCACCTCGGCGTAGGTGGCGCCGTTGCCGCGCAGGCTGGAAAGGACCGTATCGTCCTGGCGGTCCTCGCGCAGCCTGATCCACAGCAGCAGGCCACCCCGGTCCAGCTGCGCGCGCAGTTCCGCGCGCTCTTCTTTGTCGACGGCCTTGGCTATGACGCCGCCAACCGCTCCGCCGGCGCCGCCGGCGGCAAGGGTCGCGCCAAGAATGAGGGGAAGGCTGCCGCCGGTGGCAACGCTTGCTCCGGCCGCGGCGATGGCGCCGACATAGAACAGCCCGCCGACGAGCCCGGACTGTGCCTCCGTGATCATGGTCTTGTCGATATAGGCCCGCCGCGGCGTATCCGGGGAGTCCTTCAGATCCTCTACCTTTTCATAGCGGTGCCGCAGCTTCTTCTCGACGATTTCGTCGCGCGCCAGGAGGCTGATTTCGGCGCGGTCGATGCCCCTGCTCTCGAGCTCGGCAATCGCCTTTTCCATGGCGTCGGGATCGTGAAATACTGCGACGGCTTCGCGAATCGTTTCGGACATGGTTCTGCAAACCCTTTCTCCGCAACCTGAGAAGGCGGGTTCCGGTCCCGCCCCTGGACTTAGGAAGGTGTAACAGCGTGACAAGCAGCAAGTTCCCCGGACAGGAGTCTGCCGCCACCTGCGTTCCGGACAGCCTGTTCCAGGAAGCCCTCGCGGTGGCCCACAGGCTGCTTCCGCCCGAGTTGCGGGACTTCACGGCGGCGGTCCCGGCGGCGCCGGCGGCGCGCAGTCTGCCGGCCAGGACCTTGCCGGTGCTCGATAGCTGTGCTGCCTTGGAAGCCGCCAGCGCGCCCGCGACCCGCGGGCTGACCGCGTTGCTCGCGCGCCACGCCAGGCAACTGGCCTGGGGGCAAAGTTATGCCGCCGAAGACATCTCGCAGGCTTTCCTGACGCGATACGGCTGGTGCGAGCTGCTTGGCGAGCGGGGCCACTTCGCCAGCCGGGATATCGCGCTCGGTGTTTTGCTGCTCGGCCCGCAGACATCCTATCCGCTGCATAGCCATGCCGCCGAGGAGGTCTATATCGTGCTCTCCGGCCAAGCCGCCTGGCGCAAGGGCGCGGAGGGCGAGCGTCTGCTGCCGGCCGGCAGCGTCGTCCACCACCCCTCCTGGATGGCGCACGCCATGCGAAGCGAGGCGGAGCCGCTGCTGGCGCTCTATCTTTGGCGTGGCGGCGATCTGACGCAGAAATCGAGGCTGTCGTGAAAGGCGCTATGGGGATGCCGAGGCCGAAGGTCCTGGTCAGTTGGAGCAGCGGCAAGGACAGCGCCTGGATGTTGCATTGCTTACAGCGCGAAGCTCAGGTCGAGATCGCGGGGCTGCTGACCACGACGACCGAGGCGCCGGACGAAGTGCGGGTCGCGATGCACCGCGTGCGCCGCTCCGTCCTCTCCGCGCAGGTCGAGGCGGCAGGCTTGCCCCTGGAGGAGATTCTGCTGCCGGACCCCTGCTCGGAACAGGCTTACGCGGACGCCATGTCGGCTTTCGTGAAGCGCGCCACGGCACGCGGCATCAGCCATATTGCCTTCGGCGATCTCTTCCTCGAAGAGCTGCGCCGCTACCGCGAGGAACGCCTTGCGGGGAGCGGCCTGCAGGCGCTTTTCCCGCTTTGGGGCAGCGATACGCAGACGCTGGCGGGCGAGATGTTCGACGCCGGCTTGAAAGCGCGGGTGGCGAGCATCGATCTTTCGGTGCTAAGTCCGGAGGTGCTCGGTCGCGACTATGCGCCGGAGCTGCTGGCCGAGCTCCCCACGGGCTGCGATCCCTGCGGTGAGTATGGCGAGTTTCATACCCTGGTCAGCGATGGGCCGATGTTCTCGCGGGCGGTGGCGCTGGAAGTCGGTGAGGCGCAGATTGGCGAGACCCACGGGCACATCGATTTCCGGCTGACCCGGACAGATCGAGCCTGACTGTCAGACACTGGCGCGCCTGAGAAAGGAACGGATCACCGGTGGAAGAAGCACACAGCAGCATTCCGCATCTGCGCGAGGCCGTCGTCTTTCTTGTCGCCGCCGGCATCGTGCTGCCGGTGATGCAGCGCCTGCGGATTAATCCGATTCTCGGTTATCTGGTGATCGGGGCGGTGATCGGTCCCTTCGGCCTGGGGCTGCTGGCCGGCGAGCTGCCCTGGCTCGGCTACGTGGTGATCACCGACCTCGAAGGGGTCAAGGCGCTGGCCGAGCTCGGGGTCATCTTCCTGCTGTTCATGATCGGCCTGGAGCTCTCCTTCGACCGCCTGTGGCGCATGAGACGCCTGGTCTTCGGCCTTGGCGGCGCGCAGGTCCTGCTGACCGGTCTCGCCATCGGCGCGATTGCCTGGGCCTGGGGGAACGATGCGGTCTCCAGCGTGGTGCTGGGCGCCTGTCTCGCGCTGTCATCGACCGCCATCGTCATGCAGCTCCTGATCGACCGCCGGCAGCTCGGCGCGCCGGTTGGCCGGGCCAGCTTCGCGATCCTGCTGTTTCAGGATCTGGCGGTGGTGCCGATTCTCTTTCTGCTCGGGGTTTTCGGCAGCGAGACCGAAGGCGGCTTGCTGCTTTCCCTGCTCTTGGCGCTGGCCAAGGCGGTTGCCGCGGTCGTGGTGATCCTGCTGCTCGGAAGACTTGCGATCCGCCCGCTGTTTCGCCTGGTCAGCGCCGCGCGCAGCCGCGAACTGTTCATGGCGGTAACGCTGCTGACCGTGATTGGAACCGCGGCGGTGACCGGCGCGGCGGGGCTTTCCATGGCCCTGGGCGCCTTCCTGGCGGGGCTTCTGCTCGCCGAAACCGAGTACCGCCATCAGGTTGAAGTCGACCTGGAGCCCTTCAAGGGCCTGCTGCTCGGCCTGTTCTTCATGTCCGTAGGCATGGGTATAGATCTGCGCAGCGTCGGCGGCCAGTTCGGCTGGGTCCTGCTTGCCGTCGCCGGCCTGTTCCTGCTCAAGTCGACGATCATTCTGGGTTTGGCGCGGGCTTTCCGTCTGCCACGGGCGACCGCGGTGGAGACCGCCTTGCTGCTGGCCCAGGGCGGGGAGTTCGCCTTTCTGGTGGTTGGGATCGCCGCCACCCTAGGGGTGATGCCGGGCGCGCTCGCTCAGTTCATCCTGATCGTGGTCGGCCTGACCATGATGGCGACGCCGCTGCTCGCCGTCGTCGCCCGGCGCGCCGGGGCTTGGCTGGCCGGGCGGGAGGCGGCTAAGCCGAACAACGGCGGCCTGGGAGAACTGGCCGAAGCCGAGGGGCATGTCATCATCGCTGGCTATGGCCGGGTGGGCGCCCTGCTGGGCGAGGTCCTCGATCAGGAGCAGATTCCCTCGGTCTCGCTCGATCTCGACGCGGAGGCGGTTGCCCGCAAGCGCAAGGCGGGCGTGCCGGTCTATTACGGCGACGCCACGCGGGCGGAGATTCTGCGCCGCGCCGGCGCGGAGCATGCCCTGGCGCTGGTGCTGACCATGGATAGCCCGCGGGCCGCCACGCAGGCGGCCCAGACCGCCCGGTCGCACTGGCCGGAGCTGGCGATCTACGCCCGCGCTCGCGATGTCGCGCACGCGCGGGCCTTGATCGCCGCCGGGGCGACCCTGGCGGTGCCGGAAAACCTGGAAGTCAGTCTGCAGATGGCGGAAGAGGTGCTGGCCGGCGTCGGGGTGACCAGCGACGCGGCGCGCCAACTGATCGCCGCGCGCCGCGCCGAGGAAATCCATTCGAACGCCGCGCCGCGCGAAAAGGACTGAGCGGGTCTAGGGCGAGGCCGGCTGAGACCTGTGGATTTCAGTGGACTTGCCTTCGAGCAAATCCTGAAGGCTGCGCCCCTGCAGGACCTTGGCCAGGGCCAGGTCGATATCGCTTATCACGCCGGCGATGGCAGAGTCCTTCGGCAGCATATCGGTGCTGATGATCATGTCGCCGCCGCCGGGCGCGCTGCCGCCGCGCGCGGCTTCCAGAACTTCCGCCACGGCGATGCGCTCGAGCGGCCGCGCCGGCAGGTAGGCAGGCGGGTCCTCGGCGTTCTTTACGATCAGTCCCTTGTATTCCAAGGCGCCGATCACTTCGCCGATCGCCTCGCCGGGTATGTTCAGGGCCTGGCTGAGATCGTCCTCGCGGCGCGCGGCGGTCTGACCCGCGAAGCTGCGGGCGATCTGCAGCATCACCAGCAGCGAAAGCTCGACCCGCACCCGGTTGCTCAAGCGCAGTTCCCGCTGTCGGGCGCGCAGGTATTCAGGGTGCTGGTGGTAAAAGGCGATCGAGGTGCCGGCGAGCAGGATCAGCCAGGCCAGGTAGAGCCAGATCAGGAAGACGACCAGGGTGGCGAAGGTCGAGTAGATCGCCGCGTACTGCGCGGAACCGACGACGAAGGCGGCGAAGATCCAGCCGAGGCTGTTCCAGAGAATTCCCGAAACCAGGGCGCCGACGAAGGCGGAACGCAGCCGCACCTTGGTGTTCGGCATGAACATGTAGATGAAGGTGAAGGCCGCGACGATCAGCAGATAGGGAACGACGCGGCCGATGAACTCTATCGCCATGCCAATCGGCCGCACCGTGGAAACGTCCTGCACCAGCTCGGCGCTGGTCAGCGAGGCGGTAATGCCCAGGGCTGAGAAAATCAGCACCGGGCCGATCACGAGAACGCTGAGATAATCGCGAAAGCGCTGGCTCAGGCTGCGCTCCTTGTGCACCCGCCACACGAAGTTGACGGCGCGCTCGATCTTCTGCATCAGCGAGACCACGGTATAGAACAGCAGCGCGAAACCGAGAAATCCAAGGACGCCGACCTTGGTGTTGTCGACGAACTCGATGATCTGACTGGTGATCTCGACACTTTTGTCGCCGAGCGGCGCCAGGAAATTGAGCAGGAAGGGCTCGATCTGATTATGGGCCCCGAAGCCCTTGAGCACCGAGAAACTGATCGCCAGCAGCGGTACGAAGGACAGCAGCGTGGTGTAGACCAGGCTCATGGCGCGCAGGGTCAACTGGCCTTCCAGCAGATCGCGGGTCAGGGCGTAGAGCACGCGCGTGGTCTTCAGCAGCAGGCGCTCCCAGAGCGGCTTGGCGGCCTCGTTATCCTGCCACAGCCAGGACGTGGCCTTGTCGGTGGCCTTTTCGAGCGGCGGGAGATTCAGCGGGCCCAAGCGGTCGTTCCTTCTCGTCGTTGCGGCGGCATCTTATCAGAAAATCCCTGAGCTTCCCGGCGCGATCGCGCCGCGCCGCCGGGATTCAGTCCTGCCGCGCAAGGGCTTCGATGGCGGCGCCGATCCCGCCCGCGCCATGGGGTACGCCGAGCATGCGCAGGGTCGCCTCGACGCAGCTCAGGGCGCCGAGCAGCATCGGCGCGTTGACATCGCCCATGTGCGCGATCCGGAAGCCCCGTCCATCGAGCTGACCCAGGCCGGTGCCCAGGGAGACATCGAAACGGTCGTAGCAGAAGCTGCGCAAGGCGTTGGCATCCTGGCCTTCGGCCATCAGGACGGTGGTCACGGCGTTGGAGCGGCTGGCCGGGTCGGCGACGTTGAAGTCGAGGGCCCCACCCTCGGCCCAGACCGCGACGGCGGCCCGCGCCACGCTGGCAAGGCGCCGGTGGCGGGCGAAGGTATTGCGCGGGCCTTCCTCGGCCAGCAGATCGAGAGCGGCGCGCAGGCCGAAGATCAGATGCTCGGGCGCGGTGCCGCAGAACCACTTATAGGTGGCTTCCTTGCGGCGTTCGCGCCAGTCCCAATAGAAACGGGGCAGGCTGGCCGTCTCGCAGGCCGCCAGCGCCTTTGCGTTGGCCGCCACGAAGCCGAGACCGGGCGGCAGCATCAGGCCCTTCTGCGAGGCGCTGAGCACCGCGTCGATACCCCAGTCGTCCATCCGGAAATCCGTGGTGGCGAGGGAGGCGACCGCGTCGACGACATAGAGCGCGGGATGGGCGGCGGCGTCGATCGCCTTGCGTACCGCGGCGACGTCGCTGGTCACGCTGGTGGCGGTGTCCGTGTGTACCAGCAGCACTGCCTTGATCTCATGCCGGGTATCGGCGCGCAGCCGCGCTTCGATCGCGGCCGGCTCGACGGCATGGCGCCAGTCGCTTTCGATGTATTCGACGAGGAGACCCAGCGCCTCGGCCAGGGTTTTCCAGCTCAGGGAGAACATGCCGGTTTCGGGGACCAGCACCTTGTCGCCCGGGGAGAAGAGGTTGGTCAGCACGGCTTCCCAGGTACCGTGACCGTTGCAGGCGTAGATGAAGACCTCGCCCTCGGTTGCGAACAGCCGCCGCAGGTCGGGATAGCAGGACTGAGCGAGGTCGAGGAACTCCTGCCCGGCGAAATCGATGGATTGGCGCTGCATCGCCTGCAGTACCCGGTCGGGGATATGAGTCGGGCCTGGGGTCTGCAGGAAGTTGATCCCGCGCTTGGCTGTCATGGTTCTAGAAGTCCTTGCAGAGCCGCAGGGAATCGTAAATCGCGGCGTGGATGTTGCGGCTGGAAACGGCGTCGCCGACCCGGAAAAGCTGGAATGAACCTCGGGGATTGGGCCTCAGCGTCTGCGGATGCCCCTGACGCAGGGCGGAAACGTCGGTTTCCCCAAGGTTGCTGGAATCCGGCTTGAGCGCGAAGTAGAGATCGTCGAGGGGCAGGGTGCCATGCTCGATCACCACCCGATCGACGATCCGCTGCTCGATTTCGCCGCTGTAGTCGCTGATCAGACTTGCGGCGAGGCGGTTGCCCTCGCGGCGCAGCGCCTTGAGCCGCCGGTTCAGGGTGATGCGCACGCCCCTCTCGTCGAAGGCTTTGAAATAGCCGGGATAATTGGTTCCGCCGATATCCGGTCCAAGGACCCGTTCGGGGGTGACATAGTCGAGTTCGCAGCCGGCCAGCGCCAGGGCCTCGGCGGCGCTGAGACCGGGGTGGGCGCCGTTGTCGTCGAACAGCAGGACCTTCTGGCCGGCCTTCGCCGCGCCGCTCAGCACATCCCAGGTGGTGGTCGCCAGCTCCGCGCCTTCGCTCAGGACACCGGTGTTCGGCAGGCCGCCGGTGGCGACGATCACAATATCCGGGTCTTCGGCCAGTACGTCTGCGGCTTCGGCCAGGAGATTGAATCGGACCGCCGCCCCGTGGCGCTCGGCCTCCTGCAGCAGCCAATCGGCGATGCCGAGGATCTCGCGGCGGCGCCGCAACCCCGCGGCGACGCGCAGCTGGCCGCCGTGCGCGCTGGCCGCCTCGAACAGCAGGACTCGATGGCCGCGCAGGGCGCATACGCGGGCCGCTTCCAGTCCTGCGGGGCCGGCGCCGACCACCACCACGTTCTTGGCCTGTCCAGTGGCGGGGGGGATATTATGGGGGATGCTGGCTTCACGGCCGGTGGCCGGGTTGTGAATGCAAAGCGCCTCGCCGCCCTCGTAAATCCGGTCGATGCAGTAGCCGGCGCCGACGCAGGGGCGAATCCGCTCCTCCTCGCCACGCGCGATCTTGGCGGCGATATGCGGGTCGGCGAGGTGGGCGCGGGTCATGCCGACGAGATCGAGCAGGCCCTCGGCGACGGCGTGACGGGCGGTGGCGACATCGTTGATCCGCGCGGCGTGCAGCACCGGCAAGCCGAAGGCCCGCTTGACGACGCCGCAAAGCTCCAGAAAGGGCGCCGCCGGCGTACCCATGCCGGGAATGACATGGGACAGGCCCTCGTCGGTGTCGATGTGCCCCTGGATCACATTGAGGAAGTCCAAGGTGCCGCTGGCGACCAGCTTCTCGGCGATGCGCAGGCCTTCCGCGCGCTCCAGGCCGCCGTCCATGGCCTCGTCGAAGACCATGCGGATGCCGAGGACCGGCGCGGCGCCGATCTCGGCGCGGATCGCCTCGAGCACCTCCAGCGCGAAGCGCACCCGGTTTTCCAGGCTGCCGCCATAGGCGTCGTCACGGCGGTTGGTCGCCGGCGACCAGAAGGCGTCCATCAGGTGGCCGTAGGATTCCAGCTCGATGCCGTCCAAGCCCGCCTCCACGCAGCGCCGGGCCGCCGCCGCGTAATCGGCGATTACCCGGCGGATATCGTGGGTTTCCATCTCCTTGGGAAAGGCGCGGTGCGCCGCTTCGCGCAGCGGCGAGGGCGCGATCACCGGCAGCCAATCCCCGGTGTTCCAACTGGTACGCCGCCCGAGATGGGTAATCTGGCACATCACCGCCGCGCCCTGGGCATGCACGCCCTCGGCTAGTTCCTGCAGCCAGGGCACGATGGCGTCGTCCCAGAGATGCAGGTTGCCGAAGGCAGGCGGCGAGTCGGGGGAGACGATGGAAGAGCCGCCGATCATGGTCAGGCCGATGCCGCCCTTGGCTTTCTCCTCGTGATAAAGGCGGTAGCGTGTCTTGGGCATGCCTTCTTCGGAGTAGGCCGGCTCATGGCTGGAACTCATGATCCGGTTCCGCAGCGTGAGCTGTTTCAGCTGGAAGGTCTGCAGGAGAGGATCGCTGGGGGCCATGTAGGCTGTCCTGAAATGGCTGTCCCTTCGCCGTAAAAGGCTTTTGGGACCTCGTCAAGCTTCCAGCCGGGGGGCTTGGCGCGGCAGGCGGGGCGGCGGTACAGGCGGAATGCGGCTTCCCAAAGCCGGCGAAGGGATCGATTGTGGTTTCGCTGACCTAGGGGAGAACGGACATGGCATCAGCTACTCGCAAAGGACCTTCGCGGCAGGGCGCTGACGGGACGGACAGCTATCGTGCTCCAGCCACTCCGATGGGCGATCTCTATCCCTTCGCGGCGCGCAAGGGGCTGGTTTCCGCGGCGCCCAGCGCGGCCGATCCTCAACTGCTCGAACTGCACTGGGCGGATGGCCAGCGTAGCGTCTTGCATGCCCTGATGCTGCGCGATTCCTGCCCCTGCCGGGATTGCCGCGATCCCTACACCCTGGAGCGAACCCTCGACCAGCTCTCCTATCCGCTCGACGTTCACCCGGTTGAGATAGGGCTGCGGGAAGACGGCGATCTTGAGCTGCGCTGGAGCGGCGACGGACACCTCAGCCGCTACGCCGCGGGCTGGCTGGACGCGGAAGGGAGGGTCGATAACGCCGCCGGAACCCCAGGGATTCATCTGTGGGGCGGGGGCGACGGCGAGGAGATAGCGCGGTTTCCCTATGCAGGGATCATGGAGTCGCCCTCCATCGCCCTGGCTTGGCTGGAGAGTCTGCGCGACCGGGGCCTTGCCTTGGTCACCGAGACGCCCGATCGCCGCGAGGCTCTCGAGGTTTTGATCGCGCAGGTCGCTTTCCTGCGCCACACCAACTTCGGCGCGGTCTTCGATGTCGAGGCGCAGATCGACACCATCTCGAATGCCTATACGGCGGTCGCCCTGCCGCTGCACACGGATCTCACCAACCGTGAATATCAGCCGGGCTATCAGCTGCTGCACTGTCTCGCCAACGAAGCGGCGGGCGGCGAGTCGACCTATGCCGACGGCTTCCGCATCGCCGACCGGCTGCGCCTGGAAGAACCGGAGATCTTCGAGGTGCTGACCGGCGTGCCCGCGATCTTCCGTTACCATGACCGGGACTACGACTACGAGCATGCCCGCCCGGTCCTGGTCACCGGCAAGAATGGCCGGGTCGAGGAGGTGCGCTTCAATGCCTCGCTGATGCGCGGTTTCGCCGCGCCTGCGGACCGGAGCGCCGTATACTACCGCGCTTACCGCCGCTTCCTGGAACTGACGCGCGATCCGGCGATTCAGGTCAAACGGCGAATGCGCCCCGGCGAGATCGCCTGCATGGACAACCGCCGGGTGCTGCACGGCCGCGCCGCCTTCGAGCCGACCACGGGCCGCCGCCATCTGCGCGGTGCCTATATGGATCGCGAGGAGGTACTGAGCAGAATTCGCGTCTTAAGCCGGGCTTACGCCGCAAGCTATTAATGGGGACAGAGCGCTTTAAACGGGTGTTAGAAGTAAGCGTCGCTGCGACAGCGCCTAAAGTAGATTCCCCACTGGCACTTGACCCCGGCGATAGAATTCATTCTCATGTGCCGGCTGCGTATCGAGAACCATAGTCCGGGCTTGACCGGAGGCTGTGGTGGGCGTTCCGTAGTTTGGGAGGTGCGTACAAATTCTATACATGGCAGGTTAAGCACCCTCGAAAAGACTGCCAGATCTTAAGTTCACACTGGGAGAGGCCAATATGAATCGTAAACTTCTATCCGTCGTTTTTGGCGCCGTGATCGGCGTCGCTGCGGCGACGCCGGCGATCGCGCAAGATGGAGAAACTCTTGCGAAGGTCAAGGATCAGGGCTTTGTCCAATGCGGTGTAAGCCAGGGCTTGCCCGGCTTCTCCAACCCCGATGACGCGGGGAACTGGACGGGCATCGACGTCGATCTCTGCCGGGCCGTGGCCGCGGCCGTGTTCGGCGATGCCAGCGCGGTGAAGTACACCCCGCTCTCCGCCAAGGAACGCTTCACGGCGTTGCAGTCGGGCGAGGTCGATCTGCTGTCGCGGAACACGACCTGGACGGCGACTCGCGATACGGCGCTGGGTTTGAACTTCGCCGGCGTCAACTACTACGACGGCCAGGGCTTCATGGTCCGCAAGGATCTCGGCGTGAACTCCGCGCTCGAGCTTTCCGGGGCCGCGGTCTGCACCAACACCGGCACGACCACCGAGCTGAACGTCGCGGACTACTTCCGCGCCAACAACCTGGACTACACCGTCGTTGCCTTTGAAAAGGCCGACGAGGTCGTTCAGGCCTACGATGCCGGCCGTTGCGACGTGTACACCACCGACCAGTCGGGCCTCTATGCGCAGCGCCTGAAGCTCGCCAATCCCGACGACCACAAGGTTCTGCCCGAGGTCATCTCCAAGGAGCCGCTGGGTCCGGTTGTCCGCCAGGGCGACGATCAGTGGTTCAACATCGTCAAGTGGACGCACATCGCGACGCTGGAGGGCGAGGAGCTCGGTGTCAGCTCGGAGAACGTCGAGGAGATGATGGGGAGCGACAATCCCGCCATCCTGCGTCTGCTCGGTAAGGAAGGCGACTACGGCACCAATCTGGGCCTCAGCAACGACTGGGCCGCGAATATCATCGCTCAAGTCGGCAACTACGCCGAAATCTTCGAGCGCAACGTCGGCGTCAACACCCCGCTCGGAATCGAGCGTGGCCTGAACGCCCTCTGGAGGGACGGCGGAATTCAGTATTCTCCGCCGGTCCGCTAAACAAGGAATGGTATAACCAAAGCCGTAAAGGTTCCGCGCGGGTCCGCTTTGAAACGGACCCGCGCGGGGCTTCCTAAAACAATTCCCGCTGCGCCGGCCTAACAGGGGCCGGACGAAAATCGGCGGTAAGAAGCAATAAAGTCTGGGAAGCAAACGGGGGTTCAATGGCGGGAACGACGCAAGACTCTTCCTCTGCGAAGGTCGCGCTCTGGAATGATCCGCGCTATCGCGCGCTTTTCTTCCAAGTCCTACTGGTCGCTGTCGTCATCTGGCTGTTCTGGTCGTTGATCGATAACACGATCACAAATCTCCAGAGGCAGAATATTGCCTCCGGCTTCGGCTTCCTGGAGACGACGGCCGGATTCGGCATCATCACCTCGCTGATCCCCTACGAAGAAACCTCGACCTATGGTCAGGCCTTCGTCGTCGGTCTGCTCAACACGATTCTCGTCGCCTTTATCGGCATCATCCTCGCCACCGTTGTCGGATTCATCGTCGGCATCGCCCGCCTCGCGCCCAATTGGGTCATTCGCAAGATGGCGACGGTCTATGTCGAGACCATGCGCAACATTCCGTTGCTGCTGCAGATTTTCTTTTGGTACTTCGCCGTACTGCGTTCGGTTCCGGGGCCGCGCGATAGCCTCGTCATCATGGACGCCTTCTTCCTCAACAACCGCGGGCTGATCATGCCGCGCGCCCTCTTTGCCGAGGGCAGCAACATCGTCGTGATTGCCCTGCTGATCGGCATCGTCGCCGCCTGGGCCGTAAAACGCTGGGCGACCAAACGTCAAATGGCGACGGGGCAGCAGTTCCCGATATTCTGGACCTCGATGGGTCTTATCTTCGGGCTCCCGATCATCGTGTTCTTCATCATGGGATCGCCGATTTCTTGGGAGTACGCCGAACTGAAAGGGTTCAGTTTCGTCGGCGGCGTGCACATCATTCCTGAGTTCATCGCACTGCTGTTTGCGCTGTCGATCTACACCGCAGCCTTCATCGCGGAAATCGTGCGCGCCGGCATTCTCGCGGTTAGCCACGGCCAGACGGAGGCTGCTTTTTCTCTAGGCGTCAAGCCGGGGCATACGCTGCGTCTGATCATCATCCCGCAGGCGATGCGGGTGATCATTCCGCCGCTGACCAGCCAGTATCTCAACCTGACCAAGAACTCTTCCCTGGCGGTCGCCATCGCCTATCCGGATTTGGTCTCGATCTTCGCTGGCACGGTTCTCAATCAGACCGGTCAGGCGGTCGAGGTGCTGCTGATGACCATGGCGGTTTATCTGACCTTGAGCATCCTGACCTCGATCTTCATGAACTGGTACAACGCACGCAAAGCGTTGGTGGAGCGTTGAGCCATGGATAGCAGCCAAGCCTACGTCAAAACCGAGCTCACTCCCGATCTGCCACCGCCGGCCAGTACGGTCGGTTTCATAGGTTGGGCCAGGGCAAACCTCTTTTCGAGCTGGTGGAACACGCTTCTCACCTTCATCGGCATCTACATCATTTATCTGGTTCTGCCGGGCCTGCTCGATTTTACGATTTTCAGCGCCGTCTGGACGGGCGACAGCCGGGAGGATTGCCTGGGACCGGAGGTCGGCGCCTGCTGGCCTTTCATCGAGGCGAAGTTTGGACAGATCATCTACGGGCGCTATCCCGTCGAGGAGCGCTACCGAGTCAACATCGCCTATTTCGTGGGGCTCGCGGGTATCCTCGCGCTGGTGATTCCGGCGATTCCCTACAAGAAGTGGGTCGCTCTCTTCATGCTGATCGCCTATCCGGTCATGACCTTTTACCTTCTGGTCGGCGGGGCCTTCGGCTTTCCCTATATCGAGACGCCGCTGTGGGGCGGGCTGCTGGTGACGTTGGTGGTCGCGGTCTCCGGCATCGTCGCCTCCCTGCCGATCGGCATTGTTCTGGCATTGGGGCGCAGATCTCAGATGCCGATCGTGCGTTACTTCTGTGTCGCCTTCATCGAATTCTGGCGCGGCGTACCGCTGATCACTGTTCTCTTCATGGCAAGCGTGCTGCTGCCGCTGTTCCTGCCAGAGGACGTGACCTTCGATAAGCTGCTACGCGCCCTGATCGGTGTCGCGCTCTTCGCGTCGGCCTACATGGCGGAGGTGGTGCGCGGCGGTTTGCAGGCGATCCCGCGCGGGCAATACGAAGGCGCCATGGCGCTGGGCCTCAACTATTGGAAGATGATGGGGCTGGTCGTTCTGCCCCAGGCGCTCAAGCTGGTCATTCCCGGTATCGTCAACACCTTCATCGGGCTGTTCAAGGACACCACGCTGGTCTTGATCATCGGTCTGTTCGACTTGCTCGGAATCGTTCAGCTCAACTTCACCGATTCCTCTTGGTCGACACCGGTGACGAGCCATACCGGCTATCTTTTTGTCGCCGCCGTCTTCTGGATCTTCTGTTTCGGTATGTCGCGCTACTCCATCCACATGGAGAACAAGCTGCATACCGGACATAAACGTTAGGAGTAGTCACGATGGCCGAATCCACCGATTTCGTTCCCGAGAAGCGGAACGTCGACCGGCTGCAGATGGAAATTTCCGATGAGGTGGCCATCCAGATCATCGGGATGCACAAGTGGTACGGAACCTTCCATGTCCTCAAGGACATCAATCTGACGGTCAACCGCGGTGAGCGCATCGTGGTCTGCGGGCCATCGGGCTCCGGCAAGTCGACCATGATCCGCTGTATCAACCGCCTGGAAGAGCATCAGCAGGGCCAGATCATCGTCGACGGCATTGAGCTGACCAACGATCTCAAGAAGATCGACGAGATCCGCCGCGAAGTCGGGATGGTGTTCCAGCACTTCAATCTCTTCCCGCATCTGACGATCCTGCAGAACTGCACCTTGGCACCGATCTGGGTGCGCAAGATGCCCAAGAAGGAAGCCGAGGAAGCGGCGATGCACTATCTGGAGCGGGTCAAGATTCCCGAGCAGGCCATGAAGTATCCCGGCCAGCTCTCCGGCGGTCAGCAACAGCGCGTCGCCATCGCCCGCTCGCTCTGCATGAACCCGCGCATCATGCTGTTCGACGAGCCGACCTCGGCGCTCGATCCGGAGATGATCGCGGAGGTGCTCGACGTGATGGTCAGCCTGGCCGAGGAAGGCATGACCATGATCTGCGTCACCCATGAAATGGGTTTCGCCCGCAAGGTGGCGAATCGCGTGATCTTCATGGACGGCGGCGAGATCATCGAACAGAACGAGCCGGAAGAGTTCTTCAACAATCCGAAGTCGGACCGCACCAAGCTCTTCCTCAGCCAGATCCTGCATCACTAGGCCTATGAGGCCGCGAAATTGGGGGCCGTTCGCGGGCGCGGACGGCCCCCATTGCGTCTTCGGCACGGGAGTTTGGACCTGAGATCGTCTTTGCGCCGGCGCAGGCGGGCCAATATGTCAGGAATCTCAAACCCTGGAGGCGAGGCATGGCAAGGCTAGGAAAAACCGCAGCCACGGCGGACAAAGGCAGCGGCGTCGCGTTTTCCGCCGCCGTGAAGGCGGAGCAGGAGAAGCGCGGGTCGCGCGCGATCTATGCCAAGATGACCGCGCGGCGGGACTGGCCGGGCGAGATCGACGAGGAGTTGCGAGGCTTTCTCGCGCAACGGGATTCCTTTTACCTGGCGACGGCCAGCGCCGAGGGGCAGCCCTATGTGCAGCATCGCGGCGGCCCCAAGGGCTTCCTCAAGGTGATCGACGCCCAGACCCTGGGGTTTGCCGATTACGGCGGAAACCGGCAGTACATCACGCTGGGCAATCTCACGGAGAACGACCGGGTACAGCTCTTTCTCATGGACTACGCCAATCAAAGGCGGGTCAAGATCTGGGGGCGGGCCAGGGTGGTCGAGGACGATCCCGCGCTGCTCGCGCGTTTCGAGCCGCCGCCGCGCGGCAGCGTCGAGCGCGCGATCCTGGTCGATGTGACGGCCTGGGACGTCAACTGTCCCAGCCATATCCTGCCGCGCTTCACCGAGGAGGATCTCGCGCCGGCCATCGGCAAGCTGCACACGCGGATCGCCGAACTGGAGGCCGAGCTGGCGCGGCTGAAAGCCTGACCTCCTGCGCGGCGCCTCTTACACGCCTGCATCTTTTCTCCTATAGTAAACGCAACCAATGACAGCATCTAAAAGCTGAAAAACAGGGAGAATACGATGAGCAAACTTCGCACCGCGACCCTCGCGGCCGCTGCCTGTCTGGCGCTCACTGGACCGCTGGCAAGCACGGCACTGGCCGAGACCTGGGACATGCCCATGGCCTACGCGGCCAGCAACTTCCATTCCGAGACGGCGACCGCCTTCGCCGAGGCCGTGACGGCGGCGACCGGCGGCGAGATCGAGGTCGTCGCCCATCCCGGCGGCTCGCTCTATGGCGGCGGCGAGATTTTCCGCGCGGTACGCAGCGGCCAGGCGCCGATCGGCGAGCGGCTGATGTCGGCGCTGGGCAACGAGGATCCTCTGTTCGAGATCGACGCGCTGCCCTTCCTGGCGACCTCCTACGCCGATGCGCGCAAGCTGTACGAGGCTTCCAAGCCGGCGGTCACGGAACTGATGGATGGCATGGGGCTGGTCTTTCTCTACGCCGTGCCCTGGCCGCCCCAGGGTCTCTACAACAAGACGCCGGTCGCCTCCGCCGCCGATATGAAAGGCCAGAAGTTCCGGGCTTACAATGCCGCGACGTCCCGGCTGGCCGAACTGATGGGAGCAATCCCCACGCAGATCGAGGCCGCGGAAATCAGCCAGGCTTTTGCCACCGGCGTCGCCACCTCGATGATTTCCTCCGGCGCCACCGGCTACGACCGCAAGATTTGGGAGCACGTCAAGTACTGGTACGACGTCCAGGCTTGGCTGCCCAAGAACATGGTTTTCGTCAACAAGGAGGCTTGGGAAGGCCTCGACGACCAGACCCGCGACATTTTCCGCCAGGAGGCCGCCAAGGCCGAACAGGCCGGCTGGGATAAATCCGAGGAGCTGGCCGAGTGGTACAAGGAGCAGCTGGCGGCCGAAGGCATGGCCGTCGAGCCGCCCAGCGACCAGCTGGCCACCGATTTCCGCGAGATTGGCGATACCATGACCGAGGAATGGCTCGAGCGCGCCGGCGGTGGCGGCGAGCAGGTGATCGAGAGCTACCGCGGCATGTAGCTTGGATCGGGAGGGCGCGGCCGCCAGCCGCGCCCTCTCACCGCGCCGCCGCGCCGCCCATGCTCCTGACCAGACTCCTGGACGCGCTCTACCGCGCTTGCGGCGTGCTGGCGGGGCTGTGCCTGATCGCCATCGCGCTGCTGGTCCTCGCCAGCATTCTCGGGCGCTTGTTCGGGGTCTATATCGCCGGCCTCAATGCCTATGCCGGCTACATGATGGCGGCTTCCTCCTTCTTCGCCCTGGCCTATGCCTTCCGCCGCGGCGGCCATATCCGGGTCAACCTGCTGCTGCTCAAGCTGCACGGGCGCGCCCGCTGGTTCGCGGAGCTGTGGTGCCTGGCCGTCGCCTCGGGGCTGACCGCCTATCTCGCCTGGTTTTGCATCCGCATGGTTTCGGTCTCGCTGGATTATGGCGACCTTTCCGAAGGGCCCGACGCGACGCCGCTGTGGATTCCGCAGCTGGCGCTGGCCGTAGGTTCGACGATCTTCGCCTTGTGTATCGTCGAGAGCTTCCTCGCCGCCCTGGTGCGCGGCCAGCTAGAGAGCGCCGACGACGAGCGCGGCTTGGGACCGGGGCGCTAGCGCCATGGAACAGCTTCTCCTCACCGGCGTCTTCCTGCTCGTCCTCTTTGCCTTGCTGGGCAGCGGGGTGTGGGTCGGCATCGCGCTGATCGGGGTTGCGCTGACCGGCATGACGCTGTTCACCAGCCGTCCGGCGGGGGATGCCATGGTCACGACCATCTGGTCGCAGTCCTCCTCCTGGACCTTGACCGCTCTGCCGCTGTTCATCTGGATGGGGGAGATCCTGTTCCGCACCCGATTGTCGGAGAACCTGTTCCGCGGTCTGGCCCCCTGGATGGGCCGCCTGCCGGGCCGCCTGCTGCACGTCAATGTGCTCGGCTGCGCCCTGTTCGCCGCGATCTCCGGTTCCTCGGCGGCCACGGTGGTGACCGTTGGCAAGATGGCGATCCCCGAACTGCAGAAGCGCCGCTACCCCGAGCGCCTGATCATCGGCTCCCTGGCCGGGGCGGGGACGCTGGGCCTGCTGATACCGCCCTCGATCATTCTGATCGTCTATGGCGTGACCGTGAACCAGTCGATCGACCAGTTGTTCATGGCCGGAGTCTTCCCGGGCATGATGCTGGCGGTCCTCTTCATGGGGTACATCGCCGTCTGGGCCCTGCTGAACCCCAGTCAAATGCCGCCCGCCGACGCCAGGGCCGGCTTTTGGACGCGGTTCCGGGACTCCCTGCATCTGATCCCGGTGATGCTCCTGATCCTGGCCGTGCTCGGCTCGATCTACTTCGGTTTCGCCACGGCGACCGAGGCGGCGGCACTTGGCGTGGTCGGCGCCCTGGCGATCTCCGCGGCCCAGAAAACCCTGACCTTCGAGAGCTTCAAGGACAGCGTGATGGGCGCGGTCGTGACCTCGGCGATGATCGCCCTGATCCTGGCCGGCGCCGCCTTTCTGACCCTGGCCATGGGCTTTACCCAGCTGCCGCGCAATCTCGCGGCCTGGATCGGATCCCTGGAGCTGACGCCGCTCGCCCTGATCGTCGCCCTGACGATTTTCTACATCGTGCTCGGCTGTTTCCTCGACGGCATCTCGGCGGTTGTGCTGACCATGGCGGTAATCGAACCGATGGTTCGCCAGGCCGGTTTCGACATGATCTGGTTCGGCATCTACCTCGTGATCGTCGTGGAAATGGCGCAGATCACGCCGCCGATCGGCTTTAATCTCTTCGTGCTACAGGGCATGACCGGGCACGGCATGGGATACATCGCGCGGGCCGCCCTGCCGCTGTTCTGCATGATGATTCTGGCGGTTATCCTGGTGGTTCTCTTCCCAGGAATTGCGACCTGGCTGCCGGAAACCCTGCGGTCGCGGCCCTGACTCCGCGAAAATTGCCCCGAGAGCCGGAATTCCGCGCCTCTCGGAGGAATCTAACCCCTTGTAAGCTTGGCGAGACGGGACTAAATAAGCGTCGTGTTAGCACTCGCCTAGGGGGAGTGCTAACGCCTCTCGACAAGAGGGTTTCGTCAATCTGAACGGAATAAGGAGGCTTATCCATGAAGTTCCGTCCGTTACACGACCGTGTGGTCATTCGTCGCGTCGATTCGGACGAAAAGACCGCCGGCGGCATTATCATTCCCGATTCCGCCAAAGAAAAGCCGATGCAGGGCGAAGTTATCGCGGTCGGCGCAGGCGCGCGCGACGAGAACGGCACGCTTGTGCCCCTCGACGTCAAGGCCGGCGACACCGTGCTGTTCGGCAAGTGGTCGGGCACCGAGGTGACCATCGATGGCGAGGAGCTCCTGATCATGAAGGAGTCCGACATCATGGGCGTCATTGAAAACAAGAAAAGTTCCAAGAAAGCTGCTTAAGGAGGGCTTTCAATATGAGTGCTAAAGACGTCAAATTCGGTTCCGACGCGCGTCAGCGGATGATTCGCGGCGTCGACATCCTGGCCGACGCGGTCAAGGTGACACTGGGTCCGAAGGGCCGCAACGTCGTGCTGGACAAGTCCTTCGGCGCGCCGCGGATCACCAAGGACGGCGTGACCGTCGCCAAGGATATCGAGCTTTCCGACAAGTTCGAGAACATGGGCGCGCAGATGGTGCGCGAAGTCGCCAGCAGGACCAACGATCTTGCCGGCGATGGCACCACCACCGCCACGGTTCTGGCTCAGGCCATCGTGCGCGAGGGCTGCCAAGGCCGTCGCCGCCGGCATGAACCCGATGGATCTCAAGCGCGGTGTCGACAGCGCGGTCACCGCGGTCGTCGCGGAGCTTGGCAAGAAGGCCCGCAAGATCACCTCTGGGAATGAAATCGCGCAGGTCGGCACGATTTCCTCGAACGGCGACCGCGAGGTCGGCGAGATGATCGCCAAGGCCATGGAAAAGGTCGGCAACGAGGGCGTGATCACGGTGGAAGAGGCCAAGTCGCTTCACACCGAGCTCGACGTCGTCGAGGGCATGCAGTTCGACCGCGGCTATCTCTCGCCTTACTTCGTGACCGACGGCGAGAAGATGCAGGTTCAGCTCGAGAACCCCTACATCCTGCTGCACGAGAAGAAGCTGTCCAATCTGCAGGCCATGCTTCCGATCCTCGAAAGCGTCGTGCAGTCCGGTCGTCCGCTGCTGATTATCGCCGAGGACGTCGAGGGCGAGGCCCTGGCGACCCTGGTGGTCAACAAGCTGCGCGGCGGCCTCAAGGTCGCGGCCGTCAAGGCGCCTGGCTTCGGCGATCGCCGCAAGGCCATGCTCGAGGACATCGCGATCCTGACCAAGGGCACCGTGATCTCCGAGGATCTCGGCATCAAGCTCGAGAGCGTGACGCTCGACATGCTTGGCCAGGCCAAGAAGGTCGCCATCACCAAGGAAGAGACCACGATCGTCGAGGGCACCGGCTCGAAGAAGGATATCGAGGGCCGCTGCACGCAGATCCGTCGTCAGATCGACGATACCACGTCGGACTACGATCGTGAGAAGCTGCAGGAGCGCTTGGCCAAGCTGGCCGGCGGCGTCGCGGTGATCCGCGTCGGCGGCGCTTCCGAGGTCGAGGTGAAGGAGCGTAAGGACCGCGTCGACGACGCCCTGCACGCAACCCGCGCCGCGGTCGAGGAGGGCATTCTGCCCGGCGGTGGCGTGGCTCTGCTGCGCGCGGCCAAGGTGCTGACCAAGCTCGAGGGCGCCAACCATGACCAGCAGGTCGGTATCGACATCGTGCGCAAGGCGATCCAGTCGCCGGCCCGCATCATTGCCGAGAACGCCGGCGCCGATGGCTCGGTCGTGGTCGGTAAGCTGCTGGAAAGCAAGGACTTCGCTTGGGGCTTCGATGCCGCGACCGATACCTACACCGACATGGTCAAGGCCGGCATCATCGACCCGGCCAAGGTTGTCCGCACGGCTCTGCAGGACGCGGCTTCGGTCGCCGGTCTGCTGATCACCACGGAAGCCATGATCGCCGAGAAGCCGGAGAAGAAGGATTCCGGCGCCGGTGCCCCCGACATGGGTGGCATGGGCGGCATGGGTGGCATGGGCTTCTAGGCCAGCTTCCCAAAGCGGTTACGGAAAAGGCGGGGCTTGTCCCCGCCTTTTTCTTTTTCCGGCTAGCGGGCGCGCTCCGCCGCGCGTTCCCGGTGGAAGACATAGAGCCCGCTGGCGATGATGATCGCCGCGCCGACGAAGGTCATGAGATCCGGAATTTCGCCGAAGATGAAGAATCCATAGAGCGTCGCCCAGATGATCGAGGTGTAGCCAAAGGGTGTAATCACCGCCGCCGGCGCCATTTCGAAGGCCTTGATCAGGGTGAAGTGGCCGATGCCGCCGAGCAGGCCCATGGCCGCCATCAGCAACCAGCCTTCCAGATCCGGAGTCTCCCAGAAGAAGGGGACGAACAGCGAGGTAAAGACCGCGCCGAGCAGCGCCGTATAGGCCAGGGACGTTAACGGCGGCTCGGCGGTGCGCGCGACCATGCGCGTCATGATCTGGTAGAAGGCGTAACCGAATGCGGCGAAGAGCGGAAACAGGGCCGCGATCTCGAAGACGTCGGTGCCTGGGCGGATGATGACCAGGGTGCCGATGAAGCCGACGCAGACGCCGAGCCAGCGCCTCGGTCCGACACGCTCCTTCAGCAGCGGCATCGACAGCGCGGTGACCAGCAGCGGGCCGAGAAAGAGAATGGCGCTGGCGCTGGCCAGGGAAATGTGGCTCAAGCCCAGGAAGAAGACCCCCGTCGTGATAACCATCATGACCGAGCGCAGCAACTGCAGCTTCAGGACCTTGGTGCGCAGCACCGTCACGGCGCGGCCGCGCAGAAACAACAGCAGAACCAGCATATGAAAGGCGTAGCGGCCCCAGACCACCACCGGCACGGGGTAGTGCTGAGTCAGGTATTTCGCGATGGTGTCCATGGAGACCATGAAGACGATGGTCACGACCATCAGCAGGATGCCGCGGCTGGCGCTGGATGTGGTCGCGGCTCTTGAGATCGTCATGGGGGGAGAATTTCTCTTCGCGTGGCTGGACTGGCGCGGGGTAGAAGGGTTTCAATACGCCACATTTCCCAACAAGAGGTACGCAAATCGTGAAGACCAAAGCTGCGGTTCTATTGGAGATGGGTGCCGCGCGCCCCTACGCCGAAACGAAACCACTCGTGATCGAAGAGCTGGATCTTGAGGGTCCCGGCGAGGACGAGGTTCTGGTCGAGGTTGCCGCCGCCGGCCTATGCCATTCCGATCTTTCGGTCATCGATGGCGCGCGGCCACGCCCCCTGCCCATGGCCCTGGGCCATGAGGCGGCGGGAATCGTGTCCGATGTCGGTAAGGGCGTCGAGGATTTGCAGCGCGGCGATCACGTGGTGATGATCTTCGTGCCGGCCTGCGGGCACTGCATTCCCTGCGCCGAGGGGCGTCCGGCGCTCTGCGAGCCCGGCGCCAAGGCCAATGGCCAGGGGACGCTGCTCTCGGGCGCGCGCCGCCTCAGCCTGGGCGGAAAGGCCATCAATCATCACTTGGGCGTTGCCGCCTTCTCCGAGCGCGTCGTGGTCTCGCGCCGTTCCCTGGTTAAGGTCGATCCGGCCCTGCCGCTGGAAGAGGCCGCGCTGTTCGGCTGCGCGGTGATGACCGGCGTCGGCGCCGTGGTCAATACCGGCCGGGTCCAGGCGGGGCAGAGCGTGGCCGTGATCGGCCTTGGCGGGGTGGGGCTGAACTCCCTGCTCGCGGCACTGATGGTCGGGGCCGAGCGGGTGGTCGCCGTCGACCTGCTCGACTCCAAGCTCGATCTTGCCCGCCAGCTCGGCGCCACCGATGTCTTCAACGCCGGCGACGCCGACTGCGCCGAACAGCTGCGCGAGGCCACCGGCGGCGGGGTCGATTTCGCTTTCGAAATGGCGGGGAGCGTTCCGGCGCTGGAGCTTGCGTACAAGATCACCCGGCGCGGCGGCACCACCATTACCGCCGGCCTGGCGCATCCCGAAAAGCACATGTCCCTGCAGCAGGTGAGCCTGGTCGCCGAGGAACGCACGCTCAAGGGCAGCTACATCGGGTCCTGCGTGCCGCAGCGCGACATTCCCCGCTATATCGGCCTGTTCAACCGCGGCCGCCTGCCCGTCGACCGCCTGATGAGCGAGCGCGTCGGCTTCGCCGATCTCAATGCCAGCTTCGACCGTCTGGCGGGCGGCAACACCGTGCGCCAGTTGCTGATTCCAGGCGGGTAGGCGGCCTCACAGCGCCGGTATCAGGCGCCACAGCAGGCTGAGCAGAGCGGCGAAACTGATCGCCGCGCCGATGATCGGCACGGCGAGCGGCACGCGCAGTCCGCTGCTCGGCGCGGGGCGTGTCAGCTTGAGCCGGACCAGGGCCATGTTGACCAGGGTAAAGACCGCGAGCACCACGGCCGAGGTAAGCTCGGCCAGGCGCTCCAGGGAGAAGCTCAGCGCGAGAGCCAGGATGACGGCGCCGACGAGCGCGGTGGCGATGACCGGCGTCTGGGTCCTTGGGTGGAGACGGCTGACGATGGCGGGCAGCGCGCCTTGGCAGCCAAGGCCGTAGAGCACCCGCGAGGACATGATCATCTGAATCAACGCCCCGTTCAGCGTTGCGAAGACGGCGATGACACTGAGCACGCCGGGCGCGCTGGAGAAGCCGCGCTGCCAGATTTCCGCCAGCGGCGCGCTGCTGGCGGTCAACTCCGCCGGCGATAGAACCTTCAGGGCGATCGCGGCCACCACGATATACAGCAGGCTGGAGACGATCAGGGTTAGCAGAATCGCCCGGGGAAGGGTGTATTCCACCTGCTTAACTTCCTCGGCGACGTTGACCATGTCCTCGAAGCCGATGAAGGCGAAAAAGGCCAGGGTGATGCCCGCCAGGACGCCAAACCAGGCCTCCGCGTGCAGCTGCGGGGCGAAGTCGGACACGGCGAAGTCGGGCCGAGGCTCGGCCAGCAGCCCGGCGCCGATCACCAGCAGCAAGCCGGAGATTTCCAGGACCGTGACGATCCCGGCCAGGGTCACCGATTGGGTGATGCCCCAGACGGCGACCACGACCAGGATCGCAATCACCAGGATGATCCCCAGGGTCGTGGGCAGGGGGAGGAGCTGCTGCAAATAGCCGACCGCGCCCTGCACGATGACGGACGAGGAGATCACACCGGAGGCGACTACCATCAGGCCGACGATCAGCCCGAGGCGCGGCGAGCCGAAGCCCTCGCGCACGTACAGCGCCTCGCCGGCGCTTTTGGGCATGCGCACCGCCAGTTCCGCGAAGGACAGGGCGCTGAAGGCGACCAGGATGGCCGCGCCGAGAAAGGATAGCGGCGCCCCCATGCCGGCATAGCCCGCGACCTTGCCGACCAGGACGTAGATGCCGGCGCCGATGGTCACGCCGAGGCCGTAGAGCGTCAGCAGCGGCAGGTTGAGGGCGCGCCTCAACTCGACGGGCTGTGTTTTGGAAGGCGGTGCGGCGAGACTAGGCTTGGTCATGACGGCTCCACGCTTGCCAGGGTGTCTATAGCTCTGAAACAGTGCAACGCATCATACGATCCAGGAGGCCATATGCAGCAGGAACTTCCGTCCCATGCCGAGATGGTGATCGTCGGCGGCGGTATCATGGGCTGCTCGCTGGCCTATCACCTGACCAAGCTCGGCGTGAAAGACGTCGTGCTGCTGGAGCAGTACGAACTGACCGCCGGTACCACCTGGCACGCCGCCGGCCTTGTCGGGCAGCTTCGCTCCTCGGAGAACCTGACCCGGCTGGCGCGCTACAGCCTCGATCTCTACGGCAGGCTGGAGGCGGAAACCGGCCAGGCCACGGGCTTCAAGCAGAGCGGCGCGATCACCGTTGCGCGCACGGCGGAACGCCTGACCGAGCTGAAGCGTCATGCCAGCATGGCGCGCCGCTTCGATGTCGAATGCCATGTCATCACCCCCGCCGAGGTCAAGGAACTCTATCCCCTGGCCGAGGTCGGGGACCTGGCCGGGGCGATCTGGCTGCCCAAGGATGGCCAGACCAACCCCATCGATGTCACCCAGGCGCTGGCCAGGGGCGCGCGCATGGGCGGCGCGAAGATCGTCCAGCGCACCAGGGTGACGGCCCTGGAGACCCGCAACGGCGCGGTGACCGGCGTGACGACCGACAAGGGACGGATCACCTGTGACAAGCTCGCGCTCTGCGGCGGCCTCTGGTCGCGGGATCTGGCGCGGCCGGCGGGGGTGAACATCCCGCTGCATGCCTGCGAGCATATGTACATCGTCACCGACCCCATCGAGGGGGTGACCGACAAGACGCCGGTGCTGCGCGACTACGACGCCTACATCTATATCAAGGAGGATGCCGGCAAGCTGTGCATCGGCGGTTTCGAGCCCGAGGCCAAGCCCTGGGCCACCCAGGGGGTGCCCCTGGACCATGAGTACGGCGTCTTCCCGGAGGATTGGGAGCATTTCGAAATCTTCATGGACGGGGCGCTGGAGCGCTTGCCGGTTCTGGAGACCGCTGGAATCCGCCAATTTCTCAACGGCGCGGAATCCTTCACACCGGATTCGACCTACTATCTCGGCGAGACCGCCGAGGTGCGCAATTTCTTCGTCGGCACCGGCTTCAATTCCATCGGTATCGCTTCGAGCGGTGGCGCGGGCATGGCGCTGGCGCAGTGGATGGTCGACGGCGCGATGCCCATGGACCTCTGGAGCGTCGACGTGCGCCGGGTGCAGCCCTATCAGGCGGATCTCGGGTTTCTGCGCGAACGGGCGAGCGAGATGGTCGGTCTGCTCTATGCCATGCATTGGCCTTACAAGCAGCTCAAGACCGCGCGCGACCGGCGCCTCTCCCCCTTCCATCGCAGACTACAGGACGCACGCGCCTGTTTCGGCGTGGCCGCCGGCTGGGAGCGGCCGCTGTGGTTCGCGCCCGAAGGGCTGGCGCCGGAGATGGCCTATACCTACGGCGCGCAGCCCTGGTGGCCCTATGCCGAAGCCGAGGCCAAGGCCTGCCGGGAGGCCGTGGCGCTGTTCGATCAGACGGGCTTCGCCAAGTACAGCCTGACCGGCAAGGATGCCTGCGCGCTGCTGCAACGGCTCTGTATCTCCAACGTCGACGTTGCGCCGGGCAAGGCGGTCTACACCCAGATGCTCAACGCCGCGGGCGGGATCGAAACCGATCTGACCGTGACCCGCCTGGCCGATGGCGGCTATTTCATCATCACCAGCGGCGCCACCGGCCGCCACGACGCCGATTGGATCCGCCGCAATGCCGCCGGTGCGGAGGTGGAGCTGAGCGAAGTGACCGAGGACTGGGCCGTGCTCGGCGTCATGGGGCCGAAGTCCCGGGAGCTGCTACAGGGCCTGACCGGAAGCGATCTCTCGAAGGAAGCCTTCCCCTTCGCCACGCTGCAGGACATCGTAATCGCCGGCGTCGCGCTCCGCGCGCTGCGGGTTTCCTACATGGGAGAGCTGGGCTGGGAGCTTTACATCCCCTGGGACAAGGCGGAGGCGGTTTACGACGCCGTGGTCGCCACCGGCGCGCCGCTGGGTCTCGCGCAGGCCGGGGCGCTGGCCATGGATTCGCTGCGCCTGGAGAAGAACTTCCGGCATTGGGGCCACGATATCGGCTGCGAGGACACGCCGCTGGAGGCCGGAATGGGTTTCCTGGTCGATTGGTCGAAGGATTTTCTCGGCAAGCCGGCGCTGGAAAAGCAGAAGGCCGAAGGTCTGCGCAAGCGCCTGACGCTTTTTACCATCGAGGAGGGGTCGCCTCTGGTGCTGCACGAGGAGCCGATCTATCGCGATGGTGTCCTCTGCGGCGCCGTCACCTCGGGCAACCGGGGCTTTACCCTCGGCAAGCCGGTCGCCCTCGGCTACGTAGAGCGGCAGGACGGCAAGGCCGACCGCGGCTTTATCCTGTCCGGCAGCTACGAGATCGAGATTGCCGGAGAGCGCTTTCCCGCGAAGCCCCATCTCTCTGCGCTGGTCGACCCCAAGGGCGAGCGGCTGCGCAGCTAACTATCCATAAGCTGTGAGAAACGCCCGAGGAAGCGCTGCTTGGCTTCTTCCGGCGCGACCGGCCGCAGACGGCGCCGGGGCAGGGTTTTGCCCGGCGTAAACAGCCGCTTGGCTTCCTGTTCCGCAAAACCGGCGATTTGGGTCGCCTCCAGATAGGCGGCCAGGCGGTCGGCCTTCTTGATCGCGCGCGCGACCTTGAGCGGCAGCTCGCCGGGCAGGCCGAAGCGGATATGCACCGCGGCCTGCAGCCGGTTCTCCAGGGCCTTGTAGTCGCTGCCGACCACCGCCTTGAAGGGCGTGATCAGGTCGCCGATCACGTATTCCGGCGCGTCGTGCAGCAGCGCGGCGAGACGCCAGCGGCGCGCCAGGGTGGCGTCGTTCCCCGAGACCAGGGATTCCACCAGCAGCGAATGCTCGGCGACGCTATAGGCCCAATCGCCGCTGGTCTGGCCGTTCCAGCGGGCGACGCGGGCAAGGCCGTGGGCGATATCCTCGATCTCGATGTCGAGCGGCGAGGGGTCGAGGAGATCGAGCCGCCGGCCCGAAAGCATGCGCTGCCATGCCCGGGGCTGTGTCTTGATCGAAGCCTTGGGCTTGGCGCGCGCTGTCATGCTTTTCCTTTTAGCTGCCGGCCTCGTGGTTCATGCCGTGGCCGCTTTCCATCTCGGCGACGCCCTGGACGCGCACCTCGACCTCGATCCTACCGGATTTTTCGAACACCAGGGTCATCGGGAAGCTCTCGCCCTCGATCAGCGGGGCCTTGAGATCGAACAGCATGACATGCAGGCCGCCGGGGGCGAGCACGCTGGGCGAGCCAGGCGCGACCTCGATGGCCTCGACCTGGCGCATCTTCATGACGCCGTCGGTCATCGTGTGGTTGTGCAGCTCGGCGCGCGCGGCCACCTCGGTCTCGACCGCGACCAACTGGTCCGTATCGTCCCCGGCGATCGTAAGCGTGAGGTAGGCCGCCCCGGTCTTGCCCTGGCCGATGGTGGCGCGTGCCCAGGGGTGGGCGATGGTCAGCTGCTCGAGTTTGTAGTCATGCGCCTGCGCGCCGAGCGGCAGGGCAAGGGCCAGAAGCAGTGCGGCGAGGGATACGAAGCGGATCATCGGGAGAACTCCTGTAATATTTCCCGCGCAAGATGAACGTCCCCACGCGGCCTGTCAGCGCGGCGCAGTGCCGCAGCGGCGGTGGCCCCGTGAATATCTCATCCGATAGCTTGAATTGAATAGTATCGGAGGCAGCAACTAGAACAGACGAGAGGATCGGCCCGGGATGAACGCCAAGAAGCGAGACTTCGACGTCACTGGCCTCGAAGCCGGGAAGCTGTGGGACGAAATCGTGCACGCAGGCGAGGACACGGTTGCAGTTGCCCGCGCGAGCTACGAGGCCGGCGGAAAGGCGCGGCATCGGCTCCAGGCCACCGCATGGCTGATGTTCGATGCACGGTTTTCCCCCGAAGCACGCGATTTCGCGGTGGAGCTGCTTGACGATCGCTCGCGCAAAGTCGTGGAGGCGGCGGCGCGAACGCTTGCATGGGGCTGGGATGTAACGCTCTTACCGCGGATTCGAGCAGCAGCAGAGCGACGAAATGATGCGGCGCGCAGCTACATCGACGCGGCTATAGCCGCGACCGAGGCCGGAGATCCTAACCTCCTCTACAATTACCAGAACGGCGGAAACGCTCGCATATCGGTTGCTGACCACGGTTGGCGCGAGAAACGGGGCGGGCTGCTGCGCGGCGCGCAGTTTCCGCATGTTTCTGTCCTATTGGACGTAGCGCGAGAAGCCTCAGCGAACCACGGTTCCTTGGTTGGGAACCGCCAGCCGCGATCCGAGCAAGAATTCCGCGCGGACATTGAGATCAAGGCTTGCTGGGTCTTGGGCGCTCCGGTGGGCGGCTATCTTGTGGCGCGGGCGAGGGGCAAGGAATGGTGGATCGAGGAAGTGGCCGTGAATGAGTTGGGAAGGCAAAGCGGGTTCGCCCGACAGTTACTGGCCTTCGCGGAACAAGAAGGCCGACGCCGAGGCTGCGCGCTGGCCGTACTCGGCGCCTATTCGAAAGCGGCCGCGGACTTGGAGCTCTTCAGCCAGCTTGGGTACATCGAGGCCAAGAGACGCGATGACGATGGCATTGACAGAACGATCCTTGAGAAAGCTCTCTAGAGTCCGAAAACCCTAAAGCAAACCTGCGCGAAGACCCCCTGCGAACACGCAGAGAAGGTTTTTGCGGTCCTGGCTTGCATCGGCTGTGTCGGGCTATACCGTCGCGATGACCGCTACTCAATCCACTCATAAGTCCACGGCTCCGCTCGACCGCCGCCTCTCGGTGGCGCCGATGATGGATTGGACCGACCGCTACGACCGCTATTTCCTGCGGCTGATTACCCGGCGCACGCTGCTCTATACGGAGATGGTGCCCTGCGGCGCGATCATCCATGGCGACCGCGACCGTTTTCTCGCCTTCGATCCCAGGGAGCATCCCCTGGCGCTGCAGGTCGGTGGCGCCAACCCGGCGGAACTGGCCGAAGTGGCCAGGATCGCCGAGGGCACAGGCTACGACGAGATCAACCTCAATGTCGGCTGCCCCAGCGACCGGGTCCAGAACGCCCGCTTCGGGGCCTGCCTGATGGCCGACCCGGCGCTGGTCGCCGAGTGCATCGCCGCGATGCGGGCGGCCGTTGCGATCCCCGTCACGGTCAAATGCCGCATCGGCATCGACGACAGGGATTCTTACGAGCACCTCGCCGACTTCGTAGCGACGGTGGCGGGTAGCGGCTGCACCAGCTTCACCGTGCATGCCCGCAAGGCCTGGTTGCAGGGGCTGAGTCCCAAGCAGAACCGGGAAATCCCGCCGCTGCGCTACAGCGAGGTTCAGCGCCTCAAGCAGGATCGCCCCGATCTGGAGGTGATCATCAACGGCGGAATTCTCAGCCTGGAGGAGGCGGAGCTGCATCTCGCGAAGGTCGATGGGGTGATGATCGGCAGGGCGGCCTATCAGAATCCCTACGTTCTCGCCGAGGCGGATAAGCGGTTCTTTGGCGAGACCGCCCCGGCGCCCAGCCGCCACGCCGTGATCGAGGCGCTGTTGCCCTACGCGGAGCAGGTCTGCGCCGAAGGGCGTTCGATTCAGTCCTTAACTCGCCACATTTTAGGTCTATTCAACGGCTTGCCAGGGGCGAGAGCTTGGCGGCGGCATCTTTCCGAGGCCGCGCACCGCCCCGGCGCAGGGCCCGAAGTGATCCGGGACGCCCTGGAAAAGGTTTCAGAGTCGCGGGAGGACTGAACGAAAAAATGCGCGCTGATGGGACGATGCAATGGCGGCCGTTCCTTCTTGCGGGTTTGTGTGCCCTGTCGATCGGGTTAACCCTGCCCGCAGCGGCCCAGGTCAACGAGTGTCTCAAGGAAGCGAGCAACCCGCAGCGCCCGCCGATGATCGTGAAGTTCGACGTCGATTCCACGGCGATCCGGCCGTCCGACCGGCAGCAGCTTCAGGATTTTGCCGGCCGCATGCGCGGCAACCCCGGTTCGATCATCTGCGTGATCGGCCAAGCCGATAAACAAGGCGACGAGAATTACAACCGGGATCTGGCGCGGCGGCGCGCGGAGGCCGTCGGGCAGCTGCTGACCGGCCACGGCGTGCAGAGCGCGCGCATGATCGTCGCCGTGCGCGGCGAAGCTTTCGGCGATAGTGTCCTGGGCTTCTTCGCCCCCTTCGATACGGACCGTCGAGTCGAGGTTCTACGCTGGGATCCGGGACAGGAAAAGTAGCCCAGCGCCGGGCGGCGATCATCGTCGAAGCGTTCTATGGCGCAGCGGGCAAGCTGCGCGAGCGAATTGACAAGACGGCGCCGACGGCTTCAATTACATCAGGAAAAAGCGGTTACAGCCGCGTAATATGCCGACAAATAGTGACCAACAGGGAAAGGTGCAGCCATGAAGTTCAACCCAAGAAAGCCTATCGGTCGTCGATCCTTTTTGGCCGGAACCGGCGCTGTTGCCGCTGGCGTGACCCTGATGCCGAAAATCGGCTGGAGCGCGGAAGAGGCGGTCGTCAATTTCTATAACTGGGATACCTACATCGGCGAGAACACCTTGGATGATTTCGAGGACGCCACCGGTATCGAAACCAAGATGGATCTCTTCGCCGATAACGACGAGCTCTTCGCGAAGCTCAAGGAGGGCAATCCCGGTTACGATCTGATCGTGCCGACGAACGATTACGTCGAGCGTATGGTCGTGGCGAACATGCTGCAGGAAATCGATCATTCGATGATCCCGAACTTCGCCGCCAATGTGGCGCCGGTGTTCCAGGACGCCGCCTTCGACCCCGGCCGCAAGTACTCGATGCCCTACATGTGGGGCACGATCGGCATCGGCTACCGCAAGTCGCGGGTCGACGCCGAACCGGATAGCTGGAAATGGCTCTATGATTCCGATGCTTTCTCCGGCCGCATGGCGATGCTCGGCGACGGCAACACGGTGATTCAGATGGCGCTCAAGTACATGGGCGAGTCGCTCAATTCCACCGACCCGGCGAAGCTGCAGAAAGCCGCCGACATGATCATCGCCCAGAAGCCGCACATCAAGGTCTTCGCCGAGGATAACGGCCAGGACCTGCTGCTCTCCGGCGAGGTCGACATCACCATGGAGTGGAACGGCGACATCCTCCAGGTCATGGGCGAGGACGACGACATCGGCTATAGCGTGCCCAAGGAAGGCGGCCTGCTTTGGCAGGATTGCCTGTGCATCCCCAACGATGCGCCGCATCCGCAAAACGCGCATAAGCTGATCAACTACATCCTCGATGCCGAGGCTGGGCGCGATATCGCCGAGTACATCTACTACGCAACCCCGAACCAGGCGGCACGCGAGTTGACGTCTCCGGACTACAGGGACAACTCGGCGATTTTCCCGCCGGACGAAGTGGTGGCGCAGTGCGAGCCTTCAATCTATCAGGGCCAGGAGCATGTCGAGCTGATCGACTCGCTCTGGACCAAGATCAAGGCCGCCTAGCCTTGCAGTACACGGAGCGGCATCGGGGATGCCGCTCCGTTTCTTTCCGCTCGGTTGAGCCCCATGAAAGGGTGACGGTTCCGGAATAGATTTGGGGGGTGACGATGGAGAGTTGGCGGCGCAACCCGCTGGTATTTTGGGTTATCTCTTTGCCGCCCAGCCTCTGGCTGGTCGTGTTCTTTCTCATCCCGCTCGCCATCATCTGGGTTCTCAGCTTCGGCGAGAACCGCGACATCATCAATATCGACATCACCTGGACGCTGAAGAACTATCTGCGCGTCTTCGACGACCCTTATCCCTATATCTTCGTCAAATCGCTGTGGATGGCGGCCATCACCACCTTCATCTGCTTGCTGATTGGCTTTCCCGTGGCCCTGTCGATCACCTTCGCGCCGGCGCGCATGAAGCCCTGGCTGTTGCTGCTGATCATCCTGCCCTTCTGGACCAACCTGCTGATCCGCACCTATGCGCTGATCGCCGTGCTGCGCACCCGCGGCTTCGTCAATTTTGGCCTGGAGTGGGTGTGGGAGCAGGCCAACGGCGTGCTGATTTTCCTCGGTTTGGGCGAAATGCAGTTGCTCGGCGAACGCTTCGAGCCGCTGGGAATGCTCTACAACAACACCGCCGTGGTGATCGGACTGGTCTACGTGCACCTGCCGTTCATGGTGCTGCCGCTCTATGCCTCGCTGGAGCGGATGGATAAGTCCTATATCGAGGCCAGCCTCGATCTTGGCGCGGGGCAGCTGCGCAGCTTCGGCAGCGTGGTGGTGCCGCTGGCCAAGGCGGGGATGTTCTCGGGCATCATCATCACCTTCATCCCGGCGCTGGGGTCCTTCCTGACACCGGATCTGCTGGGCGGCACCGACAGCCAGATGATTGCCAATGTGATCGAAAGCCAGTTCAAGTCGGCCAACAACTGGCCCTTCGGCGCGGCCTTGTCCTTCATCCTGATGTACATCACCTTTTTCGCCCTGGCGCTGCGCGCGGTCTTCGCCAAGGGCTCCTCCTCGATGGAGGCGGGCTGATGGCGGGGCGGCGCGGGACGCGGGAGCCGGTCGGCCCGCTGGACTATCACCGGCGGACCTCGCTGCGGGTGATCTTTCTGCTGACCATCGTCTTTCTCTATGGGCCGATCCTCACCTTGATCGCCTTTTCCTTCAACGACAGCCGCCGCAACATCGTATGGAACGGCTTCACGCTGAAGTATTACGAGAAGGCGCTGGAGAACAACGAGCTGATCCTGGCCTTCGCCAACTCCCTGACCATCGCCGTGGTCACAACGATATTCAGCGTCATTCTCGGCGCCATGTCGGCGGTGATGCTGTGGCGCTTCCGGTTTCCAGGAAAGCCGGGCTACGAGGGCTTGATGGCCTTGCCTATCGTGGTCCCGGAAATTTGCATGGGCGTGGCCATGCTGGCTTTCTTCAGCCGCATCGGCTGGCCGGGGGATCTGGTCTGGCCGCTCA
The DNA here is from genome assembly GCA_942491105.1 of uncultured Alphaproteobacteria bacterium. Taxonomy (GTDB): domain Bacteria; phylum Pseudomonadota; class Alphaproteobacteria; order Kiloniellales; family DSM-21159; genus JBBEAM01. The sequence goes on along the minus strand of CALNZX010000008.1, from coordinate 335,959 downwards.
ACCTCGCGGCGATCACCATCGCCCACATCTCCTTCGCTTTTCCCTTCGCCACCATGGTGATCCGCGCGCGGCTCGCCAATTTCAACCGCGAGCAGGAGGAGTCCGCGCTCGATCTCGGCGCGAGCGAGTGGCAGACTTTCCGCGATATCCTGGTGCCCTACATGAAGCCGGGCCTGATCGCCGGCGGCCTGCTCGCCTTCACCCTCTCGCTCGACGACTTCGTCATCACCTTTTTCACCTCTGGCCCGGATACCGTGACCTTCCCGGTCAAGGTCTACTCCATGGTCCGCTTCTCGGTGACGCCGGAGGTGAACGCCGCCTCGACGGTTCTGATCGTGATTACCGTGGTGGTCACCGCGGTGGCCATGCGTATGCAGCAGAAGAGCGAAAAGAAGGACTGAACCTTGGTTCCAACCCCTTGCCTCTTGGGATTTACGTCATGAACGACGGCAAGCCGATTATTTCGATCAACAACGTCACCAAACGCTTTGGCGCCGCCGTAACCGCCGTTGACAATGTCAATCTGGAGATCGGCGCCGGCGAGTTCTTCGCCCTGCTCGGGCCCTCGGGCTGCGGCAAGACCACGCTGTTGCGGATGATCGCCGGCTTCGAAAACCCAAGCGAAGGGCAGATCCTGATCGATGGGCAGGACATGGCCGGGGTGCAGCCCAATCGCCGGCCCATCAACATGGTGTTCCAGTCCTACGCGGTGTTTCCGCATATGTCGGTGCTCGACAACGTCGCCTACGGCCTCAAGGTCACCGGTGTCGGCAGGGAGGAACGCCGCAAGCGGGCCGAGGAGGCTCTGGAGCTGGTCAAGCTCGGCGGCTATGGCAGCCGTCAGCCGGATCAGCTCTCCGGCGGCCAGCGCCAGCGCGTCGCCCTGGCGCGGGCGCTGGTCAAGCAACCCAAGGTCTTGCTGCTCGATGAGCCGTTATCGGCGCTCGACGCCAAGCTGCGCGAGGCCATGCAGCTGGAATTGGTGCGGCTGCAGGAATCCGTCGGCATCACCTTCATCATCGTGACCCATGACCAGAGCGAGGCCCTGTCCATGGCCAATCGCATCGCGGTGATGCAGGGCGGCGTGGTGCAGCAAGTCGCCGCGCCGTCGGAGCTCTATGAGTTTCCCAACAACCGCTTTGTCGCGGATTTCATCGGCAAGACCAACCTCTTCGAGGGCAAGGTGGTCGGTGTCGAGGGCGGGGACCTGCTGGTCGATGTCGCGGGGATCGGCCAACTGCGCCTGCCGCGCGCCGAGGACGCCCAGGGCGATGTCGGTATCGCCGTGCGGCCGGAGAAACTGCGGCTGCACGATAGCGCGCCGGAAGGCGAGGCCATCGCGTTCAAGGGCAGGGTCACGGAGGTGGCCTACTATGGCGAGACCAGCTCGATATTCATCGCCGATTCCGCGGGGCATAGCCTGTTAACCAATATTCAGAACACCAGCCGCAACACGGCCCCTCGGGTCAAGGTCGGCGATGAACTCTGGTGCTCCTGGAACCCGAAGGACACTCTGGTGTTAAATACCTGAGACAAAGTCTGGTCATGCCGCCGGGTTAGCAATGTATTAATCATTGTTAATCAAACTGGTCACAGGGCTTGTTCGGCCGCTATTTCCTTGGGACGCAAGGTTTCTTGGAGGGGCAGGCAAGCAGGGGCGTCCCAGATTTGTCACAAGCCGCTACCCAGGTGTAACCCTAGGTTCCGGTGAGATGTTTGGGGCGAAGTTGAGACGGGCCGAATAGGCAATCGTGTAACGTGAGCTTCGTTGTGGGGGCGAAGCGCGAGGCAGTCTACTGCCTTGGGAGCAGGTGTCATGTACCGCGCACTAGGAGTGCTGACGATTATCGCCCTCGCTTTGTCTGGCTGCCTTTCCAATGGCCGCGACGACGAGAATCTTTTCGCCGAAGAGCCCGTACCGGTCGTGGAGCCGGAGGAGGGGACGCAGCTTGCTGCCTTGCCGCCGGTTCCGGAGCGCCGGCCGAGCGATATGAGCGCTTTCATCCCGCCGGAATCCGCCCATCTCGCGGACAAGCGGATCGACGATTTGGTCGGTCTCAGCCTGGTCGAGGCTGAGGCTCTGCTCGGTGCTCCCTCGTTCGAGGAGGTGCAGCCGCCCGCCAGGATCTGGTCCTACAACGGCCAGGATTGCGTGCTTTCGGTGTTCTTCTATCCGCGTGTCGGCGGCGAGGACTTTCGCGCTCTCGCCTATGAGGTGACCAGCGCGACGCCAGTGGCCGCGGCCGCGCCAGCGACGGAGGCCGCCAAGCAAGACGGCGAGCAGGCGGCTCTGAGCTCCGAGGATATGCTGCGCTGTTTTACGGTCCTCGTCGCGCAGAACGCCCGGTCCCGCGAGAACGCCGCAGAGGCGCAGGATTCCCCGACAAGTACAACCGTGGAGTAAGACAGCCGTGTCCCTACAACCCGCGCCCCAGGATGGTTCAGCAAAGAAGATTGCGCTGGTCGACGACGACGATCTGTTTCGAGAATCCCTGGGCTTGAATCTGATTGAGGAAGGCTACGAGATCGTCGATTTCGATAACGGGGACGATGCCCTCGATTATCTGCTCGGCCGCAATGGCCGTACCGTCGGCGAGGCTCACGCCGTGCTGCTGGACTGGCGTATGCCGGTGCTAGACGGCCTGGGTGTGCTGCGGCAGCTGCGTGAGGCCGACCACAACGTCCCGGTCATCTTCCTGACGGTCCTGAGCGACGAAATCTACGAGGAAGCGGCCCTGAAGTTCGGCGCCGTCGACTTCATCGACAAGTCGCGTCGCTTGCCGATCATCCTGCAGCGCCTCAAGCTGATCACGAACGGCCCGAAGGCCAGTCTCCAGGACGCCTCCCTGGCGCCGGTGACGCAGGGTCATCTGGAGCTGAAACACGACATCAAGCGGGCTTTCTGGCGCGGCGTGCAGGTCGACCTCACGCTGACGGAATTCAGCATCGTCTGTTTCCTGGCCGAGCGTCCGGGCGAAGACGTCACCTATCGCCAGATCTACGACCTGGTGCGCGGCAAGGATTTCATCGCCGGTTACGGCGCCGACGGCTTCCGCGCCAATGTGCGCGCCTTCATCAAGCGTATCCGCAAGAAGTTCCGCGATGTCGATAGCGGCTTCGACGATATCGAGAATTATCCTGGCTTCGGCTATCGCTGGCGTTCAGCCGAGGGCGCGCCGGGCGGCGCGGCGGACGACGGCGCGGACGAAGACTGATGGCCGTTACCGTCAGTGAACACCGGCCGCGCCAAAGGCGCTCCAGACTTGCCGTGACGCTGCCGGGCTTGACCGCGTTCTTCGCGGGGTTCCGGCAGTTTTCCCGTTCGCTGGTGACCAAGCTGATTCTGCTGCTCTTCGTCTTTCTGGCGATGCCCGCGGCGCTCTATGTGGAATTCCAGAAGGCGGATGCCGAGAAACAGGCGCTGCTGCTCGAGAGTCTGCGCGAGCAGGGCCGGCTGATCGCGGAGAACCTCGCCCCCCTGCTGCAACAGGAGGGACCGCTTCCGCTGACCGAGCTGCCTGAGAAGGTGGCCCGCATTGCGACGATCCAAACCGGGGTCAAGGTGCTGTTCCTGCCGCGCGGCGAGAGCGGCGTGGATGGCTTCTACTTCGTTGCCGCCGAGCCGCCGGTGCCGCCCGCGACCCTGGAGGAGGAGCGGCAAAGGCTGATCGAGCGCGGCGTGCTCGACAAATTGGTCGAGACCTGTGCGGGCAACGCGCCGATCGCCCTGCGGCACAAGACGCCGGAGGGGCAGGAAGAACTGCTGACCTCGATCTCCCCGGTTACCACGGCTTCGGGCTGTTGGGTGGTGGTGACGGCCCACGCCAGCGGCGCCTTTCTCGGCACCTCGATCGGCCAGCCCTATTGGAAGACCTGGGAAGTGCGCGTCGCGGCGATGATCTACGTCGGCATCGCGCTGCTGACCATCGGGATCTTTTTCGGCATTTGGCGCAACCTGATGCGGTTCCGCAATCTGGCGCGCGGCATTTCCATCGGCCGGGCGCCGGCGGAGGGCTTTGTCACCGCCAATCGGGTGCCGGAGCTGTCGGTGGTTGCCGAGGAACTCGACCGCATGACCCGGTCCCTGCAGGAGTCCGCCGACGACATCCGGCGCGCCTCCGAGGACAATGCCCATGCCTTCAAAACGCCGATTGCCATAACCCGCCAGTCGCTGGAGCCGCTGCGCCGCATCGTCCCGGAGGACAATCACCGGGGGCAGCGCGCGTTGGAGGTGATCGAGAAGTCCCTCGACCGTCTTGACCATCTGGTCTCCTCCTCGCGCCAGCTCGACGAGACCGTTGCGGAACTGCTCGACCCGCCGCGCGAGCTGGTCGATCTCTCGCGCCTGGCGAGCCGCCTGCTCGGCTCCTATCAGGAGCCAGCGGTCAGCCGCAATCTGCGGATCCGCGCCGATCTGCAGCAGGGGGTCGTCGTGCGGGCCAGCGAGGATCTACTGGAAACCGTCCTGGAAAACGTCATCGACAATGCGATCAGCGTTTCCAAGTCCGGCGGCGACATCCAGGTCGACCTGAAAATCTATGGACGGCAGGCCGTGCTGTCCGTGCGCGATCGCGGACCTGGCGTGCCGGCGCAGCATCTGGAGCGCATTTTCGAGCGTTACGTGTCGCTGCGTCCGGAATCCGAGGGGGAAGCCCAGGGCGAGGACAACCAGCATCGCGGCATCGGATTGTGGATCGTGCGCCGCAATCTGGAAGCCGTGGGCGGCGGCGTGCGGGCGGAAAACGCTCCCGGCGGCGGTCTGCGGGTTATCGTCCGCCTGCCACTTTCGCGCTGATACCAGGATTCAGATGCAATGTCACAGCCATGGCACAACAAAACCGGAGCGGGCCCGGCTAGGGTTTTCCTGCACCTGCGGCGGGAGTGAGCCCAAGGTTCTTCTGGAAGGCCCCAACGCCAGTTTCCAGAGCGTTTGCGAGAACGCAGTGAGCCGTCACCCCACCAGCCAATGTGACGCATTGGGCTCAGTCTAGGCTCCCGACGCCCCCAACGGCCGGCCGGATTCCCCAAATCCGGCCGGCGCCTTTTTTTGGGCTATCTACGAACGTCCCTCAACGGCACGTTCCAGTCTCGGATAATAGCAGCCAAGGGTCACCGCCCTGGCCAGCATGAAGATCAGGAAGGCGAGCCATAGCCCGTGGTTCTCGAGCAGCGGCACCAGCAGCGCCGCGGAGACCAGGAATACCAGCAGCGACGCGAGCATGGCGTTGCGCATCTCGCCAGTCCGCGTCGCGCCGATGAAGATCCCGTCGAGCTGGAACGACCACACCGAAACGATCGGCGAGAGCGCCAGCCAGGGCAGATAGCTGCGCGCTGCCGCGCGGACCTCGGGCAGATCGGTAAACAGGGCGAGAATGGTCTCGCCGAACAGGAAATAAGCCAGACAGACGGCGCCGGAGAGCACCGCCGCCCAGAGCGTCGAAATCTCGACCATCCGACGGAAGGCCGCGCGATTGCGCGCGCCGTAGGCACCGCCCGCCAGAACCTCGGCGGCATGGGCGAAACCGTCGAGGCCGTAGGACATGAAGGTCTGCAGCTGCATCAGGATGGCATTGCCGGCCAGGCGGGTGTCCCCGAACTTGGCGGAGATCGCCAGAAAGACCGCGAAGGCGGTTTCCAGGCAAAGCGTGCGGATGAAGATGTCGATGTTGACCCGGAACAGGGCGGTCAGCCGGGGGCGGTCGAGAATTCTCGGCATTTCCCAGCGGCCGCCGCGCCGCCGCAGCTCGGAAAACGCCAGGCCGAAGCCGAGCGCCAGGGCGAGATACTCGGCGATCAGCGTGCCCCAGGCGGCGCCGGCGATGCCCCAGTCCAGTTCCAGCACCAGGAACAGCGTCAGCGCGATATTGATGCCGTTGAGGGTCACGGTGAGCAGCAGCACGTCGCGGGCCCGCGAGACGCCAAGCAGCCAGCCGAGCAGGGCGTAGGTCATCAGCGTGGCCGGCGCGCCCCAGATCCGGATCCCGAAGTAGATCCGCCCGAGACTTTCGACCGAATCGCTCGGGTCTATCAGGGAGAAGGCGATCTCGGCGATCGGCCACTGCAGCAGCAGGATCGCCAGCGCGATCGCACCGGCCAGCAGCATCGGCCGGGCCAGGGTGGCGCGCAGCTCGGCGTCGTCGCCGGCGCCATCGGCTTGCGCGGTGAAGCCGGTGGTCCCCATGCGCAGGAAGCCGAAGCCCCAGTAGACGATGCTGAAGATCAGGGCGCCGACCGCCACCGCGCCGATGAAGGCCGCGTCGGGCTGATGCCCCATGACGGCTGTGTCCACCGCGCCGAGCAGCGGAACCGAGAGGTTCGATAGAATGATCGGTCCGGAAAGGCGCCAGACCCTGCGGTGCGGACTGGCGAGCAGGTCGGTCGCCCTCATCGCGCCACGGCGTAACCCTGCATGAAGCGGGGATTGGCCGCGGCCTTGATCTGGATGTCTCCCGAGGCGTCCTTCTCGCGCGCCACCGCCGAGACCCGGCCCAGCGACCAGGGATCGACCCGTTTGACCCGATGGCCGCGCTTCTCCAGGGCGGCGATGGTCTCCTCGGGAAAGCGTTCCTCCAGCGACAGGCTGCCCAGGTCCGCGGCGCGCGGCCAGAAGGAGGAGGGCATGTGGTTGGTCTGGAAGCTCGGCGCGTCGATGGCCTGCTGCAGGTTCATGCCCGCGTGAACGTGGCGCAGGAACATCGCCAGGGTCCATTGATCCTGATAGTCGCCGCCGGGCGTGCCGCAAACCATGCTCGGCTCTCCGTCCTTCAGCATCAGATTGACCGAGAGCGTGGTGCGCGGCCGCTTGCCGGGCGCCAGGCTGGCCGGCAGGCCTTCCTCGAGCCAGAACATCTGCGCCCGGCTGTTGAGGCAGAAGCCGAGCGCGGGGATCAGCGGGGAAGACTGCAGCCAGCCGCCCGAGGGTGTGGCCGAGACCATGTTGCCCCAGCGGTCGATCACATCGACATGACAGGTGTCGCCCTTGCTGGCGCCATCGGCGCTGGTGGTCGGCTCGCCGCTGCCCAGGGCGTCGAAGGCCTCGGTTTCGGGCCGCTCCGTCAGCAGGTGTTCTATCGAGGTTTCGCTGCCGGCGATGGCGCCGGGCCGCAGCTCCAAGGAGGCCTCCGCGCCAATCAGCCTGCGCCGCTCGTCGTTGTAGGCGTCGGAGAGCAGAGTCTCCATCGGCACCGCGTTGAACGCCGGGTCGCCGTAGTAAACCTCGCGGTCGGCGAAGGCGAGCTTGGCGCATTCGACCACGGTGTGAACGAAGTCCGGCTCGTTCGGATCCATGCCGTCGAGGTCGAAGCCCTTGAGCAGCGCGAGCTGCTGCAGGAACACCGGACCCTGGCTCCAGGGGCCGCCCTTGCAGACCGTCCAGCCGTGGTAATCGTAGGTCAGCGGCGCCTCGTAGCTGGCTTCCCATCCGGCCATGTCGTCGCCGGTGAGCACGCCACGGTGGCGCTCCCCGGAGGTGTCCATGGCCTCGGTGGTGCTGCAGAAGCGGGCGATCTCCTCGGCCACGAAGCCCTCGCGCCAGGCCTTGCGCATGGCGTCGATCCGCTTTTCCCGGCTATGCCCGGCGCCCTCGCCCTCGGCGAGCAGTCGCCGGTAGGTACCGGCCAGGGCGCGGTTGCGGAACAGCTGCCGCGGCTGGGGCAGCTTGCCCTTGGGCAGGTAGAGATCGCCCGAAGTCGTCCATTCGTCGCGAAACAGATCGGAGACGGTCTCGATGGTGTCGCAGATCAGCGGCACCAGGGGGAAGCCGCCCTCGGCGTAGCCCAGGGCGTACTCCATCACCTCCGAGGGTTCCATGGAGCCATGGTCGCGCAGCATCAGCATCCAGGCGTCGAACGCGCCGGGAATCACCGTCGCCAGCAGGCCCGAGCCGGGAACCAGGTCGAGGCCCTCGCCCTTGTAATGCGCGATGGTCGCGCCGGCCGGCGCCGGTCCCTGGCCGCAGATCACCTTGATCTCGCCGGTTTCGGCGCTGCGCAGGATGATCGGCACCTCGCCGCCGGGGCCGTTAAGGTGCGGTTCGACCACCTGCAGCACGAAACCCGCGCCCACCGCGGCGTCGAAGGCATTGCCGCCGCGCTCCAGCAGGGCCATGCCGGCGGCCGAGGCCAGCCAGTGCGTCGAGGCGACGGCGCCGAAGGTGCCGCGCAGTTCCGGGCGTGTGGTGAACATCTTTTCGATCTCTCGGAATTTTAGTTGATTTGGGCGACTATAGCCGCTTGCCTGGGCAACTCGAAAGAGGCCGCGCATTCACAACAGCCTTGCGTTATAAGGGCGGCGTTCAGGCTTGGACTCATTGCGATTTGGAGGGCCAGCGGCATGGCTATTGCGCACCCCTACTTGATGTTCCTCGGCGATGCGCCGGACCAACTCGCCGCCAAGACGGCGGCTGGCGTGGCGCACTGGCGCCCCGAATGGTGCCTGGGCCAGCTTCGGCTGCCCGGCTGCGAGGCCGATCTCGGCCTGCCGGAGATGACCCTCGAGGAAGCCGCCGCCGCCGGCGTCAAAACCGTGATCGCGGGGGTGGTCAACCGTGGCGGCGTGATCTCCGAAAGCTGGATCGCCGTGCTGGAAAAGGCGCTGTCCCTGGGCATGGACGTGGCCGCCGGGCTGCACAAACGCCTCAACGACGTGCCGGCGCTCAAGCAGGCGGCGGAACGCCACGGCCGCAGCCTCTTCGACGTGCGTCACCCCACCCAGAGCTTTTCGGTCGCCAGCGGCGAGAAGCGCGGCGGCAAGCGGCTGCTGGCCGTCGGCACCGATTGCTCGGTCGGCAAGATGTACACCACGCTGGCGCTGGAGCGGGCGATGCGCGCGCGCGGCATGAAGGCGGATTTCCGCGCCACCGGGCAGACCGGCATCTTCATCGCCGGCGGCGGCGTGTCCGTGGACGCGGTGATCGCCGATTTCATTTCCGGCGCGGTCGAGTGGCTGGCGCCCGATAACGATGCCGATCACTGGGACCTGATCGAGGGGCAGGGCTCCCTGTTTCATGCCTCCTACGCCGGGGTCAGTCTCGGCCTGCTGCACGGCAGCCAGGCGGACGCCCTGGTCCTGTGCCACGAGCCGACCCGCACGCACATGCGCGGGCTGCCCAGCTATGCCCTGCCGAGCCTGGAGCTCTGCATGCAGCGCAATCTGGACTGCGGCCGTCTGACCAACCCCGCTGTCCGCTTCGTCGGCATCGCCGTCAATACCTCGGGCCTGCCCGCTGGAGACGCCGAGGACTACCTCAAGAAGCTCTCCGACGACCACGGCCTGCCCGCCGTCGACCCGGTGAAGCAGGGCGTGGATGCCATCGTAGACGTCCTGGACTAGGCGCATGACCGCGCTCGTTCTGCGGCGTGAATCCTGGCCGATTCGCGGCAGCTTCCGGATTTCCCGCGGCGCCAAGACGGCGGCCGACGTGCTGGTGGTGGAGCTGAGCCGCGACGGCGCGCGCGGACGCGGCGAATGCGTCCCCTACAGCCGTTACGGCGAAAGCCTGGAGGGCGTCGCCGCCGAAATCGAGGCCCTGCGCGGGGCGATCGAAAGCGGTCTGGACCGCGCGGCGCTGCAATCCGCGCTGCCCGCCGGCGCGGCGCGCAACGCCGTGGACTGCGCGCTCTGGGACCTGGAGGCCAAGCTGGCCGGAAAGCCCGCCTGGCGGCTTGCCGGACTGAAGGAACCCGCTCCCGTCACCACGGCCTACACCCTCTCCCTCGACACGGCCGAGAAGATGGCCGAGGCGGCGGCGGCCCAGGCCGAGCGGCCCTTGCTGAAGCTCAAGCTCGCCGGACCCGAGGACCTCGACCGGGTGCGCGCGGTGCGCCAGGCGGCGCCCAAGCCGAAGATCGTGGTCGACGCCAACGAGGGCTGGACCCTGGAGTCCTATCAGGCCTACGCGCCGGAGCTGCGCGCGCTGGGCGTGGCGATGATCGAGCAGCCGCTGCCCGCCGGGCAAGACGCCGGGCTGGCGGAGATCGAGCGCCTGGTGCCACTCTGCGCCGACGAGTCCTGCCACGACCGCGCGACCCTGGCGGAGCTGGCCGGGCGCTACGACATGGTCAACATCAAGCTCGACAAGACCGGGGGCCTGACCGAGGCCCTGGCGCTCAAGGCCGAGGCCGAGGCGGCGGGCTTCGGCATCATGGTCGGCTGCATGCTGGCGACCTCCCTGGCCATGGCCCCGGCGGTGCTGCTGGCGCAAGGCGCCGAGGTGGTCGACCTCGACGGCCCCCTGCTGCTCGACCGCGACCGCGACGAAGGCCTGGAGATCACCGGCAGCGAGATTGCGCCGCCGAAAGCGGAGTTGTGGGGGTAGGGACTCCGAACGATAACTCGGCTGGGTGAGGCCGCCCTCGGATTCCCTTCCCGCTTCTCCGCATCTTCGCGCCGGTCTGGGCACTAGGGGTGGGATGAATAAACTCACAACCACGGACTTCCTAAAGTGTGGCAATACAGTACTTGAAGGCTAGTGCCCTCAGGCAATCCTCGGGAACCAGCGCAGGCGGCTTGGTCCAGGGCTCTTCGACTAACGCATTCTGAAACCACTGCTCGCCGAGATTTGCATGCTCTGTGACAATTATTTGGAAGCCGGGAACGTCCTCTTGGGTAAATTTCAACAGCAACTCGAACAGCCGACGCACCGCAATGAGGTCCGCGTCAGCTTCTGTCCTTTGTACGGAGCCGTCGGCGTCCTTGTAGACTTGCTCCGACGGGAAGTAGACTTGAGTCGGCTGGTCGATTAACAGAAAGCGCGGGATCGGGCGCTTGTTTCTTGCCGCGAACAGGTGCAGGGCGAGCAATGCTGACAAGTGATAGGCCAGATGGTTCTCGCCGCCTCCGGTGCGGCTCATTGGAACAGGACGTTCAGGCCGATCGAAGATGATCGTCATTTGCGACAGGTCAAGCCGCGCAGGAAAGTCTCGAAACTCGGCTTCGAATTTCTGAACGTACTGCGATAATTGTGCAGAGATGTTGTTGAGGATTGAAGTCAGGCGTTCGTTGCTATCGTCAGTGCCGATTTCCTGCTTGAGTTGGTCGACCTTGTTGTTGAGACGGCGGTTCTCTGCATCCAATTTGACAAGATCTTCGTCCGGGAGGAGCGTTTCCAAGAACAGACTGACGCGACCAACTACGCGCGCGGCCGCATTGTTCCGAGTGCCCATTTGGGCGATGACTTCATTTGCTGAGATGGCTGCGGATAGCTCGGCTTCCTTCTGTTTGATGTCGCCCGCGATACCGTCCGCCCTAGCAGTCAGTTCAGCCAAGTAGGCTTCAAGCTTGGGGCGCTGGCCTGTGGCAATGCGCAATTCATTATCAAGCGATTCAAGCTCATTGAGCAGGATGACAGCAACCGGGGAGTCCAGCGCTAGGTTCTGTTCGCTGAATGGCCATTGCCATTCGCCGCTTTCTGGGCTTTTCGGCAAGGCCTTGATCGAAGCGAGCCGGTCGATCTGTTCGGCGGCCTCGTTTTCGTAGCCGCCTGCCCTCTTGGCGAACTGCCGTGCCGCGTCAATTCGGGCCTGAATGTCTCGGCGATCCTGGCGCAATTGCGCCAGTTCATCCTCCAAAAGGGAAACGCGGCTTACGTCGTCGTCTGGCACGTTTTCTGGCTTCCATGACAGTGCCGACGTCAATGCTCCGACGATCTCATCGGCATTCGGATCATCATCGGTGGTGCCGATAACCCCGACTGTCTTGGCCTCCGAGTACAGACCGATGGCCTGCTCCTGCGACGTGCGACGGATTGCGCGCCTGCTCCACTTCTTGTTGCTACTTCAATCCCCTGTCTCGACATTCCATTCGAACGGTCGCGGGAGGAGACGCCACAGGACGCAGCCGACCTGGGCTGGCTCGTTCTCGCGGAAAAAAGCTGGTCCTATTGGCGACCAGCCCTGCTTCTGGAGAGATGAACGTGGCTTGACGTTCGCGTCGAGCTGTCGCGGCTGGTTCAGCGCCACTTCGGTCCGGTTCTCGGGAATACCTAGCAGGCGTGACAGCAGTCCAACTATGCTATCGTCGTCGGTATTGACCGCCAGATCCTTGAGCTCGGGTATTTGCACCTGCGCGCCCCTCCGCAGCATTGACGTGCTACAACTTGCACCACCGCGAGGCGGAGTCGGCTTGGCAACCAGCACCTGCTCTTTTTCGAATTGGTAGATTACGGCGTACCACGCCACCTTATCGCGGATGATGCCTTCCGGGACGTGAACGAAGATCGTCCCACAGATTCGATAATTTCGGAGAGTGCGGACTTGCCGGTTGAGGAGCGACCGGTAATGACATTCAGCCCATCTACCCTGAAGTGAAGATCACGGCGCAGACCGTTATGGCTGTAAATGTGGATAGATCTAATCTTCATGGGCGAATTCCAAAAGTTACGTAAACGGTCGCTCGGTCAGCGATGCGTGCAAATTCTCTACCAACGATGCGCGCAACCTTCTGGCAAGCAACAGTCTCGACGGTTCCGTCGACAGCCCTGCGTACCTTCTTGGGCACCGTCTTGATGCGACCTTCATCCGCGACAGCGATGCAGCCCCTTTCCATCAGCAGACCGAACCCCTCAAAGGCAAGGGAGCACTGTGTAACCCGGTTGGCAAAGCCCACCACGATCTGCGGCTTGTTCTCCGCCGTCCTGAGCAGGTATCTGCGTGGACTGCTGGCAATCACCTCGCGCGAATCCTCGTGCAAGCACAGGGGCAGCACGAGCAGCGACAGCGAGAAAGGCATGCCGCGCGCGTCTTCTTCCTCATAGCCGTTCAGGGCGCGGAACAGGACCAAACCGCAGAATGCGGGGTTGAACAGATTACGAATCTCAAACGGACGTCGGTCCCATCGCTTCACGAGGCGACTCCCAGCACCTTGCAGACGCGTTCGATGAATCTGGGATGCCAGTAGACCCTCGGTTCGGGCATGGCAACAGCCAGAATATGGAAGCTTCCACGCACCACAAGGGTTCCGTCACCCGTGCGCGAATGCGCAGGGACTCGATTTTTCCCGTCTCAAATTGCGCCCAGTTGTAGAGCGTGACTCCAGCTTCGCGCAGCGCATCCTCGGCGCTTTCGTCCGACAGCTTCTCGAAAACGACATCCTTGTAGCGGTTCCATTCGTCGGCAAGGCGATCCTCGTATCCCTCGACCTCTCCTGAAACGAGTAGGTTTTCGCGCGCCCAGGCTGACCGCTGCTCGAACGCCCTGTAATAATCCAGAATAGCGCTTCTGATACGGTCAGACGAGATGCCGATCTCGCGCAGTTGCTTCACGAACAGGCGCGGATCGGCATCGATGTTGATCTCGCTGGTGGGCAGCTTTCCGCGGAAGGTGATGGGCAGGTTGTCCGCCTTGTATTCCTCGGTGATGCTGAAAAGCTTATCCGAGACTTCGTAGCCGAAAATTCCTTGCCGCCTACCGTCGGTCAGCTGCTTTATCACGGCATCTGTCCACCAACCTTCCAGCCGTTCGTAGACGAATTCCCGGTGCTCGCGCCGAATGCTCCGCATGTGCTTGTCCGTTATGATCGCCGGGATGTCGGCGATGCGCGGGCTGCCATCGAAGATCAAGATGCGCTCGAGGAAATCTTGCTTCTCAGGATCGCTCAGTTCGTTGAACGCGGAGGCGATAGGCGCGATCAGTTGCGACGTTGATTTGCCCAGCGTAGCTTTCGCCAGTTCGGTCAGTGTTGCCGCATCATCGGATGTAGAGACTTGGTCGGGGAGGAAGCGGGTAAGGAATGAGTCGGTCGATACCGCGCCTGTGGTAAAAAGAAAAAATCGCAGATCTGACGCAGCGCAGCCATCCCGTTTGTATCGCGCTAGCCAGATGTTGACCGACTTCCAGAAATCAGTCGACAGGCCTGTCAGCTTGTCGCCGATCGCCTTGTGCTTGAGCGAAGACAATGATTTTCCACCGTCGCCATCGATGAAATCAAGGTCGTCGTCCATTTCCAGTAGAACAGCAGTATTCTCCGGCAATTGGAGCAGTTGAAGGAGGGCGAGACGCAATTGATAGATGTATCCGAGAGCCTGCTCGCCGGCTGAAAACTTGTCGGTGGGCGCGTCAGCCATACGAGAATCCTCATTCTAGCTCTCGGTGGCCGAGTTAGCGGGTGGCCGCCTTTGAAAGGTAGATCGCATTTCAAGCGCTTACTTTGTTATCTAATTTGACCGACTCAGTTTAATCTACAGCGTTTTTCTCAACGAGATAGCGAAAACGCTAGTAAAATAACTCTCTTCACGGGTCTTCGAAAGTACTCTGGCTACATTTATGTCTATGGCCAGTCCAGAGCGAGAGCAGCACCCGTTTGAGGTGCCAACTGTCAGGTCGTTGAAACCTAAACCCTCCGAAACCGCATCAGCCGGCTGGGCTGGGCGAAGTGGTAGCCGTCGGCGCGCTTTTCCGCGTTGGCCTCGAAGAGTGCGGCGACCTGGTCGCGGACCTTGGCAAGCACCTCCGCGCGGGCGGGGTCGACGGCGACGATCTCCTCGGCCCAGTTCTCGAAGTCGTCGTAGCGGCTGGGCGAGGCATAGACCCTCTCCTCGATCAGAGCGAAGTCGGGGCCGATGTTCTTGAGCGCCGCGTAGGCCAGCGCGCGCACCTCGGTCTCGTCCTCGACCGGGCGCATCACCTGGAAATAGGGGCCCTCGGCAATCGGCTCCAGCACCCAGAGCTGGCCGCCGGGTTTGAGCACCCGCGCGGATTCCGACAGGCAGGCGCCGATGGCGTCGCCGGGGATATGGTGCAGGGAGTTGTAGATCACCACGGCATCGAAGCTGGCGTCGTCCAGCGGCAGGGTTTCGCCGCCGCCCTCGATGTAGTCGGCGCCGGGCACGGCCTCGGCGGCATTGGCATCGCGCAAGCGCTTCCTGGAAGGCTCGAGGCCGGTGGCCCTTGCGCCCTGGCCGGCCATCATCCGCACCAGCCTGCCGTTGCCGCAGCCGATATCGAGAATGCGTTGGCCCTCGAGCTCCAGGGTCTCGAGCAGGACTTCCTTGTGGGATAGCAGTGGCAGACCGGACATGCGCGGGGCTCTCCTTGGGTTGGGGAGGACAGCCTAAAGGCGGGATGCGATCCGCTCAATCCTTCGCTAGAGTTCGGCCATGGAAGAGGATTTCGAGGACATCCGCCGCGGTGTGCGCGCCCTCTGCGCCCAGTACCCCGGCAGCTACTGGCAGGAGAAGGACCGCGCCCGCGCCTACCCGGCGGAGTTCGTCGATGCCTTGACCGAGGCCGGCTATCTGGCGGCGCTGATCCCGGAAAGCTATGGCGGCAGCGGGCTGCCGCTGGCCGCCGGCGTGGCGATCCTCGAGGAGGTTCATGCCTCCGGCGGCAACGGCGCGGCCTGCCACGCCCAGATGTACACCATGGGCACGCTGCTGCGGCATGGCAGCGACGAGCAGAAGGACAGCTACCTGCCCGCCATCGCCGAAGGCTCCCTGCGGCTGCAGGCCTTCGGGGTGACCGAGCCGGGCAGCGGCACCGATACGCTGAGCCTGCGCACCACGGCGGTGCCGGAGAACGGTGGGTACCGGATCAACGGCCAGAAAATCTGGATCAGCCGGGCCGAGCACTCCGACCTGATGATTCTGCTGGCCCGCACCACGCCCGCCGAGCAGGTGGAAAAGCGCGGCCAGGGGCTGTCGGTGTTCCTGGTCGATCTGCGCGAGGCGCTGGGCAACGGCGTCGAAATCCGGCCGGTCCGCACCATGCTGAACCACGCCACGACGGAGATATTCATCGACGATCTCTGGGTGCCGGAAGACAGCCTGATCGGCGAGGAAGGGCAGGGGTTCCGCTACATCCTCGACGGCATGAACGCCGAGCGCATCCTGATCGCCGCCGAATGCATCGGCGACTGCCGCTGGTTCGTCGAGACGGCGCGCGACTATGCCAACGACCGGCGGGTCTTCGGCCGCCCGATCGGCCAGAACCAGGGGATCCAGTTCCCCATCGCCCGCGCCTATGCGCAAGGGGCGGCAGCGCGGCTGATGGTGCGCGAGGCGGCGCGGCTGTTCGATGCCGGCGAAGCCTGCGGCAAGGAAGCCAACATGGCCAAGCTGCTGGCCTCGGAAGCCTCCTGGGCCGCCGCCGAGATCTGCCTGCAGTCGCACGGCGGCTTCGGCTTCGCCGAGGAATACGACGTCGAGCGCAAGTTCCGCGAGGCGCGGCTCTATCAGGTCGCGCCGATCTCCACCAACATGATCCTGGCCTATATCGCCGAGCATGTGCTCGGCCTGCCCCGGAGTTACTGAACGTGGCCGGCAAGCCGCTGGACGGGCTGCTGGTGGTCGCGGTGGAGCAGGCCGTGGCCGCGCCCTACTGCTCCTGCAAACTGGCCGAGGCCGGGGCGCGGGTGATCAAGGTGGAGCGGCCCGAGGGCGATTTCGCGCGCGGCTACGACGCGGTCGCCAAGGGCGAGAGCGCCTACTTCGTCTGGCTCAACCGGGGCAAGGAATCCGTGGCCCTCGATTTGAAGAACGAGGCTGACCGCGCGGTCCTGGCGCGGATGATCGCCAAGGCGGACATTGTGATTCAGAACCTGGCGCCCGGCGCCATGGAACGGCTCGGTTTCGGCAGCGCCGCTCTGCGCGCCGCGCGGCCCGAGCTGATCACCCTGGACATCTCCGGCTACGGCGAGGCGGGGCCCTATGCGGACATGAAGGCCTATGACCTTCTGGTACAGGCGGAGACCGGGCTGGCCGCGATCACCGGACGGCCCGAGGGGCCGGGCCGGGTCGGCGTCTCGGTCTGCGACATCGCCGCCGGCATGTACGCCTATATGGCCGTGCTCGAAGCGGTCATCGCCCGGCGGGCAAGCGGCGAAGGCCGGGCCTTGGCGGTGTCGCTGTTCGATGCCCTGGCCGACTGGATGACCGTGCCGCTGCTGCATCAGGTCTATGGCGGCGCCGCGCCCGAGCGGGTCGGCCTCAACCATCCTTCGATCGCGCCCTACGGCGCCTATGGCGCCAGCGACGGCGAGGTGGTGATCGCCATCCAGAACGAGCGGGAGTGGCGCAGGCTCTGCGCCGAGGTTCTGGGGCAAGCGGAGCTGGCGTCCGATCCGCGCTTCGATGGCAACAGTCAGCGGGTCGCCAACCGGGCGGTGCTCGATGCCGAGATCGCCGCCGTCTTCGCGGGCTATAGCCGCGCGGCCTTGAAGGAGAATTTG
Organism: uncultured Alphaproteobacteria bacterium; assembly: GCA_942491105.1. Taxonomy (GTDB): domain Bacteria; phylum Pseudomonadota; class Alphaproteobacteria; order Kiloniellales; family DSM-21159; genus JBBEAM01. The sequence goes on along the minus strand of CALNZX010000008.1, from coordinate 318,799 downwards.
CGCGCCGCCGGAATCGCCTTCGGCGCGGTCAACCAGGTCGCGGATCTGGCGGCGCATCCGCAGCTGCGCCGCGCCCCGGTCGAGACGCCCTCCGGCACGCTCGATGTCGTGGCGCCGCCGGCGCGGGTCGCGGGCCAGGAGATCGCCTCGCTTTCCCCTGTCCCGGCCCTGGACGAACAGGGCGCGGCGCTGCGCCGGGAGTTCGGGAAATGAGTGCCTATGAAAGCTGGCTCGGCAAGACGCGCGAGACGCTGGATAGCCTCGACCTTTCCCGGGCGCGGGCCATGCAGGCGGCGCTGGATGACATTGGCGCGCCACTGCGGGCAGGCGATGCCCTGCCGCCGCTCTGGCATTGGCTGTACTTCTGGGAGCCCGCGCCGACCGGCGAACTCGGTCCCGACGGCCACGCGGCGCGCGGCGAATTCCTGCCGCCGATCCCTTTGCCGCGCCGGATGTGGGCGGGTGGCAGACTGACCTTCCATGCGCCGCTGCGGCTCGGCGAGACGGTGCAGCGCCGCTCGACCATCGCCAGCGTGACCGGGAAGCAGGGGCGTTCCGGTCCGCTCGCCTTCGTCACGGTGCAGCATGAAATCCGGCATCCCGGCGAGCAAATCGCCGTGAGCGAGGCGCACGATATCGTCTATCGCGCGGCCTCGGAGAAGGAGCCGGAACCGCCAGCCGGCACCCCGGCGCCGGAGACTGCGAATTGGCAGGAAAATATCACCCCGGCGGAGCTGTTGCTGTTCCGTTATTCGGCGCTGACCTTCAACGGCCACCGCATCCACTATGACGCCGACTACGCGCGCGGCGAGGAAGGCTATCCGGGTCTCGTGGTCCATGGACCGCTGATGGCGACGCTGCTGCTCGGCGCCGCGGAGCGTCACAGCGGGCAACCGCCATCGGAGTTCGCCTTTCGCATGCTCAAGCCGGCCTTCTCCGGCCAGCGGCTTAGCCTGGCGGGTAAGGGCAGCGATCTTTGGGTCGCGGACCCCTCTGGCGCGATGGTACTGCAGGGAAACCTCAGCACCCGCTAACTCCCTTTGCTCTCAACTGCGTCCGCGTTACGGCGTGGGGCATAGACCGTTACGGCTTCCTCGCGGCCCTTGACCGTGATCCGGCCAATCTCCTGGAAAGCGAAGGCCGCGCCGCAGGCGGTGCGGGTCGCCGCGCTGACCAGGATCTCCGTGCCCTGTTCCTTGTTGGCGGATTCCAGCCGCGCGGCCAGATTTACGGCGTCTCCCATCACCGTGTAGTTGAAGCGCCGCTCGGAGCCGACGTTGCCGATCAGCATTTGGCCGGTGTTGACGCCGATCCGCATCCGCAGGTCGAGGCCGATCTCGCCGCGCAGCCGCGCCAGACGCTCCTGGCAGGCGAGCGCGGCTGCGACGGCGCGCTCGGCATGGCGGGGGTCCTCCAGCGGCGCGCCGAAGACGGCGATCACGGCGTCGCCGACGAACTTGTCGACGAAGCCGCCCTGGGCCTCGATGGTCTCGGTCATGGCGGTGAGATAGCGGTTCATGAAGCGCACCACCTCCTCGGGCGGCATCTTCTCAACCAAGCTCGTAAAGCCGACGAGATCGGAAAACAGCACCGAGAGTTCCTTGGTCTCGCCGCCGAGGCGCGGCAGCTGCCCCGCCTCGGTCATGCGGTCGATCTCGGCCGGCGGCAGGTAGAGCGCGAAAGCATGGCGGATCTGCCGCTTCTGCCGGTCCACCACGCCGTAGCGGTCGGCCAGCGACAGGCCGAAGGTCAGGGCGACGGCCAGGATCGGCTGGAACAGCGGCAGTTCCTGGCGATGCTGCAAGGCGAGAGTCGCGACCCCGGCCCAGAGCAGACAGAGCCCCAGCGCGAATAGCGCGGCGGCAGCGACGCGGCGCTCGATCAGCAGCAGGAAGGCCGTGACGAAGGCGAGCAGCCAGACCGCGCCGGTGGTGGCGCCGGGCTCCACGGGCTCGATCCAGCTGCCGTCGGCCAGATTGTTGATCTGCGTCGCGAAAATCAGCGGTCCGGGAAGCGTGGGGCGCGCGCTGGCCCCGTCATAGAGAGTCTGCATGACCGGGTGGACGCAGCGCGGCGCGAACCAGGAGCCATCGCGCGCCGCGACGAAGCGGGCCGAAGTCAGGATGCGGTCTTCCTTGTCGAGGGCCGCGCCCAGGATCACCGCCTTGCCCTGGAAGTGCTCGCTCAGAAAGCCGGTGTTGCCGGCCTCGGCGCAGGCCAGGATGTCGGCGAAGCTGTAGACGGGTATTTCCCGGCCGCCGTCGGCGAAGTTGAGGTAGGCGGAGGGCGTCTCGCGCGCCAAAGCGGCGGGATCTTTGCCCAGGTAACGCGCCGTCATCTCCAGCCCAAACCCGGCTTCGGCGGTGATCTCTCCGTCCTTGCGCACCGCGAAATTCATCGGCATGCGCCGCACCACGCCGTCGATGTCGCTGGTGAGGTTGAGCAGGCGCAGGTTCTGCGGCCCTACGGCGTAAACCTGCGCCGGGTGCGGCGAGAGCGGCTCGGCGAGATGCTGCACCCGCCCCAGCAGCAGGCGGCCTTGCTGCCCGCCTCGGCGCAGCGCCAGCAGATAGGGGCGGTCGCGTCCCGGCAGAAAGGCCTCGGCGGTGGTGGGCAGCACGATGTCCTGGCCGATCACCTTGGCGCCGCTATCGAGCAGCGCTTCGATCACCGTCGCCAGCTGCGGCGTCCAGAGCACCTTCGGCAGCCCCTCGAGAGGCGGCCGGCGGTAACTCTCCTCGTCGATCGCGACGAGCACGGCGTGGGAGTCCTCGGTTCCCGGCTGCGGTCCAAAGACCTGGTGGCGCAGCCAGAACAGCGAATCGAGCGAAAGTCCGCGCAGCCACTCCGCTGGCGGCAGCAGGCCAAACAGCGTCATCGTCAGCGCCGCGGCAACGGCGACCAGGATACTGCGGCGGTGCTGCATCGAAGGTTAAAGCGGGACCAGCCGGCCGATCAGCGGGCCGCCGCTGTAACGCGCGCGCGGGTCGATCTCGAACTGCAGCGCCCGCGTGCCGAAGCGCGCCTCGTAGAAGCCGCCCAACCGCAGGGCCTGCTTGCCTTCGGCCAGGTCGAGGCTTGCGCCCTCGAAGGCAACGACGATGTCGGCGGCCTTGCGGTCGATCCGGCGAATCACCAGCTCGCCGCCATTCGCCCCGGGCAGCAGGAAGACCGGTGTCGCGGAGAAAAGCTTCAGCGGCTCCGCTTTCCCGTCGCTGGGTGGCGCGCGCAGGACCAAGGCGCCGCTCTGCGCCGCCTCGCTGTCGGCCAGGGTGGCTTGCCCGCCGGCGCAGGCCACGGTCTCGCGGGTCACCGCGCCGCCGGAAATGGCACTCTGCTCCTTGCCGACGACGACCCGGCCGCCGTCGATGGATTCCCGGATGCAGGAGGCGAAGTATCCGATCTCCAGGCTGCCGCCGTCCTCGAGGACGATTTCCTGGCCCTCATGGAGCGTATCGAAGAGCTGCAGGACGGGCGCGCTGCCCGCCGCGTTCTCGACGATGGCAACGGGTTCCTGGGCCACGGCAAGATTTCCCGCGCCTAAGGCGCCGCAGGCCGCGATCGTCCATACTGCGAGGTGTCGATGCATGCCAATCCCCCGAGCGGCGATGGATAGGGCAGGATTATGGAAAGCCTAGGCGGTGATGGCAAGCTTGGCGCTGCCGGCGTCAGGATGCCGCGATTTCCGCCAGCGCCGCGATGAACCGCTCCACCTCTTCCTCGGTGTTGTAGTAGTGCACCGAGGCGCGTAGCACTGGCGGCAGGTCCCGCTTGCGGGTATCGAGCAGGGTCGAGGTCTGCGGGCTGACCGAGGTGTTGATGCCGCGCGCGCTCATCTGCGCCTTGATCTCCTGGGACGACATGCTGTTGCTGGACAGGCTGCAGATGCCGCAGCGCTTAACGCCCAGATCGTGGACCTTGACGCCCGCGATCTCCGCCGCCTGACTGCGCAGGCTCTCGGCGAGGTCTCCGACCCGCTTCTCGATGGCGGGCAGGCCCCAGGACAGGGCGTAATCGACGGCGACGCCGAGGCCGATCACCGCGGCGTAGTTGAACTCCCAGTTCTCGAAACGGCGGGCATTGGGCAGCACGCTGTAGTTGTCCGGCTCGACCCACTCGGCGCCGTGCATGTCGAGGATCGCCGGTTCCAGGTTGCGCTCCTCCAGAAAGGACTGGCGGACGTAGAGGAAGCCGCTGCCGCGCGGTCCGCGCAGGTATTTGCGGCCGGTGACGGACAGCAGGTCGCAGCCGATCTTCTCGACATCGAGGTCGATCTGCCCGGCCGATTGGCAGGCGTCGATCAGATAGGGGATCCCCGCCGCGCGCGCGACCTTGCCGATCGCTTCGGCCGGATTGACCAGCCCTCCGTTGGTCGGCACGTGGGTAACGCCGATCAGCCTGACCCGGTCGTCGATCATGGCCTCCAGGGCGGCGACGTCGAGCTGACCATTGTCCTCGCTGGGCACGGGCTCGATCTTGACGCCGCTGCGCCGCGCCGCCTGCAGATAGGCAATGAAGTTCGCCGAATACTCGGCTTCCGCCGTCAGGATGCGGTCGCCGGGCTGGAAGCTGAAGGCCGAGAAGGCACCGGACCAGGCCGCCGTCGCGTTTTCCATCAGCGCGATTTCCGTGGGTGCGCAGTTGAGCAGCCTGGCGATGGCGGCGTAGGTGGCGTCGACCTTGTCCTGGGCGGCGGCGTGGGCCTCATAGCCGCCGATCTCGGATTCCAGGCGCAGATGGGCGATCTGCGCGTCGAGCACTGGCTGCGGCATCAGCCCGGCGCCAGCATTGTTCAGATGGTTTCGATGGGCACAGCCGGGGGTCTCGGCGCGGGCGCGCGCGACGTCGATTGTCATTTTGGATTCCCCTTATCGCGGCAGTGAAAAGAGCACTCTTATAACCGAGCTATCCGGTCCGTTCCAGACACCCCGCCGAAGAGGCTTGACCGCGACCGAGGGCCTGCCGAATGTAGAGACATGGAGAAAGCGGAACTCTTTCGTTTGGTGGAACGCGGCGACGCCGAGAGCCTGGAGCGGGCGCTCGACGAGGGCGGCGAGGCCAAGAGCCGCGACGGCAGCGGCGTGAGCCTGCTCCAGGTTGCGGCGGGCAAGGGCGATATGGCGATTGTCGCCTTGCTGCTGCAGCGGGGCGCCGAGCCCGACCGCAGCTGCGACGCGGGCAACACCCCCTTGATGGCCGCCGCCGCCAAGGGCAGCGCCGAGGTGGTCGAGGCCTTGCTGCAGGCCGGGGCCGCGCCAGGGCATGCGAATCGCTGGGGCCTCTCGGCCAGGCATTGGGCCAAGTGGGCCGAGTCCACCGAGGAAATTCTGTCCTTGCTGCGCGCGGCGCAGCGGGCGTAATCGGGATATAGCGAACGGCGTTTACTATACTGCGGCGCAAAAAACTTTTGCGTAACAGCGGTTTCGGCGCTTTCGAGAAGCTGGAAGATCAAATAAATTCAGCGCAATACGAAATTTTCGTTGCCAGGCTCTCTCTCGATAATCATATTGTGCAGTGCGGTATAGAGCGGTGGCTGTCCGCAACCGTTCTGACCGTAACGTCTCTATGGCGTTTCCTCCCTAGACTTGGGCCGCGCCATCAGCGCGGCCCTTTTTTCTGCGCCTAAGGGGAATTAGGCCCGGTCGTCTGGCGGGCAGGTACTGCCTTCGCCCAGGGCACGCTGCATCAGCACCGAATCCAGCCAGCGCCCATGCTTGAAGCCGATATCCTTGAAGACGCCAATCTCGGTAAAGCCGCGGCTGCGGTGCAGGTTGATCGAAGCTGCGTTGGCACTATCGCCGATCACCGCGATCATCTGGCGGTAGCCGGCGGCTTCGCAGGCGGCGACGACGGCGTCGAGCAGCATGCCGCCGAGGCCGCGCCGGCCGCTGTCCGGCGCCACATAGACCGAATTCTCCACGCTGAAGCGATAGGCTGGGCGCGGCCGGTACGGGCCCGCGTAGGCATAGCCGAGGATTTCGCCCTGCGCCTCGATCACGACATAGGGGTAGCCCTTTTCCTTGAGCGCCTGCCAGCGGCGGCGCATCTCAGCTTCCTCTGGAGGAAGCTCCTCGAAGGAGGCGAGGCCGTAAAGCACGTAATGCCCATAAATCCGCGTGATCCCAGGGATGTCACGCGCCTCGGCCGGGCGCAGAAGGGTGGAGGGCTCCATCTCGATGCTGCGATCGCGGACCGGCGCCATGGCTCAGGGCCGCAGCTTCTCCGGCGGGATCTCTCCCAGGGCCCGGAGGACTTCGTTCATCTGCTCGGCAAGGAATCGGAGTTCGGCTTTCCGCGTGATCGCCTCCTCGTCCATGTAGAGGGCGCGGTTGATTTCGATCTGCAGGCTGTGCAGCCCAGCCTCGGGCCGGCCGTAGTGGCGGGTCACGAAGCCGCCGGAATAGGGAACGTTGCGGCCGACGCTATAGCCCAAGCGCTCCAGGGTCGCGGCGACGCAGTCGGTGATCAGCGGCGCGCAGGAAGTGCCGTGGCAGTTGCCGAGCACGAAATCCAGCGATTTGGGTCCGCGCGGACGCTTACCGTCGCTGTCGGGATTGATGTCGTTGCTGGAGGGCATGGAGTGGCAGTCGAGCAATATGCAGCAGCCGAAAGCGGCACGGGTTTCCTCGACCAAGTCCTTGAGTGCCGCGTGATAGGGCCAATAGTGGCGCTCTATCCGCGCCAGCGCCTCGGCAAGGCTCAAGGGGCCGCGATAGATTTCAGCGCCGTTGGCGACCACCCGGGCGATCGTGCCCAGGCCCGCGCTGACCCGCGGCGAACGGCTGTTGACGTAGTTCGGCAGCCCTTCCTCGAACATCGCCGGATCGAGCTCGTAGGGTTCGCGGTTGGGATCGACGTAGGCGCGCGGAAAGAGGGCATGCAGTAGCGGCGCGCCGAGCTTGGTTGCGCCGAGGAAGATCTCCTCCACGAAGCTGTCCTCGGAACGGCGCAGGTCCTGCGGCGATAGCCGGGAGGCGGCGAGGAAGGCCTCCGGATAGTCGCGGCCGCTGTGGGGGGAGGAGACAACCAGAGGCAAGCTTTGGACCCGCGGGCGCAAAACCTCGAAGGACGCGGTCTCGCGGTCATCTTCCCCTCGGGATTCGATGGCGGGCAGCTCATGCACAGTAGGTTTTGGATAGCCTAAAGCGGGCGGGCTGTCACCTGCGTCGCGCGGGATAAAGCTTTGAGCGGCTGGATTTGGACGACTTCCAGGCTTTCTGTGGCGCCACGGCCCTGGCGGGCTTGCCAAGCCGCAAGGCAGGTGCTATCTCCCGGTTTCGGCTCGGCAAGCTTCTGACTGCCAAGCCGCCCGTCATGGTGAGGGCGCGTAGCTCAGCGGGAGAGCACCTCGTTGACATCGAGGGGGTCACTGGTTCAATCCCAGTCGTGCCCACCATGAATTTCCAATCGTTTGGCGCAGAACTCCGCCGCCCTGGACAGGGCCGGCGCGGCTATCGCGCGCGGCGGCGGGCTTAACGGATCGTGGCGTCCAGATAGTGATTGAGCCTTTTCCGGTATCTCTATACCATTTTCAGCGGGGTTGAGGCGGGCCGAACCCAAGGGGGGAGGACGATATGCCCTGCGCAGGTACCTGTCAGATCGAGCAGCACGAATGGCGCGAAGACCGTATCGAGCACAACCCATATAACGGAGCGCCCTATAAGAAACCGGGCGAGCAGCAGCTTCGATTTCCGGCTACAGCCACGGACGAACAGATATGGCAGGGCGTGGATCTGAGCGCCTATACCGAGTACGCGCTGTTCGTGTTGATCGACTTTCACGGACAGTGGGTCGATGGCGTCGACAGGGAGTTCCCCCGAGAGGGGCGGCAGCTCGATTGCCATGGCGAGGGCTGCGTGTGCGACTGGAATCGCGACAAGCCGAAAATTATCCAGGACTGGCCGAAGCAGGAGACCCGCTATGAGGTTTTCGTGCGCTATTCCTGGCGCACGCGGATCGACGGAGATCCGGGCAACATTCTGGTCGACCGTTTGCTGTTGAAGGGCGCGATCCTGCATCGCAAGCGGCTGATCCAGGGGATCTGCGGCCGCAGCAACCGGCGCCCCGTGATCCCTCCGATGGCTGAACCGCGCGAGGAATAGGGGCGGCGGAAAAGCCCCGCTTTGGGGAAGGCCGCCGCAGGAACAACATGGCGAAGATCGGTTGACGCCATCCCCGCGATGCTCTTTGCTGACGGGGTTCCGGGGCAGCCAGACGGCCAAGATAAAATGAACTCAAGGCTCGCGAAACTACCGGTCGCGCTCGCTTTTTTCTTTGCGGCCGTGGTGCTCGTCGCATTCGTTTTGCAGGTGGTCAGCGGGACACCCCTTTGGTCCGAATACGGTCCGCTTTCGGTGGCTCAGGCGATCCTGCTCGGCCTGCTCAGCTTTCCTTGTCTTTCGATCTGTCTGCACCACAGCAAAAAGCAAAAGCAGCGGATGTTTTGGGGCGCCGCTTCGCTCGGGTTGCTCGTGATTGCGGTGGTGATGCTCGCCGAGCTGTCCTACGAGGCGCTGCCGGAGCCGCTTTCCTTCGACTATCCGGCCTTTGCTGCGTGGAGCTCGGCCGCCATCGCGATCTTGCTGATCGAACGCTATGGGCACCCGCTGGGGCGTTGCCGTGGCTTCCTGTATTTTGGATTCGCCCTGCATTGCGTGGCCTTTCTCGCCGATTACGCGGATGGGGGGCTGCTTCATCTGACCTCGATTTCACTCGGTCTGCTGGGCACGGCGGACGAGGTTCTGGAGCTGCTGTCGCTGGCGGCCTATTGCATTGGGCTGACCCTGCTCGCGCTCGATCTGGTGGCAGGCGCCTTGTGGCGGCCTTTCGACACAACGCCGCGCCCCATTGCCCAGATTTTCGCGGCCGCCTTCAATCCTTCGCGCGTCTATGCCGAACGCTGGCTGACGCGCAGTCCGGTCGATAGGCGCAAAAGAGCCACCACCGCCGTTTTCCTGCACGCGGCTTACCGCTACACACGCTGGCGCTTGGTCAGCCCGCGAGCCCGCGCCAGCCTGCTGTTCCGGATTGCGTTCTGGCCGCCGCGGTGCTGCGCGGCTGCGCTCTACTATACGCTGCTGATCGGCCCGGCGATCCGCCGGCAGCATGGCAAGGGTCTGCTTCGCCAAGCTGGCGAGCAGCTTGAATTCGCCTTGACGCAGTCGATCGCGCCGCGCGCCTATTACATGTTCGAGCTGTATCTGGACGACCGCCGCCGGCAAGCCGCCGGCTATTTGCAGCGCTACGAAACGAAGCGCGGTCTCTATCGCTTCATCAAGACTCAGAAAAGCGCGAGTTCCGGTCTTTCGCCGCTCACCGACAAGGCGGATTTCATCGACCTTTGCCTTGAGCGCGGTATCGCGACGCTGCCGTATTTCTTGATGATCGCGGAGGACGGCCGTCTGCGGCGCGGCGCGGGGCAGAGGGGTGAACTCCCCGCAGAGAACCTCTTCGTCAAGCCGAACAAGGGCAAGGGCGGCAGCGGCGCCGAGAAATGGCGCGTCCTGGGGGACGGAAGCTACCTTGGCGGCGATGGCGCGCGGATGACGGCGGCGGATCTGCTCACGCGCTTCAAAACGCTCGGTTACAAGGGCGGGTGCCTGGTACAGCCCGCGGCAACGAATCACGCCTGGATCGCCGATCTGAGCGGCGGTGCGCTGGCGACCGTCAGAGTTCTGACCTGCTTGGACGAGCACGGCGAGGTCGAAATCACCAACGCGGCGATCCGCTTCAGCCGCGGCACGCGCAGTGTGGTCGATAATTTCCATGCCGGGGGCGTGGCCGCGCGGGTCGATCTCGACAGCGGGATGCTCGGCGCCGCGACCGACATGGGGCTACGCGCCGCGCCGGCGTGGTACGAAAATCACCCCGACAACGGCGCGCGGATCGCCGGCAGGATTCTGCCCCGCTGGGAGGAGGCGCTTGCGCTCGTCCGACAGGCGCACGCGGCTTTCGATAACCGGGTTTTCGTCGGCTGGGACATCGCCCTGCTGGCGTCCGGCTGGCATCTCGTCGAAGGCAACGCGGCGCCAGACCTCGATATCATCCAGCGCACCCATGGCGCACCGCTTGGCAATGCCCGTTTTGGCCAGTTGCTCGCCCACCATACGGCCAAGCTTCTGCGCGGCGACTAGGCCGGAGCAGGGCTAGGCTGGTTCCTAGCGTCCCTGCACCGGGCGGAAACCGGCGTCATTTTCTGCAAGTTTGCAGAGTGTTAACCAAAGCGATGCTACACCCGATCTCGCCAGCGAGCTGTGAAAGCTCGGGCAGGCGGGCGGTCTGCTTGATTCCGACCGGAGGTGGGCAAGGGTGAAGGCGCGGGATCTGATAAATTACGAGGCGACACAGCAAGCCCTCGCGCTTTCCGAGGCGCGCCTGCGCGATGCCTTGGCCGCGATCAGCGAAGCCTTTGTGCTGTACGGCGCCGATGGGCGCCTGATCGCCTGCAATCAAAATTTCCGCGATCTCTACGGTTACACCGACGAAGAGGCCAGACCGGGTGTCCACTACAAGGAACTCGGCAAGATCGATGTCGCGCGCGGCAACGTGGTCACGGGCGACGAGCAGGGCGACGGAGAAGCCTATCTCGCGCGCAAGGCCGAGTACCGGCGCCGGCTGGAAGGTTCTTTCGTCGTGCGGCTCAAGGATGGCCGCTGGCTCAACACCACGGACCGCCGCACCTCGGAAGGCGGCTTCGTCAGCATCCAGAGCGACATCACCGAGCTGAAGAAGGCCGAGGCGGAGATGGCCGAAGCCAAGCGCCAGGCCGAGGTCGCCAATCAAGCCAAGTCCGAATTCCTGGCCAACATGAGTCACGAACTGCGCACGCCGTTGAACTCGATCCTTGGCTTTTCCGAGCTGATCGCCCAGCAAGGCTTCGCCGCGAGCCAGCCGGAGAAATGCCAGGACTATGCCGAGATGATCCACCGCGCCGGCAAGCTGCTGCTGGAGCTGATCAACGATGTGCTCGATCTCTCGAAGATCGAGGCCGGGCAGGTACAGTTGCAGGAAGCCGCCGTCGATGTACGCGCGGTCTTGGAGGACTGTCTGTCGCTTGTACGGCCCAGGGCGGAACGCCTCGATGTGCACTTGCGTCTCGCGGTGCCGGGAAGCCTGCCCCGGCTAAAGGCCGATCCGCGCTACCTGAAGCAGATAATGCTCAATCTCTTGTCCAACGCGGTGAAGTTCACTCCGGAGCACGGCGAGGTTCGCCTCTCGGCGGGGTTCGATTCGCGGGGCTCCTGTCAAATCAGGGTCGCCGATAGCGGTATCGGGATCGCGGCGGAGGAGCTGGAACACGTGCTGCAGCCTTTCGGGCAGGTCGCCGAGAGCTATCGACGTGCCCACGAAGGGACCGGGCTCGGCTTGCCGATCTGTACATCCTTGATGGCGCTGCACGGCGGCACTCTCGAAATACAGAGCGATCCGGGGCAGGGCACGACCGTTATCATTACTTTTCCGCCGGAAAGGGCGCTGCGCGAAGACCCGCAGCCTGAGCGTTACGCCGAGCTCTCCCGCGAGGCGGGGCAGTGATGCCGCGGCAAAGGGGAGACGTTTTACCAACGAACGCTTTGTAAGGAGAGCCTTACAGCAACAAGGCAGACAGTGAACGATGTGTACCCATGAGCTTACCTGAGCGCTCGACCATCGACACGGGGCTATCCAGCTCGCCGCCCGCAGCTTCGGCGCGCCGCCTTCAGGGATTGCTGGAATGGGCCTATGGCTTCAGCGTCCGGCGAAGCTTCATTCAATTGCTCAGCGGTATCGTCGTGGCGGCGATACTTCTTGCGACGGCGCTCTCGGTGCCGATCTGGGGCACGCTCTATGGCGTGAGCGGGGTGCCCGTTATCGTCGTGACCTTCATCGTCGCGCTGTTCACGGCCACGCCGCTCGCCGGTTTTCTCGTCTACGTCATCAAGAAAGCGGAGCACACGCGCGCCGCGCTGGAAACCAGCAACAGCATCCTGACGCAGGAGCGTGAAACCCAGGCGAAAACCTTGCGGGAGCTGCGCGTGGCGAGGGATGAGGCCCATGCCGCAAATCACGCGAAGACGCAGTTTCTGGCGAACATGAGCCACGAATTGCGCACCCCCCTCAATGCCGTGATCGGTTTTTCGGAGATGATCGCGAACGAGATGATGGGACCCGCGGGAAAACCGGAGTACGTCGGCTACGCCAAGTCGATCAACGAAAGCGGCGCGCATCTGCTGGCGCTGATCAACGATATCCTCGATGTCTCCAGGATCGAGGCTGGCGGTTATGACTTGAACGAGCAGCGCATCGACGTCGCCAGCTGCGCGCGCAGCGCTCAGCAGCTGATCGAAACGCGCGCCAAGAGCGCGGAGATTACGCTGCGCTGCGACGTTCCCGCGGATCTGCCGTGGCTCTACTGCGATCCGCGCGCGGTCAAACAGATGCTGCTGAACCTCTTGACCAATGCGGTGAGTTTCACGCCATCGGGCGGCAGCGTAACCGTCACCGCCCGTGAAAAGCCTCTCGGTGGAATCTCCATCGCGGTCAGCGACACCGGCGTGGGCATGACCGAGGCGGAGATCCCCTATGCCCTGGCGCGCTTTTCCCAGGTCGATAACTCCCACGCCCGCACCCACCATGGCGCCGGACTCGGGCTGCCCCTGACTCGCGATTTGATCGCCCTGCATGGCGGCACCCTGGAGATCGACAGCACGCCGGATGTCGGCACGACGGTCACGCTGACGTTCCCGCCGGAGCGCAGCCGCAAGTCCTAGCGGTTCCCTAGACCGGCCGCTCGCCGGCAAAGGTCGTGCGGGTCAGCAGCCGGCGATAGCCGTCGTAGTCGTTGACCGCGTAATGCAGCGTGGTGCGGTTGTCCCAGATCACCAGGTCGCCGGGCCTCCAGCTATGGCGGCAGGCGAACTCCGGCCGGGTCATATGGGCATACAGCCGCTGTAGATGCGGCGCGCTTTCCTCGACGGACAGGTCCTCGAAGCGGGTGGTGTAAATCGGATTGAGAAACAGCGCCCGTTTGCCCGAGCGCGGATGCCGGCGGACCGCGGGATGGAAGCGCTCCACGTCGGCGCTCGGATCGCCGCGCGACATCTTGATCGAGCGGCCGGAGCGGGTTTCTTCCGGGGGCGCGTGCTTGATCCCATAGGGCGCGCCCAGGTGTACGGCCCGCTTGCCCTCGACCAAGCCGCGCAGATCGTCGGGCAGGGTTTCATAGGCGCGCACTTGATTGGCCCAGAGGGTGTCGCCGCCATAGGGTGGCAGTTCCTTGGCATGCAGCAGGGACCCGGCGGGCGGCTTTTCGAGAAAGGAAAAGTCGGAGTGCCAGTCGCCACCGAACACGCCGACGTTGATCTCGTCGGCCTCCTTCAGCACGGCGATGACGTAGTCGTCTTCCGGCATCGGCTCGACATAGGGCAGCTTGCAGAGCGGCCCGAATATCTCGGTGATCTCCTTTTGCCTTTGCCGGTCGAGCTGCTGGCCGGGCAGGAAAAGAACCAGGTAGCTGTCGAGCGCGCCGCGCAGCGCCTCGGCGGCATCTTCGGAAAGCGGCTGGGACAGATCCAGACTGGTAATGCGCGCGCCGATGTTGCCGGTTACGGGGGTAATCTGCATGGCTCCTCCTTCGATGACGCAGCTTAGCCTCGAAATTCCCGCCCCGCGATGCCAAGCTGATTTTTTGCTGCCTCTGCGCGGCCTGTCGGAAGGGAATCGCCGATGCTGGGTCTAGGTCATGTCTGAAGCGCCGCCGCGCGGATTCGCCGATGCCGAGTTCCAGGCCCGCACGGCCAAGGCCCAGGCGATGATGGCGGAGGCAGGGCTGACGGCCCTGCTGCTAACCACCGAGCCCGAGGTGCGCTACTTTACCGGTTACCTGACCCAGTTCTGGCAGAGTCCGACGCGGCCCTGGTTCGCGATCGTTCCCGCCGCCGGAAAGCCGCTGGCGGTGATCCCGAACATTGGCGCCGCCTGCATGCGCCGCACCTGGCTTGACGACATTCGCACCTGGTCCTCGCCGCAGCCCGAGGACGAGGGGGTATCGCTGCTGGCCGACACGCTGCGCGAGGTAGCGGGCGCCAAGCCGCGTATCGGCATGGCCGAGGGGCCGGAGACACACCTGCGGATGCCGCAGGCGGACTACCGCAAGCTGCTGAGCTTGCTGCCCGCTGCCGAGGTCCTCGACGCCAGCGCGATCCTGCGCGACCTCAGGATGGTCAAGTCGGCGGCGGAGATCGCCAAGATCGCGCATATCTGCGGTCTGGTTTCCGGCGTTTTCGAGGATCTCCCGGAGCTGCTTGCCGAGGGCATGAGCGAGATCGAGATCTTCCGCCGTTTCAAGATCGCCTGCCTGGAGCGCGGCGCCGACGATGTGGCCTATCTGGTCGGCGGCGCTGGGCCGGGCGGTTATGGCGACATCATCTCGCCGCCGGGCGAGCGCCCGGCGGCCGCAGGGGATGTACTGATTCTCGATACCGGCGCGCTCTACGACGGCTACTTCTGCGACTTCGACCGCAACTACGCCTTCGGGCGCGCATCCGCCCGGGTTCGCGATGCGTATCGCCTGTTGTACGACGCGACCGACGCCGGTTTCGCGGCGGCGCGCCCGGGCGCGACCTGCGCCGAGGTCTACCGGGCGATGCGCGAGGTTCTGCGGCACGGCGGTGCGCCCGAAGGCAACGACGTGGGCCGCATGGGCCACGGCCTCGGCATGCAGCTGACCGAGTGGCCATCGAACCGCCTGGGCGACGAGACGCCGCTGCGGCCGGGCATGGTGCTGACGCTAGAACCGGGAATGTCCTTCGCGCCGGGCAAGGTCATGGTGCATGAGGAAAACCTGGTGATCGGGGAGGACGGAGCGCGCTACCTGACCCGCCGCGCGCCGCCGGAGATACCCATCATCTAGCTCGGCGATCGGCTGTCCGAGCGCTCTCTAAACATCCACATCTTTGTGATTGGACGTGATTCGCCTCCGGCTGGGGCCGAGCGCACCTTCAATGCGTGCGGCCAATCTGGTCGCGCGGATTCATACTTGAGAGGAGAACCCCCAGATGTTCGAGAAGAAACTCAGTGCCACCACCGCTGCTTTCGCCCTGGCCAGCGCCGTTGCGCTCGGCGGTCTGACCGTCGCGCCTCTTGCCGAGGCCGCCGATGGCGTGAAGTGCTATGGCATTTCCAAGGCTGGCGAGAATGACTGCGCCAACGCCGCCGGCACCCATTCCTGTGCCGGCCAGTCGACGGCCGATTTCGACGGCGGCGATTGGAAGGCCGTCGATTCAGAAGCTGCCTGCGCGGAAGCCAAGGGCAAGACCGAGCCTTTCGAGGGCATGAACGAGATGAAGTCCAGCTAAGGCAAGGCTTCTTTTCGGACGATAGCTGGAAGGCGCAGATGGCATCCCCAAAAGACTTGGTCGCGAGTGAAATCGCAGCCACGCGGGCTGTCACCCCGATCCCCGCTGCCGCGGGGATCGGGCTGCGTCATCCGCATCTGCCGGACTTTCTTTCGGGCCGCCCCGCGGTGTCCTGGCTCGAAGTGCATTCCGAAAACTTTCTCGGCGCAGGCGGGCCGCGCCGCCAAGCCTTGCAGCGCATTCGCGAGAACTACCCTGTTTCCTGCCATGGCGTCGGCCTTTCGCTGGGCTCCGCCGAGGGTCTGGACGAAGATCACCTGGCGCGTCTGACGGCCCTGTTCGAAGTCATCCAGCCCGGCTTGATCTCCGAGCATGTTTCCTGGTCCGTGAACCAGGGGGCCTATCTGAACGATCTGCTGCCGCTGCCCTATACCCAGGAGGCGTTGGCCGTCCTCTGCCGCAATATCGAGCATGCGCAGGAGGTCTTCGGACGGCGCATTCTCATCGAGAATCCCTCGACCTATTTGACATTCTCGGCCTCCGAGATGAGCGAATCCGAGTTCATTTCCGAAGCTGTCGAGCGCAGTGGCTGCGGCCTCCTGCTCGACGTGAACAACGTCTACGTGACGGCCGAAAACCACGGTCTCGACGCCGAGGCCTATATCGCGGCCCTGCCCGCCGGAGCCGTGGGCGAGATCCATATCGCCGGCCACGCGGTGACCGAGCTCGAAGGCCAGCGCCTGCTGATCGACGATCATGGCAGCCGCGTTCCGCCGCCGGTCTGGCATCTGCTCGAAATGGCTTTGGCGCAGTGCGGCCCCGTGCCGGTGCTGGTGGAGTGGGATACCGCCATCCCCTCCCTCGAGGTTCTGCTGGAGGAAGCGGGTTTGGCGCAGATGGCGCTCGATCGCCACGACTCAGAAAGCCGGCGCCATGCTGGCTGAGATGCAGAGCGCGTTTCGCCGCGCCGTTCTGCAGGGGGAAGACGCCGAGGCCGCTGCTGCCATCGAGGCAGGCGGCCTTCCCGCCGCGCAACGGCTTTCCGTGTATCGCAACAATACCTTCGGCTCGCTCGCCGGCGTCCTGGCCGCGGCCTATCCGGCCTTGCAAAGGCTGCTGGGCGCGGACAATTTCCGTCTGCTGGCGCGCGCCTACATCGCCGCGCACCCGCCGCGGCGGCCTCAGCTGTTGAGCTATGGCGGGGACATGGCGGACTTCCTGGGCGTCTTCAAGCATACCAGGGACGATGTCTTTCTCGCCGACCTCGCCCGCCTCGAATGGGCGCGCAACGAGGCGCTGTTCGCCGCCGACTCGCCTGTCCTGACCGCGCGGAGCCTGCAGGGCATGCCGCCGGAAAGCTTCGGCGGGTTGCGGCTGCCGCTACATCCCGCGACCCGCCTGGTCGAGAGCGACTACGCGATTTTCCGCCTCTGGCAAGCCGACAAGCTCGCTCCAGGAGTCGCCGTCGGCGCGCAAAACGTTCTGGTCACCCGAAGCGGTGACGGGGCGATCCTGCAGCGCACGGCAACGGCGGGAGATGCGGCCCTGGTCATGGCTTTCGCCGCCGGCGCCAGCCTCGACGAAGCGGCGGAAGCCGCCTTCGCGGAAGAGCCCGCCTTCGATCTGCAGGCGGCTCTGGCGGATCATTTGACGCGCGCGACCTTCGCGCAGCCCGGACATCTGGCTTAGCCAAAAAAGAACGCTAGAGGATGACAACCATGTCCCAATACGACGCTTACAGCGAACTGCCGCGCGACGGCTTCCTTGCCGCCGCTCTGTCCCTGCGCGCGCAGCTCGACACGCATGGGCGGACGCTTGTTCTGCTGCTTGCGCGCTTGTGGATGGCGAAGATCTTTTTCGACGCGGGTTGGTCGCGCATCGTCAACTGGGGCAGTCAGGACTTCCTCTTCTCCAACATCCATCCGGTCCCCTTCCTGCCGGCCTCCTTGGCCGCGCCGGTTACCACGGCTGGCGAACTCGGGCTCGCGGTGCTCCTGGCGATCGGCTTGCTGGGCCGCTTCTCGGCGCTGGGTCTGCTGATTATGACCATGGTCATCCAATGGGTTGTCGGGGCCACGCCCGAGGGTATCGAGAACGGCATCGCCAATCCGTCGCATTACTATTGGATGCTGCTGTTTGCCGTTCTGATCGTCTGCGGGCCCGGAAAACTCAGCCTGGATCAGCTGCTGCTGCGTAAGATCGGCCGCGGCTAGCGGCTACGGGGCCGCAAAATCGCGCTATTTCCCGCCTGAAGCCTTGGAGCGGCTTGCCTTCGCGGCGCGAAGTATTTATGCGCTATAGCCATGCAGAAGGTCGTAATCCTCGGTGCCTGGGCCAGCGGCACCAGTGCCATGGCGGGTATCCTGGAACGGATGGGCTATTACACGGCGCCGTCCCACTGGATCACCTATGACGAGCGCACGCCAATTTCCTACGAGCCCAACGCCCTGCGCGACATCGTGCTGCCCTGCATGGAAGAGGCTGAGCTTACCTACAAGCCGGGCCTCGATCGCGAGGCGCTGAAGGCCAGCCTCGCCGAATGGGCCCGCGTGGAAGAGGACAAGGCGCGGCAGGGCGGCTGGCGCGGCTTGGCGATTAAATTGCCGCATCTGGCCTTCTTTCTGCCCGAGGTCTGCGCCGCCTGGAATCCGGAATTTCTCGTGGTCACGCGCCGCTTGGCGGATATCGAGAACACGCGCAAGCGCCGGGCCTGGCAGCCCTATCTGGGCATTGCGGGCGCGAAAGTCATCTACGGCCGGTTGTTTGGCGATCTGCTGAGCCTGCAACGCGGCTATCTGACGATCTCCTTCGAGGAGCTGCGTGCCGCTCCGGAGCCTCAAATCGATAAAATTGCGAGCTTCCTGGCCCTGGAGCGCGATAACTACGATCGCGGCAAGGTTCTGTCCTGGGTGCGACGGTAGAGTTTTCTCGTTTTTATACTTAATTGTTTTCCTCGATTAATCCCTTGGTAGGCATTTTCAGCGCATTTTAGCGCCTGTAGCCGGGCTGTTGTCTCCCTTAACGCCTCCCGAGAAAACCACCCGACGAGTCCAGTGTCGTTGCGTGCGGCGATGCTTCATGCAACAGCTTAAAATAGTATTCTGTACAAAGAGCGCCTTTCATAGATGCATTCAGGCACGGCGAGCAAAAAGCGAATATCGATGCACGCGGCTCTCGTGCCGGCTGTGTTCATCGCCGTGCAGGTCGCGATTCTCGCGATCGTTCTGGGCGGCCTTGAAGTCACCAACCTGACCCGCGCCTATGTTGCGGGCGAAGGCCAGTACTCCAAGGCGCAGAAAGCGGCCGTGCACGCCTTGTCCGAGTTTGTGCGCACGGGACATCCGGGCGACTGGGCGAGCTACGAGTGGCAGATCAAGATTCCACGCGGTACGCGCATGGCCCGCGAAGCCTTGGAGCGCCGGCCGGTCGATACCGAGACCGCGGCTCGAGGCTTGATACAGGGTTTCAATCATCCCGACGATGTCCCCGGTATGATTTGGCTGTTCCGCCATTTCAGCGAGTCTCGTCTGATGCGCGACCAAGTCGATCTGTGGCGCTATGGCGATCAGAACATCGAGGCGATCGAAGCCTTGGCCGTGCAAATCAAGGAGGAAATGGATGGCGCGCGCAATCCGCAGCGCCTCGAGGATTTGCTGAACCGCGTCGACCATTTGGACGCCGAGCTGACGGTCTACGAGCATGCCTTTTCCGCGGCCATGCGGCGCTCGGCCAGCGAGCTTCACAGCATGGTCTACTGGGGCGGTGGCGGGGCTTCCCTGTTGCTGTGGACCGCTGCCCTTTGGCTCTGGAGCCTTAACGCAAGGCGGATGGCCGCTGCGCGCGCCGAACTGCAGGCCAGCGAAAGGCGATTCCGGGACGTCGCGGAAACCGCCGGCGACTGGATTTGGGAAACCGACGCGCAGCTCCGGTTCACCTATCTTTCAGAACGGCTCGAACAGGTCGCAGGTATCGGCAGGGGCGACGTCATGGGCAAGAACCGTCTGGAGCTGGCGCGGAAAGGCGCCGACGCTTTGCTGTGGCGCCGCCATGCGGAGGACCTGGAGAAGCGCCGGCCATTCCGCGATTTTGGCTTCGTGTTTCACGCGCCGGACGGACGGGAGCTGCGTTTCCTGGTTTCCGGCCGTCCGGTCTTCGATGAAAAGGGGCGCTTTACCGGATATCGCGGTACCGGCCGGGATGCGACCAAGGAGATTGAAGCCCAGCGCCGCCTTTCCGAACAGCACCGCATCTTGCAAGCCACGCTGGAAAACATGAGCCAGGGCATCAGCGTCATCGACGCCGACATGAACCTGATTGCCTACAACCGCCGCTTTCGCGAGCTGCTGGAGTTTCCGGAGCAGGATCTCAAGCTTGGCGATCCCTTCGAGAAGTTCATCCGCTACAACGCCGCGCGCGGCGAATACGGAAATGGCGATGTCGAGGAACTGGTGCGCAAGCGGCTGGCCTTGGCCAAACGCGGCGAGCCGCACTCCTTTACGCGTGCGCGGCCAGACGGCACGGTCTTGCAGGTGCAGGGCGCGCCGCTTCCCGGCGGCGGCTGCGTCACGGTCTACAGCGATATCACGGAGCAGGAGCGCAGCAAGCTGGAGCTCTGCAAGGCGGTCGATACCGCCGAGCAGGCGAGTCAGGCGAAAAGCTTCTTCCTGGCGAACATGAGCCACGAATTGCGCACGCCGCTGAACGCCATTATCGGTTTCTCCGACCTGATGCGTCAGGAAATACTCGGCCCGCTAGGCACGCCCGCCTACTACGAGTATCTCGACGATATCAAGGCCTCTGGCCACCATCTCCTGGACGTCATCGCGGATATTCTCGATCTGTCGCGCATCGAGGCGGGCCGCCTGGCTATCGATGAAGAGCAGGTCGATCTCGGCGCGGTCGTTCAGGATGCGCTGCGTCTGCTGTCCCAGGAAGCCAAGGAAGCCGGCGTCGAGATCGCTGCCGAGGTCGAGCCCGACATTTCCCCGATTCTCGGGGACCGGAAGCGGCTCTGCCAGATCATGGTCAACCTCGTCGGCAACGCCGTGAAATTTTCACCGGAGGGCAGCGAGGTCCAGCTGCGGGTTTCCACCATGGTCTCCGGCGAAATCGAAATAGAGGTCGCCGATCGCGGCCCAGGAATTTTGGCGGCGGACATTCCGACCATCCTCGAGCCGTTCCGCCAAGCGGAGGCAACCGTCGCCAACAACAAGAGCGGCGCGGGACTGGGGCTGCCGTTGGTCAAGAGGCTGGTGGAGCTGCACGGCGGAACGCTGGTCATCGATTCCGGCCCGCAAGAGGGCACGCGGGCATTCGCGCGGCTGCCCGCCGCGCGCGTGTGTACCGCGGCGGAAACCCGCAAGGCTTCCACCGCATAGCCACTGCGCGAACTGCGCGCATAAGCTGAGTATTTCTTAAGTATTCAGCTAATAAGAGCTTCATTCTTCGGTAATACCGCTGGCCTATCGTTTATCCCGATAGCGTTCACAGATTGTCGTGGAACCATGGCGAAGATCTTCTTGCTGTTCATGCTCGCTTGCGCGCTGTTCGTCTTCTTCTTGGTCGATTTGAATTCTCTGGGCGGCAATACGGCCTTTGGCTGGCTCTGCCCCGATAGCTGGAGCGGCTGCCGCAAAGCAGGCTACTTTCTGAGCGAAATCGGTATCTGAAAGCGAGGCGGCGTTTTCACGCTTGCCTGACCCGCGCTTCCCATGGCAAGCGATGGCACCCTGGCGTTGTGCCGGGAAACGGAGAGCAACTTGCCACCGCGCGTTGACGATCATCCTTCCGGTTTGTTGACGCCGGAGAGTCTGCGTCTGCTGTCCTTCGGATTTCTGCTGTCGTTCTTTTCGAGCTTCGGCCAGACCTATTTCATTTCCCTGTTCAACGCCGAGTTCCGTGAGAGCTTCGGCTTATCCCACGGCAGCTTCGGTTCGCTCTATTCCCTGGCGACCCTGGCAAGCGGCCTTTGCATGCTCTGGTTCGGAGCGCAGATCGACCGGATCGACCTGCGGGCCTATGCGGGCACGGCCTGCGCCGTGCTGTCCCTTGCTTGCCTGCTGCTGTTCCTCGCCGAGCATCTGGCGATCTTCGTGCTGTGCCTGTTTTTGCTGCGGCTCTCGGCCCAGGGGGTGATGAGCCACGCCTCGGTGACCAGCATGGCGCGCTATTTCGAGGCCGGACGCGGCCGGGCCATCGCGATCGCCACCATGGGACACCCGGTGAGCGAAGCCATGCTGCCCCTGTTGACCGTCGCCGCCATCGCGGCCATCGGCTGGCGCGGCGTTTGGCTCGGCAACGCGGCGATCATGGCATTGCTGGCCCTGCCCTTGATGCTGCTGCTGCTGCGCGGGCAGCGCGCCCGTCACGACCGCGTGCTGGCGCGCGACGGCGGCTCGGGGCGATCCCGCGACGGCCTGCTGCGTCAGTACGCCGCTCTGTTTCAGGAGCGGCGGTTTCTCATGATCCTGCCGGCGCTGATCGCACCGGGGTTTATCAACACCGGAATATTCTTCCACCAGGTGCCGCTGGTCGAGGCCCGGGGCTGGTCGCTGTCCTGGTTCGCCGGCAGCTTCTCGGTCTATGCGGCGGCCTCGATCGGCGGGACCATGATCAG
The DNA here is from genome assembly GCA_942491105.1 of uncultured Alphaproteobacteria bacterium. GTDB lineage: Bacteria > Pseudomonadota > Alphaproteobacteria > Kiloniellales > DSM-21159 > JBBEAM01. The sequence continues at coordinate 296,851 of CALNZX010000008.1, read as the reverse complement.
CGGATATCTGGTCGACCGCCTGCGCGCCGTGCGGCTGATGCCCTTTTACCTGCTGCCCTTCGGGGTGGCCTGTTTCGTGCTGGCGCTGGGCAGCGATCCGGTGACGGCACCGCTCTACATGCTGCTGGCCGGGTTCAGCACCGGCTGTTCGGCGACCGTGACCACCTCGATGTGGGCGGAGCTCTACGGGCTGGCGCGGCTCGGTACGATCCGCTCCGTGGCGGCGACGCTGATGGTGCTCTCGACGGCGGCGGCGCCCGGCATTCTCGGGGTGCTGATCGACCTGGGCGTTTCCTTCTCGGCGTTGTTTCTTTCCTGCGGGATCTACGTCATCGCGACGACGCTGCTGTTGTTCCGCGCTTTCGCCGCCGATCTGCGGGGCGGCCGCTAGCCGCGCAGCCGTTCGCGCAGCAGCTGCCAGGCCATCACCGCCGCGACCGCCGGTTTGCGTAGCCCATGGAGGGGTACGGGGCGGAGCGGGGTTACCGGGAAATCGAGCTCATCGTCGCTCACGCCGCTCAGCTTATCGGCGAGCACCTTGCCCATGGCCGTCGCCATGGCGACGCCACGGCCGTTGTAGCCCAGAGCGGCGACCAGCCCGGGGGAGGGTTCGTGCAGATGCGGGTAGTGGTCCGGCGTGATCGCCACCAAGCCGCCCCAGTGGTACTGCCAGCTTGCTTCCGCTAGCTGCGGGAACAGCTTTTCGGCGGTCGCGCGCAGTGCGCGCAGGCGGCCTTGGATCGCCGCGCCGCGCTCGGCGCCACGGCCGCCGATCAGAAAGCGCCCCTCGGCGTCGAGCCGGAAGTAGCTCAGCAGCGGCCGGGTATCGGAGACGACCTGCCCATGCGGCAGGATGTGGTGCCGCAGCTCCGCCGGCAGCGGCTTGCTGGCGACCTGGAGGGAACGCAGCGGCAGGATGCTGCGGCGCAGCTCCGGAACCAGGTTCGCGGTGTAGCCGTTGGTGCATAGCGCCACGCGGCGCGCCGTGACTTCCCCCCTCGGCGTCTTCAGGAGATAGCGATGCTGCGCGCGCTCGAGGCTGAGCACCGGTGTCCCGCCGTACAGCCGCGCTCCGCGCGCCTGCGCGGCCTGGGCGAGACCGAGCGCGTAGTTGAGCGGATGCAGGCCGCCGCCGCGCCGGTCGAGCAGGCCGCCGTGGTAGCCACCGCAGCCGAGCAGGGTCTCCATGTCCGCCCTGCCGAGCAGCTCGATGGGCGCGCCCCGGCGGCTCCACTGGGCGGCCCGATCCTCGGAGAGGCGCAGTGCCGCGGCCGAGTGCGCCGGTTGTATCCAGCCATGCCGCTGGGCGTCGCAGGCAATGCCGTAGCGGCGGATCAGATCGAACACCAGATCCGGTGCGCCGCCGGCGAGCGCCACCAGGCGGCCGCCGATCTCCGGCCCGAAGGCGGCCTCGATGCTGTCGGGATCCTCTTTCAATCCTGGGATGACCTGTCCGCCGTTGCGCCCCGAGGCGCCCCAGCCAGGAGCTTCTGCTTCCAGCAGCACGGGCTTCAATCCGCGTTCGGCCAGATGCAGGGCGCAGGACAGGCCGGTGAAACCGCCGCCGACGATGGCAATGTCGCAGGTCATGGCATCGCGCAGCGCGGGACAGCTGGGGTGGGGATTGGCCGTCGCCGCCCAGAGGGAATTGGCCAGCTCCGGCGCTTCATTCTCGATCATGCGCGGAAGCCTCGCCGAAACCGCGCGGAGGTCAAGCGCCGATCTTGATCTTCCGCAGCCGCAGGGCGTTGCCGATCACCGACACCGAGCTCAGGCTCATCGCCGCCGCCGCGATCATCGGGCTCAAAAGAATTCCGAAAAATGGATAGAGCACCCCGGCCGCGATGGGCACGCCGACGGCGTTGTAGACGAAGGCGAAGAACAGATTCTGCCGAATGTTGCGCAGCGTGGCACGGCTCAACTGCTGGGCCTTGAGAATGCCGTTGAGATCGCCTTTCACCAGGGTCACGCTGGCGCTTTCGATCGCGACGTCGCTGCCGCTGCCCATGGCGACCCCGACATCGGCTTGGGCCAGGGCGGGGGCGTCGTTGACGCCGTCGCCGGCCATGGCCACAACCCGGCCCTCGCCTTGCAGGCGCGCGATCACGGCGTGCTTGTCCTCGGGCAGGACCTCGGCCTCGACCTCGTCGATACCCAGCTCGCGCGCGACGGCTTCGGCGGTGGTGCGCATGTCGCCGGTCAGCATGACGATACGCAGGCCTTCCGCGTGCAGCGCTTTCACGGCGGCGGCGGTGGTCGCCTTGATTGGGTCGGCGACGGCGATCAACCCGGCGGCCTGTCCCTCGATGGCGACGAACAGCACCGTCGCGCCTTCGCCGCGCAGGGCCTCGGCCTGGGCGTCCAGCGTCCCGAGACCGATCTTCCGCTCCGCAAGCATCGCCGCATTGCCCAAGACGATGGATTTCTCCGCGACCTGGCCAGAGACGCCCTTGCCGGTCGTCGCGGTGAAGTCTCCGGCCTGGCTTAGGGGCAGGCCCTTGTCCTCCGCCGCTCTTACGATGGCCGCGGCCAGGGGGTGTTCGCTGGCGCGTTCCAGACTGGCAGCCAGACTGAGCAGCTCGTCCGGGTCGAAGCCTGCGGCCGCGATGATCTGCTTCAGCTTTGGCCGCCCCTCGGTCAAGGTGCCGGTCTTGTCGACGACCAGGGTATCGACCGCGGCGAAGCGCTCCAGGGCCTCGGCGTTCTTGATCAGCACGCCTGCCCGGGCGCCACGACCGGTGCCAACCATGATCGACATCGGCGTCGCCAATCCAAGGGCGCAGGGGCAGGCGATGATCAGGACCGAGACCGCCGCGACGAGGCCATAGGCCAGCGCCGGAGAGGGACCGAAAAGAGCCCAGAATACAAAAGCCAAGGCCGCGGCCGCGACCACGGCGGGCACGAAGTAGCCGGCGACCTTGTCGGCCAGACGCTGGATCGGCGCGCGGCTGCGTTGCGCTTCCGAGACCATCCGCACGATCCGCGACAGCAGGGTATCGCCACCGACCTGCTCGGCGCGCAGGACCAGGCCTCCAGAGCCGTTCAGCGTGCCGCCGATGACTTTGTCTCCGACCGTCTTTTCGACAGGCAGGGATTCCCCGGTCACCATGGATTCGTCGAGGGAGCTGTGGCCCTCCAGCACCACGGCATCGACCGGCACGGCCTCGCCGGGGCGCAGCCGCAGGCGGTCGCCGGCCTGCAGGTTTTCCACGGGAACCTCCTGCTCCGTGCCGTCGTCGGCGAGGCGCCGCGCCGTTTTCGGCGCGAGGTCCAGCAGAGCGCGCAGGGCATCGCCGGTGCGTTCGCGGGCGCGTAGCTCCAGCACCTGGCCGAGCAGCACGAGGGTCGTGATCACCGCCGCGGCCTCAAAATAGAGAGCGATGCCGCTGCCATGGCTTCGGAAACCTTCGGGGAAGATGCCGGGGACCAAGAGGGCGGCCAGGCTGTAGAGATAGGCGGCCCAGGTCCCCAGCGCGATCAGCGTGAACATGTTCAGATTGCGGGTTTCGAGGGAGCGCCAGCCGCGTTGCAGAAAGGGCCAGCCGGCCCAGACCACGACCGGCGTGGCAAGCGCGGCCTGCAGCCATCCGTTCCAGGCGCCGTGCAGCAAGGCGGCGAGGCCGGGGATCATCTCGCCCATGGAGAGGGCGAAAAGCGGCGCGCTGAGCACCGCGGCGACGGCGAAGCGCCGCGTCATCTCCGTCAACTCCGGGTTGGCTTCCGGCTCCCGCGTGACCGTCGTCGCCTCTAGGGCCATGCCACAGATCGGGCACGCGCCTGGGGTATCCTGGACAACTTCCGGGTGCATCGGGCAGCTATAGTGCGTTTCGGTCGAGGGCCTGGGGTCCGCGGCCTCTAGCGCCATGCCGCAGACCGGGCAGCTTCCAGGCTCAGAACTTTCCACGCCGGCGCACATTGGGCAGAAGTAGGCCGCTGTTCCGCGCCCGGCCGGCCGTGCCGGGCCCTCGCCCTGCGTTCTGGCGCAGCAGTCATGCTCGTGGGTCGTCATTTCTTTGCTATCTCTCGCGGGTTCTCCGGTCGCCCTATTAGATGGAGTTTCCAGCCACTGGAAGGTCAAGCTTTATGAAAAGCGCCCTCGCCGGAGTGGGCCGCTTTTCTTCTTAACTCCGAATAAATGCAAACTATGTTAAGTCTTTAGATACCCATTTTTGTCACAATCCCAGATCTGCGAAAGGGACTGTGAAAACCATGTTGGCGTGTAAGCTGGCTCGGATAGGAGCGACGGACTGCGGAACGCGCCGCCCAGGCGCGCGTGACGGCCTTGCGCGCTATCTGCGCCGCGAAGACGGCATCACGCTGGTCGAGTTCGCGCTTGCCATTCCGATCCTCACCCTCGCGGTCGTCGGCATCATGGAAATTTCCATGGTCCTCTTCGTCAGCAGCATGATGGAGGGCGGTGTACGCGAGGCTGCGCGCTTCGGCATCACCGGCGGCGCGCCCGATGGCCAGACCCGCGAACAGAGAATTATCAGCATCGTTTCCGAACGCACGCTCGGCCTGTTGGAGTTGAGCGAGGACGATATCTCGACCTCGGTCTACCCCAGTTTCGATTCGGTCGGAAAGCCGGAGCCCTTCACCGACAACAGCCCCGAGAACGGCGTCTACGACGAGGGCGAGGACTTCCTCGACATCAACGGCAATGCGATTTGGGACAGCGACATGGGCGCCGCGGGCCTGGGCGGGCCGGGCGAGATCGTGCTCTACCGCATTGACGCAGAGTGGCCTTTGATGACCGGTCTGCTGGGCGACATCATGGGGAGCGGCGGGGTCGTTCCCCTGACCGCCTCGATTGTCGTGCGCAACGAACCCTTCGGTGATCCATGATCGGCCTCCGCCTTCTCAAGCGCTTTAGGAATGAGCAGCGGGGCTCGGTTTTCATCGAGCTCGGTATTAGCATGGTGGTGCTCACGACGCTGATTCTCGGCGGCGCGGAGATTGCCCGCTACGTCCTGCTGCAACAGAAGCTCGACCGCATCGCCATGTCGATGGGCGACCTGGTATCCCGCGGCCAGGTGCTGACGGAATCCGAGGTGAACAATATCTTCGCGGCCGTGGTGCATCTCGCCGAGCCCTTTGATTTCGCCGATAGCGGTTCCGTCGTGCTGACTTCGGTGCACCGGGATTCCGGCGGCAGTCCGGAAATCGTCTGGCAGCGCAGCGGCGCCGGGGCGCTCTCCGTTTCCAGTCAGATCGGCAACGACGGCGAGGCTCCGAATTTGCCGCCGAACTTCATTATTCGTGAGAATGAGACCGTGTTCGCGGCCGAAGTCTTCTTCGAGTACGAGCCTTTCCTGACCGACCGCTTTGGAACCTTTGGACGCCTCTATCACAACTCCTGGTTCCGGGCCCGCTCGATCGACCAGTCGATCTTCGAGTGAGGCCGAGGGCGCCGCTCCCTAGGGAGCGGCGCCCGTCATTCGTAAATTCTGAGATTGGAGAGCTGGCTGGCGATGGCCCGGAAGGTCTCGCGCAGGGATTCCGAGGTCGGGCTATCGAAGTAGTAGCCCGGATTGGTCGCGCAGTTGCGGAAGATCTGCCGGATGGCGTTGCCGCCGGAGTTGTTCGATACGGCAAAGGTGATGGTGTAGATCACGATGCCCTCATCCTTCATGGACTCGCAGGTTTCGGCCATGCGGTCGTTCAGTTCGTTGCGCGCCGCGGTAAAGCTGGAGGTGGTGCCGAGGCGGCCCTCGCTGATCCGGCCATAAGCGGTGTAATCGCTGTCGGAGAAGTTTTTCTCTTTATAGTAGGACTTGGCGGCGCTGTAGAGCTGGTTGTAGCCATCGGTCAGCACGACCACGACCTTGTCCATCAGCGGTTCGTCGTAGTCGAAGGGCATGTCGTTGGGCGTCGGCGCGCCCCAGAGGCCACGGAAACGTGGGGAAATCGTGCGCCAGCCCCAGACCAGGCCGAGATTGGTGGTGGTGCCACCGCGATGCCAGGGGCCCATGGCATCGATATTGTCCTCGATGGTCTGGCGGCTCTGGGTGAGCGGCGTGATCGGCGGGCCGCAGCCCAGGTTGGGGCCGGTGCCACTGTTGTTGCGGGTGTTGGTGTATTCGCTCTCGTCGACGGGATACCAATCGTTGTCGATGTCATGCGGCGCATAGTAATAGGGCACCGCCAGCTGATCGGTCAGATCGTTGGTGTCGTAGCCGCCGGTCCGCGCCTCGACGCAGCCCTTCCAGCCGTTCGGGCCGTAGTCCAGGCCGTTCATGGAGCCTGGAACCAGCCAGTTGGTGTGGCTGTTGCCGATATTCACGGCCGCGGTATAGGGCACCAAGCTGACAAAAAGATTGGAGATCTCGCTGCGGTTTCCATAGAGGCTGCTGATCAATTCAAGCGCGGCCTCCTTCATGACATCGGAGCGGTTTTGCCCCCCCCCCATGCCGCCGGCCATCGATCCGGTGTTGTCCATCACCAAGGCCAGCTCCATGCCGCGATCGGCGCGCTTTACGGTGGAGGCGGCCGATACGTCCATATCGTCGATTCCGACCACGCGCATGAAGGTGGTCTGGAGCTCGGCGGAAATACTGAGGCTGAGTGTGCCTTCATCGACATCGGCGCTGATCTGCAGGGGTTCGAGCTCGGCATCCATGTAGCCGGCCGGAAAGTTGGCATCGAAGTACATCTGGATATCGGCGTCGCGCTGGGGCTGGAAGTAGACTCGCCCGCCGGCCAGGGCGGCGGCGTCGAGCGCCTGCGATAACCGCGCCTTCAGCAGATAGCCGCGCGCGGTATCCACCGCCAGGCCGGTAACGCCGACCAGGGGAATGATCAGGGCGGCGACGATCACCGCCACGGCGCCGCGATTGCCAACAAAATAAGACTGCGTCTTTAGGAACGCCGAAGAAAATCGCCTGAACATGCTTTCTGGGTCACGAATAGTTTATTAGAACCCTAGAATGTAGATATTAAAGATGAAGTCTTTCTTTACACGAGCAGCCGGCCCATTTTCCGCTTTGATACCCGACACGCCTGCGGGGTAGGCGGGAGCCGCTCGGTCATTCGTAAATTCTTAGATTGGAGAGCTGGCTGGCGATGGCCCGGAAGGTCTCGCGCAGGGATTCCGAAGTCGGGCTATCGAAGTAGTAGCCCGGATTGGTCGCGCAGTTGCGGAAGATCTGTCGGATGGCGTTGCCTCCGGAGTCGTTCGCAACGGCGAAAGTGATGGTGTAGATGACGATGCCCTCGGCTTTCATCAGCTCGCAGGTGCTGGCCATGCGATTATTCAGCTGGTTGCGCGCCGTCGTGAAATTTGAAGTGGTGCCGAGGCGGCCATCGCTGATCCGTCCATAGGCGGTGTAATCGCTGTCGGTGAAGGATTTGTGGCCGTAGTAGGACTTGGCGGCACTGTAGAGCTGGTTGTAGCCATCGGTCAGCACGACCACGACCTTGTCCATCAGTGGTTCATCGTAGTCGAAGGGCATGTCGTTGGGCGTCGGCGCGCCCCAGAGGCCACGGAAACGTGGGGAAAGCGTGCGCCAGCCCCAGACCAGGCCGAGATTGGTGGTGGTTCCGCCGCGATGCCAGGGGCCCATGGCATCGATATTGTCCTCGATGGTCTGGCGGCTCTGGGTGAGTGGCGTGATCGGCGGGCCGCAGCCCAGGTTGGGGCCGGTGCCACTGTTGTTGCGGGTGTTGGTGTACTCGCTCTCGTCTACGGGATACCAAATGTTATCGATGCTGTGCGGCGCATAGTAATAGGGCACCAGCAGCTGATCGATCAGATCGTTGGTGTCGTAGCTGCCGGTCCGCGCCTCGACGCAGCCCTTCCAGCCGTTCGGGCCGTAGTCCAGGCCATTCATGGAGCCTGGAACCAGCCAATTGCTGTGACTGTTGCCGATGTTCACGGTCGCGGTATAGGGCACCAGGCTTATGAAGAGATTGGAAACTTCGCTGCGGCTGCCGTAGAGGCTGCTGACCAGCTCCAGGGCGGCCTCCTTCATGACATCGGAGCGGGTTTGCCCGCCACCCATGTTACCGAGCATGGAGCCGGTGTTATCCATCACCAAGGCCAGTTCCAGGCCGCGATCGGCGCGCTTTACGGTGGAGGCGGCCGACACCTGCATATCGTCGATGCCGACCACGCGCATGAAGGTGGTCTGGAGCTCGGCGGAAATACTGAGGCTAAGCGTGCCTTCATCGACATCGGCGCTGATCTGAAGGGGCTCGAGATCGGCATCCATGTAGCCGGCCGGGAAGTTGGCGTCGAAGTACATCTGGATATCGGCGTCGCGCTGGGGCTGGAAATAGACCCGTCCGCCGGCCAGGGCGGCGGCGTCGAGCGCCTGTGACAAGCGCGCCTTCAGCAGATAGCCGCGCGCGGTATCCACCGCCAGGCCGGTAATGCCGACCAGGGGAATAATCAGGGCGGCGACGATCACCGCCACGGCGCCGCGATTGCCAGGCAGGAAGGAATGTAAGCTCAGGTTGAGTTTTCGCCGCAAACCGCGCATGGCTTTGTCCGATACAAAGTGGCCGAATTTTAATAGGCGACAGGCAAAATCTTGTCCTAAACCGAGATGCTATTTCGTATTTAGGCAGACAATACTTAAAAAATGGATAAAACCTGCCTCTTTACATGGGCGTCTGTTTGAGCTGGACGCCCAGGATGGCGCGCGGGCGGCGCCCTATATAGAGGGCGGTCTCCCCAGGGGCTGGCACAGGGAATTTGGTTAATGCCTATTAATATTTGTAAACAGAAAGTAATGATTTTATTTTTTCTGTAACCGCGCAGAAAAAAGATTCTGAATTAACTCTTGCGTAATGATTATGCCGCAATATCCGCCTCATCACTGCGGCACCAAGTCCGCTTTCGATAGCCAAGTAATAGATCATTCTTACAGGAGATCACAATGTTCAGCTTTATCCGTCACTTCGTGAAAAGTGAGAAGGGTGCGACGGCCATCGAGTACGGTCTGATTGCCGCTCTGGTTTCCGTTGCCGCGATCACCGCCCTGACCGCCATGGGTGAGTCGCTCAACTCCATCTTCACTTTCGTTTCCACGACCCTCGACAGCGCTGCCGCGGGCACCAGCTCGTAAACAGCCGCGACGAATTCATCCCGCGGCTGGCTCCCCTCGCGGGGACGCATGGCCGCGGGATGATTTTTCTGAGAATGCCTTGGTTTTTAAGCGTTTTTTAACTTCCGAAGAAGCGAGGCGATGCTCGAAGAACCGACCATTTCAAACGTTGCGGCCGTTCTCTTGGCGGCATCGGCCTGCGGGCTTTTTATCTGGGCCGCGGTCAGTGACGTGAGCGCCTATCGCATTCCCAATTCCTGCGTCGTTCTCATCATTCTTTTGTTTCCGGCCTATAGCCTCATGGCCCCTGGCTTGGCCCCTCTGCTGCCGCATGCAGCGGCAGGCGGCGGAGTCCTCCTCCTCGGTATTCCCTTATATGTGGCCGGCTTGGCGGGCGCGGGAGATTTTAAGCTCTTGGCCGCGGCGGCGCTCTGGTCCGGGCCGGGGGCTCTCGCCGCGCTCCTGCTCATCATGGCTTTAAGCGGCGGCCTGCTCGCTGGGTTGTATTGGCTGCGTGCCCGCCGCCGTATGACGCCAGCTGGAGCGGCGCCCCCAGAAGGCGAGCAAACCGAGGCCGGCACGCATCTGCCCTACGGCGTTGCAATATCCGCCGGCGCCCTGCTCGTTCTGACACAACACTTGCAATCTCTACTGGCTTGACCGCCGCGAAGGAGTCCGAACATGACCGCCCGTAAGTTGATCCTGATCGTCGTCGCTCTGGTGATCGTCGCTGGAACGGTCCAGTTCATCCGTATTTATCTCAACCAAAGCAAGCCGGCGCCTCAGCCGGTGGCCGAGGTGCAGCAGCCGGTCGAACCGAAGTATCAGATTCTGGTGGCGGCGGAGAATCTGCCTGCCGGAAACCTGGTTCGTCCCGGCCAGTTGCGCTGGCGCCCTTGGCCCGAGGATCAGTGGAGCGACGGCACCTACATCGAGATGAAGGGTGCCAATATCGACGACTTCAACGGCGCCGTCGTCCGCCAAGGCCTGCGCGCCGGCGAGCCGATCACGCCGGGGCGCCTGGTGCGTCCGGGCGAGCGCGGCTTCCTGGCCGCGGTGCTGAACCCGAACATGCGCGCGATCTCGGTTCCGATCAACGCGATCACCGGCATCGCCGGCTTCGTGTTTCCCGGCGATCGTGTCGATTTGATTTTGACCCATGAAATATCGCGCCCCGAAGATCCCGTGATGCCGACGCGCCGCGCCAGCGAAACGGTGCTAACCGGCGTGCGGATCCTCGCCATCGACCAGACCGCCAGCGATCAGCAGGACAAGCCCAAGGTGGGGCAGATCGCCACCCTCGAAGTGCTACCCAAGGAGGCCGAGCTGGTCATTCTTCTCGTCGAGCTGGGCCAGCTATCGCTTTCCTTGCGCAGCCTCGCGGACGAGCCGGAAGAGGAAATTATCGCGCGCCGGCAGGAGCTGGCGGAGAGCGCGCTGTCGCGCGTCGAGCAGCAGCGGATGATCCGCGCCGATCCCGAACGCGGTTTTACCTGGGACAGCGAAGTTTCCATGCTGCTGCCGAATCCGACCCAGAGCAATCGCACCAACCGCAGCCGCGTCCAGGTTCTGCGCGGCGGCGAGTCGATCCAGCTGTCCTTTTAAAGGAAACGGAACATGTTTAGCCGTCTGACCTTCGCCATCGTTCTGCTGTTCTCCGCACTGGCCGGCGTCACCGCCTCCTCGGCTGCGGGCGGCATGGAGATCGCCGTCAATCAGGGCGAGGTCATTCGTCTGCCGCGTCCCGCGGCGTCGGTCTTCGTTGCCAATCCGGACGTCGCCGACATCCAGGTGATGTCGCCGACCCTGGTGTACATCTTCGGGCGCAGCGCGGGGGATACCACGCTGTTCGCGGTCGACGAGGAGGAGGAGATCCTCTTCAACCGCACCGTGAGCGTGACCCATAACCTGCCCGCGATCCGGCGGATCTACGCGGATCTCTTCCCTGGCTCCGATCTACGGGTGAAAAGCGTGGGCAGCGGTATCCTCCTGTCGGGACGGGTGAACTCTCCTTTGGAGTCCGCGGACGCCGTGCGCGTCGCGAGCCGCTATATCGGGGAGGGCGGGGACATCATCAACCGCCTCTCCGTGATCGGCTCCGACCAGGTCCACCTGCGGGTGCGCGTGGCCGAGGTTGCACGCACGGTCAATAAGGACTTCGGCATCAACTGGGAAGCCATCGGCACGGTCGGCGACTTCACCTTCGGTCTGGCGACCGGCGACGACATCGTGTTCGACGCCCTGGGCAACGTGCTCCGCAGCCCCGAGTCCAACAATCTTTTCGGCAACTACTCGAACAGCAACCTGGATATCAACGTCCTGGTGGATGCCTTGGCGGCGGAAGGGCTGGTAACCCTGCTGGCCGAGCCGAATCTGACGGCGATGTCGGGCGAGACCGCCAGCTTCCTTGCCGGCGGCGAGTTTCCGATCCCAGTTTCTCAGGACGACAGCGGCAGCATCTCCATCGAGTTCAAGGAGTTTGGCGTATCCCTCAGCTTTACGCCGACCCTGGTGACGCAAAACCGCATCAATCTGCAGGTGCGCCCGGAAGTTAGTCAGCTGTCTCAGCTCGGCGCCGTGACCATCGACAGCATCAATATTCCGGCGCTAACCACCCGCCGCGCGGAAACCACGGTCGAGCTGGGCAGCGGGCAGTCCTTCGCCATCGCCGGCCTGTTGCAGAACACGACGCGCCAGAGCATCGACGAGTTTCCAATTCTCGGGGACGTGCCCGTGCTGGGGGCGCTGTTCCGCTCCGACGGCTGGCAGCGCGACGAAACCGAGCTGGTGATCATCGTCACGCCCTATCTCGTCAAACCGGTGGATGACCGTTTGATCGCCCTGCCGACCGACGGCTTCGAGCCGCCCGACGATGTCGATCGTGTGCTCTACGGCCGCACCACGGGTAAGCAGGAGACTCCCAGCTCGAACACGCCCGCCAGCGATACCATGATCCCGCGCGGTCAGCAGCAGCAGGCTCTGCCGCCGCGACAGGAAGCACCGTCACAAAACGCACCGCAGAACGCGCAGGAGACCGCGCAGCCGCAGACCGCAAGCCAGCGGTTGCCCGGCAAGTTCGGCTTCGCTTGGGATTGAGGAGACGATCCATGCCCCTTGGTAAAATCACATCCGCAATCGCTCTCGGCCTTCTGCTCGCCGCTTGTCAGGTGCCGGAGGGACCGCCGCCGCCGCCGAAAAAGATCGAGGTGATCGAGCTCGACTCGCGTCATGCCGTGTCTTTTCTACCCGGCAGCGCCATGGTGACGGAGATCGAGGCTTCGCGTCTCGAGAGTTTTGCGAGGCCCTTGCTCGCCGACGACACGGCGACGGCCACGGTCATGGTCGAGGTGCCGCGCGGTCTCGGAGACCCTTTGCTGGAGCGCGACCGCGCCTTTGCCGTGGTCGAGGCCCTGGCGGTGCGCGGAATTACGTCGCGCATGGTGGATCTACCGGAGTCCTCGCCCGATCATGTGCGCGTGATCGTGCGCCGTTTCACGGCCGTCGCGCCGGGTTGCCCGGACTGGGAGACGGAGATTCCCAACCCCTACACAAACCATGCCGCCAGCAACCACGGCTGCGCGACGGCGCAGAACCTTTCCGTGATGATCGAAAATCCGGCCGATCTGGTACATGGACGCGATTCCGGCGACGCACGCGGCGATTCCGACGCGGACGCTATCAAGCGCCTGCGCACCCGCACCACGCCGGAGCTGCAGACTCTCAGCACAGGAGGATCGAACTGAGCCATGGCTGAAGCTCTCAGACTTGCCGCCGAGCCTGACCGGGCGGGCGAGCACCTACCTCTCCTGGCTTTCGCAGACGACGATGTCAGCATCAAGGTGTTGCAGTCCATCGCCGTCGATCTGGGCCAGCCCATGAGTTCGGTCAGACGCGGCAATCTGGAAAGCGCCTGCGAGAATCTCGCCGGCGGCCTTTCCGTCGACTACGCGCTGCTGGATATCGACGAGGTCAGCGATCCCGTGGAGCTGTTGCGGCTGTTCGCCGGCTCGGCTCACGTCGCTTATGGGATCGTCGCATTCGGCAGCAAAAACGATATCCGCTTCTATCGAGAGATGACGGAAGCGGGGGCGATCGACTATCTGGTCAAGCCCCTGACCAAGAACGCCATCGATGCCGCCTTGGCCGCGGCTGACAATCTTGTGGAACAACAGCGCCAGCTCGCGGCGATGTCGGTGGCGACGCGCGTGGCGAGCAACCCCGCCAAGCTGACAATCTTCGTGCCCGCGCGCGGCGGCGTCGGCTGCTCGACCATCGCTGTCAATACCGGCTGGTGCATCGCGCACAACCTGTCGAAGCGCAGCGTGCTGGTGGATTTGGATCTGCAGTTTGGCATCAGCGCGCTGTCCTTGGATCTCGAACCTGGGCGCGGCTTTAGGGAGATGCTGGGCCATCCGGATCGCATGGACAGCATGTTGCTTGCCAGCGCGATGGTCAGCGAGAACGAGAACTTCTCGGTGCTCGGGGCGGAGGAGCCCGTCGAGGATCTGGTCCAGTTCGAACCCGAGGCCATCGATGCCCTGATGCTGCAGCTGCGCGGCGACTTCGAACAGGTGCTGGTCGACCTGCCCCGCACGCTGCTGTCGGGCTATCGGCCGCTGCTCGAGCTTGCCGATAAGATCGTGTTGGTTACCGATATGACCCTGGCGGGGATCCGCGACAGCGGGCGGATCCTGCAGATGCTCGAAAGCCTCGGCAAGAAGGATGCCGTGGTTCTGGTTGCCAGCCGCGTGGGTACCGAACGCAAGGCCCAGGTCGGAAAGCCGCAGTTCGAGAAGGGTGTGAAGCGTAAAATCGATTTCATCGTGCCGGAAGATTTCAAGAACGTCTCCGCCTCGGCCAATGCCGGCCGCGCGGTGCCGGCGATGACGAAGACCGCTCCTTCCGCGAAGGCATTCCAGGCGCTTGCCGAGGTTTTGACCGGCCAGAAGCCGGCCAAAAAGAGTCTGTTCTCGCGGCTCTCCCGCAAGAAGAAATCCGACGACGCGGGAGAAGAGATCGGCTTGGCTAAGGCAGTAAAGGTAGACTGATGGGATGGCTTTCGGGAAAGGGCCCGGCTGAAAGCAAGCGCGGACTGCGGCGCGAGCCGCCGCGGCTTGTCGCCGGGCAGGAGGGGGCTGAAGCCAGCGGCGCCAGCGAGACGGATCTCGCTGAGCGTCTTTTCGTTGGCGTGCGCGCCAGGATTGCGCCGGAGTACGCCGTCAAGCGCTCGCGCGGCGAGCTCGTGCGCGAGGTCAAGGCCGCGGTTGTCGAGATTCTTTCCGGAGAGGACTACGAGCCGGACCTGCTCGAGCAGCGTAATCTGGTTTCCCACATCATCAACCGTTTGATCTCTCAGGCCCCGCGAGGATCCGCGCCCGAAGCGCCCCTCAGCGCCCCTGCCGCCAGCAACGGACAAGCCGGAACGCCGGTGCGCGCACTCAATGGCGCCGCCCAGCGGCCCAGCGGCGTTTCCCCGCGTCAGGCCGCGGCGGTAGCCGAGGCGGCGGTGTTGGACTACAGCACGCCCTGCGCGCCGAATGGCAGCAGTGCAACCCAAGGTGCAAGCTTCACTTCGATCGAGAGCGCCAAGCGCACCATCCAGCCGCATCTGATGGAGCGGATCGACGCCTCCGTCGCCGCGGCCATGACCCGCGTCGAGTTGAGCCAGGAAATGCATGTCGTGGTCGGCGAACTGCTCGCCGAGCATGGGCTGACGCTCAACCGCTCGGAGCGCGAGCGCCTGATTGCCTGGCTGCTCGATGACATGCTGGGCCTGGGTCCGCTCGAGCCGCTGCTCGCCGATGAGGCAATCACCGATATCATGGTCAATGGGCCGAAGCAGGTTTATGTCGAACGCGGCGGCAAGCTTGAGCTGACCAACGTCGTCTTCCGCGACAACAGCCATGTCCTGTCGATTGCCACGCGCATCGTGACCGCGATCGGCCGGCGGGTCGACGAGAGCACGCCCCTGGTGGACGCCCGTCTGGCTGACGGCAGCCGCGTCAACATCATCATCCCGCCGCTGGCCATCGACGGCCCCTCGATCTCGATTCGAAAGTTCGCGAAAAAGAAGATCACGCTCGAGATCATGGAGGCGCAGGAGAACCTGTCTTCCGCCATGGCATCCGTGTTGCGCATTGCCGGCCGGGCGCGGCTCAACATCTTGATCTCCGGCGGTACCGGTTCGGGTAAAACCACTCTGCTGAACGCCATCTCGCGGATGATCGACCCTGGCGAGCGGGTCGTGACCATCGAGGACGCGGCCGAGCTGCAGCTTCAGCAGCCGCATGTCGTGCGCCTGGAGACGCGCACCGCCAACCTGGAAGGCGGCGGCGCGATCGATATGCGCGATCTGGTCAAGAACGCCCTGCGTATGCGCCCCGACCGCATCATCCTCGGCGAGTGCCGCGGCAGCGAAGCCATCGACATGCTGCAAGCCATGAACACTGGCCATGACGGCTCTTTCTCGACGATTCACGCCAACCGGCCGCGCGAAGCGCTGATGCGGCTGGAAAACATGGTGGGCATGGCTGGACTGAAGCTTTCCAGCAACGCGATCCGCACCCAGATCGCCTCGGCCATCGATCTCATCGTGCAGGTCAGCCGCATGCGCGACGGCAAGCGCAGAATTACCCATATCGCCGAGATCGTCGGCATGGAAGGCGACGTCATCACGATGCAGGAACTCTTTACCTACGAGTTCCATGGGGAAGACGAGCGCGGCAATCTGCTGGGCAACTTCAAGTCGGCCGGCCTGCGTCCGCACTTCGCGCCCAAGGCGGCGTACTTCGGGCTCGAAAAAGCGCTGTTGGAGGCTGTGTAATGATCGAAAACTGGCCGATAGTCGCGGCCGCCTTGGGTGGCGCGCTTGGTGCGATCCTCCTGCTTTTTGCGTTCCTCGGCGATCCCAACGAGGCCGCGGTGAAGCGGCGGATGTCGCGGGTCTCCTCCAGCGACCCGGTGACGCAGGCCGTCGAGCGCCGCTCGCTGATGGTTACGGAGGAAGTCAGCAGCATCGCTTCCCTGGACAATCTGGCGAAGCGATTACTGCCCAATCCTGGTGTTCTGCGTCAGAAGCTGGAGCGCACCGGCAAGCGGATGTCGATAGGCCAGTTCGGCTTGATCATTCTGGCTCTGACCGGCGTGTCTGCGACGGCCTTTCACTACGGCGCGCAGTTTCCCTGGCTGCTGTCATACTTGGCCGGCGCGATCGTAGGTATCGCGCTGCCCTATAAGGCGGTGGGATATCTCGGCAACCGCCGCGTCGCGAAGTTCCTGAAGAATTTCCCGGAAGCCATCGATTTGCTGATCCGCGGCTTGCGTTCGGGGCTGCCGATTTCCGAATCGATCACCGCGGTGGCCAGCGAAATGCCCTATCCGATCGGCTTGGAGTTTCGCCGTATTTCCGATTCGGTGCGTCTGGGCGACAGCCTGGAGGGCGCGATGTGGAAGGTGGCGCGGCGGATCGACGTGCCGGAATACAAGTTCCTGATTATCGCGATGTCGATTCAACGGGAAACCGGCGGCAATCTGGCCGAAACC
This sequence comes from uncultured Alphaproteobacteria bacterium, assembly GCA_942491105.1. Taxonomy (GTDB): domain Bacteria; phylum Pseudomonadota; class Alphaproteobacteria; order Kiloniellales; family DSM-21159; genus JBBEAM01. The sequence continues at coordinate 280,262 of CALNZX010000008.1, read as the reverse complement.
CTGCACAATCTTTCCGAGCTGCTGCGCAAGCGCCAGCAGCTCAAGCTGAAGATCAAGGCAATGTCCTCCGAGGCGCGCGCCAGCGCGTGGATCATCGGATCGCTGCCGTTTCTGATGTTCGGGATCCTGTTGCTGATCAATTCCGAGTACGTGCTGATGCTGTTCAACGACGATCGCGGCCTGTTCATGGTCGGCGGCGCGTTGTTCATGATCATGCTCGGCATCCTGGTCATGGCCAAGATGGTCAGGTTCGAGATATGAACGATCTCGGCGTCCTGTTCCAGAATCTGGACACCGTCGACGTCATCTCGGCGGCGGTGGGCTTCGCCCTCTTCATGCTGTTCATCCTGGTCTGGTACGCTTTGCTGGAACGCGATCCGTTGCCTGCCCGCATTCGCATGCTGGACAGCCGCCGCATGGATCTGCGCTCGGACCTGCTCGGCGAGAAGCCCAGACGGCACAGCACCCGGGAGAAACGCGACTCCCTGTTGTTGATGGAGCGCGTGGTCGCCAAGCTGAAGCTGATGAAATCGAAAAACGCGGCCTCGGCGAAGGTCAAGCTGGTGCAGGGCGGCTGGCGCAGCAACCAGGCCTTGACCACCTTTCTTTTCGCCAAGGCAGTGGTCCCGGTCATCTCCGCGCTGATCGCGGTCGGCCTGTTCTACGGTCTCAAGGTCGGCGATTTCAGCAAGCCGATGAATGCGCTGATGTCGATCGCCTTCGTGCTAGCCGGGGCTTTCGCGCCGGACATTTACGTCAAGAACGCGATCCAGAAGCGCCAGCACCTGATCCGCCAGGCCATGCCGGATGCTTTCGACCTGCTCGTCATCTGCGCGGAAGCCGGGCTCAGCCTGGATTCGGCGCTGGATCGGGTGTCGCGGGAAATCGCCGGATCCTGTATCCCGCTCTCCGAGGAAATCGGCTTGACCGCCGTCGAGCTCAGCTTCCTGCCGGACCGGCATTTGGCGCTCGATAACCTGGGCATGCGCGTGCCGCTGCCCAATATGCGCGCTCTCATCAACACGCTGATCCAGACCGAACGCTACGGCACGCCGCTGGCGCAGTCGCTGCGCGTGCTTTCCGCCGAGATGCGGAACGAACGCATGATGCGCGCCGAAGAAAAAGCGGCGCGCCTGCCGGCGATCATGACCGTGCCGATGGTGGTTTTCATCCTGCCGCCGTTGTTCGTGGTGCTGATCGGTCCGGCCGCCCTCAAGACCATCGACGCCCTCAGCGGCATGTAGCGCGGCGCGAACGGGGGCCGAGGCGCAGGCGATACGGCTTTGCTTTCCTGCGCCGCCGAGATTGCAGCGTCACACAGCTAAATGACAAAAAAGGCGGGGCCGAAGCCCCGCCAATCGTCCTTGTCCACGCTGAGGAGGCGTTACAAGGGATAAGCCTTCGCGGACCTGCTTTCGGCTAGTCGTTCGCCGCGCGGGCCGCGCCGGCGGGATGCAGGTTGGCATCGCCCTGGCGCAGCTCCTGATAGTAGGCGAGCGAGCTGCTGGCGACATCGTCGGTGTAATCGCGCAGCAGCAAGCTGCGGGCGTCCGTGTCGCGGCCGGCCAGGCCATAGGCCAAAGCCAGATTCTGGCGGTGCTGATTGGTCGCCATGGGAGAGGTCACGACCTGCTCCAGGATCGAGGCGGCTTCGCCGTGATCGCCGGTCAGAATCAGCGAGAAAGCCAGGTTGTTGCTCAGATTGAGGTTCTCCGGCTCCAGGGCCAGGCCCATGCGGTAACTGATCTGCGCGCTGGGGTGGTCGCCGGCCATGTCCTGGGCAATGCCGAGGCCATTGTAGGCGCGCGCCTGTTCCGGGTTCATCTGCACCAGCAGGCGGAACTGTTCCTGGGCGGCCAGGGGCATTTCCATGTCGATCAGGGCGCGGCCGAGACCGTGGCGCGCTTCGAGATCGTCGGAATCCATGTCCAGCACCTTGCGGTAAGCCTGCGCGGCATCGCGCGGCGCTCCGATGTCGGAGGCCAGCGCCGCCATGGCCATGAGAGGCTCTTTGCGCTCCGGTGCCTGGGTATGCGCGCGCTGGTAGACGAGCAGCGCCATGCTGGGATCACCCTTTTCCTTGGTGGTGTTCGCCACCTGCATCAGGGTTTGCCAGTCGCCGGCGCTCTCGGCGCTTGCGGAGCCGGACGAAGCGGTGGCCGAGGCAGCGGTCGTGGCGGGCTGCAGGTTGGCTTCCAGATAAGCCTCGAGGCTCGCGCAGGAGGACAGCGTCAACGCGACGGCGGTCCCAGCGAGTAAGCGCACGGCAAAGTTCCTGGTAAACATGAAGCTTCTCCTTTCAGGAGTCTGCGGACACGGCAAGCGCTGCCGCAGATCCGCGTGATCTATGGCAAATACTAGAGAACAAAGGTTAATTTTAGGTTCAAGGCGGGCCGTCGGCTGAGCGGCCGCGGGCATGCACTATGCTGCAGGTTTGCCAAGATTCCGATGAATGATGCTTCACGAAAAGACCGGCCGATCAGCCATCAGCGCCGCTGTAGCCATGGAAAGCGCCGTTTTCGTTCAAGGTCGAGCAGCGCACTCGACAGAGCCGTCAGCTAGGCAGTATAGTTCATGGCGGTTATCACAGAATAACGACAAAACGATCCAATTGGCATCGAACAGGAGGGAACAGTCTGATGGCCAGAGCCACAAAAAAGGGCGTTTCGCGCCGAGGTTTCATGAAAACTGCCGGCGCGGTGGCCGGGGTCACGGCGGGGGCCGCCGCCCTGGGCGTGCCGACTCGCTTCGCGATCGGGCAAACCACGCCGGTCAAGGTCGGCATCCTGCTGCCCTATAGCGGCACCTACGCACAGCTCGGCAACGCGATCACCAATGCCATGCAGATGCGCTTCGCCGAGCTTGGCGGCAAGCTGGGCGGACGCGGCATCGAGGTGGTGCGCGTGGACAGCGAGGCCAAGCCTCCGCTGGCAACCGAAAACACCACCAAGCTGATCTCCGGCGAAAAGGTCGACTTCCTGGTCGGACCGGTGCATTCCGGCGTCGCCATGGGCATGGCCAAGATCGCCCGCGAGGAAAACGTCGTCACCATCGTGCCGAACGCCGGCGCGGATCAGATCACCGGGCCGCTCTGCGCGCCGAACATCTTCCGTACCTCCTTCACCAACTGGCAGCCCTCCTTCCCCATGGGGCAGGTGATGCTCGACCAGGGCAAGAAGAACGTCGTGCTCTGCTATTGGGACTACGGCGCCGGACAGCAGTCGGCCCAGGGTTTCAAGGACGGCTTCGAGCCGAACGGCGGCACCATCGTCGAGGAAATCGGCGTGCCCTTCCCGGAGGTCGAGTTCCAGGCCGTGCTGACCCAGATCGCCTCGATCGGGCCGGATGCGGTCTATGTCTTCTTCGCCGGCGGCGGCGCCGTCAAGTTCGTCACCGACTACGCGGCGGCGGGCCTCAAGGACTCGATTCCGCTCTACGGCTCGGGCTTCCTGACCGAGGGCGTGCTCGGCGCCCAGGGCGCGGCGGCCGAAGGTATCCAGACCTCGTTGCACTACGCGGATACCTTGGACACGCCTGAGAACACGTCCTTCCGCGCCGCCTACAAGGATTCCTTCGGCGCGGAAGCCGATGTCTACGCGGTCCAGGGCTACGACACCGCTTCGCTGATGGCGGTGGGCATGGAAGCCGTTGGCGGCGACATGGATGCCCGCGACGACCTCTACGCCGCCATGGGCGCGGCCGAGTTCAAGTCTCCGCGCGGTCCCTTCAAGCTTTCCGCCGCGCACAACCCGGTGCAGAACTTCTATCTGCGCGAGGTTCAGGGTGGCGAGAATAAGGTCGTCAAGGTCGCTTACGAAGGCCTCGCCGACCCGGCCAAGGGCTGCAGCATGGGCTGACCGCCCGAAAAACTTTTGCAGGCGGGCCGCTCTGCGGATACACAGGGCGGCCCGTTGCTTTTCGGCGTAGGCAGTCGTGAACGCGCGAGGGCCGGATTGACGTGTTGGACCCCGTTTTCATTCTGATTCAACTCTTGAACGGCGTGCAGTACGGACTGCTGCTGTTCCTGATCGCCAGCGGTTTGACCCTGATCTTCGGGATCATGGGCGTGATCAACCTGGCGCACGGCTCCTTCTATATGATCGGGGCCTATCTTGCGCTGTCGCTGACTCAGTTCACCGGCAACCTCTTTCTCGCGGTTATTCTGGGCATACCGCTCGCCATTCTGCTCGGGCTGGTGGTCGAGCGCCTGTTGATCACCCATCTCTACGACCGCGACCACCTCTATCAGGTGCTGCTGACCTTCGGATTGATCCTGATCTTCAACGAGCTGCAGTCGGTGATCTGGGGGGACGACCCGCATGGCGTGCCGATCCCAGACAGCCTTCAGGGTTCGATCCCGCTGACCGATGTCCTGTCCTATCCGATCTATCGCATTTTCGTCTCCCTGGCCTGTCTGGCGCTGGCTGGCGGGATGTATCTGGTGATCCAGAAGACCCGCCTGGGCATGATGATTCGCGCCGGCGCCAGCAACCGGGAGATGGTCGAAACCCTGGGCATCAATATCCGCCTGCTCTACGCCGTGGTGTTTTCCATCGGCATCACCCTGGCCGCAGTGGCCGGGATGCTGGCGGCGCCGATCGAGTCCGTCTATCCGGGCATCGGCGAACAGGTCCTGATCATCTGTTTCGTCGTGGTGGTGATCGGCGGCATCGGTTCGATCAAGGGCGCCTTCCTCGGCGCGCTCGCCATCGGTATCGCCGATGTTTTCGGTCAGGCCTTTCTGCCCGGCTTCGCCTCGGTCGCGGTCTATGCCCTGATGGCGGTGATCCTGATCTGGCGGCCTTCCGGACTTTTCGGGCGGAGCTGAGGGGATGCTCGTCACGCCTAACCGCAAGCTCTTGGCCGTCATCGCGGCGGTGATCCTGCTGCTCGGCGTGGTGCCGCTGGTCTCCGACGTCTATTTCCTGAAGCTCTTCACCCGCATCGTGATCCTGGCGATCTTCGCCATGAGCCTCGATCTGCTGATCGGCTACACCGGGCTGGTCAGCTTCGGGCATGCCGCGTTCTTCGGGTTCTCGGCCTACATGCTGCATCTGATCTCGCCGGAATACGATCCGGTCAACGCGCTCTGGGCGCTGCCGCTCTGCGTTCTGGCGGCGGGAGGGGTGGCCGCGGCGATCGGCGCGCTCTCGGTGCGCACCAAGGGCATCTATTTCATCATGGTGACCCTGGCCTTTGCCCAGATGCTGTTCTTCCTGTTTCACGATTCCAAGTTCGCCGGCGGCTCCGACGGCGCCTTCATCTACTTCAAGCCGGTGGTGGCGGTGTTCGGACTGACGCTGCTCGACATGGAAAACCGCATCGTCTTCTACTATCTCTGCCTGGCTTTCCTCGTGCTGACCTACCTCTTGCTGCTGATGGTGCTGCGCTCGCCCTTCGGACAGGTGATCCAGGGTATCAAGGTCAATGAGCAGCGGATGCTGTCGCTCGGTTACAACACCTACATCTACAAGCTGGTCAGCTTCATCATCGCCGGCATGTTCGCCGGGCTCGCCGGCTTCCTCTTCGCGGCGATCGACGGTTTCATCGCGCCGCAGCTGCTGTCCTGGAGCGAGTCTGGCATCGCCATGATGGTGGTCATTCTCGGCGGCATGGGCACGCTGTTCGGGCCGATCCTCGGCGCCATCGGCTACGTCGGCCTGGAAGAGGTTCTCAAGAGCCACGATCTGGTCGGCTTCGTCGCCGATTACTGGCAGATTCCCATGGGGCTGTTCGTCATCGCCGTGGTGCTGTTCCTGCCCAACGGGCTCGGCGGGGCCGTGGCCCGCCTGGTGGCCCCGCCGCCAGCCGACGCAAGCGGGGACGAGGATGACTGAGCCGCATCTCACCACCGAGAATCTCTCCAAGAATTTCGGCGGTCTGGCCGCGGTCAAGCACGTCAGCCTCGCCTTCGCGCCTCAGCGGGTGCATGCGATCATCGGCCCGAACGGCGCCGGCAAGACCACGCTGATCAATCTCCTGAGCGGCGAGCTGCTGCCCTCGGGCGGGCGGATCCTGTTCGGCAGGCGCGATATCACCCGCCTGCCGGCGCACCGCGTCTCCCACCTCGGAGTCGGGCGCAGTTTTCAAAAGACGAATATCTTTCCTAGCTTCACCTGTTTTCAGAATTGCTGGCTGGCGGCCCAGTCGCGACTGCCCTCCTCGCTGCGGTTCCTGCGCCCGGCGCACAGCAACGCGGTCGTGCGCGCGCGCGCCGAACGGGCCATGGAACTGGCGGGCTTGAGCCCGCGCGCCGGGGTCCTGGCCTCGGCGATCAGCCACGGCGAGCAGCGCCAGCTCGAGATCGCGATGATGCTGGCGACCGAGCCTGAGCTGCTGCTGCTCGACGAGCCCATGGCCGGCATGGGCGCCGAGGAATCCGAGCGGGTGGTGGCGCTGATCAAACGTCTGGCCGGCGATCACACGGTGATCCTGATCGAGCATGACATGGACGCCGTTTTCGCGGTCGCCGACAGCCTGACCGTGATGGTCGATGGCACGGTGCTGGAAAGCGGCGCGCCCGAGACCATCCGCAACAGCGCTGCGGTCAAGGAGGCCTATCTCGGCGAGGAAATGCTGGAGGAGGGGGCATGAACGCCGTGCCCGAAACCCGGTCCGAAGCGGTGATCGACGCCGCCGGGCTGCACAGCTACTACGGCGCCAGCCACGTGCTGCATGGCGTCGACTTCCGCGTCGGCCGTTCGGAAACCGTCAGCCTGCTCGGCCGCAACGGCATGGGCAAGACGACGACGCTAAAATCCATCGTCGGCCTGGTCAAACCGCGCCGCGGGACGGTGCAGATCGCGGGGCGGGAGATGACCGCCGCGCCGCCGCATCACATCGCCAAGCGCGGCGTCGCCTATGTGCCTGAAGGCCGCGGCATTTTCCCCAACCTGACGGTGCGCGAGAACCTGCAGATGGCCGCCTGCGCCGGTGTCGACGGCCAGCGCGACTGGACCCAGGAGCGTGTGCTCGACACCTTTCCCCGGATCGGCGAGCGGCTGAACCACTGGGGCAATCATCTCTCGGGCGGCGAACAGCAGATGCTGACTATCGGTCGGGCCTTGATGACCAATCCCAGCGTTCTGCTGCTCGACGAGGCGACCGAGGGCCTGGCGCCGCTGATCCGCGAGGAAATCTGGAACGTCGTGCGCGCCATCAAGCAGAGCGGCATCGCCTGCGTGATCGTCGACAAGAACATCAAGCGCTTGCTGGAGATCGCCGACCGCCACGTCATGCTGGTCAAGGGCCAGGTGGTCTTCGACGGCGACAGCGCCGCCCTGGCCGCCGACCCGGACCTGCTGCACCGGCATCTCGGAGTCTAAGCTGCGATAAGGCGCCGGCCTAGGCCTTGCGGTAGCGGATTCGGCCCGCGCCGCGCTCCTCGGAAAGTTCGCCGCGCTTGACCAAGTGGTCGAGATGGGCGATCGCCTCGCCCATGGCGAAGAAGTTCTGGTAGCCCTCGAGCTTGCGGTCGAACAGCACCGGCAGATAGTCGAAAGCGCAGCGCGCTTGCGCGTCCGCGACCTTGAGGATCCGCTGCAAGCGCTCCTCGTGATGCGCCGCGAGCTGACCGATCCTGCGGTGCAGGCCACGGTAGGGCAGGCGGTGCGAAGGCAGCACCAGGGTATCCTCGGGCAGGTGCTCGAAGCGCTTCAAGGAGTCCAGATAGAGGGCCAGATGATCCGGCTCCGGGTCGAAAAACTCGGTGGAGATGTTCGGTGTGATCTCTGGCAGCAGCAGGTCGCCGCAGATCAGCACGCCCCGTTCGGCGCAGTAGAGCGCGGCATGTTCCGGTGCGTGGCCGCGTCCGACGATTACTTTCCAGGAGTGGCCGCCGATATCCAGCTCCTCATGATCGGCGATCGCCGAAAAGGCCTGCGGCGGGGTGTCGACGCTGTGGGCATAGGCATTTCCGTAAGCGGCCAGCTTGCGCATCAAGGCGGGGTCGAAACCATGGGGCAGGAAGAAGGCCTCGAGCGCGGCCAGGAAATCGGTCTCGGACAGGGCCTTGACCATGCAGCCGGTGCGATACTCGCTCTCCGTCATGCGCAGGGGCAGGCCGTACTCCTCGACCAGCCAGCCGGCCAGGCCCATGTGATCTGGGTGAAAATGCGTGACGATCAGGTCGCTGGGCGGGCGCTGCGCGGCCGCGCCGGTGAACAGCGCCTTCCAGAGTTCCCGGGTCCTGTCGGTCGCCATGCCACAGTCGACGAGGGTCCAGCCCTCGGGCCCGGCGAGCAGCCAGAGATTGATGTGATCGAGGGCCAGGGGCAGCGGCATGCGCAGCCAATAGACGCCGTCGGCGACTTCGGTGATCTGGGCGGGCTCGGGGATCTGCGGAAAGGGATAATCCAGTCCGCCGCGATCCTTGATCAGGGTGCTCATATCACAGGGCTTCTATGAAACGCCGAACCGCGTCAAGCGTTGCGGCCTCCTGATCGCGGTGCGGAGAGTGTTTGCAGCCGGGCAGGATGACGGACTCGCAGGGGCCGCTCACCTGCGCCTCGATGGCCTCGACCTGTTTCAGCGTGCCGTACTCGTCGTCCGCGCCCTGGATGACCATCGTCGGACAGCGCACCCCCGGCAAATAGGCCTCGATGTTCCACTGCAGGAAATCGGGCAGCAGCCAGATGTCGTTCCAGCCCCAGAAGGTGGAGTCCGGGTCGTCATGATAGCGGCCGAGCTTCTTGCCGAGGTCGGTCGTAGCGTAGACCTGCTTGGCCTGGGCGATGGACTCCACGGTCAGCGTCTCGACGAAGACATGGGGCGCCATCAGGATCAGGCCGCGCGGTGTAGGGGGCTTGCCGCTGCCACCGTAGATCAAGGCGATGGACGCGCCGTCGCTATGGCCGAGCAGCACCGGGTTGTCGATCTTGAGCGCCGCCAGCACCTCAGGCAGGGAATCCAGGGCCTCGCGGTGCATATAGTCGACGGGGCGGCTTTCGGCGAGGCGTTCCGAGCCGCCATAGCCGTAGCGCGAATAGGTCAGCACCGCGCAGCCGGTCGCCGCCGCGACCTTCTCCGGGAAGTCCTTCCATAGAGCCAGGGAGCCCAGTCCCTCGTGCAGCAGGACGATGGTCGGGCGCTCCGGCTGAGCCGCTGGAATCAGGGCGTATTCGAGACTGCGCCCCGCGGCGCTCAATCTTTTCATGGGTCTTCCAGTTAGCCGCGGAGCTTGAAGCGTTGAATCTTGCCAGTCGCGGTCTTCGGCAGTTCTTCGGTGAAGGCGACCCAGCGCGGATACTTGAAGGGCGCGAGCTGGGCGCGGACATGGTTCTGCAGCTCCTCGGCCAAGCCGTCGCTGGCGGAAAAGCCGCTGTTCAGCACCACGTAGGCCTTGGGCTTGATCAGGCCTTCGCCATCTTCCTGGCCGACCACCGCGGCTTCGAGCACGGCCTCGTGGGTGATCAGCGCGCCCTCGACCTCGAAGGGAGAAACGTAAATGCCGCCGACCTTGAGCATGTCGTCGGTGCGCCCGCCATAGATGTAGTAGCCATCCTCGTCCTGCAGATACTTGTCGCCGCTGCGCGTCCACCAGCCCTGGAAGGTATCGCGGCTCTTGTCGCGCTGGTTCCAGTACATGATGCAGCTGCTTGGCCCCTTGATCTGCAATTCGCCCAGCTCGCCTTGCGGCACTTCCCGGCCGTCGTCGCCGATCAGCCGGATGTCGTAACCGGGCACCGGCTTGCCGGTGGTGCCGTAGCGGATATCGCCGGGCCGGTTGGAGATGAAGATATGCAGCATTTCCGTGGAGCCGATACCGTCGAGGATATCGACGCCGGTCTGTGCCTTCCAGCGCTTGCCCAGTTCCGCTGGCAGGGCCTCGCCCGCCGAGGTGCAGATGCGCAGCGCCAACTCCTCCTTGGCGGGCTTGTCCGGCTCCGCGAGCAGGATGCCGAAGAGGGTCGGTACGCCATAGAAGATCGTCGGCTTTTCGCGCTTGAGAATGTTCCAGACCGCGTCCGCTGTCGGCCGGCCGGAAAACAGCACCGCCGTCGCGCCGACCGAGAAGGGGAAGGTCAGGCCGTTGCCGAGCCCGTAGGCGAAGAACAGCTTGGCCGCCGAGTAGACCACGTCCTCCTCGCGGATGCCCAGGATCGGCTGGGCATAGAGCTCGGCGGTGCGAATCAGGCTGGTGTGAAGGTGCACGGAGCCCTTGGGGCTGCCGGTTGTGCCCGAGGTGTAGAGCCAGAAACAGGTCTCGTCAGCCTGGGTCGCGGCCGCCGCGAAACCCGGTTCCTCCGCCGCGAGCAGGGCCGAGAAATCGTGGTGGGGGCCCGCTTCGCCGCCGGAAACGATGACGTGCTCCAGCTCCGGGCAGTCGGCCAGTATCGGCTCCAGCTTGGGCAGCAGCGCCGCCGAGATGACCAGGGCCCTGGCGCGGCTGTCGCGCAGCATGAAACGGTAGTCGTCGGGGGTCAGCAGGGTGTTCACCGGCACCGCGACGACGCCGGCCTTGATCGCGCCGAGGAAGGCGGTGGGGAAGTCCACGGTGTCGAGCAGGCAGAGCAGGGCGCGCTCCTCCCGCCGCAGGCCGAGGCGGGACAGCGCGGCGGCGAAACCGTCGATGCGGTCGGCCAGGACGGCATAGCTATAGCTGCCGGCTTCGTCGCGCACCGCTTCCTTGTCCGCGCGGCCGGCATCGAGATTGCGGCCGATCAGGTCGCAGGCGGCGTTATAGAAGCCGTCGCCTGGCTGCGTGAAGCTGTGCATTCCTTCCTCCCCGATCCGCTGCTAGCCGGGCCCCAGCCGCTGCGCGTTATCGCTATCGCGTGAACTCGATGGCCCCCTCGGGCAGCATGTATAGGACGATGGCCTTGCCCTTGGTCACGGTGGGGCTGTGCGCCGTGCCGGGCTCGTAGACCAGCCAGCCTTCGCCGTGACCGTCGAAAACCGCGCCCTCGCTCTCCGGGATGATCATCACGACCTCGCCATTGGGATGGGCGTGGTGCGGCCCGGCGATATCGTCCATCTCGACGACGTCGACACTGAATCCATGGGTTTCCGCGCCGGGCTTGATCGCGCGGCCGAACTTGACGCCGCCATGCTCGCGGGTACAGAGCCAGCCCTCGCGGATACCGCTGCGGCAAGCCTCGGCCAGGCTCTGGAAGGTCGCGCTCTCGGCGGGCAGCGCGGTATTCAGCTCCGCCATCAAGGAGGCGTCGAGCGCCTTGCCGGCAAGCTTCGCGGTGACGCCACCGATCAGGTCGCGGAATTCTTCTATCTGCATGAGTTCTTCTCCTAGGCCGCCTTGTCCAAGGCCGCGCTGACCTGTCCGGCCCAGTCCTCGGCCCAGGCGCCGGCCTCGTCCTCGGGCAGGGTGCCGTCGCTGGCATTGTGCAGCATGGGCTCGCCGATCCGCGTCGCGCCGCGCTCCGACAGCGCCTTATCGAAGGTCTTGCCGCCGAAACAGAAGGTCTGGGCATAGGTCATGTCGCCGAGCGCGATGACGCCGTAGCGCAGACCGGAAAGATCGGGTTTCTGCGCGCGCAGCGCTTCGAGGAAGCCCTGGCCGTTGTCGGGAACATCGCCCTGACCATAGGTCGAAGAGCAGATCAGATAGACGTTTTCGCTCTCCAGGGCGCTGGGCTCGAGATCGTCCATCAGCAGGATTTCCACATCCCAGCCAGAGGCGCTCAGTACGTCGCTGACTTCCTCGGCGACCAATTCCGCGGTACCGGTCATGGTGCCAACCAGGATTTTCAGGGTTTTGCTCATCGGCGGCGCGGGCTCTCTTCAGAAGATCGAAGGCGCGGGGCGGGTGTCGTCATTATAATGCATACTCATTTTAATATAGGCAAGATAGTACATCATTTCTCGCCAAAGGCGCTTCCGCCGTGTCAGTGCAGCATGCTATCCTGGTCATGCATTATAGTTCCGGAACCGCAGCATGACCGATACACCCGATCCGAAAGCCGCGCCCGGCCAAGCTTCTGGGGGTCCCTCTGGGGCCCCTAGCGGGCGCGCCGCCAAGCGGGACATTCCGGTGGCCGATGCGGATTATCTGCGCCTGCTCGGGCAGCGCGTCCGCAAGGCGCGCGGACAGCGGGGCATGTCGCGCAAGATCCTGGCCCGGGACTCCGGCGTTTCCGAGCGTTACCTGGCGCAGCTGGAAGGCGGCAACGGCAACGCCTCGGTGCTGCTGCTGCGGCAGATCGCGCGGGCCATGGACATGCAACTCGCCGATCTGGTCAGCGACGCACCGGAGCGGCCGGTGGACACCACCCTGATTCTGCAGTTTCTCGGCCGTCTGTCCGCGGATGAACTGAGCGAGGCGCGGCATCTTCTGGCGCAGAGCTTCGAGGCCGCGGAGGGCACGCGGGCGCCTGGCCGGATCGCCTTGATCGGCCTGCGGGGCGGCGGCAAATCGACGCTCGGCAAGAAGCTGGCGCAGCATCTGCGCGTGCCCTTCGTCGAGCTCAACAAGATGATCGAGGAGGAATACGGCGCCAGCGTCGCCGAGATCTTCAATCTCTACGGCCAGCCGGCCTTCCGCCGCTATGAGCGGCGCTGTCTGGAAAGCATCATCGAACGCTACGACCGGGTGGTGATCGCCACCGGCGGCGGCATCGTCGCCGAGCCGGGGACCTTCGACCTGCTGCTCTCGGCCTGCCGCGCGGTCTGGGTCCAGGCCTCGCCGGAGGAACACATGCAGCGGGTGCTCGACCAGGGCGACCTGCGGCCCATGGCCAACAATGCCGAGGCCATGGAGGATCTGAAGAACATCCTGGCCGCCCGCGAGCCCTACTACGCCAAGGCGGAGATTCACCTCGACACCTCCGGCAGGGCGGCCGAGGTCTCCTTCGCCGATCTCTGCGCGGCTCTCGCCCTGTAGCGGTCAGGCCTATATCATGCGTTATAATGCATGATATGCCTTGCTATCTCTTGCATGTGCACTATTATGCACACTGTCCGGTGCGGGCCGGGCGAGGCTTTAGGGTATGGAGAGACTGAGGGATGATCACCTACGACACCCATCCGGATCGCTACAAACATTGGAACCTCGCCGTCGACGGCGAGATCGCGACGCTGACCCTGGACATCCAGGAGGAAAACGGTCTCAAGCCGGGCTACAAGCTGAAGCTCAATTCCTATGATCTCGGTGTCGACATGGAGCTGCACGACGCGCTGCAGCGGATCCGCTTCGAGCATCCCGGGGTCAAGTCGGTGGTGATGACCAGCGGCAAGGAGCGGATGTTCTGCTCCGGCGCCAACATCTACATGCTGGGGCAGTCCTCGCATGCCTGGAAGGTGAACTTCTGCAAGTTCACCAACGAAACCCGCAACGGTATCGAGGATTCGAGCAAGCATTCGGGCCTGAAGTTCATCGCCGCGGTCAACGGTATCTGCGCCGGCGGCGGTTACGAACTCGCCCTGGCCTGCGACGAGATCATCCTGATCGACGACCGCTCCAGCACAGTCAGCCTGCCCGAAGTACCGCTGCTCGGCGTGCTGCCCGGCACCGGCGGCCTGACCCGCGTGGTCGACAAGCGCAAGGTACGCCGCGACCTGGCCGATGTGTTTTGCACCAACTCCGACGGCGTCAAGGGCGAGCGCGCAAAGGAGTGGAAGCTGGTCGACGCGGTGATCCCGCCCAAGGATTTCGCGGCCGGGGTCAAGGCCCGCGCCCTGGAGCTGGCGCAAGCCAGCGACCGTCCGGACGATGCTCAGGGCATCGCTCTGCCGCCGCTCGAGCGCGACGCCGACGAGAGCGGCTATCGTTACGGCTATGTCGAGGTCGCGATTGATCGCGACCGCCGGATTGGGACACTGACCGTCTCGGCGCCGGAAGCCGATCAGCCTTCCGACATCGACGGTATTCTCGCCGCCGGCGCCGCCTGGTGGCCGCTGCAAATGGCGCGCGAGCTCGACGACGCCATCCTGATGCTGCGCACCAACGACAACGAGATCGGCACCCTGGTGCTCAAGACCCGCGGCGAGGCCGCCAAGGTGCTGGCCTGCGATGATGCCTTGCAGGCCCAGGCGGACAACTGGTTCGTGCGCGAGGTCACCGGCATGCTGCGCCGGACCCTGGGCCGGCTCGATGTGACTTCGCGATCCCTGCTGGCCCTGGTCGAGGAAGGCAGCTGCTTCGCCGGCACGCTGTTCGAGATCGCCCTGGCCGCCGACCGGATCTACATGCAGGACCTCTCCGAGGCCGAGGCGGGCGAGCAGCCCCATGTGACCCTCAGCGCCATGAACTTCGGACCCTACGAGATGGTCAACGGCCTGACCCGGCTCGCCACCCGTTTCTATGAAGACAACGAGCTTCTGGCGGCGCTGGAGAAGCGCAACAAGACGGCGCTCGATGCCCAGGAGGCGCTGGAGCTGGGTTTGGTCACCTTCGCGCCGGACGACCTCGACTGGGACGACGAGATCCGCCTCGCCATCGAGGAGCGCGCCAGCCTCTCCCCCGATGCGCTGACCGGCATGGAGGCCAGCCTGCGCTTCGCCGGGCAGGAAACCCTCTACACCAAGATTTTCGGGCGTTTGACCGCCTGGCAGAACTGGATCTTCAACCGCCCCAACGCCGTCGGCGAAAAGGGTGCCCTGAAACGCTTCGGCAGCGGTTCCAAGGCCGAATTCGATTGGGAGAGAGTGTGATCATGGCGATCGATTATCAGGAACGCATCCCCAACAACGTCGATCTCGGCAACGACCGGCGCCTGCAGCGCGCCCTGGAGCACTGGCAGCCGAAGTTCCTCGACTGGTGGCGGGGACTTGGCCCCGAAGGCTTTCAAGGCGCCGACGTTTACCTGCGCACCGCCACCTCGGTCGATGCCAAGGGCTGGGCGAGCTATGGCGCGGTGAAGATGCCCGACTACCGCTGGGGCATCTTCCTGACCGAACGCGAGAAGGACCGGACCATCGGCTTCGGCGACGAGATGGGCAAGGCGGTCTGGCAGGAGGTCCCCGGCGAGCACCGCTCGACCCTGCGCCGCCTGATCGTCACCCAGGGCGATACCGAGCCGGCCTCGGTCGAACAGCAGCGTCTGCTCGGCCAGACCTGCCCCTCGCTCTATGACCTGCGCAACCTGTTCCAGGTCAATGTGGAGGAAGGCCGCCACCTCTGGGCCATGGTCTACCTGCTGCACGCCTACTTCGGCCGCGATGGCCGCGAGGAAGCCGAGGAGCTGCTGCACCGCCACTCCGGCGACAGCGACAACCCGCGCATTCTCGGCACCTTCAACGAGCCGATCAGCGACTGGCTGTCCTTCTTCATGTTTACCTACTTCACCGATCGCGACGGCAAGTATCAGCTGAAGAGTCTGGCCGAAAGCGCCTTCGATCCCCTGTCGCGCACCTGCAGCTTCATGCTGACCGAGGAAGCGCACCACATGTTCGTCGGCGAAACCGGCATCGCGCGGGTTATCAAGCGCAGCCTGGAAGTGATGAAGGAACTCGGCAGCGACGATCCCGAGGCCCTGCGCAAGGCGGGGGTGATCGATCTTCCGACCCTCCAGCGTTACTTGAACTACTGGATGTCCTCGGCCCTCGATCTCTTCGGCGCCGACCAATCCTCCAATGCCGCGACCTATTTCGCGGCCGGTCTCAAGGGCCGTCCCGACGAGGCGACCTACGAAGATCACGATTGCAGCGATACCACGACGGAAATCGATACGCCGGGCGACAATGGCGGCTCGGAGATGCTCGAGGTGCCGACGCGCAACGCGATGAACGAGATCACCCGTCAGGCCTATATCCGCGACTGCGAGATCGGCATGAAGCGTTGGAACCGGCTGATCGCCAAGGCTGGCTTCGAGTTCGAGCTGACCCTGCCCAGCCCGCGGTTCCGCCGCCAGATCGGCAGCTGGGCGGGACATCCCGTGACCCCGGAGGGTACGCCGATCTCTGCGGAGGAGTGGGAAGCGCGCAAGTACAGCTGGATCCCTTCCGACGAGGACCGCGCCTATATCCACAGCCTGATGAAGCAGGTGACCGAGCCCGGCAAGATGGCGGCCTGGATCGCGCCGCCGGATCGCGGCATCAACAATCTCGGCGTCGATTACGAGTACGTCCGCCTGGCGTAATCCGGAGACCTGCTGGAATATGTCCAACAGCGCGACCCTGAAAGTCGCCGTGATCGGCAGCGGCCCGGCGGGCTGCTATCTTGCGGAGAAGCTGGCCAAGCTGGCGCCGGAGGGCGAGATCGACGTGCTCGACCGCCTGCCGACGCCCTTCGGGCTGGTGCGCGCCGGCGTGGCGCCGGACCATCAGGGTACCAAGGCGATCGCACGGGTGCTGGCGCGCAGTCTCGGCCGCGCGCCCGGCGCTTTCTGGGGCAACGTCGAGGTTGGCCGCGATGTCACCCTGGCCGAGTTGCGCGAACTCTACGACGCGGTGGTACTGGCGACCGGCGCGCCACAGGACCGCAGCCTGGGCCTGCCCGGCGAGGATCTCGCTGGGGTCTACGGCTCGGGCCGTTTCGTCGGCTGGTACAACGGCCATCCCGATCACGCCGGCTTGGCCCCGGACCTCTCCCGCGTCAGCTCCGTCGTCGTGCTTGGCCACGGCAACGTGGCCATCGACGTGGCGCGGGTGCTTGGCAAAACCGGCGAGGAGATGGCGGCTTCGGACATCGCGCCGGAGGTTGCCGCCGCCATTGCCGCGGCCCCGCTGCGCGAGATTCATCTGGTCGGCCGCCGTGGTCCCGCCGAGGCCAAGTTCTCCGCCGCCGAGCTTCAGGAGATGGGCACGCTCGCGGCGTTGAGGCCGGCGCTCGATCCGGAAGATTTCTCCGCTTTGGCCGGGGAAGAAAGCCCGGTGCTCGAGATTCTGCGAAGTTTCGACGGCACGCAGGCCGTGGACAAGCCAATCTCCCTGCATTTCGATTTCATGCTGCGGCCCGAAGCCTTTCTTGGGGAAGGAAAGCTGGAAGCCGTGCGTTTCCAGCGCATGCGGCCGGACGGGCAGGGGGGCTACCTGGCCAGCGGCGAGACGGTGGAGATCGCCGCGCAGCTCGCCGTGACCTGTGTCGGCTACGACAGCGTCGCCTGCTGCAGCCAGGTTCCCGAGGCGGGGTTGTTCCCCAACCGGGACGGCGTCGTCGCGCCGGGGCTCTATGTCGTCGGCTGGGCGAAGCGCGGACCCTCTGGTACCATCGCCACCAATCGCGCGGAATCCCATGGGGTCGCGGAGAAGCTTGCTGGCGAGATCGCGCCGGCCGGCAAGCCGGGGCGCGCGGGCCTGCGCGGGCTGCTTGAACAGCGTGGCGTTCGCAGCGTCGATTTTACAGGCTGGCAAGCCATCGAGGCCGCCGAGCAGGCGCGGGCGAAGGACGGAAGGGCGCGGGAGAAGTTTCTGCGTGTCGAGGACATGCTGGCCGTCCTGGAAGGCCAGCAGGCAGAAGGATGATCGAGCGTGGCTGAATGGGTAGAGACCTTCAAGGGAGCCATCCTCGCGGCCGAGTACGACCGCGAGGCCTTCATGAACTCGCAGATTTATGTCTCGCGCTTCGACCAGGCCACCTGGTTTCTGCTCGGGACCATCGGGCTGACGCCGAAGACCTGCAAGAAGCGTAAGCGGCGGATCGCCGTGGTCCGCCAGCATTTCCAGTACCTGCGGGAGCTGCAGGGCGGCGAGCTGGTGGTGATCAAGAGCGGTTTCGTCGCCGTCGGCAAGAAGCACTTCCGCTTCGTGCATCAAATGATCGATCAGGAAAGCGGCCGCATGGTGGCGACCAGCGATGTGACGGCTGTCGAGGCAAATCTTGCGAGTGGCCGCACCGTTGCCCTGCCCGCCGCCTATCGCAAGGCCGCCGAAGGCTTGCTGGTGACCGGCAACGTCGATGCCGATAAGGTAGAGGCCAGGACGACCGGCCCCGCCGATTCGCCCGCCCGCGCGAAAAAGAAGAAAAAGTCCAAGACATGAAGACCCACTACTTTGAGGATTTCTCAATCGGCGACGTTTTCGAGAGCGACTGGCGTGCGCTGAGCGAGGAGGAAATCCTGAACTTCGCCGAGAGCTACGATCCGCAGCCGATGCACGTGGATCGCGCCTGGGCCGCGCAGGGGCCGCACGGCGAACTGATCGCCAGCGGTTTCCAAACGACAGCCCTGGCGTTCCGGCTGTTCTGGGATACCGGGGTGATGAAAGGCTCCAACATCATCGGCATCGGGCTCAACGAGATCCGCTGGTACAAGCCGGTCAAGGCCGGCCAGCGCTTCCGCGCCAGGGGTAAAATCATGGGGCTGCGCGAATCCCGCTCCAAGCCGGACCGTGGCGTGGTCAATCTGGAGCTGTCGCTGATCGACGAAGCCGGCGAGATGCTGCTGTCCTACGAGGATGTCTCCTTCGTAAGGAAGCGCCCGCCCGCAGGGTAGTCCTAGCCGCCTCCGCGCGGCGTCTCCACCACTTCCAGGAAGGCACGGATCATCGGCGAGGCCTGGCGCTCCGCCAGGCACACCACCTGAGCCTCGCTGAAGAGTTCGGAATCGGAAATCCTCAGCAGCTTCAGGCGCGGATGCGGTACGAACTCCACCTCGTTGACGATGCCGACGCCGAGGCCTTTCTCGACCGCCATCCAAACCGCCTCGCGGCTGCCGATCTCCATCGCCGGCTCGACACCGATCCCGGCCTCGGCGAAGGCCTGCTCGATGATCCGCCGGGTGGTCGAGCCCTGCTCGCGGAAGATCAGCCGCTCGCCCGCCAGCTCCGCCAGGGCGATGCGCGCGCGCGCGAACCAGGGGTGCTCCGCGTTGACGAAGGCGGCGATGGGGTGGCGCCCGACGGGCAGGGTATGCAAGCGTTCGTCCTCGGCGACGTTATCGAGCACCGCGATGTCGACGGCGAAGCTTTGCAGCTGGCGCAGCATTTCCCGCGAGTTGCCCTGATTGACCAGGACCTTGATCCCCGGATAGCGCTCGCCGAAGGCAGCCAGCATCTCGGTGACGTGGTACGGCCCGACGGCGCCGATCTTGAGGCTGCCGGTCTCCAGTCCGCCGAGCGCCTTCAACAGGTCGATGGCCTCGGCCTCGAAGCTCAGCATCTTCTGGGTGACGATAAAGAGGTCCCGCCCGGCCGCGGTCATCTCCACCTGGCGGCCCCGGCGATTGAACAGCTCGACCCGGAATTGTTCCTCCAGCGCCTTGACCTGGCTGGTGATGGTCGGCTGGCCGACGTTCAGCACCTTGGAAGCCGCGGTGAAGCCGCCCTCGGCGGCCACGGCGTGAAAGGAACGGAGTTGTGTGTAAAGCATACAAAAAATCAATCGATGTCATACAAACATTACATTTGATCAATAGTATGACCTCTCTCATAAATCAAGCGCCGCGCGGGACCCCTCGCGCCCCAAGCTTCTCACCAGCCATCACCTCTTGCTTCAGGAGATTTCAATGAGCTTCAGCTACCAGCGCAGCTACCGCGGGCCGATCAAGGCCGTCTTCTTCGACTGGGCCGGCACCACCATGGACTTCGGCTGCATGGCCCCCGCCGTGGTTTTCATCAAGGTGTTCGAGAACGCCGGCGTGCCGATCACCATCGAGGAGGCGCGCGAGCCCATGGGCGCGCACAAGAAGGTCCACATCCAGAAGATCACCGAGATTTCCAGCGTGCGGAAGCGCTGGATCGATAAGCACGGGACCGCGGCGACCGAGGCGGACGTACAGCGGATGTTCGACGAATTCGTGCCGCTGCAAGAGGCCTGTCTCTCGGACTACTCGCAGCTGATTCCCGGCACCCTGGAGACCGTCGGCGAGTGCCGCAAGCGCGGCTACAAGATCGGCTCCACTTCCGGCTATCTGCCGGGGATGATGGAGATCAATCTGCGCGACGGCGAAAAGCAGGGCTATAAGCCCGACGCCACCTACTGCGCCGGCGACGTGCCTGCCGGGCGGCCCTACCCCTACATGGTCCTGAAGAACATGATCGAGCTGGAAGTCTCGCCGGTCGAGGCCTGCGTCAAGGTGGACGACACCCTGACCGGCGTCGAGGAGGGTTTGAACGCCGGCATGTGGTCGATCGGCCTGGCCTGCTCCGGCAACGAGGTCGGTCTGACCTTCGAGGAATGGGATGCGCTCAGCGAAGAGCAGAAGCAGGCGCACCGCGACCGCGTCTATCCGCGGTTCTATCAGCGCGGCACCCACTACGTGGTCGATAGCATCGCCGATATGGTGCCTTGCCTCGACGACATCGAAGCGCGCCTGAAGCGCGGCGAGCGCCCGTAAGCCAAGGCAGCGAGGATCGGGCCGGATCCCAGGGATCCGGCCCGCGATCTTGCCCGCGCGCGGAGGGCGCGCGGCAGGGGCCGAGAAGCGCTCCTCTATTTTGGAATATTTCCACGTTAGATATTCTCCCTAAGGTTATATTGTGCCCCGCCGCGAGTGGTTAGGCTATCCTTGGTGCAGAGGTCTGGTTACTGCTTTGGGGCAATGGGGAAATCCGGGAAAACCTATCGGCGCGATGGGCGCACGTCCTACTGGATCGCGAAACTGCAAGCCGGACCCCTGTCGGAGGCGGATCGCCGCCGTTTCGAGGCCTGGCGCGCCGCGCATCCTTCGCACCATGCCGCCGTCGAGCGGTTGCTGCGCGAGCTGCGGCTCAACCCCCGGCAGGGCCAGGGCGGCAGTATCGCGGCCGGCAGCCGGCGTAGTCGCACGGCTCCGGCCTCGCGTTCACAGCGCAGCCGGTTGCTCGGCAAGCTGCTGCCGCGGCTGTTTTTTGTAACCCTGGCGGCGCTGCTCGCCGCGGTTTTCTGGACCGGCGAGGAATCCGCCGATTACCGCACGGCAGCGGGCGCGCAGGCGAGTTTCGCCCTGAATGACGGCAGTGTCGTTTTCATGAATACCGACACCGCGCTAAACGTCACTGACGATGGCGCGCGCCGCCGCCTGATGTTGCTGCGGGGGGAAGCCGACATCATCATCGCCGGGGCCGCCATTCCGATGGAGGTGACGGTTGCCTCCGCCAAGCTCAGCGCCGTTGAAGGGCGTCTTTTGCTGCGCCAGGACAGGCGCGGCATCACGCTCGCGATGGTCGACGGCAGCGCGCTGCTGCGGCCGTCCGGTAACGGCGGCCAGGTCTTGGAAATCAAGGCCGGCCGGACCGTGATATTGAGCGCGGACGGCAAGATGGCTGTGCCCAGCTCCGAAACGCTGGAGACCATGGCCGCTTGGCAGGAAGGCGCCGTGGTTTTCGAGGCCCTGCCGCTGGACCAGGCGCTGTATCAGGTCGGCCGCTATCGTGAAGGCGTCCTGGTCGTCCTCAACCCCCGCCTGGCCGAACACGAGGTCCTGGGGCGTTACAGCCTGAAAGACCCGGATGCGCTGCTGGCGCGGCTGTTGAGAGACGGCGGGGGCGAAAAGCTGGATCTCTTCGGATACCTGACGCTGGTGTACTGATTCGCGATTACCGGCCGGCCGGAGGATGCTGCGGGGCGGCCAGCTCTCCGGGCTTGGCCGCCGGCGCGGTTTCGATCGGGGTTGCTGCGTTTGTGGGCCGCTGCCAGAGGGTGCTGAGGCTGTAAATCAGCAGCGCCACCCAGATGCAGGAGAAAGTCACCAGGTGGGTGTCGGTAAGGCTCTCGCCGAACAGAAAAATCGCCAGAAGGAACTGCACCGAGGGCGCGATGTACTGGAAAAAGCCCACGGTGGATAGGCGCAGGCGCCGCGCGGCGCTGACGAACCAGATCAGCGGGGTTGCCGTCATCACCGCGGAAAGCATCAGCAATCCGTCGGTAGCGAGATCGATCCGGCCAAAGACATTGCTGCCCTGGCTGTCGAGAAAGAGCAGATAGACGATGGCGAAGGGCGTCATCAGCGCGGTTTCGATGAACAGCCCCTCGATCGGGCGCACCGGCGCGATCTTACGCAGCAAACCATAGGCGCCGAAGGTCAGGGCCAGGGAGAGGGAAACCCAGGGGAAACCCTCCGCCTCGATGGCGAGGTTCCCGACTCCCGCCGCGGCCAACAGCACGGCCAGACCCTGCCACAGGGTCAGACGCTCGCGCAGAACCAGCATGCCCAACAGGATGTTGACCAGGGGGTTGATGTAGTAGCCGAGGGAGACTTCCAAGACCCGCTGGGCGGCGATCGCCCAGATGAAGGTGAACCAGTTCAGGGTCATCAGCAGCGTGGAAACCGTGAGGATCAGGAGCAGGCGCCGGTCGCGCAGCAGCAGGCGGACGTTCGGCCAGCGGCGCATCATCGTCAGCAGGCCGACGAGCAGCACCGCCGACCAGATGGCGCGGTGGGCCAGAACCTGGTCCGCCGGCACGTAGCTGACCGCGTTGAAGTAGATCGGCACCAGCCCCCAGAAGGAGAAGGTGGCAATGGCGTAGAGTCCCCCGACGAGGGCGGTGCGGTCAGGCTGGATCATCCGGGGAGATTAGGCCGTCGCTTCCCCGCGCTGCAGAGATGGATCGTCATAGCTGCCATGCCCGTGGAAATGGCCTCGGCGCCTAGATCGAGCGCGCCTGAATGGCCTCTTTCAAGCGCTCGATATTGATCTGTGCGCCACGGGCATGGGGGTGGACTTCCAGGGTCCTGTGGTAGGCCTCGAGTGCCTGCTCCAGCTGATCCATGGCCGAGTAGACCAGCCCCTTGCCGCTAAGGGCGCCGAAATGGCGCGGCTCGCGCCGCAGGGTTTCCTCGATATCTGAGAGCGAAGCCTCGTAGTCGCCGAGCGCATAGGCGACCGTGGCCCGCTTGTTCCAGGCCTCGGCGTAGTCCGGCGCGAGCGCGATCATCCGGTCGAAGGTCGCCCAGGCTTCACTCAAGGCGCCGGTACTCATGGCCAGAGTTCCCGCGGCCATCAGTTCCTCGATCTGTGGGTTTTCGTGCTCCAGCCAAATTGCCCAGATCCGCTGCTCCGTCCGCAGCGCCGCCTCCAAGCTTTCCGTGGTCCGCAGTTTCTCGAACAGTTTGGGCAGACGGGCGTCGTCCTGATCCGCCAGGGCCGGCGCGGCGCTGGCTAGTGCGGTAAGCGCGAAGACTGCGAGGGCGGCGATGATCTGTCGCATAGATATACCATTGCGCGAAGCACCGGCGGAGCCAAGTGATAGGCATTCAAGAAACGGTGATCCGCGCCACGCCGCCAGCTATTCTGTCGGCTTGTCCGGCGACGCAGGATAACTATTGTCGCCAGCATCCAACCTCAGGAGCAGTGCCTATGACCGCAGCGAAGCATTTTCCCGCCAGCTATGACGAAGGCCGCGCCAACTTCCGCGATGCGGCCCAGCGCGAAGGCCTGGAGACCCAGGCCTATGCCAACCCGACCAAGGGACCGCAGGGGCAGGCGCTGACCACCGACGTCTGCTGGATCGGTCCACGCGATGCTGAGCGGGTGTTGGTCGCGATGTCCGGTACCCATGGCAATGAGGGCTACTGCGGCTCTGGCGTACAGAACGCTTGGCTGCGCGAGGGCCTCTACAAGGAAGTTCCGGAAGGTACGGCGCAGTTGCTGATCCATGCGATCAATCCCTCGGGCTTCGCCTGGGTCCGCCGGGTGACCGAGGAAAACGTCGACATGAACCGCAACTTCGTCGATTTCGGCCGGCCGCTGCCGGACAACTCCGGGTATCGGGAACTGCATCACTTCATCAGCCCGGAAAGCTGGGACGAGGAGACCCTGGCCGAGTGCGACAGGGTCTTCGATGCCTTCGTCGAAAAGAACGGCATGGCGGCCCTGCAGCACGCCATCTCCGGCGGCCAGTATACGCATTCCGACGGCGTCTTCTTCGGCGGTCAGGGGCCGACCAATGCGCGCACGACCCTGCTGCGGATCGTCGCTGACTACCTCGGAGCGGCTAAGAAAGTGGCCCTGGTCGATTACCATACCGGCCTCGGCCCCTATGGGCATGGCGAGCGCATCGTCGTGCACGACCCCAAGGGCGCGGCTTTTCAGCGCGCCCGCGACTGGTACGACGACGACATCACCTCGCCCTTCGATGGCAGCTCGACCTCGGCGCCGCTGACCGGCGTCAACTTGATGGGCATCGAGGAGGCCTTGGGCGATGCGGAGTTCACGGCCCTGGCCCTGGAGTACGGCACCTACGACCTGATGGAGGTGTTGAACGCCCTGCGCGCGGACAACTGGCTACATCAGCACGGTGACCTCGACTCCGAGAAAGGCAAGGCGATCAAGAAGGAGACGCGCCGGTGCCTCTATCCGGACAAGGATGACTGGAAGGAGTTGATCTGGGAGCGTGCCGTCGAAACCCAGCGCGCGGCCCTTCGCGGCTTGACCCAAGGCTAGGCGGCGCGGGGATGCAGGAAGACGCGACCCGCGCTCTGCTGAGCGACGCCGCGCGGCGGGCGGCGGACTATCTCGAAAACCTGGATGCGCGCGCCGTCGAGCCGGAAGCGGCCGCCGTCGCGCGCTTTATCGAGGCGGTCGAGGAGCCCCTACCCGAAGTGCCCTGCGCGGCGTCCCAGGTCATCGCCCGGCTCGACGATTTCGGCGCCCCGGCAACGGTCGCCAACGCCGGCGGCCGCTACTTCGGCTTTGTCACCGGCGGCGCGCTGCCGGTCAGCGTCGCGGCGCAGTACCTTGCCAGCGCTTGGGATCAGAATAGCGCCAGCTACATCAGCTCGCCGGTGGTCGCGACGCTGGAGTCCGTTGCTCTGGGATGGGTGAAACAGGCCCTGGGCCTGCCCGAGGAGGCCGAAGGCGCCTTGGTAACCGGCGCGACCATGGCGAACTTCACCTGCCTGGCGGCGGCGCGCAACAGGGTGCTGGACGCCGCCGGCTGGGATGTGGACCGGCATGGCTTGTTCGGCGCGCCCGAGCTGACGGTCTTCGTCGGCGAAGAGGTTCATGCGTCGCTCTACAAGGTGCTGTCGATGCTCGGCTTGGGCCGCGAGCGGGTGCGCCGCTTGCCGGTCGACGATCAAGGACGGATTCGCGCCGAGAACCTGCCGGCGATCGAGGGACCGGCGATCGTCTGCATCCAGGCCGGCAATGTGAACTCGGGCGCCTTCGACCCGGCGGCGGAGATCGCCGACTGGGCGCAGGCGGCCAAGGCCTGGGTTCACGTCGATGGCGCTTTCGGGCTGTGGGCCCTGGCGTCCCCCGCGCAGCGGCATCTCGCCGCCGGCTACGACAGGGCGGACTCCTGGGCGACGGACGCGCACAAGTGGCTGAACGTTCCCTACGATTCCGGCGTGGCGCTGGTCCGCGACCGGGAAGCCCTGGCGCGCGCCATGTCGATCAGCGGCGCCTACCTGATGCCGAGCGGCCGCCGCGACGCCTTTCAGTTTACCCCGGAAAGTTCGCGGCGGGCTCGCGCCATCGAGATCTGGGCGGCGCTCAAGTTCCTTGGCCGCTCGGGTCTGGCGGAACTGGTCGCCCGCAACTGCCGTCAGGCCAGCCGGATGGCCGAGGCCCTGGCGGCGGAAGGGATCGAGATCCTCAATAGAGTCGAATTGAACCAGGTGCTCGCCCGCTTCGGCGACGATGCCCGCACCAGACAAGTGATCGCCGCGGTGCAGGCGTCCGGCGAGTGCTGGTGCGGCGAAACCCTCTGGCATGACCGGGTGGCGATGCGCATCAGTCTGTGTTCCTGGGCAACCAGGGACTCGGATGTCGAACGCAGCATCGCCGCGATCCTGGCGGCGGCGCGCGCGGGCTAGCCGGTGAGGCTTTTTGTCAGGTAGCGCACGGTCTTGGCGCCGCCATGGATATCGCCACGCCCGGCTTCGACAAATCCGAGGGCCGCGTGAAAGGCGTCGGAGCCCGGGTTGGGCGGCCGCAGGTTGACCTCGCAGGCGACGAGATCGCGGCCGCTGTGCCGGGTCCTGGAAAAGAGGTCTTCATAGAGCAGGCGCGCCAGCCCACGGCCGCGCGCATGACCGGCCACGATGATACGGTCGACATAGACGAAACGGTCGTAGCGCGCCTGGAACCACAGATAGTTCGGGCTGTCGTAGGTTGCGGCTTCGTCGAAGGCGATCAAAAAGGCGTCGGTACCGGCGCCGATGGCGGTCGCCGAGAAGGCCGCTTCCACCAGCCTTTCCAACGCGTCGCGAGTTAGCGCGGAAGTTTCCGCCTCGTGGGCGGCATTGAGCGCCAGCACGGCTTCAAGGTGCTCATGCGCAAGGTTGTGGATCGCGGACATGCCGGGCCGTTACTCGGCGGCCTGGGGAGGTTTGCGCGCGGCGGTCATGACGAAGTTCTGGCCTTCGAGCGCCTTGGGCAGCGGTCCGCCGGTCGCCCAGTCGAGCAGCATCGCGGTATGCAGGATCGGCATGCCCGCATGGCTGGCGATCTGGGTCATGCAGCCGATGTTTCCGGTGGCGATGACGTCGGCGCCGGTGGCCGCCAGGTTGCGCGCCTTGCGGTCGCGCAGCTGGGTCGCGAGCGCCGGCTGTAGCAGGTTGTAGGTGCCGGCGGATCCGCAGCAGATATGCCCCTCGGCCGGCTCGCTGAGCGTAAACCCGGCTGCGCGCAGCAGGGCTTTCGGCTCCTCCCGCAATTGCTGGCCGTGCTGCATGGAACAGGCCGAGTGGTAGGCGACCTTCAAGCCACCCGCCTGCAGCGGCGGGTTGAGCCCAAGGTCGGACAGCAGCTCGGTCACGTCCTTGGCGAGCCGGGACACCGTCTCCGCCTTGGCGGCGTAGGCCGGGTCCTCGCGCAGCATGAAGCCGTAGTCCTTGACCGTGGTGCCGCAGCCCGAGGTGTTGATCACCACGGCATCGAGCCCGGCGTCTTCGAGCTCGCGATGCCAGGCATCGATGTTGGCCTTGGCCGAGGCCTGGGCGGCCTGTTCCTGCCCCATGTGAAAGGTCAGGGCGCCGCAGCAGCCGGCGCCTCTGGCAACCACCACCTCGACGCCGTGACGGGTCAGCAGGCGCACCGTCGCCTCGTTGATCTCGGGATCGAGCACCTGCTGGGCGCAACCGTTGAGCAGCGCCACGCGCGCCCGGCGCGGACCGATGGCGGCAAACACCTGGGGCTTGTCGACGTTCGACGGTGCCGCCAGCTTGGCCGGCGCCATTCCCACCATCGCCTTGAGGCGGCCGGGCAGCAGCCCGCGCAGCGGACGGGCCAGGCCGGCGCCGATCAGCGCCAGGCGGAACCGGAAGGGGTGGGGCAGCACCCAGGCCAGCAAGCCGCGCAGCATGCGTTCCGGCAGCGGCCGGGTGTAGGTCTCGGCGATATGCTTGCGCGCGTGATCGACCAGATGCATGTAGTGCACGCCCGAAGGGCAGGTGCTCATGCAGGACAGGCAGGACAGGCAGCGGTCGATATGCTTGACCGTCTTGGCGGGCGCCGGCCGGTCCTTCTCCAGCATATCCTTGATCTGGTAGATGCGTCCGCGCGGGCTGTCGAGCTCGTCGCCGAGCAGGAGATAGGTCGGGCAGGTCGCCAGACAAAAGCCACAGTGCACGCAGCTGCGCAGGATCTGTTCGGAGGCCCGGGTATCTGCGTCCGCCAGCTGGGCCAGGGAAAAGTTGGTGCGCATGTCTTCTGATCCAGGCCTTCCTAAAGCTTACTGTCGATCGCCGCGAAGAGCCGGCCCGCCGTCGAGTCGCGCAGGCGGGTGCTCAGTGTCTTGCTGTCCGGATCCTGCTCCGCCGTCTGCAGCAGGCTGCGGAACTTCGCGCAGTAGGTTTCGAACAGAATCAGGTTTCCGTCCCGGCGCAGCTCGTCGAGGGCTTCCTGGCCGCTTTGCTCCAGCTTGGCCAGCAGCAGAGTAAAGAAGCTATCGCTCTGGCCGCCGTTCAAGGCCGCCCGGCTTTCATGGTAGGCCTGCGGGTCGCAGATCGACGCGGCGGCGTCC
Source organism: uncultured Alphaproteobacteria bacterium (assembly GCA_942491105.1). Taxonomy (GTDB): domain Bacteria; phylum Pseudomonadota; class Alphaproteobacteria; order Kiloniellales; family DSM-21159; genus JBBEAM01. The sequence continues at coordinate 252,541 of CALNZX010000008.1, read as the reverse complement.
ATGGCGATGGCGTTCAGTTCCTTGACCGTCCGTCTTTCGGCCGCGGCGTAGTCTTCGGTCTGGTTCTTCGGGTTTTTCGGCGGCAGAACGCCGCCGGCGCTGCGCGGCATGGGCGCGACGTTTTCCTCGCGCGGCCGTTTCGGCGGCAGCGTGCCGGAAGAGCCGCCCGCCGAGGCTTCTTCCGCCTCGGGAGAATTTTCCGACGGCATCGCGCTGGCCGGTCGCTTCGGCGGGTGTTTTGCTTCGGGCGGCGTAGCGGTCGAGGCGGCTAGCGGCGGGGCGGCTAGCGGCGGGGCGGCCGGACGTTTCGGCGGATACTTGGCCGAGGCATCCAGGGCCGACGCGGCGCTGGACGACTCGGGAGCCGCAGTTTCGCTGCGACCGACCGCGCGGGCGCTTGCAATCGCGGGACCGTCCCCTGTGCTCACGCTCTCTTCGGACTTGCGGGTCGCGGTCTTTCCTTGAGCGTCGCTCAGGGTCACGCTGGCGCTTGCCCTGGCACGCTTGGCGGAGGGTTGCTCCTTCTTGGGCCGGGGGGCGGAGGATGCAGACGTATCCGGGGATGCCGCCGCCTGTTGCGCGGGTTTTTCCTGGGTTGCAGATTTTGGCGCGGCTACCTGGGGCGTCACCGTTGTCGTTGGCCGCGCTTTCTCCGGCGTGTCTGTCCCTGGTGTGTCTTTCCCTGGGGCTGGGCTGGGCGGCGTGACGGATGGCGCAGAGACCATATTGATCTGCCGCTCGCGAGGCCTGCTACGTCCCTCGAAACCGCCGCTGTCGCTGGCTGGCGGCGCGGCGATGCGGCCGACCCGGCGCATCAGGACGAACAGGACGATGAGAATCCACAGAAGAAACAGGGGCGTGAAAAAGCCGACCATGAACTGGCCGATCTCGTGCGGCAGGAACAGCAGCAGGTTCGCGAACCCGATCGCTTCCTCAAGGTAATACCAGCCTGCCCAGCACCACAGCAGGCTTAGAACCGCACCGAGCAAAATCAACGGCATCGGCGTCCCCTCCTAGCCTGAACGCGCGGCGCGATCATAGGTCTTCGTACATGCGGCCGCGATTGATGATCCCCCGGGGATCAAAGCTGTCCTTGATCCGCTTCGTCAATGCCGCTTTCGCGCCATCCAGTGGTTGAAAAACACCCACGGCGCTGCGCAGCGCATCGGGAGCGCGCAGCAGCGTGGCATGCCCTCCGGCGGCATGAATCGCGGCTCGGACGGGTTCCGCCTGGGCATCCTCGCCTGCGTCCACGGCCAGCCAGAGCAAGCCGCCGGCCCAGTCGAAATACCAGGTGGCGCCAGGCAGGTTCGAGAGCGCCGCCGCCACCGCGGGACCCTGCTGAGGCGCGGTGGAGAGCCGCCAGATCGCCTTGTCCGGCATGGCGTAAAACGGCTTGGCGTCCCTGATTTCGCTCCAGAGCGCCGCCGAGTTCATGGAATGCAGCTCCTCGCTTTCCGCGAGCCCGCCAAGCAGCTTGCGCAGCGCCTCGCAGCGGTAGTCGACCGAAGGGCCGGGACCTTCGACTCTGAGCGCGGTTACCGCGCCGCCGGCCTTGCTGACATACCCGACTTGGGAGCGCGCCGCCGCCCAGGCGGGCAGGTGCGCGGCGCCGGAAACCTCATAGGGCGACTGAATCGCCAGGGTCATGGCCTTGAGGCCGGCGGCGTCGTCGAGGCCGAACAGCAGCACGCTGCGGGTTTTCTCGGCAACGGGCAGGACTTTCATGGTGATCTTGGTCATCGCCGCCAGCGTGCCGAAGGAGCCGGCCATCAGCTTGCAGATATCGTAGCCCGTGACGTTCTTGACCACGCGCCCGCCGGACTTGAACAGCTCGCCGCGCCCCGAAACGCCCTCGATACCCAGAAAGTGATCGCGCGCCGCGCCCGCCTTGATCCGCCGGGGACCCGCCAGGTTGCAGGCGACCACGCCGCCGATGCTGCCGCTGCCCGCCGCGCCGCCCCACAGCGGCGCGAGGTCCGGCGGCTCGAACGCGAAGGCCTGTTTGTGCTGCGCAAGCAGGGACTCCATCTCGGCGATCGAAGTGCCGGCCCCCGCGGTCATCACCAGTTCCTCGGCTTCATAGAGGCTGATGCCGCTCAAGGCCGAGAGATCGAGAAGCTTCGGCTTCTGCAAGGGGCGGCCGTAGCCGCGTTTGCTGCCATGGCCGAGGACTTCAAGAGGTATGTCCTCGGCAAGCGCCCAGGCGACGGCCGCCTCGGCCTGTTCCGCCGTTTCCGGTTTCAGGGTTTCCGTCATGCGCGCGACTCAGAATCTGGGGATGTCGGGGAAGGGGAGCTTCCCCTTGTGGATGTGCATCTTCCCAAGCTCGGCGCAGCGGTGCAGGCTGGGAAACATCTTGCCGGGATTGAGCAGGCCCTCGGGATCGAAGGCGCATTTCACCCGCTGCTGCTGCTGCAGATCCTTCTCCGTGAACATCTCGCCCATCAGGTCGCGTTTCTCGACCCCGACGCCATGCTCGCCGGTCAGCACGCCGCCGACCTCGACGCAAAGCTTCAGGATATCCGCGCCGAATTCCTCGGCCTTTTCCAGATCGCCGGGAATGTTGGCGTCGTACATGATCAGGGGATGCAGGTTGCCGTCGCCGGCGTGGAAGACATTGGCGACGCCCAGGCCGTAGTGTTCGCTCATTTCGCGCATGCGCTGCAGAACATGGGGCAGCTGGCGGCGCGGGATGGTGCCGTCCATGCAGTAGTAATCCGGCGAAAGCTGCCCGATGGCGGGGAAGGCGGCCTTGCGTCCGGCCCAGAAGGTGCCGCGCTCCCGCTCGTTCTGGGAAACCCGCTCGTAGACCGCGCCCTTGTCCTTGGCGATGGCGCTGACCCGCTCGATCAGGTGGTCGACCTCGGCCTGCGGCCCGTCGAGCTCGACGATCAGCAGCGCCTCGACGTCCAGGGGATAGCCGGCCTTGACGAAACGCTCGGCGGCGTGGATCGCCGGGCGATCCATCATCTCCATGCCGCCGGGAATGATGCCGTTGGCGATGATCGCTGCGACGCAGTCGCCCCCGGCCTCGCTGGTCTCGAAGCCGAGCAGCACCGCGCGCGCCGTCTCCGGCTTTTGCAGCAACCGCACGGTCACCTCGGTGACCACGCCAAGCAGGCCTTCGGAACCGGTGATCAAGCCAAGCAGGTCGTAGCCTTCGCAATCCAGATGCTTGCCGCCGATGCGCAGCACCGTGCCGTCCATCATCACCATTTGGATGCCGAGCAGGTTGTTGGTCGTCAGACCGTATTTCAGACAATGCACGCCGCCGGAGTTCTCGGCGACGTTGCCGCCGATGGAGCAGGCGATCTGGCTGGAGGGATCGGGCGCGTAGTAGTAGCCCGCGTGCTCCACCGCCTGGGTGATCGAGAGGTTGGTCACCCCCGGCTGGACCACGGCGCAGCGGTTGTCGAAATCGATCTCCAGGATGCGGTTGAACTTGCCGAGGCCCAGGATGACGCCATCCTCCAGCGGCAGGGCGCCGCCGGACAGCGAGGTACCAGCGCCGCGCGGCACCACCTTGATCTTATGCTCGAGGCAGTAGCGCAGCACGGCGCTGACCTGCTCCACGCTCTGCGGCAGCACAACGATCAGCGGCAGCTGGCTGTAGGCGGTCAGGCCGTCGGTTTCAAAGGCGCGCAGCTCGTCGATGTCGGAGATCACGCCCTCTCCGGGTACGATGCCGCGCAACGCGGCGACGATCTCGTCCTTGCGGCCGATCACTCCGCGATCCGGTTCAGGCATTTTCATGGCTTCAGCCCCTGCTGCGGCGCTACGGGAGAATTGGTAATACCAATTACTCTATATGACGCCTCGCGCAGCCTGCGTCAAACCATGGCCGAAAAGCAAGAAACCGCGCGGTCCTGGGACGGCGCGGTTTCTTGGTGGAAGCCGGTACGCAGCCCGGCTTCGGGCGCGTCAGCCCTGGCGGGCCTTGAAGCGCGGATTCTTTTTGTTGATCACGTAGACGCGGCCGCGGCGGCGCACGGTGCGGCAATCCTTATCGCGGGTCTTCGCGGTCTTAAGCGAGTTTACGACCTTCATTTTCCGTCACTCCGGCCCCATTGGGCCCTGTTTTTCTGAATAGCGAGCGCGGAACATACTGAGGCGGCCCCAGGGTGTCAATGACCCAAACCCGCGGAAAATCCGCTTTCTAGGCGTCCAGCCAGGCGATCCGCAGCACGTTGGTCGAACCCGGGGTACCGAAGGGCACGCCGGCGGTGATCACCAGCTTGTCGCCGGGCTTCGCGAAGCCCTCTTTCTGGGCGATGCGGCAGGCCTTGGTGACCATCTCCTGAAAGGTGCTGACATCGGCGGTATAGACGCAGTGGGCGCCCCAGGCGAGCGACAGGCGCCGGGCCGTCGAAAGCTTGGCGGTCAGCGCCAGAATCGGCACCACGGGGCGCTCGCGCGCGGCGCGCAGGGCGGTCGAGCCGGAGGTCGTATAGCTGACGATGGCGGCGGCCGAGATGGTTTCCGCGACCTGCCCCGCGGCGGCCGAGATGGCGTCGGCCGAGGTCGGCTCCAGTTCCGGGTCCAAGGCCGTGATGATCGGCCGGTAGGCGCGGTCGCCCTCGGTGCGGCTGATGATCCGGTCCATCATGGTGACCGACTCCACAGGGTAGTGGCCGGCCGCGGACTCCGCGGAGAGCATCACGGCGTCGGCGCCGTCGTAGATCGCGGTGGCCACGTCCGAGGCCTCGGCGCGGGTCGGCGCCGGGGCGTTGACCATGGAGTCCAGCATCTGGGTGGCGACCACCACCGGTTTGCCGGCGAGACGGCAGGCGCGCACGATTTCCTTCTGGCGGCCGGGCACGTCCTCGGGCGGCAGTTCGACGCCCAGGTCGCCGCGCGCCACCATGATGCCGTCGGAGAGATCGACCAGTTCCTGCAGGCGGTCGATCGCCGCCGGCTTTTCGATCTTCGACATGATGGCGGCGCGGCCGCGGGTCAGCTTGCGCGCCTCGGCGACATCCTCTGGCCGCTGCACGAAGGATAGGGCGATCCAGTCGGCGCCGAGCTTCAGCGCGAACTCCAGGTCCTTGCGGTCCTTGGCGGTCAGCGGCGAGACCGGCATCACCACGCCGGGCACGTTGACGCCCTTGCGGTCGGACAGCGGTCCGCCGGTGATCACCCGGCAGTTGGCGTAGTCGGGGCCGCAGTCCTCGACCTCCAAACGCAGCTTGCCGTCGTCGAGCAGGACATGGGTGCCGCGCTCGAGGGCGGCGAAAACCTCCTTGTGGGGCAGCGGCGCGCGGGTGGCGTCGCCGAGCGCCTTGTCGAGGTCGAGGCGGAAGGCCGCGCCGCGTTCGAGCCGGATTTCGCCGCCCTCGATCCTGCCGATCCGTAACTTTGGGCCCTGCAGGTCCATCAGGATGGCGACCGGCCGCCCGATCTCGACCTCCAGCTTGCGGATGGTGTCGTAGCGGGCGCGGTGTTCCTCGTGCTCGCCATGGCTGAAATTGAGCCGAAAGACGTCGGCTCCGGCCAGCAGCAGTTTTCTGATCGTGGCTTCATCGGAGCTGCTGGGCCCCAGCGTGGCGATGATCTTGGCTTTTCGCTTGCTTCGCATGGCGCTCCGTTTCGGCGCTGGCTAGAGGACCAGAATCGCCCTGAAGTCGTTGACATTGGTGCGCGTCGGCCCGGTCGAAATCAAGTCTCCCAGGCCTTGAAAGAAGCCGTAGGCATCGTTGTCGGCCAAGCGCGCCTTGCCGTCCAGCCCCATGGCATGGCCGCGCGCCAGGCTGTTGCCGTCGGCATAGGCGCCGGCGTTGTCCTCGCTGCCGTCGATCCCGTCGGTATCGCAGGCCAGGACATGCAGGTTTTCCCAGCCGGCGGCGGCGATCGCGAAGGCCAGCGTGAACTCGGCGTTGCGCCCGCCGCGTCCCTCGCCGGTCACCGTCACCGTGGTCTCGCCGCCGCTGAGCAGCAGCGCCGGAGCCCGGACCGGCTGGCCGTGGCGGCGCACCTGGGCGGCGATGCCGGCCATCACCAGCGCGACCTCGCGAGATTCGCCTTCCAGGGAATCTCCCAGGATCAGCGGCGTCACCCCGGCCCCTTCGGCCAGCGCGGCGGCGGCCTCCAGCGAGCGCTGGGGCCGGGCGATCAGGATGTTCTCGACCTTGGCGAAGGCCGCGTCGCCGGGCTTTGGGCTTTCCGTGCCGTAGCGCTCGAGCAGATGCAGCAGGCGGCTGTTGCGATGAATATCGTATTTCTTGAGGATCGCGACGGCGTCCGCCTGGCTGGTTGGGTCGGGCACCGTGGGCCCCGAGGCGATCACCGCCGGATCGTCGCCGGGCACGTCGGAGATGATCAGGCTGACCACCCGGGCCGGAAAGGCCGCCGCCGCCAGGCGTCCGCCCTTGATTGCCGAGAGGTGTTTGCGCACGCAGTTGATCTCGCCGATCGTCGCGCCGGACCGCAGCAGCGCCCGGTTGACGGCTTGCTTTTCCTCCAGGGAGAAGCCCGCGGCGGGCAGGGGCAGCAGCGCCGAGCCGCCGCCGGAGATCAGGCACAGCAGCAGATCGTGTTCGCCGGCGCCCTGGGCGAGTTCCAGGATCCGCGCGGCGGCATGCTCCCCGGCATCGTCGGGCACCGGATGTCCGGCCTCGACAACTTCGATGCGGCTTGGGCCTTCGCCCGCGGGCAGGCCGTGGCCGTAGCGGGTCACCACCAGACCTTCGAGCTTACCGGGCCAGTGATCCTCGACCGCCTTGGCCATGGCCGCCGCCGCCTTGCCGGCGCCGACCACGATGGTGCGGCCCCCGGAAGCTTCGCTCGGCGGCTCGGGCAGGTGGCGGGGTATCGCCTCGGCCGGGCTGGCGGCCGCCACCGCGGCCTGGAACAGCGCCGTCAGGAAGGCCTTGGGGTCGCCGCCGGGGTCGCTTTTGGGGTCGCTGGGAGTCATTGCGGTCTCTCGTCGGGTGAATTCTGGCGAATGAATACGCTCATAGCCAAACACAAGGCGAGGAAACCGACCAGCACGCTGAAGGCATAGGCGTAGGCCTCGGCGGAATAGACCCGCGCGCCATCCTGCATCTCTCCGGTCCAGCCGAAATCCAGCATCAGGCCGACCACCGGCTGAAACACCGCCCCAGCGCCGACGCTCATGCCGTTGGAAAAGCCCAGCGCCGCGCCGGTCACCTGGGGCCGGTTGGCCTGCCGCATCAGGGCGTAGCAGGTCACCATGGAACCCAGGCCGCACCCGGCCAGGAAGAACAGCGCCCAGAGCAGCGGCAGCGGCAGGCCGGGGATGTAGAGCAGGGCGCTGAAGCTCGCCAGGCCCAGGATCATGCCGGCCTGCATGGTGCGCTTGGGCCGGTCGAGGCGGTCGGAGATGCCGCCGGACAGCGGCGAGCCGATGGCCCAGCCAAGCAGCAGCAGGGAGGTGGTACCGGCCGCCTCCGGCCGCGACAGGCCATGCGCCTGGATCAGCCAGGCCACGCCCCAGAGCCCGGCGAAGGCGAGCATGGGCGCGGTCATCGCTCCGGCGCAGAGGGAAATCATCCAGTTCTGCCGCTTGCCCAGCACCTCGAGCAGGCCGCCGAGCAATTGCCGCAGGCTCTGCGGCGAACCCCGGCGGCGCTGTCCAGAGCTTGCGGCCTCGCCCGCCTCCGGCGGCGCGTCGCGCACCAGGATCCAGATCGCGGCGGCCAGGGCGGCGCCGAGCAGGGCGGAGGCGATCAGGACGCCCCGCCAGCCGGTCAGCTCGACCACCGCGGCCAGCGGCGCCTGGGCGGCGAAGCCGCCGATCATGCCGGCCATCATGGTCATGCCGCTGAACTGGGCGAAGCGGTTGGCCGGGAACCACACCGAGGCCAGTGTCAGGCTGCCGACGAAGGAGAAGGCCGCCCCGGCGCCGATCATGAAGCGGCCGAGGTAGGCGAGGGTCAGGCTGTCGGCCAGCCCGAAGGTCAGGCTGCCGGCGGCGCAGAGCGCGGCCCCGCCGGTCAGCATCCGCCGCGCCCCCCAGCGGTCGATCATCAGGCCGACGGGGATTTGCAGCGTCGCGTAGGCATAGAAGTAGACCGCCGAGAGATTGCCGAGCACCGCGCCGCTGGCGGAGAACTCGCGCATCAGCGAATCGATCATCACCGAGGGGGCGATGCGCTGAAAAAAGCCATAGAGGAACAGGCTGGCGGCCAGTCCCCAGGTGAGCCAGGGCAGCCAGGCTGGGATCGTCTGTCGAGACAGGCTGGCGTCTTGCGGCCGGGGCGTTTCGCGCACGCTTAGCCGCCGTTCTTCAGGCCGTGTTTTTCGAGGATGAAGGCGAGGTGCGCCCGCATCGCCGCCGCCGCGCCGTCGCCGCAGCGCGTCTCGATGGCCGTCAGGATGGCGCCGTGCTGCCTGCAGATTTCCTGGCGGTTCTCCGCCGCGCGCAGGATGGTCTCGCTGTTGACCGTGAAGAGGTCCTTCAAGACGTCCTCCAGCATGCTCATCAGGTGCAGGTAGATGGCGCTGCCGCTGGCCTTGGCGATGGTCAGGTGGAACTCCATGTCGATCTGGGCGAAGGCCTGGTGGTCGAGCTTCGGGTTGTCGAGGCGGTCGCAGACCGCGCGGATCGCCGCTTGCTGCTCCGGCGTCGCGTCCTCGGCGGCGCGGCGCGCCGCCCAAACCTCGAGCATCGAGCGGATCTCGATCAATTCGAAGAGGTTGTCGTCACTGGCGCGCACCAGGCTGGACAGGCCGTGCTCGATCTCCTCGGCGGCCTTGGCGATGCGCGTGCCGCCGCCCTGTACCGAGGTGATCAGGCCCTTGGCCTTGAGCTGCTGCAGGGCGGAGCGGATCGACACCCGGCTGACGTTCATCATCTCGGCCAGCTGGCGCTCGCCGGGCAGGCGCTCGCCCGGCGCCAGCCGCCCGCTGCCGATCAGTTTCAGCAGCTCCTGCGCCACCCGGTCGGAAACCCGCTCGCGCGCGATCTGCTGAAAGCGCAGGTCGTCGGGCAGCGCGGAGGGCGCGGCGGCTCTCGACAATCCCAGGCTGCGCGTGGCGGGCACGGCGGTTCTCCAATTGGTCTCGAGATGGTCAATTGGTAACACCACTAGTCTGGAGGCTTTGGCGGCAAGGTCAAGTAGGACGTGACGCGCGAAAGCGGGGCCGGCGTCCCAAAATGGGGGCGGGGAAACAACGGGCAATCGGGCCGCGCGCGCCCCACTTAAATAGGGGTGCCGGCCCCGCTGGGCGGGCGCCGCGAAGACTCCGGGTAACTTTCGGCCCGCTGGGACGTTGGTTTCTTGAGACGTCTCGCGCACACTGGACCGTTCCCGGATCGCCAAGCCCGGATTTTCCGGGCCGCGCGCCGGCCAGGTCCCGCATAGGAAACACCGCAATGCTGCTCCGCTTCGGCTACGACATCACCCTGACCTGCGCCTACGAGACGCCGATGATCGCGCTGCTGACCCTGCCGCCCGAGCACGCGGACAAACTGCGCAAGCCCGAGCAGTCGATTCTGACGCCGGAGGTGCCGGTGCGCCGCTACCGCGACGGCCACGGCAACACCTGCCTGCGCTTCACCGCGCCGGCCGGCGACATGCGGATCTGGGGCGACGGCCTGATCGACGGCAGCGGCCAGCCCGACCCCAGCGCGCCGCAGGCCCGGGAAATCCCGGTGCCGGCGCTGCCCGACGAGGCGCTGGTCTACCTGCTCGGCAGCCGCTACTGCGAAACCGACCGGCTCAGCCAGATCGCCTGGGACCGCTTCGGCCAGGTCGCCCCCGGCTGGAACCGGGTGCAGGCGGTCTGCGACTTCGTCCACGATCACATCACCTTCGACTACATGCAGGCCCGCGACACCCGCACCGCCTATGAAACCTATCAGGAGGGGGTGGGCGTGTGCCGCGACTTCGCCCATCTCGCCGTCGCCCTCTGCCGCTGCCTCAACATCCCGGCGCGCTACGTCAACGGCTACCTGGGCGATTTCGGCATCGTCACCACCGATCCGATGGATTTCTCCGCCTGCATGGAGGTCTACCTGAGCGAGGAGAACGGCCAGGGCGGGCGCTGGTGGACCTTCGATCCGCGCAACAACGTGCCGCGGATCGGCCGCATCGCCGTCGCCCGCGGCCGCGACGCCGCCGACGTGCCGCTGGTCCACTCCTTCGGCCAGCATACCCTCAAGGATTTCCGCGTCTGGACCTACGAGGTCGAGGAAGACGGCAGCGTCTCCTCGCTGTAGGGGGGAGGGCTAGAAGGGGTAGTCTCCTCTTCCGTCTATCGCGTAGGCTGCATAAGGAACGAACCGCAGCGTTTCGGCAGCAAGGAACTTCCGCCCATGCCCACACCCGCAATCGACTGGTCCGGCGTCTTTCCCGCCACGACGACCCAGTTCAAGGCCGACGAGAGCCTCGACCTGGAGGCTTCGCTGGCGCATCTCGACTGGCTGCTCTCGGCCGGGGTGGACGGCTTTATCGTGCTCGGCACCCTGGGGGAGAACACGGCGCTGGAACCCGCCGAGAAGCGGGCGCTGCTGGAGGCCTCCGTACGCGCCGTGAAGGGCCGGGTGCCGGTGCTGAGCGGGGTCGCCGAGTGCTCCACCGCCGCGGCCTGCCGCTTCGCCAGCGACGCCAAGGCGCTGGGCGCCGATGGCCTGATGGTGCTGCCGGGCATGGTCTACAAGGCCGACGGGCCGGAGACCATGGCCCATCTGCGCGCCGTCGCCGGGGCCAGCGACCTGCCGATCATGATCTACAACAACCCGGTGACCTATGGCGTCGACCTGACGGCCGAGGATTTCGCCGCGCTTTCCAGCGAGCCCTCGCTGGCCGCGATCAAGGAGTCCTCCGACGATATCCGCCGCCTCAGCGATATCCACAACGCCGTGGGCGAGCGCTACGGCCTGTTCTGCGGCGTCGACGACCTGGCCATGGAGGCGGCGCTGAACGGCGCGGCGGGCTGGGTCGCCGGGCTGGTCAACGCCTTCCCGGAGGAGACGGTGCGGCTCTGGCGGCTCTGCCGCAAGGGCCGCTGGGAGGAGGCGCGGGAGCTCAACCGCTGGTTCATGCCGCTGCTGCATCTCGACTGCCATCCCAAGCTGGTGCAGTACATCAAGCTCGCCCAGGCCATGGCCGGGCGGGGCAGCGAGACCGTGCGGATGCCGCGCCAGACGATCTGCGGACCGGAGCGGGAGCGGGTGACGGCGATCATCCAGGCCGCCCTCGACAGCCGCCCGAAGCTGGCGGCGGCGTAATCACGCCACCTGAAACCCCGCCACGTAGGGGTCGCGGTCGTCCAGGAATATCGTGTTGAGCCCGGTCATCCGCGCCCAGCCCTCGATCGAGGGGACGATCCCCGGGTGGTTGCCGACCTGGGTCTCGGCCTCGACCCGGCCGGTGAAGAGGCTGCCGATGATGGATTCGTGGACGAAGGTATCGCCTGCCTTGAGGTCGCCGCGCGCCGCGAGCTGGGCCATGCGCGCCGAGGTGCCGGTGCCGCAGGGGCTGCGGTCGATGGCGCTGCTGCCATAGAACACGGCGTTGCGGGCGTCGGCGCCGGGCTGGGTCGCCTGTCCGGTCCACATCACATGGCTGACGCCGCGAATCGTCGGATCCTCCGGGTGGACCACCTCGACAACTTCGTTGACCGCCTGGCGCAGCTTCGGGGAAATCCGCAGGATCTCGCCCGGCGTCATGGCGTCGAGGCCGGGGGTGGCCGCCTGGGGCTCGACGATGGCGTAGAAGTTGCCGCCATAGGCGATGTCCAGGGTCAGGGGGCCGAGCTCCGGGCAGTCCACGGTGATGCCGGCCTCGGCCAGGTAGGCCCCGACGTTGGTGATTTTCACCGCCTCGATGTACTGGCCGCTCTGGCGGTAGGCGGCATCGACGCGGCCCGCCGGGGTGTCGAGCCTCAGCAGGCCCGGCGTTCGCGGCTGCACCAGGCCGCGCTCCAGCATGAAGGTCACCGATCCGATGGTGCCGTGGCCGCACATCGGCAGGCAGCCCGTGGTCTCGATATAGAGAATCCCCGTATCGCAGTCGGCGCGGGCCGGCGGATAGAGGATCGCGCCGGACATCATGGCGTGGCCGCGCGGCTCGAACATCAGGCCGGTGCGGATCCAGTCGTAGCGGGCGAGGAAGTCCTGGCGCCGCTCGGACATGGTCGCGCCGTTCAGGGCCGGGCCGCCGCCGGCGACCAGGCGCACCGGATTGCCGCAGGTATGGCCGTCGATGCAGAAGAAGGTGTTGGGCTTCAGCGCTTCCATGGGGGCACCTTTCGGAATTTTCCGGGGGACAGCATAAACCAGGGCAGCTTCCCCCTTCGAGTCTTCCGGGCGAGGCGCTATAGTCCGCGCTATGTCGAAACGCGAACTCAAGGATAGCCTTGCACCCCACGGCGGCCTGCTGGCGCCCGACGAGCCGGGGCCGCTGCGGATCGTCAATGCCAGCGGCCAGGCGCCGGTGGTGCTGGTCTGCGATCACGCCAGCCGCTTCGTGCCGCGCGGCCTGGGCGGCAACCTGGGCCTCGACGAGGCCGACATGAGCCGCCACATCGCCTACGACATCGGGATCGCCCAGGTGGCCGAGCTGCTGGCCCGGCGCCTCGACGCGCCGCTGGTGCTCAGCCACTACTCGCGGCTGATCATCGATCCCAACCGCCAGCTCGGCCTGGACTCCTCGATTCCCGCCGAAAGCGACGGCGTCGCGATCCCCCGCAACCGGAACCTCGGCGCGCGCGAGCGCGAAGCCCGCGCGGCCACCTTCTTCACGCCCTACCATGGCGCCATCGCCCGGATCGTCGAGGCCAAGCTGGCCACCGCGGGCAAACAGGGCGGGCAGGACCCCGTCTTCGTTTCCCTGCACAGCTTCACGCCGATGATCGGCGGCCAGCAGCGGCCCTGGCAGGTCGGCATCCTGTGGAACCAGGACGCGCGCCTGCCGGTGCCCCTGATGGAGGCCTTCCGGGCGCGCGGGCTGACCGTCGGCGACAACGAGCCCTATACCGGGCGCGACAATCACGGCTACACGATCAACGTTCATGCCGAGGCGCGGGGGCTGGCCAATGCCCTGATCGAACTGCGCCAGGATCTGATCGACACCCCGGCCGGCGTGCTGGAGATGACCGACTGCGTCGAGGCGGCGCTGGACGAAGCCTTCGCCGCCGCCGGACTCGGCCAGCTGGCCAGCGCGGCGGCCTAGCAGAGGAGCGCGCGGCATGGCTGGAAAAATCCCGCCCTTTTCCCTCGGCATCGAGGAAGAGTACCTGCTGGTCGACCCCCAGACCCGCGACCTGGTGGTCGACGTGCCCGAGCAGCTGATGGCCGACTGCGAGGCCAAGCTGACGGGCCGGGTCAGCCCGGAATTCCTGAAATGCCAGGTCGAGGTCGGCACCTCGGTCTGCCAGAACGTCAAGGAGGCCAGCGCCCAGGTGCGCTTCCTGCGCCGCAGCGTCGCCGAGATCGCCGAGAACTACGGCTTCGCGCTGGTCGCCGCCTCGACCCACCCGATCGCCGCCTGGAATACCCAGAAGCATACGGATAAGGAGCGCTATAACATCCTCGCCCGCGACATGCAGGCGGTGGCGCGGCGGCTGGTGATCTGCGGCATGCATGTTCATGTCGGCCTGGACGACGACGACCTGCGCATCGATCTGCTGGGACAGATCGCCTATTTCCTGCCACATCTGCTGGCGCTCTCGACCTCCTCGCCGTTCTGGAAGGGCGAGAACACCGGGCTGAAGTCCTATCGCCTGGCGGTGTTCGACGAGCTGCCGCGCACCGGCCTGCCGGAGCACCACGATTCCTGGGGCGAGTACAACCGGCATATCGATGCCATCGTCGGCGCCGGGCTGATCGAGGATGCCAGCAAGATCTGGTGGGACGTGCGCCCCTCGGCGCGCTTCCCGACGCTGGAGCTGCGGATTCCGGATATCTGCACTAATTACCGCGACGGCATCGCCATCGCCGCGCTCTACGTCTGTCTGCTGCGCATGCTGTACCGCCTGAAGCTGAACAATCAGCGCTGGCGGCGCTATTCCAACATGCTGATCCAGGAGAACCGTTGGCGCGCCCAGCGCTACGGCTTCGACGAGGGGCTGGTGGATTTCGGCAAGGGCGAGGTCGGCGGCTACGCCGGGCTGCTCGAGGAGATCATCGAGCTGACCCGCGAGGACGCCGAGGCGCTGGACTGCGTCGAGGAAATCCTGCATGCCCGCGAAATTCTCAGCCGCGGCACCAGCGCGCACCGTCAGCTGGCGGTCTACGAGGCGGCGCTGGCCGCCGGGACCGCCAAGGAGGACGCGCTCAACGCCGTGGTCGACTTCCTGATCGAGGAAACCCGCAGCGGGCTGGCCGACGACGCGGCCTGAAACGCGCGCCCGCACGGCGGCCCTGGCAAGCGCCGCCCGGCGCCCCCATGTCTAGGCAGGACGACCGCAAGAGCCGAAGGAGCAAAGGCAGATGGATAAACAGACCCAAACCGAACTCGAAGCCGCCGCGTTCCGCCGCCTGCTCGAGCACCTGCGCGAGCGCAACGACGTGCAGAACATCGACCTGATGAACCTGGCGGGCTTCTGCCGCAACTGCCTGTCGAAGTACTACCTCGCGGCGGCCGAGGAGCGGGATGTCCCGCTGAACTACGATCAGGCCCGCGAGATCGTCTATGGCATGCCCTACGACGAGTGGAAGGCGCAGTATCAGAGCGAGGCCACGGCCGAGCAGAAGGCCGCCTTCGAGAAGCAGTCCGGCGCCCACTAGCGCCTGCTCGGCAGGGTGCGGCAGCTATCCACAGGAAATCGCCCGGCCGTCGTGCCTGGGGTCTTGCCGGAACGCGGGTCGAGCGGCTAGCGTCCCTGTGCCGCGAGTCGCGGCTGTACCCATGCTTCACCATCATCCCGGAGGAAACGCCATGTCGGACGACAGCGGCATCGCGGCGGATCGCCTGAAATCCTTTATCGAGCGCATCGAGCGTCTCGAGGAAGAAAAAGCCGCCCTGGCGGCCGACATCAAGGAGGTCTACTCCGAGGCCAAGTCCGCGGGCTTCGAAACCAAAATCATGCGCCAGGTCGTGCGGCTGCGGAAGATGGACAGCAATGACCGGCAAGAGCAGGAAGCCCTGCTGGATATTTACAAACACGCCATTGGCCTGTAAGCGTCTCATTATACGTCGCTAACGGGTGATTTGACGTCTGCGACAAGGCAGTTCACCCTAGCATACCTGCTCCACGCTCTCTGCCGGACCGGTTGCTCCGGTCCCCGGCGCGTCTTTGCGGCGATGGCCGCCGAGGCCTGCGGGCAAGAAACGTGGATGCGACGGAGCCTGCCACGCGATTCCTCGCGCGGCTGTAGCGGCGTCAGGCCACCGTCCCGCCACGGACCCAAGGAGGGCCCGCGTCGGGGACGGAAAGCTTCCACCAAAACTCTAGGGGGGCCTCAAGGGCATGAGCGACACATCCAACACCGACTACGAAATCGGTCAAGACAACATCCAGGCCAAGATCGGGCCATTCGGCATCGACATCCACAACCCGGTGTTTCTGATCTCGGGCGTGACCATTATCCTTTTTGTGGTCTTTACCTTGGCGCTTCAGGAGCAAGCCGCCGAATTCTTTGGCTGGCTGCGCCCGTCGATCACGGAGGTGTTCGATTCCTTCTTTCTGACGGCGGCCAACATCTTCGTGATCCTCTGTCTGGCGCTGATTGTCTCGCCCTACGGCAAGATCAGGCTGGGCGGCAAGGACGCCAAGCCCGATTTCGGCTATCCCGGCTGGTTCGCGATGCTTTTCGCCGCCGGCATGGGCATCGGCCTGATGTTCTACGGCGTGTCGGAGCCGATCGCGCACTACGCGAGTTCCGTGGCGGAGGGCGCGGGCTCGCCTGACAGCTGGGCGCCGCTCGCCGGCGCAGCCGGCGACCCGGAGGCCGCGCGGCGTCTCGGCATGGCCGCGACGATCTATCACTGGGGTCTGCATCCCTGGGCGATCTACGCCGTGGTGGCGCTGGCCTTGGCCTTGTTCTCCTACAACAAGGGCCTGCCGCTGACCATGCGGTCGATCTTCTATCCGATCTTCGGCGATCGGGTGTGGGGCTGGACCGGCCACGTCATCGACACGCTGGCGGTTTTCGCCACGCTGTTCGGTCTTGCCACCTCGCTCGGCTTTGGCGCGGAGCAGGCCAATGCCGGCCTCAATCACCTCTTCGGCATCCCCGCCAACGACGTCTCCAAGGTACTGCTGATTACCGGCATCACGGCGGTCGCCTTGATTTCGGTGGTCGCGGGGCTGGATGCGGGCGTGAAACGCCTGTCGGAGATCAACATGGTCCTGGCGGCGCTGCTGTTGCTGTTCGTCGTGATCGTCGGCCCGACCGTGGCGATCCTCACCGGCTTCTTCCACAACCTGGTTTCCTACGTCGAGTACCTGCCGGCGCTGTCCAATCCCTTCGGGAGAGCGGACGACAACTTCCGCCAGGGCTGGACCTCCTTCTACTGGGCCTGGTGGATCTCCTGGTCGCCCTTCGTCGGCATGTTCATCGCCCGGGTTTCCAAGGGCCGCACGGTGCGCGAGTTCATCACCTGCGTCCTGCTGATCCCTTCGGTGGTCTCGGTGTTCTGGATGACCACTTTCGGCGGCACGGCGATCACCCAGGTCGTGGACCAGGGCTATCAGGCCGTGGCCGATGGCGATCTGCCGTTGCAGCTCTTCCTGATGCTGGAGCAGTTGCCGCTGGTGCAGATCACCTCCTTTATCGGCATCGTCCTGGTGATCGTGTTCTTCGTCACCTCCTCGGACTCCGGCTCGCTGGTGATCGACACCATCACCGCCGGTGGCAAGACCGACGCCCCGACGGGCCAGCGGGTGTTCTGGGCCTCCTTCGAGGGGCTGGTCGCCATCGCACTGCTGCTTGGCGGCGGTCTCGGCTCGCTGCAGGGGGCGGCTATCGCCACGGGCCTGCCCTTCACGGTGGTCCTGCTGATTGGATGTATCGCCATCCTGAAAGGCTTGGAAAGCGAACGCCGGGCCTTGAAGGCCGGCGGCGGCTGACGCGGGCGCCGCGCGAATACGGAAAAGGCCCCTGGAGCGATCCAGGGGCCTTTTTCTTGGCGCGGGCTGCGCTACTCCGCCGCGCTGCGCGCCGCGGCCTGAGGGTCGCGGAAGGCGGCGAGCAGCTCGGTCTCGCGCAGCTTGGCTTGCGCCATGCTGGCTTCCTTGATGTGGCCGTAGCCGCGGATGTCGTCGGGGAGCTTGGCCAGCTCAACGGCGATGGCGTGATTCCCGGCGCCGAGCTTGCCGCAGATCTCCTCGATCGTCGTGAAGTAGTCCTCGATCAGCTGGCGCTCGTGCTTGCGTTCGGCGGTATGGCCGAAGATGTCCCAGGCGGTGCCGCGCAGACCCTTGAGCTTCGCCAGAACCTTGAACACCGGCAGGATCCAGGCGCCGAACTCCTGCTTTTTCAGGTGCCCGGTCTGGGGATCGCGCTTGGCCAGGATCGGCGGCGCCAGGTGCAGCTTCAGCTTGTAATCGCCGGCGAACTGGCGCCGCAGGTTCTCCGCGAACTCGCCGTCGGTGTAGAGCCGGGCGACTTCGTATTCGTCCTTGTAGGCCATCAGCTTGAAGCCATAGCGCGCGACGGCTTCGCTAAAGGCGGTGCTGTCGGGCTTGGCCTTGCTCTCTGCGGCCCGGGCTTGCTCGACCAGCGCCGTGTAGCGCGCGGCATAGGCGGCGTCCTGGTAGCCGGTGAGGAAGCGCGCGCGGCGTTCGATCACCTCGTCCAGGCTCTCCGAGAGGTGGTGGGTCGGCGTCGGCGCCTTGGGCTGCGCCACTTTCTCGACCGCGGCCAGATTGTGCGCCGCGCGGCGGCCCCAGAGGAAGGCCTGCTTGTTGAAATCAATGGCGACGCCGTTGATCTCGATGGCCTGCTCGATGGCCGCGTGGCCGATCGGAATCAGGCCCTTCTGCCAGGCGTAGCCCAGCATGAAGAGATTGCTGGCGATGGAATCGCCGAGCAGGGCCGTCGCGATCTCGTTGGCGGCGACGATCTCGGCCTTGTTGTCCGAGGCATCCTGGATGACGTCGATCAGCCCCTGGGCCGGAAAGCTGTACTTGGCGTTGCGCGCGAAGTCGCCGGTGATGGCCTCATGGCTGTTGATCACCACCGCCGTCTTGTCGCTGTCTATCTTGCCCAGGGTGTCCGGCGCCGCGGCGACCACCATGTCGCAGCCGAGCAGCAGGTCGGCGCCGCCGGCGGAAACCCGCACGGCATGAATTTCTTCCGGTGTCTTGCCGATCCGCACGTGGCTGACCACGGCGCCGCCCTTCTGGGCGAGGCCGGCCATGTCGAGCACGGTGCAGCCCTTTTCCTCGATATGCGCGGCCATGCCGATCAGCGCGCCGATGGTCACCACGCCGGTGCCGCCGACGCCGGTGACGACGATGTTGAAGGGGTCCTCGATGTCCGGAATCCGCGGCTCGGGCAGGGTTTCCCAGGCAGCGATGCCATCGGCCTTGTTCTCGCGCTGCTTCTTGCGCAGCTCGCCGCCATGCACGGTGACGAAGGAAGGGCAGAAGCCGTTGACGCAGGAAAAGTCCTTGTTGCAGCTCGACTGGTCGATGGCGCGCTTGTCGCCGAACTCGGTCTTCACCGGCACCACGGAGACGCAGTTCGACTTGACCGAGCAGTCGCCGCAGCCTTCGCAAACCAGGTCGTTGATGAAGGCGCGCTTCGGCGGATCGGGGTAGAGGCCGCGCTTGCGGCGGCGGCGCTTCTCGGCGGCGCAGGTCTGATCGTAGATCAGCACGCTGACCCCGCCGATCTCGCGCAGGTCGCGCTGCACGCTGTCGAGATCGTCGCGATGCCTGACGGTCACGCCGGGCGCCCAGGCCGTTCCGATGGGATACTTGTCGGGCTCGTCCGTAACCACCACCACCGTCCCGACACCCTCGGCGGCGACTTGCCGGGAGATCATCGCCGGGTTGAGCGGCCCGTCGGCGGGCTGTCCGCCGGTCATGGCGACGGCGTCGTTATAGAGAATCTTGTAGGTGATATTGACCTTGGCGGCGACCGCGGCGCGGATCGCCATCAGGCCGGAATGGAAATAGGTGCCGTCGCCCAGATTGGCAAAGACATGCTTGGTCTTGCTGAAGGGGGCCTGGCCGATCCAGGACGCACCCTCGCCGCCCATCTGGGTGAAGGTCACGGTTTCGCGGTCCATCCACTGAACCATGTAGTGGCAGCCGATGCCGGCCAGCGCGCGGCTGCCTTCCGGCACCTTGGTCGAGCTGTTGTGCGGGCAGCCGGAGCAGAAGGTCGGAATGCGCTTCAGCGGCGCGATCTCGCGGCTCAGGGATTGTTCCTTGCGCTCGAGGAACTTCAGGCGCTTCTCGATCTTCTCGCTGGTGCAGTGACGGCTGATCAGCTGGGCGATGGCGCGCGCCACCTGGGCCGGGGTCAGCTCGGCGGTCGAAGGCAGGATCCACTTGCCCTGTTCGTCGAACTTGCCGGTGACCCTGGGACGGACATCTTCCTTCCAGTTGTAGAGCTGCTCCTTGAGCTGATTTTCGATCAGCGCGCGCTTTTCCTCGACCACCAGGATCTCGGAGAGGCCCTCGGCGAAATGGCGGATGCCCTCGCGTTCCAGCGGCCAGACCATGCCGACCTTATAGACCGATAGCCCGAACTCGGCGGCGGTCGCCTCGTCGATGCCCAGATCGTCGAGCGCCTGGCGCACGTCCAGATAGGACTTGCCCGTGGTGACGATGCCGAAGCGGCGCTTCGGCGAGTCGATCACGGTCCTGTTGAGATTATTGGCCCGGCAGAAGGCCAGGGCGGCATAAAGCTTGTAGCGGTGCAGGCGTTCTTCCTGCTCGAGGATGTCGAGCGCGCCGTTCCAGCGGATGTTGAGACCGCCCTCGGGCATCTCGAAGTCCTCGGGCAGCTTGATATCGACACGATGGGGATCGACGTGCACCGAGGCCGTGGAATCCATGGTCTCGCCGATGCACTTGAAGCCGACCCAGCAGCCGGAGTAGCGGCTGAGCGCCCAACCGTAGAGCCCGTAGTCGAGAATTTCCTGCACGCCGGCCGGGTGCAGCACCGGCGTCATGGCGTCCATGAAGGCGAATTCGCATTGATGCGCGGTGGTCGAGGACTTGGCGGCATGATCGTCGCCGGCCAGCAGCAGAACGCCGCCGTGCTTGGAACTGCCCGCCATGTTGCCGTGACGGAAGACGTCGCCGCTGCGGTCGACGCCGGGGCCCTTGCCGTACCACATGGCGAACACGCCATCGTTGTCGAAGTCGCCGAAGATATCACCCTGCTGGCTGCCCCAGACGGCGGTGGCGGCGAGGTCCTCGTTGACGCCCGGCTGGAAATGGATGTGGTGCTTGGCAAGGAACTTCTTGGCGCGCCATAGCTGCTGGTCGAAGGCGCCGAGCGGCGAACCACGGTAGCCGGAGATAAAGGCGGCGGTGTTCAATCCGGCGGCTTCGTCGCGGCGGCGCTGCATCATCGGCAGGCGCACCAGAGCTTGGGTTCCGGTGAGGAAAACCCGTCCGCTTTCAAGGGTATACTTGTCGTCCAGATTGATCGCTGGCTTCGCCATAGAGATCGGCTCCCGTTAAATCTTCCTGCCTTGGCGGCTTACCATAAAGGTAATCAAAGCTGACCTAAGCAACAATCGCCACGATGCTCCCGACAAGGAAACGCAACAAGCTTCCCGCTGTCTACTTCCGCAAGATCGTTTCTGTCTTGCCGGGCGCGCGGAAGCAATTTCCTTAAAGCCGCAGCCGCGGCGTTTTCCCGCTCAGGTATATATGGGTCCGGCGACTCGCTTTTGGCAGGGGCGGTGTCGGATCCGGGACGCGCCGTTCAGGTATGCGGCTTTTGCTCGAACAAGCGCTCCATGGCTTCGCCGTAGGCATCGCGGATGACATGGCGACGCAGTTTCATTGTCGCCGTCATCATTTCGTTTTCGACGGTAAAGCGCGCGGGCACGATCATGAAGCGGCGTACCCGCTCCAGATTGGAAAGCTCCTTGTTGGCGGTATCGATGCTCGCGGCGATGGCCTTGCGCAGCTCCGGATCCTCGGCCAGGCCGGCAAGATCGTAGGCTTTGCCGTTGTCGCGCGCCCAGGCCTTCAGCCATTCCTCGTCGGGCACCAGCAGGGCGGCCAGGGCCGGTTTCTTGTCTCCAAAGACCAGGGCCTGGTCGATCTCCGGCTGCAGGGTGAGGTAGCCCTCGACCCGGGCCGGCGAGACGTTGTCGCCGCCGGACAGCACCACGATGTCCTTCTTGCGGTCGGTGATCTGGATATAGCCGTCGGAATCGATGCGGCCGACGTCGCCGGTATGCAGCCAGCCGTCCTGTAGGGCCGCGGCGGTCGCTTCCTCGTCGCGCCAGTAGCCTTTCATTACCATCTCGCCACGGGCCAGGATCTCGCCGTCCTCGGCGATCCGCACCTCGACGCCCTTCAGCGGGGGGCCCACCGTGTGCATCTTGACCAGGGTGGTGCGGTTGGCCGCGATCACCGGCGCTGCCTCGGTCTGGCCATAGCCCTGCAGCAGCCGCAGGCCCAGCGCGGTGAAGAAAATCCCGATGTCGGGATTGAGCGCCGCGCCGCCGGAGACCAGGGCCTTGAGCCGGCCGCCGAAGCGCTGGCGCACCTTGTCGCGCACCAGCTTGTCCAGGAAGACGTCGATGAAACGCTCCCAGAGGGTCAGGCTTTTAGGATCATGGTAGCGCTTGGTGCCGAGCTCTTCGGCGCGCAGGAACAGCTTCTGCTTCAGCGGCTTCTCGCGCTTCAGATTGCGGTGCAGGCGCTGATACATGGATTCATAGAGGCGCGGCACGGCGGTCATGATCGTCGGTCGGGCCTCGGCGAGATTGGTGAGCAGGGATTCCACGCCCTCGGCGTAGTAAATCTGCGCCCCGATGGTCATCGGGAAGAACTGCCCTGCGGTGTGCTCGTAGGAGTGGGAGAGCGGCAGAAAGCTCAGAAAGACTTCATCGTCGAGGCCGAGTTCCTCAAGCAGATCGTAGGCGCCCATGCAGTTGCACAGGATGTTGCCGTGGCTGAGCATCACGCCCTTCGGCGTGCCGCCGGTGCCCGAGGTATAGATGAAACAGGCGGTATCGCCGCGTTCCAGGTGGGCGCAGTAGGCCTCGACATCGTCCTCGACTCCCTCCGCGGCCGCGAGAACCTCGCTCCAGTGGTGAATCTCGACCGAGCTGGACTGTTTGCAGTCGAGCGGCTCCATGCCCAGCAGCCACTTGCATTTCGGCGCCTTGTTGGCGGCGGGCAGCAGCCTCGCGTTGAGGCTGTCTCCGGAAACGATCGCGCCGGTCGCTTCGCTGTTGGTCAGGATATGGCGGTGGTCGCTTTCGGTGTTGGTGGTGTAGGCGGGGACGGTCACGCCACCGGCGGCGAGAATCGCGAGGTCGGCGATGAACCACTCCGGCCGGTTTTCCGAAACCAGCATCACCCGCTCGCCGGGTTTAAGGCCGAGGCGGCGCAGGCCGAGGGACAGCGCGCGCACGCGGCGATCGACTTCGCGCCAGCTCAGGGAACGGTAGCCGCCGTCCTTTTTCTCCCAGAGAAAGGGCCTGTCGGCATGAATTCCAGCCTGCCGGAAAAAAATCTCCGTCAGGCTGCGTTCGGCTGTGTAATCGATGTGCAGCGCGGCCTCCCAGCGTCGTTGAAAGCGGCGTTTTTCCTGCCGGATGCGCCGCGATGCATTCCTTCGTTGGTCCGGCTCCTTCAGCGAACTATATGCCAAGGTTCAAAGGAGCTTAAAGACATGCCGGATACTGCCACGAATCTAGGTTCCCTGCCCGAATGGGATCTTTCCGATCTCTACCCCGCGCAGGACTCGCCCGAACTGGCCGCCGACCTGAAAGAGGTGGGCACGGCCGCCGAGGCCTTCAAAGGAAACTACGCCGGCAAGGTCGCGGGGCTATCCGGCGCCGAGCTCGGCGCGGCGGTCGCCGAGTACGAGCGTCTGCAGGAAACGCTGGGGCGGGTCATGAGCTACGCCCAGCTGGTCTACAGCAGCAACATGAGCGACTCGCGCAACGGCCGCTTCTATCAATCGATGCAGGAAAGCGCGACTGCGGTCTCCTCGCAGCTGCTGTTCTTCACTCTGGAGATCAACCTGATCGAGGAGAGCGAAATCGCGCGGCTGCTCGAGGATCCGGCCTTGGCGCGCTATGCGCCCTGGCTGCGCGACAACCGCGCCTTTCGCCCGCATCAGCTCTCCGAGGAGCTGGAGCGCCTGCTCAACGAAAAGTACGTCTCCGGCCGGGGCGCCTGGAACCGGCTGTTCGACGAGACCATGGCGGGGCTCAGCTTTCCCTTCCGCGGCGAGGAATTCGGCAGCGCCGAGATTCTCAACCGCTTGAGCGACAGCGATGCCGCGGTGCGCGAGGAGGCGGCGCAGTCCTTCGCCAGCGTGCTCCACGATAATCTGCGGGTTTTCACCCAGATCACCAATACCCTGGCCAAGGACAAGCAGATCGAGGACGACTGGCGCGGCTTCGCGCGCCCCGTTTCCTCGCAGAACCTGGCCAATCTGGTCGAGGACGAGGTGGTCGATGCCCTGGTTGGCGCGGCGACCGACTCCTTTCCCGAGCTCTCGCACCGCTACTACGCCATGAAAGCCCGCTGGCTCGGCAAGGAAACGCTGCCCTACTGGGATCGCAACGCGCCGCTGCCGGACAGCGTCGACCGGGTGATCCCCTGGCAGGAAGCGCAGTCGATCGTGCTGGGGGCCTACGGCGATTTCTCCGAGGATCTGGCCAGTCTCGGCGCCCAATTCTTTAACGGAGGCTGGATCGATGCGCCGCTGCGCCGGGGCAAGGCGCCCGGCGCCTTCGCCCATCCGACGGTCCCCGGCGCCCATCCCTATCTGCTGCTCAACTATCAGGGCAAGGTGCGCGACGTCATGACCTTGGCCCATGAGCTGGGCCATGGCGTGCATCAGGTGCTGGCCGGCGGGCAGGGGCTGCTGATGGCCAACACGCCCTTGACCCTGGCCGAGACCGCCTCCGTGTTCGGCGAAATGCTGACCTTCCAGGCCCTGCTGCGGGCCGAGAGCGACCCGGTCAAGAAGAAGGCGATGCTGGCCTCCAAGGTCGAGGACATGCTCAACACCGTGGTCCGGCAGATCGCCTTCCACAACTTCGAGACCAAGGTGCACGCCGCGCGCCGCGAGGGTGAACTGCTGAGCGAGGACATCTGCGATATCTGGATGGAGACTCAGCGCGAGGCGCTGGGGCCGGTTTTCGATCTTGGCGACGACTACCGGGTGTTCTGGGCCTACATCCCGCACTTCATCCACGTACCGTTCTACGTCTATGCCTACGCCTTTGGCGACTGCCTGGTGAACTCTCTCTATGCGGTCTATCAGGACGCCGAGGCGGGCTTCGCAGAGAAGTACCTGGAGATGCTGGCCGCCGGCGGCACCAAGCGCCACCGAGAGCTGCTCGCGCCCTTCGGGCTCGACGCTTCGGACCCGGCGTTCTGGCAAAAGGGCCTTTCGGTGGTCAAGGGCATGATCGACGAACTCGAGGCGCTGGACTGAGCGGCGGATGGCACGCGAACCCAGCGATGCGGACGGCGGGGAGGCCGGAGACGGCGACGCGGAGGATAGCGGCCCCGGTTTCGCCGACGAGGGATCGCGTTTCAGCGGCCGCGTCCGCCGCTACACTTCGGTGGGAAGCTCGGTCGGCGGCCTCGCGGCCCAGCTGGTCGGCGCCCGGGTTTTCGGACGCAAGCTCGACCAGGGGCGGCATTCCCAGGAGCTGACGGCGGCGCTGGGCGGCCTCAAGGGGCCGCTGATGAAGGCAGCGCAGATCCTGGCGACGATCCCAGAGGCGCTGCCGCGCGACTATGCCGAGCAGCTGCGCCAGCTTCAGTCGAACGCGCCGCCGATGGGCTGGGCCTTCGTCAAGCGCCGCATGCGCACGGAGCTGGGACCCGGCTGGCAATCGAAGTTCGCGGAGTTCGGCCACTCCGCCGCCGCCGCCGCTTCCCTGGGCCAGGTGCACAGGGCGAAGAGCCACGACGGCCGGACCCTGGCCTGCAAGCTGCAGTATCCGGACATGGCCTCGACCGTCGAGGCCGACGTACGCCAGCTCAAGCTCGCCTTCGGCCTCTATCGCCAGTACGACCGGGCGATCGATACCTCGGACATCTACAAGGAGCTGTCGGAGCGCCTGCGCGAGGAGCTGGACTACCTGCGCGAGGCCCGGCATATGCGGCTCTACGCCAACATGCTGGCGCAGGAGGAGCGGGTCTGCGTGCCCGAGCCGCTGGAGGAGCTGACCACGGGCCGCTTGCTGAGCATGACCTGGCTCGAAGGGCAGCCGCTGCTCGATTTCATCAAGGACAACGAAGAGGACGTCGCGCTGCGCAACAGCGTTGCGCGCAATATGTTCCGCGCTTGGTATGTCCCCTTCTACGACTACGGGATCATTCACGGCGACCCGCACCTGGGCAACTACACGGTGAAGCCGGATGGCGCGGTCAACCTGCTCGATTTCGGCTGCGTGCGCGTGTTCCGGCCAGATTTCGTGAAGGGCGTCATCGACCTCTATTTCGCATTGGAAAACAACGACGAGGAGCTGGCGGTGGAGGCCTACCGCAGCTGGGGCTTCGAGACACTCGACCGCGAGCTGCTCGATACGCTCAACCTCTGGGCGCGGTTTCTCTACCGGCCGCTGCTCGAGGACAAAGCCCAGAGCATCGTCAGCGCGAGCGATCCCAACGAGGGGCCGCGCACCGTAGGCCAGGTGCATAGGGCTCTGCGCGAAAAGGGCGGCGTCAAGCCGCCGCGCGAGTTCGTTCTGATGGACCGCGCCGCCATCGGCCTGGGCTCGGTCTTCCTGCACTTGAAGGCCGAGGTCAATTGGCACCGCAACTTCCACGAGCTGATCGGGGAGTTCGATGTCGAGGCCTTGGCGCGGCGGCAGGAAAAGGCCTTGGGCGCCGTCGGTTTGGGCGGTGAGATCGCGGCGCTGCGCGGCTGAGGCGGCGCCGCGCCGACGACGCCATTATGACAATTCGGGCGCGCCTTTCGCAGTGCAGCACTTGAACCTTATGGTGCTAACAGGCATGTTAGCCTTCTGATATCCACCGGTCCGGAGCCCTCGGCCGGTATCTCACGACCATGAGGGAATTACCCAGTATGAAGATTGCCATTCCCAAGGAACGGCGACCGCAGGAGGCGCGAGTCGCTGCCTCGCCGGAAACGGTTAAGAAGCTGGTCGCTCTGGGGCAAGAGGTTGCGGTTGAAAAGGGAGCCGGCGTTGCCGCCGGGCTGCTCGACGCCGCCTACGAAGAGGCCGGCGCGGTCCTCGCCAAGGACGCCAAGACGGTTCTTTCCGGGGCCGACATCGTGCTCAAGGTGCAAGGCCCCACGGCCGGCGGCAAGGACGCCGAGCTGGCGAACTACAAGAAGGGCGCGCTGCTGGTCTCGATCCTCGATCCCTACCGCAAGGGCGACGATATGGCGGCCCTGGCCAAGGCCGGCTTGACCGTCTTCGCCATGGACTTCATGCCGCGTATCACCCGCGCCCAGTCGATGGACGTGCTGTCCTCCCAGGCCAACCTGGCGGGCTACAAGGCGGTGCTCGACGCCGCCGCCAACTTCGGCCGGGCCTTTCCGCTGATGATGACGGCGGCCGGCAAGATCAGCCCCGCCAAGGTGCTGGTGATGGGCGCCGGCGTGGCCGGACTGCAGGCCATCGCCACGGCCAAGCGGCTGGGTGCCCTGGTCTTCGCCACCGATGTGCGCCCCGCCGCCAAGGAGCAGGTTGAAAGCCTCGGCGGCAAGTTCGTGGCGGTCGAGGACGAGGAGTTCCAGCAGGCCGAATCCGCTGGCGGTTACGCCAAGGAAATGTCGGAAGGCTACAAGAAGAAGCAGGCCGAGCTGCTGGCCGCGACGGTCAAGGACATGGATGTCATCGTGACCACGGCTCTCATTCCCGGACGCCCGGCGCCCAAGCTGGTCGACGAGGCGATGATCAAGTCGATGAAGCAGGGCTCGGTGATCGTCGACCTGGCGGTCGAGAACGGCGGCAACGTCGCGCTGGCCGAGCTGGGCAAGGTGGTGACCAAGCATGGCGTGACCATTGTCGGCCACGCCAACGTGCCCTCGCGCCTCGCCGCCGACGCCAGCGCGCTCTACGCGCGCAACGTCTATAACTTCCTCGAGATACTGATCGACAAGGAAAGCGCGAAGCTGGCCATCGATTGGGACGATGAAATCGTCAAGGGAACCCTGATCGCCAAGGATGGCGGTATCGTCCATCCGGCCCTGGCCCCCAAGGAAGAGGCGAAGGCCGCGCAAGCGGATAAGCCCGAGACCGCTCAAGCGGACAAGGAGAGCTAAATGGCCAACGAAGTATTCATCGACAAGGCGACGGAGCTCGCCAACCAGGCGCAGCAGCTTTCCGGTGACATCGCCGGACTGGCCGCCGAGGCGAGCCGCCTGGTCGCCGAGGGCGCGGCCCACGCCGGCCCGTCGCCTCTGGTGTTCGGCCTGACCGTGCTGGTGCTGGGCGTCTTCGTCGGCTACCACGTAGTCTGGAGCGTGACTCCGGCGCTGCACTCGCCGCTGATGGGCGTCACCAACGCGATTTCCTCGGTGATCATCGTCGGCGCGCTGATCGCCGCCGGGCCCGCCAACTTCAATTTCAGCGAGATCATGGGCTTCATCGCGGTGACCCTGGCCAGCGTCAACATTTTCGGCGGCTTCATCGTCACCCAGCGCATGCTCTCCATGTTCAAGAAAAAGCCGAAGAAATAGGCAGGGATAGAAACACATGAGCCAAGACGTCTCCGCCCTGCTTTATCTGCTCGCCTCGATCTTCTTTATCCTGGCGCTGAAGGGCCTCTCTCACCCCGAAACCAGCCGGCGCGGCAATCTGTTCGGTATCACCGGCATGGTCATCGCGATTCTGACCACCCTCGCCATGCCCGGCGTGGTCAGTTACTGGCTGATTGCCGCGGGCATTCTGCTCGGCGGCTCCATCGGCACGGTGATCGCGCTGCGCATCCAGATGACCGCGCTGCCGCAGCTGGTCGCCGCCTTCCACTCCCTGGTCGGCCTGGCGGCGGTCTTCGTCGCCGTGGCGGCGTTTTACAATCCCGAGGCTTATGGCATCGGCGCCGCCGGCGAGATTCAGGTTTCCTCGCTGATCGAAATGGCCATCGGCACGGCGATCGGCGCGGTGACCTTTACCGGTTCTATCGTCGCCTTCGCCAAGCTGCAGGGCCTGGTCAGCGGCAAGCCGATCGTTTTCCCCGGCCAGCACATTCTCAATCTGGCGCTGGGCCTGGCCAGCATCGCGCTGATCTACTGGCTCTGCGAGAGCCAGTCGTCGACCGCGCTCTGGCTGATCGTGATCGTCACCTTGCTGCTCGGATTCCTGATCATCATCCCGATCGGCGGCGCCGACATGCCGGTGGTGATTTCGATGCTGAACAGCTACTCCGGCTGGGCGGCTTGCGGCATCGGCTTTACCCTAGGCAACCCGCTGCTGATCATCACCGGGGCCTTGGTCGGCTCCTCGGGCGCCATCCTCAGCTACATCATGTGCAAGGGGATGAACCGCTCCTTCTTCTCGGTCATCCTTGGCGGCTTCGGCGGCGAGACCGTGGCCGGCGGAGGGGGCGACGACGACGGCGACAAGACCTATCGCCAGGGTGCCGCCGCCGACGCGGCCTTCCTGATGAAGAACGCCGAGAAGGTCATCATCGTGCCCGGTTACGGCATGGCGGTCGCCCAGGCGCAGCACGTGCTGCGCGAGATGGCCGAACTGCTGAAGGAGGCCGGGGTCGAGGTGAAGTACGCCATCCATCCCGTGGCCGGCCGCATGCCGGGGCACATGAACGTCCTGCTCGCGGAGGCCAACGTGCCGTACGACGAGGTCTTCGAGATGGACGAGATCAACCGGGAATTCGCCGACTCCCAGGTCGCCTTCGTGATCGGTGCCAACGACGTCACCAATCCCTCGGCGAAAAGCGATCCCAACTCGCCGATCTACGGCATGCCGGTGCTCAACGTCGAAGACGCGGAGAACGTGCTTTTCGTCAAGCGCTCCATGGGCTCGGGCTATGCCGGGGTCGATAACCCGCTGTTCTACATGGACAACACCATGATGCTGCTCGCCGATGCCAAGAAGATGTGCGAGGACATCATCAAGGCCTTGGAGCAATAGCCAGCACCCGGTTTCGGCCTCGGCTGGAGTCGGGGTTAGGCGAAGCCGTAGCTGTCCATGGAGAGCACGCCGTGCTCCATGCTGCGGTGCAGGCGCCGGCCGGGCGTTCCCGGCGTCGCCGCGCCGAGGGCGACGAAGAACGGCAGGATATGCTCTTCGCTGGGATGATTGCGCGCCGCTTCCGGCGCGGTTTCGCGGTAGGCAAGCAGGTCCTCTAGCCGGCCTGCTTCGACGGCCGCCGCCAGCCACTCGGCGAAGTCTTCGGCCCAGGCTTCGGCCGGGCTGTCCACCGGCTGCCCGCGGAAGGCGCGCAGGTTGTGGGTGATATTCCCGGATCCGACAATCAGCACGCCCTCGTCGCGGAGCGGCCTCAGCGCGGCGCCCAGCGCCAGGTGATGCGCGGTGGCTTGCCCCGGCTGTACGGAGAGCTGCACGACGGGAATGTCCGCCGCCGGATAGATCAGCTGCAAAGGCACCCAGGTGCCATGGTCGAAACCGCGGCTTTCGTCCAGTTCCGCGCCTAGGCCGGCCTCCGTGAGCAGGGCCGCGGCGCGCGCCGCCAGCTCGGGGCTTCCCGGAGCGGCGTAATTCAGACGATAGAGCGGCTCTGGAAAGCCATGAAAGTCATGGATCATCGCTGGCCGGGGCGCGGCGCTGAGGCGGGGGCTTTCGCTTTCCCAATGGGCGGTCACGCAGAGAATCGCCTTGGCAACGGGAAGCTGCCGCGCCAGCCCCTTGAGGAACGCGCTGGCCGGCGTTTCGCTGACGGCGATCATCGGCGAGCCGTGGGAGAGGAAGAGGGCGGGCAGGGCGGTCATGGCGAACTCACCGGGCGCAGGTTTACAGGCGGATAGAGTTTATCTGTGATGGCCATGGCCGCGGTGCAAGCCAAAGCGGCGGTTCCGGCAGCACAAAAGGCCGCTGGAGGCTTGCGCCTCCGCGGCCTTTGTCCGAAATTCTGAAAAACCGGGCGCGACGGGGCCCGGAGAAGGGCTAGAAGCCCTCGCGTTCCATCCGCTTGCGGAGCAGCTTGCGGTGCCGGCGGACGGCTTCCGCGCGCTCACGCTTGCGCTTCTGGGATGGCTTTTCGAAATGACGGCGAAGTTTCATCTCCCGAAAAACGCCTTCGCGCTGCAGCTTCTTTTTCAGTGCGCGCAGCGCCTGGTCGACATTGTTGTCGCGAACGTGAACTTGCACGGGCGGTCTGACTCCTTTCGGTTTCGTCACTCGATTGGCGCAAGGCCAACCGCTCTCGTACCCCCTGGCACGAAAGGAGGCTTCGTCTAACACAGCCGCTGGGCCTTGTGAAGCCCCGGTGTTAAGCTCCTGGGACTTGGCCGAAGGCTTTCAAGCCGTTGAATTCTCGGCCAGGAGACGCATCGCGGCGGCGGTTTCTTGGTCGGCGGGAAATAGGCTTTCGATGGCAAGCTCCGACAGGGTGATATCGAGCGCGGTGCCGAAAACAGTCGTGGTGCTGAGAAAGCGCAGTTTTCCCGTTTCGCTCAGCAATTCCAGGGAAACCGCGATCCCAGTGCTTTGCTGGACAGGGTTGTAAGGCTTGGCGCCCGGCGGAACCGGATAGCCTTTGAATTCCTCGAGCAGGTCGATCAGCACAGGATCGGCCGAGATTTCTATCTGCTGGCCGAGCCGGTTGCAGATGTGCATCCGCCATTCGCGGTAGTTGCCGATTTTCGGGGCCAAGCCATCGGGGTGCAGGCTGAGCCGGAGGATGTTGATCGGCGGCTCGAGCAGTGCGGGCGCTATGCCGGTCATCAGGGCTGAGGCGGCTGCATTGGCAAACAGCAGGTTCCAGTGCCTGTCGAAAGCCAGCGCGGGATGCGGGGCGTGGCCTTCCAAAATCGCCTCGACCGCTGTCCTGGCGGCCTTGAGCGCGGCGTCGTCTAGGGGCCGGGCAGTGTAGAGCGGCGCGTAGCCGGCGGCCACCAGCAGCGCGTTTCGCTCGCGCAGGGGGATTGCCAGGTGCTCGGCGAGCCGCAGAACCATTTCCCGGCTCGGCCGCGCGCGGCCCGACTCCAGGAAACTCAGATGTCGCTGAGACACATCCGCCTCCGTGGCGAAATCGAGTTGGCTGAGGCGGCGGCGTTTGCGCCAGTCCCGCAATAGCTCTCCGGCGGTAGAAGGAAGTGCGCTCATGCGGGAACTCTATCCTTTCGCTAACCGACCGGCCATTACCTCCGGGGTAATCGCCACGCCTCGTCCACCGAACCACACTCCAGCCATTCCCACCGGTCTTTAGGCCGGATCACCCTTGGCAAAGGAGTCCTAAGGATGGCCAAGTCAACCACCCTTCTAACCTTTCGCAACGTCACGCTGCTCGATGCCGCGACCGCCGCGGCGATGGGCCTCCTTCTGACTGCCGCCTCCGGCGGTTTGTCGGAGCTGACGGCCCTACCGGCCGGTTTCCTCTTCTACGTCGGTCTTGCACTCTTTCCCCTTGCCGCCGTAATCGCGATGGCGGCGCTGCGGCCGGTTCCCGCGCTCGCCTGGCTGGTCATTCTCGGTAACGGGCTATGGATCATCGCGAGTTTCGCGCTTTTGGCCTCGTCTTGGGTCGCGCCCAACCTCTGGGGCGTGGTTTTTATCGCCGGTCAGGCAGGGGGCGTCGCGCTGCTGACCCTCATGGAGTATGCCGCGCTGCGTGGCCGCCGGACCGCCGCCGCAATCTAATCCCTACGCACCGAGGAGATGTCCGATGACAAGCTATGCCGTAGCCCATCTGCGCGAAGTGTCCCTGGGCCAGGAGATCGTCGACTACGTCAGCCGGATCGACGCCACCCTGGCGCCCTTCGGCGGCAGGTTCCTGGTGCATGGCGACAAGGCCGAGGTGCTGGAAGGCGACTGGCCTGGCGACCTGATCGTCATCGCCTTCCCCGACCGGGCGGCGGCCGCGGCCTGGTACGCCTCGCCGGCCTACCAGGAGATCCTGCCGCTGCGGCGCGGGAACTCCCAGGGCGACGTTATCCTGGTGGACGGGGTGGGTCCGGAGCATCGTGCGACCGATATCCTTGCCGAGTAGGGCTGCGCCGGGGCGGGGAGGATATTCCCGTCCCCGGCAGACTCCGATCCCCGCTTTACTGCGGCCCTCTCGCCCGCCATATAGTCGGCATGGCTATTCTCAAGATCGCCCGCATGGGCCACCCGATCCTGCGCGAGCGGGCCCAGGAAGTCCCCGATCCCACGGCGCCCGAGGTCCGGCGTCTGGTCGCCGACATGATCGACACCATGAAGGATGCCGCAGGCACCGGCCTGGCGGCCCCCCAGGTGCACGTACCGCTGCGCGTCGTCGTGTTCTTCGTCGAGGCGGAACGGGCCGAGCGCGAGGGCGAGGAGGAGGTCGCGGCGGTGCCGCTGACGGTTCTCATCAACCCGCAGATCGAAGTCCTGACCCCGGACAGCGAATCCGGCTGGGAAGCCTGTCTCTCGGTCCCCGAGCTGATGGGCGAGGTCAGCCGCGCGCGCGCGATCCGCTATCGCGGCGTCGGACTCGACGGCCAGGAGATCGAACGCGAGGCACAGGGTTTTCATGCCAGGGTCGTGCAGCATGAATGCGACCATCTCGACGGCATCCTCTATCCGCAGCGCATGGACGACATCTCGAAGCTGCTGTTCCAATCGGAGATGAAACACTATGGCCCAGAGTAAAGGCGAAGCCACGGCCCTGACCGGCGAGGCTCTGCGTCAGGAGTTGCTGACGGCGGTCTTGCCGCATGTCGGCTTCGACGGCTGGAGCGAAGCCGCGCTCCGGGCCGCCGCCAAGGACCTGGATGTCGACCCGGCGCTCGCCGCCAATGCCTTTCCCGGCGGCGGCGCAGAACTGGTTGCCGCCTATTCGGCGGAGATCGACCGCCGCACCCTGGAGGCGCTGGAGAGCCTGCCCCTCGACGAGATGAAGGTGCGCGAGAAAATCTTCGCCGGTGTGATGACGCGCTTGGAGCTGCTCGAGCCGGATAAGGAAGCGGCGCGGCGCGCGCTCACCTTTCTCGCGCTGCCGTTCAATGCGCCGCTGGCGGCCAAGTTGCTTTACCGTACGGTCGATGCCCTGTGGTACGCCGCGGGCGACCGGGCGACCGACTACAACTTCTATAGCAAGCGGGCGCTGCTCGCCGGGGTCTACTCCTCGACGCTGCTGTTCTGGCTCAACGACAGCTCGGAGGATCACGCGGCGACGCGCGCCTTTCTGGAGCGGCGCATCACGGAAGTCCTCAAGATCGGCGGGCGTCTGGGCAAGGGCATGGCCGGCCTGATGAGCCTGCCGGACCGGCTGACCGCGCGCATGACGCAGGGGCCGCGCGGTCCCTTGCGCGGCGGATTTCGCTCCGGGCGTTTCCGCTAAGCCGTTTACAGGGACCAGTTGCGCGGGCTGAGCCGCGTGACGTGGCCCATCTTGCGGCCCGGCCGGGCCTCGGTCTTGCCATAGAGGTGCAGGCGCGCCGCCGGGTCGGAAAGGATTTCCGCCCAGCTCTCGCATTCCTCGCCGAGCAGATTGCGCATCACCGCGTCGGCATGGCGCTCCGTCGCGCCCAGCGGCAAGCCGGCGACGGCGCGAATGAACTGCTCGAACTGCGAGGTGACGCAGGCGTCGATGGTCCAGTGGCCGGAGTTGTGCGGCCGCGGTGCGATCTCGTTGACCAGGACCTGGCCGCTGGAGGTCACGAACATCTCGACCCCGATCAGGCCGACCAGCCGGAAACCTTCGACGATATGGCGGGCAATCGCCTCGGCCTTGCCCGAGATCTGCTCGCTGACCCGCGCCGGCACGATGGTTTGGTCCAGGATGTGATCGCGGTGATGGTTCTCCACGGTCACGTAGTTGGTCACCTGGCCTTCGGCGCTGCGCGCCGCGATCACCGAAATCTCCGACGAGAAATCGACATAGGCCTCGAGAATGCCGGGGCCGCCGTCGATGGCCCCGATCATGCGCTTCCAGGCGCTCTCCAGGTCGTCGCCGGTCTTGACCATGGTCTGACCCTTGCCGTCGTAGCCGCCTTCGGCGGTCTTCAGCACGCAGGGGCTGCCCAGATCGCGCAGGGCCCGGGCCACGCCCTCTGGGCCAGTGACCTCGGCGTAGCGGGTCGTCGGCACGTCGATGGAGGCGAGGAAGTCCTTCTCGCGCAAGCGGTTCTGGCAGATTTTCAGAACCTTGGGATCGGGCCGCACGGTCACGCGTTCGGCCAGGAAATCCGCCGTTTTGTGGGGGACGTTCTCGAATTCGTAGGTGACGACGTCGACCGCCTCGGCGAAGGCCGCGAGCGCGGCTTCGTCCTCGTAGGGCGCGATGTGCCGCCCATCGCAGACCTTCAGCGCCGGGTCGTCTTTGTTCGGCGTGTAGATATGCACCCGGTAGCCGAGCTGAGCGGCGGCCAGGGCCGCCATGCGGCCGAGTTGCCCGCCGCCGAGAATGCCGATGACCGAGCCGGGAGGCAGCGCTTTATCGAGAGTCTTGTTCATCCTGATCCTAGCTATCCGAAGGTTGTTCGGCGACGGCGTCGCTTTGCGCCGCGCGCCAGGTATCCAGGCGCTCCGCCAGGCCCGCATCGCTGAGGGCCAGCACGGCGGCCGCGAGCAGCGCCGCGTTCTTGGCGCCGGCCTTGCCGATGGCCAAGGTTCCGACAGGAATGCCGCCGGGCATCTGCACAATGGACAGCAAGGAGTCCATGCCTTGCAGGGCCTTGCTCTCGATCGGCACGCCAAACACGGGAAGCGGCGTCTGCGCGGCGACCATGCCGGGCAGATGCGCGGCGCCGCCGGCGCCTGCGATGATCACCTTGATGCCGCGGCCGCGCGCCTGCGCGGCGTAGTCCGCCATGCGCGCCGGCGTGCGGTGGGCCGAGACGATGCGTACTTCGTGGCCGATACCCAGCGCATCCAGGGTTTCGGCGGCGTGCCGCATGGTCGGCCAGTCGGACTGGCTTCCCATGATGATGCCGACGGGTATTGCGGACTCGGCCATGTCGCTTCCCTCTCAGACTGCGCTTCGAGCGTGAAAAAGGCGCGCATTATCGGGATATCGCCGCAGCGTAGCAAGCTCTGGCGAAGGCGGTTCTGGTGGGCGCCGCCACCGGCGGTCTGCCGAAACCTGGATCAGGCGATGATATCTGGATAGAGGCGATCCTGCAGCTTCAGGATATGATCCTTGAGCAACAGCTTGCGTTTTTTCAGCCGCTGGATCTGGAGTTGATCGTAGGGGGCCGTTTCATTTATGCGCGCGATCACCTGGTCGAGATCGCGATGCTCGCTTTTTAACTCTTCCAGCCGGGCGCGCAGCTCTTCGTCCTCGGCTTGAAACGTACCGTCGTCCATTTCGGTCCAAACTTGCTTTGACTGCGGCCATGATACGCTTTTCCCCTGGCGACGTGGAGTCCTCTTGCCAGCCAAAACCGCTGTTGGCGGTAAAACTCCAAGTCCTTGATTGGGCGGCAATTCTTCCAGACACTAGGGTTCCGGCCTGCAGGGAGTGCGAAAGTGGCCAAAAGACTTGGGATTCTGACCAGCGGCGGCGACTGCGCCGGGCTCAACGCGGTGCTGCGCGCCGTGGTGCTGCGCGCTCATCATGGCTATGGCTGGCAGGTACTGGGCATCCGCCAGGGCACCGCCGGACTGCTGGCCCGCCCGGCACAGGCCGAGGAACTGCTGCCGGAGGTCTTCAGCGGACAGGTACTGCGTCAGGCCGGCACCATCCTGGGAACCACCAATAAAGGCGACCCCTTCGCCTATGTCCTGCCCGACGGCAGTGTCCGGGACCGATCCGAGGACGTGATCCAGGGCTATCGCGAGCTTGGCCTGGACGCGCTGATCGGCGTCGGCGGCGACGGCTCGATGGCGATCCTGCGCCGCTTGGCTCAGCAAGGCGGACTGAATTTCGTCGGTATCCCCAAGACCATCGACAACGACCTCGGCCATACCGAGGTCGCGATCGGCCATGCCACGGCGCTGGGCGTGGCGACCGATGCGCTGGACCACCTGCAGCCGACGGCGGCCAGCCATAGCCGGGTCATGGTGCTTGAGGTGATGGGCCGCGATGCCGGGCATATCGCGCTTTCCGCGGGCATCGCCGGCGGCGCGGATGTCATCCTGATCCCCGAGATCGCCTACCGCGTCGATCATATCGCCGCGCGCATCGAAGGCCTGCGCGAGGCCGGGCGCAACTTCGCCCTGGTCGTGGTCGCCGAGGCGGTGAAGACGGAAGCCGGCGAAGCCGCCGCGCAGGGCACTATCGAAGGCAAGCCGCACTATGGCGGCATCGGTCACTATATCGGCGCGCGGATCGCCGAAGCCACCGGCGCCGAGACCCGGGTGACCGTGCTCGGCCATGTGCAGCGCGGCGGCACGCCGGTCGACCGCGACCGCTTGATGGCTTCGGTCTTTGGGGTCCATGCCGTGGATCTGGTGGCCGAAGGCAAGTTCGACCGCATGGTCGCCTGGCGCGACCGCGACGTGACCGACATTCCGCTGCAGGATGCGATACAGGGCTACCACTGCGTCGACCCCCAGGGCGCGCTGGTGCGCACAGCCAAGGCGTTGGGAATCGCCTTCGGCGATGCCTGACGCGCCGCTTCCCAATCGAGAAGAGCCTGGGGCTAACGGCTTTTGGGATTTTTCCCTCGCGGCCTATGGGCGGCCCGGCGTGGCGCCGGCCTGCCTGGCCTTGCAGGACCGCCATGGCCTCGACGTCAACCTGCTGCTGTTCTGCGCCTGGTGCGGCGGCCAGGGGAGGCCGCTTGCGCGGGCCGATCTCGAAAGGCTCGATGCCATGGTCGCGGCCTGGCGGCGCGAAGTGGTGCTGCCGCTGCGCGCGGCGCGGCGCTGGATGAAAAGCCAGGAGACCGCGCCCGAGGCGCTTTCCGAGCCGCTGCGCGCCGAGATCAAGCGCCAGGAGCTGGAAGCCGAGCGGATTGAGCAGGAAATCCTCTACGCCGAGGCGGGGGAGGCGGCGGGAGCGGCTTCCCCGGCGGTGGCCGCCGCCAACATGCAGCATTACATGGCGTTGCTGGGCAGCGCCGTGACAACCACGGACATCGCCGACCTGGCGGCCGTTCTCAGCGGCTGTTTCGAAGAGGTGCCGCCCCTGGAGGCGGTCTGGATGTTTGAAAACTAGGGCCGCCGCTTTCTTCGCCTCGGACGCAGCTTTGCTGCTGCGTCAGGGCGACGCCCGGCGGGTGCTGGCGCGCTTTCCCGAGGCCAGCATCGACTGCTGCCTGACCTCGCCGCCCTATTGGGGGCAACGGGACTACGACGCCGGCGGGATCGGCCGCGAGCGGCAGCCGGACGACTACGTCGCGGCGCTGCTGGAGGTCATGGCGGAGGTGGCGCGCGTGCTGCGGCCGCGCGGGTCGCTCTGGCTCAATCTCGGCGATAGCTACCGGCAGAAAAGGCTGCTGGGGCTGCCCTGGCGGGTGGCCTTGGCGCTGGGCGACCAGCAGGGTTGGATCCTGCGCAACGCCGTGGTCTGGAACAAGCTGAAGGGCGGACCGGACACCGCGCGCGACAGGCTGCGCAACCTGCATGAGATGGTCTTCCACTTCGTGCGCCAGCCGGACTACCACTACGATCTGGATGCCATTCGCAACGCGCCGCGCGCAGCCAGGGTGGTCGACGGCGCGGTGGTATCGGCGACCGGCGTAACCGGCGTGCGCTACCGCCGCCAGATCGAGCTTTCGACGGCCCTCAGCGCGGCCGAGAAGGCGGCCGCGCTGGCCGCGTTGGACAAGGAGCTGGCCGCGCTGCAAGCGGGCAGACTCGCCGATTTCCGTATGGTGCTGCGCGGCCGGCAGCGGGCGACCCACTCCGACCGCGAGAGCGTCTCGGGCCGTGCGCGCGAGCTGCGGGACAAGGGGTTCTACGTGCTGCGCTATCACCCCAAGGGCAGCAAGCCCGGCGACGTCTGGGATATTCTGCCCGAGGACAGCCAGGGGCGGCAGGGCCACTTCGCCGCCTTTCCCGAGGATCTCTGCCGCACCCCGATTCTGGCCACCTGCCCGCCGGGGGGCGTGCTGCTCGATCCCTTCTGCGGCACCGGGACGGCGCTCAAGGTCGCGCTCGAGCTGGGCCGCCGGGCGGTGGGCATCGATATCTCCGAGGCCTATCTGCGGCAGGCCCGCCAGCGTCTCGAGGTGTGAGCGAGGGGGCCGCTAGCGGCTTTCGGACGCGGCCGGGCCGTCGACGTTCGGGATCGGGAAAGTCAGGTCGTAAAGCCAGTTAAAGACAAAGGCGTAGACCAGGTAGAACAGCGTGAAGGAGACATCCAGATAGAAGGCCTCGAGCAGGCCGATATCCAGGTACCAGGCGATGAAGGGGAGCAGGGCGACGAGCAGGCCCCCTTCGAACAGCAGCGTGTGGAGCACGCGCACCGCCAGGGTCTTGCGCAGATGCCCCGCGATCCGCAGCATCGCGTGATCGAACAGCAGATTGTAGAGATAGTTCCACAGCGTCGCCGTGGTCGCGCTGACGATGCCGACAACGCCGATGTCCTGCAGCGGCTTGTCGAAAGCCCAGGCACCGGCGGGCGCGACGATGAGAAGCGCGATGACCTCGAAGCTGATGGCGTGACGTATACGGTCTTTGGTGGCGCGCATGCCTTACCCCGTTGTTTCTTCGGGCCGTCCCGAACGTAGATCCCGAATGGGGGAGGTCGTCCTCGCTTGGCACGGCTATATATGGCCAGCGCCGTGCCATGCAAGCGCGGCTTGGGACCGGCGGCCTGAGAAAGGCGGCTAGCTCTTGTTTTTCCGGGCCGGCTTGCCGCGCGCCTTTTCCGGGTCGTCTTCCTCGCCCCAGCGCCCGACGATCAGCGGGCTTTCCAGGCCGAAGAGGTCGAGGACACGGCCGACCGACTGGTCGACGATGTCCTGCACGCTTCGCGGCTTGGCGTAGAAGGCGGGAACCGGCGGGGCGACCACGGCGCCCATCTCCGAAAGCTGCAGCAGATTGCGCAGGTGTCCGCTGTGCAGCGGCGTCTCGCGCAGCATCAGCACCAGCCGACGGCGTTCCTTCAGCACCACGTCCGCGGCGCGGGTCAGCAGGCTGGAGGTGACGCCGGTCGCGATCTCCGACATCGAGCGGATCGAGCAGGGCGCGATCACCATGCCCAGAGTCCTGTAGGAACCGCTGGCGATCGGCGCGGCGATATCCCCGGCGGGATGCACGACATCGGCCAGGGCGTGGATATCCTTGATCTTGAGCTCGGTTTCGTAGGCCGCGGTAATCTCGGCGGACTTGCTCATCACCAGATGGCTCTCGACGGGCAGCGGGCGCAGGGCTTCCAGCAGGCGGATTCCGTAGATCACGCCGCTGGCGCCGCTAATGCCGACGATCAAGCGTCTTGAACTGCTGGGCATCGATACCGACCTGTGAATAAGCGCTGGTTGCAGAATCAGCCTGGAGAGTTACCATAGTTCGTCCGTAAAAAAAGGGGAGGTAGTATCCAATGTCCCTCAATGAGCATGTGGAAGCCTTGAAGTCGAAGCATTCACATCTTGAGCAGGAAATCGATCAGGAGAACCTAAGACCCCATCCCGACGAAGGTCGGATTACCGCATTGAAGCGCGAGAAACTGCGCATCAAGGATCAGATCGCCGGTATCGACCATCACTAAGATGATCGAAATGTAGAAAAAATCGCACCGCGCCCGCTTCCCGCAGGCGCGGTTTTGTTTTTTCGGCCGGTCGCTCGCTGCTGGCTGGACGGCAGTTCAGAAGCTGTCCGCCTGCGCGCGCAGGACGAACTTCTGAATCTTGCCGGTCGAGGTTTTCGGCAGCTCGCCGAAGACCACGTAACGCGGGCACTTGTAGTGCGCGAGGTGGTCGCGGCAAAAGGCGATCAGCTCCTCGGACGTCGCCTCGGCGCCCGGTTTCAGCTCGACGAAGGCGCAGGGCGTCTCGCCCCAGGTGTCGTCCTGCTTGGCGACCACGCCGGCGGCGGCCACCGCCGGATGCTTGTAGAGGGTATTCTCGATCTCGATGGAGGAGATGTTTTCCCCGCCCGAGATGATGATGTCCTTGGAGCGGTCCTTGAGCTGGATGTAACCGTCGGGATGCACCACGCCCAGATCGCCGGTGTGGAACCAGCCGCCGGCAAAGGCCTTGGCGCTGGCCTCGGCGTTCTTCAGATAGCCCTTCATCACGATGTTGCCGCGCAGGAAAACCTCGCCGAGGGTTTCGCCGTCCCAGGGCACGGGCTCCAGGGTCTCGGCGTCGGCCACCATGGCGCCTTCCAGCACCGGATAGTTGACGCCCTGGCGGGATTTAAGATCGGCCTGCTGCTCGATGGGGAGGCCGCTCCATTCGGGATGCCAGGCGCAGACCACGGCCGGGCCGTAGACCTCGGTCAGGCCATAGACGTGGGTAACCTTGACGCCCTGGGCCTCCATCGCCGCCAGCACGCTGGCCGGCGGCGGCGCTGCGGCGGTCATCATCTCAACCTGCTGATCGAAGCTCTTTTTCTGGTCCTCGCTGGCGTTGAGGATCATCTGCATCACGATCGGCGCGCCGCAGAGATGGGTGACGCCATGCTTGGCGAGGGCCTCGTAGATCGCGGCGGTTTCGACGCGCCGCAGGCAGACGTGGGTGCCGGCGAGGGCGGTGATGGTCCAGGGGAAGCACCAGCCGTTGCAGTGGAACATCGGCAGGGTCCAGAGATAGACCGGATGCGGCGGCATCGCCCAGGTCTGGATGTTGCCGAGGGCGTTCAGGGTGGCGCCGCGGTGGTGATAGACAACGCCCTTGGGCTCGCCGGTGGTGCCGCTGGTGTAGTTGAGGGCGATCGCGTCCCACTCGTCGGCGGGGGGCCTGTAGGCGAAGTCCGGGTCGGCGGACGCGAGAAAGTCCTCGTAGTCCATCTCGCCCAGAGGCTTGCCGCCGGGTCCTTCCGGATCCTCGATATCGATCACCAGGATGTCGCGGCCAAGCTCGGCCAAGGCCTTCTCGATGGTGGGCGCGGCCTCCGTATCACTCAGCAGCACCTTGGCATCGCCGTGCTTGAGGATGTAGGCGATGGTCGTCGCGTCGAGCCGGGTGTTGAGGGCATTGAGCACCGCGCCGGTCATCGGGACGCCGAAGTGCGCCTCGAACAGCGGCGGAATGTTCGGCGCCATCACCGCCACGGTATCGCCCTTGCCGATGCCGCGCGCCGCCAGCGCCGAGGCGAGGCGGCGGCAGCGTTCCTCGGCCTGCGCCCAGGTATATTGGGTCTTGCCGTGGATCACCGCCGTGCGCTGGGGGAATACGGCTGCAGCGCGCTTCAGAAAGGACAGCGGCGTCAAAGCCGCGAAGTTGGCGGCATTGCGTTCGAGATTCTGTTCGTAGATCGACATGCGGGCTTGAGCCTCCCCGGTTGCGCTGCAGCCTGCCGGGAGTCTTGCGAAAGCACCGGCCGAAGTCCAGGGTCGCCCCCGACGGGGCGCGGGGTGTGGCGGGATAGCAAGGGGGACAGCGCGGCGCAGGGCCCCCCCCCCCCCCCCCCCCCCCCCCCCCCCCCCCCCGTGGGTGGGTCGCGCCGCCCCCCCGCCCCCCCCCCCCCCCCCCCCCCCCCCCCCCCCCCCCCCCCCCCCCCCCCCCCCCCCCCCCCCCCCCCCCCCCCCCCCCCCCCCCCCCCCCCCCCCCCCCCCCCCCCCCCCCCCCCCCCCCCCCCCCCCCCCCCCCCCCCCCGCCCCCCCCCCCCCCCCCCCCCCCCCCCCCCCCCCCCCCCCCCCCCCCCCCCCCCCCCCCCCCCCCCCCCCCCCCCCCCCCCCCCCCCCCCCCCACCCCCCCCCCCCCCCCCCCCCCCCCCCCCCCCCCCGGTCGTGTGAACCTGGTCACACTCTCGATGTTTCCTCGATCTCGAAATTGATTCTGGGCGGCCTTCCCCGGCATGATGATCCGGGAACGGATCGGCTAACGATCCGCAGCGCTGAAATACAAAACTGAGGAGGTTTCGCCAAATGGGCCGTTTCGATGACGTCTACGCCGAGGCCAAAGCCGATCCCGAGGGCTTCTGGGCCCGCGCGGCGGAACAGATCGATTGGAGCCGCAGGTGGGACAAGGTTCTAGACGACAGCGCGGCGCCCATTTATCGCTGGTTCGCCGGTGGCGAGCTCAATACCTGCCATAACTGCCTGGACCGCCATGCCGACGGCGGGCGCGGCGATCAGCCTGCCCTGATCTACGACAGCCCGGTGACCGGGACCAAGCGCAGCTATACCTATTCGGAGCTGCGCGACGCCGTCGCAAAGCTGGCCGGTGCCATCGCCGCCCTGGGCGTCGGCAAGGGCGACCGGGTGATCATCTACATGCCGATGGTGCCAGAGGCGGCAATGGCGATGCTGGCCTGCGCCCGGCTTGGGGCGATTCATTCCGTGGTGTTCGGGGGCTTCGCCGCCAACGAGCTGGCGACCCGGATCGACGACAGCCAGCCCAAGCTCGTGCTCGCCGCCTCCTGCGGTATCGAGCCGGGGCGTATCGTCACCTACAAGCCGCTGCTCGACGCCGCAATCGAGCGCGCCGCGCACAAGCCGGAAGCCTGCCTCGTGCTGCAACGCGAGGCCGCGCGCTGCGAGCTGACCGCCGGGCGCGATTTCGACTGGCAGGAAGCCGTGGCCGCCGCCGCGCCGCATCCTTGCGTGCCGGTCGCCGCGACGGACCCGCTGTATATCCTCTACACCTCGGGCACGACCGGTCAGCCCAAGGGCATCGTGCGCGACAACGGCGGCCATGCCGTGGCCCTCAACTGGTCGATGAAGAACATCTACGACATCGATCCCGGTGAGGTGTTCTGGAGCGCCTCCGACGTCGGCTGGGTGGTTGGCCACAGCTATATCGTCTATGCGCCTCTGCTCTGGGGCGCGACCACGGTGCTCTATGAAGGCAAGCCCGTGGGCACGCCCGACGCGGGGGCTTTCTGGCGGGTGATTTCCGAATACGGCGTGGCGGCGATGTTCACCGCGCCGACGGCGTTTCGCGCGATCCGCCAGCAGGATCCCCAGGGCAAGCTGATCGGCGACTACGATCTGTCGAAGTTCCGCACGCTGTTCCTGGCCGGAGAGCGCTGCGACCCCGATACCCTGGCCTGGGCACAGGAGCAGCTGCGGGTGCCGGTGGTCGACCACTGGTGGCAAACCGAGACCGGCTGGTCGATCGCCGCCAACTGCCTGGGCATTGAACAGCTGCCCGTCAAACCCGGCTCGCCGACCCGCGCCGTGCCCGGCTGGGACCTCAAGGTTCTCGATCCCCAGGGCAAGGAGCTGGAGCCGGGCAAGATCGGCGCCATCGTCGGCAAGCTGCCGATGCCGCCGGGGACCGCGCCGACCCTGTGGAACGCCGCCGAGCGTTTCAAGAAGGCCTACCTGGACGCCTATCCGGGTTACTACCAGACCGGCGATGCCGGGCTGATCGACGACGACGGCTATGTCCATGTCATGGCGCGCACCGACGACATCATCAACGTCGCTGGGCATCGTTTGTCGACCGGTGCCATCGAGGAGGTGCTGGCAAGCCACCCGGACGTCGCCGAGTGCGCGGTCATCGGCGTCGCCGATGCCCTGAAGGGGCAGCTGCCGGTCGGCTTCCTGGTGCTCAACGCCGGGGTCGAGCGGGCGCCTGAGGAGATCGCCGCCGAGACCGTGCAAATGGTGCGCGACAGGATTGGGCCGGTCGCCGCCTTCAAGTCGGCGACGGTGGTCAAGCGCCTGCCCAAGACCCGTTCCGGCAAGATCCTGCGCGCCACCATGCGCTGCATCGCCGACGGCGAGGACTACAAGATGCCGGCGACCATCGACGACCCTGCGATTCTCGAGGAGATCGGCGGCAGCCTGAGGGAAATCGGCTACCCCAAGGCTTCCTAGCTTCCGGCACGCACGACAGCTGCCGGCTCTGGTCCGTGACCAGCGCCGGCAGCGGCCGGTTTCGTTTCGCCGAGAGATGCTCAGCGGTTCACTTCCGACACCGCGCGATGCTGCATCGCCGGCCAGTTTTCCTCGGCTTTCGCAAGCGTGCCAGCCTTGTCTTCGAGGTACTTCTCGAAGGCAACGGCGTTGAGGAAGAGGTAGAGCTTGCCGTCGACGATGTCGGCGAACTGCGGGTCGGCATCGAGCTTCTTGTCGATCGCGACGCCGAAGGCGCAATAGCCGCCAT
Source organism: uncultured Alphaproteobacteria bacterium (assembly GCA_942491105.1). Classification (GTDB taxonomy): domain Bacteria; phylum Pseudomonadota; class Alphaproteobacteria; order Kiloniellales; family DSM-21159; genus JBBEAM01. The sequence goes on along the minus strand of CALNZX010000008.1, from coordinate 208,263 downwards.
ATTCGGGCAGAAACCGATCCGGATCGGCGGAGAAGATGTCCATCGTCTCCTCCGATGCAAAGTAGTAGGCGACACCATCGTGCTCGACGGTAAAGGCGGCGTTGCCCGGTTCGACGGCGAGTCCGCCCGCGAGCGATACGGCATCGCTTCCACGCAGCGCGACTCCCGCTCCACTGAGCGTCGTGCCTTTCGAAACGTTGTACTCGTCGACGGCATAGGCCGCCGATGTGATGGAGATGGCGCCGAGCAACACGGCTGTGGCGATAAGGGTCTTGTAGGCATTCATCAGATTGGTCCTTTCTTAGCTGCCGCCCATTGGGGCGGACGGGAGGGAACCGCTGGCCGGAGGCCGGCGGGGAAGTCGCTGGCACTTGCCAGCGCATAGCCGCATCGGGATATGCGGAGGTTGCGTGAAACTGTCTGCCGATCCCTCCGGGGGAGGGGATCGGCGAGCCGGAGTTAGCCGGTCAACTCTTGAATCCGCGAGACCGCCTCGTCGGTGGTCCAAACGGCGTTGGCCATCATCCGGAAATTGATCAGCGCGGCGAGGTAACCGTCTCCCTCGGGCAGCTTGGCGCCAGCCGTTGCATCGCGGACGACAGCGACCTCGAAGCCCTGTTCGAGAAACTCGCGCATGTGACTCTCGACGCAGAGGTTGGCCGACATACCGGCCAGCAGCACCTGGTCGACGCGCAGCTTGCGCAGCTGCAGCGCCGCATCGTTCTGCTCGGGGCCATAGACCTTATGCGGCGAGGCGATCACGGTTTTGCCGTCGAAGATATAATCCTTGTACTCGGCCATGAAGTCGGCCCCGGAGCCTTCGAGGCCGCTGGTGTCGAGCGGTCCAGGGCGGTCGAACATGCCGATCGAGTGCATCACCTTTTCCAGGGCGCCCTCGAAGGCCCAGCGGTGGTCGTGGGGGTAGTAGTAGTGGGGCGAGATCACCACGGGGATGTCGGCGTCCTTCGCCGCACGGAATAGGCGCTCCAGGTTGTCGACGACGTTGTGTTCGGTCACGCTCTCGCCGACCACGCCCCAGGTAACGCCTTCGGGGCTGAGGAAGTCGATCTGCGGGTCGACGACTAGCAGCGCGGTTCGGCCTTTCTCCAGGGCCATGGTCGAGGGCGGCAGGGCGGGCTCAACGGGGTCGGCATAGTCCGCGAGGCCGGCAGCCTCTGCCGGCGAGGCGGTCATCCCCGCGGCGACGAGCGCGGCCCCGGCGGCAACTCCGCCGGCGCTCGCGGTCAGGAAGTCGCGGCGGTCGAGGGTGCTGCCTGTCTCGTTAACGTCATGGTCGTGGGTGCAACAGGTCATGGTCTTTCTCCTTAAGTTTCGGGCGCGAAGCCCAGGTGCTGATGGAATCGTGGGCTAGGGAATCGACGCTCCGGCTCAGAGTCCGAGCTCGGAAAGTCCGGGGTGGTCTGCCGGGCGTGTGCCCAATGGCCAGTGGAAGAGACGATCGCTATCGCCAATGAGAAGGTCGTTGATCGAAGCCCGCCTGAGCGCCATCAGGCCGTCTGGCGCGAATTCCCAGTTCTCATTGCCGTAGGCTCTGAACCACTGGCCTTCCGGGTCGCGGGCTTCATAGGCGAAGCGCACGGCGATCCGAGAACCGCCGAAGCTCCACAGCTCCTTGATCAGGCGATAGTCGCGTTCGGCCTGCCACTTGCGGGTTAGGAAGGACTCGACTTCGGCGCGGCCGGTCAGGAACTCAGCTCGGTTCCGCCAGGCCGTGTCGGCGGTATAGGCGGCGGCGACCTTGATGGGGTCGCGGCTGTTCCAGGCATCCTCCGCGGCGCGGACCTTGGCGGCGGCAGAGATGGCGTTGAATGGCGGCAGAAGGGGAAGCGGCATAATCGAACTCCAATATGAACAGAACGGTACATTTTGCTTGCGCCATATCTAACCGATCTGTTCACTATGGCAAGAGAAAAATTCCCCCGGAACCCAAAAAAATTGGCTCTGGATTACCTTCTCTTTGATATATAAGAAGAAATAACGGTGTTCTTGCCGTCTTTCGCTGAAGGGTATATATACCGATCAGTTCATAACTGGAGCCGTAATGAGACCGAGCAAGCGCGACGAACTCGTCGAGAAAGCCCTCGAAATCTTCTACCGGGAAGGTTTCCATGCGACGGGCATGGATCTTCTCGCGGCGGAGACCGGCATCTCGAAGACGACAATGTTCAAGCACTTCCGCAGCAAGGAGGAGCTGATCCTGGCGGTGCTGCGGTTACGCGATCAGAATTTCCGGAACTGGCTGTTTCGCCGGATGGAGCGCGCCGGGCCGCCACGGGCCCAGCTATTGGCTATGTTCGACGCCCTCGCGGAATGGTTCGCGCAGCCCGAATTCCGCTCCTGCATGTTCATCAAGGCCGCCTCGGAGTATCCGAACCCGGCGCACCCCATACATGCCCAATCAGCGGAGCATAAACGGCTGCTCTTTCTGAACCTGAGGAAGATAGCGGAGGAAGCGGGCGCGCGGGATCCAGAGGGCTTGGCGCGCAAGCTGCTGCTTCTTAAGGAAGGCGCCATCGTCACTGCGCATCTCGGCCACGAGCGCGATTCCGCTGGCGATGCCAAAGCCGCGGCCGAAGCGTTGCTAACCTCGGCCTTTGCCTGAGCGTCCGCCGGTTCGGTTCCACGCCGCGGGTAGCTTCGCGCGAACCCTCTTGGGGGCTTTCGGAGCGTCAGTTAGCTCCAATACCGTCCGCTCGCTCCAATTGCCGCCGTAATCAAACCGAGGCCGAGATTGGCGGCGACGATTCGGCGCATCTGGCCGATGTTCCTGGCGGCCTCTGGCCAGTCCTCGGCTGCCGTGGCGCGGCGCAGCCGTTTCCAGGGCGCGAAGTAAAGGTGCAGGAACAGCAGGATCATCAGCCAACCGCTCGCCTGCATGACGTGGATATGCGATGGCGCGCTGGCGAAGCCGGCGTAGACGCCGAACACGATCCAATAGCCACTGGCCAGCAACAGGGCAATTGCGATCCAGACCCATGTGAAAAAGCGCCGGAAGACCTCGGTCATCAGCTTGATGCGCTCGGGGGGCGGCAGAAGAGTCTGCGCCGGGCGCAGGCAGACGTAGATCAAGAACATGCCGCCCACCCAAACCACGGCGGCCAGAACGTGGAAACTGGTAGCCAGGGTATTTAGACCGGTGGCGAGAGCTAAGGGGATCAGATCGCTGGACATGGGTTTTGCTTCTTTTAGGCTGATTTTTGCGACTATCGCGGCGAGACTAACACGCGCGCGCGGCGCGGGAGATGATAAGATTGTCAAGAAATCCGGCCCGGGGCGGGCCACAGGCAGGGAGAGACTGAATGATCGCTTGGGGGAGAGGACTTGTGCTTGCGGCGGCGCTGCCGCTGATGATCTGCGCCGGCGCCGGCGTGGCGCTGGCCAAGGAATGCTCCGCGCCTTCGGGGCTGAGCAAGTCGGCGCCGCGTGTCGCCTATTTCGCCGTCGACAGCACGGAAATCAGCGCCGAGGATCAAGCCTGGCTGCGCGAGATGGCCGAACGCTTCCGCGGCAATCCCCAGGCCCAGTTCTGTGTGCTCGGTCAGGCCGACAAGACCGGTGACGTTGCCTATAACGAAAAGCTGGCGCTGCGCCGGGCCGAGGCCGTGGTCGATTTCCTCAAGGCCAATGGACTTGGCAGCAAGACTTTCCAGGTGCTGACCCGTGGCGAGGCCTTCGGCGATACCTTCGTCGGCCGTCTGTTTTCGGACGAGCAGTACGAGAGCGACCGCCGGGTCGAAGTCGTCGTGATGAAATGATCGGGACTCCGCCATGCCTGGCATGATCCCGCAGCAGCATCCGATCGCCGAGATCTACGTACCGGTGAAGCGGCGCGCCACCCTGGACGAGGACAAGGTCGCGGCCCTGGCCGAGTCGATCCTGGAAAAGGGACTGGAGGCGCCGATTCTGGTGCGCAAGGACGACAGCAAGGGCCTGGTGCTGGTCGAGGGCCTGCACCGCATGGAAGCCTGCCGCGCCCTGGGCGAGGAGACGATCACCTGCCTGATGGTTCAGGCCCGGCAGCGCTAGGCAGGCTCTAGCTGTCCTCTGGCAGGCCGGCGATCGTCTGGACCCAGGGCTGAGCCGAGCCACACCAGGCCTGCGCCTTGGGTATGAGCTGGTCGCGCTGCCTGATCGCGCCGACGCGCAGGCCGATCATCGGATCCTCGTCGCCGTAGTCGATCGGCAAGGGTGCAGAGTAGATCGGCGTGCCGCAGGTCTCGCAGAAGCTTTGCTCCCGCTCCCGGCCGCTCGCGGCCTGCTTGACGTAGATTCGGGGTGAGCCCTTGCGCAGCGCGAAGCTGCTCTTCCTGGCGAAGGCGACGCTGCGGAAAGCCGTGCCCGAAAGCGTCTGGCAATCGCTGCAGTGGCAGAGAATTACGTCCTTGGGGTCGACCTCGGCGGTGTAGGCGATGGCGCCGCAGTGGCAGCCGCCTTCGATGATCATGGCCTGTCCTCCCTTGTCCGCGCGCGCAGGCAGTGGCCGCGGTCACTCGACGTGCAGCTTACCCTCCGGCCGGAAGGCGTGGAAGACGAAGGCGAAGGTCAGGTCGTAGACGGCATCTTCCAGCTCGCCGCTCGCGCTGCGGCGTTGCACCGTAACGCTGCCGATGTCTCGGCCCTGGGCGATCTCGGAACTATCGAGGGCCGAGGCCAAGCCTTCCCGCCAGGTCAGGACCAGGTCGCCGTTTTCAATCCGGCCTTCCTGGCGCAGCAGTTCCAGGCTCCAGGCCTGATCCTCGACGGCGACGACATAGGCCATGGGGGCGATGTTCTCGGGCATCTCGCCGTCGTAGAGGAAAGGCGCGGCGGCGGAATCGTAGCCGGCGTAGGGGTTGCGGCCGTAGTCGCGCAGGCCGGGATCGTTCGGGACCAGCACCGGCGCTTCGGGGTTCTCGGCCCTGAAGCTTTCCCAGGATTGCAGACGCGCCGGCAGCATCTTCAGGCGTTTGCCGGTCAGTGCGCCGACGATGGCTTCGCCGAGGAACTGCTGCCACCAGGATTCGGTCTGGCGGTCGTACATCACCAGGTCGGACTTGCGCAGCTTGCCGGTGGTACCGAAATCCAGGGTTTGTCCCTCGAGCCGCCGGTCGAAGACGATGGCGGCGTTGCACAGCGGGCAATAGGTGACTGCGACGGGCACGCCGGCGACCACGTCGTTGACGATCTCGTGCCAGGTCAGGATGCGCAGGGGATAGCCCCGAACCTCATCGCCGACGCGCAGGCGGATAAGCGGCTCGCGTGGCGACAGCGTCTCGATCTTCGACGCCGCTTCGAAGATCGGGGCATCGATCGAGGGGATGCCGTCCTTCGGCGGTCCGCCGGAGAGGATTTCCTCGAAGGGGATGGAATGCTTGCCGAAGTCGGTGTCCGGCCACTCCCGCTCCCAGCCGCTGGGCGCGGCCGAAGCCGTGGACGCGAACATCAGAAACAGCGTGGCCAGGCCAAGAATTTTCCTCATCCACCGAGGATCGGCCCTGCCGTGCGGCAAAACCAATCACAAGACGTTGAAGGCGGCGAGAGGGCGTGGCAGGTTCCTGCGCGTAGTGGCACGGACAACAGGGAGAGGCAGATGAGGCTCAAGGACAAGGTCGCCATCGTCACCGGCGCGGCGCGGGGTATCGGCTTGGCCTGCGCGCAGCGTTACGCCGCCGAAGGCGCCAAGGTGATGCTCTCCGATGTCAATGCGGAGGACGGCAGGGCCCGGGTCGAGGAGATCGCCGCCCAGGGCGGGACCGCCGCTTTTCAGGCCTGCGATGTCGGCGACAAGGCGCAGGTGGACGCGCTGATCGCCAAGACGGTCGAGACTTTCGGCCGTCTCGATATCTTGGTGGCGAACGCGGGAATCGTCCATGCCTCCGAGTTTCTCGATCTGACCGAGGAGGATTTCGACCGGGTGCTTCGGGTCAACCTCAAGGGCGTCTTCCTGACCGGCCAGGCGGCGGCCCGCCAGATGGCGGCGCAGGGCGCGGGCGGCTGTATCATCAACATGTCGTCGGTCAACGCGGTGATGGCGATCCCGTCGATCACCCCCTACGTGGTCGCCAAGGGCGGGGTCAATCAGCTGACCAAGGTGATGGCCCTGGCGCTGGCCGACAAGGGTATCCGGGTCAACGGCATCGGTCCGGGCTCGATCGGCACGGAGCTGGCCCAGGCGGTGATGAACGACCCCGAAAAGGCCAAGGGCGCGATGATGCGCACGCCGATGGGGCGCTTCGGCGAGCCCTCCGAAGTGGCCTCGGTCGCGGTGTTCCTGGCCAGCGAGGATTCCAGCTACATCACCGGCCAGACGATCTATCCCGATGGCGGGCGCCTGGCGCTCAACTACACGGTGCCGGTCAAGCCGTAAGCTCCGGCTCGGCCGCAGGGGGCTTCCATGGACGCGGTCTTCGAGATCGTGCTGCCGCTCTTCGCGCTGGTCGGCTGCGGTTATCTTTTCGCGCGCTTCGCATTGATCAGCGACGCGGGGCTGAGAGGTCTCACCCGCTTCGTGCTCTATCTGGCGATCCCCTCGCTGCTGTTCCGCACCATGGCGGGCGGCGCGCTCAACCGGCAGCTCGATCTGGACGTGCTGTTCGCCTATTACCTGACGGCCTTCGCGATCTTCGCGCTGGGCTTGCTGCTGGCCCGCTATCTGCTCCTAAGGACCGCGCGGGAGCAGCCGCTGCTGGGCCTGTCGGCCTGCTTCGGAAACGTGATTTTGATGGGCACGCCGGTGATCTACACCGCCTTCGGCGAGGACGGCATGGTGCCTTTCCTGCTGATCGCCACTTTCCACTCGATTTTCCTGCTCACTCTGACGACGCTGATCTTGGAGAGCTTTCAGGGCAGCGACGGCGGCTATCTCGCGGCGGGAGGCAAGGCACTCGGCGCGCTGCTGCGCAATCCCGTGGTGCTGTCGATCCTGGCCGGTATCGCCTTCGGCCTGACCGGCTGGGCCTTGCCCAGGCCCGTGGACCGCTTCGCCGAGCTGCTCGCGGGGGCGGCCGCGCCGGCGGCCCTGGTCGCCCTGGGCGGAAGCCTGGCGGCGTTTCGCGTGGCCGGCGAGCTGCGTCAGTCGGCGGTTCTGGTCTGCGTCAAGACGCTGCTGCACCCGCTGCTGGCCTGGACCGTTGCCGCCCAGGTTTTTGCCCTGGCGCCGCTGCAGGTGACGGTCATCACCATCGTGGCGGCTTTGCCGACCGGTGCGACGGTTTTCGTCATGGCGCGGGAGTACGACGCCGCGGTGCCCGCGGTCTCGACCACGGTCTTGCTGTCGACCGGGCTATCGATGCTAACCCTGGCGGCGCTGCTGGTGCACTACGCGCCGCTGCGGTGAAGAACTGCGTTAGTCCGGCAGTTTGAAGGGATAGTCCGCGTCGATGCCGCCGCTCTGGCTCACCTCGGGCTGCCGGGGCTCGGGCTCGGGAATCTTTTCGCCGCGCCGTTCCGCCGCCCGCCGCGCCTTGGTGATGGCGGCATTGAGGTCGGTTTGGCTGCACAGCCCGGCAAGTACGGGGTCCTTGGGACGGATGTTCGGCGAGTTCCAGTGGCTGCGGTCGCGCACCGCGGCGATGGTGTTCTTGGTGGTGCCGATTAAACGGGCGATCTGGCTGTCCTTCAATTCCGGATGATTGCGGGCCAGCCAGGCGATGGCGTCGGGCTTATCCTGTCGCTTGGCGACCGGGGTATAGCGCGGCCCCTTGGTGCGCTTGGCGGGCTGCGGCAGGTTCTGCTTCGCCATCTTCAACTCGACCTTGGGGTCCTTCTCGGCCTTCTCCAGCAGATCCTTGTCGAGCTGGCCGTTGCCGACCGGATCGATGCCCTGAATCCCGATGGCGACCTCGCCGTCGGCAATGCCCTGAACCTCCAGCACATGCAGGCCGCAGTAGTCGGCGATCTGCTGAAAGCTGAGCGCGGTGTTATCGACCAGCCAGACGGCCGTGGCCTTTGGCATCAAGGGTACCGACATAATCTCTCTCCTTACCGCCGGTCCGTAACCGGCAAAGCTTCTTCGCCCGGCGCCGGGCCCGGGACCCGACACCTACGCTGCGGATGAAAAATCCAGCAGCGCATAGAGCGATGTTTGGAAAACGCGTCCCGTATATAAGCTTTGTCGCCCTGGAACGAAAGGGCGAAATCGGCCTTTGTGAACGAATGATTCACGGCCAATTTGACCGTAAATCGCTAAGCTTGCGAGGGAAATGGGCATTACCCTGGGAGGCTGGCATGAGTAAATTCCGGCGTCTGGCGGTCGTCACCGGCGACCATGGCAGGGCCGACAGCACGAAGCTGGCGGCGGCCTGGAGCAAAGAAGATCTCATCGCTCACGGCAAGATGGTCGAGGCGCTGGAAAGCCTTGGGCGTTTCGATCTCGAGGTGATCGACGACCACAGCCGGATCTTCGAGCGGATCGCGAGCTTCCGCCCCGATTTGGTGCTCAATTTCTGCGACACAGGGCTGTTCAACCTGCCGACCCGCGAGCTCAACCTGCCGGCGCAGCTGGAACTGATGGATATCCCCTACACCGGAGCCACGCCGCAGGCCATGGTGCTCTGCTTCGACAAGCAGGCAGTGCGGCTGATCGCCCAAGCGCTTGGCGTCGAGGTTCCCGTCGAGGTCTACATTTCGGCGCTGCCGGCACAGGACGACCTACCGGAAATTTACCCGGCCTTGCTCAAGCCGAACCAAGCCGATGGAAGCGTCGGCATCACCAAGGACGCGGTGGTGCATAACCCGGCCGAGGCGCGGGCCTACCTCGATTTCCTGCGCCGTGAGTTGCCGGGCCGTGATGTCCTCTGGCAGGAGTATCTGCCGGGTCCGGAATACGGGATCGGCCTGCTCGGAAATACTCGGCCCGGCCTCTCGGCGCTGCCGCCGCTGGAGGTCGATTTTTCCGCCCTCCCGGCGGGCTGCAGCCCCATTCTGTCCTTCGAATCCAAGGTCGACCCCCAGTCGCCCTATTGGACGGATATCCGCTTTCATGCCGCGGAGATGGCACCGGAAACAGAGGCCCGTCTGGTTGCCTGGAGCAAGCTGCTTTTCCGCCGTCTCGGCCTGCAGGACTATGGGCGTTTCGATTTCCGCTGCGGCGCCGATGGGCGGCCCAAACTGATGGAGGTGAACCCCAATCCGGCCTGGGGCTACGATGCTAAGCTGGCGATCATGGCGGGAATCGCCGGCCTCTCCTATGCGCGGATGCTGGAACGCGTGATCGATGCGGCGATCGCGCGGATTGCCTAGAGCAGTTGCCGGGGAATCGCCATGCTCCATTGCCGCGCCCCGAAGGGCTGGGCGCCTTCGAAGGCCTGCAGATCGCCGGTGAACTGGAAGGCCTTGGCCGTCGAGGTCATGCGCATGCGGCACTCGATACGCACCGACCAATCATCGCGCTGCATGGTCGCGGATTGGATCAGCTCGGTCTCGGCCGACAGGGGATCATTTTCGATGATCCGGTAGCGCTTCATCAGGGTGTAGCCGATATCCAGGCCGATCTCCTCAATCCGGGTCAGCGAGGCGCCGCCGAACTCGCCGCCGTCGCCGTAGAGGGTATAGATCCACTCATTGGCGGCCAGGTCGATCTCGATGCTGCGGCGCATCGGCAAGGGCCGTAGCTTCTTAGGGCCAACGGTCGGTGACGCGGCCGGCGCCTCGAAGGCCGGTAGTTCGGCGTCCTCGGCGCGCGGCGGGCGCAGCGGCAGGTCCAGGGTTCCGCTACCGGTTTCGACGTTGAGAGCGACCGGCTCCGGCGGCGGCCAGATCATCGGCCAATAGCTGGTCGATAGGCTGAGCCGCAGATGGTTGCCGTCCGGTACGATCTGCGCGAGATCGTCAAGCTGCAGCCGGATATCGTACCAGCGGCCAGGTTCCAGGGGCTCGGGGTTTTCGTGGCTGTCGCGGTGGCAGAGATTGAGGATACCGTAAGAAATCCGCGTCGAAGCGCCGTCCGGGCTGACGTCTCCTAGGCGGGCGATCAGGAAGGCGACCGGGCGGTTCGACTTGACCCGGAGCTTCAGCACCGGCGCGCCGAACAGCTCCATGGGCTGTTTCAAGGTGTCACTGTCGAACACCAGGGAGCCGCCGTCGTCGGCTCGCTGATCGCGCGGCGCTTCGCCGTCCGCGCCGAAGCCGCACCACTCTCCGCCGCGCACGCCGAGGGTCTGGGGCGAGGAGAAGCTGGTTTCATCGATCTCTCCCGGCTCGTTCGCGAGGTACCCCCAGTTGAGATAATAGCGGCGCGGCGCGATGCGCGGGCTCGGCCAGCTTTCCTCGGCGATCCAGCGGCCAGGGCGCTCGTCGTAGTGGGGCTGCGGCGGCACGGAGTCCTGTATCCAGGCGCGCAGCATTGGCTCGTCCATGATCCCGGTGTCGATGCCTTTCAGCCAATAATCCCACCAGCGCAGGGCTTCCTGCAGATAGCCGATCTCCGGGCCCGGCCGCGCGTCGTGCGGAAAGTTATGCGCCCAAGGTCCGATTAGGCCCTTGCGGGGCGCTTTCAGTCCCGCCAGCAGGCGCGTGACCGCGTTGGTGTAACCATCGGCCCAACCGCCGATCGCGTAGACCGGACACTTGATGGCGGAGAAATCCTCGCTGACCGAGCCGTGCTTCCAGTAGGCATCGCGCCAGGGGTGGCGCATCCACAGGGCCGGGAAGGGTTCCAGGGCGTCGATCCGTTCCTTCCATATCTCCCGCCAGCGCGCGCCGACGATCTGCTCGTCGGGGGGCAGGGCGTTGTAGAGCGTCAGGATCGAGCCCCATTGCATATTCTCGTTGAGCAGGCAGCCGCCGCGGTAGTGGGCGTCGTCTGCATAGCGGTCGTCGGAGGCGCAGAGCGTGATGATCGCCTTCAAGGCCGGCGGATTCTGCGCCGCGACCTGCAGCGCGTTGAACCCGCCCCAGGAAATGCCGGTCATCCCGACCGCGCCGCTGCACCAGGGCTGCTCCGCCAGCCAGGCGATGATGGCGCGCGCGTCGTCGTGTTCGATGGCGGAGTATTCGTCGTGCAGCACGCCGTCGGAATCGCCGCTGCCGCGCAGGTCGACGCGTATGCTGGCATAGCCATGCAGCGCGAAATAGCGGTGCATCGGCTCGTCCCGGGCGCGCATGAAGTCGCGCTTGCGGTAGGGAATGAACTCGAGGATCGCCGGAACCGGGTTGTTCCCGGAATCCCAGGGCTTCCAGACGCGCGCGGCAAGGCGCGCGCCGTCGGGCATCGGAATCCAGAGGTTCTCGATTTCCTCGATCCCCGACAGATCGCTGGGGTCGATGAGTTCACTCACCGGGCGGGCTCGCGGTTTGCGGGGCGGCGTCCTTCTTGCCGCGGCGCGCGCGCAACTGCTGCGTCGACCAGAAGCTCAAGGCGAGTTTCTCGCGGGCGCGGATTCCGCTTTCCAAGCTCCAGGTGTTGACGATGGCCAGGCGGAAGCCGCCCGGCGGCATGGAATGCCAGGAAGGCGGGCGGTCCTCATGGAAGGTGATTTGCACGCTGGTTACCTCCGGCATGGCGAGGATCTCGGCGACAAGTTCTTGGGGCGGATGCCGGTACTGAATGCCATGGGCGCCGAAAAGCACGACGCTATAGCCGTCGCGCCGCCGAGAATCGTCGAACTGCCAGACGCCGTCCCGGTACAGGCCGATCAGGGCTTCGACCCAGGGGCGTCCGCCATAGAGATCCGGCCATTGGTCGGAAAAGCGCAGATGCGCTTCGATGATCTTCGCGCCGATGGTCTCAAGGTTTACCATGCCGCTGTAGCCGGTAAGGTTCTCCTCGACCCAGGCGCCGCAGTAGGCCTCGATCTCCGGGCGCGCCTCGGCCAGAACCGTCCAGAAATCAAACATGCCGCCGTCCAGCGGCTTGCCGATGCTGTGCCGCCACCAGTGGACGGCGCCGTCGACCACCGCGGCGTCGGTGGAGACGTGCTCGCCCTCGAACAGCGGCATCCAGATATGACCGGGCCGCTGAAAAGCCTTGTATTCCTTAACGCTGCGCAGAATGCGGCTGCCGACACCCATGCCGCGCATATTGAACACGGGCTTGGAGAAGACCGGGAACGCGGGCGGCTCCAGGCCGTGAGGGCCACAGGAAAGTCTCTGGCGTTCAGCCACTTCTAGCTTGTTGTAGACCCACTTGTGCTTCGGGTACCACGCCCAGGCGTCCCCATCCTCGGTCGGTACTAGAACGTCCGCGGGGCAGGGAATGCCCTCGAAATACTGTAGGCGCCAGGGGTCGGCTTCGCAGATCGGCATGGTTTCGACTCAGCTCCAATCGATTGCCCCCATGTCTCGATCCTAGAAGCTTCGCTGAAAGCCGTCGATACGGGAAGAGCCGCTAGCTCTCGACGGTCAGGACGATTTTTCCGATGTGCTGCGAGGATTCCATCAAGGCGTGCGCCTGCGCGGCTTCGGCCAGGGGGAAGCTGCGATTGAGCACGGGCTTGACCTGGCCGCTTTCGAGCAGCGGCCAGACCCGCGCCTCCAGATTGGCGGCGATGGCCGCCTTGAAGGCGATGTCGCGGGCGCGCAGCGTCGAACCGGTGACGGTGAGGCGCTTCAGCATGACCGGCAGGAAGTTCACCTCCGCCTTGGGACCGCCGAGAAAGGCGATGAACACCAGGCGTCCGTCCGGTTTCAGCAGGTCCAGGTTCTTGGCGATGTAGCCGCCCCCCACCATGTCGAGCACCACGTCGGCGCCGCCGGCTTCCTTGAGGATGGCGAGGAAATCCTCTTCGCGGTAATTGATCGCCCGTTCGGCGCCCAGGGCTTCGCAGGCGGCGCATTTATCAGCGCTGCCAGCGGTCGTGAAGACCCGGACTCCGAAGGCCTTGGCGAGCTGGATCGCCGTCGTTCCGATGCCCGAGGAACCGCCGTGAATCAGCAGGGTTTCCCCGGCGCACAACCCGGCCCGGTCGAAGAGATTGGACCAGACCGTAAAGAAGGTCTCGGGAATGCCCGCGGCATGGATGAAATCCATGCCCTGAGGCACGCGCAGACACTGCGCGGACGGAGCCACGCAGTAAGCGGCGTAGCCACCGCCGGTGACCAAGGCGCAGACCGGATCGCCGATCCCAAACGTCTCGACCCCCGCGCCCAGGGCAACCACCGTTCCAGCCACTTCCAGACCGGGAATGTCCGAGGCGCCCGGCGGCGGCGGGTAGCCGCCGGCGCGCTGCAGGGCGTCGGGCCGGTTCACTCCGGCGGCCGCGACCTTGATCAAGACCTCGCCCGGGCCAGGCCGCGGGGTCTCGCGGTCGCTCGGGACGAGCACATCGGGGCCGCCGAACTCACGGATTTCAATGGCCTGCATCGTGGCGGGCGTGGACTGGGTCATCGAAGAGCCTCGTTTGGTTTGAGGGGCGCGCCGGGTTACACTGCTGCCTAAGCATAGGTAGCGGAACGCGGCACGCAACAAGGGACCTGCGGAGCATGGATAGCGACGATCTGGAGCCGCGCAAAGCGGTCTCTACCGCGCCCAAGGATCTGGAGTCCATGGGCGTCGAGGAACTCGAGGACTACATCGCCGAGCTGAAGACGGAGCTCGAGCGGGTGGAAAGCAAGCTTGCCAGCAAGAAGGACTACAAGGCCGGAGCGGAGGCTTTCTTCAAGGCTTAGCGCCGGCGGCGGAAGTACAGCAGCCAGCCAAGCGGGCCGGCGAGCAGCACGATCACCAGCCAGCCGACGCGCGGCCCAAAGGGGCAGCGTGCGCCCGGAGGTGGCATCCAGGGCCCGCTGGCCGACGATAGGCCGACGTGGAGCAGGGGCAGGACCCATCCCAGCAGTATGATGGCCCAGGCCAGATAGGGCTGCATTCATGAACCCCCTTCGCGGTGGTCAGCGGCGCGGCGAGACGCTATCAACGCTTTGCGCTATCCAATAGCAAATCTGTCGCAGGGAGACGCTTCATGCTGCAAGGAAAAACCGCGCTGGTGACGGGATCGACCAGCGGCATCGGCCTGGCCATCGCCGAAGCTCTGGCCGATCAGGGTGCCAACATCGTGATGAACGGTTTCGGTGAGGCCGATGAAATCGAGGCTCAACGTCAGGGCATCGCGGCGCGGGGCGTCGAAGCGGCCTACGACGGTGCCGACATGAGCGATCCGGCGGCCATCGAAGCAATGATCGCGGCGGCGGAACGGCGCTTCGGCGCCGTCGATATCCTGGTCAATAACGCCGGTATTCAGCACGTCGCGCCGCTCGAGGAGTTTCCGGCCGAACGCTGGGACGCGGTGATCGCGATCAATCTCTCCGCCGTTTTCCACACCACCCGCCACGTTATCGCCGGCATGAAGCAGCGCGGCTGGGGCCGGATCGTCAACATCGCCTCGGTGCAGGGCCTGGTCGGCTCGGTGCAGAAGGCTGCCTATGTCGCCGCCAAGCACGGCGTCAACGGCTTGACCAAGGTGACGGCCCTGGAAGCCGCCGGCAGCGGCGTGACCTGCAATTCGATCTGTCCGGGCTGGGTGCTGACCCCGCTGGTCCAGAAGCAGGTCGACGCGATCGCCGCCGAGCGCAATCTGAGCAACGACGAGGCGCGCGAAGCCCTGCTTTCCGAGCGCATGCCGTCGAAGGAATTCGTGACGCCGCAGCAGCTTGGCGGCTTGGCGGTGTTTCTCTGCTCCCCCGCGGCCGACAACATGACCGGCAGCCTGATACCCATCGATGGCGCCTGGGTAGCTCAGTAGCGCGGCGCAAAAATGGCCGTGCCGCGCGGCGGCGGGCAAAATTTTTGTAGCCTTAATCCGCCCGGATGAATTACGAATATAATTCGGTTTTGTCTCCGCAAGCAATTGCGTAAAGCGATTCCAATACCTTCCTGTCGACTTGCCGCCGGGCCTCGTCCCGGCGCTTTCTCTTGCCTGCTTTCGCAGTGGCAGTTTTGCCAGAGTCAAGAACATTCAGCGCTTGATTCCCTCTAGCGCGGTGATACGCTCGCCTTCGTCGGAAACGGCAAGTTGACAGGACAAGAGGCTTACGGGAAATCGAGAAGGCCGCCGACCCCAAAAGGGGCGAGCGGCCTTCCGCATTTCCGGGGCCTGTCCGCTGCCCGCGAACCCCGTCCTCCCCGTGCGATTTCCCTTCTGTCTCGCAGAGAAGATTGCGGTAGTCTGCGGCCGAATTTCCCCGGATAGGAGGCCAGCATGGCCGACCCGAAGTTTCTCAAGTTCGATACGCTCGCATTGCACGCGGGGCAGCAGCCCGATGCCGAGACCGGCGCGCGGGCGGTGCCGATCTATCAGACGACGTCCTACGTCTTTCGCGATGTCGATCACGCCGCCGCCTTGTTCAACCTGGAGCGGCCCGGATACATCTACAGCCGCATCGGCAATCCCACGGTGGCGGTGCTTGAGGAGCGTGTGGCCGCGCTCGACCGTGGCGTCGCCGCCATCGGCACGGCTTCGGGACATGCCGCCCTGCATCTGATGATCGCCACGCTGATGGGGCAGGGCGCGCACATCGTCGCCTCCTCCTGCCTCTATGGCGGGTCGATCAATCTCTTTACCCATACGCTGCCGCGTTTCGGCATCGAAACGACCTTCGTCGATCCGCGGGATCCGAAAGCCTTCGCGGCCGCGATCCGGCCGGAGACGCGGCTGATCTTCGCCGAGCTGGTGGGCAACCCCGGCCTGGAGGTTCTCGACCTTCCGGCGGTTGCCGAGGTGGCGCATCGGGCCAAGATACCGCTGGCCATCGACAACACCTTTCTGACTCCCTATCTGGCGCGGCCGCTCGAGATGGGCGCCGATATCGTGTTGCATTCGGCGACCAAATGGCTCGGCGGGCACGGCCTGGCCATCGGCGGCGTCCTGGTCGACGGCGGGCGCTTCGATTGGGAGGCGAGCGGTCTTTTCCCGACCCTGACGGAGCCGTACGAGGGCTATCACGGCATCGACTTCGCCGAGGAGTTCGGGCCCTCGGCGCTGGCGATGCGGGCGCGCTCGGAAGGGCTGCGCGACTTCGGCGCGGTGATGGCGCCGCAGACCGCATTTTACCTGCTACAGGGTGTCGAGACCCTGCCGCTGCGCATGGAGCGGCACATGACCAATACCCTGGCGGTCTGCGAATACCTGCAGAAGGAGGAGAACGTCTCCTGGGTGGTGCACCCGGCGCTGCCGGAGCATCCCGACCATGCCTTGGCGGAGAAGTTGCTGCCCAAGGGGGCCGGCTCGATCGTCTCCTTCGGCGTCAAGGGCGGGCGCGAAGCCGGCCGCAAGTTCATCGAGGCCTGCCGTCTGGCCAGCCATCTGGCCAATGTCGGCGACGCCAAGACGCTGATTATCCATCCGGCGAGCACAACCCATAGCCAGATGGAACCCGAGGAACTGCGCCGCAGCGGCGTCGGAGAGGACATGGTGCGGCTGTCCGTCGGGCTCGAGGATTCCGACGATATCATCGCCGATCTCAAGCAGGCGCTGCGCGCCGCGCAGAAAGACTGAGGCGGCCATGGATTTGCGTAGCGAAGCCGGACGGATTTTCGCGGGAACCGGCGGCAAGGCCTTCGATCCTAGCCTGCCCACGGTGGTGTTCCTGCATGGCGCGGGCATGGACCGCACGGTTTGGGCGCTGCAGGCGCGCTACCTCGCTCACCACGGGCTATCCGTGCTGGCGCTCGACCTTCCGGGCCACGGCGGCAGCGAGGGACCGCCGCTGCCGAGTATCGAGGAGATGGCGGCCTGGGTCTGGGCGGCCTTGGATGCCGCCGGGGTGGAAAAAGCCGCGCTGGTCGGCCATTCGATGGGGGCGCTGACGGCGCTGGAAGCCGCCGCGCTGCGGCCGGAACGGACGCGGGGCCTGGCGCTGCTCGGCGTCGCCGAGACCATGCCGGTGCATCCCAGCCTGCTAGAGGCCGCCGAGGCCAATGACCACGGGGCCATCGATATGGTCAATGCCTGGGCGCACGGCGCCGGCGCGCATCTCGGCGGGCACCCGGCGCCGGGTACCTGGCTGCTCGGCGGCGGCAACCGCCTGCTGGAGCGCGCCGCACCCGGCGTGCTGCACAGCGGACTTGCCGCTTGCAACGCCTATGACAAGGCGGTGGCGCGGGCCGCCACGATAACCTGTCCGGTGCTGCTGCTGCTCGGCGCCGAGGATAAGATGACACCGGCCAGGGCCGGCAAGAAGCTTGCCGGCGCTTTCACCGCCGCGCCGAGCGTTGCTGTCGAGGTTCTACCCGCCTGCGGCCATATGATGATGACCGAGCGGCCGGAGGCGGCCCTCGATGCCTTGAACGCCTTTCTGAGAGATTGCCCGAAATGAGCGAAAAAGACCTGGGCCGCCGCGCCGATTATCCGCATTTCCTCGCTATTCCGACCCGCTGGATGGACAACGACATCTACGGGCACGTTAACAACGTGGTTTATTACAGCTACTTCGACACGGTGATTAACGCCTTCCTGATCGACGAGGGCGGGCTGGATATCCATGGCGGCGAGATCGTCGGGATCACCCCGGAAACCCACTGTAATTTCCACGATTCCCTGAGTTTCCCGGAGATTGTCGAGGCCGGCCTGCGTGTGGCCCATCTCGGCGGGCGCAGCGTGCGCTACGAGATTGGGCTGTTCAAGGCTGGCCGGGAGGCTCCGGCGGCCACGGGGCACTTCGTGCATGTCTTCGTCGACCGCAAGACCATGAAGCCGGTCGCGATGCCGGCTTCCATCCGCGGCGCGCTGGAACGCATCGCCGTCGGGTAAGAAACAAAAAAATGCGGCCGGATCCGAGGATCCGGCCGCTTCCTTGCAGGCTTGGTCTTATCCGCGCTTAGGCGGCCTTGTTCTCGAGAACGCGGGCGTTCTTGCCGGAGGTCTTGGCCTCGATGGCAATACTGCGCGGCTTCTTGGCCTCGGGAATCTCACGGGCCAGATCGATGTGCAGCAAGCCGTTCTCCAAGCTCGCGCCGGTGACCTTGATATGGTCGGCGAGCTGGAAGCGGCGCTGGAAGGATCGCGTCGCGATCCCACGGTGCAGGAAGCCGTTCTCGCTATTCTCTTCGGTGGTTTTCTCCTTGCGGCCTTCGATCAGCAAGGAGTTCTCCTGCACGCTGACATCGAGCTCATCCTCGGCGAAGCCCGCGACGGCCATCGAGATTCGATAGTCCTCGTCGCCGGTCTTCTCGATGTTGTAGGGCGGATAGCTCGGCACGTCGCTGCGCGCGGCGGAATCCAATAGGTCCATCATGCGGTCGAAACCGATCGTCGCACGAAGAAGCGGGGAATAGTCGGTTCGCATCATCCATATCCTCCAAAAGCGATACGGGTTGTACTCGGCTCGCGGAACCCACCGTCATGGTCAGGCCCTGCCGTATGGCGCCGGTATCACTGGGAACCCTGCAGAGGCGTTCCCACCGGCAAGAAAACAGATAGGGAGATGCTGGGAGGCTTTCAAGACCCCTGCGTTCGGGTCTAAGTGCCTCACTTGACTGGGCGAAGCGCAAAAAAAAGCGCCCCTAACCAGGGGCGCCTTTTGTACTGCCGGTGCCCCGTAGGGCCGCGGATTACTCGCTTTTGATGCCGAAGCCCTGGAAGCGCTTGTTGAACTTGGCGACCTGACCGCCGGAGTCGACGACGCGGTGCACACCGGTCCAGGCCGGGTGGGTCTTGGGGTCGATATCGAGCCGCAGCGTGTCGCCTTCGGCGCCCCAAGTCGACTTCGTCTTGAAGGTGCTGCCGTCGGTCATCGTCACGTTGATCTCGTGATATTCCGGGTGAATGTCTTTCTTCATTGCCAGCTCCTTGAGACGGCGCGTTCCATGTTGAGGGCGGCGGTATAGCCGAGAGCCTGTCCGAAGGCAAGGCCGCACTTCGCGCGACCAGAAAACACGGCCCGCCGCGATGATTGGCTTTGCTTACCATGCCTTGCGGTTCTATGTCATAGAGGCCCGCCCAAGAGAGTCATTCATGGTACGCATGCGACAAGCCGGGCCCGGAGAGGCCAGAGCGCGCGAAGAGCGCCCGAAAAGCCGCGATCTCGGCGCGCTGCTCTATGTCTGGCGCTTCGTGCGCCCCTATAAGCTGCAGATTATCGGCGCGACGCTGGCCCTGGTGGTTGCCGCTGGAACGCTGCTCGGCCTGGGCATGGGCTTGCGCATGCTGGTGGACCGCGGCTTCGTCAGCGGCGACGGCACGCTGCTCGACCAGGCTGTTCTGGTGCTGTTCGGCGTCATCGTGCTGCTGGCCCTGGCCAGCTATTGCCGCTTTTTCCTGGTTTCCTGGATCGGCGAACGGGTGGTGGCGGACATCCGCCGCGCCGTCTACGACCACGTCATCGAGCTATCGCCAGCCTATTTCGAGATCACCCGCACCGGCGAGATCCAATCCCGGCTGACCACCGATACCTCGGTCCTGCAGGTGGTGGTCGGAACCTCGGTGTCCATCGCCCTGCGCAACACCCTATTGATGATCGGTGGATTGGCGCTGCTGATCATCACCTCACCGAAACTGACCGGTCTGGTGCTGCTGGTGGTGCCGCTGGTTCTGGTGCCGATTCTGGTGTTTGGACGCAGGGTCCGCAGGCTCAGCCGCGAAAGCCAGGACCGGGTCGCCGATATCGCCGCCTACAGCGACGAATCCCTCGGCGCGATCCGCACCCTGCAGGCCTTCAATCATCAATGGCTCGACCGGCAGCGCTTCGCCCAGCGCGCCGAGGACGCTTTTTCCACCGCGGTGCGGCGAATCCGCATGCGCGCCTTGCTGACCGCCATCGTGATCACCCTGGTGTTCGGCGCGGTCGCGGTGATCCTGTGGATCGGCGGCCACGACGTGCTCACCGGCGAGATCACGCCGGGGCAGCTCTCGGCCTTCGTTTTCTACGCGGTGATCGTCGCTGGAGCCACTGGCGCGGTCAGCGAGGTGATCGGCGATCTGCAACGCGCCGCCGGAGCCGCCGAGCGCCTGATCGAGCTGCTGTCGACCGCCCCGGATATCGCCGCGCCGGCGCAGCCCCGGGAGCTGCCCGAAGCGATCGAGGGCCGCGCCAGCTTCGAGAATGTGGTGTTCCACTATCCCGCGCGCCCGGAGATGCCGGCGCTGGAAGGGCTCGACCTTGAGATTAAGCCCGGGGAAAAGCTGGCTCTGGTGGGTCCCTCGGGCGCCGGTAAGACCACGGTGTTCCAGCTTTTGCTGCGCTTCTACGACCCGAGCTCCGGCACGATCCGCTTCGACGGCACGGATATCCGCGATCTCTCTCCCCAGGCTCTGCGCCGGCACATCGGCCTGGTGCCGCAGGAGCCGGTGATTTTCTCCGCCGATGCCTGGGAAAACATCCGTTACGGCCGGCCGGACGCCAGCGACGAGGAGGTCCTGGCGGCGGCCGAGGCGGCGGCGGCGCGGGAATTTCTGGAAGCGCTGCCCGAAGGTTTCGCTACCTTTCTCGGAGAGCGCGGGGTGCGGCTTTCCGGTGGCCAGCGCCAGCGCATCGCCATCGCCCGCGCGGTACTGAAAAACCCCCCGCTGCTGCTGCTCGACGAGGCGACCAGCGCTCTGGATGCCGAGAGCGAGCGGCTGGTGCAGCGCGCGCTCGACGACCTGATGGAACAGCGCACCACCCTGGTCATCGCGCACCGCCTGGCGACGGTGCTCAAGGCCGACCGTATCGTGGTGCTGGACAAGGGACGGATTGTCGCCAGCGGCACCCATCAGCAGCTGATCGCCGATGAGGGCAGCCTCTACGCCCGCCTGGCGGCGCTGCAGTTCGATGCCGCCCAGGCGCTGCGCTCCGGCCCGCGCGAGACGGACGCGCCGGACGAGGGCGACATCAGGACTATTGCTGGTCGAACTTGATTTCGATGCGGCGGTTGCGGCGAAAGGCCTGCGGGGTTTCGGCGGTGTCGAGCGGCTGAAACTCGCCGAAGCCGGCGGCCGCCAGACGCGCGGCGGGAATTCCCTGGGCGTTGAGGAATTTCACTACGGAAACCGCGCGCGCGGTCGAAAGCTCCCAATTCGAAGGAAACTGCGAGGTCGCGATCGGAACCTTGTCGGTATGGCCGTCGACGCGCAGCAGCCAGTCGATGTCATCGGGAATATCCGCCGCGATCACTTTCAGGGTCTCGGCGAGCTGGCGCAGCTGTTCCTTGCCGTCGGCGCCCAGCTCGGCCTCGCCCTGGGCGAAGAACAGCTCGGACTGGAAAACGAAGCGGTCGCCGACGATACGGATATTGGGATTGTCGCCGAGAACCTCGCGCAGTCGCCCGAAGAACTCGGAGCGATAGCGCGCCAGTTCCTGCACGCGGGTCGCCAGGGCGACGTTGAGGCGTTTGCCGAGATCGGCGATCTGCACTTCCTGCTCGCGGTTCTTGGCTTCGGAGGCCTCCAGCGCGGCGCTGATCTGGGCGAGTTGCTGGCGCAGCGCGAGAATCTGCCGGTTGAGCAGGTCGACCCGGCGTTGGGCCGCCTCGGTCAGGTTTTCCTGCTCCGTCAGTTGCCGCCGTGCGCTGTCGCGCGCCGCGCGGGTTTCCTCGGTTTCCGCCTCGGCCTCTGCGGCGCGCCGCAGGGCGAGCAGCCGCGCGGCCTCGGCGGCGGCGATCTCAGATTCGGCGCCGGCGGCGCGTTCCAGCGCGGCCTCGGCTTGGCGCTGCTGATCGACGACGAAGTCCTGGGTTTGCTCGAGTTCCTTCTGCAGGTCGTCGCGCAGGCTCTTGAGGATCGCGAGTTCCTGTAGCTGCGCCTCGATCTTTTCCTTGTCGGCTTCGATGACCTTGTAGGCATCTTCCAGTTCCTGGCCGATGCCCGTCAGGGAGTCCTTGAGGACGTCGCGCTCCGTCGAGAGGGCCGCGAGCTGGCTGCTGAGATCGTCCTGCTGGTTGAGCGAGGCCTGCAACTGCGAGGACAGCTCGTTGACATTGCTCCGCAGGCCTTCGTTGGCAGAGCGCTCCAGCGACAGCAGGTTGGACAGCTGTTCGATCTGCTGGTTGAGGCGGGTCAGCTGTTCGTCGCGCCCGGTCAGCGCGACCGAGAGGAAGAACTGCGCGACCATGAAAACCATCAGCACGAAGATCACGACCAGCAGCAGCGAAGCCAGGCCGTCGACAAAGCCTGGCCAGATGTCTGTGGTGCGGGAGCGACCTGTGCGGCTAAGCGAATACATCTGTCATGGCGTCCGCGGCTTGCGGTCGCGCTACTCCGTTTCTTCGGCCAGCGCGGCGATGGTCCGGGTCAGGATGCGAATCTCGCTGCGCAGCTGCTCGGTCATGTCGCGGCGGCCGCCGGCGGCATCCTCGGCGAGGTGGCTGAGCGTGGTGTGGATCCCCCGGATGTGGTCCCGGGTCGCCGAGTCCATGCCCGAGCCGCTGCCATCGGCCATGCGGCGCACGACCTGCTGTAGCTGGCTCTGCCCTTCGGCGAGATGGGCCATCAGCTCCTGTTCGGTCCGCATCTGGTCGGTGAAGGTGTTGAGGCGCTCGAGCAGCGCGGTCAGGTTGCGGTTGATGCTCAGGCGCTCGCCTTCGCCGCTGGCGATGGTGCGCTGCAGATTGTCGAGACTGTCCGCGGTCTGTTCCAGCAGCGCTGAAATATAAGCGGGAACGCCGGCTTCGCCGTCGCTGCTCCCGGCGCCGGCACCGGACAGGCGGGTGATGCCGGAGAGCCATTCCTCGAGCTCGTTGACGAAGCGGTTGTGCGCCTGCCCGGCCTGCAGCTCGAGAAAGCCCAGCACCAGGGAGCCGGCAAGGCCGAACAGCGAGGAGCTGAAGGCCGTACCCATGCCCGAAAGCGGCTCGGACAGGCCGTTGCGCAGCTGTTCGAACAGCATCACCGCGTCGCCGTTGCCGCCTTCCAGGCTGGCGATCGTGCCGCCGACGGCGTTGACCGTCTCGAGCAGGCCCCAGAAGGTGCCGAGCAGGCCGAGGAAGATCAGCAGGCCGATCAGGTAGCGGGAAATGTCGTGGCTCTCGGCGATCCGCGTATGGATGCCGTCGAGCAGGGTACGCATGGACAGCGCGGAGAGCGACATCCGGCCCTTTTTTTCGCGCAGCATGGTCGCCATCGGGCGCAGCAGGCGCGGCGCCTGCCGCGTGCCATCTTCCTCCGGGTACATGATGCCGCCCTGGCTCTCGCTCATCAGGCGGTCGAGGTAGTTCACCTCCGCGCGCAGCACCACGACCTGGCGGAAGATGTAGATGATGCCGAAGAACAGCACCCCGATAATCATTCCGTTGAGCACGGTATTGGCGAAGAAAGCGCCCTGGAGACGCGGGAACAGCAAGGCGGCGGCGATGGCCACCAAGCCGAGGAAGATTCCCATCCGGATCAGATAGACATAGGGCCGCGTCATGGCTGATGTGTCCGCTGTTCGTGTCTAGCGCTACCGCACCCGAAGGTCCGGGGCGCGCGCGTGAGGAACGCTGCGTTCCCGGCGACGCAGGCTATGGGGAGTCTGCGGCGAAACTGTGGCTTCGCCGGAGGGGAACCCGCAGCGGAAAAAGCCATTTGGGGGCTAGCGGGCCGCCGCTTGGATATCGACTCTGTCGGCCGGCCCATCGGGAACGTTATTGCCGAGCGCGCGCACATCCATGCGGGTCGAGCGGATACCCTGATCGATCAGATAGCCGCGTACCGCCAAGGCGCGCGATAGCGACAGACGCCGGGCGCGGCTGGATTCGCTACTGTCGCCGGAGGCATAGGCGAGCAGCTGCACGCGGGTGTCTTCCTCCTGCAGCAGCTTCTGCGCGAGCTCCTTGAGCGCGGGCTTTGCATCGTCGGGAAGCTCCGATTCCACGGTGTCGAAGACCACGCTGAGGACGCCGCCCTGCATGGGGCCTTGTCCCGTGGTCAGGGCCGCCGTCTGTGCCTCCTCGGACTCGTCGCTGTCCGTTTCCGCGGCAGGGGCGTCGGTTTCCGGAGCGGCCTCCGCCGTCGCGGTTTCGGGCGCGGTTTCGGGAGCGGGTTCCGGAGCCGCTTGCGGCGGCTCCTGCGCGGGCGTTGCGGAGGCCGGCGCGGCCGGGGGCTCGGGCGCCGGCGGAAGCTGCGGTGAGCTGGCCGCCGCCGTGTCGGCGCTGCTCTCCGCCGCCGCCGTGGCCGTGCCGCTTTCGGTCATGTTTTCCGGCTCGGCCGTGCTCGGCTTGGCCATGCTGTCCGCCTGCGGCGCCTCGGGCGCCGGTGTGTCAGAGACCGGTGTGGCGGGCGCTGGTGTGGCTGAGGCTGGGACGGCGGAGGCTGGGGCGGCGGGCTGCTCGCTGGCCGCCATCGCGGTCGTCCCCGCGGCGGAGGCCGCCGTGCCAGAGGTGGGCGCCGCCGTTGAGGGCGTCGTCTGCTGGGGTGCCGCCGCTGTCGCCGTCGCCGAGGGATCCGAGGACATATCCTCGGTTCCGGCGGGCGCTTGCGGCGCGGGAGCCGGTGCTGGTGCCGGGGTCGTGGCTCTGGCGGTACTGCTCGGCGCCGGCTGGGTGCTCGGCTGCGGCTGTTGCAGGCGCTGGCTCGGGGTCAGGCCCGCCGAGGCGCTGGGGTTGGTTTGCGCCGGTTGCGGCGCGGCCTGAGGCGTCGCGGCGTAGCTTGGCTGTGCCGGCGCGCGCTGCGGCGGCGTCAGGTTTCCGACGTTGGAGAAGCTGCGCGGCATTTGCTGCGGCGGGAAATTCCCATAGCCCGGCTCGCCGTAGTAGGCGCCTGCGGGCTGCCCGGCATAGGCCGGCGATCCGCCGCCTGGGCCCAATTGATCGAGAACCCCGGTGTTGACGAGCACCGAGTTATCGCTGCCGCCAACGATCACGGTCTGCGCCGAAGCTTCTCCGGCGGCGACGCCGAGCAGCAGGGCGAAGGATGAAACTGTCGTCGCAAGGCGGAACCCGATACAGCTCCGGCGTCGAACGGATGTATGGCGTTCGTCCGTCAAATGATTTGGTCCCCAGCCGTTCCAATCGGCTCCTGCTCGCGGCTTTATCCGGAGCGGAGCGCTAAAGAGTCGCCGTTAGATTACGGTGCGCGGCCAAGACAAACAACCGTTTTCCCTTCAGTTTGAAGGGGTTTTCAGAAGCGGTTGAGAAGGCCGAGAAATTATGCGCGTCCGGCCAGAACGGCGGCCAGGCGGTCGTTGATCTCGGAATTGCTGGCAAGAATAGAGGCGCTGTCCGGCCGGATATCGCGCTTGTCGATTTCCGACACCAGGCCGCCCGCCTCGCGCACGATGATGATGCCTGCGGCGATATCCCAGGGGCTGAGCCCGCGCTCCCAGTAGCCGTCGACCCGTCCGGCGGCAACGTAGGCGAGGTCCAGAGAGGCGACGCCCCAGCGCCGCAGTCCTGCGGTGCGCGCCATCACGCGCTCGGCTTCCTGGAGGAACTCCTCGTGTCCCTCGCGCCCGAGGAAGGGGATGCCGGTGGCGATCAGGCATTGCGCCAGATCGCGGCGCGCCGAAACGCGCAGACGCTTGTCGTTGAGAAAGGCGCCCTGGCCATTCTCCGCGTAGAACATCTCGTCCTTGAGCGGGTCGTAGATCACTCCGGCGATGATCCGGCCTCTCTCCTCCAGGCCGATCGAGATCGCGAAATGCGGCAGGCCGTGCAGGAAGTTGGTGGTGCCATCCAGCGGATCGACGATCCAGCGCCGGCCCTCCGCCGAGTTGCCCTTGGTCTCGCCGGACTCCTCCATCAGAAAGCCGTAGTCCGGACGGGCCTTGCGCAGCTCGTCGCGCAGGACGCCTTCGGCCTTGATGTCGGCGTTGCTGACGAAATCCGCCGGCCCCTTGCGCGAAACCTGCAGGTTTTCGACCTCGCCGAAGTCGCGTTTGAGGCTGCGTGCCGCCTTGTCGGCGGCGCGGATCATGACATTGATGAGCGGACTGCGGGGAAGAGCCACGGTTTTCGATTAATCCTTCGCGCGTTCGACGTAGCTGAAATCGGCGGTATTGACCACGATACGGGTTCCCGCCTCGATATGCGGGGGAACCAGGACCTTGACGCCGTTATCGAGGATCGCTGGCTTGTAGGAGGAGGAGGCGGTCTGCCCCTTGACCACGGCATCGGCCTCGGAGATGACGCGCACGACATGCTCGGGAAGCGTGACCTGGATCGGATCGTCCTCGTAGGACTCGATGCTGACCGCCATGCCTTCCTCGAGGAAGGGCAGGGCCTCGCCGACCATGTCCTGATGCACCGTCACCTGATCGAAGGTTTCGTTGTCCATGAAGGTCAGCATCTCGCCGTCGGCGAAGAGGAACTGGAATTCCTTTTGGTCGAGGCGCACGCGCTCGACGGTCTCGGCGGAGCGGAAGCGCTCGTTCAGCTTGGTGCCGTCGCGGATGTCGCGCAGCTCCACCTGCAGATAGGCGCCGCCCTTGCCGGGCTGGGTATGCTGAATCTTGATCGCCCGCCACAGACGGTTCTTGTGTTCGATTACGTTGCCAGGGCGAATGGCGTTGCCGTTGATTTTCATCGCCGTAAACCTGTGTTCGATTGTTCGGGGGCCGAAGGCGCGCGGAAGCTAGCAGAGGATACTGGCCTGGGCAACGCCGTCGCGCCGTTAACCGGCGTAACGCTCGATCGTTTTCTGGACTTCGCCCAGCGCCGCCGCTGGCCCCGAGGGGTATTCCCAGAGTTGGCCGCCGAGGCAGAGGAAGTCGGCGCCGGCGCTCAGCAGCGGCTCGGCCTCGCTTAGCGCCGGGCTGGAGAAGGCCACGCAAGGCACCTCCATGATCTCGGCCCACCAGGCGATCAGTTCCGGGTCGGCTGCGTCGTCGACGCCGCCGAAGGCCACGTAGTCGGCGCCACCCTCCGCCGCGGTCATCGCCAGATCGCGCGACGCGCCGCAGGAGGCGCCGACGATGACATCCTCGCCGATCGCCTGGCGCAGCTTCTTCACGCTTTCCTGGCCGGCATCGACATGCACGCCGTCGCAGCCGCTCTGCAGCGCGAGTTCCAGCCGGTTCTCGAGGATCAGCGCGGCATCGGAGGCATGCGCGGCCGGGCGCAGATCGTCGAGCGCCTGGCGCAGGTCGTCGTCGCTGGCCTGGGCAGAGTCGCGCAGCATCACCGCCGCGATATCGCCGGCCGCCAGGGCTTCTTCATAGAGAGCGAGAAAGCGCTTCCTGTCCCAGCGGGCATCCTGGCCCCCGCCGATCAAGGCCGGCGGGGTGGCCAGATAAAGACGGGCGCGCACCGCCGCCGCCGAACCTAAAACTTGCCCTGATAGATCTGGATGATCTTGCCAAGCATCTCCAGCGCCTCGTCGCGCGGCCGCTGGAAGGTGTTGCGGCCGATGATCGAGCCGTTGGCGCCGCCCTTGGCGATCTGCCGGATCTCGTCGTACACGGCATCGGTGCCCTTGGCGCCGCCGCCGGAGAAAACGACGATGCGGCGGCCGTTGAACGCGGCCTGCAGAATATGGGCGATCCGCTTGTCGAGGCTGGAAAGATCGGCCCCGGACTTGTCCAGAGCCTGCTTGGCTTCCTTCTGCTCGATATGGCCGGTCGGCGGCTTGACCTTGATGACATGTGCGCCGAGCAGGGCGGCGAGATGCGCCGCGTAGGCGGTCACGTCGATGGCCGTCTCGCCCTCCTTGGAGAGATCGCCGCCGCGCGGATAGGACCACAGCACCACGGCCAGCCCGACGGCCTTGGCTTCCTCGGCCAGCTCGCGGAATTCCTCCATCATCTCGAACTGATCGTCGGCGCCGGGATAGATCGTGAAGCCGATGGCGGCGCAGCCCAGCCGCAGGGCGTCGTTGACCGAGCCGTAAACCGCCTGGTCCTTGGCCGTGGCGTGGCTGTTCGAGCTGTTCAGCTTGAGGATGGTCGGGATGGCGCCGGCGAAGCTATCGGCGCCGGCCTCCAGCATGCCAAGCGGCGCCGCATAGGCGTTCAGCCCGGCGTCGATGGCGAGCTGATAGTGGTAGTGCGGGTCATAGGCCGGCGGATTCGGCGCGAAGCTGCGGTCGGGGCCGTGCTCGAAACCCTGGTCGACCGGCAGGATGACCAGATTGCCGCTGCCGCCCAGCTTGCCGTGCATCAGGATTCGGGCAAGGTTTGCCTTGGTCCCCGGACAATCGCTCTCGTAGTTGGCGAGGATCTTTTTTACGCGCTGGCTGACTTTCATCGCTCGGCGTCCTTTCCCAAATTTCAATGGCGCTGTTGAATAGCCGAGCGCCGGGGCTTTTTCAATCGCCAGGCTGCGATTCCCCGAGCCAGAGGCGGCAAGCGCGCTCCGGCTGCGGGTTTTCCGCCAAATCCAGCGCTTCGCCGGGGCGCGGCAGGATCTCCGCGCCCATCTGGGTAAGCTTGCGGAGCTCGGCCGCGCTGCCGTGGAACGACAATGCGGTCACCCCGGCGGCCAGCGCCGCCATGGCATCGCCTGGAGATTCGCCGCAGTCGAGCAGGCTGCGCATCTCGGTTGCCGGATAGACCTTGCGGGCCAGGGCGATCACCTCGCGCCACCAGCCGGGTCCAGCGGCAGCGGCGGCGCCCGGCGCCGACAGCAGCAGCACCGGCGCGCCAGGAGCGAGTGCCGCCTTGGCATGGGCGAGGGAGTGCACGATGACGGCCTTGTCGAACATGGCCGTAGTGTAGTGGCGGCGCGGCTCAGCCAGAAGCGCGGAGTCGCTTAGCCGCCTGACCATAAAGAAAACGGGCGGAGGTTGCCCTCCGCCCGTCGCGTTTCCGGCCTGTCCGGAAGGTTTAGAGCAGCTTGCCCATGGCGACGGCGGTGTCGCTCATCCGGTTGGAGAAGCCCCACTCGTTGTCGTACCAGGTCATGATCCGCACGAAGGTGCCGTCGATCACCTGGGTGCCGTCGAGATCGAAGGTCGAGCTCGCCGGGTTATGGTTGAAGTCGATCGAGACCAGCGGCTTGTCGTTGACCTCGAGGATACCCTTGAGCTTGCCCTTGGCGGCCTTCTCGATGGCGGCGTTGATCGCCTCGACCGAGGTCTTCTTCTTGGCCGTGAAGGTCAGGTCGACAAGGCTGACGTTGGGCGTCGGCACGCGAATCGAGGTGCCGTCGAGCTTGCCGGCGAGTTCCGGCAGCACCAGCCCGACGGCGCGGGCGGCGCCGGTCGAGGTCGGGATCATCGAGACCGAGGCGGCGCGGGCGCGGCGCGGATCGCTGTGCAGGGTGTCGACGGTGCGCTGATCGCCGGTGAAGGAATGCACCGTGGTCATGAAGCCATGCTTGATGCCCACGGCCTGGTTCAGCACATGGGCGACGGGAACCAGGCAGTTGGTGGTGCAGGACGCGTTGGAGACGACCGTGTGGCTCTTCTTCAGCTTGTTGTCGTTGATGCCGTAGACCACGGTCAGATCGGCGCCGCTGCAGGGGGCTGAGACCAGCACCTTCTTGGCACCGCCTTCGAGATGCGCCGAGGCCTTCTCCTTGGAGGCGAAGATGCCGGTGCACTCCAGCACGATATCGACGCCGAGCTTGTCCCAGGGCAGCTTCGCCGGGTCGCGTTCCGACAGCACCTTGATCGCCTTGCCGCCGGCCACCTGGATACCGGACTTGGTCGCCTTGACCGCGCCGGGATAGGTGCCGTGTACCGAGTCGTACTGCAGCAAGAGGGCATTCGCTTCCGCGGAGCCCAGATCGTTGATGGCGACGAACTCGATATCCTTGCGGCCGGACTCCAGCGCGGCGCGCAAAACCAAGCGGCCGATACGGCCGAAGCCATTAATTCCCACCCGAACTGCCATGAGCTGTCCTTTCTCTACTAACGGTTTTTCGCGATCGAAGTCCTCAGAGCCAATCCCGCACGGTGGCGGCAACCTGTTCCGGGGTGATCTTGAAATGCTTGAAAAGTTCCCCGGCGGGGGCCGAGGCGCCGAAGCCGCGCATGCCGACCACGGTGCCTTCCAGGCCGACCCATTTTTCCCAGCCGAAGGTCGAAGCCGCTTCGACGGCGACCTGCAGCGTGCCTGGGCCCAGAACTTCGTCCCGATAGTGTGGCGGCTGCTGCATGAAGAGTTCCCAGGACGGCATCGAGACCACGGCGCAGGAGATGCCGTCTTCCTGCAACAGGCGCTTGGCCTCGACGGCGACGGCGACTTCCGATCCGGAAGCCAGCAGCGTCGCCTGGCGATGGCTGTCGGCGGCTTCCATGATGTAGGCGCCATGCTGGGAGACGTTGTCGGCATTGTGCTCGCGGCGCAGCAGCGGCAAGCCCTGACGGGTCAGCGCCAGCACCGAGGGGCCGTCCTCGTTCTTCAGCGCCAGTTCCCAGCACTCCGCCGTTTCCACGCTGTCGCAGGGCCGGAAGACCTTGAGATTGGGAATGGCGCGCAGCGCGGCCAGATGCTCGACCGGCTGGTGGGTCGGGCCATCCTCGCCGAGACCGATGGAATCGTGGGTCATCACGTAGACGACCCGCTGGCCCATCAAGGCCGAGAGCCGGATCGACGGGCGGCAGTAGTCGGTAAAGACCAGGAAGGTGCCGCCATAGGGGATCACGCCGCCGTGCAGCGCCAGGCCGTTCATCGCCGCGGCCATGCCGTGCTCGCGCACGCCGTAATGGATATAGCTGCCGGCGAAGTCGCCGGGCTTGACCACCTTCTGGCAGTCGGCCTTGGTGTTGTTCGAGCCGGTCAGGTCGGCGGAGCCGCCGATCATTTCCGGAACCAGCGGCGCCAGTTCGTTAAGAACCTGCTGCGAGGAGACGCGCGTGGCGAGCTTCTCGGCAGCCGCGCTGGCCTGTTTCTTGAAAGCGGCGATCGCCGCCTCGAAGCCTTCGGGCAGAGCGCCGGAGAGGCGCCGCTCGAATTCGCCGCGCTGGTCGGCGGGAAGCTTCGCCAGGCGGGCGCGCCAGGCCTTGGAGTCCTCCGCGCCGCGCGCGCCGAGTGCGCGCCAGGACGCGGCGACGTGCGCCGGAATTTCAAAGGGCGGGCTGTCCCAGCCAAGCTGCTTGCGGGCCGCCGCGATCTCTTCCGCGCCCAGTGGCGCGCCGTGGGTCGCGGCCGTGCCCTGCTTGTTCGGGGCGCCGAAACCGATCACCGTCTTGCAGGCGATCATCGCCGGCTTGTCGCTGTTCTTGGCGGCGGTCAGCGCGGCTTCGATGGCATGCGGGTCGTGGCCGTCGACGCGCTGGGCATGCCAGCCGCAGGCCTCGAAGCGCTTGATCTGATCGACGGTATCGGCCAGCCCGACCGGGCCGTCGATGGAAATCGCGTTGTCGTCGAACAGCACCACCAGCTTGTTGAGGCCGAGATGCCCGGCCAGGGCGATGGCCTCGTGGCTGATGCCCTCCATCAGACAGCCGTCGCCGGCGATCACGTAGGTGTGGTGGTCGACGACCTCCTCGCCGAAGCTGGCCGCCAGCAAGCGCTCGGCCAGCGCCATGCCGACCGCGTTGCCGAGCCCTTGGCCCAGGGGACCCGTGGTGGTCTCGATTCCGGAAGCATGTCCGTATTCCGGGTGGCCGGCGGTGCGGCTGCCGAGCTGGCGGAAGTTGCGCAGCTCCTCGATCGTCATGTCTTCGTAGCCGGTCAGGTGCAGCAGCGCGTAGAGCAGCATCGATCCATGACCCGCCGAGAGCACGAAGCGGTCGCGGTCCGGCCAATCGGGTTGCTTGGGATCGAATTTGAGGAACTTGCCAAACAGCACCGTGGCCACGTCGGCCATGCCCATCGGCATGCCCGGGTGCCCCGAGTTTGCCTGCTGCACCGCGTCCATCGCCAAGGCGCGGATCGCGTTCGCCATTTCCTCGTGAGTCGCGTTGGTCTCGGGGGCGCGGTTAGACACCACGGTGTCCATTCATGCTGTCCATATCTCGTGCGGGTCTTTTCGCTGTCGTAAAAGAATGCAGTAAGCCGTGTCTGCGCTGTAGCCGCCCACCCATCCGCGGCGCGAAACGTGCTGAATACGGCGGGTGGCCGGAAGCTTGGCCCTGCCACCGTCCGGGCGTAGGAGCTGGACAGCAGCGGGCGCACAATGCCCAAGCGCGCGGCGACTTGCAACCGGGAAAGGCCCGCTTTGCGGCTGATACGCGGGGAGACGCCCGCGCCGCGATGGTTGACCCCCTGGCGCGGCGGCGCGTAGTTTTCGAAAGCCCGCCCTAGACAGTCCGCGATGAGTGAAGATGGATCGCCTGAAAGAAGCCAACCGCAAACTCGACGAAGCAATCGCGCGCCTGGATCGGGCCGTCTCGCAAAGCGATGCCGGCGACGATGCCGCCTTGCGTGCCGCGCTGGACGCCGCGAAGGCTGAACACAAGGCCCTGCACAGCGCCGCCGAGCAGGTAACCCAGCGCCTCGACGCCACGGTGTCGCGGCTGCAGAAACTCTTGGAGGACTAGGACTTGGCCCAGGTCGCGCTGACCATCAACAAACGCAGCTACGACATCGCCTGCGACGACGGCCAGGAGGATCACCTGCGCAGCCTGGCCTCGGACCTCGATGCCCGCGTGCAGTCGCTGCGCGGCTCGGTTGGGGAGATCGGCGACCTGCGGCTGCTGGTGATGGCGGCGCTGCTGCTCGAGGACGAATTGAACGAAGCCCGCGCCGGCGGCACGGCGGGTGACGGCGCCGCGACAGGCGATGGCGCCGCCGAGAGCCATGCGGCCGAGGCCCTGGAAAGCGTGGCCGCGCGCATCGAGTCTATTGCGGCCCGCCTCGAAGGAGCCTAGGTAAGGCTAAGAGCAAGCATCGGCGCTGCGGAGTGCGTCAGGCCCTTCGATCCCTGGGGCCAATACCGAAACTCTAGGGAACTGCCTCTGACGGGGCCTTGGTCTCGTTATTGCGGTGCCCACCTGCTTAGGCAGGCCACAGAGGACGATCCCGGGTCAACGGCTCACGCGGCGCCACCTTGCTCGTTTTTTCGAAAGCGCCCTGTGCGCGCTGGTCGCGGTGGACATGAGCGAAATCCTGGAGCGCGAAAAGAAGCAACTGCGCGGCAGCGCCAGCGCGGCGCGTGCGGCGGCGGCCAAGGCTACACCCGCGGCTGGGCGGCAGCTGGCCGAGCGTGTGCTGGCTGCGGGCACGATACCCGAACAGGGCGCGATTTCCGGCTATTGGCCCATGGGCAGCGAGCTCGACATCCGGCCGCTGCTTTTGAACCTGCACGAGCGGGGGCAGCGGCTGTGCTTGCCGGTGGTGGTGCGCGCCGGCGCGAAGCTGGCGTTCCGTCTCTGGCAGCCCGGCGACGAGCTCGAGCCCGCCGGCTACGGCACCCAGGTGCCGAACGAGCATCAGCCCGACGTCATCCCCAACATCCTGCTGGTGCCGCTGCTGGCCTTCGACCGCGAGGGCTATCGGCTCGGCTACGGCGGCGGCTTTTACGACCGCACGCTGCTGCACTGGCGCGAAAAGCGCTCCATCCTGGCGATCGGTATCGCCTACGCCGGGCAGGAGATGCCGGCGGTGCCGCGCGGCAAGCACGACCAGCCGCTGGATCTCATCGCCACCGAGGAAGAGATCATCACGCCCGCGCGTGCCGTGGAAGGCGCGGAACACAGTTCTCCCGATGGGGAGAACGCGGGATGAAGCTGCTGTTTTGCGGCGACATCGTCGGCCGTTCCGGCCGCGATGCGGTGGTCAAATACGTGCCCGAACTGCGCCGCGACCTGGGCCTCGATTTCGTCGTCGCCAACGGCGAGAACGCGGCCGGGGGATTCGGCATCACGGCCAAGATCTGCGACGCGCTGTTCGCCGCCGGCGTCGATGTGGTGAGCGGCGGCAATCATTCCTGGGATCAGCGCGAGGCGATCGACTATATCGGCCGCGAACCCCGGCTGCTGCGGCCGCATAACTTCCCTCCCGGCACGCCGGGGCGCGGCGCCGCCGTCTTCGATGCCGGGCAGGGGCGCAAGGTTCTGGTTCTCAACGTCATGGGGCGGTTGTTCATGGACCCCCTGGGCGATCCCTTCGCCTGCGTCGATGCCGAGCTGGCCAAGTATCGTCTCGGCGCCACGGTGCAGGCGGCGATCCTGGATTTTCACGCCGAAGCGACCAGCGAGAAAATGGCAATCGGTCATTACGCCGACGGCCGCGTCTCCCTGGTGGTCGGCACCCACACCCACGTTCCGACTTCCGACACCATGATCCTGAACGGCGGCACGGCTTATCAAAGCGATGCCGGGATGTGCGGCGACTACGACTCCGTGATCGGCATGGACAAAACGGTGCCGATCCAGAAGTTCATCCGCAAGCTGCCGACCGACCGCATGTCCCCGGCCCTGGGCGAGGGCACCTTCTGCGGTGTGTTCGTCGAAACCGACGACAAGACCGGGCTGGCGAAGCGTGTTTCGCCGGTGCGTCTCGGCGGGCGGCTGCAGCAAGCCCTGCCCGAGGCTTAGGCCATGTCCGCGGGCGGCGGGATCGTCCTCTACGGCGCCGCTTATAGCGTCTACGTGCGGGCGGTGCGGCTCGTGCTGGAGGAAAAGGGTCTCGCCTATCGGCTGGAAGAGATCGATATCTTCGCGCCGGAGACACTTTCCTCCGGCTATCTCGAGCGCCATCCCTTTGGCCGTATTCCCGCTTTCGCGCATGACGGTCTGGCGCTTTACGAAAGCGACGCCATCCTGCGCTACCTTGAGGAGCGGTTCCCGGATCCGGCGCTGCTGCCGCGCGGCATCGCAGCGCGGGCAAAGGCCAATCAGATGCTGGCGGTGCTCAACAACTACGCCTATCGGACCCTGGTCTGGGAAGTTTACGTGCAGCGCATCGAAATTCCCAGCCAAGGCGGCAGCGCTGACGCGGCAAGGATCGAGCGCGCGCTGGCCGCCGCGCGGACCTGCCTCGCCGCCCTGAGCGCGCTTGCCGAGCAGGCCGGGGAGGGGCCGTATCTGCTTGGCGCCGCGCCCCAGCTTCCCGATCTGCTGGCCTATCCGATGCTGCGCCTGTTCAGGATCGCGCCCGAGGGCGCGGCGCTGCTGGAGCAGTTTCCGCGCCTGGCCGCCGGCCACGCGGCGCTGGCGGACCGCGCTTCGGCCGTCGCGACGCGCTTTCCGCTGGAAACGCCGCCCAGCTAGCCTCGATCTTCTCCGCACCGCAAAGCCGCCGCGGCGTGGCCAATATGCGGCGATCCGGCTCGTGAAATCGGCGCGTGCGAAACGGCCAAGAGGCCGCCGCAGGGCTCACGGAGCTTTTCTGCGGGCCGCTCAGGCTCTATAAGCGCCTTCAAGTCGCCATATTAACGGGCTAGGAAATCCGCGCTTTTGCGCAGATTGCCCGCAAAATGTGGTAGAACCACAGCAGAGTTCTTACAGCATTTGGGGTTGAGGGGTCATGGCCGGCCATTCACAATTCAAGAACATCATGTTCCGCAAGGGCGCGCAGGATAAGAAGCGCGCCAAGCAGTTCGCCAAGCTCTCGCGCGAAATTATCGTCGCCGCGAAGGAAGGCTTGCCGGAGCCCGACAAGAATCCGCGCCTGCGCGCGGCGATCTCCGCGGCCCGCGCCGCGAACATGCCCAAGGACAATATCGAGCGCGCGATTCAGCGCGCCGTGGGTGGCGGCGATGGCGAAACCTACGAGGCGATCCGCTACGAAGGCTATGGCCCGGCGGGAGTCGCCATCATCGTCGAGGCGCTGACGGACAATCGCAACCGCACTGCCTCGGAAGTACGTACCGCCTTTTCCAAGCACGGCGGGACCCTGGGCGAAACCAACAGCGTGTCCTTCATGTTCGATCGGGTCGGCTTGCTTCTCTACCCGCCGGAAACCGCCAGCGCCGAGGAGATGTTCGAGGCCGCGGTCGAGGCCGGCGCCACCGATTGCCAGTCCAGCGACGATGGCCATGAGATCATCTGCATGCCCGACGATTTTTCCGACGTGCGCGACGCGCTGTCCGAAAAGTTCGGCGACCCCAGCGAGGGACATCTCGATTGGAAGGCGCAGACCACCTCGCCGGTCGATGAAGATCAGGCCGCTACGCTGCTCAAGCTGATCGACGTGCTCGACGACAACGACGACGTGCAGCGGGTAGCGACCAATTTCGAGATCTCCGACGACGTGATGGAACGGCTGACGGCTTGATCGAAACTGCCTGTGATGGGCTTGGGGGACCGCGACGGAGATGGCTTTGCGAGTGATCGGACTTGACCCCGGGCTGCGTAACACCGGCTGGGGCGTGATCGAGAGCGAAGGCAGCCATCTTTCCCATGTCGCCAACGGCACGATCTGCACCGACGCGGCGCTCGACCTGGGTGTGCGCCTGATGCAGTTGAAACAGGGCCTGGAAGAAATTCTCGAAATCTATCTGCCGGGCGAGGCGGCGGTCGAGGAAACCCTGGCCAACCGCAACCCCAGCTCCACCCTGAAACTCGGCATGGCGCGCGGCATCGCGCTGCTGGTGCCTTCCCTCAGCGGGCTGGCGGTCACGCAGTACCTGCCGATGATCGTCAAGAAGGCGGTGGTCGGCAACGGCCACGCCAAGAAGGAACAGGTCGCGATGATGGTCGGGCGCCTGCTGCCCGGCTGCGACATTGCCAGCGCCGATAGCGCCGACGCGCTCGCCGTCGCGATCTGCCACGCCCACAACCGGACGACGCGCTCGGCCTGGGCGAAGGGCGTCGACGATCCCATCGCCGCCGCCGTGGCCAAGGCCGACGCGCGCGCGGCCGCCAGGCGAGCCGGGGGAGGCGGGCGATGATCGGCAAGCTGACCGGATTGCTGGACTCCACCGGCGACGGCTGGGCCATGATCGATGTCGGCGGGGTCGGCTATGTCGTCTTCTGTTCGGGGCGCAGCCTGTCGCAGCTGCCGGGCCGTGGCGGCACGGTGTCGCTGCTGATCGAGACCCATGTGCGCGAGGATCATATTCATCTCTACGGCTTCGCCGAGATCGCCGAGCGCGACTGGTTCCGCCTGCTGCTGACGGTGCAGGGCGTCGGCGCGCGCATGGCGCTGGCCATCCTCTCCGCGTTGCAGCCGCAGGAACTGTCGATGGCGGTCGCCGCTCAGGACAAGAGCCTGCTGACCCGCGCCAACGGAGTCGGGCCAAAGCTGGCCCAGCGCATCGTGACCGAGCTCAAGGACAAGGCCGGGGGCATGAGCCTCGCGCCCTCGGCGGCGCCCGACGGCACGTCGGAGCCCGCCGCCGGCGGGGTGGCCGACGATGCGGTGCTGGCGCTGGTTGGCCTGGGCTATCGCCGCAGCGAGGCCTTCGGCGCGGTGTCCCAGGCGCTGCGCAGCCTGGGCGGCGACGCGCCGCTCGATAAGCTGATCAAGGAAGGCCTGAGGGAGCTGGCGACGTGAGCGATCCGCGCGTGGTCTCGGCCGAGTTCTCCGGCGATGAAGGCGAGGTTAGCCTGCGCCCCCAGGTGCTGGCCGATTTCGTCGGCCAGGAATCCCTGCGCGCCAACCTCAAGGTCTTCATCGAGGCGGCGAAAACCCGCGGCGAGCACCTCGACCATGTGCTGTTTTTCGGGCCTCCGGGCCTGGGCAAGACCACCCTGGCGCAGATCGTCGCGCGCGAGCTCGGAGTCGGCTTTCGCGCCACTTCGGGCCCGGTCATCGCGCGGGCCGGCGACCTGGCGGCGATCCTGACCAATCTGCAGCCCAAGGACGTGCTGTTCATCGATGAGATACACCGCCTTAATCCTGCCGTAGAAGAAATCCTTTATCCCGCCATGGAGGATTTCGAACTCGATCTGATTATCGGCGAAGGACCCGCGGCGCGTTCCGTGCGCATCGATCTGGCGCCCTTTACCCTGATCGGCGCGACGACGCGTTCGGGCTTGATCACCACGCCGCTGCGCGAGCGCTTCGGAATCCCTCAGCGGCTTCAGTTCTATACCCCCGAGGAATTGCGCTTCATCGTCGAGCGCGGCGCCCGCGCCTTGAAGATGCGGCTGACCTCGCGGGGCGCCTCCGAGATCGCCTGCCGGGCGCGTGGCACGCCACGGGTGGCCGGGCGGCTGCTGCGCCGGGTGCGCGACTTCGCCGCCGTCGAGGGCGTCGAGGAAGTCGACGCCGCGGACGCGGATAAGGCGCTGCGGCGCATGGAGGTCGACGAGCGCGGCCTCGACGCCATGGATCGGCGCTACCTGGGCTGCATCGCCGAGAACTACGGCGGCGGGCCGGTCGGCGCGGAAACCCTGGCGGCGGCGCTGTCGGAGCAACGCGACGTGATCGAGGAAGTGATCGAGCCCTATCTGCTGCAGCAGGGACTGATCCAGCGCACGCCGCGCGGCCGCATGCTGACCCAGTCCGGCTATAGCTACCTGGGCCTGGATGCGCCCAGGCACCTCGCCGAGCAGTTCGACCTTCTGCCGGGAGAGGAGGAGGCGTGACTCTCGATACGCCGCCTTCCGGTTATCTCGAGCGGGGCGAGCACGTTCTGCCGCTGCGGGTCTATTACGAGGACACCGACGCGGCCGGCATCGTCTACTACGCCAACTATCTGAAATTCGCCGAGCGCGGCCGCACCGAGCTGCTGCGCTTGCTCGAGATCGATCAGACCGCCCTGCGCCGCGACGAAGGATTTGCCTTCGCGGTGCGCGACTGCGCCGCAGATTACCGCCTTCCGGCCAGGCTCGACGATGCCCTGCACCTGCGCACCCGGCTCACGGAGCTGCGCGGCGCCAGCATCCGCCTCGACCAGCGGGTCGTGCGGAAGGACGATCTGCTGGTTCAAATCGGCGTGCGCGTCGTCTGCCTGCGGTTATCCGACGGCCGCGCGATGCGCTTGCCGCGCGATCTGCGCGCCACGTTTCAGGCCTTCAGCGATGGCGGCCTCAACCACCTTTCGAACGCGACGGGGTCATAGGAGAAGTTACGATGGAGCAAACAGCGGTCGATGCCGCGGCCCTCGCCGGGTCTGTCTCTCAGAATATCACGGTCTGGGGCCTGTTCTGGCAGGCCGACGTCATCGTCAAGATCGTGCTGCTGATCCTGATCGCGGCGTCTTTCTGGACCTGGGCGATCATTTTCGACAAGGCCTTCCGCATCCGCCGGCTGCGCAAGCGCGCCAATCAGTTCGAGGAGGCCTTCTGGTCCGGAGGCTCCCTGGAGCAGCTCTACGACCGTCTCGACGACCGGCCGCCCGATCCGATGTCCGCGGTCTTCATCTCGGCGATGAAGGAATGGCGCCGCTTTACCTCGCGCGGCGCGCCCAAGGCCGGCGATTCCCGGCTCAGCGTCAAGGAGCGCATCGAGCGGGTGATGGGCATCACCATCGGCCGCGAGATGGATGCCTTGGAAAAGGGCATGGTGTTTCTCGCCTCGGTCGGTTCCTCGGCCCCCTTCATCGGTCTGTTCGGTACGGTCTGGGGCATCATGAACGCCTTTACCTCGATCGCCGCCGCCGCCAACACCAGCCTGGCCGTGGTCGCGCCGGGCATCGCCGAGGCGCTGTTTGCCACCGCTCTGGGTCTGGTCGCGGCAATTCCGGCGACCATCGGGTTCAACAAGCTGAACAACGACCTGGAGAGCTACGCGGCCCGGCTCGAAGCCTTCGCCGGCGAGTTTTCCGCGATCCTTTCGCGCCAACTCGAGGAGGATTGAGCCATGGCCGCGACTCTCCTCAGGCGGGGCCGCCACGGCGCTGTGCGCCGCCGCACGCGGCCGATGAGCGAGATCAACGTCACGCCCTTCGTCGATGTCATGCTGGTGCTGCTGATCGTCTTCATGGTGACGGCGCCGCTGCTGACCGTCGGCGTGCCCGTCGATCTGCCGCGCACCAAGGCGCAGAACATCTCCGAGCCGGTCGAGCCGCTGGTGGTCACGGTCAATAAGCAGGGCGAGATCTACATCCAGGAAACCGGTGTCGAGCTTGAAAAGCTGGTCCCCCGGCTGTTGGCGATCACCGAGAACAAGCCGGATACCCGGATCTATATCCGCGGCGACCGCGAGATCGCCTATGGCCGTGTCATGCAGGTCATGGGACTGCTCAATGCCTCGGGTTTTACCCGGGTCGCCTTGATTACCGAGGTGCCTCCGCCGGAGGCCAAGGACGCGCAGTAGAGCGGAGTCCGGACGACAATCATGCTTAGAAACGCCAGCAGCAGCGGGATATCGATCCCAGGCCAGGTTCTCTCCGGCCTGCTGCATCTTGGCGTACTGGCGCTGGTGGTTTTCGGCCTGCCGTCCTTCGCGGACAGGCCGGAACCGATCACCATCACCGCCGTCGAACTGGTCAATCCGGAAGACGTCGTGCTGGAGGCGACTCAGCCCGATCCCGAGCCGGAGGAAACCCCGGAAACCGAGGTGAGCGAAGCGGCGCCGGAGCCTCCCAAACCCCCGGAACCGGCGCCCGCGCCGCCGCCAACCCCGGAGCCGCGCCCCGCGCCGCAGCCAGAGCCCGAGCCGGAACCCGAGCCGGAACCTGAACCTACGCCGCCGGCGCCGGAACCGCAGCCCGAGCCGGAACCCGAACCCGTGCCCGAACCGGAGCCGGAGCCCGAGCCGACACCGGAACCCGAACCGGAGCCGGCCCCGGAGCCCGAGCGCAGCGAAACCACGCCGCCGGTACCGACGCCGCGTCCGCAGGCCAGCCTGCCCACGCCGCCGACACCGGAGCCGGTCAAGGAGCAGCCTCAGGATGCTCTGACCTCGATTCTGCGCAACGTCGAGAAGCTGAAGGAACAGCAGCCGCAGGAAACGCAGCAGGCCCAGGGCCAGGCGCAGCAGCAGCAAAACTCGGCCGCGATCCAGCAGCAGGCGGCGGAATTGGCCTCGATGATCCGCCAGCAAATGGCGAGCTGTTGGCGAATCGACGCCGGCGCGCAGAATGCCGATGATCTGGTCGTTGCAATCAGGGTGCAGTTCAACGCCGATGGCAGCGTGCGCGGTCAGCCGGAGATTCAGGATTCGCGCCGTATGGCGACCGATGCCTTTTTCCGTTCGGCCGCGGAAAACGCCCGCCGGGCAATTATTGAGTGCAGCCCCTTTAAATTGCCACAAAGTCGATATGAACTGTGGCGCGACATGATCTTGAGATTCAATCCGCGGGAGATGTTCGGAACATGATCAGACCGAGCTCACACTCGAGTGCACAAAAGACCCTAGCTTTCCTCGGCGCCCTGTTGCTGGCGGTAATCCTTGCGATTCCGGCACGCGCGCAGATCACGGTCGACATTACCCAGGGCTTCGTCGAGCCCCTTCCGATCGCGATCACCGACTTCTATAGCGAGGATGCGGAACTCGCCCAGACCGGCGGGGAGATATCTCAGGTCGTGGCCTCGGATCTTGAAAGTTCCGGCCTGTTCCGGCCGATCGACCGAGGCGCTTTCATTCAGGAAACCTCCTCGCTTCAGGTCGGCCCGCGCTTCGCGGATTGGCGGCTGATCAACGCCGACGCCATGGTCAGCGGGTCGATCACGCGGCAGGCCGACGGCCGGCTGCGGGTCGAATTCCGGCTCTGGGACGTTCCCGCCGAAAGCCAGCTTACGGGCCTGGCCTACACCACGACGCCGGAGAACTGGCGCCGTGTCTCCCACATCATCGCCGATGCCATTTACAAGCGGCTGACCGGCGAGGAGGGCTACTTCGATACCCGCATCGTCTATGTCGCCGAGGAGGGGCCGCAGACCCGGCGCACCAAGCGTCTGGCGATCATGGATCAGGACGGCGCCAACCACCGCTTCCTGACCGATGGCTCCAACCTGGTGCTGACTCCGCGGTTTTCCCCGAGCACTCAAGAAATCACCTATATGTCCTACGAAAACGATGCGCCGCGGGTGTATCTGTTCAATCTCAATACGGGACAACAGGAAGTCATCGGAGATTTCCCGGGCATGACCTTCGCGCCCAGGTTTTCTCCGGACGGCGACAAGGTGATCATGTCTCTGGCTCAGAACGGCGTTTCCGACGTCTACACCATGGATCTGCGCACCCGGCGTGTGACGCGGCTGACCAACAGCAATTCGATCGACACCGCGCCGAGCTTTTCGCCCGATGGGGGCCGCGTGGTCTTCGAATCCGACCGTGGCGGCGCGCAGCAGCTCTATACGATGAACAGCGACGGTAGCGGC
The DNA here is from genome assembly GCA_942491105.1 of uncultured Alphaproteobacteria bacterium. Classification (GTDB taxonomy): domain Bacteria; phylum Pseudomonadota; class Alphaproteobacteria; order Kiloniellales; family DSM-21159; genus JBBEAM01. Next base: position 166,459 of record CALNZX010000008.1, on the reverse strand, counting down.
GTGCAGCGCATTTCCTACGGAAACGGCCGCTATGCCACGCCAGTCTGGTCGCCGCGCGGCGACCTGATCGCTTTTACGAGAATTCACCAGGGGACTTTTTATATCGGTGTGATGGAGCCGGACGGAAGCAACGAGCGCATGCTGGCTTCCGGATTCCTGGTGGAAAGTCCGACCTGGGCGCCGAACGGGCGTGTCCTCTCCTTCTTCAGGCAGGACCGTCCGAGCTCGAGCGGCCAAGTCAGCACGAAGCTCTACACCATCGACTTGACCGGCTTTAACGAGCGCCTTGTGGGTACACCGACCGATGCTTCAGACCCTGCTTGGTCGCCCTTGATTCCCTAGGGGTGCGCGGCTATAGTCCGCGGAACTCCAGGGATTCTGGGCAACTGCGCTCAGGGTTAGGACTATCCTGTTGGAGCATATTTTACGGTCATCTCCACGCACGGCGGAGTGACAACAGGGGACATAGATAATGCGTTTCAAGTTGCTGATGGTTCTTGCGGCAGGCCTCATGTTGGCGGCTTGCGGCAGTTCCGACCGAGAGTCCGCACCGACGACCACCGGCACGACAACGGGAACCACGACCGCGTCCGCGCCGGCTCCCGGATCGCAGGAGCAGTTGCTGCAGCAGGTTGGCGATCGCGTGTTCTTCGACACCGACCGCAGCGAGATTAAGCCGCAGGCGCGTTCAACCATCGAGGCCCTGGCGGGCTGGATGAACGAGCATCCCGGCGTGGCGCTGACGATCGAGGGTCACTGCGACGAGCGTGGCACCCGCGAGTACAACCTGGCTCTGGGCGAACGCCGTGCCAATGCGGTGCGCGATTATCTCGTGGCGCTCGGCATCTCCGGCAACCGCGTCGGCACGATCAGCTACGGCAAGGAGCGGCCCGCCGTTCCCGGCAGCAGCGAGTCGGCCTGGGCGCAGAATCGCCGGGGCATGTTCATCGTTCGCTAGGAACGCGCTCAGCCTCGGCTGGGCCCGGTCTTCGGATAGGCGTTGCGCCAATCCGCTGCTCTAGCTTCAGACGGGACGAGGGTTAAACACGCGCCCGCTCCGCGGCCTGACGAGGGTCCGTGGGCGGGCGCTGTTGTTTGCGCGGTCTGCCGCGATGGGCTCGCGCCATATTTCTGCCAAGTTGGTCCTGCAGCTAGAAGGCTGATCTTCCGCCGCCCTGGCGCGTTATCGGCTAGGAGCATGACAGGCGGAACGAAAGACTTTGAACGGAGAGTGAATATGACGGCGCGGATGCTTTGCAAACGGCCCTTTCTGGTTCTGGGCGTGATTGTCCCGCTGTTCGGGGCTGCGCTGTCCGCCGTGGCGCCAGCCGCCCTGGCGCAGACCCAGCAGCTTGCCCCGACCGACGCGGCGCGGCTGGAACTGCGTATTCAGCAGTTGGAAAATCAGGTCCGCAGCCTGACCGGACAGGTCGAGGAGCTGACCTACAAGCTGAACCAGGCGCAGGCCGCGAACGCCGCGCCGGCGCAAAGTCAGAACTATGCCGCGACCAATAACGGCAGCCTGCCAGCGGCCACCGCGAACGCCGCGGGTCAGGCGCCGGCCCCCGGCCAGCCGCAGGTTTTCGGCACGGTCAACCAGTCCTCGGTCGATGCCGTGCGTTCCCAAACTCCAGCGCAGAACACGGCGCAGAACCCGGCTCCGGTCCTGAACCAGACGCAGAGCGCGGCCGCCGTGCAGCTGCCGTCGGGTACGCCGAAGGAGAAGTACGACTACGCCTTCGACCTGCTGCGCCAGGCCAACTATCCCGCCGCCGAGCAAGCCTTCCGGGCGTTCCTGCAGCAGCACCCGGGCGATCCGCTTTCCGGCAACGCCAAGTACTGGCTGGGCGAAACCTACTACGTGCGCGGCGATAATCAGAACGCCGCCATCGTCTTCGCCGAGGGCTTTCAGGAGTACCCCAACAGCAGCAAGGCGCCCGATAACCTGCTGAAGCTGGGCATGGCCTTGTCGAATCTGGGCAGCACCCAGGACGCCTGCGGGACCTTTTCCGAGTTGAAGCGGCGCTATCCCAATGCCGCCTCGACCATTCTGCGCCGTGCCGAGCGCGAGCAGACCCGGATTGGCTGCGGCTAAGGCCTAGGCCCGCCCAGGGGCCGCCCAGACCGATGACGGCGGCGCCGATCCAGGCCGCTGAATTCGCCGCGCTGCTTGAGGCCTGCGGGCCTTTCGAGGAGCAGCCTGAAATCGCCGTTGGCCTGTCCGGCGGTCCGGATAGCGTGGCGCTGACCCTGTTATTGAAGGATTGGATCGCCGCGCGCGGCGGGCGCCTGCAGGCCTATACCCTCGATCATGGCCTGCGCGCGAAATCCGCCCAGGAGGCGGCCGAGGTCGCCCTGCTCTGTGCCCGGCAGGGTATCGCTCACCGTAGCCTGCAGTGGCGGGGCGGTAAGCCGAAGACCGGCGTGCAAGCGGCGGCGCGGACGGCCCGGCTGGCGTATCTGGAGGCCGCTTGCCGCGCCGACGCGATCCTGCACCTTTGCCTTGGCCAGCACGCCGACGATCAGGCCGAGACCTTTCTGCTGCGCCTGGAAAGCGGCAGCGGCCCCCTGGGCCTGGCCGGGATGTCGCGGGTCAGGCATAGACCGCGCCTGCGTATCCTGCGGCCTCTGCTGGGAGTTCCCAAGGCTCGGCTCATCGCGACCCTGCGCGCGCGCGGCGTTTCCTGGTTCGAGGATCCGAGCAACCGCTCCGCGGCGCATCGCCGCAGCCAACTGCGCTCCCTGCTCGCCGGTTTGCAGGATGCCGGTGTGCCCGCCGAACGTTTCACCGCCGCCGCCGCCAGCTTCGGCGCGGCCCGGCGCGCGCTCGAAGGCGAGGTCGAGAGGCTCTGCGCCGAAAGCATGACGGTGTATGCCTCCGGCTACGCCTGGCTCGACCCGGGGCCCCTGCGCCGGGCGCCGCGCGAGGTAGCGTGTCAAGCCCTGGCGGCGCTGCTGCGCAGCATCTCGGGGGCCGACTATCCGCCGCGCGGCGCGCGCCTGGAGAGCCTGCTGGCGCGCGTCCTGGACGGGCTGGACAGCGGGGCGACGCTCGCCGGCTGCCGCATTCTGCCGCGCAAACAGGGTCTGCTGGTTTGCCGCGAAGCGAGCGCCATCGCGTCCTGCCCGATCGAGGCCGGACGCGAAGTCCTCTGGGATGGGCGCTTTCGCATCGGTTATCACGGCCCGCCGCTGCCGGAAACCTGGCTGGGGCCGCTCACCGCCGAAGGCTGGCGCGCCGCCGCGCAAGCCGCGCCGTCGCTGCGAGATGTGGCTATTCCGGGGGTTGTACGGCCGAGTTTACCGGCGCTGCGGGCCGGGTCCGAGCTGCTCGCGCTGCCCTCCCTGGGCTGGTTTCGGCGCGATCTGCGGCCTGATCCCCCGGTTTCCTGCAGCTTCACCCCAAAGAATCCCTTAACCGGCGCCCCCTTTACAGTTGCCTGAGCGCCAATGCACATTATCTGTAATGCAGGAAACGAGTGCGCAACGACTGCGCCGCCGCTGACTGGCCTCGTTAAATAGAAGGAGCTCGCGTTGAACTTCAGCCGCAACGCCATTCTCTGGGTGATCATCATCCTGTTGCTCTTTGCACTGTTCAACCTCTTCCAGGGGTCGGCGACGCGTGGGCCACAGCAGCAGATTTCCTATTCGCAGTTCGTCAGTGCCGTGGAGCAGGGCGATGTGAAGGAAGTCACCATCAAGGGCGAATCCGTGACCGGCCGCATGGGCAGCGGCCAGCAGTTCACGACCGAGGCGCCGAACGACCCGAACATGGTCCAGCGCCTGTTGGATTCCGGTGTCGAGGTCAAGGCGGCCCCGCCCGAGGATGACAACCCGCTGTTCCTGATCTTCATCCAGTGGTTCCCGATGCTGCTGCTGATCGGCGTGTGGATTTTCTTCATGCGGCAGATGCAAGGCGGCGGCGGCAAGGCCATGGGCTTCGGCAAGTCCAAGGCCAAGCTGCTGACCGAACGTCACGGCCGCGTCACCTTCGACGACGTCGCGGGCATCGAGGAAGCCAAGCAGGAACTCGAGGAAATCGTCGAATTCCTGCGCGACCCGCAGAAATTTCAGCGGCTCGGCGGCAAGATTCCCAAGGGCTGTCTGCTGATTGGCCCTCCGGGTACCGGTAAGACCCTGCTTGCCCGCGCCATCGCCGGCGAGGCCAATGTGCCCTTCTTCACCATTTCCGGTTCCGACTTCGTCGAGATGTTCGTCGGCGTCGGTGCCAGCCGGGTGCGCGACATGTTCGAACAGGGCAAGAAGAACGCGCCCTGCCTGATCTTCATCGACGAAATCGACGCCGTCGGCCGCCATCGCGGCGCCGGACTGGGCGGTGGCAACGACGAGCGCGAGCAGACCCTCAACCAGCTGCTGGTCGAGATGGACGGTTTCGAGGCCAACGAGGGCGTGATCCTGATCGCCGCGACCAACCGGCCCGACGTGCTCGATCCGGCGCTGCTGCGCCCGGGCCGTTTCGACCGCCAGATCGTGGTGCCCAATCCCGATATTCTCGGCCGCGAGCAGATCCTCAAGGTTCATATGCGCAAGGTGCCGCTGGCGCCCGACGTGGACCCCAAGGTGATCGCGCGCGGCACCCCGGGCTTCTCCGGCGCCGATCTCGCCAACTTGGTCAACGAGGCGGCCTTGCTTGCCGCGCGCGCCGGCAAGCGCGTGGTCACCATGAAGGAGTTCGAGGACGCCAAGGACAAGGTGATGATGGGCGCCGAGCGCCGCTCCATGGTGATGTCGGAGGACGAGAAGGAACTCACGGCCTATCACGAAGCCGGGCATGCTCTGGTCGGATTGAATGTCGAGGGCAACGACCCGCTGCATAAGGTCACGATCATCCCGCGCGGCCGCGCCCTGGGCGTGACCATGAACCTGCCGGAGCGGGACCGCTACGGCTACAAGAAGAGCGAGCTCGAGGGCAAGCTGGCGATGACGTACGGCGGCCGGGTCGCCGAGCAGCTGATCTACGGCGAGGAGAACGTGACGACCGGCGCGGGAAGCGACATCCAGCAGGCCACCAACATGGCCCGGCGCATGGTCACCGAGTGGGGCATGTCCGACAAGCTCGGCCGTCTGCGCTACAACGAGAACCAGGATGAAGTCTTCCTCGGCCATTCCGTGGCCCGCAATCAGCAGGTTTCCGAGGAAACCTCCAACATGATCGACGCCGAGATCCGGCGGATCTGCGAGGAGGCCGAAACGCTGGCGCGCAAGACCCTGGAAGAACACATCGACGATCTGCATGCCCTGGCCAAGGGGCTGCTGGAGTACGAAACGCTCTCCGGCGACGAAGTGCGGGCGATTCTGCGGGGCGAGACCATCGACCGCAGCGAGCCCGACTACACCTCCAAGCCGGGCGGCAAGCGCGCCTCCGTGCCCTCCAGCGGCAAGGCCGCCAAGGGCGGGGATCAGGGACCCGGCAGCGGGCCCGAGCCGGAACCGCAGCCCAGCTAAGGCGTTCCCGGGCAAGAAATCGAAAGCCCCGCTTTGCAGCGGGGCTTTCCTGTTTTAGAAGCCTCTCATGGACAGCATTGCAAACTTCGCAGGCGTCTCGCTCGAGCGGCCGCGCATTATGGGTATCGTCAACGTCACGCCGGACAGCTTCTCCGATGGCGGAGACCGTTTCGACACCGCGACCGCCATCGCCGCCGGCCGGCGGATGCTCGATGAAGGCGCCGACATCCTGGACATCGGCGGCGAGTCGACCCGCCCCGGCGCCGATCCGCTGGGCGTCGAGGAAGAGGCCGCGCGGGTTCTGCCGGTGATCGAGGCCCTGGCGGCCGAGGGCGCCGCGATCTCCATCGACAGTCGCCACGCGGCGGTGCAGCGCGCCGCCGTCGCGGCGGGCGCGCGGATCGTCAATGATGTCACCGCCCTGGCCGGCGACGAGGAGAGTTTGCGCGGCGCCGCGGAGCTGCAGGTCCCCGTGGTGCTGATGCACATGCAGGGCGAGCCGCGCAGCATGCAGGCCGATCCGCGTTATGACGACGTGGTGGCCGAGGTGCGCGATTACCTCCTGGGCCGCGCCGCCGCTTGCGAGGCCGCCGGTATCCGCCGCCAAGACATCGCCATCGATCCTGGTATCGGCTTTGGCAAGACGGTCGAACATAACCTGCTGCTACTGCGCCACCTCGACGTGCTGACGGCGTCCGGCTATCCGGTTCTGATCGGCGCCAGCCGCAAGGCTTTCATCGGCAAGCTATCGCGGGGCGAAGCGCCGAAGCAGCGGCTCGCCGGTTCGCTCGCCGTGGCCTTGGCGGCGGCCGAGCGCGGCGCGCGTCTGCTGCGGGTTCATGATGTGACCGAGACCGCTCAGGCGCTGAAGCTTTGGGCGGCGCTGGCGGAACTGCCATAAGATGGCTTGATTTGGCGGCTATTCCCGCGCGCTGGTATACTGTGACAGCGACAACATCCGAAAAGGCGTTCGGCGCATGACGCGTAAGTTCTTCGGGACCGATGGAGTCCGTGGCACCGCCAACAGCGAGCCGATCACGCCACAGCGCGTCCTGGCGCTCGCCATGGCGGCTGGCGCCGTCTTCAACCGCGGCACGCACCGCCATCGCGTCGTCATCGGCAAGGATACGCGGCTGTCGGGCTACATGCTCGAGCCGGCCCTGACCGCCGGGTTCATTTCGGTGGGCATGGACGTGGTGCTGACCGGGCCGGTTCCGACCCCGGCCATCGGCATGCTGACCCGCTCCATGCGCGCCGACCTCGGGGTAATGATCTCGGCCTCGCATAACCCCTATCAGGATAATGGCATCAAGCTGTTCGGACCGGATGGCTACAAGCTGTCGGACGCGGCCGAGGCGGAGATCGAGGCGCGGATGGCCGGCGGCCCCGATGCGGACCGTGCCGCGCCCGCCGCCCTGGGGCGGGCCAAACGCCTGGACGATGCAATCGGCCGCTACATCGAGTTCGTCAAGAACGCCTTCCCAAAGGAACTGAGCCTCGACGGACTGAAGATCGTAATCGATTGCGCTCACGGTGCCGCCTATCGCGTCGCCCCGACCGTGCTCTACGAGCTCGGCGCCGAGGTGATCCCGCTCGGCGTCTCGCCGGACGGCTTCAACATCAACGCGGGCTGCGGCGCCACCGCGCCGGACGCCATGCAGCGCGCGGTCGTCGAGCAGGGAGCGGATCTGGGAATTGCCCTGGACGGAGACGCCGACCGGCTGATCCTGGCCGATGAACGCGGCGCCATCGTCGATGGCGACCGGGTGATGGGCCTGATCGCCGCCTCCTGGCAGAAAGCCGGATTGCTGCGCGGCGGCGGCGTGGTCGCCACGGTGATGTCCAATCTCGCCTTGCAGCGCTATCTCGAGGCGCTCGGCCTTACCCTGGAGCGCACGGCCGTCGGCGACCGCTACGTGCTGGAGCGGATGCGCGCGGGCGGCTTCAACCTCGGCGGAGAGCAGTCGGGGCACATCATCCTGAGCGACTACAGCACCACCGGCGACGGCCTGATCGCCGCGCTGCAGGTGCTGGCGGTGCTGATTCGCGGCGGCAAGAGCGCCAGCGAGACGGCCCGCATCTTCGAACCCTTCCCGCAGGTGCTGCGGAGCGTGCGCGTCGCGGGGGCCTCGCCCATGGAGGATGGCCGTGTCGTGCAGGCCATGGCAGCGGGCGAGCAGCGTCTTGGCGCGACCGGGCGTCTGCTGGTGCGCGCGTCCGGTACGGAGCCTCTGGTCCGGGTGATGGCCGAGGGCGAGGACCTTGCGCTGGTCGAATCGGTAACGAACGAGGTGGCCTCCGCGATCGCGCAGGCTTGCGGCGGCGATGACGGTCACTAGCGGAAACGTTCTGATAATCGCCGGTTCGGATTCCGGCGGTGGCGCCGGTATCCAGGCGGATATCAAGACGGTGACGGCGCTGGGCGGCTATGCCGCGACCGCGATCACCGCCTTGACCGCGCAGAACACCCGGGGGGTGCAGGGCGTGCTCGGCATCGACCCGGACTTCATCCGCCATCAGATGCAGGCGGTACTCGACGACATTCCGATCAACGCGATGAAGACCGGAATGCTGCACGACGGCCCGGTTATCGCCGCCGTCGCGGAAACCCTGAAGAGCTACCGGCGACACATTCCCATCGTCGTCGATCCGGTGATGATCGCGCAGAGCGGCGATTCCTTGCTCGCGGAAAGCGCCGTGGCCGATATCGCCGCCAAGCTGCTGCCACTCGCCAGCGTGCTGACGCCGAACATTCCCGAAGCCGAAAAGCTGCTGGGGCGCGCTATTCCGGATGTCGAGGCGATGCGGAGCGCCGCCGTGGAACTGGCGGAGCGGGGTCCCGAGGCGGTTTTGCTGAAGGGGGGGCATCTGGAGGGTGCGATCATGACCGACGTTCTTGCCTCTCGCGGCGGGATCGAGGTTTTCAGCGACCCCCGGATCGAAACCCGTCACACCCATGGCACCGGCTGCACCCTGGCCTCGGCCATCGCCACCGGCCTGGCCCAGGATCTCTCGGTCGGCGAAGCGGTGGCGCGGGCGCGCCGCTATCTGCGCCGGGCGCTGGCGACGGCGCGGCCCCTTGGCAAGGGGCAGGGGCCGGTCAATCATGGGCATACGGTGCGGCCCTTCTTCTAGGCGGGCCGCCACGGCCGGGGGCCGCCGCCGCGCTTGAGTCTGGAACTATACGTTCCCTTTATCTTTTTCCGGCAAAATGACGGCTTCCAGAATCGTGGAGTCCGCGGCGCGCGGAATTTCTGCCATGCCCTTGAGCCGTAAGCTCGTACTGTTATTCGCGGTGCTTCTGCCGCTGTCCGCCCTCGGCGCTCCCGCCTTCGCCGAGCCCGAGCCGACAGCGCCGCTTGAGAATGTGAGGCTACAGCTCAAGTGGCGGCATCAGTTTCAGTTCGCCGGGTATTACGCGGCCATCGAGCAGGGGTTCTACCGGGATGCCGGCCTGAAGGTCGAGTTGATCCAGGCCGAGCCTGGGGATGCGCCGATGCAGGCGGTGATCGACGGCAAGGCGGAATTTGGCGTGGGCACGACGGATTTGCTGCTGATGCGCGACGCGGGGATTCCCGTGGTGGTGCTCGCCGCGATTTTCCAGCACTCGCCGCTGGCGCTAATGGTGCGCAAGGACAGCGGGGTGGCCAATATCCACGAGCTTGCCCGTGGCAGTGTGATGATCGAGCCGCATTCCGCGGAGCTCTTCGCCTTCCTGACCAACGAAGGCGTCCCGCTGCAGCGTTTGCGCCTCGAAGAACATAGCTTCGATACCGCCGCGCTGCTCGAGGGTTCGATCGACGCGATGTCGGTCTACTCGACGGACGAGCCCTACGACTTGATTTCCCGCGGCGTGCCCTACCTTCTCTTCAAGCCGATCGAGAGCGGGATCGATTTCTACGGCGACAACCTCTTTACCACGCGCGCCCAGATCGAAAGCCACCCCGAACGGGTGCGCAGCTTCGTCGAGGCCTCGGTCAAGGGCTGGAAGTACGCCATGGCGCATCCCCGCGAGATCGCCGAGCTGATCGCCACGCGCTATGGCAGCCGCAAAAGCCTGGAGCGGCTGCTGTTCGAGGCCGAGGCCATGCAGCCCTTGATCAATGCCAACATCATCGAGGTCGGCTATATCAATCCAGGGCGCTGGGAGCGGATCGCGCAGCGCTACGCGGAGCTTGGCATGATCCGCCCCGACCTGAACCTATCCGGTTTTGTCTACGACCAGGATCCGGCCGCGGACTATGGCTTTTTCTATCGCCTCTTTGCCGTAGTGGGCGGCCTGGCCGCCGTGCTCGCGGCGCTGGTGTTCTGGTACAAACGGATGAACCGGCGCCTGCGCGGCGAGGTCGTCGAGCGCAGCGAGGCGCAGGCCGAGCTGGAACGGCTGAATGGTCAGAAGAACCTGCTGCTATCGATTATCGGGCACGATCTGCGCTCCGCCTTCAACGTGCTGCTCTGCTATGGGGAGCTACTGGTCAATGACGGCGCGGCCATGGACAAGACGCGCCTCGCGGGTATCCACAAGAGCGTGCGCGACGCGGCGACGGCCGCCTACAGCCTGCTCAACAACCTGCTGGAATGGGCGTCGCTGCAGAACGGCAAGGGGCAAACCCTGGCGGCAACCGTTGCCGTCGCTCCGCTGATCGATCAGGTGGTTCTGATGCTAGGACCGCAAGCCGCGGCGAAGAACGTCGAAATTCGGGTCGTCGCGAATGCCGCCACCACGATCCATGCCGATCCGCGCATGGCCGAAACCATCCTGCGCAATCTGGTCGGCAATGCCATCAAGTTCACGCCGCCCGGCGGCTGCGTCTCCGTAGGGGTGCGCAATGCCGATGGAGAAACCGAAGTCAGCATTACGGATACCGGGATAGGGATCGCTCCGGAACGGCTCGAGCGTCTGTTCGAGATCGAGGCCAAGAGCCCGGTCTCCGGGACGGCGGGCGAACAGGGGTCGGGACTTGGTTTGGTGCTGTGCCGCGATCTCGCCGCCGCCAATCGGGGCAAGCTGCGGATCGACAGCGATGCCGGCGTGGGAACCCGGGTCTTGCTGACCTTGCCGGCCTGCGAAGAACCGCTGGCGGCCTGACTTCTAGGCCGCGCGGGTCTACATGATGTCCGCGTAGGACTCCCGCGGGCCATTCTCGAGAATCTGCGCGACAACCTGCAGGCCCTGATTCAGGGCCTTGGCGCCGCGTGGCGGGCCGAGTCCGATCCGTACCGCTTGCTGTTCCGCGCCACGCCCCACGGCGAAGGTGTCCGAGGGCGTCAGCCGCACCCCGCGCGCGAGCGCCTCGGCGGCGAACTCTCCGGCGCGCCAGGGCGGCGGCAGGGGCAGCCAGAGATGCAGCGATCCCAGCGGGCAGAGCGGTTGCCAGGGCCCGAGAATATCGAGGGCGGCCTGGCGGCGCAGCTCGGCCTCGCTGCGCAGGGAAGCCAGAATACGGTCGGCGGTACCGTCGGTGATCCAGCGCGTCGCGATCTCACCGGTCAGCGGCGTCGCCATCCAGCAGGTACTGCGCACCGCCTGGGAAAGCCGGTCCATGCTGCTGGCCGGCGCGGCGACGTAGCCGACGCGCAGGCCGGGGCTGACGGTCTTCGAGAGCGAAGTGACGTAGTGTCCGAGTTCTGGCGCCAGGCTGGTCACCGGAGTCGGCGTGGCCTCGTCGAGCAGCCCGAAGAGGTCATCCTCGACGAAGGGCAGGGCGTGGCGCCGCGCCACCGCGGCGATGGCGGCGCGGCGCGCCTCGGACATCGTCGCGGTGGTCGGATTCTGCAGCTTGGGCACGAAGTACAGGCCGCGAGCTTCCGCGTGGCGGCAGGCGGCATCGAGCGGCTCGGGTAGTAATCCTTCCGCGTCGATCGGCAGCGGTTCCAGCCGCAGGCCGAGCAGCCGGGCCGCGGCCTGCAGGCCCGGGTAGGTCAAGGCCTCGGTCAGGATCCGGTCTCCAGGACGGGCGATGGCGGCCAGGGCGGCGACGATGCCGTGGTGGGCGCCGGCGACCAGGGCGATGCGTTCCGGCGGCACCTCCAGGCGCGAGCGGGCGAGCCAGGCGCTGCCGGCCTCGCGGTGGCTGCGTTTACCGATATGCGGCTGATAACCCAGGGTATCGAGAATGTCCTGCTGCTGGCCCATGGCGGTGAGCGTGGCGCCGAAAGTCTCCAGCTCGCTGCTGGGCGTCGGCAGGATGAAGTTCATGTCGATGATGCTGGAGGCGTCTTCCTCGCCGCCGCGCATCATCCAAGTCTCGACCGCGCCGGTCGGACGGACGTAGGTGCCGCGTCCGACCTCGCCTTTCACCAGACCGCGGCGCTCGGCCTCGCTGTAGCCGCGGGTCACCGTGCCGACGGTCACGCCGAGCTTCCAGGCGAGGTCGCGCTGCGGCGGCAGGCGGTCGCCGGGCGTCAGCGTACCCTCGGAGATGCCTTGAGCCACCGCCTGCGCAATGGCGGCATAGCGTGGACCCGGAAAGCTGGCGAGATCGGGAAGCCAAGTTGTCATGGTGACAATAATCCAATTGACCAGTTCAATAAGTGCAATCTATCTGTTTGTCACAGTACATAGATTAATTGTACCTGAAAAGCCGCAAATTGTACCCCTTGCATCAAATCTTCGCAGGGACAATACGGCGAAAGGAGAGCTGCAATGTTCAAGACTTCGGCAATCGATCCCGGCAAGCTGCTAGGCCCCGCCGGCCTGGCGCGGGGAAACCGTGGCGCGGGCGGTCTGCTGCGCTTGGTACTGGCGTGGCGCCAGCGCGCCGAGAGCAGGCGGGCGCTCCGCGACCTGGATGACCGTCTGCTGCGGGATATCGGACTGGACCGCGTAGACGCTAAGCTGGAAGCCGATAAGCCATTCTGGCAGCTATAGGGAGCAGGGACGTGGAACTCGATCTCTATCAAGTCGACGCTTTCAGCGCGCGGCCCTTCGGCGGCAATCCGGCTGCCGTGGTGCCCTTGGACTCCTGGTTGGAAGATGCGGTGCTGCAGGCCATCGCGCTGGAGAACAACCTCTCGGAGACCGCTTTCTTCGTTCGCCGGGGCGCGCGCTACGATCTGCGCTGGTTCACCCCGAGCGTCGAGGTCGATCTCTGCGGCCACGCCACGCTGGCCAGTGCCTACGTCATCCTGACCCACCTGCAGCCGGAGGCCGCGCGGGTCGACTTCGACTCCCACAGCGGCCCCTTGGCGGTGACCCGGGACGGCGCGTTGCTGACCCTCGACTTTCCGGCCAAGCCGCCCAAGCCGGTAGCAGACCCGGCTGTCGCGGCGGCGCTTGGCGCGGCGCCCCTGGAGCTGCTGCGCTCCGACAAGACAATGGCGGTTCTGGCGGACGAGGCGGCGGTGCGCGCGGCTGCGCCGGATCTCGCTATCGTCGCGGCGCTTGCCGGCGATGGCCTGATCGTCACCGCGCCGGGCGACGAGGTCGACTTCGTTTCCCGCTACTTTGCGCCGCATGCGGGGATTCCCGAGGATCCCGTGACCGGCTCGGCGCACTGCGTCCTGGCGCCCTACTGGGCCGGGCGTCTGGGCAAGGAGGATCTCAGCGCGCGTCAGGTTTCCGCGCGCGGCGGCGAGCTGCGTTGCCGCTTGAGCGGGGAACGCGTATTGATCTCCGGTCAGGTCGCGCCCTATCTGCGGGGCCGCATCAGCATCTAGCCAGAGGCCGCGATGACCGCGCCCTTCTTTCACCTGAGTGTTTTCGCGCGCGGGCCCTACAGCGGCAATCCCTGCGGCGTGGTCCTGCTCGATGCCTGGCCGGCGGACGCTGAGCTTTCCGCGCTGACCGGCGAGATCGGCCTGCCGACGGTTGCCTATATCGTGGCCGGAGATAGCGGCTATGCGCTGCGCTGGTTCGAGGGTCCGGAGCTTGAGGTGCAACTCTGCGGCCATGGCACCCTGGCCGCCGCCAAGGTCATGCTCGACCATGTCGTGCCGGGCGACAGCGTTGCCTTCCAGACGCGCTTTAGCGGCGAACTGTCCGTGGTTCGCGGCGAACCGGGTTTTACCGTGACGCTGCCGCGCCTGCCCGCGAGCGCCGTGCCCGATCCCTCCTTGGTGGAAGCGGCGGCGGGCGGGCCAGTCGAGGAGGCGCTGATGGCGGTCAAGACCCTGGCTGTGCTGCCCGATGCCGCGGCGGTCCGCAACGCCAAGCCTCGCATGGAGCTGATCGGCGGTCTGCCCGCCGACGGCCTTCTGATCACCGCGCCCGGGGACGAGGCTGGAATCGACTTCGTTTGCCGTTTCTTCGCGCCGCACCGCGGCGTCGCCGAGGACAGTGCCACCGGCTCGGCGTATTGCACGCTCGCTCCCTACTGGGCGGTGCGGCTTGGCAAAGCGAATCTGCGCGCGCGCCAGCTCTCGCCACGCGGCGGCGAGGTTTTCTGTAGCGACCGCGCCGGCAGCGTGCAGGTCGGCGGCCGGGTCACCACGCTCGTGGAAGGCAAGCTCTTTGTCTGAGATCTCCCTGCGTGCCGCCTGCGTCCCGGAGGATCTGCCCGTGGTGCGGCAGCTGTTCCTCGACTACCGGGCATGGTTCGAGACGAGCTTCGATCACGTCCTCTGCTTCGAAGGTTTCGACGAGGAGCTGGCAAGCCTGCCGGGTGGCTACGCCCCGCCGGAGGGCGGTATTTGGCTCGCGGAAAACGCAGCGGCGCCACAGGGCATCGTCGCGCTCAAGTTTCTGGACAAGGAGGCTTGCGAGATGAAGCGTCTCTGGGTTTGCGAAGCGGCCCGGGGCGCGGGTCTTGGGCGCCGTCTTGTCGAGCTATCCTGCGCCGAGGCCCGTGCGTTGGGCTATCGCCGCATGCGGCTGGAAACGCTCGAGACCATGACGGGAGCCTTGGCGCTGTATCGCGCCTATGGCTTCCGTGAGACCTCGGCCTACTTCGGGAAGGCCCGTCCCGGCGTGCGCTACTTCGATCTGCGGCTCTAGCGGGCTTCTAGACCGGCCAGATGACCAGGATCATTGGTACCGCCACGACCAGGATCAGGGCATCGAGGGGCAGGCCCATGCGCCAGTAGTCGCCGAAACGGTAGCCGCCGGGACCCATCACCAGCAGGTTCGACTGATGGCCGATGGGGGTCAGGAAGGTCGAGGAGGCGCCGATGGCGACGGCCATCAGGAAGGGGTCGACCGAAAGCGCCATGCCCTTGGCGATGGAGATCCCGATCGGGCCCATCAACACCGCCGTGGCGGCGTTGTTCATGACGTCGGATATCAGCATGGTCACCAGCATCAGAAGGCCGAGGATCAGCCATAGCGGTACGTCGCCGGCCAAGGCCAGGATCGGCGCGGCGATGGTCTGGGTGCCGCCGGTCGCTTCCAGCGCCATGCCGACGGGGATCAGGCTGCCAAGCAGTACGACGATCGGCCAGTCGACGGATTCATAGAGTTCGCGCAGGGAAAGCTCGCCGGTCAGCACGATCCCAAGGGCCGCGGCCACGAAAGCGACATGCGGCGGCAGCAGCCCGAAGACGACCAGCAGGATGGCGCCGCCGAAGATCAGCGGCGTGGTGATCAGGCCGCTGGAACGGCCGAGATTGAGTCCGCGCTCGGCCAGGGGCAGACAGCCCAGCGCCGAAAAGGCTTCGGGCATGGCGTCGTGCTCGCCCTGTAGCAGCAGCACGTCGCCAATCTGAAACCGGAGCTGGCCGAGGCGTTCGTTGATCGGTTCGCCCTGGCGCGACACCGCCAGCAGATTCATGCCGTAGCGGGTATGCAGGCGCAGGGAGCGGGCGGTGCGTCCCTCCATCCGCGAGTTCGGCGTGACCACGGCCTCGACCAGGCCAACCCGCTCGGAACTGAGGCTTTCCGGGCTGCTCGCGCCGGCGCCGACCATTTCCAGCTCGGCCTTTTCGACCAGCCGCCGCAGCGAGCCGGCATCGGACTCCACCGTCAGGATGTCACCCGCCTGCAGCCGCAGAAACCCCGAAGGCGCCAGCATGCGGTCCTTGCGGCGCAGCAGCGCGACCACGGAGACGTCGGCCTGGGACAGGGTTTCCAGATCGACCAGGCGGTGCCCGACATAGGGGCTTTTGGCGGGCAAGCGCACCTCGGCGATGTAGCCCTCGATGTTGTGCAGCGGGCGGTCGCCGCTGTTCTGCCCGTCGCGCTTGGGCAGCAGCCGCCAGCCGATCAGGGTGATGAAGGCGATCCCGGCCACGGCGACGGCGAGTCCGACCGGACTGAAGTCGAACATGCTGAAGGCTTCGCCGGTTTCCTGGTAGCGCAGCGAGGCGATCACGATGTTGGGCGGCGTGCCGATCAGGGTCACCAGGCCGCCAAGCAGGGATCCGAAGGACAGCGGCAGCAGCAGGGTGCTTGGCGCGCGCTTGCTGGCATAGGCGCTCTGTACGGCGACCGGCAGCATCACCGCCAGGGCGCCGACGTTATTCATGAAGGCCGAGCAGACCGCGACCATGGCGGACAGGCCGAAAACGTGCGTCGTGGTGGTGCGGGTCAGTGGCAGCAGCCAGCGGGTGATCATGTCGACCACGCCGGAGTTGCGCACCGCGCGGGTGATGATCAGGATCGCGGCGACGGTGATCACCGCCGGATGACCGAAGCCCGAGAAGGCTTCGGCGCTGGGCACGATACCGGCAATGGTTGCCGCCAGCAGGGCGCCCACAGCCACCAGATCGTAGCGAAAGCGGCCCCAGATGAAAAAGAACAGCGCCACGCCCAGAATCGTAAAGAGGATGATCTGTTCGACAGACATGCCGGCGGGGCGGTCCTTCCAATCCGTACTGCGACGTAGAAAAACGACCGGCGGCGTGCTTGCGGCTTGCTCGCGGCGGGTCAAGCGCAGTCGATAGGGCCGGCCGCGCCCCGCGTCAAGTCTAGCCGCAGAGCCGCTGGGGCACCATGCCGCGGTGGAAATGCGTTTGAGCGCCGAAGGCGCGTTGACGCAGTGCAGCATGGACCCTAGTATCCCGCCAAATTTGTCGCAGGTACGACGCGAAACCGCGAAGGTACGACCTAGAAAATGCCAGATAACGCTCCCCGCTCGGCGAAGCCGGAAACGCGGCCGCAGACCCCTCTTTTTTCTTCAGGCCCCTGTGCCAAGCGCCCGGGATGGCGCCTCGCGGCGCTCGAGGATGCCTTCCTCGGCCGCTCCCACCGCGCCAAGGAAGGCAAGGCCAAGCTGGCCGAGGTGATCGCGCGGTCGCACCGCATCCTCGGCCTGCCCGAGGATTGGAAGCTGGGCATCGTTCCGGCTTCGGACACCGGCGCGGTGGAGATCGCGCTGTGGTCCCTCTTGGGCGCGCGCGGCGTCGACATGCTGGCCTGGGAATCCTTCGGCAAGGGCTGGGTGACCGACGTCGCCAAGCAGCTCAAGCTGAGCGACGTTCGCCTCTTCGAGGCGGACTACGGCGCGCTTCCCGACCTCGCTCGGGTCGATCCGTCCCGCGACCTGGTCTTCACCTGGAACGGCACCACCTCCGGCGTGCGGGTGCCGGACGGCGACTGGATTTCCGATGCGCGCGAGGGGCTGGCGATCTGCGACGCCACCTCGGCGGCCTTCGCCATGGAGCTGCCCTACGACAAGCTCGATGTGGTGACCTGGTCCTGGCAGAAGGTGCTGGGCGGCGAGGCGGCCCACGGCATGCTGGCGCTCGGCCCGCGCGCCGTCGAACGGCTCGAGAGCTACACACCGGAATGGCCGCTGCCGAAGGTTTTCCGCCTGACCAAGGGCGGCAAGCTCAACGAAGGCATCTTCAAGGGCGAGACCATCAACACGCCGTCGATGCTGGCGGTCGAGGACGCGCTGGACGGTCTTGCCTGGGCCGAGGATATCGGCGGGCTGAAGGCTCTGATCGCCCGCTCCATGGCCAATGCCCAGGCGCTTGCCGCCTGGGTGCAGTCGCGCGACTGGATCGATTTCCTGGCCAGCGACCCCAAGACCCGCTCCAACACCTCGGTCTGTCTGAAGATCGTCGACCCCTGGTTCCAGGGCCTCACCGGCGAGGCGCAGGCCGCCGCGGTCAAGCGCCTGGCGGCGCTGGTCGCCGAGGAAAAAGCGGGCTTCGATATCGCCAGCTACCGCGACGCGCCCGCCGGGCTTCGCATCTGGTGCGGCGCGACGGTCGAGACCGCCGATATCGAGGCTTTGACGCCCTGGCTCGACTGGGCGTTTCAGGAGCTCAAACAGGAGTCCGCCGCCGCGGCCTGATCCCTTCGTCCTCTGAGCAGAAAGAAAAATAAAATGCCGAAAGTCCTGATCTCCGACGTTCTCAGCGCACAAGCCGTGGAGATATTCGAAAGCCGCGGAATCGAGGTTGAGGTCGCGACGGGTCTGTCTCCAGAGGAACTGAAGCAGCGCATCAAGGGCTGCGACGGCTTGGCGATCCGCTCGGCGACCAAGGTCACGGCGGAGATTCTGGACGCCGCAGACTGCCTCAAGGTGGTCGGCCGCGCCGGTATCGGCGTCGACAATGTCGACGTGCCCCTGGCGACCCAGAAGGGCGTGGTGGTGATGAACACCCCCGCGGGCAACTCGGTCACCACGGCCGAGCACGCCATCGCCATGCTGATGGCCATCGCCCGGGAAATTCCCGCCGCCGACCGCTCGACGCAGGCTGGGAAATGGGAAAAATCCCGCTTCATGGGCGTTGAGGTCACGGGCAAGACCCTGGGGGTGATCGGCTGCGGCAACATCGGCTCGATCGTCGCCGAGCGGGCCCAGGGCCTGCAGATGCAGGTGATCGCTTACGATCCCTTCCTTTCGCCCGACCGGGCCGTCGACCTCGGCGTCGAGAAGGTTGAGCTCGACGACCTGCTGACCCGCTCCGACTTCATTACCCTGCACGTACCCAAGACCGAGCAGACCGCCGGCATGATCGGTAAGGCGGCCCTGGCCAAGACCAAGAAGGGCGTGCGCATCGTCAACTGCGCGCGCGGCGGCCTGGTGGTCGAGGCGGACCTTCTGGAGGCGCTGGAGTCCGGTCAGGTCGCGGGGGCGGCGATGGACGTCTATGACAGCGAGCCGGCCAAGGAGAACGTCCTGTTCGGCCGCGACGACGTGATCTGCACGCCGCATGTCGGCGCCGCGACCACCGAGGCGCAGGAAAAGGTGGCGGTGCAGGTCGCCGAGCAGATGTCGAACTACCTGCTGAACGGCGCGGTCACCAATGCCCTCAACATGCCCTCCCTGACCGCCGAGGACGCCAAGCGCCTCAAGCCCTACATGACCCTGGCCGAGCAGCTCGGCTCCTTCGCGGGGCAGCTGACCGAGTCCGGCATCACCGAGGTCCGCATCGAATACGAAGGTCACGTCGCCGAACTCAACTGCCGGCCCCTGACCCAGGCGATCCTGCATGGCTTGCTCAAGCCGATGCTGGACTCCGTCAACATGGTCAACGCGCCGGTGCTGGCGCGCGAGCGCGACATCGACGTCTCCGAGATCAAGCACGACCGCGACAGCGACTACCAGACCCTGATCCGCCTGACGCTGCTGACCGAACGCCAGGAGCGCTCGGTCGCCGGCACGCTGTTCGGCGGCGACAAGCCGCGCATCGTCGAGATCAAGGGGATCAAGGTCGAGGCCGCGCTCGGCCCGCACATGCTCTATGTCACCAACCGCGACCAGCCGGGCCTGATCGGCGGCCTGGGCAGCATCATCGGCGACGCGGGCATGAACATCGCCACCTTCCACCTCGGCCGCGCCGATGTCGGCGGCGACGCCATCGCCTTGCTGGAACTCGACTCCACCGTGCCGCCCGAGGTGCTGGAAAAGCTCCAGGCCCTGCCGCAGATCCTCCAGGCCAAGCCGCTGCGGTTTTAGCTTTCCTGTCTTGCGGCCAGCGCCAGAATCCGCCGCACCAGAACCATCGAGAGGATCACCGCGGCGGTGAAGACGTAGATCCCGCCGTGGACCTGGACGTCGCTGATCAGGGAGATGTTGAGCGCGACCACGCTCAGGGCGACGACGAAGACGTCGAGCATCGACCACTTGCCCAGGCTGTCGAGCAGCTGCAGCAGCCGGGTGCCGCGCAGCGCGCTCAAGTCCGCCAGGAACCAGAGGTAGACCGCCAGCGCCAGCTTGAGCAGCGGGAACAGCACGCAGAACACGGCGACGATCAGGAACAGGCCGTAGGCGCCGCTCGTCCAGAGCTCGCCGACGCCGCGCCACACCGTGATCTCCTCGGACAGCCAGATGAAGCGTTCGACGGTCATGAAGGGCAGCAGCCAGGAGGCGACCAGGGCGGCCAAGGCAAGCAGCAGCAGCGGCCCGATCATGCGGTCGGCACCTTTGGCGCTGGCGGCGAGGCTGCGCCGGCCGTGCGGCGGCTGGATCGGGGGGCTGTCCATGGCGGCGGGATCATAGGCCGAAGCCGCCGCAGAACCAAAGCACGGAAAGCCGAGTTTTTGGCTCTCCGCGCCTAGCTGTTGCCGTGCGGCGGCAAAGCGGCTAGTAACCTTGCGAAGCAAGCGCGAACACCCCCGATACGGCGATAAATCATGACCATCACTGGTGAGAAAGCTCTCCTGCCCGCTGGCCTGGGCGATGGCCTGCCGCCCAGCGCGGCGCAGGAAGCCTGGGCGATCGAACGGCTGATCGCGATCTTCGCCGCGCGCGGCTACGCACGGGTCAAGCCGCCGCTGATCGAATTCGAGGAAACCCTGCTGGCCGGCGCCGGCAGCGACCTGGGGCCGCAAACCTTCCGTCTGATGGACCCGGTCAGCCAGCGCATGATGGGGCTGCGCGCCGACATGACGCCGCAGGTCGCGCGCATCGCCGCCACCCGGCTGGCCAGGGAACCACGCCCGCTGCGGCTGTGCTACGCCGGCCAGGTGCTGCGCGTGAAAGGCACCCAGCTGCGCCCGGAGCGGCAGTTCGCGCAGGTTGGCGCGGAGCTGATCGGCAGCGCCGCAGAAGCCGCCGACGCCGAGGTCGTGCTGCTGGCGGCCCAGGCGCTCTCCGAGCTTGGCGCCAAGCCGCTGACCGTCGATCTGACCCTCCCGACCCTGGTGCGCAGCCTGGCCGAGGGCCTCGGCATGGCCGAAGCGCTGATCCCGCCGCTGCGCGATGCCCTGGACCGCAAGGACGCGGCGGCGACCCAGGAAGCCGCCGGCGAACACGCCGAGCTTTTCCTCAAGCTGCTGCGTCTGGCCGGACCGGCGGACCGGGCGCTGGAACAGCTGGCACGGCTGCCGCTGCCCGAGGGACCGGCCCGCGAGCTGGAGGGCACGGCCCGGATGGTCGCGCGCATTCGCAGCGCCGCGCCCTACCTCGCCTTGACCTTCGATCCGAGCGAACATCGCGGTTTCGAGTATCAAACCGGCGTCAGCTTTACGATTTTCGCGCGCGGCGTGCGCGGCGAGCTGGGCCGCGGCGGGCGCTATCAGGCCGAGCCAAGCGCGCCGGGCGACGCCGACAGCCTGCAGCCCTCGACGGGCTTCACTCTGTTCATGGACACCGTACTGCGCGCCCTGCCGGCGCCGCAGACCGCGTCTGCGATCTATCTGCCCGAAGGCACGCCCGCCGAGACGGCGGAAACCCTCCGCAAGGAAGGCTGGGTGACCCTGGCCGCGCTCGATATCGAAGCCGATCCCGAAGCGGAAGCCCGGCGGCTTGGCTGCGCCGCGGTTCTGCTCGATGGCACAGTAAAGACCCTGAAGGACTAGAAAACATGGCTAATGTCGCTGTCGTCGGCTCCCAATGGGGCGACGAAGGTAAGGGCAAGATCGTCGACTGGCTGTCGGAGCGCGCCGATGTCGTGGTGCGCTTCCAGGGCGGGCACAACGCCGGGCATACCCTGGTGGTCGGCGGCGTGACCTATAAGCTCTCGCTGCTGCCCTCCGGCGTGGTGCGCCCGGGCAAGCTCTCGATCATCGGCAACGGCGTGGTGGTCGATCCCTGGGCGCTGACCGAGGAGATCGCGCGGGTTTCCGCCCAAGGCGTCGAGATTACGCCGGATACCCTCAAACTGGCCGAGAACGCGGCCCTGATCCTGCCGCTGCACAGCGAGGTCGACCGGGCGCGCGAAATTGAGCGCGGCGACGAGAAGATCGGCACCACCGGCCGGGGTATCGGCCCGGCCTACGAGGACAAGGTGGGGCGCCGCGCGATCAGGGTCTGCGATCTCGCGGAGCCGGAGCTGCTGCGCCGCCGGGTCGACGGCCTGCTGCGCCATCACAACGCGCTGATGCGCGGCCTCGGCCAGCCCGAGTTCGACGCCGAGGAGATCGTGGCCGCCCTGGTCGAGATCGCGCCGAAGATCCTGCCCTTCGCCGACCGGGTCTGGCATCGCCTCGACGAAGCCGTGCGCGGCGGCAAGCGGGTGCTGTTCGAGGGGGCCCAGGGGGCCTTGCTGGACGTCGACCATGGCACCTATCCCTTCGTCACCTCCTCCAACACCGTCTCCGGCCACGGCGCGGCGGGCTCCGGTGTCGGGCCCCACGCCATCAGCTACGTGCTGGGCATCACCAAGGCCTACACGACGCGCGTCGGCGCCGGGCCTTTCCCGACCGAACTGACCGAGGCGGTGGGGCAGCGCCTGGGCGAACGCGGCCGCGAGTTCGGCACCGTGACCGGGCGGCAGCGCCGCTGCGGCTGGTTCGATGCCGTCCTGGTGCGTCAGGCGATCAAGACCGGCGGTATCGACGGCATCGCGCTGACCAAGCTCGACGTGCTGGACGGCTTCAAGGAATTGAAGATCTGCACCGGCTACGAGATCGAGGGGGAGCGCTACGACCACCTTCCGGCGCGCCCGACCCTGCAGGCCAAGGCCGTGCCGCTCTACGAGACCCTGGTCGGCTGGGAGGAAAGTACCCAGGGCGCGCGCTCCTGGGCCGAGCTGCCGGCCACGGCGGTCAAGTACGTGCGCCGCATCGAGGAGCTGATCGGCGCCCCGGTGGCGCTGCTCTCGACCTCGCCGGAGCGCGACGACACCATCCTGATGAAAGACCCGTTTTCGGGCTAGAACAGCGAACGGCCCGCGCCATTTTGGGGCGGGCCGGGCCGTAGACGCTGGAATCCCTGGTGCGCGGCCTTTAGGCCTCGGCGGGAATCGCCAGCTTTTCCTCGATGGCGGCGTTCTTGATCGCCTTCTGCAGCTTCTCGAAGGCGCGCACCTCGATCTGGCGCACCCGCTCGCGGCTGATGCCGTATTCCTGGCTCAGATCCTCGAGGGTGGTCGGATTCTCCTTCAGACGGCGTTCCTCGAGAATATGCTTCTCGCGCTCGTTGAGGCTGTCCATCGCCCGGGCCAGCAGGGCGCGGCGCTTATCCAGCTCCTCGCGGTCGGCCAGCAGGGTCTCCTGATCGTCTTCCTCGTCGACCAGCCAGTCCTGCCACTCGCCGTCGCCGTCGATGCGCAGCGGCGCGTTGAGCGAGGAGTCCGGCGCCGCGAGGCGGCGGTTCATGGAAACCACGTCGGCTTCGGAGACCGCCAGCTTGGTGGCGATTTCCTCGACCTGCTCGGGCTGCATGTCGCCTTCCTCGATCGCCTGCATCTGGCCCTTGAGCTTGCGCAGGTTGAAGAACAGCTTCTTCTGCGCCGCGGTGGTGCCCATCTTCACCAGCGACCAGGAATGCAGGATGTATTCCTGGATCGAGGCGCGGATCCACCACATGGCATAGGTCGCCAGGCGGAAGCCGCGGTCGGGGTCGAAGCGCTTGACCGCCTGCATCATGCCGACGTTACCCTCGGAGATCAGCTCGGAGACCGGCAGGCCGTAGCCGCGATAGCCCATGGCGATCTTGGCCACGAGACGCAGATGGCTGGTCACCAGCTGATGCGCGGCGTCGATATCGTCATGCTCCTGCCAGCGTTTGGCCAGCATGAACTCCTGGTCAGCCTCGAGCATCGGAAACTTGCGGATCTCCTGAAGATACCCGCCGAGGTTGCCTTCGGAAACCGCTGGAACTCTGGGTGAAGCCATGATTGCAACTCCCCTGCTGCATGAATGTGCCGGAGAGACGAAACCCCTCCGAGTGCCGGGCCTGCGCCCTCAAGAGCGATGATGCGGGGACTATGCGGCGAAAATGCGCCCAACTCCCCTGCAGACACAGCAATATATATATTAGATACTTTCTAAATTGTCAATTAGCTGGCTGAGATCGGGGGGCAAAGGACTTGAGAAATCCAGGCGCGCGCCGCTGACAGGATGCTGGAATCCCAAGGTTTTGGCGTGCAGGGCCTGACGCGGGAGGCCGCCGACGGCGCGCTGCGCGGCTGGCGGGAGCTGTTTCAGCGCCGCCGGGTTCTTGCGGCCGTAGAGGGGATCGCCGAGCAGCGGATGGCCGATATGGGTCATATGCACGCGGATCTGATGGGTGCGGCCGCTCAGCAGACGGCACTCTATGCGTGCAATGCGGCCCTCGGCATAGCTGGCGAGGCAGCTGTAGGCCGTGGCCGCTTCCTTGCCGCCCCGGGTGACCACGGCCATCTTCTTGCGGTTGCGCGGGCTGCGCCCGATCTTGCCCTCGACCATGCCCTGCGCCGGTAGCGGGCGGCCCCAGACAAGGGCTTCATAGAGACGGGAGATGCTGCGCGCGGCGAACTGCGCCGTCAGGCTGGCGTGCGCCTCGGCGGTCTTGGCCGCGACGAGCAGGCCGCTGGTATCCTTGTCCAGGCGGTGGACGATGCCGGGGCGGGCCTCGCCGCCGATCCCGGTCAGCCCCGGTCCGCAGTGGGCGATCAGGGCGTTGACCAGGGTACGGTCCGGGTTGCCGGCGGCGGGGTGCACCACCAGCCCCGCCGGTTTGTCGATCACGATCAGCGCGCTGTCCTCGTAAATCACGTTGAGCGGGATGTCCTGGCCCTCGATGCGCGGCGCCACCGTCGCCGGCACCCGCAGCGCGTAGACCTCGCCCGCCTTGACCTTGCGCGCGGGCGAGGACAGCGCCGCGCCGTCGAGTGTCAGGCAAGCCTCCGCGATCAGCGCCTTGATCCGGCTGCGCGACAGGGCAGGCAGCCGCGCGGCGAGAAAGGCATCGAGCCGCTGCCCCGCGTCGTCGTCTTCTGCCTCGATGCTGTGGCGTTCCGCCGTCGCTTCGTCCATAACACCTTTCTAGTTCACCCTGGGACAACAGCATAGACGGGAGGCGCACGTGCAGGCCCTGAAGATCCTGGTCATCGGTATGGGAGTGCTGATTTTCGCGCTGCTCGGCGCGGTGGTCTACGGCATGATCGTCAAGTTCGGCGGCGGCGAGAGCGCGGAGGAGGCCGGTAAGGGCACGGCGCCCACGGTCCAATCCAGCCCGGTGAGTAGCCCGGAGTTTGGCGAGTCCATCGTCGCCATCCCGCCCGGCTGCCGCATCGCCGCGGCGGAACCCCAGGGCACGGCGCGCATCCTGCTGCGCCTCGACGGCGGCGAAGCCTGCCAGCAGGTCTTGGTCCTCGACGCCGGAAGCGGGGCCTTGCTCGGCCGGATCGTCGCGCAACCCAGCCAGTGAGAGCCGCGCCATGAGCAACTTCGCCTCCGACAACGCCACCGGCGCCTCGCCGCAGATCATCGCCGCCCTGGCCGAGGCCATGACGCCGGAGACCGCGGGGCCGGCCATGCCCTATGGCAACGACCCCTGGACCGAAGCCCTGAAGCGCCAGGTCAACGACCTGTTCGAGCGGGACTGCGCGGTCTTTCCGGTGGCCACGGGCACGGCGGCCAACTCCCTGGCGCTGACGGCGCTCAGCCCGCGCTACGGCGCGATCTACTGCCATCGTCAGGCACATATCAACGAGGACGAATGCGGCGCCCCGGAGTTCTTCACCGGCGGGGCCAAGCTGATCCCGCTGGAGGGCGCCCAGGGCAAGCTCGAGGCCGCAACCCTGGAGGCCGCCATCACCGGCGCCGGGGACATCCACCACGCCCAGCCAGCCGCCGTCTCGATCACCCAGGCGACGGAAAAGGGCACGCTCTACCGGCGCGAGGAAATCGCCGCCCTCGCCGAGGTCGCGCACGGCAAGGGGCTGGCCCTGCACATGGACGGCGCCCGCTTCGCCAACGCGCTGGCCAGCCTGGGCTGCAGCCCGGCAGAGGCGACCTGGAAGGCCGGAGTCGACGCCTTGTCCCTCGGCGGCACCAAGAACGGCTGTCTGGCGGCCGAGGCGGTGGTGATCTTCGATCCCGCGCGCGCCGGGGAGCTTGGTTTCTACCGCAAGCGGTCCGGGCATCTGTTCTCCAAGGGGCGGGTGCTCTCGGCCCAGCTCTCGGCCTATCTCGGCGACGATCTCTGGCTGGCCAACGCCCGCCACGCCAACGCCATGGCATCGCGGCTGGCCGAGGGGCTGACGGCGCTGGGCATCGAGCTGCTGTACCCGGTCGAGGCCAACGAGCTGTTTCCGCGCATTCCCGCGGCCGCCCGCCGGGCGCTGGAGGCCAAGGGGCACGTTTTCTACCACTATCCCGAGGAGGACGCGGTGCGTCTGGTCTGTGCCTTCTGCAGCCAGGAAGCCGAGGTCGAGGCCTTTCTGGCCGATCTCGGCGCGAGCCTGGGCAAGACCGGCGGATAGAGCGGAGCTGCCCCGCGCGCGCCGCGCAGAATCTCCTCTTGTCTCCGCGCCGCGCTTTCGCTACAACGCGCTCCTTCCGGCCCACGACGTCCCCTTCGTCTAGCGGTCCAGGACGCCGCCCTCT
This sequence comes from uncultured Alphaproteobacteria bacterium, assembly GCA_942491105.1. Taxonomy (GTDB): domain Bacteria; phylum Pseudomonadota; class Alphaproteobacteria; order Kiloniellales; family DSM-21159; genus JBBEAM01. The sequence goes on along the minus strand of CALNZX010000008.1, from coordinate 140,406 downwards.
CACGGCGGAAACAGGGGTTCGATTCCCCTAGGGGACGCCATTCCTTTCCGAAAATTCGATCTGATTCCGCCCGCTTGGGCTGGCGCGCGCGCGTGCCCTGGGTCTATGTTTCCGTCAAAGGAGCGTGACCCATGGATAAGAAACGACAAGCTCTGCGCGAGCTTTTAAGCCCGGTCGTCGAGGAGATCTCGGGTGCCGAGTGGAACGCCGCGCTGGCGGCGCGGCTCAACGAGCGTTTTCCCAGCGAAGGCCCGCTGTATCAGGCCATGGAGGCGCTCTGCGCCGAGGGCATCGAGAGCGGCTGGATGGGTCTGGAAGGCGAGGAGGTCCGCAAGGGTGCGCGGGTCATCGAGCCCGGCCCCGAAACCGCCGGCATGAGCGTCGACGTGGTGCAACTGGTCGACTTCACCGGGCCGCATCACCGCCACCCCGGCGGCGAGGTCTGTGCCGTGATGGCCGCGGGCCCCGAGGGCCGTTTCGACGGCAATCCCCAGGGCTGGGCGGTCTATCCCCCCGGCTCGGATCACTGGCCCGCCGGCACCGGCGGGCGGGTGCGCATCCTCTTCTTCCTGCCCGACGGCGCGATCGAGTACACGGACCGGGCAGCCTCTCTCGAATCCGGCGCGGAGGGCGGAGCCGTCTGACCGGGCCGAAAGCCGCCGGCGGTCGCGGGCGGCACAGGAGAAAACATGCAAGACGAAGCGAATTTCCGTGGCCAGCGCGAGGCGCGCCTGGCCGTTCTGATCGACGCCGACAACGCCAGCGTTCGCCATGCCCAGGCGGTCTTCGAGGAGATCGCCAAGCTAGGCGAGGCCAATGTGCGCCGGATTTACGGCGACTTCGCAAGCGAACGGCTCCGCGGCTGGCGCGAGGTGATGCATCCGCTCGCCATCGTGCCGCAGCAGCAGTTCAACTACACCACCGGCAAGAATGCCGCCGATATCACCCTGGTGATCGATGCCATGGACCTGATGCATCGCGGAGGCCTGGACGGATTCTGCCTGGTCAGCTCCGACAGCGATTTCACCCGCCTGGCGCAGCGGCTGCGCGAAGCCGGCGCGGTGGTCTACGGCTTCGGCGCCCAGAAAACGCCGGAAGCCTTCCGCAACGCCTGCACGCGCTTCATCTATGTGGAGAACCTGATTGAGGCAGCGGAAGAAGGCAAAGCGGGCTCTGGCAAAAGCGCGGCCGCGAAAAAGCTCACGCCATCGCAGGCGGTTCCCCTGATCCGCAAAGCCATGGAGCAGGCCTGGGACGACGAGGACTGGGTGGACCTGGCCGTGGTCGGCCAGCGTCTCAACCATCTCGCCCCCGATTTCGACCCGCGCAACTACAACTGCAGCAAGCTGGTCACCGTGGTGGAAAAAGCCGGCAAGTTCGAAATCGACCGGCCCAAGAACGGCGGCGTGCGCATCAAACGGCGCTAGGCGGCGCCGCGCCGGCTAGAGTTGCTTCCTCAGCAGCGCCGCGCCCTCGGCCAGGGCATGCAGCTTGCCGGCGGCGACATTGCGCGACAGCGGGGCCATGCCGCAGTTGGTGCAGGGGAAGATCCGGCCTGGATCGACGAACTGCGAAGCGGCGCGCAGGGTTTCTGCGACCTGCTCCGGCGTCTCGACTTCGTTGCTGGCAACGTCGATGGCGCCGACCATGACTTCCTTGTCCTTGAGCAGGCCGAGCAGTGAGAGCGGAACCTTGGAATTGGCGCATTCCAGGGAAACCTGCTGAATCCGGCTGGCGTTGATCGCCGGGAATATCCCTTCGTACTGGCGCCATTCGCTGCCCAGGGTCTTTTTCCACTCGATGTTCTCGGTAATTCCGTAGCCGTAGCAGATATGCACCGCGGTCTTGCACTTCAGGCCCTCGGCGGCGCGTTCCAGCGCGGCGATGCCCCAATCGTTGACGTCCTCCATGAAGACGTTGAAGGCGGGCTCGTCGAACTGGATGAGGTCGACTCCCGCGGCCTCTAGCTCCCTGGCTTCCTGGTTGAGCAGTTCGGCGAAGGCCATGGCCATGTCACCGCGTTTGCCATAGTGGGCATCGGCGATGGTGTCGCAGATCGTCATCGGGCCGGGCAGGGTGAACTTGAGCTTGTTCTTGGTGTGGCGGCGGCAATAGGCGGCTTCCTCGACGTGGACCGGCTTTGGCCGGCTGACCGCGGCGGTCACCGTCGGCACGTCCACGACGTAGCGGTTGTCGCGGATGCCCATCTTGGTTTTCTTTTCCCAGTCGATGCCGGCCACCTGCTGCAGGAATCCGTGCACGAAGTGGACGCGGAACTGCTCGCCGTCGCTGACGGTGTCGATGCCGCAGTCCTCCTGCTGCTTGACCCAGAGCAGGGCGGCGTCGCGCTTGGCCTGCTCCAGTTCGGCGCCTTCCAGCCGCCAGGGTGCCCAGAGCTTTTCCGGCTCGGCCAGCCAGGACGGCTTCGGCAGGCTGCCTGCGATGGTGGTTTCCAGCATCTCGCGGTTCCTCTCCTCTGCGCGCCGTGTCGGGCGCATGGGTGAAACCGAAGCCTAGAACAAGTCGGCCGCGCTGTGAAACAGCCGCCCGCGCCTGGGTCGCGGCGGGCGCGGGTTACAGCCTCGAAGAGAGCCTGCGGTAAACACTTCTTAACTATGTCTTGGGTAACTTTGCGCTGGGGTTTCTAGACAGGCGCACATGACCAAGGATTTAGACAAAGTTCCGGCGTGGCACGCGCTCACGATCTTGCTGGTACTGCTGCTCGGTATAGGGGCGGCGGTGCTGGGCGGACGTGAGATCGGCAAGCAGGCCGACATCGAGCGTCTCGAGCGCGCGCGCTATCAGGCGGCCCGCGTGACAACGGAACTCGACCGGGCGCTGAGCCAGACGGAAGCCACGCTCCGCGCCTTGGCGGCGCTGTTCTATAGCTCGAGCGAGGTCACGGAAGGCGAGCTGATGGAGGCGGCCCGGATCTCGCAGGGCGAGAGCGCGGAATACAGTTTCGAGGCCTTGGCCTTCGCGGCGCGGGTGCTGCGCCGCGAGCGCAAATCCTACGAGAGCGCTTCCGGGCACCACATGACCACTCTCGACCGCCGCAGCTTGACCATCGACAGCTATGAGAGCTTTCCCATCGTTCTGGCGACCCAGGACGGGGTTCTGGCCCAGCATGTCGACCTGGCCAGCAGCGATGCCGCCCGCGCCTCGGTTTCCTCGGCCTATCGCCAGCCGGGCAGGGTCTTCATGGGACCGGCCTTTTCCTTCGAGGATACCTGGTGGGCCGTCATGGCCGTGGCGGCGCCGAACGCCTATCGCGATGGCGTTCTGGTCGGCCTGCTCAATGTCTCGGAACTCTTTTCCTCGATCGGCGAGAATGTTCCCGAAGGTCTGCAATTACACCTGCATCAGACCGATACGGTCTGGGATTCCACGACCATCGAGCGACATGTCCTGGGCGAGGTGAGGCACGAAGAGGAGGTGGACAACGAGTTCGACCTCACTCTCACGCACGGTCAGGCGGAATGGGTGATGCAGTGGGCGGTGCTGCCAAGCTTCGAGTCCGGACCGCGCAAACAGCTTGCCCGGGTGCTGATGCTCGGCGGCAGCCTGCTGAGCATTACCGTCGCTCTGCTGCTGACGGTGCTGCTGGCGCAGAACGCGCGGATCCGCAATCGCGTCAAGCTGCGCACCGACGAACTCGCGCGCGCCCGCGACGAAGCGGAGGCGGCCAACCGCACCAAGACCGAATTCCTGGCCAACATGAGCCACGAACTGCGCACGCCGCTGAATGCCATTCTTGGCTTCTCCGAGATTATTCGCGATCAGGTTTTCGGTCCCGATGCCCGTGACCGCTACCAGGAGTACGCGCAGGATATCCACCGCAGCGGCGCACATCTGCTTGAGATCATCACCGACATCCTCGACATCGCGAAGGCCGAGGAGGGCAAGCTCGATCTCTGCGAGGACAACTTCGATCTCTCGCGCCTGATGGACGGCGTGAAGCAATTGATGCGGGAGCGGGCCGTTGCCGAGGGTGTCTCCCTCGATCTCGACACCGCGGCGGATGTTCCGGCGCTCTATGCCGACGGCCGGCGGGTCAAGCAGATCCTGATCAACTTGCTGTCCAACGCCATCAAGTTCACGCCGGAAGGCGGGCGCGTCACGCTGGGATCGCGGCTGCGCGGCGACGGCGGCGTGCGCATCACCGTGAGCGACACCGGCATCGGCATGGCCGAGAGCGATATTCCGAAGGCCTTGAAGCCCTTCGGCCAGGTCGATAGCGCCCTCAGCCGTAAATTCGACGGGACCGGCCTGGGCCTGCCGATCAGCCGGCACCTCGCCGAGCTGCATGGGGCCACGCTTTCCGTGGCCAGCGAACTCGGCAAGGGCACGACGGTCACTCTCGACTTTCCCGCCGCCCGCAGCATCCGGCTCGATAACGTCGCTTAAGCGCGCGCCCTCTATTCGGCGGCGGCTTGATAGGCCTCCATCGGCGGACAGCTGCAAACCAGGTTCCGGTCCCCGGCGACATTGTCGACCCGGCCCACGGGTGGCCAGTACTTGTCCTGCCGCAGGCTGGCGAGGGGATAGGCCCCGACTTCGCGGCTATAGGGATGGGTCCAGCTGTCCGCGGCCAGGGTTTGATCGGTATGCGGTGCATTGACCAGGGGATTGTCTGCGGCCGGCCACGCGCCGGACTCGACCTGGGAAATCTCGGCGCGGATCGCGATCATCGCGTCGCAGAAGCGGTCGAGTTCCGACATGTCCTCGCTTTCGGTCGGCTCGATCATCATCGTGCCGGACACCGGCCAGGACATGGTCGGCGCGTGGAAACCATAGTCGATCAGGCGCTTGGCCACGTCGTCCACGGTGATCCCGGCGCTCTCCTTCAAGGGCCGCAGATCGATGATGCACTCATGGGCGACCAGATCGGCCTGCCCGGTATAGAGCACCGGATAATGCGGGCTCAGGCGCTTGGCCAGGTAGTTGGCGTTGAGGATCGCCATCTTGGTGGCTTCGGTCAGTCCATGGCCGCCCATGGCATGGATATAGATCCAGGAGATCGGCAGGATGCTGGCGGAGCCCCAGGGCGCCGCCGAGACCGTGCCGAAAGCCTTCGCGCCGCCACAGGCCACCACCGGATGGCCCGGAAGGTAAGGCGTCAGGTGCTCGGCGCAGGCGATCGGGCCCATGCCGGGGCCGCCGCCGCCATGCGGGATGCAGAAGGTCTTGTGCAGGTTGAGATGCATCACGTCTGCGCCAAATTCGGCCGGCTTGCTGAGGCCGACCAGGGCGTTGAAGTTGGCGCCGTCGAGATAGACCTGCCCGCCGTTGTCGTGGACCAGCTTGCAGATATCCTTGATCGCGGCCTCGAAGACGCCGTGCGTGGAGGGGTAGGTGACCATCAGCGCGGCCAGCTTGTCGCGATGCCGTTCGGCCTTGGCCTTGAGGTCGGCGAGGTCGATGTTGCCTTCGTCGTCGCAGGCGACGACCACGACCTCCAAGCCGGCCATGATGGCGCTCGCCGGATTGGTGCCATGGGCCGAGGAGGGGATCAGACAGACGTTGCGCGCGCTCTCGCCACGGTCGGCGTGATAGGCGCGGATCGTCAGCAGGCCGGAGTATTCCCCTTGAGAGCCGGCATTGGGCTGCAGGGAGACGCCGGCGAAACCGGTCAGCTCGCGCAGATCCATCTCCAGACTCTCGAGGAATTCGCGATACCCCCTGACCTGCTCCTCGGGAGCGAAGGGGTGGACCGCGGAAAACTCCGGCCAGGTGATCGGCACCATTTCCGAGGTCGCGTTGAGCTTCATGGTGCAGGAGCCGAGCGGGATCATCGAGCGGTTGAGAGCGATGTCCTTGCCTTCCAGACGGCGCAGATAGCGCAGCATTTCCGTTTCGGAATGATAGGAATTGAAGACCGGGTGAGTGAGAAAAGCGCTCTCGCGGGTCAGCTCCTTGGGCAGGTAATCCGCGGTATCCCGGTCGAGCGCGTCGATATCGGCGCCCTCGGCTCCGAAGACCGTCCAAAGGGCCTCGATCGTCGAAATATCCGTGGTCTCGTCCAAGGCGATGCCCAGGGTCGCGTCGTCGATGCGGCGCAGGTTCAGGCCGGCCTCGGCGGCGGCGCGGAACAGCTCCTCGCAGCGCGGACCGGCGTCGACCGCCAGGGTGTCGAAAAAGCGCGCGTGCCGCAGCTTCCAGCCGGCGGCTTTCAGTCCGGCGGCGAGCACGGCGGCCGAGCGGTGCACGCGCCGGGCGATGGTCTTCAGCCCCTCGGGGCCGTGATAGACGGCATAAAAGGCGGCGATCACCGCCAGCAGTACCTGCGCGGTGCAGATATTGCTCGTCGCCTTCTCGCGGCGGATGTGCTGTTCGCGGGTTTGCAGCGCCATGCGCAGGGCGGGCTTGCCCTGGCTATCCTCGGAGACGCCGATGATCCGGCCGGGCATCGCGCGCTTGAACTCGCCGCGGGTGGCGAAGAAGGCGGCATGGGGGCCGCCATAGCCCATGGGCACGCCGAAGCGCTGCGCCGAGCCGACGACGATATCGGCGCCGAGCTCGCCCGGCGGCGTCAGCAGAACGAGACTCAGGATATCGGCGGCTACGGTAACCAGGGCCCCGCAGTCGTCCTTGGCGGTCGCGATCAGCTTGCCGAGCTCCGGGATGCCGCCGTCGGAGGCCGGGTACTGCAGCAGGACGCCGAAGAAATCGCCGCCCGCGAGCTGCGTTTCCGGCTTGCCGAGCTTGAGTTCGATACCGAGCGGCGCGGCGCGGGTTTCCAGCACCGCGACGGTCTGGGGATGGCAGCCGGCGTCGACGAAGAAGACCTCGGACTGGCTGGGCGAGAGACGGCGGGCCATGGCCATGGCTTCGGCGGCCGCCGTCGCCTCGTCGAGCAGCGAGGCATTGGCGAGCTCGAGCCCGGTCAGGTCCATGACCATCTGCTGGAAGTTGAGCAGCGCCTCCAGGCGGCCCTGGCTGACCTCTGCCTGGTAAGGCGTGTAGGCGGTGTACCAGCCGGGGTTTTCCAGCACGTTGCGCTGGATCACGCCGGGCAGGATGCAATCCGCGTAGCCCATGCCGATCAGCGAGGTCTTGACCTCGATCCTGTCGGCCATGCGGCGCAGCTTGGCCAGCGCGGCCTTTTCCGACATCGGGGCGAGGCGGTCGATCGCGTCCGCGCTGCGGATCGCCTTGGGAACCGCCGCATCGATCAGGTCGTCGAGGCTGCCGTAGCCCAGCGCCTCCAGCATCGCGGCCCGGGCCGCGGGGGCGGGGCCGATATGCCGGCGGATGAAGTCGCTCTGCTGTTGCAGGTCGTGCAGGCTCTTGGTCATGGCTCTCTCCTTACCGGCGCCGTGGCTTAACCGGCGAATTCCTTATAGGCGGCTTCGTCCATCAGGCTTTCCAGCTGGCTGGGATCGCTGAATTTCATTTTGAAAAACCAGCCTTCGCCCTGAGCGTCGCGGTTGACGGTTCCGGGATCGTCGTTCAGCGCCTCGTTGACTTCGGTCACCTCGCCATCGGCTGGCGCGTAGACCTCGCTGGCCGCCTTGACGGATTCCAGCACCGCGGCTTCCTTGCCTTTGGTGATCTGCTTGCCGACCGCTGGAAGCTCCACGAAGACCAGGTCGCCGAGCTGCTCCTGCGCGTGGTCGGTAATGCCGACCGTGCCGATCTCGCCGTCGATTTCGATCCACTCGTGATCCTCGGTGAATTTAACAGTGCTCATGTTCCAGCCTCTTTCAGGGTTTGTGATACTTGGTTTCGATGAAGGGCAGCTTCGCGACCTCGGCCTCCAGCGGCTTGTCACGGACGATGGCCCGCAGCGGCGTGCCGGGCTTGGCGAAGGCGCGCGCGACATAGCCCATGGCGACGGGGCCGCCGACGCTGGGGCCGAAGCCGCCGCTGGTGACCGTGCCGATTTCCCGGCCCTCCAGGTCCGTGAGCAGCGCGCCTTCGCGGACCGGCGCGCGGCCCGATGGGCGGATGCCGACGCGGCGGCGCTGGGCGCCTTCCTCGAGCTGTTTCAGGATGACTTCAGCTCCTGGGAAACCGCCGTCCTGGCGGCGGCGCTTGCCGATCGCCCAGGACAGGCCGGCCTCGACCGGCGTGGTGGTTTCATCGATGTCGTGGCCATAGAGACAGAGACCGGCTTCCAGGCGCAGGGAATCCCGCGCGCCAAGTCCGATCAGCTCGGCCTCGGGCGCATCAAGGAGCAGACGCGCCAGCTTTTCCGCGGCTTCCGACGGCAGTGAGATTTCGTAGCCATCCTCGCCGCTGTAACCGGAACGGCTGACCAGGCAATCGATGCCGGCGATGCGCAGCGGCGCCACGGTCATGAACAGCAGGTCCCTGGCCTCGGGGCAGTGGCGGCCCAGGACTTCCGACGCCGCGGGCCCCTGCAGGGCGAGCAAGGCGCGATCCTCCAGGCGGTTCAGCCGCGCCTTGCCCGAGAGCTTGGCTTCGATATGAGCGAAATCGGCGTCCTTGCAGGCGGCGTTGACCACGAGAAAGAGACTGCCGCCGTCTCCGGCATCCAGCGGGCGCGTGATCATCAAGTCGTCGAGAATGCCGCCGTCTTCGTTAAGCAGCAGCGAATAGCGGGTCTCCCCCGGCGCCAGCGCCTGTAGATCGCCGGGAACCAGGCTTTCCATGGCGGCGGCCACATCGGGCCCGCTCAGCGTCGCCTGGCCCATGTGGGAGACGTCGAACAACCCCGCCGCGGCGCGGGTATGCAGATGCTCCTTGAGGATGCCGAGCGGGTAGCTGACGGGCATCGCGTAGCCGGCGAAGGGCACCAGCTTGGCGCCACAGGCTTCGTGTAGACCGTAAAGCGCCGTACGTTTGAGAGGCGTGTCGTGTTGATCGGCTGGCGGCATGATCTCTCTCGGTTCAACGGACAATGGGCACGCCGCTTCACAGAAGCAGTCATGGCCCCCTCTGTCGTTGAACCTGAGAGATTGGCGGCCGGCGATGCCAGCCACTTACCCCGTCGGTGAGAAAGCCTCGCGGCTTTCTGCTTTCCAGAGGCGCTTCAACCTTGCGGTCCTTTTTGCCTGAGAGTTTCCGGGGCGGTTGCTCCTTCGGCGCCGATCCAGCGAGCTCTGTGCTGGACCAATCTCTCCCACAAGGTTTCTTCAGCCTAGAGGCAAGCATAGCCGCTGCCGCGACGCTGTCAATTGAGCTTGGACATGCGTCCTCTGGCACGAAAAGAAAGCGCCCCGCCGGACGGGCGGGGCGAAGTCGCAATTGGGGTAACGCTGGGGGTTAGGACCAAATCAGGGCGAAGGGGTTCACCGTCGCGCCGATATTGGGCACATAGCTGCGCTCGCAACCGTAAGGACGCTTCCGGGCCAGTGCCCGGCGAGCCTTCCAAGACGTAAGAAATGGCCTGTAGAAAGACATCGCAAACTTCCAAACCAAAAACGAGCGGCAACGCCGTGTTCCAACTCCCAACCCGGAAAGGATGCGGGCGCGGGGTGGCAATGACAATTTCCCTGTCCGCACGCCTGATCTGCGCAAAGCGCATGCGCGGCGCGGGCGTCGCCTCCGGCGTCCGGGCCCGCTAGACTGACGGCATGAATCGGGCGGAACGCAGACGGCGGGACAAGAGCGCCAAAGCCACGGCGCCGCAGCTGGCGCAGGTGCGCAGGCTGCTGGAGCGCGGCCGTGGCGCCGAGGCACGGCGCCTGCTCGAGCGTGTGCTGAAGGCCACGCCCGAGGACGCCGCGGCCTGGCAGGTCGCCGGCATTCTCGCCTTGCAGGACGGCGTGGCGCCGCGCGCCGTGGCGGCGCTGCGCCGCGCCGCGGAGCTGGCACCCGAAGATCTGGCGCTACGGACCAACCTTGCCATCGCCTTGGGCCAGGCCGGCGAGACCGCCGCGGCGCTGGAAACCCTCGAGGCCGTGCTCGACGTGGCGCCGGACTTCGCCGCCGCGCAGTTCAACAAGGGCGTGCTGCTGCGTGACAGCGGCGCTAGGGATGCGGCCTTGGCGGCGATGGATGCGGCCTTGGCGGCGCAGCCGGACTACGACAAGGCCCGCAGCGCGCGCGCGCAGCTGCTGTTGTTCCTGAACCGCTGCGACGAGGCCTTGGAGGCCTGCACCGCGCTTGGCGATGACCTGGGCCGGGCGCGCGCCCTCCAGGGGCTGGGCCGATACCGCGAGGCCGCCGAGGCGTTCGCCGCTTTGGAGTCCAGCGACGCGGAGACGCTGCTCGAACAGGGGCGTTGCCTTCAGGAAAGCGGCGATATCGAAGGCGCCTTCGCGGTTTACCGCCGGCTCCTGGCCCAGGACCCGGCGGCCTATGCCGCGGTGGTCAAAAGCGTGACCTCGGCCTCCAAGGGGATGCTGTTCCTGCAGCCATCGCGCCTGCGCGCCAGACTGTTCGATCATGGTTAGGACTTCGTAAAGCCCTCCTGTGCGAAAACCCTCGCAGTGCAGGAATTCCAAGGACTTCCGAGACATGGAGCGAAGGAGGGCTCCCGAAGCTATGGCCGAGACCGCCTTGTCAGGATCGCGCCCGCTGGGCGCGGCTCGCGCCTTTACGCTGGCGTTGTCGCTGCTATTGGCCTTGGCCGTCGCGGCGCAGGTGAGCGGCCTGTTCCTGAAGAACCTGCATTGGGACGAGTTCATCTTCCTGAAGAACGTCTATCTGCATTTAAGGGACGAGCTGCATCGCCTGATTCAGACACCCTATGTGCATCTTTTTTCCTGGCTGCCGCGCGCCGCGGAGACGGAGGCCGGGCAGATTATCGCCGGCCGGATCGTGATGTTCGCGGCCTGGCTGGCGTCGCTGGCCCTGCTGTATCGCCTGGCGCTTGGCTATCTGGACCGCATCGGGGCCTTGGCCTCGGTGACCTTTTTCGCGCTCTTCGCCTACAGCCAGCAGCATGCCGCGAGCTTTCGCGCCGACAGCCTCTTGCTGCCGGTGCTGCTGGCCATGATGCTGTTGCTCAGCGATCCCGCGCCGCGCCGGATTCTCGCCGCCGGCGCGCTCGGCGGACTGGCCTTGGCCCTGTCCATCAAGGCGGTGCTCTGGGCGCCGGCCGTTCTGGGCCTGTTGCTGATCGCCTCGTCCGAGCGCCCGCAGGAGCGCGGGAGGCTCGCGCTCGCCTCTGTTTTCGCCGGAATGGCCGCGCTGGCTGTATTCGGCACCATTCTTGGGCTGCACAGTCTGCTGCTGGCCGCCAAGCCGGAGAGCGCGGGCGGCAGCGCTGGGGCGGCCGACTTCGACTCGATCTTCTGGCAGATGTTCGTGGCCGAAGGGCTGTTTCCGCGCTGGCGGCCGCTGCTCGCCTCGCTGCTGACGAACCTCGCGATCTGGGCATTGATTATCGGCGGCGCGGGGCTGGCGCTGAGCCGGCTGCGCCGGCCGGAGACGCGCTCGACGGCGTTGCGCTTGCTCTGTCTGGCGTCGCCGCTGCTGTTCATAGCCCTGTACCATAACGCCTGGCCCTACGCCTATCTGGTGCTGATCCCCACGGCCTGCCTGCTCGGCGGTCTGGCCTTCGCGGCGTTGCTCGGCGCGGGTCGGGCGATGCTCACGCTACTGGCGGCGGTGCTGCTCGCCGCTGTGGCTTTGCAGGGCGCGGTGGCGGCCAGGGCCAATCTGACCGATAGCCAGAAACTGCAGCGCCAGGTTCTGAGCCTGATCCATGAGACCTTTCCCGAACCGGTCGCCTACATCGACAAGACCGGCATGGTGCCAAGCTTTCCGCGCAAGATCTTCACCATGACGACCTATGGCCTGCGGCTGTACCGGGAGCGCGGCGAGGCCGCCATCGCGGCCTATATCCGGGAGGCCCAGCCGCCGCTGCTGATCGTGGGCTGGCGGGTGCTCGACGTCTGGCCAGGGGGTCTCGCGGAAAGCTATCCGGCCGAGGATCGCCTCTTTCCGGAAGACGAGGCGATGCTGCGCGCCACCTACGCCCCTTTCTGGGGACCGGTCTATCTGGCGGGGCGCGAGTGGCGCGTACTGGCCGCCGGGCAGCGCGCGCGCTTCGATTTGACCCTGCCGGGGGACTACACAGTTTTCGCCGAGGCGCCGCTTGTCATCGACGGCCGGCGGATCGAACCCGGCGACTCTCTGCGCCTGGAGGCCGGGGCGCATTGGATGGAAAGCACGGCCGCGCAGGCCAGGGCACGCCTGCTCTGGGGCAAGGACTTGCAGGCGCCCGCCATGGAACCGGCGGCCATGCCGCTGTACTGGTTCTAGGGGGGGCAGAAGTTGATGACCCAGCAAGCGCGCGACGCTCCTCCGTCTGAGCCCGCGCATACGGCGCGCGCACCTGGCGCGGAGGAGCACGGGGCTGGAGCGACCCTGCGCTTCGTGACGCGCAAATGGCCGCCAGCGGTGGGCGGGATGGAGACCTATTCCAAGCGTCTCGTCGAGCAACTCTCCGAAACCTTCGCTGTGGAAACGATCGCGCTGCCGGGTCGCGCGAACGGCGCGGCGCCAGGGGGTGCCAGATTGCTGCTGTTCGGAATCACCACGGCGCTTCGCCTGCTGGTTTCCAGGCCGGCGCAGGTGACGCATCTCGGCGATCTTGCGCTTTGGCCGCTCGGGGTCTTCGCGCGGTTGCGCGCGGGAAACAGGCGCCTGGCCATCTCGCTGCACGGCACGGACGTCTACTTCGCGGCCGGACAAGGGTTTCTTCCGCGCCTCTATCGCGCGTACCTGCGGTTGGGCGCGCGGCTGCTGCCGCGCGCCAGCTTGATCGCCAATTCACGGGCGACGGCCGCTCTCGCCGCGCGCTACGGCTGGCGGGACATCTCAGTGGTGCCGCTGGCCACGGATATGACGCCGGTGTTGTCAGGCTCGACCGGCCAACAGGTTTTCTTTGCCGGCCGCATCATGCGCCGGAAAGGTTGCGGCTGGTTCATTCGCGAGGTGTTGCCATTGCTGCCGGACGATATCCGCTTGCGGGTCGCCGGGACAGTTTGGGAGCCGCCGGAGGCCGCGCTGCTCGAGAATGACCGGGTGGAGTTCATCGGGCCGGTCTATGGCGCCGATCTTGCGCGGGAATACGCCTCGGCTGTTTGCGTGATCGTACCGACCCTCGACTTCGAAGGCTTCGGCTTGACGGCGAGCGAGGCGGCCGCGGCGGGCGGGGTCGTGCTCGCGGCCGACCACAGCGGTCTGCGCGACGCGGTGCTGGATGGTGAAACCGGCTTTCTTGTCTCTATCGATTCGGCTGGCGATTGGGCGGCCAAGATCGGCGAGATCCGCGCCTGGCCGGAGTCCCGGCGCGACTCTTTCGTAAAGCATGCGAGCGTTCGCGCACGGCGGCATTACTCTTGGGAACGAGTCGCGCGAGATACGCTGGCTGCCTATCGGCTTTAACAATCCTGTCTTGTATTTGTTAGGTAGAAAAATGAAGAAATTGATCAAGCGGACGATCCGGGCAATGGTCAGAACGCCCCGATTACGCAGGCTGGCCGGGAAGAGCTTTGCCAAGGCGCATGGCTTTTGGCGCACGATGGACAACGAGCGCTTCGTCGAGATCTATCTGCGGCATCGCGATTTCACCCGCATTCCACCGGAATCCTTCGTGGCCAATCTTGAAGTGGTCGAGAGCCATACCGAAGCCAAAGGCTGTGTCGTAGAATGCGGTGTCTGGCGCGGCGGCATGTGCGCGGGCATGGCCGAGATTCTTGGCCCGGAGCGCAGCTACTATCTTTTCGATAGCTTCGAAGGTTTGCCCGATGCCAAACCCATCGATGGCCAGACGGCGTTGGCTTGGCAGGCTAGAAACGACGTCGAGAACTGTCGCACCGAGGAAGACTACGCGGGCCAAGCCATGGCCCATGCCGGCGCAAGGAAATACGAGATCGTCAAAGGCTGGTTCGATAAAACCCTACCGGGCTTTCAGCCGGATTCCCCGATCGCCGTCCTACGCCTCGATGCCGATTGGTATTCTTCGACGGCGGAGTGTCTCAATTACCTCTATCCTCTGGTGCCGAAAGGCGGCCTGGTGATTCTGGACGATTATTTCGCCTGGGACGGCTGTGCCCGCGCGATTCATGACTTTCTGTCGAAGAATGGCCTCAGCGAGCGCATCGTCAGCGTGGATACGATGCTGGCTTATTTCGTCAAGACCGATATGCGGCCGATCGAGCCGATCGATCCGGAACGCGTGCTCGACTAGGGACGCGGAGAGTGATCGATCGCAGGTTGCTGACTGGATGGTCCAAGCTCGCAAGCGGAAACGCGGCGGCGGGAGTTCTCCAACTCATCGGCCTCGCGATTGCCGCGCAGGCGCTGGATGTTTCGGCGCTGGGCGTGATCGTCCTGATCGAGGCCTACGTGCGGATCGTCGACGGCATCTTCAATTTCCAATCGGTCAACGTTCTGACCCGCTTCCTGGCCGAAGCGGAGCATCAAGGCGAAGCCGCGCGCTTCCGTGGCTTCATCAAGGCAGGTTTTCTGATCGATGGCGTGACCGCGCTCTTCGCCTTTGGCATCGCGGCCGCGGCGCTGCCGCTGGTCGGTCCCTACGTGGGCATTCCCGAAAGCTGGCTGGGTTTGGCGATGCTGTATTGCGTCGTGATCCTCACCCGTATCCTCGGCGTGAGCGAGGCCGTGCTGCGCTGCTTCGACAAGTTCTGGGCGATCGGTCTTCGTGGCACGGTGCAGGGCCTGTTGCTTGTCGCGGGGTCGGCTGTGGCGTGGTGGCAGGGCGCCGATGCGCAGGTTTTCCTGGTGATCTGGATGCTCTCGGAAATTGCCGCGAATACGGTTTTCCTCGGCTGGACGGCCTCCGCTTTGCGGCAGCATGCGATTTCCGGCCTGTGGCGCGCGCGCGCCAGGAAAGCCGTGCGCTCTGCGCCCAGTTTCTGGGCGATGCTCTGGCAGACCAACTTGAGCTTTGGCATTCGCCTGCTGAGTCAGGATGCCGACCTGCTGATCGCGGGGGCTTTGCTCGGCCCGGCCGCCGCCGGGCTGCTGCGGGCGGCGAAGAGTATCGCGGCTTCCGTCAGCCAGTTCGGCCGGCCGCTGCAGCAGGTCGCTAGCGCTCCGATCGCGCGTCTGTGGGCGGATAAGGACTACGCTTCGATAGTCAGCTATGCCGCCAGGATCGGTTTTCTCGCGGCCCTGGCCGGGCTGGCGGCGACGCTCGCCTTCGTCTTCCTCGGTGGGCCCGTTCTATCGGCGGTTTTCGGCGAGGAGTTCGCCGCCGCGAGCATCGTTCTCGTCGTTTTGATGCTTTCGCGCTCGATCTATCTCTCCGGCGTGGCTTTGCTCCCGACGATGCTGACCCTGGGCCTCGGCCAGCAGCTCCTGCTTTCTATCGTCATTTCGACGGGGACCTACTTCATTGCCATAGCCGCCCTGGCCGTCCCCTTCGGCTTGATCGGGATTGCCCTGGCGCATATCGCCTTCGACGCGGTCTGGGCGGCGATTGCCTGGCGCTGGGTATTGCGGCGCGTGGCTGTCCTGCGGCGCGGTTAGCTATTCGCGTGCCGGGAAGAGCCTGCGCCAAGCCTTGCGCAGGGAACGGCCGGGCTGATGTGCCTCTGCATGGGTATAGAAATCCGGGTGTACCAGATCGAGGTAGGCGGCGCCCGGGGCGGGAGCCTCGGTCAGTGCCTTGGCTGCCTGGGAATCCTTACGGGCATAGACGAGCGTATTCTGACGGTACCACCAAGGCACGGTTTCCGATTGCCAGACCATTGGTCGAATGACGTCATATACCTCGTAGCCCTGTGTGGCGAAGAGAGCAGCCCAATAGCTTTGCCAGCGCTCGTTGACGTGGCCGGTGCCGCCTTGATCGGGGATCGCTGCGGAAAACAGGACGAGGTCGCCGAGACCGCAAAGATCGGCCACGAACCCGGGCGCGCGCGCAGAGCTCAGGTGTTCGGCGACTTCGAGAGAAATCACCAGATCGAAGCGGGAATCAGCGCGGACTTCGGTCTGCAAATCCTGCAAGGCGATCAGTTCCGCATCGATCACCAAGGGGGCGTCCTTCACCCACGGCCCTTCGTAGCCCTGGATCGTGGTCGCGCCAAGCTCCGCTGCGGCGGCGAGCCAGGTGCCTACGCCGCAGCCGACGTCGCAGACACGCTTGATCTCAATCCTCTGGAACAAGTATGAGAGTATGCTGTGTGCCGTCGCGCGCGTCCGGGCGTCGCGGTCCGCGTGAAAGTCGGCGTCGTAGATGCGTTTGGCGGTTTGTCGGGTGGCGTTCATAAGGCTTTCGGCGCGGGCCTTCTCAGCGGATTGGCAAGATACTGGATATCCGAAAACTGATACCAAGACCAGCGCGGCGAACGATCAAGTCGCGCGTGTTGCCGCCAATCTTCCGCGGTTTCCGCGTTCTAAAGGGGGAACGTCCGATCGCTGCCCAGGCGCGCCGTTTTTCTCTACCCGGGCAGGAGAGCTTCGCCGGTTACTACGACATTCAGCCCGGCTCCCCCGATGGCGAGGCGCTGCTCGCGCACTGCACCAGGGTGTCGCGGCGGGCGAAGCGGGCGGGCGATGAAGCGAGTCTCGGCTTTTTCGAGCGAGATGACGGCGCCTTCGTCGAGATCGCGCGCAGTACGCTGTGGTGCTGGCAGCTTGGCGCGCGGCTGCGCTGGTGGCCGGGCGAGCGCCGCGCCCTTGCCTTCAACGCGGTCGCCGGCGGCGTTCCCAGCTACTGCGTCGCTGTTGACGGGCGGGCCGCGGAACGCCTGGTGGACCGGCCGCTGTTCGATGTGAGCGATGACGGGCGGCTTGGCGTCGCGCTGAATTTCGGACGGCTCGCCAAGGCACGGCCGGGCTACGGATATCCGGACATCGAGGATCCTTTCGCCGGGGAGCAGCTTCCCGAGGGCGATGGGGTCAGCATCGTCGACATCGGCAGCGGGCGCGCCGACCTGGTCGCGCCGCTCGGCGAAATCGCGCGGCTGGATGGCCAGGCCGCCAACGCTTTTCATTATCTCAATGCTGCGTCCCTGAGCCCCGAGGGGACGGCGTTCAGCGTACTGCACAAGCACCTGGCGTCCTTGCAGCAGACCTCGGGATGGAAAGTTACGGCCGTGGTCGGGCGGAGCGATGGCTCGCGTCTGCGCTCAGTGTCGCTGCCCGGCGCCGCGTCGCATTACTGGTGGCTGGACGAAGACAGGATCGTTTTCACCTCGAACGCCGGAGGCGCGTCGAAGAGCAGTTATTTGCTCTACGACTTCCGCGATGAGTCGGTTACGGCCTTCGACCGAGAGGCGCCGCCGATGGATGGGCATCCAAGCTATCACCGCGCCTCGGATCGCTGGATCACCGATCAGTACCCAGATTTCTTTGGCGAGCAGGCGCTTCACCTTCTGGAACCGGACTGTACGCGCCGGGAGATCGCGCGGTTCCATGCCGATCCGGCCTACAAGGATGAGTGGAAGTGCGATCTGCACCCACGATGGCTGCCCGAGGGCCAGAGCGTCGCGGTGGATTCCACCCACGAGGGCTTCCGGGCGATCTATGAAGTCGCGGTACCGGAGCAGCCATGACTGTCGCCATAACCGTCCTCATGGCCGTGCATAACGGCGCGGCGTTTCTGCGCGAAACGCTGGAGAGCGTAAGCACCCAGAGTTTTACCGATTACGAGTTTCTGATCGTCGACGACGCATCCCAGGATACAACCCCGGCAATCCTCGCCGAAGCGGCGGCGGGCGATCCACGCATTAAGATTCATCGCAATGCGGAAAATGTGGGGCTGACGAAATCCCTCAATCTTGGGCTTCAGCGGGCGGCGGGTCGGTATATCGCCCGCATCGACGCCGACGATGTCTGCCTGCCGCAACGTCTGGGCAAGCAATTCGAGTTTTTGGAGCGGCATCCCGGGTATACGGCAGTGGCCTGCGGCTATCAGGTGATCGATGGTACCGGTAGGTGTTTGCAGACACAGGATAGCGGGCTCGACGATTGGCAGGTCCGCTGGCTCGGTGGGTTCAATCCCCCGGCGCCGCATCCGACCTACTTCTTCCGCAGGACGGCGGAAGATGGAAGCCTCGTGCTCTACGATGAAGCCTTTAGGACCGCGCAGGATTTCGATCTGTGGTCGCGCTTGGCACAGTCGGGCAAGACCTGTGTCTTGCCCGAGGTTCTGATCCGCTACCGGCGGCACGCCGGCGCCATCACAGTCACTAAGCGCAAGGAGCAAGCGGCGAACTGTGCCAGGACGGGCAGAGTCAATCTGGCGCGCCGTCTGCCGCGGGATGTCTTGGTGCAGTTGGAGCCACTGCTACAGCTTTTCGCCTATCAAGCCACGGCCGACCGGCGGACGATCGCTGCCGCGGTCGCCGGCTGCGATGCGATGCTCGCGCAGGATTTGCCAGCAGCGCCCAGCGCCGTGCACCGCCGTTGGCTGCGCAGAATGACGGCTGGGCTGCTCGCCGATGCCGTGCTGTCGCGAGCCGGCGGCTTGAAACGCTTTTCCAGCATGCTGGCTTTTGCCTATCATGCGCGCGCCTATCTGCCGGCGCTTGCTCATGCCGTGGTCTTGCAACCCGGCTTGGCCCTCAAGTCGCTCAGGAACGCGGCAAAGGTCTAGCGCCGCGCGCCCTCGGCCTTGCGGCGGATCTGCGTGCCGCCGTCGACGACTTCGAGCCGCGCCACGGGGGGAGTTTCCTCGCCGCGCGCTTCCTCCAGGCTGCGCAGGCGCAGCAGCGTCATTTCGAGCAGCTGGCGGTTGCGGCCGACCAGGTCGGCGACCACGCCGAACATGATGCAGAGGATGCCGATCACCACCAGTACGCCGCCGAGGATCAAGGACTGCAGGTGGCCACTGCCGTCGCCGCTGAAATAGAAGTACAGGAAGCGCGCGATCGGCAGCACGCCGATCATGGCGGCGAGCGCCCCGGCGGTCACGAATACCTTCAGCGGATTGTACATCGCATAGGCCCGGGCCATGGTGATCCCGGTATTGCGGATGAAATGCGGAATGCTGAGGAACAGCCGCGAGGGGCGCAGCGGCGCGTTGGTGCCCACCGGCACCGAGGTCACGGCAAGACGCATCCGGCCCGCCTGGATCAGCATCTCCGTGGTGTAGGAAAAGCTGGAGACAATATTGATGCGCCGCGCCGCTTCGCGGCTGATGGCGCGAAAACCGCTGACCGCGTCGGGAATGTCGAGACCCGAGAGCCTGCGCATCACCGCGCTGCCGAGCCGCTGCAGCAGACGTTTGTGGCTGCGGAAATGCGGGTTGTCCCCGACCTGGCGGTCGCCGACCACGATGTCGGCGCGCTTCTCCAGGATCGGTTGAACCAGCGCCGGGATCGCGCCGCCATCGTACTGGTTGTCGGCGTCGGTATTGACGACGATATCGGCCCCGGCGGCCAGAGCCGCGTCGATGCCGCTTTGGAAGGCCGCGGCCAAACCGCGATTGCGGCGGTGGCGCACCACATGGTGGACGCCGAGCCGGCGCGCGACCTCGCTGGTGCCATCGCTGCTGCCATCGTCGATCACCAGAATCTCGATGCTGTCGATGCCGGGAATCCGCTTCGGCAGGTCGCGAATCGTGACCGGAAGGCCTTCGGCCTCGTTGTAGCAAGGGATTTGGATGATCAGTTTCATGGCGCGTCTCTCTGATTGGACGCCCCGGAGTCTAGGGAGCAAATCGTTAAAAACCGTGAAGATCGGCGGCTATTTACAAGAATTTAAGGCTGTCGGCGCGAGAACGGCTAAATTCCAACTCTGTTAATCGCGCCTGGGGAGATTATCGCCCTTTGGCGCGGAACCGCTTGCGGTAGACGCCGGGTTCGCTGGCCAGGGCGGCTTGTACCTCGCGGAACGCCTCGGCCTGGGCGCCTTCCAGGTTTTCGAAGCAGAGATCGAGGGTGTCGCGGCGGAAAGGGATGCACTGGGCGATTGGCGTGCCCCGTTCCAGGCGGCCCTCGAAGCCCGGATCCTGCCAGCGCGCCGGGAACTGGATGAAGGCGTCCTTATAGAGGTCGGCATCGACCACGCCGCTAAGGGTACGGAAGGGCAGCTCCTCGCGGTTGAGCGGGTGCAGCACCAGCAGGGAGACACCCTCGGGCAACTCCACGGTCCAGAAGTTGTTGAACTTCACCACGGCGGTGTCCGGGCTATGCAGCGGGGTCCCCGCGACCTGCGCCGGATAGTGGAAGGAGAGCGGCGCGCGCGAAGTCTCGCCAAGGGAGGAGGGGGGCAAATCCCAATCCCAGGTAAAGGCGCCGTTCAAAACCTGTACATCGGCGGCGAGCGGCACCAGGAAGCCGCTGCCCATGGCGTCGATGAAGGGCGGGCAAAGCTTGACCGTGCGGACCTCGAAACCGAGATCGGGTTCGACGGCGCCGCTCGGCATGGCGCGCAGCCAGTCGGGCAGGCCCTCGCGCGCCGGGATGGGGCGCGGCAGAAGGCTCTCGAGTTCGGGCGGGCAGCGGAAGACGATCTTCATGGCCGTACCTTAATGCCCGGAGGGCGGAAACGGGAAGTCTAGGCCCGCTGTGTCCTGGCCAGGGGGGCGGCCGGCTCACCGGACGTTTCCAGCATCGCGGCATCGGCGCGCGCAGCCGCCTCGCGCTGCATTTCCTGCTTCATCCGCTCGGCCCGGCGCTTGAGCTCGTAGAAGATGGCGATGACCACGGTCAGGCCGATGAAGATCACCGCCAGGGCGTTGACCTCCGGTGTCAGGCTGAGCCGCGCCATGGAGGCGAGCTGGATGGTCATGGTGGTGTCGGTGCCGATGGCGAAGACCGTGGTGTTGAAGTTCTCGAAGGACTGCAGAAAGGCGATCACGGCGCCGGTGAGAATGGTCGGCTTCAGGAAGGGTACGGTGATCTTCCAGAAGACCTGCTGGTGCGAGGCGCCGAGGTCGAGCGCGGCTTCCTCGAGATCGTGGTCGAAGCGTTGCAGCCGGGCCATGAACAGCAGCATGCAATAGGCCGAGATGAAGGTGCCCTGGGCCAGGGTGGCGAGGAACAGGCCGCCGCCGACGCCCAGATTGTTCCAGAACACCAGCGTCGAGATGCCGAGAATGATGCCCGGCGTCAGCAGGGGAGAGACCAGGACACCGTAGATGAAGGTGCGCGCCTTGGTCTGCAGACGGGTCAGCAGCAGCGCCCCGGCGAGGCCGAGAAAGGTCGACAGACAGATCACCCCGCAGCCGATGATCACCGAGTTGAGCACCGCGGCCCAGAGCGGTTCGTTGCCGAACAGCCGGTCAAACCACTTGAAGGTAAAGCCCTCGAAGGGGATCGCCTGGGGAATGCCCGGCGTATTGAAGGCGGCGATCACCATGAAGACCAGCGGCAGAAACATGTAGCCGAAGAAAACCAGCAGATAGCCCTTGGTCGCGATCCTGATCAGGCTGTTCGGGGAGAGCCCGAGAAAGCCGCCCTGCGCCGCCGAGCCGGGGCGCCGGGTTAGCAGCAGGCTGAACAGCAGCGCCGCGGCGACCAGACCGATCATCAACCCGGCCAGCGCGCCGAAAAGGCTGGACCCATTGAGGCCGATCTCCCAGCCGCCGAGCGCACAAACAGCGACAAGCGCGATGACACCTAGGGAGGAGAGGCTGCCGGCGCTGCGCGGGATGACGTTTCGCATGTCCGCCACCTACTTCGCGATGTCCTGCAAGCCGACCCGCATCAGCTTCATCATCGCCAGGATGAACACGATGCAGGTGGCCAGCAGCACGAAGGCGTAGGCGGAGCCGAGACCCCAGTCGTTCGCCTCGTAGAAGTTGTCGTAGATGATCTCGGTGAACCACTTCGACTGGGTCCCGCCGAGGATCAGGGGCACGGCGTAGGAGCCGGCGGCAAGCATGAAGGTCATGATGCAGCCCACCGCGATGCCCGGCTTGGCGTGGGGGATCACCACGCGCCAGTGGATCCGCCACCAGGGCGCGCCGAGATCGCGCGCCGCTTCGAGCTGGTTTTTGTCGAGCGTGTCGATGGTGTTGTAGATCGGAAAGACCATGAACAGGATGTAGGCGTAGACCATGCCGACCACGACGGCGGCGTTGCCCGCGCGGTAGCGGATCGGCTCGGTGATGACGCCGAGCCAGAGCAGGGCGGAGTTCAGAATCCCGCCGTCGGCCAGGATCATCAGCCAGGCGAAGGTGCGCAGGATTTCATTGACCCAATAGGGCACGATCAGCGCCAGCATCAGCAAAGCCGCCTGTTCGCTGGGCGCTGCCTTGGCGAGATAGAAGGCGACCGGGTAGCAGACCACCAGGGCCACGAAGGTGACCATGACCGAGGACCAGATGGTCTTGAAAAAGATCGAGCGGTTGAGGTCGTTGGCCAGCAACTCGGCGTAGTTGGCGAAGCCGTAGCGGGGCCGTGCCTCGACCAGCAGGTCCTCCAGCGCGGCGTCGTTCTCCGCGATCTCCTGCTTGATTGTCTCGATCCGTCCCACCAGCGCGGTTTTCTCCGCTTCCAGCTCCTCGGCCGAGAGGGGGCTCTCCTGGGATTGGCTGGCAAAGGGATTGAGGATCGAGGTGCTGCCCTGCTGCTGCGCGCCGCCGCCGCCGCTGGCGATAGCCTCGATCTGGCGCTCCAGCTCAAGGATGCGGGATTCAGCGCGGCCCATCTCGACGAAGAAACGGTCTGTCTCGCCGCGGGTCTGGGCAACCATGGCGCTGGCCGCCTTATCTGAGTAGATCAGCGATTTCTCGACCATCAGCAGCTGCGGCAGGACGATCATGCCGATCATCCAGACGCCACAACCGGCGAAGATATAGGCCGTCATCAGGCCGCCATAGCGGCGCATGAAATCGCGAACGGCGTCCATGGTGCTGTGCCCGGCCTCCCTAAGTCTGCTCTTTGGAAATCTGGCCTTCGGGCAGCGCCACGGCGGCCTCCGCGCTGAAGCCGATGCGCACATCCGCTCCCGGCGTCAGGTAGGAGACGTCTTGATCGTTGGTCAGGTGCACGATCAGATCGCGCGGCCCCTCGCCCTTGACGAAGAGGTTGAGATAGGCGCCCTCCAGATCGATGCGGTCGACCTTGGTCGCGAAGCTATTCTCCGGTGTATTCTCCGCCGCCTCGCCGGTGACGACACGGCAGCGCTCCGGCCGCACGAAGACGATCGCGGCATCGCCGGCCGTCATCCTGGCCTTGTTGCGGGCGCGGAAGCGGCCGAATCCCGTCTCGATCACCGCGAAGTCGCCGGGGGTTTCGGCGACACGGCCATGGAAGGGGTTGTTCTCGCCGACGAAGGTGGCGACGAAAGCCGTCGAGGGATCGTTGTAGATCTGCGCCGGGGTGTCGACCTGTTCGATCACGCCGGCCGACATCACGCCGACCCGGTCCGACATGGTCAGGGCCTCGCCCTGATCGTGGGTGATGTAGATGAAGGTGACGCCGGTCGCGCGCTGGATGGCGCGCAGCTCGGCGCGCATGTGCTGGCGCAGCTTCAGATCCAGCGCCGAGAGCGGCTCGTCGAGCAGCAGCACCTGCGGTTCGACCGCCAGCGCGCGGGCGATGGCGACGCGCTGCTTCTGTCCGCCGGAGAGTTCCGAGACCATCTTGTCGCCTTGGCCGGGCAGCGCGATCAGCTCAAGCAGTTCCTCGGCCTTACGCTGGCGCTCTGCACGGCCGATGCCGCGCACCTCGAGTCCGAAGGCGATATTTTCCCAAACCTTCATCAGGGGGAACAGGGCCAGATTCTGAAAGATCAGCGCCGTCGGCCGCTTGTTCGGACCGATGCCCCGCATATCCTCGCCGCCGATGCGCACGGCGCCTTCGCTCGGGTCGATGAAGCCGGAGACCATGCGCAGGATCGTCGTCTTGCCGCAGCCGGATGGACCGAGAAAGGAGAAGAATTCGCCAGCCTCGATCGTCAGGTTGGCATCCTTGACGGCGGTAAAATCGCCGAAGCGCATGGTGACGCTCTCGAGCTGAACGTCCTGTCCCATGGAATCCCCCTTCGCGCGCTTGCCTTAGCGAAGCTTCCCCGTGGCTTCGCCGGAGGGCGCGCCAGACCGCATAGAAGTCTTAAACTTGCAGCCGGCCCCGCGGCACGCGGTCCGCGGGGCCGGCCAAAGCCTTGGCAATTACGCCGTTTCGTAGCGCGTGATGTACTCGGCGCGCAGCTGCTGGAACCAGCCCGGCTCGGGCTTCCACCAGTACAGCTGGGAAATCGCTTCGCCATTGGGGCCGTACATGAACTTGAAGCGCTCCTGCGCCTGATCGTCCAGGTACTTCTCGGCGCCGATGGCCGCGGAGTTATAGCCCGAGTGCGCGGTGTGCATGCCGCCGCCTTCCTCGGAGGCCAGCCAGTTGATCAGCTCGTAGGTCTGATCGATGTTCTTGGCCCCGGCGGGGATGCACATAGTGTCGAGCCAGGTCAGCGCGCCTTCGTTCGGAGCGACGTACTTGATCTTGCCGTCGGTCTCCTTCCACATGTTGATGGCCGTGCCGTCCCAGGACTGGCCGATCACGCAGCCATCGGTGAGATAGGCACCGGTCAGGGCCTGGGCGTCCTTCCAGAAGGTGCGGACCCATTCCTTGTGCGCGACGGCGAAGTCGAGCGCCTGGTCGAGCACCTGCTTGGCGGTCGCCTCGTCCTGATGCGCCTTGTCCATCATCTCGCCGGTGCCGTCGACCATCACGCCGATGGCGGTCAGGCCGGAACGCGGCCGGATCGTGACGAGACCCTTGTTTTCTTCGTCCCAGAGGGTGTTCCAGGAGACGTTGCCGTAGCTGAGATCGCGTTCCTCGCTGTTGAAAGCCACCGCTTCGGTGCCCCAGTTGAAGGGCACGGCGTAGCGCTTGCCACGGCGCGAGGCGCCGAGGTCGAGGGACTTCTCCCAGATCGCGGGCTGGATCTGCGAAACCTGCACCCGGCCTTCGTCGATCGGCTGCAGCAGCTCGATGCCGTCTTCCTCGCCGGCGTCGAACCAGGCGACCAGCGTGGTCACCGAGGGGAAAACCAGGTCATAGCCTTCGCCCTTGCCGGCGCGGACCTTGCTGAGGACTTCGTTGTTGCTGCCGAAGACCGAAAGATTGAGCTTGATGCCGGTCTTGTCCTCGAAGGTCTTCTGCATGTCTTCGCTGATGTACTCGCCCCAGGCGTAGACATCGACCTCGCCGGAAGACGACAGGGCGGACTTGGGTAGAATGAACGGCGCCGCCGCGGCGATCGCGCCGGTGGCGGCCGCGCCCTTCAGCAGGGTGCGCCGCGTAAAGGAACGGGCGGCGGCGTGGGTAATTTCAGCGGATGATTTCTTTGTCACGAGTCTGGACCTCCCAAAAGCACACTCTACGGGGATGCCGACCGCATCCCAGTTAGGTGAAATTAATCTGCGTGCGTTACAGGCTGAACCTGTTCTTGTTACGGAAATATGACAGATTCTTTTGGCGAAGCGGAGTCTTTGCTGCGGCTGGATCCCTTACCTCAAGTGGCGGGAAAAACGCCTTTGTAAACTTTAGGTTAGGGTTGAATTGCGGCTTCCGTCAGCTTGTCCAGCGCGCCGCTGAGGGCCTGGACGACCGGGTGATCGGGGGCGAGGCCGCGGCGTTCGGCGAAGACCCGCGGGCTTTCGTAGGCGATCCAGACACGGCCCTCTGCGTCTTCCCAGGACAGCGCCTTCATCGGCAGCTCGATCCCCATGGTCTGTTCGGCCTGCATCAGCTTCGTGCCGACCTTGGGGTTGCCGAAAATCAGGAGCTGCGTCGGGCGCAGCTCCATGTCGACGGACTCGGCGTTGGCCGCGTGGTCGATCCGCGCCATCACGCCGATGTCCTTCTCCGCCAGCACGCTCTCCAGGCGATCGAGAGTCCCGCCGACGCTGTGTGGACTCTGTTTCGCGATCAGCTCGGCGGCAAGCGCGGGCTGGGCGGTGAGGAACAGGGCCAGGGCAAGGCCTGGAATGAATTTCAGCATGGCGGTCCTCCTTGGGTTTCAGGATCGGGCGTCTTCTTAAGGTAAGGCGCGGCGGCGGCGAGGAAATTCACGGATTTGCGATGTCGTGGCAGCCGCCCGCTTTCGCCGCCGCGAAAAGTTCATGCGCGGGGGCGAGAGCTATGGTTAGGCTTCGCCTTGGACGAGTCTTGGGAGGGAACGGAGATGGCGGAGAAACCCCGCAAGGTGCTGTTGATCGTCGGCGACCAATGGCGCTGGGAGTGCCTCGGCGCCATGGGGCATCCCCTGGTCAAGACGCCGCATCTCGACGCCCTGGCGGCGGAGGGGGTGCTGTTTCGCAACCATTTCACCCAGACCTCGCCCTGCGGCCCGTCGCGCACCAGTCTGCTGACCGGGCTCTACGCGATGACCCACCGCTCGGTCGCCAATGGCACGCCGCTCGACGCGCGCTTCAGCAATTTGGCGCTGGAGGCGCGCAAGCTCGGCAGCCGGCCGCTGCTGTTCGGCTATAGCGACACCACCATGGACCCCCGGGTACATGCGCCCGGCGACCCCGAGCTGCGCGGCTACGAAGGCATCCTGCCGGGCATGGAGCCGATTTGCCGCCTGACCGAGGATTACCGCCTCTGGCAGGCGGCCCTGGCGCGCCAGGGTTATAGCCTGCCGGAGAGCGCGGAGGGCCTGTTCACGCCACTCGAGGATCCGGCGCAAAGCGGCCATCTGCATAGCTTGGCCCCGGCTTTCTATAAGGCCGAACACAGCCTGACCGCCTTCCTGGCCGACGCATTGCTCGACTACATCGGCGTCAACCAGGATCTCTCCTGGCTCGCCTATGTCTCCTTCATGCATCCCCATCCGCCGCTGACAGCGCCGGCACCCTACAACGCCATGTACGACCCGGCGGAGGTGGCCGCGCCGCAGCGCGCCGCAAGCCCGCCGGCCGAGGCGGCGCAGCATCCCTTCCTCGACTATTACCTCAATCGGCCGCGCGAGCTTTTCTACTTCGCGGGGCAGGGGGCGAGGACCGGCGATGTCGGCGAGGAGGAGGTGCGGCGGATGCGCGCCACCTACCTGGGGCTGATCTCCGAGGTCGATGCCCATATCGGGCGCGTCGTGCAGCGGCTGAAGGATCAGGGTGACTACGAGGATACCTTGATCGTCTTTACCGTCGATCACGCCGACATGCTGGGCGATCACTGGATGTTCGGCAAGGACGGCTACTACGATCCGGCTTTCCATATTCCCCTGATCATCCGCGACCCGCGCAAGGCCGCCGATGCCGGGCGCGGCTCGGTGGTCGAGAACTTTACAGAAGCCGTCGACCTGATGCCGACGATCCTGGAGTGGCTCGGCGGCGAGGTTCCGCGACAGTGCGACGGCGTTTCGCTGCGGCCCTTCCTGGAGGGAGACAAACCCGAATCCTGGCGCGCCGCGGCGCACTGGGAGTACGACTTCCGCGACGTGGTGGGCGGCAAGGCGGAAACCGCGCTGGGGCTCGATAGCGACCATTGCAGCCTGGCGGTGCTGCGCGGCGAGCGCTTCAAGTATGTGCATTTCGCCGGGCTGCCACCTCTGCTGTTCGACCTCAAGGCCGACCCCGGCGAGTTTCACGATCTCTCGCAGTCTTCCGCGCATCAGGCGACGCTGCTGCGCTGTGCCCAGGAGATGCTGTCCTGGCGGATGGCCCACGCGGAACGCAGCCTGACCAACATCCTGATCACGCCGGAGGGCCCCGTGGAAAAGTCACCCTAGGGTACTCTAGGTTAGAAAAAGAAACTTAATGAGACTTGTTGACTATAGAAGTATTCTGGACTATAGTCTGCCCATCTGATGAAAGACGGAGTTCTTAACATCGAGCCATGGTGAGCCTGGTCATCTCGGAAGAGGATTTCACGCGGCTTAGCCCGGAAACGCGCCAGGAGCTCTTGAGCTTCTTTGCGCCGGGCGAGGCGGCGACGGGCAACGCCAGCGCGAAAGCGCTGCCCCAGGGCAGCAGCCCCAACGCCGCGGCTGCGGCGGGGCAGGCCTGGGATCCCGATGGGGATACGCCCTATCCGCTCAATCCACGCGAGGCCAAGGAGTTGATCCGCGGTCTTTCGCCGAGTTCCCGGGCGATCCTGAAGACCTTTTGTCAGCACAGCGACGGCAAGGTCGGTCGTGCCAAGCTCGAGGAGTTGCTCGAGGTGAGCGGCCATTCGGACCCGCAGCGGCTGATGAAGGCGATCCCGGGGATCACGCGCCGTTTGCGCACCGTGACGAACAACCGGGAAGCCTGGCTGATCGATTGGTTCGACGAGGACTGGGAATGGGATGACGCGGGCAAGACCTGGACCAAGGGTGCCTACTTCATTCCGGCGCCGGCGATCCAGGCGCTCTGCCAAGCCTTCGGCACTTGACGGCCGGCTGATCGTCGCCGCGGGCCGCAACTCCGCTCCGCCCGCTTTTTCATCGCTACGCTACGGGACCGGTTGCCTCGCGCAGGCCGCGCAAGGCGGAAACCGGACTCGAAACATGACGCAAGAGGAGACAGGACATGAAAGCTCTAGCCTTTGCATATCTCGTCGACGTCTTCTCCAAGAAAGAGAAGCGTCGGAAGCGCCAGAACTAGGCCCTTCGAGACCGGCCGTCCCGGCAGCCGCGCAGCCGCGCCGCCGGGCGGCCTTTTCTTTTCCGGGCACCTCGGCTAGGACCTTGCCCATGGATTTCTTCCGCCCCAGGGACTTCACCGGCCAAACGGCCTGGGAGGCGCTCGACATCGCCGAGATCGAGGGGGCGAGCGTGCGCCTGCACTGGACCGATCGGCCCTACGTCTGGCATCGCAACGACGGCGACGAAGTCTTCGTGGTCCTGGATGGCGAGGTCGAGATGCGCAGCCGGCGGGACGGGCGGGAGCATAGGCGGCTTCTCAAAGCAGGGGAGTTCTGCCATGCCGCCCAGGGCGACGAGCATGTGGCTTATCCCAAGGGTGCGGCGCGTATTCTAGTGATCGAGAAGAAGGGCAGCGTCTAGGCGTCTTCCTTCGGCAGCACGACCATGGCGTCCTCGGACCAGGACAGCCAGACCTTGGTCTCGCGCTGCAGCCGGTCGCTGAGCGTGTTGTCGGCGTTCTGCGCCGAGACCGCGATGGGGGTATCGCTGCCGGGAACGTGCACGTAGTAGTGGCTGCGGTCGCCGAGATAGGCGGCGTTGCGGATCTCGCCTTCCAGGGCGTAATCGCGGCCGTTCTTCTCGGCCGAAACATGCAGCTTCTCCGGGCGCACCGCGACGACGATGGACTTGCCGCCGCCGGAGGAATCCAGGCGGCATTTCACGGTGCCCAGGCGCTCGGCCACAATCACCGCCGCACCGTTCTCCTCGCCCGAAATCTCCCCCGGGAAGAAATTCATCTGGCCGATGAAGCTGGCCACCTCGACATTGACCGGGCGCTCGTAGAGCTCGCGCGGCGTTGCGATCTGCAGCACCTTGCCTCCGGACATCACGGCGATGCGGTCGGACATGGTCAGGGCTTCTTCCTGATCGTGGGTGACGAAGACGAAGGTGATCCCCAGGCTTTGCTGCAGGGCGCGCAGCTCCAGTTGCATGGCGTCGCGCAGTTTCTTGTCCAGCGCGCCCAGCGGCTCGTCGAGCAGCAGCACCTTGGGCCGCTTGATCAAGGCACGGGCCAGGGCCACGCGCTGGCGTTGCCCGCCGGAAAGCTCCGTAGATTTGCGGCTTTCGTAACCCTCCAGCTTGACCATGGACAGGGCGTCGTGGACCCGCTGATCGACCTCCTGGCGGCTCAGCTTCTCCTTCCGCAGGCCATAAGCGACGTTCGCGCGCACGTCGAGGTGGGGGAAGATCGCGTAGCTCTGGAACACCATGTTGGTCGGCCGCTGGTGCGGCGGAACCTCCGACATCGCCGCGGAGTCGATGTAGATCTCGCCTTCGCTGGGGACCTCGAAGCCGGCCAGCATGCGCAGCAGCGTGGTCTTGCCGCAGCCCGAGGCGCCGAGCAGCGAGAAGAATTCGCCGCGCGCGATATCGACGGCGATCCGGTCGACCGCGCGGAAGCCGCCGAAGTCCTTGGAGACGTGATCGATGCGAATGAAGGCGTCGTTGTCTGACATGGCTTAGAGCCCCGTATCGGTGTTGCCGCCGTAGCTGCCGCGGCGGCGAATCCATTCCGCGAAGGTGATGACGACGAAGGAAATCATCAGGATGGAGGCCCCCATGGCGAGCACGCCGGGAAGCTGCTTGGGAAAGCGCATCTGGCTGTACATGAAAACCGGCAGCGTCGGTTCGCTGCCGGCCAGGAAGAACGCGATGATGAACTCATCGAAGGAGATCACGAAACACAGCAGGAAGCTGGACAGCACGCCGGGGAACACCATCGGCAGGGTGATCCGCCGGAAGGTCCCCCAGGCGTTCTCGCCGAGGTCGGCCGAGGCTTCTTCGATCGATTTGTCGAAACCCTCGAACCGCGAAATCAGCACCGCCACCGCGAAGGGCACGGAGAGCAGCATGTGCCCCATGGTCACGCTGATCAGCGAAAGACCCAGACCGATGTTGTTGACCAGGATCAGCAGCGAGGTGCCGAGGATGATCTCTGGGATTACCAGCGGCAGCATGATGATGCCGATCACCGGCTTGCTGCCGGGCATGCGGAAGCGTGTAAAGGCCTTGGCCGCGAAGATACCGAGCAGCGTGGACAGCGAGGCCGAGACCGCGGCCACCTTGATGGAGTTCCACAAGGCCTGGTGCATCGGGCCGTTGTTCCACATCTCCTCGTACCAGCGCAGCGTGAAGCCCTTGATCGGGAAGGCGATGTACTGGGAGTCGTTGAACGAGAACAGCGGCAGGAACAGCACCGGGACATAGAGAAACGCCAGACAGAGAATGGCGTAGATGAACAGCGGCGTGTTCCGGCGCGCCATGTAGGACCCGCTGCTCATGAGATCCTCTTGGTCAGGAAGCTGGTGAGCCAGATATAGCCCAGGGAGATGATGGTCACGGTGCACATCATGATCAGCGACAGCGAGGCGCCGAGGGGCCAGTTGTTGGCGCGCCCGAACTGGGCGCGGATGATATTCGCGATCATCCGCCCATCGCGTCCGCCGACCAGGTCGGGTGTCACGTAGTCCCCCACCGTGGGAATGAAGATCATCAGCGTGGCGGCGATCACGCCGGGCAGCGACAGCGGCAGGGTCACGCGCAGGAAGCGCATGACGGGACCGTCGCCGAGATCGGTCGCGGCCTCGAGCAGGGAGCGGTCGATCTTCTCCAGGGAGACGAAGATCGGCAGGATGGCGAAGGCCGCCCAGGCGTGCGTCAGGGTGATGATCACCGAGGTCGGATTATAGAGCAGGATCGCCAGCGGCTCCTCGATCAGGCCGAGGCCGACCAGGCCGGAATTGATCACGCCTTCGTAGCCGAGGATCACCTTCCAGGCGAAGACCCGCAGCAGATAGCTGGTCAGGAAGGGGATCGACAGCATGATGATCCAGCCCAGCTTGTTGGTGTGGACGTGGAAGGCGACGAAATAGGCCATGGGATAGGCGATCAGCACCGTCAGCACGGTCACTGTCCCGGAGATCATCAGCGAGCGCAGTAGCAGCGCCCGGTAGATTTCCCGGTTCATCGCTTCCCCATAGTTGGCCAGGGTGAAGCTGGTGTCGATCGTCAGATAATCCTGGGTCCAGAAGCTGTAGGCGATGGTCAGCCCCAGCGGCACGCACATCGTGACCAGCATCACGATCATCGTCGGGGAGAGCAGGGCGTAGCCGCGCAGCGCCTCGCTTCTGAGGAAGAGCGCGTTTAGGCGGCGGGGCAGCAGCCCGCGCGTTGGCCGTGCCGGCGCGGCGGCCTCAGCTTCGCTGGCCACGTATCACCATCCCCCTATCCCTGCGCCGCTTTCCGGAGTCATTGATGTCTCCTGTTTATCGGGCACGTCATCCTTTCCGACTCCACGCTGGTCCGCAAGCGCCGCGGCGCGGTGCCGGAATCTTCTATCGCGTCAGCCGATCAAGGCGTCCTGCCCCCGCTTGCCTAGGGAATGGGCGATGATCAGCCGCTGTATTTCGCTGGTGCCCTCCCAAATCCGGTCGACGCGCAGCTCCCTGAAATAACGCTCGGCGACGTTCTCGCGCATATAGCCGCGCCCGCCGAAGATCTGCACCGCCCGGTCGGCGACCCGGTTGGCCATTTCCGAAGCGTAGAGCTTGGCCATCGAACACTTGGCGTGCAGAACCTTGACGTCCTCCTCGCGGTCATGCGCGGCGGCGGTCTCATAGGTCATCAGCCGGGCCGCCCAGAGCTCGGTCAGGCTATCCGCCAGCATGAACTGGATCGCCTGATACTCGGCGATGGGCTTGCCCGAAACGATGCGCTGGCGCGCGAAGGCGCCGGCGTCCTCGATCAGCCTCTCGGCGGCGCCGCAACAGCGCGCCGCGATCATCAGCCGCTCGCGCCGGAACCAGGCGTAAGCGAAATCCATGCCCGCGCCCTCGGCGCCGATCCGGTTTTCCTCCGGCACCCGCACGTCGTGGAAGCGGTAGGTCGGGTGATGCGCCGCGTAGCTGTGGCTGAAGGCCGGCGTGCGGAGCAGCTCGATGCCCGGGCTATCCATGTCGATGAAGAACAGGGCGTGGGAGCCCGCGTTTCCGCCGCCGTCGAGCTTGGCCTGCAGGATGAAGAAATCGGCGTGGTTGGCGCTGGTGACGTACCACTTCTCCCCGTTGATGACGTAGTGCGCGCCATCGCGCCGCGCCGTTGCCGAAATGCCCTCGACGTCGGAGCCAGAATCCTCTTCGGTGATGGCATAGCACTCATGGCGCTCGCCGCGCAGGATCGGCAGCACATAGCGCTGGATCTGATCCTCCGAGCAGGCCTCGAACATCCACTTGTGGGCTTCGCTGAAGCACCAGCCCAGGGCGTTGGTGACGCGGCCGAGCTGCTCGTAGATCGCGACCTGCTCGAGGTTGCTGAGCTGCAGCCCGCCATGGGACTTCGGCGCGTCCATGCCGGCCAGGCCGAAATCCTGGGCGGCCTTGTGGTGGGCGGCGCGGACGGCCTCGGGCAAATCCCCGCCGTTCAGCTCGGCCTCCACCTCGTGTGGAATCAGCGCTTCGTCGACGAATTTCCTGATCTTGTCCTGCCAGGCGCGGGCGCTGTCGGAGAGGGGAAAGGACATGCTGTGGATCCTGAAGGCTAGGCCGCGGAGAGCTGGCCGAAGGTCATATGCTTGGGAAACAGCGCGGCGAGGATGGCGTAGACGTTCTGCTTGGCCTCGCCGCGGTCGAAGGATTGCGGGTGGATCAGCAGATTCTGCCACAGGCCGTCGGTCGTCGCGGCGATGGCGGTGGCGATTTGATCGGCGCTGGGGCCGCTGTGGTCGCCCAGATCGATCAGCTCCTGACAGATATCGCGCAGCGCGATGTGATGCTCGCGGTCGAAGTCGGCGCAGATCTGCTGATAATAGGGCCGGGAACGCGCCTCGCCCCAAAAGGCGTACCAGACCGCCACCTTCTTCTTATTGCAGACCTTGGGGTCGAAATCCGCGGCGACGATCGCTTTCAGACGGTCGACGGGGGAGGGCGCGGCGCGCTCCAGCGCCCGCTTCCAGACCTCGCGATACTCGCGCGCGAGATAATTCAGGGTCTCGTTGAGCAGCATTTCCTTGCTGACGAAGTGGAAATTGACGATGCCGCGCGACAGGCCGGCGCCTTCGGCCACGTCGGCCATGGTGGTTTCGGCGAAACCACGCTTGGCGATGGATTCAATTGTCGATTCAATGAGTTGTTGCCGCCTGAGTAGCTTCATCTGGCTGCGGCTGATCGGTCGGTCCGTGCGGCTCTGTTTCATCATCTAGGCATCTGAATCCATTGGAAGATTTCAGAATGTTATCAGCGAGCTTCGGAAAAACATAACTGAAATAGACCTTCACGGCAATTATTTGGTTGAACGATCATTCAAAATTACCTGGACCCTTCGCGCCGCCGGTGCCATGATCGAAGAATAAGAAACCAACGGAAACGATAAGAGGCTTTAAGATCATGCGTCCGAATGGCCGCGCACTTGACCGCAGTAACGCTCACTTCAAGAAAGCAATCGAGAAGCTGCCCCTGGGGGTGGCGTCGAACTTTCGCTATTGGGGCGAGGAGAAGACCATCTACATCGATCGGGGCAAGGGCGCCCGGATCTGGGACATCGATGGCAACGAATACATCGATTACCGCCTCGGCTACGGTCCGGCGATCCTGGGCTATGGCGACGAGCGCGTGGACGAGGCGGCGCGCGCCGGGATCGAGGTCGGCGGCGTCTTCGCCCTGGCGACCCAGCGCGAGCTGACGGTCGCCGAGCGTATCTCCAAGATGGTTCCCGCAGCCGAGCTGGTGCGATTCTCCAATTCGGGTACCGAGGCGGTGATGGCCGCGCTGCGTCTCGCGCGCGCCTACACCGGGAAGGATTCCTATGTGGTCGTCGAAGGCGGTTACCACGGACTGTTCGATTCCGTGCTGTGGTACACGGAGGTCGAGGATTGGGACCCCGCCGACGGCGATCCCGAGCTGCTGCCCTACTGCGAGGGCGTGCCCGGTCTGCTGAAGCGGCTGATCTATCACACCCCTCTCAACGACGCCAATCGCCTGGAAGACCTGCTCAAGGTCCGCGGCAACGACATCGGCGCGTTTCTGATCGAGCCGATCATGGGCAACTGCTGCTCGATCGCCGCCGACCCGCAGTATGTGCGCGATGCCCGCGCCCTCTGCGACAAATACGAGGTCGTGATGATCGTCGACGAGGTAAAAACCGGCTTCCGCGTGGCGCGCGGCGGCGTGCAGGAACTCATGGGAGTCAAGGCCGACCTCTGCACCTTCGCCAAGGCGGTGGCCAACGGCTATCCGATCTCGGTGCTGGCGGGGCGCGAGGAAATCATGCGGATGATCGGCGACGGCGTCGCCCATGGCGGCACCTACACGGCGCACTCGGTTTCCCTGGCGGCCGCCGAGAAGACCTTGGAGATTCTCGACGAAACCACCGCGCTGGCGGACATCGAAACCTATGGCAAGAATCTGCAGGACGGGATCTCCAAGGTGCTGTCGCGCCGGGGCATCGCCCACTCCTTCGTCGGCCACCCCTCGATGATGGGCTTGTTCTTCAGCGAGGATGCCCCGAAGAATTATCGCGACTGGGTCAATAGCGACTACACCTTCTACGACACCCTGGCCCAATTCCTGCACGAGCGCGGCGTCCTCTGCGAACCGGATTCCCGCGAGCCCTGGTTCATCAGCGCCGCTCACGATCAGGCCTGTCTGGACGAGACCCTGCGGAGCTTCGAGGTGGCGGTGGACGAGACCTTGGAATACCTAAAGGACAATCCGCCTCTGGCCGCGGAGGGCGCGAATTGACGTTGCTGGCTTAAGCAAGGGTGGGCGCCGCCGTGAAACGCTATGACGCCATCGTCGTCGGGGCCGGGCATAACGGCCTGACCACGGCCTGCTATCTGGCCAAGGCCGGTCTCGACGTCCTGGTCGTGGAGCGCAACGACTATGTCGGCGGCGCCGCGGTC
Organism: uncultured Alphaproteobacteria bacterium; assembly: GCA_942491105.1. GTDB lineage: Bacteria > Pseudomonadota > Alphaproteobacteria > Kiloniellales > DSM-21159 > JBBEAM01. The sequence goes on along the minus strand of CALNZX010000008.1, from coordinate 105,098 downwards.
AGCCGCGAGCTCTACGACGGCTGGACCTACTCCAACTGTTCCTACGTTTGCAGCTTGCTGCGCCCCGAGATCGTGCGCGATCTCGACCTGCCGCGCCATGGCCTGCAGGTGATCCCCTACGAAGGCGGACTCACCTTCATGCAGAACGGCGACTACTTCGCCAACTACGACGACCATGACGCGCACTATCGGGAGATCTACCGGCATTCGCCGCGCGACGCCGAGGCCTATGAGCACTACGCCACGGAGCTGATGCGCCAGTGCCGCTTCATCAAGCCGCTGCTGATGCGCCCGCCGCCGGACCCGACCTCCTTCAAGCCCCGCGACATCAACGAACTGCTCTATCTCGGCAAGGCCTTCCACGGCCTCGGCGAGTTGGAGATGTACGACACCCTGCGTTTCTGGACCATGTCGATCGCCGAGTTCCTCGACGAGTATTTCGAGAGCGACGTGGTCAAGGCGCACCTCTGCGGTTCCGGCATCATCGGTACCGCGCTCGGCCCCTATTCGCCGGGCTCGGCCTATGTCCTGCTGCATCACTACATGGGCGAGGTCGACGGCAACATCGGCGCCTGGGGCTTCGCGCGCGGCGGCATGGGATCGATCACCAAGGCCATGGCTTCGGCCTTGCGGGCGGAGGGGGGAGAGATACGCACGGGTTCCGGTGTCGAACGGATCCTGGTGCGTAACGGCAAGGCGCGCGGCGTCGTGCTGGAGAACGGCGACGAGATCCACGCCAGGACCGTCGTCTCCAACATGGACGTAAAGCGCACCTTCCTTAAGGCCGTCGAGGCGAAAGAGCTTCCTGGCGAATTCCTGACCGCGGTCAGGAACTTCAAGATTCGCGGTTCCTCAGGGAAGCTCAACATCGCTCTCGACGGCCTGCCGGAATTTCCGCAGGTGCCCAAGGACTGCCCGGCCCTGCGCGGCGACACCCACTTCTCCGATTCCATGGAGCGGATGGAGCGCGCCTACGACGATTGGAAGCGCGGCACCTGGTCCAAGGACCCCTATCTCGACACCCTGATCCCGACCCGCATCGACCCAACCATGGCCCCGCCGGGCAAACACTACATGACCGTCTTCGTGCAGTACGCGCCGCCCTATCTGGCGGACGGCGAGGTCTGGGACGGCCCCAACCGCGACGCCTTCGGCGAAACGGTGCTCAATCAGATCGCCCAGTATAGCCCCAACTTCCGCGACCTCATCCTGCACGCCGAGGTGCGCACGCCCTGGGATCTGGAGAACGAGGTCGGCCTGACCGAGGGCAACATCTTCCAGGGTGAGCTGACTTTCGACCAGCTGCTGTTCAACCGCCCGCTGCCCGGCTACGCCGACTACCGCAGCCCAATCAAGGGGCTCTACCTCTGCGGTTCCTCGGCGCATCCCGGCGGCGGCGTGATGGGGGCGCCCGGCGCCAACGCCGCGCGCGAGATGCTGCGCGATCTCGGTGCGCCGCAGACGGTGCGGGAGCCGGCGCAATGAGCGCGAGCTACGATGTCGCGATCATCGGTGGCGGCCACAATGGCCTGACCTGCGCCGCCTATCTGGCCAAGGCCGGCCGCAAGGTCGTGGTTCTGGAGGCCGATAAGGAAACCGGCGGCGCCGCCAAGACGGAAGTTTTCGCGCCTGGCTACAAGGTCTCCAGCGGCGCGCATCTTCTGTACCAACTCCACCCCAAGGTGATCGCCGATCTCGCCCTGGAAAAACATGGTTTGCAGCTGGCGGCCGACGACCTGGCCACGGTGGCGCTGGCACGCGACGGCCAGCACCTGACCCTCAAGGGCGGCGCCGTCGAGGGCGTTTCCGCGGAGGAGTCCAAGGCCTATGCCGAGCTCCATGCCCGGCTGCTGCGCTTCGCGGCGGCGCTGCGCCCGATGCTCTCCCAGGTGCCGCCGCGCCTTGGCGAAGGCATGAAGCTCAGCGATAAGATGACCTTGGCCAAGCTTGGCTGGGCGATCCGCAAGCTTGGCCGCGCGGAGATGCGCGAGTTCCTGCGCGTCGTGCTGATGAACGTCGCCGACCTGGCGGAGGAGCGTTTCGAAAGCGATCTGTTGAAGGGTGCGCTGTCCTTCGATGCCGTGCTCGGCACCCATCTGGGGCCGCGCTCGCCGACGTCGGTACTGACCCTGTTGTATCGCCTGGCCGGCGAGGTATCGGGCGGGCAGAGCCGGATCGCGCTGCCCGCCGGTGGCATGGGCGGTGTCACGGCGGCGCTGCGTAAATCCGCCGAGGCCGCGGGCGCCGAGATTCGTACCGGACAGAGCGTCGAGCGGATTCTGGTCGAGGGGGACCGTGCCATCGGCGTGAGCCTGTCCGGCGGCGCGGCCGTGACGGCGCGCTGTGTCGTCTCCAACGCCGATCCGAAGTCGACTTTCCTCTGTCTGCTGGGCGCCCGGCATCTCGACGCCGGCTTCGTGCGCCGGGTGCATCACCTGCGCAGCCGTGGCGATGCCGCCAAGCTGCATCTCGCGCTCGACGGCCTGCCGGAGTTCACCGGCCTGTCCGAGGCCCAGCTCAAGAGCCGCTTGCTGATCGCACCCTCGATCATGGAGATCGAGGAAGCCTTCAACTGCGCCAAGTACGGCGAGGCCTCGGAGGAACCGGCGATGGAGATCGTGCTGCCGAGCTTGAGCGACCCGGGCCTGGCGCCCGCTGGCAAGCATGTGCTCTCCGCCATCGCGCTCTATGCGCCCTATGGCCTGAAGCAAGGCTGGGACAAGGCGCGCGAAAGCTTCAAGGAACGGCTGATCGATCGCATTGCGCTCTACGCGCCCGGAATCAGACAGCAGATCGTGGAAGCCGAGCTGCTGACGCCCAAGGATTTGGAGGACCGCTTCGGCATGACTGGGGGCCACTGGCATCATGGCGAGCTGTCCGTGGACCAGCTGCTGATGAATCGTCCCGGTGCCCGGCGCTCAGCAGTACGCGGCGCCGCTGCCTGGTCTCTATCTTTGCGGCGCCGGAGCACATCCCGGCGGTGGCGTGATGGGCGCGGCCGGAATGAACGCGGCGCGGCAAGTCCTTGCGCGGGAGAAGCGCTGATGCCCCTCGACGTTCAACGGGACCACTACAAGGTCCGGGTGCGCGGCACCCCCTTCCATGAGCGGACCGCCGCGCTCAATCTCAACAACGATTGGCAGCGCTGGGCCGGCTACACCGTGCCCAACAGCTACTTCAATACCGAGCTGGAATACTTCGCGATCCGCAACGCGGCGACGCTCTACGACGTCTCGCCAATGATCAAGTACCGCATCTCCGGCGCCGAGGCCGAGGCCTACTGTAACCGCCTGGTGACCCGCGACGTGGCAAAGCTGAAACCTGGCCGCGTCGCCTACGTGATCTGGTGCGATGACGCCGGCCAGGTGCTCGACGACGGCACGCTGTTTCGCATTTCCGAGACCGAGTTTCGCCTCTGCTGTCAGGAGCGCCACCTCGATTGGCTGCTCGACTGCACCCTCGGCTTCGATGTGGCGGTCGAGGAGGTGACCTGGGATATCGCCGGGCTGGCCTTGCAGGGACCGACCAGCTGCGCGCTGTTGAAGCGCTGCGGACTGGAAGGGGTGGCGCGGCTCAAGCCCTTCGATCTGCGCGACTTCGAGCTCGACGGTCATCGGCTTTCGATCTCTCGCACCGGCTTTACCGGCGATCTCGGCTATGAGCTTTGGATGAGCCCGGAGGCGGCGCTGCCGGTTTGGGACAAGCTGTTCGAAGCCGGCGAGCTGCACGGCCTGCGGCCGGTCGGCTCGGCGGCGCTCGATCTGGCGCGTATCGAAGCGGGCTTCATCATGACCAACGCCGACTTCGTGCCGGCCAATCAGGCGCTGCGCCATACCCGTGGCCGCTCGCCCTTCGAGCTGGGGCTGGATTGGCTGGTGGATTTCGATAAGGGCCACTTCAACGGACGCCGCGCACTGCTCGCGGAGCGGAAGACCGGCTCGCAATACTGTCTGGTCGGCCTCGACATTCAGGGCAACAAGGCGGCGCCGCATGCCCTGATCTATCATGGACAGAACGTCGAGGTCGGCCAGATCACCTCGGCGATGTGGTCGCCGACCTGTAAGAAGAATATTGCGCTGGCGTCCTTCCGGCGGCCCTATGGGGACAGCATCACGACCGACCTCTGGGTGGAGATCTACGTGTTGAAGGAATTGAAGTGGGACAAGCTGATGGTCCGCTGCGCGGTGGTGGACCGCCCTTTCTTCGCTCCCGAGCGCCGCCGCGCGACGCCTCCGGGGGATTTCTAGGACGGCGCCGCGCATGCTTCCCCATCGCCTCGATCCTCTGCTGCGGTCCTCTTCGCTGGCCGTGGTCGGCGCTTCGACACGCCCAGGCTCCGTCGGCAACGAGGTGATCCGCCAGCTCCGCCATGGCGGTTTCACCGGCGGGCTCTATCCGATCAATCCGCGCTACGACAGCGTCGAGGGCCTGGCTTGCTACGGGTCGCTCTCGGAGCTTCCGGAGATCGCCGAGCATGTCGTGCTGGCGGTGCCCAACCCGGCCGTGGAAGACACCCTGAAGACCGCCATCGAGCGCGGCGCCAAGGCGGCGACGATCTATTCCAGCCTCTATCTGCCGGAGGACAGCGACCCGCCCCTGACCCGGCGAATCGCCGCGATTGCCAAGGAAGCGGGGATCGCGCTCTGCGGCGCCAACGGCATGGGCTACTACAACTTCGCCGACAGGATCTGGTGCTGCGGCTTTCGCACCCGCGCCGATCACCGCGCCGGCAATGTCGCGCTGATCACCCATTCCGGTTCGGTGTTCTGCGCCCTGGTCGATTCCGAAGCGCGTATCGATTACAACCTCGCGGTTTCGCCGGGGCAGGAGCTGGTGACCACGCTGGCCGACTACCTGGATTTCGCGCTGGAGATGCCGACGACCCGGGTGGCGGCGCTGTTCATGGAGACGGCGCGCGACCCCGAGGGTTTCGCCGCCGCGCTGGAAAAAGCCTCGGCCAAGGGCATCCCCGTGGTCGCCCTGAAGCTGGGACGCAGCGCCAAGTCGGCGGCGCTGGCGACCAGCCACAGCGGTGCCCTGGTCGGCGACGACGGCGCCTATCAGGCGCTGTTCGACCGCTATGGCGTGATCCGGGTGAACTCCATCGACGAGATGGCGATGACCCTCATGGTCTTGGCTCAGCCACAGCCCATCGGGTCCGGCGGCCTCGTGGCGATTCACGATTCCGGCGGCGAGCGCGAGCTTTTCATCGACCTCGCCGAGGATGCCGGCGTGCCCTGCACGGATCTTTCGCCGGAGACCGTGGCCAAGCTGGAGGCACGGCTGGAGCCGGGACTGCCGGCGGTCAATCCGCTCGACGCCTGGGGCACGGGCAACGACTACTACGGCATCTTCACCGACTGCTTCCGGGCGATGCTGGAGGACGAGGGGACGGCGCTCGGCGCCATCGTCGCCGATCGCGCGCCGGGCGGCGAGGTGCACAGCGAGTATCCGATCTTCGCGCGCGCCGCCCAGGCGGCGACCGGCAAGCCGGTCTTCATTGTCTCCAATCATCAAGGCAGCGGCTTTTCCGAGCTGGCCGTGGAGTTGACCCGTGAGGGCATTCCCGTGCTCGACGGCGTGCCGCTGTTTCTCTCGGCCGTGCGTCACGCCTTCGCCTACCGCGCCTTCCGCAGCCTGCCGCCGATGGTGCCGCCGGTGGCCCCCGAAGCGGCGGCGATGGCTTGGCGGGAGAGGCTCGGGCAGGGCGCCGCCCTGGACGAGGCCGAGGGCCTGCGCCTGCTCGCCGATTTCGGCATTCCAACCGTCTCCGCCCTGGTGGCGGAGAGTCTGGAAAGTCTGGGGCAAGCCCTCGGGCAGCTGTCCTTTCCCGTGGTGCTGAAGACCGCCATGCCCGGCGTGCTGCACAAGTCCGACGTGGGGGGCGTGCGCCTCGGCCTGCCGAGCCAGGAGGCGGTACTCGAAGCCTATCGCGAGATGGCACTTCGTCTTGGCGAGCGGGTTCTGGTCGCGCCGATGGTCGAGGGCGGTGGCGTGGAGATGATCCTCGGCGTGAAGCACGATGCGCAGTTCGGCCCGACGGTGCTCATGGGGGTCGGGGGCATTCATGCCGAGCTGCTGCGCGACGTCGTTCTGCTGCGCCCGCCCTTCGATGCCGCGATGGCGCGCCGCGCGCTCGACCGGCTGAAGATGCGCCGGCTGCTCGACGGGCTGCGCGGCGCCCCGGCCTGCGATATCGATAGCTTTTGCGAAACGGCGGCGCGGCTCTCCGTGCTCGCCGCGACGTTCGGCGATCTCGTTTCCGAGATCGACGTCAACCCGATCATCCTGCGGAGCGACGGCTGTATCGCGGTCGATGCGGTGGTGCTGCGCCGACAGGATTGTCAGTAAGGAGAAGAGACATGGATTTCGATACCCTCGCCGGCTACGACAAGGCCAAGTGGCATTCCCTGGCGCAGGCCGCCAAGCCGGAAACCCGCCTCTTCATCGACGGCGGCTACGTCGATGCCAAGGCCGGCGGCCGCTTCGCGACAGTTAATCCGGCGAACGGCGAGACCCTGGCGGAGATGGCCGAAGGCACCGCCGAGGATATCGATATCGCGGTGCAATCGGCGAAGAAGGCTTTCCGCTCCGGCGTCTGGTCGCGGATGGCGCCGCGTGACCGCATGGCCGTGCTCTACCGCTACTCGGAACTTCTCGAGGCGCATGCGGCCGAGCTGGCGGTGCTGGAAACCCTCGACATGGGCAAGCCGATCTCCGACGTCATCGGGATCGACCTGCCGGCGGTCTGCGAGACCTTCTGGTGGTTCGCCGAGTGCATCGACAAGGTCGAGGGCGCGGTGACCGCGACCGAGGCCGATGTGCTGCACTACATTCTGCGCGAGCCGCTCGGCGTGGTCGGTGCGATCTCGCCCTGGAACTATCCTCTGCTGATGGCGACCTGGAAGGTCGCGCCGGCGCTGGCCGCGGGCAATTCCGTGGTCCTCAAGCCCGCCGAGCAGTCGCCGCTGTCCTGCATCCGCCTGGCCGAGCTTTTCATCGAGGCCGGCGGGCCCCCAGGCGTTTTCAACGTGGTCAACGGTTATGGCGAAACCGCCGGCAAGGCGCTGGCGCTGCACAACGACGTCGCCAAGCTGACCTTCACCGGCTCGACCGAGGTCGGCAAGCTGATCCTGCAGTACAGCGGCCAGTCGAACATGAAGAAGGTGAGTCTCGAGTGCGGCGGCAAGACGCCGCAGGTCTTCATGGGCGACATCGCCGACATCGACCGCGCGGTGGAGGGGGCCTACAACGGCATTTTTGCCAACATGGGCGAGGTCTGTAACGCCGGATCCCGGTTGCTGGTCGACAAAAAGATCGCCCAGGATTTCATCGGCAAATTCATCGAAAAGGGCAAGACCGCCTATACCCCAGGCGATCCCCTCGACCCCGAGACCACCATGGGGCCGCTGGTCACAAGGGAGGCACAGACCCGGGTGCTCGGCCTGATCGAGGCGGGCAAGGCGGAGGGCGCGAAGCTGGAGTTCGGCGGCGACGCGCCGCAGGACATGGCGGCCGGCGCCTACGTCAATCCGACCCTGTTCACCGGCGTGAACAACAAGATGAAGATCGCCCAGGAGGAAATTTTCGGTCCGGTCGCCTCGCTGATCGAGGTGGATGGGCTGGAAGACGCCATCGAGATCGCCAACGATACCATCTACGGCCTCGCCGCCGGGGTATGGACCAGCGATCTCTCGACCGCGCACCGCCTGATCCGCGAGATCGAGGCCGGGGTGGTCTGGGTCAACTGCTTCGACGAGGGCGACATGACCCAGCCCTTCGGCGGCTACAAGCAGTCGGGCAACGCCAAGGACAAGTGCTTCGAAAGCCTGCTCAGCTACACCCAGTCGAAGTCCGCCTGGATCCGGCTGGACTAGGCAATGGCACTGCGCCGCAGGACAGGATTAAGCGAGCGTGACCAGAGCTTCCTCGGCGGCGCGAATGCCGGAGAGGTGGGCGCCGGCGACGGTCGCCGTCCACTCCGGGATCGTCGCCTCGCCGGCGAAAAACAGACCGCCGTCGAGCGGCTTGGCCAGTTCGTAGCGGGCGTCCGCGCGTCCCGGTTTGGCGCCGCTGTAGGCGCCCCGGGTCAGCGGGTCGGTCCACCAGCGCGTCTCCTCGCTCTTGACCAGCTTCTTACGGACATCGCTACCGTAGAGGGCGACCAGCCCTTCCATCACGAAGTCGGTGGCAGCGCCGGGGCCTTCCTCCTCCAGGGCGATGCCGAAGCTGCCGCCGGTGAAGCAGATCGTGAGATGGCTGCCCAGATAGTTGACCCGCGCGCCCATGCCCTGACCGGCGCTGGGGAAATAGCTGCCGCGGTCGTCCGGCGGCGCATCGGGCAGCCCGCCTTCGAACAGCAGCGCGGTCTTGTTGAGCACGCCGCAGGGCAGGTCGGCGATGGCCCGCGTCTTCCAGTCCGGCAAGTCGGGCGTGAAGCGGATTTGCCCCGCCGCCAGAACGCCGGTGGAGACCGTGACGATCACGGCCTTGGCGGTGAGCTCTCCCCCGGGCGTAGTAACGCGCGGAGCGGTGCCGGTAAGATCGATCTCGCTGACCGGGGTCGAGAGCGCGACCGGCACCTCGGCGCCGTGCATCGCGATCACCGTGCCCAGCCCCTTGCGCAGCAGCCATTCGCCCTCCGCCTTGACGAAGCGGCTGTAGTCGAGAGTCGAAATGCCGGAGGCATCGACGCTGTGGATCCAGGACAGCACCGATTCCGTGCAGTGGCGGAAGCGGCCGTCCGGCAGCAGATCCGCCGCGGCGACATCGCGGCCCGCTTCGCCGGCTTCCTGTATGGCGTCATAGACCCTGTCGTTGAAGGCGACGTAGTCGGCGACTTCCCGTTTCGTGAGCATCTGGCCATCGACCGAGACCAGGCGCGGAATATGCTGATCCTCGACGATGCTGAAGCCCAGGCCGCGCGCGATCGGGGTCAGGGGGTTGGCGGTGGCGCAGTGCAGCCAGGAGCCGCCGCGATCGAAGGGAACTGGAAAGCTTTCGGTGTCGGTGATGCAGCGGCCGCCGATGTGATTGGCGGCTTCCAGTACGAGCACCTCGCGGCCGGCCTCCATGATCCGGCGGCCCGCGGCCAAGCCGGCGGCGCCGGCGCCGACGATCACGACATCGGGGGATTTGGGTAGGGACGGCATAGGAGAAACCTCGAGGAAAAGGGGGCGAGCCGCCCCAGGACGTCAGCAAGGAAGTGAGGATACCCCATGAAGCGCGACAGCGACACGCCCGTCAGGAACGACGAGGAGGACATCCAGGAGAAGCTGCGCCATGTCGTTCATCCCTGGGAGGATCTGAACGAGATCGGAACCTGGGAGCGTACCGTGATCGGCCGCTCGGAAGGAATTTTCGTCTACGATACCGAAGGCAATCAGCTGATCGACGGCCCCGGCGGCATGTGGTGCGTCAACGTCGGCCACCGTAGCGAGGAGATCGCCGACGCCATGGCCGAGCAGGCCAGGCAGATGGCCTATTACAGCCCCTGGAGCCTGGCCAATATGCCGTCGGCCAATCTGGGCGCGAAGCTGGCGGAATTGGCGCCGGCCGATCTGAACAACGTCTTTTTCACCACCGGCGGCTCGACCGCCGTGGATTCCGCGCTGCGCTTCGTCATGTTCTTCAACAACTATCTGGGCCGGCCGGAGAAGAAGCACATCATCTCGCGGGCCAACGCCTATCATGGCTCGACCTACCTCTCGGCCTCCTGTTCCGGCAAGGAGCGCGACAAGAGCTATCTCGATTTCGAGCACGGCTTCATTCACCACCTGCCATCGCCCAATCCCTACCGCCGCCCCGAGGGGATGAGCGTCGAGGATTTCTGCACCGCGAAGGTCGCCGACCTGGAAAACAAGATACTCGAACTGGGCGCGGACAAGGTCGCCGCCTTCATCGCCGAGCCGATCATGGCCTCCGGCGGCGTGATCGTGCCGCCGGAGGGCTATCACAAGAAATGCTGGGAGGTCTGCAAGAAGCACGACGTGCTCTACATCGCGGACGAGGTGGTGACCGCCTTCGGACGGCTCGGTCATTGGTTCGCTTCGGAATCCGTCTATGGCATGGTTCCCGATATCATCACCATCGCCAAGGGTCTGACCTCGGGCTATGTGCCCATGGGGGCGGTGCTGATTTCCGACCGCCTGATGGAGCTGGTGCGCGCGGAGGATGGCAGCGGCGCGGTCTTCTCCAACGGTTTCACCTACTCCGGCCATCCGGTCGCCGCGGCGGCGGCGCTGAAGAATATCGAGATCATCGAGCGCGACGGCCTGCTCGAGCATGTCCGCGAAGTCGGCCCCTATTTCCAGGCGCGCCTGCAGGAGCTGCACGATATCCCCATTGTCGGCGATGTGCGCGGCGCCGGGCTGATGGCCTGCGTCGAATGCGTGATCAGCCGGGAGAGCAAGGAGGCGCTGAAGCTCGACTACGAGATCGGCACCCGCATCGATGCTCACTGCCAGCAGCTGGGATTGATCGTGCGCCCCTTGATCAACATGTGCGTGATGTCGCCGCCCTTGGTGATCACCAAGGCGCAGATCGACCGGCTGGTCGAGCTGCTGCGCAAGGGAATCACCCTGGCGCAGGAGGACGTGCGCAAGGAAGGCTTGTGGAAGGGGTGAGGCGTCATGACTTTCGAGACGATCCGCTATAGCGAAGGCGAGGGCCTCGGCGTCATCGCACTGAACCGACCGGACAAGCTCAACGCCATCGACGCCGCGATGATCGGCGAGTTGCATCTTGCGCTCGACAAGGCGGAAGCCAGCGAGGCCGTGCGCGCCATCGTGGTCCATGGCGAAGGCCGGGCTTTTTCCGCGGGCTTCGACCTCGCTGGCGGGGACTGGTCGAGCGAGGAGAGCGCGCGCAAGGAGCTGCAGCACGACTTCGACATTATCCTGCGCTTCTGGCACTCCCCCAAGGTGACCGTCGCGGCCTTGCATGGCTATTGCCTGGGCTCGGCCTGCGAGATCGCCATGGCCTGCGATCTGGCGGTGGCCGCCGAAGGGACGCGGCTCGGCTGGCCGGAGGTCAGGTTCGGCAGCGGCATCGTTGCATTGATCCTGCCCTGGATCACCGGCGCCAAGGCGGCCAAGGAGCTGCTGTTGGTCGGCGACGACAGGATCAGCGCCGCGCGGGCGCTGGAACTCGGCCTGATCAACCGCGTGGTCGACGACGGCGCGCAGCTGGACTCCGCGCGCCTGCTCGCGCGCCAGGTCGCGGCCAACGACCCCACGGCGGTCAAGCTGACCAAGCTGGCGATCAACCGCGCCTACGAGGCCATGGGTTTCAGCAAGGGTCTGCGGGAAGCTCTTGAGCTTGACGTCCAGGCGGAAACCATCGAGACCGAGGAGTCCCGCGCCTTCGACGCCCTCGCCGCGCGGGAGGGGCACAAGGCGGCGATTGCCTGGCGGCGCAAGAAGTACGGCCTGGAATAGACTCGATGAAAACGCTCTATCACCCCTCGATCTACGACGACACCAATGCGGTGCCGAGCTACTGGGAGGCTTCGGCGCCGCCTGCCGCTTTCGACGAGACCGCGCTGGCCGGCGAGGAGAGCTGCGAGGTCGCGGTGATCGGCGGCGGCTACACCGGCATCTCCACGGCGCTGCATCTGGCGCGCGACCACGGAGTCGACGTGCGGCTATTGGAGGCCGGGCATGTCGGCTGGGGCGCCTCGGGACGCAATGGCGGCTTCGTCTGCTTCGCCGCCACCAAGCTGTCGCTCGGCGCGATGATCAAGCGCTATGGCTTGGAGGAAACCCAGGCGTTCTGGAAAGCCCAGCTTGAGGGCGCCGAGCTCGACGCGGAGCTGATCGCGGAGGAGGGGATCGACTGCGACAGGACCGGCGACGGCAACTTCGAGGTGGCGCATCATCCCAGCCGCCTGGAGGGCCTGCGCGAGCATGGCGCGGAGCTGAGCAAGCTCTTCGGCATCAAGACCCGCGTCTTTTCGCGCGAGGAATTCATCGAGATCGGCCATGACTCGAGCGAGCAGTTCGGCGCGCTGCACATCGGCGCCGGCTTCGCGCTGCATCCCCTGAAGTTCGCCCGCGGGCTGGCCGCCGCCGCGGCGCGCCACGGCGCCAGGCTGCACGGCCATAGCCGGGTCGTCGCTTGGCGCAGGGAAGGCGGCAAACACCTGCTGGTCACGGCGAGTGGCGGGCGCCTGCGCGCGGAAAAGGTGGTGCTGGCGACCAACGGATTTTCCCGCGACGGGCTGCATCCCGCTTTCGACGCCCGCTTCCTGCCGGCGCTGTCGAACATCGTTACGACGCGCCCTCTGAGCGACGACGAGCTCGCTGCCCAGGGCTGGAAGACGCGCTCGCCGATCTGTAATACGCGCACGCTGCTGTTCTATTACCGGCTGTTGCCCGATAACCGCATTCTGTTCGGCGCGCGCGGCGATACCACGGGACGGCCCGAGGATGGCGCGCGCTTTCGCGCCTGGCTGGAACGAAGGTTCGGCGAGGTTTTCCCGGCCTGGAAGGATGTGACCTTCAGCCACTTTTGGCGCGGCCTGGTCTGCCTGACACCGAAGCTGACGCCTTCGGTCGGGCGGCTGGAGGAAGACCCCAGCGTCTACTATGGCTACGGCTATCATGCCAACGGCGTGAACACCGCGCCCTGGGTCGGCCGCAAGCTGGCCTGGATGATCGCCGCCAGCAATTCGGGCGAAGCCGCGCTGCCGGCGGTGATGGCGGGGCAGGGCGGACGCTTCCCCGGCGGCTCCCACAGGCTCTGGGGCCTGCGCGCCGCCTATCTCTACTATCGAATGCGCGACGCTCTCTGAAATCGTGCCGGCACGCTGCCTCTTTCTTGTTCGTTTGACTGCCAGGCACGGGAAGGTAATTCTAGCCGCATGAAACCGGAGCAACGCCTGATCGTCCGCATGAGCGAAACCGTCTTCGGGCCCTACGATCTCGATGGGCCCGTGCAGGACGATATGTCCCTGCTGGAGCTGAGCTACGACCGCAAGACCGGCAATGGCTGCTATCTGATGCGCATGGACCCCGGCGCGGTGACCATTCCCCATGAGCACGATGGCGTTGAGGATTTTCTGATCATCGACGGCGACCTGATCGAGTCCGACGGCACGGTGCTTGGGGCTGGGGATTTCGTCTCATACCAGCCCGGGACGCATCACAATTCTCGCACCGAGAAGGGCTGCCTGCTGTTCGTCTGCGAGTGGGGAAAGTCCGAGCCGGACGCCGACTGAAGCAGGAACCCAGAGATGCCTACTGACGCGCATCCGGAGGAATATCTCAGCGCCATGGTCGCCATGCTGGTGATGCTGGAAAAGCGCGATTTGCGTCCTGGACGTTATCGCGCCGTCCAAGCGGGTTAGCTGCGCAGCCGGCCGTTCTTTACCACCTCGGCCTTGCCTTTCCAGTCCTCGAGTTCGAGATCGGGATTTTCCCGCTGGAATTTGGCGTAGAGCTCGATCCCCATTCTGTCCTCCAAGATATCGACCCGCAGGCCTTTGGCTCGCAGTATTTCCTCGTTGCCAGAGGCGGAGGTGACATCGCCGATCACCACGCGCGGGAACTGGCGCGCGCACAGCAGCGCCGTGCAGATATCGCAGGGGCTGAGCGAGGTGAACAAGGTCGTCTGGCTGTAGTCGAGGCGCCCGGCGTCACGGATCGCCGCCGTTTCACCGTGATTGTAAGGATGGTTTTCCTGGACCAGGGTGTTGTGCCCCTTGCCCAGGATCGCCCGGCTTTCGTTGTCGACGATCACCGCGCCGATCGGGCAGCCGCCCTCTTCGTAGCTCTTCTTCGCCAGGAGTACGGCCAGGCGAATCAGGTCGCGGTCGCTCAGCTTGGCGAGGAAGCCGCCGCTGACCACCGCCGGCAGGCTCGCGGTCGGCAGATGGGCCAGGACGGTAAGAACCGCGTCGTCGATGTCTGTGCGTTCGGTGATCAGTTGGGGCATCTGCCTAGCTTGAGTTTATCGCCGCTGAATAGCAAAGGGGCCATGACATGAGCCACGGCCCCTCGCAGAACGAAACCATGCTTCGATTTAGAAGCCGGCGATGATTTCTTCCCAATCGCGGTTGATCTTGGTCTGGACCCCTGGATCCACCGCGTTGACGAAGTGGCCCTTGGCGATGGTCTCCATCGGCTGCTTGGTCAGACCGCGCGCCGCGAGGTCTTCCTCTGAAACCAGATCGAAGGCCTTGACGTTGGAGTGGCCATAGCCGAACTCCTCGATGCAGTACTGTCCGACTTCCGGAGAGATCATGGCATCGATCAGATCGAGGGCCTTCTCCGGTTCCGGCGCCTCGGCGTGCAGCACCAGGCCGCAAGCCCAGGTCAAGGCGCCTTCCTTGGGATCGGCGAACTTGACCGGAACGCCTTCGCCCTTCAGCGCCAAGGCCGATTCGTTCCAGGTCATGGCCGCGACCAGCTCGCCGGAGGCCAGGGCCTGTTCGATCGAGGTCATATCGCTGGAGTAGAGACGCACCAGATCCCGCTGATCGGTGAGCAGGGAGCGGACGCGGGCGATCTCTTCGTCGGTAACGGTGATCAGGCCCTCGTCGTTGGTCTTGGTGACGTCGATCCCGGCATAGATCGCGGCGCACCACCAGGCATCCTCGGCGGCGGCCATCATGTGAATCTTGCCTGCGTAATCCTGGCTCCACAGCATCGACCAGGATTCGCCCTCGGGCGGCACGTCGACCAGATCGGTGCGGTAGGTGATCGAGGTCTGGCCCCATTCCCAAGGCATGAACCACTGCTCGCCGTCATACTGGGTGCCCTTGATCTCGAGCAAGGCCCTATTGATGTCGGCAAAGTTGGACAGCTTGGAGGTGTCGATGGCCTGGATCAGGCCGGCTTCCTTCCAGCGCGGAATATCCCCGCTGCAGGGATGAATCACATCGGCCACGAATCCGGCACGCAGCTTCTGGAAGGCTTCCTCGGCATCCGCGTAGACCGGCATATCCGGGGCCTGGCCGTATTTTTCGGTATAGGCTGGCATCATTTCGGGCAGGTCGTAGCCGCCCCAGGTGAAGTAACTGGCTTCGCCAGCGGCGCGGGCCGTTCCCCCAAACTTGATCGTCGCGACGCCGACGCCGGCGGCCCCCAACGCCATCAGCGCCTGCCGCCGCGATACCCCGCCGCGGCGCAGCATCCGTTTGATTTCCTTCGCATCCATCCTTTTGTGCTCCCTGTTTTATCTGGCTGAATAGCTGTTCGATTGATGCGGTTCCTGGGAAGAAGTCTAGCTGGTGGCGCTCAAGCTTGGCAAACCCGCAGAACCGGCGTGTCTTGGTACGAGTTGCAAGATCATTATCAACAACTAACTCGCGGCATGATAATGGGCATCTCCGCATCCTCGCCGGATGCGGCAATTCATCCTGGTCTTGGATTCTGGCATCCTGAGGGTATGAAAACCGGCTACCTCCTGCTGATCCTCGCCGCTCTCGCTCTTGGCGGCGGCGCGCTGGCCTATCGTTCCATGAGCGGAGGCCAGGGTGTCGCGCAGGAGGGGCTGGGCGGGGAACTGCCGGCTTTCGAAAGCGGCGCGGCCTGCGAGACCTGCAGCCTGCGGCATCAGCGCCTGCAGCGCGAGCGCGGCTGGAGCGAGGATTAGCGCGGCGGTTCTACTTGCGTCTCCGGCCGGGGCGGCTATACCAGAAGCGCGCGCGTTCCGCGCGGTTTTACAAAACCCTCCCGACATCGCGAAATAGGAACCGCCGTGCAGCTCGAGATCATCGACCGACAGCCCGCTCGCGGCGCCCGCGCCGGCAGGCCGCCTCTGCTTTTCGTACACGGTGCCTTCGTGAGCGCCTGGGTCTGGGACGAGCATTTTCTCTCCTACTTCGCCGCCGCCGGTTATCCCAGCTACGCGGTCAGCCTGCGTGGGCATGGCAACAGCGAGGGCCGCGAGGATATCGCCATGGCCAGCCTCGCCGACTATCAAGCCGATGTCCTGGCGACCGCCGCGGAGCTCGATGCGGCGCCGGTGCTGATCGGTCATTCCATGGGCGGCGCGGTGGTGCAGAAATCCCTCGAGGTGATGTCGGTTCCAGCCGCCGTTCTGATGAACTCGGTTTCGCCCTATGGCCTGGCATCCTCGAACGTCTATCTCGCGCTCGGTAATCCCCGGCTGTATCAGCGCTTGCTGATGATTCACGGCTTCGGCCCTTCGGCGGCTTCTCGCGAGGGTCTGGATGCGCTGCTATTCGCCCAGCCGCTGCCCGATGCGCGCGAGCGGCGCTACATGGCGGGCATGCAGCGGGAATCCAAGAGAGTCGTCTGGGATCTGCTGGGCTTCGACCTGCCGCGTCCCGATCCCGCGTCCTTGCCGCCGCGCCTGGTGATGGGCGCCGAGGCCGACGCCATGCTGCCCTGGTGCGATATCGCGGCCACGGGGCGCGCCTATGCCACCGAGCCCCTGAAAATACCGGGACTCGGTCACGCCATGATGCTGGAAGAGGATTGGCGCGCCGCCGCCGAGCCGCTGCGCGCCTGGCTGGACAGTCAGTTCGCCTGAACCTGCATCTCGGCCTCCTCCTCTGCTAGTCTGCGCGTAGGAGGCGCGATGGATTTCATCTTCATGCTGACCCGCGGAGACCAGACGGTCGAGGACTGCCTGGAGGTGATCGATGCGATCTCCGGCCTCGGGATCGGGCATCTCGGCTTCAAGGATATCGGCGTAGAGTGGGACAAGCTGCGGGCGCTGAACGCGGCGATCAAGGCCAGCGGCGCGATCAGCTACATGGAAGTGGTCAGCACCACCCCGCAAGACTGCCTGCGCTCGGCGCGGGCGGCGGTGGAGATCGGTGTCGACCGTCTGCTGGGCGGCACCGACGCGGCGGCCATTCTGAACATCCTCGATGGCACGGATATCGCCTTCTATCCCTTCCCGGGCCTGCCGATCGGCCATCCGACCCTGCTCGGCGGGGCGCCGGAACAAATCGCCGAACATTGCCGGGATTACATGGCCATGGGCTGCGCCGGCGCCGATCTACTCGCCTTTCGCGCCATCGACGCCGAGCCGCTCGAACTGATCCGGGCCGCGCGGGAAGGCTTGGGCAGCGGGGACGGCGCGGGTGCATTGATCTGCGCCGGGTCCATCGACTCCGCCGAGCGCATCCGCCAACTGAAGGCCGCCGGGGTCGATGCCTTCACCATCGGCTCCGCCGCCTTCGACGGTTCCTTCTCGCCCGACAAGGGTCTGCTAAGCAGCCAGCTCCAGGATATTCT
This sequence comes from uncultured Alphaproteobacteria bacterium, assembly GCA_942491105.1. GTDB lineage: Bacteria > Pseudomonadota > Alphaproteobacteria > Kiloniellales > DSM-21159 > JBBEAM01. The sequence continues at coordinate 87,885 of CALNZX010000008.1, read as the reverse complement.
CGCGGCCTGCTAGGCAGACTCGGCCGATGGTTTGGGCTTCACGGGCGCGCTCCCTCCTCTAGCGGCCCCCTGGTCTCCAGCCAACGCACCCAGAGCACCGCCAAGAGGGCCAGGAAGGAACAGGCCAGCATCAGGCTTAACAGGCTGACCGCCGCGTTGCCTTCGGTGACGGCCACTCCGGCGATGGTGGTCACCAGGGCGCCCATCCCGACCATCAGCGCACCCGAGAGACCGGAGGCGCTGCCCGCCAGTTCCGGGCGGATGGAGAGGGCGCCGGCGTTGGCGCTGGGCATGGTCAGGCCATTGCCGAAGCCGACGCAGAGCGTGGCGCAGAAGATCGTGATCTCGTTTACCAGTCCGCAGAACACCAGCACCAGCCCTACAACCGGCCCCAAACAGGCGAAACCGCGCCCGAAGAGGATCGTCGTGGTCAGCGCGAAATGCTTGGCATAGCGTCCCGAGAGAAAGCTCCCGATGAAGAATCCGCCGGTAATGCTGCCCATGTAGAAGCCGAGCTGTTCCGGGGGCAGATCCAATGTCGCGCGCGCCACCAGGGGCACGCCGCTGAGGAAGGCGTAGAAGGCGGAGGTCGCAAAGGCCATGCAGAGCGCGTAGCCCCAGAACCGCCCGGATCCAAGCAGGGCAGGATAGCTGCGCAGCTGCTGGCTGAAGGTGGCGGCACGCGCGGTGTTGGTCTCGCCCAGGTCGCACCAGGTTAAGACCAGCAAGACCGCACCGAACCCGGAAAAGACGAAAAAGCTCGAGCGCCAGCCAAACAGCGCGTCGAGCACGCCGCCCAGCATCGGACCGAGCATCGGCGCGACCGCCATGGCCATGGTCAGATAGCCGATCAGGCTGGCCGCCTTCTGTGTCGGAACGGTATCGCGAACCACCGCGAGAGACAGCACCCAGCCTGCAATAACCGCTCCCTGAAGGATCCGGAATGCCAGGAAGCTCCAGACATCCTCGGCGAAGGCACATCCCAAGGACGCGACAATGAAGATGGCCACCGCCGCGAGCAGGATCGGCCGCCGCCCGTAACGGTCGGAAAGCGGACCGATCGCCACCTGCAGCACCGCGGTAACCGCCAGATAGCCCGCGATCGAGAGGTTGACCACCGCATAGTCGGCTTCGAAATCCGCTGCGATGTTCGCCAGCGACGGCAGGAACATGTTGAGCGAGAGCGTCGCCAATGCCGCGAGCAGGATCAGCGTTACGAACTTTGGTGGGGATGCGGCTGCAAGCTTCATAGAAAGTGTCTTCCTGGCGAGAGCGCCGCTTTCCGGGGGCGCGCATAAAAAACGCCCCCGCGCAGCGTCGGGGGCGCAAGGCGGTCAGGGCGAAGCCCGTTACCGGTCCTTGTGCGGTCCAACTACCTTGGCGAAGAAAAAAGGCACGCTGCGATCCTCTGATATTAGAGGTCTAAGGCTATGCCCGATGATCGGGAGCGTCAACGCTCCGTCCGGTCTTGCTTTCGGCCACCAGATCGAGCCAGCGCCCGGTCACGGCTTCGGCGAAAAGGCGGGAGTCGTGCATATGCGCCTGGATCTGACCGTCGAACGCTTCGAGAAAGCCGGGGTGCTTTTCTCGAATGGGGCCGCCATAGAGGCGGAACCACTCGCGCACGATATCGGCGGTAACCTCGAAGTGGCACTGGAAGCCGTAGGTCCTGGCACCGTGCCGGAAGGCCTGGTTTTCGACGGCCGCGCCGGTCAACAGCAGCTCCGCGCCGGCGGGCAGATCGTAGGTGTCCTGGTGCCACTGGAAGATGTGCGGCTGTTCGGCAAGGCCCTGCAGCAAGCGGTCCGTCTTGCCTGCCTCGGTCATCCGCAGGGGCACGAAGCCGATTTCCTCGGCCGGCATGCGATAGGCCTTGCCGCCGAAGGCGCGGGCGATCAGCTGACAGCCCAGGCAGATGCCGAGCACCGGCTTTCCCTCGGCCTCGAAGGCGCGGATCAGGGCCACGGTCTTGGCGAGATGCGGGTAGTCCGTCTCGTTCCAGGAATCCATCGCCCCGCCGAGCACCAGCAGACCGTCGTAGCTTTCGGGGGTATCCGGCAGGTCGCTGAGTTCGTGGGGCGCGCTCGAGGCGTAGTTCTCGGTCGGCAGATAGCTGTCGTAGAAACCCGCGCGCTCCAGGATGGTCTGCCCGCAGATGCCCGGCGGCGAGTTGTTGTGGTGCATGACGACGAGGATTCGCATGGGGCAAAGCCTCGCCGTGCCGCCCGGCGGCGTCAAGCGCCGCCGGGGCATGGCTGCTAGGCGCCGTTAGCCACGCTCGCCGATCGGCTTCACCTCGCGCTGGGGCACGCCGTTGTAGGCGGACAGCGGGCGGATCAGCTTGTTGCCGTCGAGCTGCTCCATGATGTGCGCGGTCCAGCCGGTGATCCGGCTCATCACGAACAGCGGCGTGAACATGTCGATATCGAAGCCCATCATGTAGTAGGCCGGGCCGGTCGGATAATCGAGGTTCGGATAGATGCCCTTCTTCTCGACCATGGTCTTCTCGACGATCCGCTCGATCTCGACCCACTTCTCGCCGTTCTTGATCTTGGCCATGTCGAGAAAGGCCTTGTGCATGGTCGGGACGCGGGAGTCGCCGTTGCGATAGACCCGGTGGCCGAAGCCCATGACGACCTTTTTGTTGGCCAGGGCGTCGTCGATCCAGGCCTGGGCCTTCTCCGGCTCGCCGACCTCCAGCAGCATGTACATCACCGCCTCGTTGGCGCCGCCGTGCAGCGGGCCTTTCAGGGAGGCGATGCCGCCGGTCACCGCGCCGTAGATGTCGGCGAGGCTGGAGATGATGGTGCGTGTCGTGAAGGTCGAGGCGTTGAAGGAGTGCTCGGCGTAAAGGATCATCGAGATGTCGAAGCAGCGCAGCACCTCGGGCTCGGGTACCTCGCCGAAGCACATGTTGAAGAAGTTCTCGGCGTAGTCGAGATCGTCGCGCGGCGCGATCCGCTCCAGGCCCTTACGGAAGCGGTAGTCGGTGGCGACGATGGTCGGGATCTTAGCCAGCATCCGGATCGACTTCTCCAGGTTCTTCTCCGGCGCGTTGTCCCAGCAGTCCGGGTCCTCCATGCCGAGGAAGGAGACGCCGGTGCGTACCGTGTCCATGGGGTGCGCGTCCTTGGGGAACTTGCCGATCCAAGTAGGGGTGTTGGGGTCGAACAAATATGGCGCAAAATGGAAAGAGCTGACCGACCCCTCCGATTGCATCGTCTTCTTCGTCGACGAATACGGGTCGTTGCTCAGGACGCCGAAATGGTACCGCTACAACATCGACGGGGAACACAATATTCACCCCAACGGCGCCGTCTATTTATTGCGAACGCCCGAGGGGGACTATGCGTTTCAGGTGTTCGACTACTTCGAACATAATGGAAGCGACGTCGGGAACTTTCGGGTGCGGTACAAGAAACTGTCTTGAGTGAACCCTTTTTGACGGGTGGGCATCTACTCTTCATAATTAACCGACTTAAACACTCAGGTATTAGGAGCGCGATGTTTAACCTGTTCCCGGCGATCCAGCCGAAAGCCCCCGAAGGGGTCGAGTATCTCTCCTCCGCCGACGCCAAGGGGTTGATCGACAGAGGTGAAGCGGCGATGGTCGTCGATGTCCGGTCGCTGGAAGAGTGGTCGATGGGGCGGGTGCCGGGGGCTTATCATGCGCCGGTCAACGCGCTGGCGAAGCATATGAAAGCGTTCGAACCACATCGTGGCAAAACGGTGGTTCTTTACTGCCGGACGCAGCAACGCTCCGGGTTTGCGGCCGGATTGCTTGCCAAGGCCGGGTTCACCGATCTGAAAGTGATCAACGGCGGCATCCTCCAATGGTCGCAGAACGGCTACCCTCTCGAAAAATGAGGCGTGCGCCTCCTCACCTGCGTTCGGTTCTTTTACCGATAACGGCAGGTGGTGAGAGGTCTTGGAAAAAGAGGGGGGCTTAGCCCCTCCGCTTCCGGTATAATGGTGGCTCCTTCGCGCCATCTACCGGGAGTTTCCGTGATCCGTCTCGTTACCCTGTCCCTGCTCCTTGTCGTTGTCACCGGCTGTAACTATCAACTGGTGGGGACCGGCAGTTCTCTCCCTCCCGGCATCAAGACGGTGAAACTTCCGACGATGGTCAACCGGACACCGGAGCCGAATCTCGATATCCGGATGACACAGGCGTTGACCCAACAGTTCCTGCTCGACGGTCGCCTGAAGGTGGTCGAGGCGAACCCCGATTCGATACTGTCGGGGAGGGTCGTCTCCTATGTCTTGCGACCGCTGGCCTATGACGGGGCGAACAATGTTATCGAATACCAAGTCACCATGGGGGTCGAAGTTGTTTTTACCGCCACCGCCACCGGGAAGGTCTTGTTGAAACAAATCATCACCGATACCAGTCAGTACAGCGTCACCCAATCGGTCGCCGGGTCCGAGGGGGCCCGCGACGCGGCGGTGAAAGTGGCGGCGCAGAAAATGGCCGAACGGATCATCTCCACGGTCGTCGAGGGGTTCTAGTCCAAGGCTCTCGAACGTCGGGAGCGGTAACCATCACATTTGGAGTCGCGCTATCAGGAGCGTTGAAGGGAAGACCACCGGCCTTAAACCGGCGCAATCTCGTGGTCTCGAACGGCTGTACGGCAGAAGAACCCCCGCCGATATGGTGGTCACCGCCGATCTGGGCGCCACCCTCTGCCGCATTTCCTACGAGCTGGGGCGTCAAGTGGCGATCATGGTCGATCGGCGGGGGAGGGTGGAGTACGTGATCGTCGGCGACACCGAACAGATCGTCATTCCCGAGCTGGCCCGCGCCCGTGGCGGGGCCGGGCGCCTCAAAGGCCTGCGGTTGATCCACACCCATCTGCGGAACGAACCGTTGACCAAAGACGACCTGAACGACCTAGCCATGTTACGGCTCGATTTGGTTATGGCTATCGGCGTCGGCAAAGGGGGCGCCCCGGCCGACGCATACGTCGCCCATCTCAACGCCGACCGACATGCCGAAAGCCCCTGGGTCGAGCTTCCGCCGACCCCTTTTACCCGCTTCAGTTTCGACGTCCGCAGGTTCGTCGCCGATCTCGAAGCCGAGCTGGGGCGGATCGACGCCCGTAAGGCTCAGAGCGGCGATCTGGGAGCGCTCCTCGTTCATGTGTCGCCGGTTCCTCCTGCGGTGGCGGAACGTCGATTAGAAGAATTGGCCGAGCTAGCCCGAACCGAACGGATCGTCGCCCTTGATCGGGTCGCCATTCGGTCCGCCTCCAACCCGAAGACCCTCGCCGGAGCGGGGCGGATCAAAGAACTGATCCTTCGGGCCATGACCGTCAACGCCGATATGATCCTTTTCGACCAAGAGTTGTCGGCGTTGCAGGCCAAGACCATCGAAGGGATGGCCGACATGCCGCTGCTCGACCGGACCCAGCTGATCTTGCGGATATTCGCCCGCCGCGCTCATAGCAGCGACGGGAAATTGCGGGTAGAGGTGGCCCGTCTCAAGTACCTTCTGCCACGGGTCGGCGCCAAAGACGACGCCCTTTCCCGTATCCGGGGTGGTATCGGTATGCGCGGACCGGGCGAGACCGCTATGGAGCTCTCGCGGCGTCGTCTCACCGAGCGGATCGGCGGGATCGAACGGAAATTGGCACGTCTCACCGCCGGACGGGATCAACGACGGGCGGTGCGCAAGAGAAGCGGTGTGCCGCAGGTGGCCATCGTCGGCTACACCAACGCCGGGAAATCGACGTTGCTCAACGCCATGACCAAATCGACGGCGCTGGTGGAAGACAAACTCTTCGCCACCCTCGACCCGACCACCCGGCGGATTCGATTCCCTCGCGAGCGAGAGCTGATTTTTTCCGACACCGTCGGATTTATCCGCGAACTGCCGGAACATCTGCTCGACGCTTTTCGCTCGACCTTAGAAGAACTGGCCGACGCCGATCTGTTGCTCCATGTCGTCGATCTCTCGTCGCCCGATTACGAAGAAGAGCTGACCACCGTAGTGGAGATTCTGGCGCAGTTGGGGCTCGACAAAACGCCTCGTCGATTGGTATTCAATAAAATCGACAAAGTCGACGCCGTGGTCGCCTTAAACGAAGCGACCCGGTGGGAAGCGGCCACCGTCAGCGCGTCGGAACGTATGGGATTGACCGCGCTGACCGATATAATACTGGACGATCTGGCACGCGCCGGAAAAGGGATCGGGAGCGACGGAGGGGACGAGGGGCATGAAGGGGACTGACGCGATGCGAAAAAGGGGGCTTTTCTTGTTGGCCCTCATGTTGACCTCGTGCGCCACCGGCCAGCCGCTCCGTTGGCCGTGGGAGCCGTCGTTGGCCAAAGTGGTGGGAGCCTCGATGACCTCCGGCGGCGAGCAGGAGGAACGGACGGTGGTTACCTTGATGACCGACCGGCCGGTGGAGGTGATGGCCTATCGGTTGCGAAAACCGGACCGGGTGGCGGTGGAGATCGACGGCGCCGTTATCGACGAAGGGATGGCCAAAGGGCTCGCCAGTTCCGGTCTCGTCAGCCGTGTCGAAGTTTTCCCCTTTACCGAAGCCGAAGCGGTGCGCGTCGAGATGGAAACGGTCACCTACACCGACTTCGATCTGGACGCCGAAGGGACGAGAGTCGTCCTGACGCTCACCCCCCGGCTCGACCAAGAGAAAGAAGAGCTACGCCGGAAACTGGAAGAGGCACGGGTGACCATCGCTCGGATGGAAGAGAAAGCGACGCCAACCCCTGAGCCGACAGTCGAACCGACCCCTGCGCCGACAGTCGTCCCAACGCCGGAACCGACCCGCACTCCCATCCATAACAAAGCCGACGCCCCGCCGGTGACCGCCAAAGAGTATGTCTCGACTGACGAGCGAATGCTTCTTGATCGAGTGGAATGGTGGCGTCAAGCTTGGGAGAGCCTCGATATCGACCGGTACGCCGAATTCTACGCCGCCGATTTCAAGAGCGACGGCTACGACCGGGCGCGATGGCTCGAACGCAAGGGGCGCATTTTTTCCCGCGTCGGCAAGGTCTCGGTTGGTATCATTGAACCGAAAGGGATGATCGACGGCGACATGGCGCGCGTCGTCTTCACCCAACAGTATTGGGCCGGTCGCCCTTTCGCCCCGGGATGGAAAGAGCTTACCTTCGTCCGGGAAGAGGGAGTCTGGCGGATCGTGGCGGAGAGTTGGAGACGTTTGCAATGATGAGCGAAGGGGAGGGGTGGGGCGACACCATCCGACGGGCGGTCTATGCGGGGAAAGTTCGCCTTCAGGTCGCCCGTAGCAATAATGAGATCGAACGGGCCTTCGGAGTCGCCACCGGTCCGACCCCGGCGCAGTACGGCATGGCCGCAGGCGCCATGGCCGCCGCCACGCTCGTCACCATGTTCTTCCTGACGAGTGGCGCGGTGAACGGCGATCTGCGGCAGACCGACGCTATTGTGGTCGCCAAGCCGGTCGCCGAATCCCCTCCTGTCGTATCGACCGAACCGCCGGTTGAAGAGCCGCGCGACCTGATATCGACCCCGCCGACCCCTTCCGCCGGATCGCCTCTCTTCTCCGGTGTCGATCTGGCTCGGCTTCCAGAGGTCCCCTATTACGTCCCTTCACCCGATCCGAATGCGTTGTACACCATCTTGGTCGACAAGAGTCGAAAGGAATTGCTGGTGCTCGAAGAGACGAGGGAGAACTATCGGGTGGTGGAGCGATATCCGATCTCCATTGGTCCGAAATCGGGTGACAAGTTCGAAGAGGGGGATATGGCCACCCCCGAAGGGCTCTATCAGGTATTGTCGATCAAGCAGGGGGACGAATTGCCGGGGAAATACGGTCCACGCGCCTATGTCTTGAACTACCCGAACAAAGCCGACCGGGCCGCCGGGAAAAGTGGCTACGGCATCTGGATACACGGCTCCGGCCTTGGGACGGCCACCGACGATACCGAAGGGTGCGTCGAAGTGAACGACGAGAATGTGGTGAAACTAGGCGCCTATATCAACGCCGGAACGCCGGTCTATATTTTCCCCGAAGGATACGAGACCCCGGTGGAGAACGACGCCGTCCAGAAAAACCTGATTCGTCCCGAGACGGTTTATGGTCTCAAAGAGTACCGAAACACCCGGTTGGCCCGTCTCGATAACGAGCGGTAACGGTTGTCACGAAAACTGTCGGAAGCCTCTACGTCGGAGGAACGTCGCTTGACGTCTTCAGTCATGGAAGTCCGTCAGGAAGGGTGTTCGCTACCAAGTACTTTGTTACCAAGGGCTTAGAAAAGGGCGATCATATAGACCCCGCCTCCTTCGGGAGGTGGTTTTTTTTACTTCAGTCGGCCATCAGAACTTCGAGTTCTTTAACGAACCGCTCCCGGTTGAACCGGTTACCGTCCATGAACCGTCCCTTGTATTCGAGGGTCGGTACCACCCGTTTCCCCCGTGCTGCGATGATCACCTCGGTGGCATCGGGGTTCTCGTCGATGTCGATCTCGTTGAAGGCGATGCCGAGATCGTTCAAAGTTCGTTTTGCGGCGGTACAGTCGGGGCACCAACTGGTGGTGTAGAAATTGATCAGGCTCATCGTCTACTTCCTTACAGCTTTTCAAAACGTTATTTTACCAATTCGATCTTTCTTGTCATCACCGAATCTTTCGATGAGGGAGAGCATCTGGTAGGATAGAGGTAATGAAAATGAGAACCAAAGCCAAAACTGCTGTCGGAAAGACCGCCCGCGTAAAGAAAAAGCGGACGTCGGCGAAACGGGGAAAACTGGAACAGGGACGCCCTTCGTGCAACCATTGCGGCGGTCTGATGCGTCGGGATGAGATAGGGCTGGTCTGTGTGATGTGTGGGCGGGGAGACGATCACACCTGCGAACGATGCTTGAATATTGGTCGAAAAATCGCTGCGGCTTGAGTTAAAGTAATGAATGAGGTCAGATTGCTTACTTATTGTTAGCGCTGCTGTTAATCAAGCTAATGAGTCCTGATAACGTATCGTTCACCGGGGTTGGTATGCCGAGTTCTTTTCCCAACACCGCCACCCGCCCGTTGAAGAGGTCGATCTCCATAACCCTTCCGGCCCGCATGTCTTGGAGCATCGACGGATAGACCTCCCCGCCTGACGCGGTGGTCTCGATATTCGTATCCACCATCTCCATGGTCAGGGCGATTCCCTTTGCGTTGGCCGCATCGACCAGTTCCGCCATGGCCGCGCGGGAGATTTTGCGGGTCGGTTCGTAAGCGGTGGTCTTGCTGGTGGGGGCGTCGGCAAGAGCGCAGACGGCGTTGAACCCGACGTTCCAGAGAAGCTTCGTCCAGAGATCGAACCGGATATCTTTCGATAGCTTACACTTCACCCCGGCTTCGTCGAAAGCCTCTTTGAGCGCGCGGGCGGCGTCGGCGGAGGCGTCGGTCCAAGGGCCGACGGCGGCTCGACCATAGGAGGTATGGGTCACCCGACCCGGCCCGTCGTTAGTGGCGCCGATGAAAGCGATCCCCCCGATCACCGCGTCGGCGCCGTATCGGGCGGCGATGATTTCTTCGCTGTCGATCCCATTCATCAGCGAAACGATCTTCGTGTCTGGTCCGACCGACGGAGAGAAAAGGGGGAGGGCGTCGGCCAGTTGATGCGCTTTTACCGCCACGATTACCACGTCGGCGACGCCGAACGATTCCGACGTGGCGCCGCCGGGCGGGTGTAGGTTAAAGTCGCCGTCAAAGCTCTTTACTGTCAATCCGTTATGACGGAACTCTTCAAGATGATTCTCGCGCACGATAAAGAAGGTCTCATGGCCTGCTTGGGCCAGTTTTCCGCCGTAATAGCCTCCGACCGCGCCGGTTCCGCAGATGACGATTCGCATGGGGAGGGAGTATAACACGCGCACTGTCGGAACGATTGCCGATATGGCGCCCCTGTGGTACCGTAGCGGCATATGGTCATCGGTGTCGCCCGTCTTTCGCTGCATCTCCCCGGTAACGGTTCCCTGAAGGGGAAACGAAAGGTGATGCGAAGCCTCATCGACCGGGTGAAGAGCCGGTTCAACGCCGCCGTGGCCGAAGTGGACGATATGGATCTCCACCAGCGGGGGACCATCGGAGTGACCGTCATCTCCAACGAAGCCCCCCACGCCGATAGTCAGATACAGACCATCGTCCGGTTCGTCGCCGAATCGGTCGAACTGATCGACGTCAGTGTCGAGTTGATAACCCTTTAGATCAGGATCGACGTCATGCGACGTTTTCAACGTTCCGACCGGGTGTCGGAAGAACTACTGCACGAGATATCTCAGATCGTCTTGCGGGAGATGAAAGACCCTCGGCTCGAAACCGGTGGATTAGTATCGTTCACCCGTGTGGAGCTGACCAAAGACTTGAGAAACGCCACGGTCTTCGTATCGGTTCTCGGCAAAGAAGCCGACGCCGAGTCGGTGATGGTCGCTTTGCGGAGCGGCGCCGGTTACATAAGAACGACTATCGGCAAACGATTGCGGATGCGAGTCAGCCCGGAGCTGGTTTTTAAACTCGACGACTCCATCGCCCACGGCGCCCGGATTCATCAGCTCCTGCGCGAATCGGAACCCCCTGCGCCCTCCGTTGAGCCGAACGAGGACGGTGAGACGGGCGAAGGGGAGGTGTAAAACAGATTACGCCTGTGAATTCGCTTTCCAATTGACGACAACTTCCCTATAATTCAACGTTTTTTCACCAGCAAGGATACGCCCGCCGATGGAAGGCTTTCTCAATATCGACAAACCCGAAGGAATCACCAGCGCCGAAGTCGTGCGCGTTCTCAAGCGGGTTATTCGCCCCAAAAAGATCGGCTACATCGGCACTCTCGACCCTATCGCCACCGGCGTCCTTCCGATCGGCATGGGACGGGCCACCAAGCTCTTCCCTTATCTCGAACGGCTCAACAAAGTTTACGACGCCGTCATGATCCTTGGGGCATCCACCGACACCCAAGACCGGACCGGCAAAGTGATCGAGGAGGGTGACCCCACGACCCTGACCGAGGAGACCATTCGAGAGACCTTGGCCTCCTTCGTCGGACAGATCGAACAGATCCCTCCGATGTTCTCCGCTAAAAAGATCGACGGCAAACGACTCTACGACCTCGCCCGCGAAGGGATCGAAGTCGAGCGGAAACCGGTGGCCACCACCATCCATCGGCTCGAAGTGGTCTCCATCGAAGGGAACACCGTCCGGTTCGTCGTCGAAGTCTCCACCGGCGCGTATGTGCGGACCCTCTGCCACGACGCCGGCGCCAAGATGGGGGTTCCCGCTCACTTAGGGGAGCTTATCCGGCTCGCCAACGGCCCATTCAAACTCGAAACGGGCGTAAAATTAACCGACATCGAAGAGCAGGGGCCTGACCTTGCCGAGAGCAACCTGATCTCTTTGGCCGACGGACTCGGCAACTTGGCGAAAGCGGTTGTCGTCGGCTGGGCTTCAGCGCGACTCCAACGGGGTCGAGCCGTCGGTGTGTCGGAAGTGGTCACCTTCGAAGATCGAGACGACACGAACCTCGTGCGGATCGTCACCCGCGAAGGGAAACTGCTCGCCGTCGCCGAACAGTCCGGCGCCCCGCTGGCCGGGTTCCCCTTTACCTTGCTCAACCCGAAACGGGTGCTGTTGTAGAGCCGCTACCCCCGCACCGCTCGGATGATCAGCCGCGCGTCGCCCGTTTCGAAGGGGGTCAGGTCGTGGCCGCCGAACGTGTGGGAGATCGTGAACCCGGCCCGTTCGAGTTTTGCGGTCAGCTCCCGATAGGCGTAGAGGCGCATCGACGATTTCTTCACCTCGGTGACGCCCCCCTTGATGAGGGTCCATGTCGTTTCGAGCCGCCCGGTCTCATGGTCGTACCACCGCTCTTCCATGGCATAGACGCCGTCGTACTCTTCCCAGACGCGAGGTTCGAAATTGGTCAACACCGTTTCGACGGCGTGGGTGTCGAGAATGAAGACCCCTCCCGGCTTTAAGGCGGCGGCGACGGTGCTGAAGAAACGGTCGTCTTCTCCGTCTGCGCCATAGCCGATGCTCCCCCACCAACAAAAGGCGCCGTTAAAGGTGTCGACGAATGAGAGGGAGGCCATATCGTGCCGCTCGAACCGGACCTTTCCGTCGGCGGCGTTACGGGCGAAGTCGATCAGTTCCGTCGATCGGTCAACCCCGGTGAGGTGAAACCCCCGGTCGGCCAGCGCTATGGCGATCCGTCCGTCGCCGCACGGGACGTCTAGGACGCTGGCGCCCGGTTCGAGGTCGAGAAGCTCCTCGATCAGATCGGCGTCTTGTTCCGTCTGTTCGGCGCTCCAGGCGGCCCGTTGATAGTCGAGCCAGAGACCGCTAAAAAAGTCGCCGGCCCAGTCGGGTGAAGCGTTCACGCCGCCGTCCTCGCAAGGTAGGTTTTAAGGCGCTCGATAGCTTTCTCTTTACCGAGAAGGGCGATGAAACTGCCGATCTTCGGCCCCGAGGATTGGCCGAGGAAGACCCGGTAGAGGTTGGTGAACCATACCTTCGGCTTCAAATCTTTCGCCTTGCCGGTTTCGAACGCCAAGTTCTGCCAGACGTCGGCTTCGACATCGGCGTCGGTTCCCTCCACGGCGGCGAGGAAATCGGCCACCGCTTCGCGCAAGGCCACGTCGGCCTCTTCGTCAGTTTTGGTGGGGAGATAGACTTCGGTGTAGTAACGGATCACGTCGTCGACTAACGCTTCGTAATAGGCCCGGTTGTCGGCGATTCCCGGTTGGTAGCGGAGAAGATAGCCGACGATCAGTTCACGGTCCGGCTCGGCCAGGGCGATGAGGAGATTGTAGATGAGCGAGTAGGTGATGACCCGTTGATCCCCGTCGGTGGCGCCTGCGTGCCCCCCTTTCGACTGGCGCAGGATGAACGCGCAGGGGTGGTTCGGCTCGGCGCCGTCGTAACCGGCGGCCAAGGTCAGATATTCGTCGACGATTTTCGGGAAGATCGGCAACCCCATTTTCTTCGGCTTCTGCGGTTTGTCGTACATGAAGTAGAGCAAGCTGTCGACCGGTCCGTAGGAGAGCCACTGGTCGAGGTTCACCCCGTTGCCGATCTTTTTCGAAATCTTCCGTCCCGCCTCGTCGAGGAACAGCTCGTATTTGAAAAGCTCGGGCGGTTCGCCCCCGAGTATCTTGCAGATCTTTGATGAAAGACGTCCCGACTCCATCAGGTCTTCGCCATGCATTTCGTAGTCGATCCCAAGAGCCATCCACCGGACCGCCCAATCGACCTTCCAGCCGACCTTCGTCTTTCCGTCGAGAATCGACGTCCGTCCTTCATGACCGCAGGCGGTATATTTCCCGTCGAACGACTGGTCGCAGGTGTATGAGACCTCGTCCGACTCGGGGTGGTAGCCGGTGACCCGCGTCGAATAGATTTTGCCGCAGTTCTGGCAGATCGGGAAGAAGGGGGACCATGCGTCCCGTTTGTCTTTGCTGATGGTCTTGGTGAAAGCCTCGATCACCGCCTCCCGCTTGGCCATCACTTGCCGAAGCGAATCATTGAAGAGACCGGCCCGGTATTGATCGGTGGAGGAGCGGAAGTCGTAGGTGAACCCGAACGAGTCGAGGAACTCCCGCAACTTTCGATTCATGTTGTGGGCGTAGGAGGCCTCTTCGCCGAAGGGATCGGGAACGGCGGTCAACGGTTTGCCGAGATGCTGTTTGACCATATCCCGGTTCGGGATGTTCGACGGCGCTTCACGCAATCCGTCGAGATCGTCGGAGAAGGCGATGAGATGGGTCGATAGGTTCGGCGCGACGGTGGTCAGCGCCTGCAACACGAACGAGGTCCGGGCCACTTCGCCGAAGGTGCCGATGTGGGGGAGCCCCGAAGGGCCGTAGCCGGTCTCGGCCACCAGAGAGGTTTTGCCCAGCCGTTCGGCCCGGGCGACGATCCGCTGGGCCTCTTGGTAGGGCCATTCGGTGAAGTCGGTCATGAGGTAATCCACTGATGAAAAGGGTGGATTATATCAGGGCGTCGAAAAACTATCTACGTGGTCGCGACGGCGTCGAAATCGGCATCGGGGCGCTCATGTACTTCTCGGTACACTCCGCTTCCTCACCCTCGGCGATTGATTGGTTCCCGTTGCGGGGGTACGCCGCCAGCTTTCTCTCTGTCGCGCCCTTCTCGATAACGTTTTAAAGCATGGAGACCGGCGGCTCGAAGGTGATGTTGTGGAGCCGGGCGAAAGAGGCGATGACCGTCCTTTGCAGTTTCGACGCCGAGAGTCCGAAGAATCGACCGTCGTTGACGCCACCTAAGAGGGTGGCCGCTTCGTTGCGCTCGGCTTCGTTTTTGAACCGCATCAACGAGAGGTACCGTTTCTTGTCGATGGAGAGGATCACGCTCCCATGTTGCAACGCTCCCCCCCGGATACGGCGTTGGGCGCTGCCGACGACCTTTTTGCCGCGCACCGTTATCTCGTGGCGGGTACGGGACGAGAAGCAGCAGGCCGACCGTAGCCCGGTCGCTTGGCGCGGTTCGAGGTCGACCGGGACGCCGAGTTCGCGTAAAGCGTCTTCGACGGCCTTTTCGGCCAGCATGTAGATTTCACGCAATGAGCCGTAGTGGTTCGCCCCTTCACCGATAGCGACGGCATAGGTCACCTCTTTGTGATGATAGACCGCCCGTCCCCCCGTGGGGCGACGAACAATGGAGACCTGCATTCGTTCGGCGGCGTCGGTGTCGATCTCATCGAGAGGTTGGGCGTAACCGACCGAGAGGGTGGGGCGGCTCCATTGGTAAAGGCGAAGGGTCGGCAAGGCGTCTTGGGTCGCTTCATGGAGAAGTCGGGTGTCGATCTCCATGTTCCGTTCGCCGGAAGCGGGAGGGTCGACAATCAGGCGCCACCGGCTTGGGGTCATGTCTCTAATGGGATTCTTGAAAAGCGTTATCGCGCCTGACTTCGACGTCGCCGTGGCGCCGCAGAGAGTTTTTCAGTAGAGAGCGTCGTCGCCCCGTTGGCCGGTCTAATCCGAACCGCCTCGGCCACGTCGGTGATGAAGATCTTCCCGTCCCCTTGGGCGCCGGTGTGGCAGATTTCGACCAGAGCATCGACCAGCTCGTCGACCTGATCCTCTTCGCAGACGATCTCGACGGCGACCAGTCGTTTGAAGGTCGGGATGGGGGTGGGGCGACCGTCGAACTCCGAGGCCATCTGCCCCAGCGGTTTGCCGATCCCTTGCGCCTCGAAGACCGATAGTCCCGGCGCTCCGATGTGAAATAGTTTTTCCCGTACGGCGTTAAGATTCTCGTAACGGGTGAACAGCCGGATCTGTTTCATGCGCCAAGCCCCTCTGCTATCGAACGAACCGGGCCAGCATACCATCATTCGACGGAGGACGCCGAAGCGAGGAGCGGCTTGAGCCATTTACGCAACTCTCGGAAGACCCGCCGGTCGAAAAAAGCCCCGCATGACCGCAACTATCGACCACCCGGTTGTCGGCGGTCGGATGTTCGCTGTTGGTATAGGGGATCACAAACTGGTCGTAGCGACTAAAGAGAGAGAGAAAGGGGCAACCGGGAGCGGCCGATAGCAGCGTTGCGAAGCGGGGGTTCGTCGGCGTCATCGACCGGGCCAAGGGGGAAAGACTCAACGCCGCCAGACGGGAACCGTGAAACGGCGTGCCGAGCGCCGCCAACCCCACCATCTCGTCGGCTTCGGCGCATTCGTTCGCATAGTCGAACCCGATGATCCCGCCGTAGCTCTGGCCGACGATGAGCGTACGAGCCGACGCTCCGTTCTTACGCGCAGCGAGGATCGCGTCACGGAGTCGCCGGTGGTGCGGCGTGGCCGGGTCGCTCCCGTCGTAGGTAAAGGTCATCACGTTCGGCGCCAATTTTCGCAAACGCCATCGCATCAGCCAGAAATGAGCGCCGCTCGCTTTGTACCCGTGGATAAGCGCCACCAGCGGGGCGTTGTCGGTATAGCGGATCGTCTTTTTCCGGCGCATCCATCCCAAGAGGCGCGCGACCACCAGCGTGGCCGTATAGACGAGACCGTAGATCGTCTCTCGAAGGTAGGCTCTCAACGGGCGTCCCCGGTCGGCGAAGATCGCCTTGTTCCACGGCGGGAGCGCGCCGTCGGCTCGGTTGGCCATGTCGAACCAGCGGAGCATATAGAGCTCCCGCTCTATGTGACCCGCCACCAGCAGGGGGATGGCGACCAGCGCCAGTGCGATCAGCCCGTATACCATTGTCGCACCGTCCACGCGGTGAGGAGTCCGCCGGCCATCAGGATAAGGCCGATCAGCCGTATGGAGGTCGGTGACGCGGCCAAGAGAAATAGGGCCGCTTTCTTGAGCGATTCGGGGGCGACGAAACAGGGAATCCCCTCCAAGATCATGGCGACCCCCAACGCGATTAATACGATTTCCATAGGATGCGACTCTCCGGTGTCAGGCTTCAGTATAATGGGAGGATGAAGTTGGGAACATACTCAATCGTCGTTCTTTCCCTTGCTCTGCTTTGCGCCTGTAGCGGTGGCGGGGGAGGAGCCAGTGTCGCCGACACCCCGGAGCGGATGGTTTTGGTCGAGGGGGGGTGCTTCGATATGGGGGACACTTTCGATGACGGCTGGAGCCACGAGAAACCGGCGCATACCGTCTGCCTCGATTCGTTCTATCTCGACCAGTACGAAGTGACCCAGCAGGAGTTCGAAGATATTCTCGGCTTCAACCCGGCCAAACACGAGGGATGTCCCGACTGTCCCATCGACCAGGCGCTGTGGGAAGAGGGGAGCGCCTATTGCGAAGCGTTGGGGAAACGTCTCCCGACCGAAGCCGAATGGGAATTCGCCGCCCGCGAGCGGGGTCGCCATGTGCGCTACGGCAACGGCGCCGACGACATTACGACCGCCACGGTTAACTACGGCTACTCATTACCCGACGGTTTGGCGCCGGTCGGCTCGTATCCTCCCAATGCGCTCGGGCTCTACGACATGGCGGGGAACGTCTGGGAATGGGTGTCCGATTTCTGGTCGGAGAGTTACTATCAAGAGTCCCCCGTCGACAACCCGCAAGGGCCGACCACCGGCGACCGGCATGTCTGTAAAGGGGGTTCTTACGAACATGTGAAAGAGAACAACCGGGCCAGTTTCCGGTGGGGGTTGCAACTTATCCAGCGGGGCTACGACAACGGATTCCGTTGCGCCCGCGATTATCCCTAGAGCAGGAGGCTTCATGGGCAAGGCGATCGACGACATCATCGAGCTGATCAGCAAAGTGGGGCAAGAGCTCGACTTCGATCGGACCTATCCCAAGGGGAAAATGTTCGACCGGATCATCGTCTCCAACAAGCTGATCAAGTTCAAGTCGATTATCAAGCGGGACGACGGGAGCGTCGACGTCTTCCAATGTTACCGGGTGCAGCACTCCGACACGCTGGGACCGTACAAAGGGGGGTGCGGATCCATGCCGACGTCGATCTCGACGACGTGAAGGCGTTGGCGACGTTGATGACCCTCAAGACCGCGCTGGTGCAGATTCCGTTCGGGGGCGCCAAAGGGGGGATCGCCGCCGATCCGAAAAAGCTCTCCATCTCGGAACTGGAACGGCTCGTCAGAAAGTACGCCCATACGTTGTCGCGCGATATCGGTCCCAACCACGACATCCCGGCGCCCGACGTCAATTCGGGCGAACGGGAGATGGCCTGGTTTTACGACGAATATCGGAAGAGCCACGAAGACGCTCGCGGCGTCGTCACCGGCAAACCGGTCGATCTCGGGGGAAGTAAGGGACGGCGGGAAGCGACCGGCAGAGGAGTGGTCATGGTCGCGTTGGAAGCGATTCGGGACGAAGGGGTCGAGAACCCCCGATTCGCGGTCGAGGGATTCGGCAACGTCGGCGGCGAAGCGGCCCGCTGGCTTCATGAACAAGGCTATAAGGTGGTGGCGGTCAGCAATGACACTGGCGCTATCCAGAATCCCGACGGGCTCGACATACCGGCGCTCATAGAGCATGTGGCGGCCACCGGTTCGGTCCCCACCTTTACCGGCGGGGAACCGGTGATATCTGTCTCCATGGTCGACTGCGAGGTCTTTCTCCCCTGCGCGCTGGAGGGGACCATCACTTTAGAGAACGAAGCGGCCATCAAAGCGAAAATCGTGGTCGAAGGCGCCAATTCCCCCACCACCCTCGACGCCTGCGAACGAATGAGAAAGAGGGGGGTGTTGGTTCTCCCCGATATTTTGGCCAACGCTGGCGGCGTTATCGTTTCTTATTTCGAGTGGGTCCAGAACCGTGAAGGGTTCTATTGGGACGAAGAGACGATTCAAGAGCAACTACAAAAGAAGATAGTGGCCGCCTATCGACGGGTTCGCCAGTTCGCCGATGCCCATAACATATCGTGCAGGGAAGCGGCCTATAGTTTGGCGTTGACCCGGATCGCGGCGGGGGTCGAAGCGCGCGGCGTCCAATGACCCTTGCGGGTCTTTAAGCCCTGCGACCGCCGAATAAGAGACCGCCCCTCGTTGCGCCCACGGTAATAGTTTCGGTTTCCGTTCCGGGGGCGTTCTGCGGCTCGATCTTGACCGAGAAAGCAGGTTGGCGGCTGTCAGGCTTTCTGCAGATAGACGGCGTCGATGGCTTGGGCGAGGCGGCGGTCTTTGTCGGTGATGCTGTTCTCGGCGTCGTGGGTGGTGGTCTCGATGGTGACGGTTTTATAGCCGAGCAAGATTTCGGGGTGGTGATCGCTCTCGTCGGCCAACGCCGCCACCTTGCCGACGAACGCGGCCCCTTCGGCGTAGGTGTTGAAAGTGAAGGTACGGATCAGTGAACCTTCCGCTTCCAACCAGCTTTTATCGGTCATGAACTCTCCTTCGCTTGGTACCGATAGAATACGGCTGATCCCCTTTACATTCAAGGGGCGCAGGTGATCCCGAGCGGAGCGCCACATCCTCCGCATCCCCCTTGATTATTGAAAGAGCTCTCCTCCACGCCGA
The DNA here is from genome assembly GCA_942491105.1 of uncultured Alphaproteobacteria bacterium. Taxonomy (GTDB): domain Bacteria; phylum Pseudomonadota; class Alphaproteobacteria; order Kiloniellales; family DSM-21159; genus JBBEAM01. The sequence continues at coordinate 68,939 of CALNZX010000008.1, read as the reverse complement.
ACCAGCTACGTCGAATCACCCCGGCGCCACACGACGGACACCGGGTTTCGCGCCAGTGGGGGAGGTCTAGATTGCCGATGTAGACGAAGGAAAGGCGCTCACTCGCCTGTTCGGCGGCCCGGACGAGAGTCGCTTCTGGTGTCGCGGGGATGGTCATCTTATGGTCGGGGTGGTAGCGAGAGAAATGCAAAGGGATCGAAGGATCGAGATCGGCGACGAAGGCGACCAGCCGTTCGATCTGGTCGGGGGAGTCGTTAAGACCCGGAATGACGAGATTGGTCAACTCGACATGAACGCCCCGTTCCGCCGCCGTGCGGATTGTCGCCAGCGCCGGGGCGAGAGGACCCTTGCAGACTCTCTTATAGAATCGTTCGTCGATACTTTTTAGGTCGATATTCATCGCGTCGATCAACGGCGCCAGCCGGTCGAACGGTTCCGGCTCGATGAGACCATTCGTCACCAATACGTTTACCAGCCCCCGTTCCCGCACGGCGACGCCGGCGTCGAGAAGATATTCGTACCAGATGAGTGGTTCGGCGTAGGTGTAGGCGACCCCGACCCCTCCCGATGCGACCGCTTTGTCGGCAAGCCCTTTGGGCGACAGATACCGCAACGCCACCCTCCCATGCGACAGGTGGGCGTTCTGACAAAAATCACAGGCGAGGTTGCAACCGTTGGGGCCGACGGAGAGGATGTCGCTTCCCGGCATGAAATGGTAGAGGGGTTTTTTTTCGATAGGGTCAACGGCCAACGCCCCGACCTGTCCGTAGTTCGTGGCGATCATTACCCCCCCTCGGTTTTCGCGGCCGCCGCAGATGGGGCGCTTTCCTTCGGGAAGACGACAATGAAAAGGACAAAGATGACATCGAAGCGCGCCGTTCGGTTCGGCGCTCCAATACAGCCCTTCGTGTGAGGTTTCGTTGGTCATGCCAATGGCTCCCTTGGTTTCAGGCTACTCCCGACCTTGAGCGAAGGCAAGGTGTTGAATGTAAGACGACCAGCGAAATCGCTTCCACCGCAACCGGTGGCGGTTTATACTAAGCGACTGAAAACCATCCTTTCGCCGGAACCTTTAACAAGACACTTGAACCGGAATGCCCCATAATCTCAAAGAGAGCGTGCAACGGCTGGTGGAGTTGGTCTCCAACACCACGGAAGCCTTTACCGCCGCTCTTTTTCTGTTCGACGATCAACAACCGTCGTTGTTGCGTCTCTACGCGTGGCACACGCTGTCCCAAAGTCTCGATACCGACGCCACCATCCCTACCGGGCACGGTCTCGTCGGCTGGGTAGCGAAAAACGAGAAGCCGACCCACGCCACCCGTTTCGAGCGGGACGCTCGCGCCGCCCTTCGGTTCTATACCATCGACGAGCCGATCAAATCGTTCGCCGCGACGCCGGTCCGCCATGGCGACCGGGTCATCGGCGTCTTGGCGGTCGATAGCAAAAAGCAGTACGTCTTCACCGACAAGTCACTGACCATTCTTAACGATTTCGCCGTCGCCGTCGGTCGTTCGCTCGCCATGGGGCGAGGGCGGATCAAGTTGCGAGAAGACGCCGAAGCCTTCGAGGGGGTCCATGGGTTGATCGCCCGTCTGGTCGGCTCCCGCGATGTCGATGAAGTCGGCGCCAGTTTGCGACTCGGCCTGCAAGGGATCATCCCTCACGAAAAACTTCTTTTCGCGCTCCACGACCGGGAAGACGATCAGTTCCGCCTTCACGATCTCCGTAGCGAGAAAGGGGGCGATCCCTTAAATCTGGCCAACTGTCGATTGGGGCATGTCATCGGCCAGCAACGGGTCATTAACGTCCCTTCTATCGGCGACGTTCGGATCGCCCCCAACCTGAAGGGGGAGGAGTGGCGTTCGTTTCTCGGATCGCCGATGTTGGTCAACGATGAAGCGGTCGGCGCCATCGGGCTTTTGTCCCGAAGAGAAAACGCCTTCACGCGCGCCGCCGAGCTTGCCCTCTTCATGGTCGCCGCCTCGGTGGCCAGTTCGTTCGCTTGGCTGCGAACCGGCGTGGGGGCGCCCCATGCCGAAGATATCGACCCCCTCACTGGCGCCCGCACGTTGGCCTACGCCAACACCATGGGGAAACCTTTCGCCGAGCAAGGCGCCGTTATCGTCTTCAATCCCATTGGGCTCCTGCACGTCAATAGCGAGTTGGGAGTCAGAGCAGGGGACGCGGCGTTGGTCGAAGTGGCCCGACGGTTGGCCGGCATCGCCCCGGAGCCTGATCTGGTGGTCCGACCGTGGGGGGAGAGAATCGCCCTTTTCGTTAACCGCGCAAGCGCCCCCGATGCGCTGGCGCTCATGCGTAAAGGAGTGGCGGCCATCGAGGAATCTCCCATTTTGGTGGAGGGCGCCGATATAATCATGAAAGCATGCGCCGGAGCGGCTCTGGCGCCCGAAGACGGGGTCGGCGCATCCGATCTGCTGGTTCGGGCCGAGGCCGCCTGCCGTCTCTCCCGTCGATTGGTGGGGGAACGTATCGCGCTACACGGCGATTCGGGCGATCTGCCCAATCTTACTTCGCTGAAAGGATAACGCATTGGTCTTCGACGCCCTTTTTAGCCGTTTCTCGACCGATCTGGCTATGGATCTTGGCACCGCCAATACGTTGGTCCACGCCCGGGGTAAAGGAATTCTCCTGAACGAACCGTCGGTGGTGGTGATCTCCAAATCGAGCGGACGCCTCGTCGCCATCGGCGCCAAAGCCAAAGCGATGTACGGAAAAACGCCCGACGAATATCAGGCCATTCGCCCGATGAAAGACGGAGTCATCGCCGACTTCGATTCGACCAAAAAGATGATCGCCTACTTCATCGAACAGGTGAAAACGAGCCGCTTCTCCTTTCGTCCACGCATCGTCATCGGCGTTCCGTCGGGGATCACCCAGGTAGAAAAACGGGCGGTCATCGACTCGGCCATGGCCGCCGGCGTGCGTGAGGTCTATCTCATCGAAGAACCGATGGCGGCCGCTATCGGCACCAAAATGCCGATCGGCGAATCGGTGGGAAATCTTATCGTCGATATCGGTGGCGGCACCACCGAAGTGGCCATCATCTCCCTTTTCGCCACCGCCTACTCCGAATCGATCCGCGTGGCTGGCGACGAGATGGACGAAGCCATCGCCCGCTACATGAAAAATAAGCACAGCATGGACATCGGCCTTTTCGAAGCCGAACGGGCGAAAATCGCCATCGGTTCCGCCTACCCCCTCGACACGAAACTGACCCTCAAAATCTTCGGGCGCAACCTTGTCACCGGGTTGCCGGGAAATTTGGTCATCACCGACGCCGAAGTGCGTGAGGCTATCGAAGATCCGATCAAAGCCATCTGTGACGCCGTGCGGGCCGCCATGGAGCGGACCACTCCCGAGTTCGCCCAAGACATCCACAACCGGGGAATCGTCTTGGCCGGTGGCGGCGCACTCATCAAAGGGTTGGGGCAGCGACTGTCCAAAGAGATGGGGATACCGGTCTATCGTTCCAAAGATCCCCTCACCGCCATCGTGCGGGGCGCCGGGGCGGTGGTGGACGATTGGGCCAATCTCAAGCGGGTCACCATAACCTAGCTCTTTTCCCTTCGATAAGAAGTGGGTTAAGATGACGCCATCTTCCTTTTTCAGAATCTTTCCGAGAAATCTCATCATGGAACGCTACAAAAGGCTTCCTTTCGCCACTCGTCTCGCCATTGTCATCGCCGGGATCGTCACCCTTTTTTCGGCGATGAACATCGCCCTTAGCGTCATGCGACACGAGGCCGAAACCCAGGCGCGGGTCAAAGAGTTCGCCACCGGTATCGGCGACTCGGTTCTCGCGTCGCTCAACTCGATGATGGTGCAGGGAACTATCGGCGACCGGAAAATCTACACCGATCTGTTGCAGCAAGCGAACACCAGCCTAGAAGAGATACGGATTATTCGAGGCGAGTCGGTCAATGAGCAGTACGGAGAGGGGAGCCCCGAAGAATCCCCCCGCGACGCGCTCGATCGAGCCGTCATCGCCAATGCCACAAGCCAGTATCAGATGATCGAACACGACGACGGAAACCGTTCGCTTCGGGCCGTGGTCCCCTTCGTCATGGTCGATCAGGCGGGCGACGTCAAATGTGTCGACTGCCACGAAGGCGCCATCGGCTCCGCCAACGGCGCGTTGTCGATCACCTTCTCGCTGGCCGAGATGGACCGGCAAGGAAAGGCGCAACTGCAAAAAGAGATCGCCCTTATGGTCGGGCAGTTGGTGATTGTCATCATCGCGCTTGGCTGGTTCATTCGCCGGGGGATCAACCATATCATTAACGAAGTGGTCGAGATGCTTCTCGAAAGCTCCCAACGAATCGACAGCATCTCCACCGACATCGTCGCCGCCAGTCAAGGGTTGGCCGATTCGACCGCCACTCAGGCGACCTTTATCGAAGAGACCTCCGCCACTCTGACCTCGCTGGCGGAGTCGGCGCAAGAGAACGCCTCCGAATCGGCCGACGCCCGACAAAAGATCGAAAGCATCACCCTTCATGTGAACAAGGGGCGAGACGGGATGCAAGAAACGGTCTCCTCGATGGAGGATATGTCGAACAACGCCAAAGAGATCAACAATATCGCCAAGCTGATCGAAGATATCGCCTTCCAGACCAATCTGCTCGCCCTTAACGCCGCCGTCGAAGCGGCCCGGGCCGGAGAACATGGCAAAGGGTTCGCTGTGGTGGCCGAAGAGGTGAGAAACCTCGCGCAACGGGCCGGAACCGCCGCCAAAGAGACCACCGAACTAATTGTCAAATCGGAGCGTTATTCCGAACGGGGGGTCGAGTTGGTGAAACACGCCGCCGCCGCCTTGTCGGGTATCGCCGACGAGGTCGGCGCCACCGCCGTGATTCTCTCCGAGATCGCCGACAAGAGCGACGAGCAGGCCAACGGGGTGTCCCAGATTAACGTCGCCGTCGAACAGCTCAACCGAGGCATCCAATCAAACGCCGAGACCTCGGCGGAGACCATGGACCTGTCGCACGACCTGAAGGAGCAGGCTCACGGGCTTGGCGGCGTCACCCGGACGCTGTTCCGCCTCGCCTATGGCGCCCAGAACAGTCGTATGGTAGCCATGCGGTTGATGGAAGAGGGGAGCGACACCGTCTGCTCATGGAACCCCGATATCTACGCCGTCGGCGTTCCAGAGATGGACAAGCAGCACCAAAAGCTATTCGACTACATCAACCATATCGGCAAACGGGTCGCCAAAGGCGAGATCTACGAACGGTTGGAGGATGAGGTCGAAGAGTTCATCGGCTACGCCGCGAAACATCTGGAAGACGAAGAGCGATTCATGGCCTCCATCACCTTCCCCGGCATCGACACCCACAAAGCGGCCCACCACGAGCTTCTTAAAGAGGTGAACGAGCTCCACGAACGATGTCATCACGAAGGGGGCGCCGACCCGTTGGTCGATCTGCTGATCTTCTTGCGGGACTGGCTGATGGGGCATATCCAGCGGACCGACGCCAAGTATGGCGCCTACGCCCAATCGACCCGACGCCAACTGGGGGGGCGAGGCTAACGGGAGAAACCGTGTCGTCCCACCAGCGGGACGAACGCACAAAGTTCCCCCCGCGTCACCTTGAACTTCCCGTCGACCCGTCGTACCAGATGGAACCGTTCTTCGCCGCTCGGCTCTTTCACCGGCGTCACCATCCGCCCCCCTTCGGCCAGTTGCAAAGCGAGCGGCTTCGGAATCTCGGGGCCGCTTGCGGTCACCAGGATCACGTCGAACGGGGCGTATCGCTCTACCCCCACCGTTCCGTCGCCGACGATGCAGACGACATTCGAGAGTCCCAGATCGTTAAAAATCTTCCGCGCCCGGTTCGAGAGGGCGTTGATCCGCTCCACGGTCACCAGTCGATCGACCAGTTTCGAGAGGACCGCCCCCTGATAACCCGATCCGGTACCGATCTCAAGGGCCGTTTCGGCGCCGGTCAGTTCGGCCATCTGCGACATCAACGCCACCGTATAGGGGCTCGACAAGGTTTGGCCGTGACCAATGGGGGGGGTGGCGAATTCGTAGGCCCGATCAGCGAGAGCCGATTCGACGAACCGATGGCGGGGAAGAGCGCTCATTACCGACAAGACCCGTGGGTCTTTGATGCCGCGCGTTTTCAGTTCGTCGATCATCCGGGTCCGACGTCCGGCGTAAGGGTCGCGTGGGGCGCCCTTTGCAGAAGATTGACGGCTCATCGGCTCCGAGAAGGTATGATTAGAGGATGGGTTATTGTGACGTCACGGCGGTCGGTTGACAATCGTAAAATCGACAAGGCAAACTGAGCGGTTATGAACGACGATCTCTTGGCCAAAGTCCCCCCCCGACTGGCCCAACGTTACCGGGCCGAGCGACCCGGAGGAGCCGACAAGGAGATGCTCCGTCTCTGGTGGCGGTCGGTGGTCTGCATGACCTGCGGCGGCTGTTGCCACTCGTCGCTCATCCCGATCACCGCCGACGATTTCGACCGCTTCTACGAACGGCTCCGGCTGTCGATCTCCAAAGAACGATTCACCGCCATAATGCTCGCCGACCCGGATACCGCCGCCCCCACCTATACGTTGGAGACGAAGCGCCACGGGGGGCGTTGCCTCTTTTTGGAGAAACAAGACGGTCTTTTCGCCTGTTCCCGTTGGGACCAGCGGGCCGATGTCTGCGCCGACTTTTTCTGTTGGCCGATGACCCAGTTCGAGCGGTACGACAAAGGAGAAGATCAGGAGATGTTCCCCACCGATCTGGGGTGGGAGGAGAACCTTCTCTCCCTTTTCGATAAAGTGGTCGAAGAGATGGGGGGCGCCCTCTTCGCCGACGATCTCTTTCGCTACATAAAGAGCCAAAGAGCCGACTCCTTCGACGCCGTCGATCCCGATCAGGTGACGACGTGACCGGCCCGAGAGGGCGGTTCGCGGTCGAGACTTTAGGGTGCCGCTACAACCGTTACGAGACCGCCGAAATCGATTTCGAGCTGGGGAAGGCCGGCTACGTTCGGGCTGCCGGCGACGAATCGCCCGACCTGGTGGTGATCAATACCTGTACCGTCACCGACCGGAGCGATTACCAATGCCGGTCGGCCATCCGCAAAGTAAAAGAGCGACACCCCAAAGCGCTCGTCGTGGTGGCCGGATGTTACGCCGAAACCAATCCTGCCGAAGTGGCAGCCATGGGGGAGGTCGACCTGATCCTCGGCAACGCCGAAAAATTCGACGTCGCCCGACAGGTGACCTATCTCGACCCGGCCCGGTCTGCGCCGCTGGTCGCCGTGGGAGGTGACGCCGGGACGACGTTGTCGGTCCGGGGGGTGGAACGGCTCGAAGGACGGACCAACGCCTATCTCAACATCCAGTCGGGATGCGACGAGATCTGTTCCTTTTGCGTCGTTCGGCTCGCCCGTGGGAAGAATCGATACGCCGCCCCCGATGAAGTGGTGGCGCAGGCGGGGCGGATGGCGAGCGCCGGGGTCAAAGAGCTGGTCTTGGCCGGGATCAACCTTGGCGACTACGGCAAAGGGGGGGGGACAAGCTTCGCCCGATTGGTGGAGCGGATCGTCCGCGAAACGAAGATACCTCGCATCCGCTTTTCGTCGATCAACCCGAACACCATCGAACCGAACCTCATAGAGTTGATGGCCGCAGAAGAACGGCTGATGCCCTTTTTGCATATCCCGTTGCAGAGCGGGTGCGACGCCACTTTAAAGCGAATGCGACGCCCCTACACCACCGACGACTACGCCCGACTCATCGACCGGCTCGTCGCCGCCGTCCCCGGCATCGGACTTGGCGCCGACGTCCTGACCTCCTTCCCCGGCGAGAGTGACCAAGAGTTCGAGACGACCCGACAGTTCGTCGAAAGCCTTCCCTTCACCACCCTGCACGTCTTTACGTTCTCTCCGAGGGAAGGGACGGAAGGGTGGGAGATGCGCGACCGTATGATTCCGAAAGAAGAGGGAAAACGACGGACCGGCCTCTTGAAAGGCGTCGCCGCCATTAAGAACAGAGCCGCCCGCGAAGCGGCCATCGGCGCGGTCACGCCGATTCTGATTGAGACTCGGCGCGATCGAGAAGGGATGTTGCGCGGTTTCACCCCTACCTATCTCCCGGTCGCCATCGTCGGCGACGATAGTCTGAAAGGGGAGATTGTCCCGGTGCGGATCGTCGCCGCAGGGGAGGGACGATTAAGAGGAGAAGCCCTCCCGTGACCGTCATTACCCTGACCACCGATTTCGGCCTCGCCGACCCCTACGTCGCCATGATGAAAGGGGTGATACTCGGTATCGCTCCGACAGTCACCATCGTCGATATCAGCCATCAGATCCCGGCGCAAGGCGTTCGGGAGGGGAGTCTGATACTGGCCGAAGGGATCGGCTATTTTCCCTCGGGGACGATCCACGTCGCCGTCGTCGATCCGGGAGTGGGTTCGGCCCGTCGGGCCATCGTCGCCCAATTCGATGGCTTCACCTTCGTCGGGCCGGACAACGGCCTGATAACGCCACTTCTCGAAAAGGGGAGGGCGACGGTCAGGGAGATCGTTCATCCCGACCTGCCGCTTAAAGAAGTTTCGACCACCTTTCATGGGCGCGACCTTTTCGCTCCCGCTGCGGCGCGATTGGCCATCGGCTTTCCGTTCGAGCAGGTCGGCCCGACGATAGACGCTCCGGTGAGACTCACCGACGCTCCGGTGACGATCACCCCGGGGAAGATCGAAGGGAGGGTGACCCGTATCGACCGGTTCGGCAACGCCTTGACCAATATCGACCGGGATACCGTCGCCACAAAGCGTCATCCGACCGTCAGCTACGGCGATACCACCTTCCCCCTCGTTGGAACCTACGCCGACCGTGCCGTGGGGGAACAGGGGGCGTTGATCGGAAGCGACGGGAAACTCGAACTCTTCGTTCGGGAGGGGGACGCCGCCTCGCGCCACAACCTGACCGTTGATGCGGTCGTGACCCTTATCCAATAGGGTGGTTATTTGTCGATAGACCTTGGGCCGCTTCCTTCATCGGGCGCCGTAAAGCTGTTAGAATGAGCCAGCGTAGATGACGAACACGAGCGGCCTTGTCCGCGTTTGAAGGATAGATACGATGCTGTCAAACGAGATCAAAAAGAAGATCCGGGCTCTTTTCCCCGGCGCCGCCACCGACGCCGCCGAAGACCTGTTGGTCTACGGATTCGACGCCACCGGTCAAGAGAAAATCCCCGATATGGTGGTCTTCCCCACCAACGCTCAACAGATCGCCGAACTGATGAAACTGGCCAACGAAAAAGAGTTTCCGCTGGTTCCCCGTGGCGCCGGATCGGGATTCGTGGGGGGCTCCATTCCGACCCACGAAGGGGTGGTCCTCAACATGACCCGGATGAACCACATCCTCAATATCGACGAAGAAAATCTTACCGCCGAAGTCGAGCCGGGCGTCGTCACCGCCGCTTTGCAAAAAGAGGTCGAACGACGCGGGTTCTTCTATCCTCCCGACCCGGCGTCGCTGAAAGTCTCGACGATCGGCGGCAACGTCTCCACCGGCGCAGGAGGCCCCCGCGCCGTTAAGTACGGAGTCACCCGCGACTACGTCTTGGGGCTCGAAGTGGTCCTTCCGACCGGCGAGATCATACGGACCGGCGCCGCCACCATGAAGAGCGTCGTCGGCTACGATCTGACCCGGCTCATGGTCGGTAGCGAAGGAACCCTCGGGGTCATCACCAAAATCCTGCTGAAGCTCTTGCCGAAACCGCAAGCTACCCGAACGGCGTTGGCTATGTTCCCGACAGTCGACGCCGCCGCCAACACCGTGGCCGCCATCATTCGGGCGCGGATCATCCCCCGGACTTTGGAGTTCATGGACAAATCGGCGGTGCAAGCGGTGGAGGAGTATCTTCGCTACGGCCTCCCGGTCGATGCCGGGGCCATCTTGCTGCTCGAAACCGACGGAACCCCGGTGGCGGCTCGGTCGGAGCTCGACACCATCTGCGACATCTGTCGTCAACACAAGGCCATCGACATTCAAGTGGCCAACGACGACGCCGAGAAAGAAAAACTATGGACGGTCCGCCGTTCCATCTCACCGTCGATTTTGCGGATTCGTCCCAACAAGATCAACGAAGACGTCACCGTTCCCCGGTCGCGCATCCCCGATCTGATGAAACAGCTCGCCGAACTTTCGGCCCGTGTCGATCTGCCGATCATCAACTTCGGCCACGCCGGAGACGGGAACATCCATGTGAACGTCATGACCGACAAGAAAAATGTCGAAGAATACGAGCGGGCGAAAAAGGCCATCGACGAGGTCTTCGATATCTGTCTCAAACTTGACGGCACCCTCTCGGGCGAGCATGGGATCGGTATCTCAAAAGCCCCTTGGATAGAGCTCGAAATCGGCGCCGTCGGCGTGCGGCTGACCCGCCAACTTAAGGCGGTCTTCGATCCGAAAAACATACTCAACCCCGGCAAGATCGTCCCCGACGAGTCGGTTGTTTTCAATCATTAAGGGAAAAGCGACGATGGATGTTTTGGTACTGTTCGGCTCCGAATCGGACATGGAAGTGGGGAACGAAATCGTCAAACTGTTCGACCGGTTCGGCGTTAAACACGCGCTCCATATCGCCTCGGCCCATCGAACCCCGGAAAAAGTGGGACGGTTGATAAAGAAGGCCGAAAAAGAGGGCGCCAAAGCGATTATCGCAGGCGCCGGGTTATCGGCCCATCTGGCTGGGGTCGTCGCATCGAAGACCCTCTTGCCGGTCATCGGCATACCGGTGGCGGGAGGTCCGTTAAACGGACTCGACGCGCTCCTCTCTACGGTCAATATGCCGGGGGGCGTGCCGGTGGCGACGGTCTCGATGGGAAAAGCAGGGGGAAAAAACGCCGCTCTTCTGGCGGCCCGGATTATCGCTTTGAACAGTCCGGCCATGATGAAAAAACTGATCGCCTATCGGGACGATATGGCCAAAGCGGTCGACGACGCCGATAAGAAGATACAGAAGAGCAAACGCTGACGTCTCCTATACGACCGATCCCGAGAGGGGAAGACCATGAAGAACATCATCACGCGGGGCGACTTTGACGGACTGGTCTGTTCGGTCCTTCTGACCGAGGCCGAAGAGATCGCCCAGATCAAGTTCGCGCATCCCCGGCAGATTCACGACCGTGAAGCGGAAGTGGGGCCGGACGATATTATCGTGAACCTGCCGTACCACCCCGACTGCGCCATGTGGTTCGACCATCATCTTTCCGAGCGGGAGGCGGGGCACGTGCCGGGCGCCTTTAACGGCAAATATGGCCTCGCCCCCTCCTGCGCCCGACTCGTCTACGATTATTACGCCCTTCCCGATTGGAAAGAGCGTTTCGGCGCTTTGATCGACGCCACCGACAAGATCGACTCCGCCGAACTTAACTTGAACGATATCCTCCGTCCGACCGGTTGGGTCCGTCTTTCGAACACCGTCGATCCCCGAACCGGATTCGCCACCTCCCATGAGTATTTCGTCAATCTCATCGAGATGATCCGTCACAAGTCGTTGGCCGAGATAATGGACGACGAATATGTTCACCGTCGGATTCAGGAGTACCTGAAAGGGGCCGATCAGTTCGAGAAGACTTTGAAGGAGAATTCCCGGCTCGACGGATCGGTCGTGGTCACCGATTTCCGCAACCTTATGGAGACCCCCTTGGGGAGTCGCTTTATGGTCTACGCTCTCTATCCGTCGGCGTCGGTATCGGTGCGCGCGTTCAACGAAGGGAAGGGGGGGAAGAACGTCGTCATCTCGGTGGGGCGGAGCATTCTGAACCGGACCTCCACCGCCGATGTCGGGAGCCTGATGGCCGAGTATGGCGGGGGAGGGCACGCCGCCGTCGGGAGTTGTCGGGTTTTGGCCGACGTCGCCGACGACGCCATCGAAGATATCGTCTATCGGCTCAACGAATAGCGGCCCACCGACGAACTGTCTGCGTTGCCGCTCGGCGTCGAAACCGGACGAGCGACGTTCACCTGCCGTCGCTCTACTTGTCGCCACCGGCGCACGTGGGGCACAAACCGTATAGCTCCAGCTTGTGGTGCTCGATGGCGAACCCGTGGGCCGAAGCCACCTCGTCCTGGAGCCGTTCGATCTCGCTATTCTCGAACTCCTCCACCCGTCCGCAGAGGGTACAGACCAGATGGTCGTGATGCCCGTCATCCGGGTTGTTAAACTCGTAGCGGGTATAGCCGTCGTTGAACCGTTGTTCCCGGGCGATCCCGGCGTCGGTCAAAATCTTGAGGGTTCGGTAGATCGTCGCCAGCCCGATGGAGGGGTGCTCCTCCCGTAACGACGTATACAGCTCGTCGGCGGAAAGGTGCCCCCGGCTCTGGATGAAGAGCTTGATGATGATATCCCGCTGGATCGTCGATTTCAGACCGTTACGGGAGAGGTAGGACTGATAGGTGCGGCGAACCTCGTCTTCGATATTTTTGGAGGGCATGGAACCTCGCGAGCGTTTTTCTCAATGTATATCAATTGAGAACAGGGGTCAAATCGACTCGCCCCCGACCGACCCAATAGGCTATACTCACCTGATATGTCATACGAATGGTTCGTCAGTCGCCGCTACCTCGCCGCCAAACGGAAGCAGACCTTCATATCCCTTATCACCTGGATATCGATAGGAGGGGTCGCCGTCGGCGTGACCGCCCTCATTACCGTTCTGGCCGTCATGACCGGAGCGCAAGAAGACCTGCGGGACAAAATCCTCGGCGCCAACGCCCACATCGTCATCCGTCACATATCGGGGAACGCCACCGGCGACGCAGAAGCCATCGCCGAAGAAGTAATGAAAATCCCCGGCGTCGTGGGCGCCTCCCCCTTCATCTTCAATCAAGTGATGCTGGCGTCGGCTACACGGGTCACCGGTGTCGTCATACGGGGCGTACAGGTCGATCCCCCCTCCACATCAAGCGATATCAACCGTTATCTTCAACAGGGGATGCTCTCCCACTTGGCCGGGAAATATGCCCGGGTGACAGTGGAAGAGGACGACCTTGGGCAAATGGTCGAACTTCGCCGCGCCGGAATCGCTCTCGGCGCCGAGTTGGCCAACATGCTTCAGATCGGGCTGGGCGACCCGATCACCGTTGTCAGCCCGGTCGGTGGAACCGTCACTCCCACCGGGACCACGCCGATCAGCCGCCCCTATTTTGTCGCCGCCATTTTCTCGACCGGTATGTACGAGTACGACTCGTCGCTGGCCCTTATCGACCTGGAAGAGGCGCGGTCGCTTTTTAACCTGCACGAGATGGCCACCGGCGTCGAAGTGAAAGTCGACGACATCTACGCCGCGCCGGCTATCGCCGAAATGATCGACGAGGTAATAGGATTCCCCCATATCGCCCGCGATTGGCGGATGCTCAACAAGAACTTCTTCTTCGCCCTTCAGTTGGAGAAGACCGCTCTCGGCGTGATCCTGACTCTTATCATCGGCGTCGCCGCCTTCAACATCGTTTCGACACTGATTATGGTCGTTATGGAGAAGACCCGTGATATCGCCATACTCAAAGCGATGGGGGCGAGCTCGCGGAGCGTCTTGAAGATCTTCTTTCTCGAAGGGGCGGTCATCGGCGTTACCGGCACGCTCTTGGGCGACCTAGGGGCGGTCGGTCTTTGCGAGATATTGAAACGCTATAAAATCATCGAACTCCCCCAAGACGTCTATAACCTTGATACCTTGCCGGTCCGTTTGGAGTTCGGCGACATGGCCCTCGTCTCGTTGGTGGCGATTGTCATCACCTTGCTCGCCACCCTCTACCCGGCTTGGAGCGCTTCGCGGCTCGATCCGTCGGAGGCGTTACGGTATGAGTAGAACAGCGTTGGTAAAAGACGCCCACCTGCCGCGCAAGATCATGCATCTTTTGTCGGCGTCGATCATCCCGGCCCTGTACTACCTGACCGTCGTTCCCGACGCCACCGCCATCATGTTGGTCACGGGGGCTACGGTGGTTTGGATCATGGTCGAAGCGTGGCGGTTACGCCATCCCTCGTTCAACGCTCTCTTCATCACCTCTTTTCATTGGCTGATGAAAGCGAAAGAGGCCCACAGTTTCACCGGCGTATCGTATCTGCTGGGTGGCTCCGCTTTGGCGATGATCCTGTTCGCCAAACCGATCGCCGTTGTATCGCTTTTCTTCATCGCCCTCGGCGACCCGATAGCGGCCATGGTGGGGAAGCGGTTCGGACGGATACGGATGCCCAACGGCAAGAGTGTGGAGGGGAGCGTCGCCATGTTCGTCGTTTGTCTCCTCGTCGGCTTCAGCTTGGCGCCCTCGCTGTCGGCGCCGGTGATTATCGCCGGTGGGGCGATGGCGACGATGAGTGAATTCTTCGCCGGGAAGATCGACGACAATCTGATCGCGCCGGTCTTCTCGGGGGCCATTATGGCGGTGATGAGCGTATGAGCGAGGACGCTGTCGTCGAAGCCATCGGCCTGACCCGCCGCTTCCAACTCGACGACCGCATGTTGACCATTCTCGATCAGGTCGATCTGACCGTGGGACGAGGGGAGCGACTGGCCATCGTCGGCGCATCGGGAGCGGGGAAAAGCACGCTCCTCCATCTCCTCGGAGGCCTCGACCGGCCGACGGAAGGCTCCGTTCGCTTCGGCGAAACCGACATCTTCACCCTCAATGACGCCGACCGCTCCCGCTGGCGGGCCGCGAATATCGGTTTCGTCTTCCAGAACCATATGCTTCTCCCCGAGTTTTCGGCGGTCGAAAACGTGGCGCTAGCCGCCATGATGCGAAATGCGCCGAAACGGGAAGCGCTCTCCATGGGCGAGGAGCGGCTCGTCGAGGTCGGTTTGCAGGATCGTTTGGACCATCGCCCCGGCAAACTTTCGGGAGGTGAGCAGCAACGGGTCGCTCTGGCTCGGGCCTTGGTCAACGGGCCGTCGTTGGTGCTGGCCGACGAGCCGACCGGGAATCTCGACACCCGGACCGGGGAGGAGGTTTTCGAACTGATCGAGTGGATGAACGAAGGGCAGTGCCAGACCTTCGTGATCGTCACCCACAATCTCGAACTCGCCCGGCGGATGGATCGAACCGTCGGTATGAAAGACGGGAAGGTCGAGTAAAAGCAAGGTCTTTTTCCTTGTAATAAAAGCCCGTCTAAAATTGGCGCCTATCCCCCTTTGTGCTACTATCAAAGATCGAATACGGTAACTGTCCGTGTCGCATGCGACGGCGGATTTTTATAGAAGTGACGCGAAGCGATACGCCCCGACCCGAGGGGGGCGTTGCCGAAGGAGGCTCATGTTTAAACGTTTCACCGAACGAGCCCGGAAGGTCATCATTCTCGCCCGTGAAGAGGCGGAGAAGAACCAACACGAGTACCTCGGTACCGAACATCTTCTGCTCGGTGTTTTAAAAGATGCCGGGGGGGTGGCCATCGCCGTTCTCCAGCGCCTCTCGGTCGACCTTAAACAGGTCCGTCTGGAAGTCGAGCGGAACATGCCGGCCGCTTCGAACACCCTTATCATCGGCGACATTCCTTTCACCAGCCGGGCGAAAAAAGTGCTCGAATACTCGGTGGAAGAGGCCCGCTCCATGGGGCATTCCTACATCGGTACGGAGCACCTTCTGCTCGGCCTGATGCGCGAAAAAGACGGCGTCGGCGCACGGGTCTTAAACTCCCTCGGCGTCACCTACGCCGACGTCCGGGAGCAGACCATCAACCTGCTACGGGAGCCGACCGCCAGCCAGGAGAAGCAACAATCGAAAACCCCGGCGCTTGACGAGTTCGGCCGCGATCTGACCGAAATGGCGGTCAAAGGGAAACTCGACCCGGTCATCGGACGGGACAAGGAAATCGAACGGGTCATCCAGATCCTCGCCCGTCGGACGAAGAACAATCCGGTCCTTATCGGCGAACCGGGGGTCGGTAAAACCGCCATCGTCGAAGGAATGGCCCAGCGGATCATCAGCCGCGAAGTGCCGCAGTTGCTCTACGACAAAAGGGTCATCAGCCTCGATCTCGGCGCCGTCATCGCCGGTACCAAGTACCGGGGGCAGTTCGAGCAACGGATCAAGGCGATCATGAAAGAGATCACCCAAGCGACCAATGTGATTCTTTTTATCGACGAGATTCATACCCTCGTCGGCGCTGGCGCGGCGGAAGGTTCCGTTGACGCTTCCAATATGCTCAAACCGGCTTTGTCCCGTGGCGAGATCCAATGCATCGGCGCCACGACCCTCGATGAGTATCGAAAATATATCGAGAAGAACGGCGCCCTCGAACGCCGGTTCCAGCCGATTATCGTTCAGCCGCCCGCCATCGACGAGGCTATCGAGATCATGCGGGGGCTGAAACCGGAGTACGAGCTTCATCACAAAGCGATCATCACCGACGAAGCGATCATCGCCGCCGTTCGGATGTCCGACCGCTATATTCCCGACCGATTCCTCCCCGACAAAGCGATCGACGTTATTGATGAAGCCGGATCGCGGGTTCATCTGCGGAAAGTGACATTCCCCCCCGCGATTCGGGACTTGCAACAGAAAATCGACGAGGTGGTCGAAGAGAAAAAAGAGAAGATCGAACATCAGGAGTTCGAGAAAGCGGTCGATCTGCGCGACAAGGAAGAGCAGCTTCGGCTCGAGCTCGATCGGTTGCGGGACGACTGGGAGAAAAAGCAGGACGAATCGCGCCCGACCGTCACCGAAGAAGATATCGCCTACGTCGTCTCGTCGATCACCGGCATTCCGTTGCAACGGGTCGAGAAGGACGAAGGGGAAAAGCTTTCGAAAATGGGGGACGAGCTTTCGAAGAAAGTTTTCGGCCAGACCCAAGCCATCGAAGCGGTCACCAAAGCGATTCGCCGTTCCCGCATGGGCTTAAAAGAGCTGAACAAACCGATGGGGGTCTTCCTCTTTCTCGGCCCCACCGGCGTCGGCAAAACCGAGCTGGCCAACGTCTTGGCCGAATATCTGTTCGGTGACCGGGCGTCCCTTATTCGCCTCGACATGAGCGAATATATGGAAAAGTTCAACGCTTCCAAGTTGGTCGGCGCCCCCCCGGGCTATGTCGGCTACGAAGAAGGGGGACAGCTCACCGAACGGGTACGCCGTCGCCCCTATGCGGTCGTTCTCCTCGACGAGATCGAGAAAGCCCACGCCGATATCTACCACATGCTTCTTCAGATCATGGACGACGGTCGGCTCACCGACAGCTACGGTCGGCATGTTAGCTTCAAGAACGTCATCCTGATCATGACCAGTAACCTCTCCGCCCGGATCGTGGAGCGGGGGTCGGCCATGGGATTCCAGGCCGAAGACGCAAAGCTTGCCCACAAAAAAATGGAAGACGAGATCAAAACCGAGCTACGCCGGACCTTCAACCCGGAGTTTCTCAACCGGATCGACGAAATCGTCACCTTCCACAAGCTCGAAAAAGAGCAGATCGCCCAGATCGTCGAGTTGCAGATCGACGCTCTTTCCAAACGGCTGGAGGAAGAGGGGATCGGCATCGAAGTCTCCGCCGACGCGAAAGCGCATCTGGTCGACGAAGGGTTCGATCCCAAATATGGCGCTCGCCCCCTCAAAAGGGCGGTCCAACGCCTCATCGAAAACCCCCTCTCCGAAGAGATGCTCTTCGGCAAGTTCAAGCGGGGTTCCACGGTGATGGTGGAGAAAGGGCCGGATGGTCTGACCTTTCATGAAAAAAGCCCGGTCGATCCGGTACCCGAGAGCATCTAACCCCCTGCCATAGAGCGTTGATGAACCCTTTTCGTTTGGTTGCGCCCCTCTTTGGGGCGTTGGCCCTGTTGACCTCCGCCCTCTTTCCGGGGGAGGGGTACGCCCTCGACTACTTCAAGAATATCAAAGACGTTCGAGTCGTTGGAATCGAGCGGGCCGATCAGAACACCGTCCGCTACTACATCCACAGCCGCAAAGGAAACGTTTACGATTCCGACACCGTCGCCGAAGATATCAGGCGCCTTTATAAACTCGGCTTTTTCGACGCCATCCGTCTCGACCTGATAGAGGAAGACGACGGCCTCGTTCTCACTTATCTCTTCACCGAGAAACCGTTCGTCCATAAAATCAATCTCGACGGCGTCACCGAGATCAAAGACAAAGAAATCGTGCTGAGGGTGAAAACCCAAAAGGGGACCTTCTTTCGGCAAGATCTCATTCCGTGGGACGAAAGCCGCATCAGACAAGTCTATCGGAACAAAGGATTCTATTTCACCGACGTCAAAACCGTCGTTAAACGGCTCCCCGACAATCTGGTCGACGTCGAGTTCCATGTGGACGAAGGGAAAAAGATCAACGTCGCACGGATCGATTTTCGCGACGTCAACCGTTTCTCGCCGCAAACGCTACGGTGGCAGATCGAGACGAGCGCCGTCACCTGGGCCTCCTTTTTCTCCGACTCCGGCGCCTATAAGAAAAACGCCCTTAAAACCGATCTGTTGAAACTCGAAGCCTTCTATCACGACAACGGCTATATCAAAGCCCGCATCGACGATCCGGAAGTCGAGATCGACAAAGAGTGGCGTAGCATCTACATCACCTTCCCCGTCACCGAAGGGGAGCAATATCGTGTCGGCGAGATCAAGGTGGAAGGTGACGACATCTACACCGAAGAAGAGCTACGCGAAAAACTGACCCTCTCCAAAGGGGAGGTCTTCAACAAAACCCTCTTTCGGCAAGAGATTTTCGCCATCACCGATCTCTACGCCCAAAAAGGATACGCCTACGCCAACGTCATCCCCCAGCTCGACATCGACGAAGATCAACGGCTCGTTAACATCGCCGTCCGAACCGAGAAGGGGCGAAAAATCTACATCGGCTCTATTAACATCACCGGCAACGAAGAGACCCGCGACCGGGTCATCCGCCGACAGTTCCGCTTAAACGAAGGGGAACTGTTCGACTCCGAGAAACTGCGACGGAGCCGGGAGCGGATTAACCGACTCGGCTACTTCAATAGTGTCGATATCGAACAACGCTCCGGCGCCGAAGAAGACACCGTCGACATCGAGACCAAAGTCGAAGAGATGAATACCGGCGAGATATCGTTCGCCGTCGGCTATTCGTCGGTCGAAAACGTTTTGGTGCAAGGTTCCATCAAATGGAAAAACCTCGACGGGCGCGGACAAGAATTCCGGCGTCTCCGTCGATCACTCCTCCCGACGGGACGACTACTCCCTCTCCTTCACCGAACCGGCCATCATGGATCGAGAGATCCTCGGCGGACTTGACGCTTATAACAAGACCTACCAATACGACGCCTACGAATCGGTCACCACCGGCGGCTCCATGCGTCTCGGGCGGTCGTTAAGCGAATATGTGTGGCTCAAATTAGGCTACAAATACGAGCGGGCCGACGTCACCATTCTGAATAGCGACACCGCCAGTTCCTACCTTCTGGCCCAAGAAGGGAGCTTGACCACCGGATCGCTCTTTCCGTCACTCACCTACGACAGCCGCAACGACCCCTACAGCCCCGACGAAGGAACACGGCTCTACGCCTACGCCGAAGGATCGGGGATCGGCGGCGACGCCCGGTTCTATCGACTCATCGCCGAGGGCTCCAACTACCAGCATCTCTGGAACGAGTTCATCGGTATGGTCCACGCCAAAATCGGGCGGGCCGCCGGATACGACGATAAGCCGTTACCGATCACCGAACGGTTCTTCATGGGGGGACCGTCTACGTTAAGAGGGTTCACCATCCGGGATATCGGCCCGAAAGACAGCTTGGGCGAAGCGATCGGCGGCGAGGCTTCCCTTCTGTTCAATGTTGAACTACAATATCGCTTCACAAGATTTTTCAGAGGTTTCCTGTTCTACGACAGAGGTAACGTCTACGGAGGGGATGACGCGTTCGGGAATACCACCGATCAGCTGTATGACCTCGAAAATATGAGACACGCGTGGGGGTTCGGCATTCACTTCTTCTCGCCAATCGGGCCAATCACCATGGCCTATGGGTTCAAGTTGGACCAGCGCGAAGGGGAGGGCCCCAACGAGTTCCACTTCACCATCGGAGGAGCGTTCTAAAGGCATGTCACTTTCACACTACGGCCGGATATTTTCATTCTTCGCCGCCATTCTCCTTCTGACCGGCCCGTCGGCCGCGTTGGCCGCCGAGAAGATCGGGGGAGTCAATCTTCAAAAAATTCTCGACGAGTCGGTGGCCGGGAAGGCAGCCGTTCTCTCTCTGAGAGCGCGGGCCGAAAAAGAGAGCGTCAAGCTCAAGGCGATGCAGGAAGATATCGAGAAACTGAGAAAAGAGATCGATCAGGGGAAGATCATGCTTCGCCCCGACGCTTTGCAAGACAAGCAGAACGATCTTCGACGCAAAGAGCGTGAGTTCAAACTCTATCAGGAAGACACCCGTTCCTCGATCCAGCAACAGCAGGCCCAGACCATGCGCAAGATTCTGGAAGACGTCACCCGGATCATCAAAGAGTATGGTCAGAAAAACGGCTTCACCCTGATTCTGGAGCAGGGGGAAACTCCCGGCATGGGTGGACCGGTCGTCCTCTACATGGACAAATCGGTCGACGTCACCCCGCAGGTCGTCAGCATCTACGACGCCGAGACCAAAGGGAAAAAGTAACCCCCGTGCTCCTTTCGGAACTGGCGGCTCTCCTTTCGCTCGGCATGAGCGAAGGGGGAGACCCCGACATCGCAAAGGTCGCCCCCCTAGCCGCAGCAGGGGAGGGGGACCTTGCTTTTTTCTTGCCCGGTAGTGGGGAGCGTCTAGAGCTTGCCCGGTGCGCCGCATCGGCCTTGATCCTTCCCCCCGGCATGGAGAGCCGGCTCCCTTACCTTACCGCCGACAATCCCATGCTGGCTTCCGCGCGCGTGCAAGGGATTTTGATTCCCGAAGCGATCCCGCGACCCGGCGTTCACCCTTCAGCCGTCGTCGATCCGACCGCCGTCATCGATCCGACCGCGCATGTCGGCCCGTTGGTGACCGTTGGAGCCGGAACGAACGTAGGGCCACGGGCTATACTCAAAGCCGGTGTGCGCGTGGGTGAGACCTGTTGTGTCGGCGCCGACACCGTTCTCTATGAAAACGCGGTGTTGTATTGCGGCGTCGCCATCGGTCAACGATGCCGGATTCATGGCGGCTCTGTCATCGGCGCCGACGGATTCGGCTATGTTCCCGACGAAAAGGGGAACCTCTTTAAGATCCCGCAAACCGGCGGTGTCACCATCGAAGACGACGTCGAGATCGGCGCCCTTTCTACCGTCGACCGGGCCACCTTCGGTGTCACCCGAATCGGCGCTGGGACCAAAATCGACGATCATTGCCATGTAGGGCACAACTGCGACATCGGTCTTCACGTGATCATCGCCGGGACGACCGGCGTCGGCGGGTCGACCAAGATCGGCGACCGGGTCGTGATCGGGGGCGCCTGCGCGATCTCGGACAATATCGAAATCGCCTCCGGCGTCATGCTGGCCGGTATGACCGGCGTCCACAAAAGCCTGACCGAAAAAGGGATCTATGAAGGGACGCGCGCCATGCCGCGCCGAGAGTTCGTCGCCTTTATGAAAGCGGGCGAGAACCTCGCCAAACTGAAAAAGAGGGTCGAGACCCTCGAAGAATCCTTCAACCAATCATCCAGCGAGTAAGTTTTCATGCCGGTCATCGAGCATCACGAACTGCGGGATTATCTTCCCCACCGCCACCCCTTTCTTCTTATCGACCGCATCACCGAAGTCGTCCCCTTCGAGCGGGCCGTCGCCGTTAAGAACATCACCGGTACCGAATACTTCTTTCCCGGCCATTTCCCCGAAAAACCGGTGATGCCGGGAGTACTGATGGTCGAAGCGTTGGCGCAAACCGCGTGTGTCTTGGCCACCTCCTCCACTGACGACGCCAAAGGGAAGATCATCTACTTCGCCGCTATCGATAACTGTCGCTTCAAACGGCAGGTCGTTCCCGGCGATCAGTTACAGCTCGAAGTGATCGTCGAAAAGCAGAAAAAGCGGCTCTGGAAAGTGAAAGGGATCGCCTCCGTTGACGGAGAAGTCGCCGTTGAAGCCGATTTGACCGCCATGGTCGCCGGAGAGTAGCGGAATGTCGACCGTCATACATCCCACCGCCTTTGTCGACCCGTCCGCTCGTCTCGGGAACGACGTCGAGATCGGTCCCTTCGCCATTGTCGGCCCCGACGTCGAGATCGGCGACGGCTGCCGTATCGGTCCCCGCGCCACGCTCCAATGGACCCGTATGGGGAAAGGGACGTTTGTCGGCGCCAATAGCATCGTCGGCGGCGATCCTCAGTTCTACAAGTGGAAACCGGTCCCTTCGTGGGTCGAAGTGGGCGACAACGTTTTCATCAACGAGCTGGTCGCCATACACCGCTCCGGGTACGAAGGGAAAAGTAGCGTCATCGGCGACGGATGCTACATCATGACCCAAAGCCACATCGCCCACGACTGCATACTCGGCAAGGAGGTGACCATTACCACCCTCGCCGGACTGTCGGGGCATATCGAAGTGGGCGATTACGCCGTCATCGGCGGGGCGGTACCGGTCTGCATCAGTTCGTCCGTGTCGGAAGCATGGCGATGATTGGGGGAATGACCCGCATTGTGCAGGACGTTCCCCCCGGTTTCATGGTGGTCGGCAACCCTTCAAAACCGGAAGGGTTAAACAGCGTCGGGATGAAACGACGGGGTGTCGGACCGGATGAACGACTGAGAATGAAAGCGGCCTATAAGCTTTTGACCCACTCGGGGCTGGTTCCGAAAGAAGCCATCGCCCGGATCGAGGCTGAAATGCAGGTGGATGGTATGGTCAAATGTTTGGTAGACTTTGCCAAAGTAGAATCGAAGCGGGGACTGGCCCTCTAGCCGGTTTTGTAACGATACGACATAGACAAGGAGTCTTGGCGGTCTCCTTGAAATAGGATGAATATGAACGAGAAAACTAACGTCGCCGTCATCGGCGTCGGCCGAATGGGCGGTTATCACGTCGGCATCTACGCCGAGATGGCCGACGTCAACCTTGTCGCCGTCATCGACCCCGACGCCGAACGGGGAGGGACGCTGGCCGCCCGCTACAAGACGAAACATTACCGGGACTACAAAGAGATACTCGACAAAGTCGACGCCGTCTCTATCGCCGCCCCCCACCTCGCTCCATTACGAGATCGCCAAAGATTGTCTCGAAGCCGGGGTTCACTGCATCGTCGAAAAGCCGATCTGCAACAGCTTCGCCCATGCCGAAGACCTCTTCGACATAGCCGCGAAAAAAGACCTCGCCCTCCACGTCGGCCACGTCGAGCGGTTCAACGGCGCCGTGCAAGAGTTGCGAAAGATCGTCCAGAACCCGATCATGATCGAGTCGCGCCGCATGGGTCCTTTCGATCCCCGCATTAAAGACGCAGGCGTCGTGCTCGACCTGATGATCCACGACATCGATATCCTGTTGAACCTCGTCGCCTCGCCGGTGGTCGATACCCACGTCATGGGGACGTCGATCTTCACCACACGCGAAGACGTCGTGCAGGTCCAGTTCCAGTTCGACAACGGCTGTATCGCCAGCGTTCTCGCCAGCCGGGCGACCCAGGAAAAAATCAGGACCATGGCGATCACGCAGGAAAAGGAGTATATCTTCCTCGACTTCGCCCACCAAGATATCCTCATCCACCGGCAAGCGTCGTCGCAGCATGAAGTCCGCCAGTCGGAGTTGAAATATCGGCAAGAATCGGTGATCGAGCGAATCTTCGTCCACCGGGACAATCCGTTAAAACTCGAACTGACCCACTTCCTCGACTGCGCCACCAACGGCGCCCATCGTCACACCTCGGTGGAGAACGAACTGATGAGCCTTCGGGTCGCGTTGGGGGTGCTCGACACCCTCAACTCGACTTGCAAAAACCTTTCGCTGGCCTGATGCCCCTCACCGACGCGCCGCTGGGTCTCCTTGCCGGTCGGGGCGAACTCCCCCGTCTTCTGGTGGAAGCGGCTCAAGGTATGGGATGGAACGTCGTCGCCATCACCTTCGATCAGGAGTCGTACGACCAGCTCGCCGGTATCGCCGACAAAACCCACCGGATCGGCCTAGCCCAAGCCGGCAAGACCATCGAAACCCTCAAAGCCGCCGGGTGCAAAAAGGTCACCTTCATCGGCAAAGTCGATAAACGGGTGTTGTATGAAAACCCGAAGTTCGACATGAAAGCCCTCTCCATTCTCCGACGTCTCGATCTCAAGAGTGACGACGCCCTCATGATAGGCATCGTTGACGCGCTGGAGAGAGACGGGTTCGAAGTCGCCGACCAGTCGACCATGCTGAAATCGCTCATGCCGAGGCCGCAGCTATTTACGACGCGAGAGCCGACCCCCGAGCAGGAGAACGACATCGCCTTCGGCCTGCGGATGGCCAAAGGAATCGGAGCGCTCGATATCGGCCAAACCGTGGTCGTCAAAGAAGGCGCTGTGGTCGCCGTCGAAGCCATCGACGGGACCGACGAAACCATCAAACGGGCCGGTCCCTTATGCAAAGGGGGAGGGGTCGTCTGCAAAGTGGCCAAACCGCAGCAAGACCAACGGTTCGATATCCCCACCGTCGGACTCGGTACCGTCGCGTCGATGGTCGAAGCCGAAATGACGGTTCTCGCCATCGAAGCGGGGGCGACCATTGTGGTGGGGCTTGAGAAAGTGATCACCGCCTGCGACCTTCACGGCATCGTCTTCGTCGCCCGTTCTGTTGAGAGGACCCCGTGAGCCAGCGTCGCATCGACCCATCGGCCTCCTACGGTCCCGCCAGCTTCGCCCTGATCGGCGGCTTTTTTCTCTTTCGTCTCCTCGTTATGGGGCAGACCGGCTTGGGCGATTCCGAAAGCTACTATTGGGCCTGGTCGCAACGATTCGACCTGTCGTACTACGATCATCCGCCGTTGGTGGCGTGGCTTATCCGACTCTTCACCGACATCGGCGGCGACACGTCGTTCTGGGTTCGGTTCCCGTCGGCCCTGCTCTTTGTCGTTATCGGCGTCATCTTCTATCGACTGTCAGTCGTTCTCTTCGACGACCGCCGGGTCGCTTTCTACGCCATTCTGACCTTTAATATCGTTCCGATGTTCGGCATTGGCGCTTTGCAGATGGTCCCCGACATCCCGTCGGCGGTCTGCTACCTTCTCTACGTTCTTCTCCTCTGGCGCGTCCTCAACGGAGGTCCGGCGTGGCTCTGGCCGGTCATGGGCGCCGTTATCGGCATCGGCATGTTGGGGAAATATTTCGCCGTACTCCTGATACCCTCCACCCTGATACTGGTGGCCGCCATCCCCGAATATCGCTTCTGGTTCCGCCGGATCGAACCTTATCTGATGGCCCCCGTCGGTCTTCTCTGTTTTTCACCGGTCTTCTTTTGGAACATGGCCAACGATTGGCCAAGCTTCCGGTTCCATCTGACCGAACGACACCACGGCGCGGCCTTCGAGTCTCGTAACTTCGAACAGCTCATCGGCGGACAACTTCTCTACATGTCGCCGGTGATACTGGTCATGCTCCTTATGGCCGTCTGGAGCGGCTACAAGAAAGCCCGCGCAGGGGACCGGCGTTATGCGCTCCTCGTCGCCTTTTCGGCGCCGACTCTCATCTTCTTCTACATCGTCTGCGCCTGGACGAACGAGAGCGAACCCCATTGGCCCGCCTTCGGCTACATGACCGCCATGATCATGCTCCCCGCTTTGGGGCTCGACGCATGGCGAAAGATGGAAGCCGGGGCCTTCAGGCGGCGCGTGCGCGGCTATCAGATCGGCGTGGCGTTAGCCGGATTGATGTTTGTCGCGTTTTATATTCACGTCTTCCACCCGATATTGCCGATTAAACCGAAATACGACATCGTCAACGAACTCTACGGGTGGGACGCCGTCGGTGACGCCTTACTCGAAGAGCGAAAGAAGCTTGAGGGGGAGGGGATTCCCGAAGAGAAGATATTCGGGCTGGCCCATCATTGGGTCCTCTGTTCACAAATGCTCTTCGTCACCGACGATCAGCTACCAGTCGCTTGCATGAACGAGAAGATTGATCAGTTCGATTTCTGGGACGACGAGTCGAGCCTGATGGGGAAAACAGCGCTAGTCGTCACCGACCTCCGATTCGAAGAACCGCCCGACCATCTTTACCGATTCGCCAAGACGCGGAAAGTGAAGGAGCTAACGTTAATCAGGGGCGGTGAGGAGGTCCGCCGTTTCACGATCTGGCGGGGAGACGATTACCAAGGAAGGCGGGAGTAGGGGATTATCCCTTTGGCTTGCGGATCGCTTTTCCGTTGCCGTTGCCGTTCTGTTTGGCTTTCCCGTTGATCGGCTGGTTGATGGCGTATTCTTTCATCTTCCGGCGCAAGGTGTTCCGGTTCATCCCAAGGATATGGGCCGCTTCGGTCTGATTTCCTTTGGTCTCGGCGAGGGTCACTTCCAAGAGAGACCGCTCGACCATCGAAACGACCATGGAGTGCAATCCACCGCCGTTTTCCATTTCGCCCATGCGGGAGATATATTTTCGCAGATCTCCCCGTAAAACTTTATCGAAAGCCGCCGGAGCGGATTGCGTATCGGACATGCGCGCTCGCTGAAAAAAATAAGAATGGTGATCGCAAATGAAATCGCAATCACAAACACCCCAGAAAGACCCACCTGGATGCATAGTACGGAGCGCCTTTCTCCCTGTCAACGGCAAACGTGACATTACCCGCGTTTTACAGGGTGATTGTGTCGCACCTCAATGCGATTTTCTCCTTTCCAACGCCGGGGGGGAGATGCTAACCTGTCCGTTCATAAAGCATTTCACGTCGAACCGGCGCCCTCGTCGATGATGTGACAGGTTTTCCGGCATGGGCCAAGACCTGAACTTACGTTAACCGCAATTCTCGAATCTGACGCCCTCATGAAAGTTCTCGAACGAACCGACGATGTCGCAACCCTCGTCGACATCGCCCGCGACCTGCGGATCGATATCCTCACGATGCTCAACGCCTCCGGATCGGGCCATTCCGGCGGGTCGCTGTCGGCCATCGATATCCTGACCGCGCTCTATTTTTCCCGAATGGACCATAGCCCGGTCTACCCGAAAGAGCAGGATCGAGATCGGTTCGTCTTGTCCAAAGGACATGCGGCCCCCGCTCTCTACGCCACTCTTTCTCGGGCAGGCTACTTTGACCGGTCGCACCTCTCGTCATTACGCAAACTCAACGCCATGCTTTCCGGGCATCCTTTCGCTCCCTCCACACCGGGGGTCGAGATATCGACCGGGTCGCTGGGGCAGGGGCTTTCGATGGCCAACGGTATGGCGCTGGCCGGTCGGTTGAGCGGTTGGAAAAAGAGCGTCTTCGCCATGCTCGGTGACGGCGAGCTGCAAGAAGGGCAGGTATGGGAAGCGGCTATGGCGGCGGCCCACTATAAGCTCGACAATCTGGTCGCTTTCGTCGATCACAACGGGTTGCAGATCGACGGCGCCGTGGCCGACGTGATGGGGGTCGATCCGGTCGACGAAAAGTTCGCCGCTTTTGGATGGGCCACCCGGACCATTAACGGACACGATATGGCCGAGATCGTCGACGCCATCGATTGGGGCGTCTCTCAAAAAGGGAAACCGGCCATGATCGTCGCCATGACGGTCAAAGGAAAAGGGGTCTCCTTCATGGAAGGGAAAGCCGGATGGCACGGCGCCGCCCCCGATGACGAACAACTGAAAACGGCTATCGCCGAACTGACCGTAGCATAAGAATCATGACGACTGAAACGAGCGAAAAACCTGTGGTCGAAAAAAAATCGTTACGCGACGCCTATGGGGCGACCTTAGCCGAACTCGGCGAAACCCATCCGAACGTGGTGGTGCTCGACGCCGACCTCTCCGGTTCCACCCGCACGGCGAAGTTCGCCGTAAAATTCCCCGACCGGTTCTTTAACATGGGAGTGGCCGAAGCCAACATGATTGGAACCGCCGCAGGTTTGGCCGTTTCGGGGAAAGTCCCTTTCGCCTCCACCTTCGCCGTCTTCGCTACCGGTCGGGCGTGGGAGCAGATTCGCCAGTCGGTCTGCTTGGGGAACGTCAATGTAAAGGTGGTCGCCTCCCACGGCGGTATCACCGTCGGCGAAGACGGCCCCAGTCATCAGGCGATGGAAGATATCGCTCTGATGCGGACCTTGCCCCATATGAGCGTCATCGTTCCGGCCGACGCCGCCGAGACCCAAGCGGCGGTCCGCTACGCCGCCGACCATGACGGTCCTCTCTATATCCGCCTCGCTCGGGACAAGTTCCCGGTGGTCCATCAAGAAACCACCCCCTTCCAGTTCGGCAAAGGGGAAATCATGCGCAACGGCCCCGACGTCGCTCTGGTCGCCTGCGGTCTCATGACCTCTACTGTCGCCGACGCCGCCAACCAACTGGCCGAGCAGGGTATCATGGCGACAGTGGTCAACATGCCGACCGTTAAACCGCTCGACGAAGAATTGCTGATCAAGCTGGCCAATACCTGTGGCGCCATCGTCACCGCCGAAGAGCATTCGATCATCGGCGGTCTCGGTTCGGCGGTGGCCGAAGTGATCGCCGAGAACGCGCCGGTCCCGGTGATCCGGGTCGGTATGAAATCGGAGTTCGGCAAATCGGGCTCCCCCGACGCCCTGCTCGACTATTTCGGCCTTAACGCCGCCGCCGTCATCGAAGCGGCCCGGAAGGCCATCGCCCTCAAAAACGGCTAATCGTTCGCAACGTTGTTCATCATGGAGTCTTTCGTATGAGCGCTGATCCCGGTTTCACTTCTTCCAACCAAGGGGAGGAGCCTCGTAAATCACCGCGGGGAGCGTTCCTGCTTACCTTCCTTGCGGCATTGGCCTTGGGGGTTGCGGTCGGCTCGTTTAATTCCAACAAAGTCTTCGCCGTGGTTCGTTCCTACGACCACCTCGAAACCTTCGCCGACGTCCTGACCCTCATCGAGAGCGACTATGTCGAAGAGGTGGCGCCCAATAAGCTTATCGAAGGCGCCATCGACGGGATGCTCCGCTCCCTCGACCCCCACTCCTCCTATATGACCGCCGAGATGTTCAAAGAGATGCAGGTCGAGACCGAAGGGGAGTTCGGTGGGCTCGGTATCGAAATCACCATGCAGGATGGCTGGCTCACCATCGTCACCCCGATGGAAGAGACCCCCGCATGGAAAGTCGGTCTGAAACCGGGCGACAAAATCATTAAGGTCGAAGGCGCTCCGACCCACGAGATGAGCCTGATGGACGCCGTTCGGCTCATGCGGGGTAAACGGGGAACGCCGGTGACCCTCACCATCGTGCGGGAAGGGTTTGAAGAGCCGCGCGAATTCACCATCATACGGGACATCATCCACGTCACCAGCGTTAAGAGTCTCATGCTTCCCGACAACTATGGCTATGTGCGGCTCCGCAGTTTCTCCAAAGACACCGGCCAAGAGATGCGGGCCGCCATCGAAGAGCTCAAGAAGCAGGGGATGAAAGGGCTCATCCTCGACCTGCGGAACAACCCCGGCGGGCTATTGAATCAAGCGGTCGAAGTCTCCGAATACTTCTTGAAAAAGGGAGAGCTGGTGGTCTACACCAAAGGGCGGATGCCGAACCAGAATATGCGTTTCACCGCTAAGAACCCTTCCGGCGACGATGATTATCCCCTCGTGGTGCTGGTCAACCAAGGCTCCGCTTCGGCTTCCGAAATCGTCGCCGGGGCTCTGCAAGACCTGAAACGGGCCATCGTCATCGGCGTCACCAGCTTCGGCAAAGGATCGGTCCAGACCATCATCCCGCTGAGAGGCGACGCAGGGCTCCGGCTCACCACCGCCCGTTACTACACCCCATCCGGGCGGCAGATCCAAGGTCGGCATCCTTCCCGACATCAAGGTCGAAGAAGGATGGATCGACGAGAAAAACGCTGACGGAAAGACGAAGCAGTCCGTTCGCGAAAAGGATCTCCCCAACCATCTCGATCCTGTCGGCGACGCAGGCAAAAGGAAAGGGACGAAAGGGGAGAACGGTAAAGAAGACGCCAAAGAGAAAAACGGTCTCATCCGCCCCGTGGCCGATCCGGAGCATGACGTGCAACTGCAACGGGCCATAGGAGTGCTCAAAAGCTGGGATATCATCCGTGATGTGGAGAGCAGGCAGGCCGAGCGGAAGGCCAGTTAACCCCTCTTGGCGCCGAAGAAAAAACGTTCCGCCAAATCGACCGGTGGAGCGAAAAAAGGGACCAATCGTAAAGGAGCCCCCCGGAAGAAGAAGGGGGGCTTTTCCTTTCGACGTTACGGCGCCGAGATTGTCCTCGGCGTCCTCATCGGCGCGTTAAGCCTCGGCATCCTCTTCCTCGTCGTCGGAGGCGAAAGCGCCGGCGGCGGCAAAAAGCTGACCGCCAAGAAACCGGTTCCGGTCTCCACCCCTGCGCCCATGCTTCATTTCGAAGAAGAACTCCCCCCTCATCCGGTCGAATCCCTCAACGCCATTCGGGTCGAGCCGGAACCCGAGAAGGTGACCCCGGTTCCGGCGCAGCCGGTCTATCAAACCCGAAGCCCCGAGGCGCACGGCCCTATGGTGGCGGTCATCATCGACGATCTTGGCGCCGACATGGAAGCGGCCCGACGTCTGGCCGCTATCGCTCTACCAATTACCTTCGCCGTGCTTCCTTATTTGCCCCACAGCCAAGGAGTGGCCACACTCGCCCACGCCAAAGGGCGAACCGTTATGCTCCACCTTCCGATGCAACCATCGTCCACCTTCGCCAATCCCGGATACGGGGCGCTGAAAGTCGATATGTCGGACGACCAGTTGGTGGGGGCTTTTACCAGCGCGTTGAGCGAAGTCCCCTACGCCGAAGGGGTGAACAACCATATGGGTTCGCTTTTTACCGAAAACGCCGAGAAAATGAAACTGGTGGTGAAAGCGGTGAAAGACGCCGGACTTTTTTTCATCGACAGCCGAACCAGCGCCAAAACCGAAGCGGCCCATAAAGCGAAAGCCATCGGCCTGCCGGTGGCCAGCCGCGACGTCTTTTTGGACAACGAACAAGATGTCGAAAAGATCATCGCCAACATGAGAGCGCTGGCCGCTAAAGCTCGTCGGAACGGCGCCGCCATCGGCATCGGCCACCCTTATCGACAAACCGTCACCGCTTTAGAACAGGTGATGCCGGAACTGGCTGACGAAGGGATCGTCTTCGTCCCGGCGGGGGCGTTGGTAAGCGTGGAATAAAACACCCGACCACAAAGGGCCGGGTGTTTTATCACAGCCTTGCAAGGGCGGTCGTTTTGTATTTAAAGCTGATTTGTCGTGACCGGCGCGGGTGACGGCCGTGTTCGTCGAAGCGATGCCGGCCGAGTCCCTCGCCCTCCCGCAGGGGGCGTACCTCATCGTAGGGGTTAGTCGTATTTCACGAGGGAGTGAATATCGTGGCGGTCGATTTTCGAGCGACCGTTCAGGAACGCCAACTCCACCATAAACGCCAGCTCCCGCACCTCGCCCCCTAAATCTTCCACCAACTGCGCCGCCGCGTTCATGGTACCGCCGGTCGCCAGAAGGTCGTCCACCAACACGACGCTTTGTCCCTTTTGGATCGCGTCTTGATGGATCTCGACCTCGTTCGATCCATACTCCAGATCGTACGAAATCTTGTTGGTCTTATAGGGAAGCTTTCCCGGTTTACGGATCACCACCACCCCGGTTCCCAACGCATAGGCCAGTGCGCTGGCTATCAGAAAGCCACGCGCCTCGACCCCGACGAAGAGGTCCGGTTTCCGGTCGACATACCGATGGACAAACATATCCATCGAGCGACGAAAAGCGCGGGCGTCGGCGAAGAGAGTGGTGATGTCGTAGAAGAGAATCCCTTTTTGGGGAAAGTCGGGAATCTCCCGAATGACTTTTTTTAAATCGGCGGGCATGGCCCCTCCTGATGGTGGTGACAGACAAACGAGAACAAGCGACTATTACATACCGTGTCCGCCCCTTTGTCAACGGAGCCGATAAGGCTATAATGGAGGCTTTTACGGAATCGCATATGACCCGCACCCTCGCCTTTCTACTGACCGCCACCGCGCTTCTGTGGGCGCCCATATCGTGGGGGCAGATGGTCCCCAGTTCGCACGTCGTCACCGTCACTCCCCTTTTAGAAAGGGATGGCGTTACCCCCGGCGCATCGACCCGGCTCCTCGTTCAGCTAACCTTCGACGCCGGGTACCACGGCCAGAGCCATACCCCGACCCTCGACTCCCTCATCGCCACCGAACTGACCCTCGATACCCCCGAAGGGGTGACCGTCGGTCGGATCGTCTACCCGGTCGGAACCGACGTCACCTTCTCCTTTTCCGACACCCCTCTCGCGGTCTACGAAGAAACCGTCGCCATCGCCGCCACTATCGCGGTTGATCCCTCGGTGGCGCCCGGAGCGTACCCGGTGACCGTTAAACTCATCGTGCAAGCCTGCGACGATCAAAGCTGTCTCCCCCCATCGACCATACGTCAGACGATCAACCTTACCGTCGTGGCGCCTGGCGTCGCGACGGTCGCCATGCATCAAGACGCCTTCGCCAAAGCGGCGCCACTCTTCGGTGTGGCGGCGTCGACCGACGACCAGAGCTTTACCGACGCCTTTAACGAAAACGGCCTGCTACTCACCTTCCTGTTGGTGTTTCTATCGGGACTGGCGCTTAACCTGACCCCTTGTATCTACCCGTTGATCCCGATTACCGTTTCTTATTTTGGCGGCGCCGCCGAAGGGGGGAGGGGAGGGTTGATCGCACGAGCGCTCGCGTATCTTTTCGGCATGGCGATGATGTACTCCACCTTGGGGCTCTTCGCCGCCCTCACCGGCAGTCTTTTCGGCGCTCTCCTGCAACATACGGCGGTAATCCTCTTTATCGTCGCCGTTATGGTGGGGCTGGCGTTGTCGATGTTTGGCCTGTGGGACATACGGATGCCCCGGTTCCTGAACGAAATGGGGGGGAAGAACAGAAAAGGGGTCTTCGGGTCGTTTGTCATGGGGTTGACCGTCGGCATCGTCGCCGCCCCATGCATCGGCCCCTTCGTCCTCGGGCTGCTTACCTTCGTCGGGGAACGACAAGACCCGCTTCTCGGGTTTACCCTCTTCTTCGTGCTGGCCCTCGGCATCGGAGCGCCGCTCGTGGTGTTGGCCCTCTTCTCGGGCGGCCTCTCGGCCCTTCCCCGGTCGGGGGTATGGATGATCTGGGTCAAGCAAGTGTTCGGGTGCGTTCTCCTCTTCATGGGGCTCTATTTCGCCGAACCGCTGATAGACGAGTCGGCGTTCCCGTGGATAGCGGCGGCGTTGTTGGCCGGGTCGGGGATATACCTTGGGCTCCTCTCGTCGGTGAAAGCCAAAGGGGGCGGATTCAAGATTGTCAAAGGTCTCGTTTCCCTGATCTTTGCGGCGGGAGCCGTCGCCTATCTGGCCGCCCCGACCGCTGACGAGATTCCATCGCCGAAATGGATAAAAGGGGATTCCGCTTCTCTCGACGCCGCGCTCGCTTCGGGGAAACCGGTGATCGTCGATTTCTCCGCCACCTGGTGCTTACCCTGTAAAGAACTGGATCACTTCACCTTTAGCGACGATAGGGTCATCACCCTTTCGGAACGGTTCGTCATGGTTTCCGTCGATGTGACCTTGTCCGACGATCCGGAAGGGGAAAAGCTGAAAAAGCGATTCGGTGTGTCGGGGGTGCCGACGGTTCTTTTCTTCGGCGCCGATGGGAACGAAAGGGCCGATCTTCGGTTCGTCGGTTTCATCGACGCCGAGACTTTCCTTGAGAAGATGTTGGCGATCCATTAAAAAAGGGGCCAGCCGAAGCTGACCCCCATAAAGTCGCCGCCTACTTACTAGCAGGATGTTGAAAACTATCTGCGTTGGTTCCGGGATGTCGAAACCGGATTCGAAAACGTTTTTCAACACCCTGCTAGTTCTTGTAGACTCTCGGGGTCGCCGACCCGTCGTGACACCCGCCGACAGAGCAACCGCCGTTGGTGGCGTTCTGCACCATCTGGACGGTGTTCCCCTCTACCGCCACGGTGTAGCCGTTGGCCGGATTACCGGATTCCGTGTAGAAGTTGCCGGTCTGGTCGGAGGTCATCGAATAGCTGGCGCCGTCAGTCTCGGTGACGGTGACTTTCGCTCCCGCTTGAACCGAAGAGCCGGACGCATCCGTGTAGATCGTTCCGGCGTATTTAAGGTTACCGTGGCACTCGATGCAGTTCCGCCCCGAGTTGTGGGTGCTTCCCCCTTCGCCACTGGTTCCTCCCGGCCCTTCGTTTTCACAAGCGGCAAGACCGAAAGCGAGGAAACCGGCCAAGAGGGCGGTCGTTTTCCAATTCTTCATCGTCGTTCTCTTCTCCTGAAATCACGATTAGTAGATTTTGAGCGTTCCCGAACCGTGGCATCCGCTGGCAGAGCAGGAACCGTTGGTCTGTTTGGCGACCATAGCGGTTCCACCGTTTACGCTGGCGGTGTAGACGGCTGAAGGAGTCCCCGACCGGGTGTAGAAGTTCCCCAAACTGTCGGTGATCCGTTGGATCGTCGTCCCGTCGTTCTGGGTGATCGTTACCGTCGCTCCTACAGCGGCGGTGGTTCCACCGGCGTCGGTATAGACCGTCCCGGCGTAGCTCCACCGTTTGTCGGCCTCGATGGAGGAGTCGTGGCAACCGCTGGCCATACAGTCTCGTCCCGCGTAGTGAGACTCGTCATCCCCCCCGCGTCCGTCGTCGTCACCCCCTTCGGTCCCCCCTCCGCCGCCGCATG
Organism: uncultured Alphaproteobacteria bacterium; assembly: GCA_942491105.1. GTDB lineage: Bacteria > Pseudomonadota > Alphaproteobacteria > Kiloniellales > DSM-21159 > JBBEAM01. Next base: position 34,167 of record CALNZX010000008.1, on the reverse strand, counting down.
CGGCAAGGGCGATGGTGGTCGCCACCACAAACATGCCGGATAGAAGGGTCCGGCTAAAATACTTTATTTTCATCGAAAACCACTCCTGTTTTCTACGAGGTATAAAAACGGCCTCCGGTGGTAAGACCGGAGGCCGTTCAAAACGTCTGTGTCAGACTCTCGTCAATTTAGAGAGAGTAGATGACGAACGTCGGGCTGCGGCCACCGGTGTTGCCGTTGTGGCAGGAGGCGCAATCTCCCTCGTCGTGATTACCGACGGTGACCATGGTGCTCGCGCCGATGCGGGCGCGATAGCCGTCGGTCGGGATCGTCTCGGTGGAGCTGAAGGTGCCGTCTGCGCCGGTGGTCATGGTGGCGATCACGGTCGCGCCGTCAGCCGAAAGGATCTCGACGGTGACGCCAGCTTTCGGGCTTCCACCAACGGGGCTGGTGTAGACGGTGCCGGTATAGGTGGTGGTCGGAGCCGCGGTCGGCTCGGCGGTCGGGGCGACAGTCGGCTCGGCGGTCGGCTCGGCGGTCGGCTCGGCGGTCGGCTCGGCGGTCGGCTCGGCAGTCGGCTCGGCGGTCGGCTCGGCGGTCGGGGTGGTGGAAGAGCTGCTGGACGATCCGCAAGCCGACAGAGCGGCGATCGGAGCGGCCACAAGCAGCGCGACCAAGGCAAAGCGCAGAAGTTTCTTAGACATTATGACGTAACCTCCCAAGGTGTTGATGTGCGCCCTTGGCGGTGTGGAAGAGCCCTTACCTCTTCCACCCATTGCGGGCGCATTAAATAAACGAATGAACAATCAGGGAGCATCTTTCGTGCCATGTGACCAAGATGGGGGGCACATAGTTGGGATTGCAACTGCCTGATTATTGCCGTGATACAAAGGCACTTTGAACTACGTAGAGGCGTCGGTTTTCCCCCCTGTCCTCAAACCGGTCAAATGTCCTGATTGGGTACAAACAGCCTATCACAAAATCAGAGGATGAAAACCGCCAAAGCGACGACCGTGGTCCAACCGTTTTTGACCACGGCGCTCTGGGTGACGTTCCGGGTCTTTACGATTTTGTTCGACATCTTGAAGACCTCTTTTTTCTCGTCCCACGCTTTGTTCTCGTCGAACTCGATGCCGAGGGTAGAGGCGAGCATGGCGGCGGCCAAGTCCTCGGCGTAATCGCCGGCGACCTTGTCGGTTTGGCCGAAGCCATGATGTTCCGAAAGATAGCCGTAGCTATTTTTGTTGGTCGGGATGGCGCAACCGATGGAAGCGAACGCAAGCCGGTGCGGCTCGTTGCTGCCGACGCGGGCCATAACGCAGAAGGTGATCGAACCCGGCTTGAGGAGCTTGACCCCTTCCCGTTTCGAGATGATCTGACAGTTGGGAGGGAGGATAGACGAAACCGATACGAGGTTTTGCGTCTCGACCCCGGCGTCGCGAAGAGCCAACTCGAAGGAGCGGAGCTCTTCTTTGTGGATGCCGGCCCCTTGGGTGAAAAAGACTTTCTTGGGAACAAAGTTCACTGACGTCGCTCCAGACGGATATTAGCGATCAAAAAAGCCGCAGGTGATGGGTCTTCGTCGATCCCTGCCAAAGGCCCGTGCCGAGATTTTCACCCCGATCGGCGCCTGCCTGCGTTTATGTTCGTTACGGTCTACGAGGCGAATAATCCTCGTAACAAGGTCAACACTGTACCCCAGATTAACGATCTCTTCAACACTCATATTCCGCTCGATATAGGCTTCCAAAATGGTGTCGAGTTGGTCGTAGGGGGGGAGCGAATCGCTGTCTTTTTGGTCGGGCCGCAGTTCCGCCGACGGCTCTTTATCGATGATCGCCTGAGGAATGATTTCTCGCCCCTCGTGGCGATTCCGCCAACGGGAAAGGGCGTAGACGCTCTGCTTATAGAGGTCCTTGATGGCGGCGAATCCTCCGGCCATGTCGCCATAGAGTGTGGCGTAGCCGACGGCGGTTTCGCTCTTGTTGCCGGTGGTAATGGCCAGCCAGCCGAACTTATTCGACAAAGCCATCACCAGCGCCCCTCGTATGCGAGCTTGGATATTCTCTTCGGCGACCCCCGGCTCCGTTCCGGCGAAAGCATTGGCCAGCGTTGTTTCGTAGGCGCCCATAATCTCGCCGATGGGGAACTGGTAGGAGCCGACCCCCAAGGTCGTGACCATCTCGACCGAGTCGTCGACCGACCCGGCGGATGAGTAGGGGGAGGGCATCATCACCACATGGACCTTTTCGGGGCCGAGAGCGTCGACGGCGATGACGGTGGTTAAGGCCGAGTCGATCCCCCCCGACAGCCCGATGACGACGCCGGGGAAGTTGTTTTTGGTGACGTAGTCTTTGACCCCCAAGGTAAGAGCGGTGTAGATCTCTTCCTCCCATGCCGTGTCGGCCCGCACGGTTGCCGGGACGATGGTGGGGCGGTCGGCGCCTTTGGCCAGCGGGGTGTCGATGACGATCCGGTCGGGCGATTGGCCCGGTTCGGCGAGAGGAAGGTCGATGACCAGTAGCTCTTCGGCGAAGGCGAGGGCGGTGGCCGTCATGGTCCCTTTACCATCGACCACGAAGGAGGCGCCGTCGAAGACCAGTTCGTCTTGGCCCCCCACCAGATTGCAGTAGGCCATCGGCAGGCCGGTGCGCCGGGCGATGGCTTTCACGATCTCCCGCCGTTCGGCGAGTGCGCCGATACGAAAGGGGCTGCCGGAGAGGTTGACCAACAGGTTGGCGCCGTTTTCCACTTGCCGGTCGATCAGGTCATTGGCCGCCCAAATGTCTTCGCATATGGTGACCCCCACCAGAGCGTCGCCGACACGGAGCAGGGGGCCGTTGTCGCCGGGATGAAAATAGCGTCGTTCGTCGAAGACACCATAGTTGGGGAGTTCCCGTTTCAGGACGTAGTCGATGACGGCGCCGCCGCTGACGATGGCGGCTCCGTTGTAAAGGCCACCGGCGGTGTGGGGGGCGCCGATGAGACAGGTGAGCCCGGCGGCATGGGGGGCGAGCTGGTGTAAGGCCCGTTCGCAGGCGTCAAGAAAGGTGGAGCGGATTAATAAGTCTTCGGGGGGGTAGCCGCAAAGCGCCAGTTCGGGGAAAACCAGCAACTCGACGCCGAGTCGTTTGGCTTTGTCGATCTCTCCTTTGATGGCGGCGACGTTCTGGTCGATGGCGCCGACGGTGGTGTTGATCTGGGCGAGCCCAAGACGGACGGATCGACTCATTGGTTTTCGCTTTTCGGTCGCGGGTCGGGCGACGGGGTGGGGGTCGGATGGGGGGTATGGGTGATAGAGGCGCCGGAGAACTCGCGCACGGTGGCGTAAATGCCGCCGATAAAAACTTCGGTCCGCAACTGGACCGGGGCCATGACTTCGTCGTCGGAAAACCAGACGGTCATCTTTCCCTTGTGCCGAAAGAGGGCTTCGGTTTTCAAGTCGGCTTGGATGACAAGGGTCGGTACCATGCCAAAGGGGAGGTCGAGGGTTTCTTTACGCAATACGTGCACGACCAATTCGTACTTTTCCCGGTCATCGAAGAGGGGGACGGTTATTTTGGCGCCCGGCTTCATCCGGTCACGCATGGTGCGGACGACGTAGAGGGCGGATATGGGCCCTTGCGTATTAGGGCCGACTTCGAATTCCTCTTCAGGGTCGTCGTCCACCTTGTAGACGACGACGCTCCGCTCCCGGTCGAAGCGGATCGACTTGACCTTGTGGTAGTCGTTCTCCCGAATGGTGATGAGGCTGCTGACGCTGAGCCGCCGGGTGACGTCGAAGAGGGCGCGGGTGACGTCATGTACGTTATAGAGGGAATCGACGAAACCGACCGTTTTGCCGGTCAGTTCGATCTGATAGAGGGGATCGCCGTTTTCGGCTTTTCGCTCGTCGGTGACCGCAAGGCTCCCTTCGCCTGCGGTCAGGAAATGGGACCAGGAGATGTCGTAGACGAATCGCTCCCCCGGTTTGAAGGGAAGGGGTTCGATGGCCGACGCCAACGTCGATGTCAGCAAGACGACGCCGAGGAGAAACGAGGGGACACGACTCATGAACACTGTCTCGGACCGTGTGTCAATGTGGGTCAATTGGTCGTGGCGTTGACGGTCGCCTTGTTGTTGCTGGCGTGAACGATCTTCCAGAGATCGATTTTGTTCAGCTTGGAAGTTCTGATGACATCGAGGTTCGATTCGGCGACGAGGTCTTCTAACGACATGTCGAGACGCCAGCCGAGTTTGCGGAAGAAGGGGTCGCACTTTTTCTCTACCAAGCCGATGACCGGGTGGGAGGAGACGAAGTGGTTGACGATGACCAGTTGCCCGTCGGGTTTGCAGACGCGGCGCATTTCGTCGATGACCCGATACGGCTCCGGTACGACGCTGATGATGTGTGTGGCGATGACAAAGTCGAAGCTGTTGTCGGGGAAAGCCAGATGGGTGGCGTCCATCTCCATGAGGGTGACGTGGGACATCCCCAGTTTCTCCACCTTTTTGGCCGCTTGGCATAGCATCGCTTCGGAGAGATCGATGCCGACCACTTCGCTGTCGCGGGGGTAGAGGGGGAGGGAAAGGCCGGTGCCGATGCCGACGTCGAGCACTTTGGCGCCCGACTGGATGTTCAGATCGTGGATCGCTTTTCGTTGGCGCGGGTGGAAGAAGCTCTTAAAGAGGAGGTCGTAGACCGACGAGTAGTTGCGGTAAATCCGTTTGATCGAGTCGTATTCCATCGCGTTTTTTCGACCGGTCCTTTTACTTCAGTTTATGTCGTCCTGATCGTCGCCGACCTTCGGCGCATCTGGCTCATCGAGCAATTCGACCGCCTTGACCGGCAAGGTGAAGAATCGTTTTACGATTCCCCATGTCCCTTTCGCCAGCGACTCGAACGGAATCGCCTTCACGGTGGGATAGCTCAAAGCGTCAGTCACCGTAAACGAACTGGCGAGGAAGCTTTCTTCCTCGCCGGCCAGAACATACCCGGCCACCGGTATGGCGCTGACGATCCGGTCGATAGTGACGAAGGGGGCGGCGGTGATCACCATATCGACTTCGCCGGTGGCGATATCGTAGTCCCCCTTGCCGATGAGGCGTATCGCCTCCGACTCCACCCGAAGATCGTCGGTCGTCGCCACCCCTTGATACAGGGAAAAACTTCCCATCATGTGATCGAAGGGCATACCATCCACCGTCAAATCAGGCGCCTTAAGTCTAAAGTATTGAGAGACATTCAGTAAAGAGAAAATTTTGGAAATCATGGCGAACCGACGGATGACTCCCGGTCCGGAACTGAGGGTAAAACCCCCTTCGAGCGACCGCATGATGTCGGCGAAATAATAGCCGTGCGCCTTATACGCCCCGCTTAAGGTAAACGCCCCCTCCACGACTTCGGTGGCGCCTGCCGCTTCGGTCAGGTAGCGGTCGATGGCAAGGTCGAAGATATCGGCCTTCCCGTCGAACAAGAGGTCGCCGCTATCGGTCATCGTGATGGTCAAGGGGGCGATCCACGACCCCCCATGCCCTTCGAAGGTGAGGGGGGTGATGTAAAAGACGTCGTCCTTATACGTCACGGTGGTATCGAGGTTCCGGTAGGTCAGAAAACCGATGGTCCCGCTGGACGAATGGATGGCGATTCGCCACGGGGCGTCGAAGTAGTTGTGATCGTCGTCCGATTCGATCTCTTCGACCGGGGGAGGGGGTGAAGCGGGCTGAGAGGCGCCTTCCCAGGTGGGGGCGCCGAAGAAGTCGTAGAGGGAGAGTTTGTCGGCGGTGACGTTGAGGGTAAACAGAGGCAGGGTGGAGGAGAGGGCGGCGTCTCCTTCCAGACCAAAATCGGCCCCGCCGAAATGACCGGTGACCCCTTTGAGAAAAACGTGCGACCCGGCCAGCGCGAAGGAGCCGTCGACGTCGTGAAAAGGCGCCACAAAGAGGGGGAGTTTGAACCGCCCCTTTTTGATATCGACCTGTCCCCCCAGTTGCGGCGCCTCCCCTGCGGTGTAGCGGATGGTAATGGCGCCCGACGCGCTCCCTTCACCGTCGATGTCGTCCATGAAAGCGAAGAAGTCGTCGATGTCGTCGGCTTCGATATGATCCGACGAGATGGCGAGATCGATCCCCTTTCCCTGAATCATCGAACCGACGGCGCCGGTGACGACCGCTTTGGCCGAGCCTACGGTCAGATCGACCCGACCGATATTAAGGGCGTCTCCGTCGGTGGCGCCGGAAAAGGTGGCCCGAACAATTTTGCCCGGACGCTTCTCGATGACCATCGTCAATGCGAATCCGGCGGAGGTCAAATCGACGGTCTGATCGATGGTAAAGGCGCCAAACGTTCCGGCAAGGCGCATGTCGATCTGAGCGAATCCGTCTGGATTGCGCAACCGATGACGGGGGGCGAGAAACGGTATCTGATCGAGGTCGGCGAGGTGGGGGGTGGCGCCGAGGGTAAGGTCGAAGATCGGCGTCGGCTTAAAGACTTCTTTGAGCGAACCGGTCATCACAAACGGGGAAGAGGCGGCCAGCCACGTGATCTTTTCAATGTTAAAGACCGAGCGGTCGCCGGTGATGTGGCCGTTCAAGTGATGGAACTGCCCAAGATAGCTATGCCGAAAGGTGACGTCGCTTATTCGCAGGTCGCCCGAAACCGACAACGATTCGACCGGATGTCGCGTGTCTCCCGATACGGAAAGATCGAGGATGACATCGCCGCTGATCTTTTCCACGTCGAGAATCTTTTCACGAAACGCTTGTGAGGTGACTTTCTTGGCGAGAATCTGTCGCGCTTCGTTCAGGTCGAGATCGGCTTTGAATCCGACACGATAGGTGGGCCATTGGTGAAGATTCTCGACCAGCCCGGTGGCGTCGGTGATGGCGGAGGCGCCGTACCTTCCTTCGATCCCGTCAAGGGTGAGCCGGTCTCCGTCGAAGGTGGCGCTACCGTTCAGATGATTGAACGAGTGGGTGAGCTGTTCGAATTGAAGAGAAGCGTCGGTGACGGTCAGCTTTCCTTTAAACCGCGACCGGACGTCGGGTCGGTCGATCTGACGCAACAGTGACGCCCGGCCTTGGAAGGTGACGTCGCTAAGGCTGACCTTTCCTTCTCCCACCGTTTCGTTGAGGAAAGACGTCTGCACGGGGGTCAAGAAGCGGTCGGGCGCCAACCGCCTCAACTCCGTCACATCCACCGGCGGGAGGTCGAGGCGCATTTCAATGTCGGGATCGGCGCCCCGGTAGTCGTGCGCTTTGCCCGCGACGGTGAAAGTCAACGGGCCAGAACGGAGAGTGGCCTGATCGACGGTAAGAAGAGCGTCGTCTCCTTTGATCCGAAAATCGACCGAGAGGTTTCGTTGCCACATCTCTTGCGAGTAGGCGGCGGGGTAGAGGAGGGAGACGTCGTCAAAGCGCAATTCCCCCTCGGCGTCAAAAGCGCCGTCGGTGTCGGCATTGAGTTTACCTTTTAGGGAAACGGCGCTGGTCAGCCTTTTGAAAGGGAGAAGTTGGCGAAGATACGGCCAGTAGGCGTCGATCGGGACTCGCCGAATATCGATATCGGCGACGACGCTTGATCGGCGCCCCGCCGGGTCGGCGCCGAAGGCGCCCTTGATGGAGATGTAACTTCGAAGTTGGTCGAAGCGATGTACGAACGTTAACGTAAACGGATTCCCCCCCCCGTCGGGTCCCACCGCGATGTTTCCATTCACCTGTTCGAGTCGCAAACGCACCGGTTTATTCGTGATCGCGTGATCGACCCAACTGATGGTTCCATGCTCGATACGAAGGGCTCCGGCAGGAAAGGGGGCGGGCGCTGTCGATTCTTCGCCGACGATGCGGTCGGCCAATGGGTAGTTAAACGATCCGTCGTCATAGCGGGTGATGTCGATGACCGGAAAACGGAGGGTGAAGGTCGAAAGGGAAAAGCCACGGGTGAGACTGCGGAGGATGTCGACGGTGACGCTGATATGTTCGGCCCGGATGGAGGGGGCGCCGTTCCGGTCGATGATGGCGGCGTTGGTCAGCTCGACGCTCGGTCCGTCGTTGTAGCCGAACCGATACGATTCCGCCGTGACTTGGCTACCGATAAGCGCGCTGATCATTCGTGTGGCCCCGGCGACCACTTTTTCTTCGGTCAGAATCAGCGGTAGGGCGTAGCCGAAGAAGATGACGAGAGCGGCGACGTAGAGGGCGCAAGCGGAGATGCCCAAGCGCGTTTTGCGGCAACGGTAGCGACGGGCGAATTCGCGTGTGGCGAAGTTGTCTTTCCAGAGAGGGCCACGAGACGGCGCCATCTCGCCGGGAGGGGGCGCTTTCGACTGATCGTCGTCGCTGATCGGTGGCTCCGTCACGATCCTACCGTCTGATGGGGGTGAAAAAGAAAAAGCGGCCCGGACGTTTGATCGTCGTCGGGCCGCCGTTCGTTTCGCAAGAAGCCTTTAGAAGCGCTCCGCCAACCGGGCCGCTTTGCCGCGCAGTTCGCGCAGGTAGTACAGCTTGGCGCGGCGGACTTTACCGGAGCGCATCACTTCGATCTTTTCGACCTTGGGGGAGTGGATCGGGAAGGTCCGCTCGACACCGATGCCGGAGGATACTTTGCGGACGGTGAAGGTCTCGCGGATGCCGCCGTGTTTGCGGGCGATGACGACCCCTTCGACCATCTGGATGCGTTCTTTGTCGCCCTCGGCGACACGCATGTGAACTTTTACCGTGTCTCCGATGGTGAAGGTGGGGAGCTCGGTTTTCATATACTGTTTTTCGACAAAATCGATGGCGTTCATCTGTTCTCCTTGCGACCTCTCGGTTCGCTCATTTCATAGGCTCGGGTCGTTTAACCCGGTCGTTTCGTTTCAGCGTGCGCCCCGCAGCCGGTCGAGTATGATCGCTGCGGCGCATCGGACCGACAAGTGATTAAACCGGTCGAGCCCGTCGATGGGGGCGAGCCGCCACGTGGCCCGCTCCATTACCTCGTCCGCCAGTCCATAGCCGGTGCCGAAAAGGAGCAACGACTCCGCCGCTTCGGCCAGAACCTTTCGCCCCTCGTCGTAGCCGATGACCTCCTCGCCATGCTGTGCGCTGGTGACGGCGATCTTCGGCTCTTCTCGTCCGAGGAAACGGTAATTATCGTAAATAGCGTCAATGCTGTCAATAACTTTTACGCCGGTCAGCGCCTCTTTGCGGCTTGGATTATAGGTCGCCCCAAATCCGGTGAGCCAATGGGCCGAAAGCCGCTCGACCAAACGTTGTTGGGCGGCCAAAGGGGTGACGATATAAAGATCGGCCACGGCGTAGGTTCGGCAAAGGCGGGAAAAATCATGGACATCCATGGTCGTCACCGAGGTGGTAACCTGTTTCCCCTCTTTGTTCACGCAAGGGTGATGAACCAGCGCCACCGAGAGACGCCCCCGTTCGGTCATGCCGACTCCTCCCCATTGACGATTCGTTCGGCGAAAGAACGCTCCTCGTCGGTCAGGTTGGCCCCCGCCAGCAGGTCGGGGCGACGTCGGGCGGTGCGGATAATCGACTCTCGCCGACGCCACGCTTCGATTTTCGCATGATGCCCTTCGAGCAAGACGTCGGGGACCGGCATCCCTTCGAACTCCGCCGGGCGGGTGTAGTGGGGGTGCTCCAGCAGGCCGTGGGCGTGGGAGTCGCGTTGGGTCGATTCCTCGGCGCCCACCACGCCGGGAACCAGCCGGGTGACGGCGTCAACCACCACCATGGCGGCCAATTCGCCTCCGGTCAGGACGTAGTCGCCGAGGGAGATTTCTTCGTCGACCAGTGAGCGGACCCGCTCGTCGTATCCTTCGTAGCGACCGCACAGAATAATCAGCCGCTCTTCATGGGAGAGGCGGACCGCCGTCTCGTGATCGAAGAGGCGCCCTTGCGGGGTCATCAAAATCACTCGGGGGGGGCGCGGATCGGTCTCTTTCAGTTCGGTGACGGCTCGATGGAACGGCTCGATTTTCATCACCATTCCGGCGCCGCCGCCATAGGGATAGTCGTCGGTGGTCTTGTGCTTATCGTCGGTCCAGCTGCGGAGATCGTGAGGCGTGATGTCGATCAGCCCCTTTTTACGGGCTTTACCGGTGAGCGACGTCTCCAACACCCCTTCGAACATGTCGGGAAAGATGGTCACGATATCGACAGAAAAGCTCACTCGACAATCTCCATGGGGCGAACGACGATCCGTTCGGCGTCGAGATCGACTTTTATGATCGTCTCCGGGAGGCAGGGGAGCATCAATTCGCTCCCGTCATCGGCGGTGAAGGTCCAGACGTCTTTTTCTCCCGTTTCGAAAAACTCGGTCAGCCGTCCGACACTGTTCCCCGCTTCGTCGAAGGCGGGGAGGCCGATGATCTCTTCGTAGTAGTACTCCCCTTGTGGCAGGGGAGGGAGCATCCGTTTGGGGGCGGAGATGATGGCGGGGAGAAGGTTCTTCCCCTCTTCAGGATTGTCGATCCCTTCGAAACGAGCCAGCAACGATTTCGGTCCGGGGCGAAGGTCGAGCAGTTTTAGGCGCCGCGCCGGGCTGCGGTCGGGCGATACCGTCACTTCTTTTCCCCGCAACGCGATGAGGGCGTCGGTGAAATAGGGGACGAGGCGAAACTCTCCCCGGACCCCATGGGTCCGGGTGAGTTTGCCGATGGCGATGACGAGATCGCCTGATGAACGGGCCGTGGTGGCCATCGCAGATTTTAACAGGATACTGAAAAACGTATTCGAGGCAGGCGCTGATGAGAGAAAACGGGCGGAAAAGCGGAGTGTACACGATAGTACATGAGCATTTTGAGTCCGGTTTCGACACCGCAGAGCCAACGCAGATAGTTTTTCAGCATTCTGTTAGTCGAGTATTTCGAGGACGGCGCGTCGGCTTTCCCGGCTGGCGGTAGCCGACAGGATCGACCGCATGGCCGTGGCGGTTCGGCCGCGGCGACCGATGACTTTGCCGAGGTCTTCGGGGGCGACTCTCAGTTCGAGGGTCGTCATGTCGCTCTCTTCACGCTCTTCGACTTCCACTTCGTCGGGAAAATCGACCAGCGCGCGCGCGAGTGTTTCTATAAGCGCTTTCATGCGCTCCTCCGTATAGTCCCCACCGGCGCGAGCCGGATCGGGGCGGGGGCGCCGACCGGGTTAGCGGCCGACGGCGATCCCTTCTTTCTTGAGGATGCTCTTGACGGTATCGGAGACCTGGGCCCCCTGTCCGAGCCAATGGGAGACCCGATCCTTGTCCAGGGTGACCTGGCCTTCGGCTTTGTTCGGGTCGTACTGTCCCACGTTGTCGAGATAGATGCCGTCTCGGGGCCGACGGGAGTCGGTGGCCACAATGCGATAGACCGGTTTCTTCTTGGCGCCCATGCGGCGCAGGCGAATAATGACCGCCACGTGTAAGTTCCTCCTTAAGGTACGGTGAAAAGTGGATGCGGTGTAGGATTAGCCCCCCATGCCGAGTTCCCCGAAGGGATTATTGGGCATGTCGGGACGACCCTTCATCTTCTTGCTCATTTTGCCAAACGACTTCATCATCTTTTTCGACTTTTGGAACTGCCGTAAAAGCTTGTTGACGTCGTTGATGGCGGTTCCCGAACCGGCGGCGATCCGCCGTTTGCGGGAGGTATTGATAAGGCCCGGTTGGGCCCGCTCTCTCGTGGTCATGGAGCAGATGATCGCTTCGATCTGGCCGATCTCGGCGGGGCCGGGGATGGGGGCGTCTTTGATCGCCTGTCCCATGCCGGGCATCATCTTCAGCAACTGGTCGAGCGGCCCCATTTTGCGGACCATCCGAATCTGGTCGAGAAAGTCGTTCAGGTCGAACGACGCGTCGAGCATCTTGCGGGCCTGTTTTTCGGCCTGTTTCTGGTCGATGTTCTCTTGGGCCTGTTCGATAAGGGAGAGAACGTCTCCCATGCCGAGGATGCGGCTGGCCATCCGTTCGGGATGGAAGGTCTCGAACTGTTCGACCTTTTCGCCGACACCCATAAACTTGATCGGAGCGCCGGTGACTTTTTTGACCGAAAGGGCCGCGCCGCCACGGGTGTCGCCGTCGAGTTTGGTCAGTATCACACCGGTCATGCCGATCCGCTCATGGAACGCCTTGGCGACGGTGACGGCGTCTTGCCCGGTCATCGAGTCGGCGACGAAGAGGATCTCCGCCGGGGTGGCGATCCGGCGTATTTCGTCGAGCTCGTTCATCAACGTATCGTCGATGTGGAGTCGTCCGGCGGTGTCGATCAGGAGAACGTTCGCCCCTTCGCGCCCCATGGCGGCCAGCGCGTCTTTGACGATGGCGGCCGGTTTCATGGTGGGACTGGCGGGGAAGAGGGGGAGGTCGAGGCCTTTGGCCAGCGTGGCGAGCTGGTCCATGGCGGCGGGACGGTAGACGTCGGCCGAAACCACCATCGGGGTGTAACCCTGTTTGCTGATGAAACGGGCCAGCTTGGCGGTAGTGGTGGTTTTACCCGACCCTTGCAGGCCGGTCATAAGGATGACGGTGGGGCCACGGTCGGCGAAGGCGACCGGAACGGTTTCGCCCCCCAAAAGATCGGTCAGTCGTTCGTGGACGATCTTGATGAAGCTTTGGCCGGGGGTAAGGCCGGGGGCGGTCTCCATGCCGAGGGCGAGCTCGCGTATTTCGGCGATGAACTCTTTGACGACACCGACGTTGACGTCGGCTTCCAACAGGGCCATCCGAACGTCGCGCAAGGCGTCGGAGATATTCTCCTCCGACAGCTTGTGCATGCCCCGTAGCCGTTGAACGACTCCATCGAGTCGTTCGGTCAAACCTTCGAACATTCCTGCTTCAGATCCTGATGCGTGTTATAGGGAAACGATTATATTAGCAAAGGATATGCGGTCTGTCCAACCTTTTGACGGCCTTCCCCAACGGGGAGGTGGGGTGAAAAACGACCGGACTCCGAAGAGCCCGGTCGCGTAAGGGCGGGGGGCGGTCAACTGGCGGCTTCGGCGGCCTCTTTGGCGATGTACTCGTCGATCAGCTCGGTGAAACTGTCGGCGGTAAGGTGCCCGACCGCTTCGCCGTTGATGTCGATAAGGGGCGCCAGCGAGCAAGCGCCGATGCAGGCGACCCGCTCGGGGGTGAATATTTTGTCGGGGCTGGTTTCGCCTACCTGACACTGCATTTTCTCTTTGGCGATCTCAATCAGCTTTTGGGCGCCTTTGACGTGGCAGGCGGTGCCGCAACAGATCTTGAACATGTATTTGCCACGCGGGGTCAGGCGGAACTGGGCGTAGAAGGTGGCGACGCCGACGAGCTGGGCCTCGGAAACTCGAAGGGTTTTTCCGATGAGCTGAACCGCCTCTTTGGGGAGGTAGCCGAAGTGGACCTGCACTTTCTGCATGATCGGGATGATGCCGCCCCGGACGTTCTTATACTTACTGAGGATCTCTTTGACGTGGCTCAGGTCGATATTGTCAGCGTCAACTTCGGCGTTGACGACGGCTTCGGTGGTCATCTGCGGCGATCCTCCCATTACAGGCATGCGGGTGTCTGAAAAGGGGAGACGAATATCTCCCGAGCGTCAAAAGTACCACAACAAAAGGCCGAATGGTAGCGCAAAAGGGACTTCTTTCTTTAACTATCGAAGGGCGTCCGTTTCAAAGGCCGCCAGTGCTGAAGCCCTCGTTGTACGGGCAGGTCGGGCATGATCGCAGGGAGGGGATTTAAGAGGGCAAAATAAAAAAAATGGGGTGGGACGACGAGTCATCCCACCCCGTAAGGTCTGCTTTAAACGGGCCTTAGAAGGTCCAGGGCATACCGTACATGAAGATCAAGGCCAGAACGAGGACGTAGAGGACCGCCCCCTCGATGAGGGCCAAGCCGATCATCATGTTGGTGAAGAGCCGACCGTAGAAGCCGGGGTTGCGGGACATCGCCTGCAAAGCGCCGTTGACGGCGAGGCCCATGCCGATGCCGCCGCCGCCCGCCGCAAGGCCGAGGCCGATGACGGAACCCATGCCGATGGAGCCGTAAGCGGCGGCTGCGCCAGCGCCAGCTTCGGAAGCCATGGCGTCACCGGCGGCCAACATCATGGCGCCTAAGGTCAGAAAGAAAGTGGTCTTGTTCATCTCAGTAATTCTCCGCATATGCGTTTTGTAAAGGGTTACCTATATGTCGCGCAGACGCCTAAACAAGCGTCGATTCGCCAAAATTAGTGGGGTTCTTCAAGGGCGCCGGCGATGTAGACCATCGTCAGCAGGATGAAGACCACCGACTGCAACACCGAGGTGAAGACCGCAAAGGCCAGCATCGGCATCGGCAGGATGAGGGGGACAAGGAAGCCGAGAACCAATATGATCAGTTCTTCGCCCCGAATGTTGCCGAAGAGCCGCAACGACAAGGTGAGCGGTCGGGCAAGGTGAGAGATGATCTCGATGGGGAGCATCATCGGCGCCATCAACGGAACCGGGCCAAGGAACCCTTTGAGGTATTTGGCGCCATGTTCTTTGAGGCCGATATAGTTGTAGAGGAAAAAGACGATGATCGCCATGGCGGCGTTGGTGTTCAGGTTGGCGGTGGGGGAGACGAATCCCGGTACCAAGCCGATAAGGTTGCCGACCAGAATGAAGAGAGCCAACGTCCCGATGAGGGGGAAGTACTTAAGCCCATCTTTGCCCATGATCGATTCGGCGAACTCGTACAAACCGACGGTGATCGCTTCGACCAGGTTGTGAACCCCTTTGGGCGCCATGGTGCTCATGGAGCCTTTGAGCATCATGCCGAGCACGATGAAGAGGAGCATCACGAACCAGGTGATGGTCACGTGGGCGGAGTGATGCAGGCTCTCGGGGGCCAGATAGTTAAGATAGATTATCGGCTCTTTCATGCGTTCACCTTGGTTACATTCGGCGACCGGGTCGCTTCGTTTTCGTTCGTTTCATGTCGTCCGGTAAAAAACCAGACGGCGCAGGCGACCGGTATGACCGACAACCCGCAGGCCAGCCCCACACCGTGGGCCAAGCCGAAGTATAGCAACATCCCGACGGCGACGGCGAAGAGGGTCGTCTGCCCCGCGACAACCGCCATGGTCACCAGAAGCCCCCCCATCGGGTCGCCTTCGGGCGCCAATGCCGCCGCAAGCATCGCGGCGAGCGTTCTGAAATTGAAAACCGACAATCCGCCCCCCACCGCAGTGGAGAGGATCAGGTCGGTCCGGCTGGTGAAAAGCGAAGCCCCAACCGCCACGACGGATACCCAAAGGGCGATCCGTCCGATGGCGCCGATGGCTTCCATGCCCCCTATGGTGGCGGTTCGCCGGACGTTCATTCGTTTTTCGATTCCTTGACGGCCATTCGGTAGACGTTCCGAAACCCGGCGATAACGCCGAAAATCAGGAACAGTAGCATCAGCCACGGTTTCGTGCCGAACTTCCCGTCGAGCCAGAGTCCAAATCCAACTCCCAGTGCGATGGAGACGACTAGTTGGGTCCCGACGGTCGTCAGCATGTAGATCTGACGATATGGCCGTCCGTTGTCGGGTGAACCCTGCTCGTCGTTCATGATTCGCAAGGGGGGCGAACAGGCGCCTCTGATCGCAATTTCAAAGCCGTAACGTTAGCAAGGGGGAGCGAAAGTGTCAAGGATAAAAGGGGGTTACACATCCCGTTGCACGATATAATCGGCGATTCCGAAAAGAGTCTCCAGATGGTGCGACGGTTCGAATTCGCCCAGAGCCTTTTTCGCCCGCTCCACATACTCGCGGGCGAGGCTCATGGTCTCTCCCAGCGTATCGTATTTTTGCAAGGTGTTCGTGATCTCGCTGACGGTCTCGGGGGTTACTTCGTCGGCCTTGATGGCGCTGGCGATATTGGCTTTCTCCTCGGCGTTTCCGGTCGCCAGCCCTCGGATAAGGGGGAGGGTCAGTTTCCCTTCGGCCAAATCGGCGCCGATCGGTTTGCCCCACGTTTGTTGGTCCCCCAACCAGTCGAGCACATCGTCAACCAACTGAAACGCGATGCCGATGGAGGCGCCATACTTACCCAACGCCTCTTGCGTCGCTTCGTCGGCCTCTCCCATAAGGGCTCCGACACGGCAACAAGCTTCCATAAGAGCCCCGGTTTTTCGGTAGATCGTGTCGAGGTATTCGCTCTCGGTCGTGTCGAGGTTGCAGGTGTTGACCAGCTGTAGAACTTCCCCTTCCGCCAGGTTTTTGGTGGCCCGGGCCATCGCCTTAATAATACGAATGTCGCCGTCGTCGCTCATCATCTCGAACGATTTGGCGAAGAGGAAATCCCCCACCAAAACGGAAGCCTGATTGCCGAAGGCGACGTTGGCCGAAGCGGCGCCACGCCGAAGATCGGCTTCATCCACAACGTCGTCGTGGAGGAGGGTGGCGGCGTGGATATATTCGGCGACGACCGAGAGGGTTACTTCTCGCCCCCCCCCTTCGTATCCGCAGAGGCGGGAGCTGACGATGGTCAAGAGGGGGCGAATTCGTTTGCCGCCGCCGCCGATGAGATAGCCGGAGACTTTCGGTATCAACGCCACATCGGAATAGAATCGCTCGGCGATGGCGGTTTCGACCCGATCCAGGTCGGGACGGTATTCTGCCGTTAAACTCTTGAAATCGATACGGTCTTCAGTCGGTTCGGTCACGGACGGCTCTTCGGTCCCTCTTTGGAGTGTTCGCTAGCGGAAAGATTCAGTATTATGGATAGCCTTGGATAGTGTCAAGGTAAAGAACGCCCCTCGCCTTACTGTCGGGAGGGAGCATCATTACGAGGAAAATAAAGATGTCGTCGTTGACCGTCACCCCGCTTGAAGCCGTGCGGAGGATCGAAGAGAAAGCCCTTGCCAACATATCGTTGACGGAAGAGGAGGCTTTGTCGATCTTACGTCTTCCCGACGAATATGTTTTCGACCTGATCGCCTCGGCGAACCGGGTGCGCCGCCATTATAAGGGAGACGAGGTCTCCCTCTGCTCGATCATCAACGCCAAATCGGGGAGTTGCCCGGAAGATTGCGCCTTCTGCTCGCAATCCGCCCACGCCTCCACCGACACGGCGTCGTTCGATTTCGTCGGCGCCGATAAGGTCGTCGAAGGGGCCAAAGCGGCCCAGCTTTCCGGCGCCCACAAGTTCGGCATCGTCACCAGCGGCTACGGCTACTCGGGCAAAGGACCGAAACAAGACATCGACCAAGTGCTCGACGCCGTCGGAGCGTTGAAGGAGGGGGTCGATATTCATCGATGCGCTTCTTTAGGGATTATCGACGAAGAGACGGCCCGGACGCTGAAAGGGGCGGGGGTGTTGGAGTATCACCATAACCTCGAAACGGCCCGTTCCTATTTCCCCAAGGTGTGTACGACTCACGACTACGACGAAGATGTGGCGACCGTCAAAGCGGTGAAGAACGCCGGCTTGCGGGTCTGTTGCGGAGGCATCTTGGGACTCGGCGAAAGCGACGAGCAGCGGGTGGAATTGGCCATGACCCTCAAAGAGCTCGATGTCGATTCGGTCCCGGTGAATTTCCTCAACCCTATCGAAGGGACCAAGATGGAAAACGCCGCCCCGATCCCGCCGCTTGATATCCTGAAAATCATCGCCATGTTCCGGCTGGTTCTCCCCGACAAGGACATTAAAATTGCCGGTGGGCGGGAGAAAAATCTGCGCGATCTGCAATGTTTAATGTTCGCCGCCGGGGCGAACTCGACCATGGTGGGTAATTACCTCACCACATTTGGCCGACCGGCGTCTGACGACCTTCAAATGATCAACGATTTGGGGCTAAAAGTTAGCAACGGTAGTCGATGATAATACAGCCATGTAGGCTTGATCGTTAAAGTCGTACCTTGCGTTGTGGGTAATTGGGTGGAATTTTAAGGTTGCTCATACCCAAGAAAGAGCCAACCAAGGCCGTTGTATTAGGTAGGTCGATTGGGTAATACTTGCCTCATGACCTGAGGGAATGTTGCCATGACCGAACTGGAAAATGCGCCGAGGCTGTTGCGTGAAAAATTTCACGACCTCAATAACGCCTTGCAGGGGATGTCGAATCTTATTGTCGCCCTTAAACGGGATAAAACCTACACCTCCGAAATAGGCGATCTTCTCAGCGATACCTTCTCCCGCGTCAAAGAGGTGGTCGAGGAAACGCGCAATCTGGCGGTCGAAGGGGGCGTCGCAACGCCCGATACGGGGCGAATCCCTTCCAAAGCGATCCGTTTCCCGGTTTTGCTCATCGACGCCGATCCCCTCTCGCGACGGATGTCTTTGGCGCGACTAAAAGCTCTCGGCTACGAGTCGTTGGCGGTCGATGGGGAAACGGCGGCGCTCAAGGAACTTGCCGAAGACAAAGGAATCCGGGCGGCGCTGGTCGATGCGGTTGACGCGAAATCGACCGAGCGTCTCTGCAAAAGTCTCCTTGAGGCCGCCCCCGATTTGGGCGTCATCCTCAGTTATCACGAGCCGTCGGCGCTTCCGGACGAGAAAAGTCTCGGCTTCACGCCGGTCGGGATGTTGCGTAAACCCCTTAAAGCCCACCGCGTGGCAGAGCTTATGGGAATCATCGGTCGTCAAGGATCGCCCGACGCTACCCGTACTAAAGAAGGAGTCGAGGTATGAGCGAACCGAAGACGTTGCCGAAACTGTTGGTCGTCGATGACGAACCTGCTCCCTGCGAGGCCATCGCCGATTACTTCCGTCGCATCGGTCATAGCGTTCAGGTGGCGGGAAGCGGAACGGAAGCCATCGAAATCGCCCGTTCTTTCGCCCCGGAAATCGTCTTTCTCGACGTCCGGTTACCCGGCATGAGTGGTATCGAGACATTGCGCGAATTGAAGCGGACCCATCGCGACATGGAAGTGATTATGGTGACCGGCTTCGCCGATCTGGAGACGGCGGTGAGCGCCTTGCGCCATGGGGCGTGCGATTACCTTCGGAAGCCCTTTAACGATCTCGATCTACTGGTCGCCTACGACCGGGCGGTGGAGCGAATCGACGAACGATTAAGCGCTCAAAAGTCATTGGACGAAGCCAAAGCGGCCATCTCCGGCCTTGCCCGTTCGTCGGTGGACGAGCGGGAAAAGCTCCTCGCCCTTCTGCGGGATAAGCTCGAAAACATCGTCTACCCGCAATTGAATCAACTGACCCATCAGGTGACGGACGCCGCCACACACGAAGCCCTTCATTTCGTCCGCTACCTTCTCGACTCGATCATCCCCGGTACGTCGAGGGCCAGCAAGCTCGACGAGATCATGATGAAGCTGACCCCCACCGAACGGAATGTGGCCAAGATGCTCATCCAAGGGAAGAACCCTCATGAGATCGCAACGTTCATGAATCGCTCCGTCGATACGATCTACACCCACCAGAAGAGAATCCGCAAACGATTGGGGCTGACCAATTCGTCGATATCGCTGACCAAATATCTGCTGTCGCCGGTCCATGCCGACGGCCCGGAGAGCTTGAAGGAACTGGTCTGAAACGTACGGCTATCGGGGGTTGCGCGCGATGTTGATGGCCGAGATCAACGCTTCCGCTTCGACCGGCTTATAAAGAATCGCATCGACCGCTTCTTTCTCTTCAACGGTCCAGTCTTTGTCGGGACTAAAACCGGTGCAAAGTATCACCGGCAGGTCACCGCGGCGCTCCTTGACCATCCGGGCAAGATCGACCCCGGAAAACTCGGCCATCGAAAAATCGGTTACCACGCCGTCGATCCGGTCGGCATCGTTCTCGAAAGCGGCGAGCATCTCTTCGGGAACCGTAAATCCGACGGCCTCGACACCGAAACGCTTCAGCATGATCACCATGGTGGTGACGATCAATTCTTCATCGTCGAGAAGATAAATACGAAGTGGCTTTTCCGGCGCCGCCTCAGGAGGCGCAGGAGGCGGTTCCTTTCGAGATGCGGTGATCGGAAGATAGAACGTGAGTCGGGAACCTTTCTCCGGGCGGAATTCGTAAGCGAGCTCCCCGCCATGGGCTTTCACGATGCCGTAGGCTACCGACAAGCCGAGCCCTTCGTTTCCCTGTTTGGTCGTAAAGAAGGGATCGAAAATTCGGTCACGCCAGGTGGGGGCGATTCCGGGGCCGGAGTCTTCCACATCGATTCTGAACCACTCCCCCTTGGCTTGTGGTTCCGACGGCGGCGGATCGCCCGGGTAAGCCGACACGACCACGTTCCCCGACTCTTTGACCGCGTCGAGCCCGTTCTGTATGACGTTGGCCAGCGCGTGGCGAAGCTGCCCGGCATCAGCCATAAGTCGAAGCGTCTCCTCCATCTCACATACGAAGCTGATGGCGACCCGCTCGGGCGCTTCGTGGGAGAACTCCTCGACGAGGTCTGCGATAATGGCGCATGGATCGACCGATTCCGACGAGGCGAGCGACTGACGACTGAAAGCGAGCAACCGCCGGAGACTATCGCGCCCCCGGTTAATAGCCCCCCGCATCATGTTCAGATAATCGTGTTCTCTCTCTCCCTGGTAAGAGGACGAGAGAAGATTCACGAGACCCAGCAGTTGCTGAAGGATATTGTTAAAGTCGTGATTGATGCCGCCTGCGACGATCCCCAACGATTCGAGTTTTTGCGCCTGGCGGAAACGGACTTCCAGCGCCGCTCGTTCCCGCTCGAGCTTCCGCTGATGGGTAACGTCTTGCATGACCCCCATCATGCCGACGATCTCGCCGCGCCCGTCTCGATCCACTTCTGCCTCGATAATCAATGTCGATGGCTCGGGCTTGCCGGTATCGCAAGGGGTTTCGAGATAGACCGCCCCCCCCCCGTCGAGAGCTTCGTTCATCGATTCAGAAAAGGTGCGTCGCTCATCGGGAGGGAGCCGATCAAGGAACTGCTTTAACGTAGCGGGGGGCGCCGATTCTTCACCGAGTATCCGTATCCCCTGCTCGGAGAACTCCATCGCATCTCTTTCGATCCGCCATGTCCAGCTCCCGATCCGCGCGATCCGTTGGGCTTGTCGCATATTGACTTCGCTACGACCTCGTTCGTCTTCCACCAATTTCCGGTCGCTGATATCGGAGGCCAATGCGAAGGAGCCCATTTTCTCTCCCCGGTTGTCGTAATAAGGGGAGGCGCTAAAAAGACAGGCGACCGGTTTGCCGTCGGAACGGGTGAGGGTTATCTCATAGGCGCTGTGTCTCCCCGTTTTCCGCTCTTTCAGTTGCGCCCGGAAGATCGCTTCGTTCTCTTCGTCAACGAAATCGAAGATGGGACGGCCGACAATCGACGTCACGTCACGCCCCAAGAATTCGGCCATGCGGGCGTTGCACTCTATGGTGACCCCATTGTTGTCGATCAACCAGAACCCTTGCATGGTGGTTTTGATAATCGACTCCACCTGCGCTTGGCTTCGGGTCAGGGCGCGAAGACTTTGCATCCGCTCCAGCTCCATCGAGGCCCGATGAGAGAATATGCCGAGAAGCGTAAGGATATGTTCTTCGTTCCGCAACGGTGTGCGGTCGAGCACCACCATGACCCCGAGCGCTTTGCCTTCATGCGAGAGGAGAGGGGCGCCAGCCATACCGCTAAAACGCATCCCCTCGAGGAGCGGCGGGTCGGGGTAGAGACGAGAGGCTCCCTCTTTGATGGAGAGCGAACGTTTTTCGCTGAGTATCTTTTGGCATACCCCGTCTGGCTGAATCGTCATGGTGAAGTTGGGCGCCGGTTCCCCTGCCATATTGACGGCGAAGCTGTTTAAGGTTTCGCCCCGTTCGTCCAATTCGGCGATGAAAGCCATGTCCATACCGAGCAGGTTGGTCAGTGAGCGGGTGAGCGTAGAGAAAAACGCCTCTTCCGACGCTTCGCTTATTTCAGCGGCCACCAGCCGGAACGCTTCATCGACCTGCCACTGCTCGGTGATGTCCTGTATAGCCCCTACCAGATGTTCTATGTTCCCCCCCTTGTCGAGGGTGACGGTGATGTAATCGCGCAACCGACGAATCGCTCCATCGGGGCGAATAATCCGAAACTCGATGGTGGTTGATCGTAACGTCGGAAGAGAGGCGAATATCTTCTCGATAACGACCCGGTCTTCGGGATGGAGCATCGACTTGAATCGTTCCGGCGTAGGGATGAACGTGACCGGATCGACCCCAAAGATGCGGTAGGTTTCGGAACTCCAGAAAAGACGGTTTTCTTTTATATGTAAATCCCACGACCCGGCTTGCAAGAGACGTTGCGAGGTCGAGAGGAATTTACGAACCTGCAACAGCTCTCGGTTTTCCGCAGAGATTTCGCCCATTGGCTTTAAGACAACGGTGGCCAAACGAGCCCCACCAACAGCGAACAGGGTGGCGTTGAGGCGCATAGCGACTTCATCACCGGACCGATTCAGCAGATAGGCGGTCGAAGAATCGGGAGTCTTGCCCGCTTCGGCGAGGTGGGCGCACTGACGGAACCAGAGGATGGTTTCGTGACGATCTTCAGGGAAAAGCTTCGAGAGCGGAGCGCCGATGAGCGCGGATTCGTCTCGCCCGGTAAAGGAGAGCAAAGCTTGGTTGACGTAAACGATGGCGGCGTTATCGACGCGCGCTACCACCACCAAATCGTCGAGACTTTCGGCCCATGCCCGAAAAAAAGGGTCGGGTGTGTTGGTCCCGGCCCTTTTATTGTCCGTCGTCTCGCTCATCAAGAATCCCCTTTCGCCGTCACTATCGTAGCATGGGGAGGGGGCGTTCTCCTTTGGGGAAACGGGGGCGCTAACGATTCTTTATCGCCTCGACATCCCGCTCGGTATCACGTTCGATTCGTTCCTTTTCTTCTAGAAACTCCCGCCGTTCCTGTTCGATCTGCTCGGCGAAATCGGGCCGCCCGGCCACCTGTTTCATCTTCTCGTCGAGCATAATCTGCGCTTGGGCGATGCGCGATTCCCCCACCTTACGGATTTCGGCGATCCGCTCCTTCTGTTCCGGGGTCAGATTTTTTGTCGCTCCGGTCATTTTGCCCGCCTTTTCCATCGCCAGTTCCAATGCCGACTTCACGTTCATTCTCCTCGCGTAGTTCAAGCTTTTTCGTTTGATAGGGGACGATAGTCTTCACCACCTCTCCCGGTTTTACCGTGGCGTCAACCTCCACCCCGTTAAGGGCCGCCGTTTCGATAGCCATTCCTTCGTCTCCGCTGTTCTGCGCCGTAAGGGAGCGCCACGTGTCCCCCTCTTTTACCGTGTAGAGTTCGATGGTGTAGGGGGGACGCCCCCCGAACGTTTCGACCTTTCCGTAGGGAAGCCCTGCGATAGCTTCGAGATACCGCTCACGAAACTCACCCGCCTTCTTTTCTCGATTACGCAACAACGACGACGCCTGGTCGGCTTCGATGATGCGCGAAACCGTGTCGGGATGGGTAGACATGAAACCGTGGTAACCGATGGCTTTCTGCCGTTCCATACGGCGAAGCGAGTGGAGGAACCGGGACATCCCCGCCGGGTCGTAGCCGGCGTCATAGGCCGAGATCATGCCAATCCGGTCCGACTCCATTTCATTTTCCCGACCGTAACCGGAGATGATCTGTTGTGAGAGCGACTGGCTGACCGCCACCCACGCCCCGGCGTTACTGCGAGCCTCTTCGCTGGCCGCCAGAACGCCGAGCGTCAACAGAAGGGAGCCGAGGTTTTTTTTCATCTGCTTGACCGAGTGGTGCCCCACCACATGGCCGATTTCGTGGCCGAGGATGTTGGCCAACTCCGCTTCGGAGTTGATCGCCGCAAGGAGCCCCCGTGTTACGTAGATGTAGCCACCGGGGAGGGCGAAGGCGTTGACCATGTCGATATCGACAACTTTAAAGCGATAGTCGAATTCCGGGTCTTTGATCTGACGAAGAACCCGACGACCGACATTGCGGACATATTCTTGAAGAGCCGGGTCTCGGACGAGGCCGTATTGGGCGATGATCGCTTTATCGTTTTCCTTGCCGATCTCCTCTTCGTCGGCGCCATCATACAAAGCCGAAGCGGGGAGGGGCGCGACCATAAACAGAAGGGTCAGGAGGAGATAAACAATCACTCGTGAGCGTCGTCGCATATGATATAACTCATCGCAAAATATTATTTTAGCATGGATTCTTCACCAAGCTCCGCAAGAAGGCAGAAGCGAGAAACCGTATGAACTCCCTTGGAATCGCCGTCGTCCAGATGGCTATGGCCGACAACGCCACCGACAACATTGAGACGGCCAAACGACTGACCGTTCGGGCCGCCGATCAAGGCGCCAGGGTTGTCTTGTTGCCGGAACTCTACAAGACCCCCTACTTTTGCCAAGTGGAAGATCCGATGCTTTTCGATCTGGCCGAACCGCTCGACGGCGAAAGTTTTCAGGCCTTCGCCCCGTTGGCCAAAGAGAAAGGGATATGGATCATCGTCCCCCTCTTCGAACGTCGCGCCGCCGGGATTTACCATAACAGCGTCATTCTTATCGGTCCCGAAGGAATGCGTCACGGGCTCTACCGAAAGACCCATATTCCCGACGATCCTGGGTTCTACGAGAAATATTATTTCACCCCCGGCGACGTCGGCTACCCGGTATTCGAGGTCGAAGGGGTCAAGATCGCCGTCCTCATCTGTTGGGACCAATGGTACCCGGAAGCGGCCCGACTGATGGCCCTCAAAGGGGCGCAGGTGATCTTCTATCCGACCGCCATCGGCTGGCTCCCGTCGGAGAAAGAGAGCGAAGGCCTGATGCAACACGACGCCTGGCGGACCGTCCAGCGAGGGCACGCCGTGGCCAACGGGGTTACCGTCGCCGTCGCCAATCGATGTGGATTCGAGCCGACGCCCGACGGAGAAGGGATCGAATTTTGGGGACGCAGCTTTATAGCCGGACCGATGGGGGAGATGATCGCCGAAGCCGACGGGGCGGAGGCGGTTCTCATGACGCAGGTCGACCCGACCGCTGCCGAACGGGTGCGCCGCATCTGGCCCTTCTTTCGCGACCGACGGGTCGATCTCTTCGCCCCGCTGACCGAACGATTCATCGACGACGGGGAGAGTTCATCGTGAACAAGACCCCCGCCACCCTTGGCTATCGTTTCCCGGCCGAATGGGAACCTCACGAAGCGACGTGGCTGTCGTGGCCCAAAAATCGGGACGACTGGCCCGGCAAAATGCAGGTCGTCGGATGGGTCTTCGCCGAGATGGTCCGCGCCATCGCGCCGCATGAGACGGTCCGCATCTTGGTGAGCGATGCGACGATGGAGAAACGGGCCGCGTCGATACTCCGTCGCGCCGACGCCTCTCTCGACTCGGTCGAGTTCTGGCGCATCCCGACCGACCGAAGTTGGTGCCGCGATTTCGGTCCCATCCACCTGGTCGGCCCGGAGGGGAAGGCGATTCTCGACTTTCATTTTAACGGATGGGCCAAATACGACGACTGGAAGCGCGACACGAAGATCGCCGGAAAGGTCGCCCGCAAACGAAAACTGCCCCTGTTCGAAGCGACCATGAACGGGCGCCCCATGCGGCTCGAAGGGGGAGGGATCGAAGTGAACGGAAAGGGGACCGTCGTCACCACCGAAGAGTGTTATCTCGACCATGCCGCGCAGATTCGTAACGCGGGCGCCACTCGGGCCGATTACGAACAAGCCTTCGCCGACCATTTGGCCGCCCCTCATACGATCTGGCTGAACCGTGGCGTGGCCGGTGACGATACCCACGGCCATGTGGATGACATCTGTCGGTTCGTTAATGAGACAACGCTCGTCTTGGCGGTCGAGGACGATCCGTCCGACGTCAACTACGTTCCACTACAGGAGAACCGGGAACGGCTGCAAGGGGCGCGTCTCGAAGATGGTCGTCCGCCGGTGGTGGTGGAACTGCCGATGCCGGGGCCGATCGTCTATGACGGGATGCGGTTGCCCGCGTCGTACGCTAATTTCTATATCGCCACCGGCGTCGTCATCGTCCCGACGTTTAATCACGAAAACGACCGCGTGGCGCTCGGTATCCTGCAAGAGCTGATGCCCGACCGTCGCGTCGTCGGTATCCACGCCGTCGATCTGGTCTGGGGCCTCGGCGCACTCCATTGCCTTACGCAGCAGGAGCCTCGCGCTACCGCAGAGCGCCCCACGGGAAAATGACGATCCCCATACAGAGGATCAATCCGTAGATCGCTTTCTCGTAGGAACGATCACCGCTTCGGCTAAAAAGGGCCGCGCCGACGCCGGTTCCGAAAATCACCAACGGGATGGCGACGAGAAACTGGTCGATCACTACGTCGGTGGTGGCTCCGCTGACGGCGTGGGCGACGATGACGACGATCCCGGCGTAGAAAAGATAGCTGGTCAATGTCGCCTTGGTCACCTCTTTCCCCCAGTTGTGCAACGTCACATAGAGTATCGCCGGGGGACCGTTGGTCGACATGCCGGTTCCCAACATGCCCGAAAGAGCCCCCGCCAGAATCCCCCATACGCCACCGGGATTGAGGTGGAGCGGTTTCATGGCAAGGCGCCATGTGGCGTAGCCGATGAGGACGAACGACAGAATCGCTCGTATCATCGACTCGTCGGCGTGGTGGAGCAGGTATATCCCCGGTCCGGCGCCGAGAAGAGCGCCGACGAGGAGGGCGACGAGCGACGGACGGTGCGACTTTCCACGAAGCTGCACATAGAGCATCGTGTTGATGATCATGCCGCAGAGAGCGACGAGAGGGATGACCGTCGTGGCGGGAAGGAATAGAGCGAGCATCGGCACGGCGATGAGGCCGAACCCGAATCCGGCGTACCCCTGCGCAAAGGCGCCGAAGAGAACGACGGCGGCGACGGGGAGAAGGGTGTCCAAACGTTACCCTCGATCCATCCCCTTGCGGACGGCGGCGACGAATTTGCCCAATGCGACCGGAGCGTCTGAAGCCCGTTTGGCGGAGCGTATCACCCGCATGGCCTGGCTTCCGATAATCACCCCGTCGGCGACGGCGGCGAAGGCTTTGGCCTGCGCCGGGGTCGAGACACCGAATCCGGCCAACACCGGCGTTTTGGTCATCCGCTTCAGAGCCTTCACATCTTTGGCGATAGCGGCAGGTTTGGCGTCGGCCCCGCCGGTCACGCCGGTGACGTTGACGTAGTAGAGAAAGCCGGTGCTGACGGCGGCGATCCGTTTCATCCGGTCCGGGCCGGAGGTGGGGGCGACCAGTAGTATGGTGTCGAGACCGTACTTTCGCGCGGGGGCGAGGAACTCGTCGTATTCGTCCACCGGCGCGTCGGGGATGATGATTCCGTCGAACCCTGCGGCGGCGGCCTCTTTCATGAACCGGCTCGTTCCGTGGTTGATGACCAGCGTCGATGCGAGCATGGCGACCAGCGGCACGTCGCACGACGCTCTTAGTTTCGCCACCATGTCGAGCGACTTGACCACGTTCGTCTCTTTGGCGATGGCGCGAAGGAACGACTCCTGAATCACCGGGCCATCGGCCAACGGGTCGGAGAAGGGGAGCCCCAACTCGACGATGTCGGCGCCGTTATCGGCGGCGGCTTTCACCAGATCGACGCTCTTCGCCAACGACGGATCGCCAGCGGTCAGGAAGATCGTTAACGCTTTCCGTTTCTCTTTCTTGAGGCGGGCGAACGCCTGGTCAATTCTGCTCACGGTCGTCCCCCTTCGTCGCCGAATATGGTCTGGGCCACTTCGACGTCCTTATCTCCCCGGCCCGACAGACAGACCACCAGCGATTCGTTTTTCTTCATCTTCTTCGCCAGTTTCATGGCGTAGGCGATGGCGTGGGACGATTCGAAGGCGGGGATGATCCCCTCGACCCGCGCCAATGTCTGAAACGCCTTTAACGCTTCTTTATCGGTAACGGCCACGTAGGTGGCGCGCTTGGTATCTTTGTAGAAGCTATGTTCCGGGCCGACGCCGGGATAGTCGAGCCCGGCGGAGATCGAATGGGTCTCCATCACCTGACCGTCGGCGTCGAGCATGACGTAGCTTTTGGCGCCATGAAGCACACCGACTTTTCCGCGATTGAGGGGAGCGCCGTGACGCCCGGTGTTAAGCCCATCGCCGGCCGCTTCGACGCCGAACATCTTGACGCTCTCTTCGCCGTGGAACGGATGGAAGAGCCCCATAGCGTTCGATCCTCCGCCGACGCAGGCGACCAGCGCGTCGGGCGTCGATCCCTCTTTGACCAGCATCTGTAGTTTCGTCTCGTCGCCGATGACCGCTTGAAACTCCCGCACGATCTTGGGGAAGGGGGCGGGGCCAGCCACGGTGCCGACGATGTAGTGGGTATCGCGGACGGTTCCGATCCAGTTGCGGATCGCTTCGCTCATGGCGTCTTTCAAGGTCTTGGTGCCGCTGGTGACCGGAATGACGTTGGCGCCGAGCATTTTCATCCGAAAGACGTTGAGCTTCTGTCGTTCCATATCGACGGCGCCCATGAAGACGTCGCATTTGAGGCCGAAGAGGGCGGCGGCGGTGGCGGTGGCGACCCCATGTTGCCCGGCGCCGGTCTCGGCGATGACCCGTTTTTTCTTCATCCGCACGGCGAGCAACGCCTGCCCGACGGTGTTGTTCACTTTATGGGCGCCGGTATGGTTCAGGTCTTCCCGTTTCAGGTAGATCTTGGCGCCCCCCACTTTTTCGGTCAGCCCTTTGGCGAAATAGAGTGGAGTGGGGCGGCCGATGTAGGTGGAGCGATACCGGTCGAGCTCTTTGGTGAAGGCAGGGGAGGCCATGGCGGCTTCGAACTCGCGGTCGAGCTCTTCTAACGCCGGCATCAAGGTTTCGATCACATAACGGCCACCGTAGATGCCGAAATGTCCCTGTTCGTCTGGGGTCATGCGATTCTTTCCGGGTAACGCCTCGCTCCCGCCCGAATCATCGCGGGATCGCCGAACGGCGCAGAAAATGAAAAACAGCGCCAAGCCGCTGAAAAAATGGAGCGGGCGACGGGATTCGAACCCGCGACCCTCAGCTTGGGAAGCTGATGCTCTACCAACTGAGCTACACCCGCCCTAAAACAGAGGGGGATTGTATCACACTCTTTCCCGTTGCGACCTTCAGACTATCGGGGCAAAAGAAAAAACTTTGTTCCCTTTCCGTTGACGAAGTCACGGTTGCGACCTAGAATTGATCTTTACTTCCCAGCGCTTTACGACGACGGGGCCGACGCCCCGAAGGTCACCGATAAAGGAGTCTTCAAAACCGATGCAGCACGACGAATTCGCCAGAGAGCGTTCTCTTGATCTTAGCTTCTACCGTGACTGGGTCTCCAAGCGGGAAAAAGAGCGTGACGCCAACACCCACAGGGCCACCCATTTCGTTACCCTCTCCCGCGAGTTCGGATGCCTCGGCTACGACGTGGCCACCGGCATCGTGGCTCGCATCGAAAAAGAGACCGGCCAGAAATGGAATCTCTTCACCCGCGCGATGATTGAAGAGATGGCCGCCAGCGAAGAATTCGATAAAGAAAACGTTCGCGAAATCGCCGAGACCCGCTGGTCGTTCAAAGACTGGTTTGTCGATGCGCTGGTTCCCTCCTACCTGAAATCGCAACAGACCAAAGTCTTTGAACGGATGCGCAATATTACCCTGAACCTCGCCGACAAGGGGAACTGCGTCATCTTGGGAGGGGGGGCTCAGATAATCACCCACAAGCTTGACCCGAAAAAGTTCGATGGACTTCACCTTCGAGTCACCGCCTCATACGAGTGGCGGGTACACCGGATGGCCGAATTTGCGAAATGCGACCGGAGCGAAGCCGAGCATCTGGTCCGGGCCAAACAGGCGGGACGCGACCAGTTCATCCACGACTTCACCGGTCTGTCGTCTTCCGATCCTTCGCTCTATCACCTGATCTTTAACAACGGCAAAAACGATCTCGATACGATGATCGACATCGCCTACCACTATCTGACCCTCAAAGGGGCCTTCAAGGCGTAAGCGGAGAAGGTCTCCCTGCGTATATCGCGCCGGGAGACCGACGCTGATGAAGATACTTTACGGGACCAACTTTCGCGTCGGCCAGACGGGGGAGTTCCTTGCGCTGGCCATGAAACGAATGGGGGTCGATCTGGTCCCCTTCAGTCCCAGCGACGACGCTCCGGCGGGTTGGCTTTCGGTCGACCCACAAGTCGACGCCATCGAGCTCATGCAGGCGGAGGCCAAAGACGCGGACCTGTTCCTGATGGTCGAATCGTCCACAGGGCAGCCGTACTTGCCGAAAAACATCCCCGACCTGCCCATACCGACCGCCTACTGGCTCTACGATAATTATCTTAACTTTCGCTGGAATAAAGAGGTCGCGGCGCTGTTCGATCAGGTCTTCTTCGCGCAGACCTATCGGATGCGCCAAGCCCACGCCTATGGCAGAACCAACGTCCATTGGCTCCCTTTCGCCGCCGACGAAGAGTTCCATCGGAACGCCCATGTCGAAAGAGACATCGACATCGGCTACGTCGGTTCGATCACCGGCCAGAAGAAGCGCTACTTCGCCGATCTCGAAAAAGGGGGGCTGGCTGTCACCACCAATGACCGGTATCTGTCGTACGGCGAGATCGGAGAGTTTTATAGTCGCTGCAAGGTGGTCTACAACATCTTAGCTCGACGCGATATGAACGTTCGTACCTTTGAGGCCCCGGCGGCAGGCGCGGTGGTGGTGAACCAACGATGGATCGACGAAGGGGTTCACGATATTTTCAAAGAGGGGGAGAGCATGCTCTTTCACTCTTTTAGGGACGCACCCGATGTCATCCGGGCCATCTTGGCCGACGACGCCGAACGGGATCGGATCGGCGCCAACGGCGAACGGATTGTCATGGAGGCGCACACCTATCGTCATCGGGCGGAACGGATTCTCGAGATCATGGCCGTCGGGGTGACCGATGAACGGCTCGCCCGGAATCGGTCGTTCGTCGTGCCGGTGGCCGAAGCGTTGACCTGTTCACATCGGGACTTCGGCTGGTATGATCGGGTGCAGGTTTCCATGAAAACCGGTTTCCGCCGCTCGTTCGGCGGTGCGGTGATGGTCTCTATCCGTTTCGGCTGGTGGCGCATCAAGGAAAAAATAGAGAAAACGATCTGGTCTTTCGGCTCGGCGCCGGTCTGACCGAGAGGAGTATCCGTCCATGACCATCGCTATCATCACCGGCTCGTGTGGGTTAGTTGGTTCCGAGTCGGTCCGCTACTTTGCGCGACTCGGCTTTACCGTCGTCGGTATCGACAACGACATGCGTCGTTATTTTTTCGGCGACGAAGCCTCCACCGGCTGGATGAAAGAGCGGCTCGAAACGGAGCTAGGCGACGCCTACCGCCATCACGCCTGCGACATCAGAGACGCTGACGCCATCGACAAACTTTTCGCCCAATACGAAGGGGAGATCGGGCTGGTCATCCATACCGCCGCCCAACCCTCCCACGATTGGGCCGCCCGCGAGGTGATGACCGACTTTACCGTGAACGCCAACGGCACGTTGAACATGCTTGAAGCGACCCGGAAACGGGCGCCGGAGGCGGTCTTTATCTTCACCTCCACCAACAAGGTCTATGGCGACACCCCCAACTTCCTGCCACTGATCGAAACCGAGACCCGATGGAGCGTCGATCCGAGCCACCCGTATGCGGCGCGCGGGATCGACGAAGAGATGAGCATCGACCGGTCGAAACATTCTCTCTTTGGCGCGTCGAAAGTGGCGGCCGATATCATGACGCAAGAGTATGGTCGCTACTTCGGTATGAAAACCGGTGTCTTCCGGGGAGGGTGTCTTACCGGCCCCTCCCACTCCGGCGCCGAGTTGCACGGGTTTCTCTCGTACCTGACCAAATGCGTCATGACCGGGAAGCCGTACACGATCTTCGGCTACAAGGGGAAACAGGTGCGGGACAATATTCATAGCGACGATCTGGCCAAGGCGTTCCACTCCTTCTATGAAACACCCCGCCCCGGCGAAGTCTACAATATGGGGGGGGGCGTCGCCTCCAACTGCTCGGTGTTGGAGGCCTTCGCTATCGCCGAAAAAGTGACCGGCAAAAAAGCGAACTTCACCCTCGCGGACGAGAACCGTATCGGCGACCATATCTGGTACATATCCGACCTCGGACGGTTTAAAAGCCACTATCCCGAATGGGATATCCGGATCGGCGTCGAACAGATCATCGAAGAAATCGTCGCCGAAACCGAACGTCGTCTCGTCGCTGGGGAGGGGGCCTGACCTCCATGCGGATCGATCATACATCGGTCAGGAAAATTCTGGTCATACGGCTTCGCTCCATCGGCGACATACTCCTGACCAACCCGACCTTGCACGCCCTGCGCGAAGGCTATCCCAACGCCTCCATCGACATGCTGGTCGACGATATTTTCGTGGATGTCCTTTACGGCAATCCGAACATCGACCGGGTGATTCCCCATACGCGACAGGTCGAAGGGCCGAAATGGAAAAGCGATCTCGCTTTCGCCAGAACGATCCGGCGAGAGAAATACGACATGGTGGTCGATCTCCAAGGGGGGCCGCGCGGCGCGTCGCTGACCCTTTTCTCCGGCGCCCGCTATAAAGTGGGGCACCCTTTTCGTTTCCGCAATCGAATCGCCTATAACGTCTATGGCGAACATCCCCGCAGCGACGACCACTCATGGCTGGTCCAGTTCAAGACCATCGTCAAACTCGGATTCGCGCCACCCGAACATCCCGACTATTTCGTCGATGTCGAACCGGTCGTGAAAGCTTCGTTGCGCGAAAAACTGGAGAAAAAAGGGCTCCTCTTCGACCGCCCGATCGTTCTGCTTCATCCCGGCGCCCGGATCGACGAAAAACGATGGCCGGCGGCCAATATGGGCCGGTTGGCCAGCTGGCTGGTCGATGAAAAAGGATGGGCGGTGATTCTGGCCGGTGGCCCAGCCGATAAAACGGAAATCGATCTGATTCGCAGGACCTCCGGCTACGCCCTCCCGGCCATGACCGACCTTACCGTGGCCGAGCTGATGGCCCTCATCGGCGGAGTAGACCTTATCATCTGCAACGACTCTGGCCCGATGCATATCGCGGGAGTTTTCGACACCCCCACGGTGGCCCTCTTCGGCCCTTCCGACCCAACTTTGTGGTCTCCGGTGGGGCATCATCACGCCATTCTCACCCCGGCGCCGATGGATTGCATGCCGTGCGACCAGAAAGGGTGCGACCTGACCGGGGATCATTGCATGACTCGAATCGACATCGAGTCAGTGAAATCGGCGGTAAGCCGTTTTTCCCTAAGCTGATGTATCCTCTCGCCGGTTGTCAGAGCTCTCTTTAAAAGTTAGTATGAATCAAAGGCCTGGCGTCCGCTGAGGGGTATGACGCCGATCTTAGCCTGTGTAAATTATAGGTCACACTGCGTATTTAGAGAGCAGCATGAATACCGGCGAAACCGCAAAACGGAACCGGATCCGCTCCGATGGAGAGTGACGCTCTCGGCGCTCGGCCCGTTGTCCGGTTTCCAGAGCGGCAGTCTTGTCTCGGCCCTCTTCGAAGCGGCTCCGATCCCCCTTATTATCTTCGACAGTGATCAGGGGCTCCTCTCGGCCAACGAAGCCTTCACCGCCCTCACCGGTATCGAACGGGACGACATTCTGGGCGGTCTCTATCCGATCTTCTCGATTCCCCCCGACGGCGCGTGAACTCGAAAAGCATCTTCGGTACGTGGGAGGCTCTTTTTCTACTTCGCTGAAACATCCCGAAGGGCGCTATCGCCGGATGGCTTAAAATTATTCCGACCGGGCGGATCGCGACAAGAAGGTGAGGCAGGATATTTTATTGGGCGGCTTCGTCGAAGATCGGGCCCTTCCCGAAAGGGAGACGCCAGCGACGAGGTCGAATTCGCCAGGATAAGCGAGCCGGCGAACATACTCCCGTCGTCTGGTCTGGAACATTGGCTCCTGTTGGCGCGTGGATCATCGATTATGAGCCGCTCGACAAAAAGGATACCGGGGAGGATCAGGTCTCCCTGTCGCCATCGACAACTCGGGTTCAAAGCGATAACCCGCCAGGTCAACAGCAAAGCGCTGGCCCTTTCTGGGGCATCAGGCCGAGCGGTATGGTGGGAGGATCGATCTTCGATCCCGGTCTCTTCGATGAAGAACAGTCGTCGGTCATGGCGTGGGAACTGAAAAAAATCGCGCGGGGGCCAAGGGGCTTCATTCATCGTCGAGATGCGACGCAAAGGAAGGTGGGGCGGTTCCTTCTGCTCATCGAGGCCGCCTTCCACACGGCTCGACCCGGCCACCGGTTCGAGCATGCAAAGCCTCGCGATGATGGTCGACCCTTTT